>NZ_JAGQCJ010000002.1 GCF_024346135.1 Cyanobium sp. CH-040 | reverse complement strand
CCCCCCACCAGCGCTGGCGATCGCCCCTGCAGTCCAGGTGCCGCGCCGTGGATGGCCAGAGCCGCGCGCGGCTCACGGCCCTCGCCAGCCGGCTGCGCACCGCGCCTGAGCGCATCCGCATCGATCCCACCAACTACGGCGAGCGCCACCGGCGGGACGCCTTCGGCAACGCCCTCGACCCCACACCGCGTCTGGTGGTGCTGCACGAGACGGTGTACAGCATGCAGTCGGCCATCAACACCTTTCGCACCCCCCACCCCCGCGATGAGGACCAGGTGAGCTATCACGCCATCATCGGGCTCGATGGCCGGGTGGTGAAGCTGCTGGACCCCTCGAAGCGGGCGTTCGGAGCCGGCAATTCCGCCTTCCGCGGCCAGTGGGCGGTGACCAATCCCCGCGTCAGCGGTTCGGTGAACAACTTCGCCCTGCACGTGAGCCTGGAAACCCCCGCTGACGGGGAGCACGCCGGATCCGTCCACAGCGGTTACACGGCCCGCCAGTACGACGCGCTGGCGGCGCTGCTGGCGGTGTGGATGGAGAGCTTTCCGATCCCGGCCGACCAGATCACCACCCACCGGGCCGTGGATCTCTGGGGCGAGCGGGCCGACCCGCGCAGCTTCGACTGGCAGGCCCTGCAGGTGCGGCTCGAGGCCCTCGGAGCTCTCTGCTGAGCGGGCCAGAGCAGCGCCGGGCAGATCAGCCCTGAGTGGGTCAGATCAGCGGTGAGACGGCGTGCTTCTGGCGGCCGTAGATGAGCGCGTGCAGCTCGGGGTCCTGCATCAGCGCCAGGATGCCCCGCGGGTAGTCCAGCTTGCCGTTGTGAAGGTAGGCCAGCGTGGCCAGCGCCTTGGCATCCCTGGGGCTGCCGCTGGCCTCGAGCACCCGGTCGCTGGGGAAATCGAGGGCCTGGCGCAGGCGCACGATCTTGCCCACGAGCAGCTTCACGTTCTGCTCGGGATCCAGCAACTGTTCCCGGGCGGCGGTGATCTCCTCAGCACTGGCGTCCTCGCGCAGCAGTCCCTGGTGCACCAGCTCTCCCACGCCGATCTGGGCCGGACCATGGGTGCTGAACAGGCCGGAATGGGCCGCGATCGGATGGTTCTCGCCAGGCTTGGCGTGACGGAGTTCGTCGAAGAGGATCGCCGCCACCAGCATCGGGTTGACGCGTTCACGGGCGGATTCGCTCAGAATCACCGGCCTGAGGACCTCGATCTGCCCCAAGGTGTGGTTGCGCAGCGGCTGCAGCTGATCGATGCCGCTGCTGAACAGCTGCGCCAGCCGCGGCTGGGGGCCGTGCACACCGAAACGGCGGTGCAGCTCCCGCAGTTCCTCCGGGCTGAAGCGCAGGGGGTCGGCGCTGAAGGGATCCTCATCCCACCCGGAGGCCCCGGTGGCCAGTCGGGTGTCTGCGGGGCCCAGAGCGATCGGGCCATCCATCCAGGCCGGCGGGCCCTTGCCGGCCATCGGGAGGCTGCCGGCCAGCAGCAGGGCGCAAGCGAAGCCCAGGACCCGGCGGCGCTGGGGAGCGCTGGCTCTGCGAGGACGCGGGAGGAGCGGGGCCGTGGCGATGCCGGGTTGATCTGGAGCAAATCTTACGGTTCATGTCAGGGGCTGACCGCTGCCGGGGAGCGGTCATCGCGCCGGCACCCGCCGTCGTCCGCCGCCGCTCACAGCCCTAGGTTTCGCAGGCGATCCCCCTCCCCGGAGCAGCCGAGGCCATGACCGCTGAGTTCGCGCCCACCGATCCGGCCCGCCAGTGGCAGCGCTTCTGCGATCTGCTCTGGCATGACGACGCACTCGGCTTCTGGCTGGATGTGAGCCGCATGGCGCTCGGCCCGGAGGATCTCGATCTCCTGACACCCGGGTTCCAGCAAGCCTTCGCCGCCATGGCGGCCCTGGAGGCGGGGGCCATCGCCAACCCCGACGAGCAGCGGATGGTGGGGCACTACTGGCTGCGCACCCCGGAACTGGCGCCGGACGCGGCCACGGCCGCCCACATCGCCGCAGAAGTGGAGCGCATCGACGGGTTTGCCCGGGGTGTGCTCGAGGCCGGGGCGTTCACCGATGTGGTGTGGATCGGCATCGGCGGCTCGGGGCTGGGTCCCCTGCTGATGGTCGAAGCCCTGGGCCAGGTGCGCACCGGCCTGCCCATCCAGTTCATCGACAACGTCGATCCCGACGGCATCAGCCGCACCCTGGCGCTGCTGGGCGAGCGGCTGCGCACCGCCCTGGTGGTGGTGGTGAGCAAGTCGGGCGGCACGCCCGAGCCCCGGATCGGCATGGAGCAGGTGCGCGCCCGGCTGGAGGCCATGGGCGGCCGCTGGGGCAGGCAGGCGGTGGCCATCACGATGCGGGGCAGCCGCCTCGATCAGCTGGCCGAACGGGAGGGCTGGCTGGCCCGCTTCGACATGTTCGACTGGGTGGGCGGCCGTACCAGCGTCACCAGCGCCGTGGGTCTGCTGCCGGCCGCCCTGATCGGCGTCGACATCCGGGCCTTCCTGGCGGGAGCCTCGGCCATGGACGCGGCCACCCGCATTCCCGAGCTGCGCGCCAACCCGGCGGCGCTGCTGGCGGCGGCCTGGCATGTGGCCGGCGAGGGGCGCGGCCGGCGCGACATGGTCGTGCTGCCGTACCGCGACCGCCTGGCGGTGTTCAGCCGCTACCTCCAGCAGCTGGTGATGGAGAGCCTGGGCAAGCGCTGTGACCGCCAGGGAGCGGTGGTGAACCAGGGCCTGGCGGTGTACGGCAACAAGGGCTCCACCGACCAGCACGCCTACGTGCAGCAGCTGCGCGACGGCATCGACAACTTCTTCGTGACCTTCATCGAGGTGCTGGAGGATGGCGGCGATCTGCCGGCGATCGACGGCGAACGGCCCGGGGACGTGCTCGAGGGCTTCCTGCAGGGCACCCGTCAGGCCCTGCTCGAAGGCGGCCGCCAGAGCCTCTCGATCACCCTGCGGCGCTTCGATGCCGCCGCCCTGGGGGCGTTGATCGCCCTGTTCGAGCGGGCCGTGGGGCTGTATGCCGAGCTGGTGAACATCAACGCCTACGACCAGCCCGGGGTGGAGGCTGGCAAGCGGGCGGCCGCCGCCGTGCTGGAGCTCCAGCAGCGCCTGATCGCCGCACTGGAGGCCGGTCAGCCCCGCAGCCTCGAGGAGCTGCAGGCGAGCCTGGGCTGCGACAGCGCCGAATCCCTCTTCTGGATCCTGCGCCACCAGTGCGCCATCGATCCCGGCCTGCGGGCCCAGGGCGACTGGGGCCGGCCGGCCTCCCTGCGCTTCAGCCGCTGCTGAGCGCTCCGCTCAGGCGGCAGCGCAGCACGGCGAGGGCCTCGTCCGGCAGCCCCAGGAAGCGATCCAGCCAGGGGTCGCCGCTGGCGGGCACCCGGGCCACGCCCACCAGCACCCCCAGCCCGTCCCGGTCCAGGCGCTGGCCCTGGCAGCGGTGTCTGCGGCTCTGCACTGCAGCGGTGGTCAGCTCCGTGTCGATGCTCAGCGGCGGCGGCTGGTAGAAGCCCAGGGCACGGCAATGGAAGCGGGCCTGGAAGCGCAGCTGCAGGGCTCCGCTGCGGGGTTCGAAGCAGCCGCCGAGCCGCAGCGGTTCGATGGTGATGGCGAGTCCGGGCGGCAGGGGCAGGCCGAGGATGCGGGTGCTGCGCCAGGTGAGGGGGGGAATGCTCAGCGCCGCGGGGGGGAAGTCCAGCGGCCTGCTGCCGTCGCCGCTGGCGCCCAGCCGCCCCGTGCCGCCGCCCCCGCGGGCGTCGTAGGTGAAGCGGGGATAGCCACCGATGGCCAGACCGCAGCCCTCCAGGGTGGTGAGGCGCAGGTCCATGCCGGGGCTCAGGAGTGGCGCCGCAGGGGCTCGAGTTCACCGCGGCCGTGCAGGTCGGCCAGGGCGTCGTAGCCGCCGACCATGACGCCGTCGATGAACACCTGGGGCACCGGACCCTGGGCGCTGTGCTGCACGGTGTGGGGGATGGAGAGGGTGCGCAGCATGCGCAGGGCACGGGCGCTGTAGGGACAGCCCGCCGCCACCACGATCTCCACCCTGGGCTCGGCGGCCGTGGCGGCGGCGGCGGGAGGAGCTCCCTCCAGCAGTCCCACCAGCACGTCAGCCCCCTTCAGCACCAGCGTTCCCGGTTCCAGATGCCCCCCCCACACCTGGCAGTTGCCGTCGGAGAGGCTGAGATGCAGATGCACGCCCTCCGGGGCGAGGGTTCCCTGGAGGGTGATGATCTCCAGCTCCCCCCGCAGCACGGTGGGCGCCGTCTGGCCCGGGCACTGGAAGGCGGCCTGGGAGAGGTTGCCGACCACGCTCAGTACGAAGCCGTGGGTCCCATGGGCGGCGGCCAGCTCCGCCAGGCTGCGGTGCACGTCGCTCCCGGCCTGGAGATGCAGCGGCAGTGCTCGCATGGGGACCGGAGGTCGGCGGTACAGCGGGCCAAGCTACGCCCTGCCGGCGGCGGCTGAGGCCTTCAGCTGTCAGGCTCCGGTAGGAGTGCTGCAGCCACCGGCCCGCCATGTGTTTTTCCAGCGAGGCCAGTTTCATCGCCGCCGCTGCCCTGGTGCCGGCCGGTGCCCTGGCCCTGGGGGCCTGCCGGCGGCACCAGCGAACCGACCTCCTGTCACTGGCCCTGTGCCCCTGGCTGTTCGGCGTGCAGCAGGCCTTCGAGGGCCTGGTGTGGCTCGGGCTCGATGCTCCCGTGGAGCCGCCGTTCACCCATGGCGCCGCCGTGGCGTTCCTGTTCTTCGCCCACGGCTTCTGGCCCGCCTGGATCCCCTGGTGTGCCCTGCAGGCAGCCCGGCTGCGCCGGCCGGACGCCGTGCCCCTGCTGCGTCTCCTCTCCGGCCTCGGGGTGCTGCTGGGGCTGTGGCTCTGGCTGCCGCTGGCGCTGGAGCCAGGCCGGGTGCTGCCGGTGGTGGTGGGCGGCTCGATCAGCTACCAGAGCCGCCTGCTGGCCGACGGCCTGCTCTCGCGGGAGCTGGGGGTGAGCAGCTACGCCCTGGTGGTGCTGGTGCCGCTGCTGCTCAGCGGCTCGCGGCGCCTGGCCTGGTACGCCTTCGCCCTGCTGGTGAGCGTGGTGGTGAGCTGGATCGCCTTCACCCAGGCCTTCACCTCGGTGTGGTGCTTCCTGGCCGCGGTGCTGGCCCTGCTGATTCCCTGGGTGGCCGCGGAACGCCTGCCCTCCGCCGGCCCGGAGCCGGCGGAACTGGAAACGGTCTGAGCCGTTCGCCTGCCCTGGCCGCGGGTTGGGCCCTGACTGCGGGGTGCCGTCGGCCGGCGGCTCAACCGTCGGCGTCCGATGCCGCCCCGCCCGGCTCTCCGGCGGGCCGGAACTGCTGGGCCAGCAGCCCACGCTGATACTCGGCCGCCAGGCTGGCCAGATGCTGGCGGGCCTGGGGCTCCAGCTCCTCGCCCACCTGCTCCAGGGCCGTGCCCTGGGGGATGCGCATGCGCAGCACCAGGGCCAGGGCATCGAACAGGCGCACCTGGTCGCTCTGCCAGCCCTGGTAGTCGGCCGCCATGGTCTGCAGGGCGTCCTGGGGGAGCTGGCCGGCGGCCACCCGCTGGCGCACCTCCTGCAGCTGGCTGAAGCGGGCGGAGCTCACCAGGGCATGGGCCGAACCGAGGGCGGCCAGTGCGTCGGCCGCCTCCCGGCGCAGCACACCCAGGCTGCGCTCCAGCACCGCCTGCTCCACGGACAGGGGTTCACGGGTGGCGGGGCAGGCGGCCAGGGCAGAGGTCAGTGGCTCCAGGGACGGAGCCAGGCTCAACCGGGACGTGGATGGGGGCGCCAGGGCGGCGGCCCAGCCGCGCAGCAGCCGGGCCAGCCGCCGGCGCCACTCCTCGAGGAGGCGCGGCATCGATGGTCGTTGGGGTGTTCGCACTCTGGGCTGGCCGTTTCGGCCTGCCAAGGTGGCGGACCGCAGGCCGGGAGCGGTTTTCCGACCGTGGCCCCTGCGCCGCGGCTCGTCAGTTCACCGTGACGCCCTTCCAGAAGGCCACGCGGCCCCGGATCTGCTCCGCCGCGGGCTTGGGGTCGGGATAGAACCAGGCGGCGTTGGCGTTCACCTGGCCGTTCACGACCACGTCGTAGTAGTGGGCCTCGCCCTTCCAGCCGCAGGTGCTGCGGTGCTGGGAGGGACGGAAACAGTCGGGGGAGAGGGCCTGGGCGGGGAAGTAGGCGTTGCCCTCCACGGTCACGATGTCGTCACTGGCGGCGATCACGCCTCCGTTCCAGATGGCTTTCATGGTGCGGCCTGTGCTGCGCCCATGATGGGGCGCAGGCGCGGGTAGGTGGGGCTCCAGCGTGCCCGATCCAGGCAGGCCCGGGCCTGCTGCTCCGTGCCTGCCAGCCGGGCCACGCCCTGCCGCACCGCCGCCAGGGCCACGGCCTCGGCCACCGCCGCTCCCACCGTCTGGCACGCGGCCATGGCGGGCATCAGCGGCGCATCGGCATCGCGGCTGGCGGGGATGGCCTCCACCAGGGCCGCCAGGGCGGCGTCGATCATCTCCTCGCTCACCGTCGTGGCCCCCACCGCCACGCAGGCGAAGCCCAGCCCGGGGAACACCAGGCAGTTGTTGCACTGGCCGATGGGCCGCTCCCGGCCGTCATGGCGCACCGGCGGGAAGGGACTGCCGGTGGCCACCAGGGCCCGGCCGCCGCTCCAGGCGAGCAGGTCGCCGGGCGTGGCCTCGGCCAGGGCCGTGGGGTTGGAGAGCGGCAGGATCAGCGGCCGCTGGCCAGTGGCCCCGGCCATGGCCTCCACCACGTCCCGGCCGAAGGCGCCGGCCACCGCCGAGGTGCCGATCAGCACGGTGGGCCGCACGCGCCGCGCCACCTCCTGCAGGCCGATCCGGCCCTCGGGGTCGCGATCGAAGCCGTCGCCTTCGACGGCGGGCCTGGCGAAGGGGACGGCCGCCGGCGGGATCCCCTCCTGCCCCTCCAGCAGCAGGCCCTGCCGGTCGATCGCCCAGATGCGCGCGCGCGCCTGTTCGTTGCTCAGTCCGCGCAGCTCCAGCAGGCGCACCAGCCGCTTGGCGATGCCGCAGCCGGCCGTGCCCGCCCCGAAGATCACGATGCGCTGGTCCTCCAGCCGCACCCCCTGCCCCCGGCAGCCGGCCAGCACCGCCGCGGCGGCCACCACGCTGGTGCCCTGGATGTCGTCGTTGAAGCTGGGCAGGCGGTGGCGGTAGCGGTCGAGCACCCGCCGGGCCTGGGGGCTGCCGAAGTCCTCCCAGTGCAGGAACGCCTGCGGGAACACAGCCGCGACGGCGTCGACGAACCCGTCCAGGACGGCGTCGTAGGCCTCGCCGCGCAGGCGGCGGCGGCGCAGCCCCGGGTAGAGCGGATCGCTGAGCAGGCTTGGGCGGTCGGTGCCCACGTCGAGGGTGACTGCCAGCACCCGCTCGGGATTCAGCCCGGCGCAGAGGGTGTAGACGGACAGCTTGCCCTGGCAGATGTGGATGCCGCCGATGCCCTGGTCGCCGATCCCGAGGATGCCCTCGGAGTCGGTCACGAGCAGCAGGTCCACACCCTGCGGCGCGGCGCGGCGCAGCAGCTCCGGCAGCTGCGGCAGGTGCTCCGGGGTGAGGTAGAGGCCCTGGCCGCCCGGCAGGTCGGTGTGGCTGAAGGCCTCGATCACCGCCCCCACGGTGGGGGTGTACACCACAGGCAGCACCGCCTCGATGTGGTCTTCCAGGAAGCGGTGGAAGAGGGTGAGGTTGCGCTGGCGCAGGGCGCTCACATAGCCGAAGCGGGCCAGGGCGCCGTCCTGGCGCTGGAAGCCGTCCCACACCCGGCGCACCTGCAGCTCCAGGGGCTCCACCGCCGCCGGCAGCAGCCCCTCGAGCTCCAGCTCCCGGCGCTCCTCGGGGCTGAAGGCGGTGTCCTTGTTGAGCACCGGATCGGCCAGCAGCGCCGCTCCGCGGAGGGCTGTGAACCGGTCCGGCGGAACGCTGGGCATGGAATCGGCCATGGCGGGCAGGGACGTGCCGCCGGGGTCAGGGCACGAGGTTCACCAGCTTGCCCGGCACCACGATCACCCGGCTCGGCGAGCGCCCCTCCAGCCATTTGGCGGCGATGTCGCTTTCCACAGCCAGTTTCTCGAGGGTGGCCCGGTCGGCGTCGGCGGGAACCTCCAGATTGCCGCGCACCTTGCCCTTCACCTGGATCACCAGCGGGATGGTGTCGCGCACCAGGGCGGCGGGATCGGCCACCGGCCAGGCCTGGAGATGGACGCTGCCGCCGCTGCCGCCCAGCCGGCCCCACAGTTCCTCGGCCAGGTGCGGCGCGAAGGGGGCCAGCAGCAGCAGCAGGGTGCGCAGGGCCTCCACTGCCACGGCGTCGGAGACGTCGGCCAGGTGCTCGGCCATGGCGTTGCTGAGCTTCATCAGCTCGGACACGGCGGTGTTGAACTGGAAGTCGCCCTGCAGGTCCTCGCTCACCGCCGTGATGGCGGTGTGCACCGCCCGCCGCAGCTCCCGCTCCCCCGCAGACAGATCCGCGCCGCTTGGGGCCGCGCAGCTTGGGGCCGTGCCGTCGGGGCCGCCGTCAGCAGCCGCCAGGCCCGCCAGGCTCAGGCCCCGTTCGGCCGCGCCGTCCACCAGCCGCCAGAGGCGCTGCAGGAAGCGGAACTGCCCCTCCACGTCGGCGTCGTCCCACTCCAGGTCCTTCTCCGGCGGCGCCTTGAAGAGGATGAACATGCGCGCCGTGTCGGCGCCGTAGCGGTCGATCACCACGGCGGGGTCGACGCCGTTGTGCTTCGACTTCGACATCTTCTCGTAGAAGGTGTCCAGCCGCTCGCCGCTCTCGGGATCGCGGGGATCGCTGGGGTCGGCCACATCCCCGGGGGCGATGTATTTGCCGGTGTGGGGATTGCGGTAGGTGATCCCCTGCACCATGCCCTGGGTGAGCAGGCGGGAGAAGGGCTCAGAGAAGCCCAGCAGGCCCCGGTCGCGCAGCACCTTGGTGAAGAAGCGGGCGTAGAGCAGATGCAGGATCGCGTGCTCGATGCCGCCCACGTACTGATCCACAGGCAGCCAGCCGTCCACGGCCTCACGGCTGAAGGGGAGGCTGGTGTTGTGGGCGTCGCTGTAGCGGAGGTAGTACCAGCTGGAGCAGATGAAGGTGTCCATCGTGTCCGTCTCGCGCCGGGCGGGCCTGCCGCAGCTGGGGCAGGGCACGGTCACCCAGCTCTTGAGCTGGGCCAGGGGGGAGCCGCCCCGCCCCTCCAGGGCCACGCCGCGGGGCAGTTCCACCGGCAGCTGCTCGGCGGGCACCGGCACCACGCCGCAGTCTTCGCAGTGGATCACCGGGATCGGGCAGCCCCAGTAGCGCTGGCGGGAGATCAGCCAGTCGCGCAGGCGGTAGGTGGTCTGCCCCCGGCCCCAGCCCTCCTGCTCGGCCACCGCGACGATCGCCTCCCGGGCCGCCTCGCTGGTGAGGCCGTCGAAGCGGCCGGAGTGGATCAGCACCCCGGGGCCGGTCCAGGCCGTGCCCTCGTAGTCGTGCGCGTCGCTGTCCACCGGCACGATCACCTGCCGCACCGGCAGCTCGTACTGGCGGGCGAACAGGAAGTCGCGCTGGTCGTGGGCGGGCACGCCCATCACCGCCCCGGTGCCGTACTCGGCCAGCACGTAGTCGGCGATCCACACCGGCACCAGCTCGCCGCTGGCGGGGTTGCGCACCCGGGCGCCGATCGGCACGCCGCGCTTGGGCCGGTCCTCGGCGGTGCGCTCCTGCTCGCTCTGGCGGCTCACCAGATCCCGGAACGCCGCCACCGCCACGGCCTGATCCGCTGTGGTGAGCGTCTCCACCAGCGGATGCTCAGGCGCCAGCACCACGTAGCTCACACCGTGCAGGGTGTCCGGGCGGGTGGTGAACACAGCGATGCGCTCACCGCTGTCCTTGCCCTCGGCATCGACCACCGGAAAGTGGATCTCGGCGCCGCGGCTGCGGCCGATCCAGTTGGCCTGCATGGTGCGCACCCGCTCGGGCCAGCCGCTCAGTCCGCCCAGATCGTCGAGGAGCTGGTCGGCATAGGCGGTGATGCGCAGGAACCACTGGCGCAGCTGGCGCTTCTCGACAACGGCGCCGGAGCGCCAGGAACGGCCCTCGCCGTCCACCTGCTCGTTGGCGAGCACGGTCTGGTCCACCGGATCCCAGTTCACGGTGGCGTCCTTCTGATAGGCCAGGCCGGCCTCCAGGAACTGCAAGAACAGCCACTGGGTCCAGCGGTAGTAGTCGGGGTGACAGGTGGTGATCTCCCGCTCCCAGTCGATCGAGAGCCCCAGGCACTGGAGCTGCTCCCGCATGGCGGCGATGTTCCGGTCCGTCCAGGCGCCGGGGTCGACACCGCGCTCGATCGCCGCGTTCTCCGCCGGCAGGCCGAAGGCGTCCCAGCCCATCGGGTGCAGCACCCGGCGGCCACGCATCCGCTCCACCCGGGCGATCACATCGGTGATCACGTAGTTGCGCACATGGCCCATGTGCAGGCTCCCCGAGGGATAGGGGAACATCGACAGCGCCATGCAGGTGTCGCCGCCCTCCTCGAGTGCGGGGGTGCGGTGGAGCCCCTGCTCCGCCCAGCGCCGCTGCCACTGCCGTTCGATGGCCTGGGGTTGGTAGCGGCTGCTCTCGCTCACGACAGGCCCTGGGGTGTGGTCTGCGATGGTGCCACAGGCGCCCTCAGGCCCGTTCCCGCAGCAGCAGCACGGCGTCGCGGTTCACCAGCACGAGCGGTTCGTCGGCGGCGACCTCGAGAGCGAGGGCACGGATGTCCTGCCAGCGGATCACCCCCTCGATGCTCTCGCCGCCCTGGAGGCGGAGGGTCACCGCGATCCTGCGCCGGATCAGGTTCTGGATGTGGCGGACGCTGGGCTGGTCGGTGTCGAGCGTGGAGCTGCGCGCCGCTGAGCGTGCCTCGAAAAAGCTCTGCATAGGATTCCCGCCAGGGTGCCGTGGCTGCAATCGTGCTCCAGTTCAGCAAATACCAGGGTCTGGGAAACGATTTCCTGATGGTCGACGGCCGCGCCGGCATCGACCCCGCTGCCGGCCCCGGCGACGACAGTCTCGGGCTCACTCCCGAGCGCATCCGGCGGCTGTGCGACCGCCGCTTCGGGGTGGGGGCCGACGGCGTGATCCTGGCCCTTCCCCCCCGCCAGGACGGCGAACTGCGCATGCGCATCTTCAACGCCGACGGCAGCGAGCCGGAGATGTGCGGCAACGGCATCCGTTGTCTGGCGCGCTTCCTCGCCGACAGCGACGGCGACCTGGCCGGCCGGCGCTGGGCGATCGAGACTCTGGCCGGACGCATCGTGCCCGAGCTGCAGGCCGACGGCACGGTGCGCGTGGACATGGGCGCTCCGTTCCTCGATCCGGAGACGGTGCCCACCACCCTGGCGACGGGCGATGCGGGCATCCCCCAGGGGGTCCTCGAGGTGGAGGGGCGCACGCTGGCGGTGGGCGCCGCCGGCATGGGCAATCCCCACGTGGTGGTGCCCGTCGAAGACGTGGCCGCGGTGGATCTGGAGCGCCTGGGCGCGGCCCTGGAGGTGCACCCGGCGTTCCCGGCCCGCACCAACGTGCACTTCGTGCAGGCCCTCAGCCCCAGCCATCTGGTGATGCGCGTGTGGGAGCGCGGCGCCGGCCCCACGCTGGCCTGCGGCACCGGCGCCTGCGCCACCCTGGTGGTGTGTCACCGCCTCGGGCTGGCCGAGCGCCGGGCCCGCCTCGACCTGCCCGGCGGACCGCTCCAGATCGACTGGGACGAGACAAGCGGCCACATCTTCATGACCGGACCCGCCGAGAGCGTGTTCGATGCCGTGATCACCCCGGAGCTGTGGGGCGGGGACGACACCGTCCAGGCCAGCGCGCCGTCAGCCGCCAGGCCTGCTGCGGCCACCGCTCCCGCCAGCGACCAGGCCATCGACTGCGCCACGGCCTGCGTGAACGGCTGCATCCGGCCGGAGGCGTGCTCCTCCGCCGAGGCGCGGGCGCGGGTGGAGGCCCTGCTCAGCAGCAGCTCCCTGGACGACCTGGTGGCCCTGGCCACCAATTCCCTGGAGGCCCGCACCCGGGCGCGGGCGCAGCGACCGCCCGGAGACCCGGCCCCATGAGCCCCCGGCCGGGTGCGCCGGTGCGGGGGGTGTATCTGGACGCCTGCGCCACGGCACCGCCGGCGCCGGAGGTGCTTGAGGCGATGGCGGCGGTGCAGGCCGTGGCCTGGGGCAACCCCTCAAGCCTCCACGGCCATGGCCTGGCGGCGGCCGAGGCCCTTGAACGGGCCCGCTGGCGCTGCGCCGCGCTGCTCGGCTGCCGCCCCGAGGAGCTGGTGTTCACCTCCGGGGGCAGCGAGTCCATCCACCTGGCCCTGCTGGGGGCCGCCGAGAACCTGCGGCCGGGGCGGTTGCTGATCTCGAGCGTCGAGCATCCCGCCACCGCCGCTGCTGCCGCCGCCCTCGAGCGCCGCGGCTGGCAGCTGCAGACCCTGCCGGTGGACCGGGAGGGCCTGCTGGACCTCGAGGCCCTGGAGCGCTGGGTGGAGCCGCCGACGCGGCTGGTGTCGCTGATCTGGGGCCAGAGCGAGGTGGGCAGCCTCCAGCCCCTCGACGCGGTCGGGGCGCGCTGCCGGCGCGCCGGGGTGCTGCTGCACGTGGACGCGGTGCAGGTGGTCGGGCACCTGCCGGTCGACTTCGCCGCCCTGCCGGTCGACCTGCTCAGCCTGGCCGGCCACAAGCTGCAGGGGCCGCGCGGCATCGGCGCCCTGCTGGTGCGCTCCGGCGTGCCCCTGACAGGCCAGATCGGCGGCGGCGGACAGGAGGCAGGCCGCCGCAGCGGCACCGAACCGGTGGCACTGGCCGCCGGGCTCTGCCGCGCCCTGGAGCTGGCGGACGAGCGCCTGCGGCAGGGGGCGGGCCGCGACCCCGTCGCCGCCATGCGGGATGCGCTGCTGGCGCGCCTGCTGGAACTGCCGGGCCTGCGCCTCAGCGGCCCCGACCCCCGCCACGTCCCTGAGGCCCGCCTGCCGCACCACCTCAGCCTGCTGGTGTCCTCGGCGGCCGGTGGGCCCTTCTCCGGCCGCCAGCTGGTGCGCCGCCTCTGGCAGGAGGGCTATGCGGTGAGCAGCGGTTCAGCCTGCAGCAGCGGCGGTTCCCCAGCCAGTCCGGTGCTGAGGGCCCTGGGCTACGGGGAGCAGGAAGCGGCCAGCGGCCTGCGGCTCGGCTTCGGCCCCTGGCTCAGCCCCGCCGATCTGGAGGGACTGCCGGATGCCCTGGAGCGGGCCCGCCAGCAGGTGGCCGTCGGCCCGTAGGGTCAGCCTGCACTGACTCATGGCCATGCTTCCTGCGGATCTGCGCGAGGCGGAGAGCCAGGCCCTGGCGGCCCTGCTGGAGGCTCTCCCCAGCGCCGCCAGGGGCCGCTGGAGCGTGGACTGGCGCTTCGAGGGGCTGCGCCTGCTGCCCGTGGTGCTGCGGCTGTGCCGATCCCTGCTCGACGCCGGCCTGTCACCCCGGATCGTGTTTCCCGATGCCGGCGCCTGCGCC
Organism: Cyanobium sp. CH-040; assembly: GCF_024346135.1. Classification (GTDB taxonomy): domain Bacteria; phylum Cyanobacteriota; class Cyanobacteriia; order PCC-6307; family Cyanobiaceae; genus NIES-981. The sequence continues at coordinate 217,826 of NZ_JAGQCJ010000002.1, read as the reverse complement.
CTGGCCCGCCGTGACGCTCCGGACCTGGCCGAACGGATCGCCGATTTCCGCTCCCAGCAACGCCGCAGTACCGAGGCCGCCGGCCCGGATGGCGGCGCGGAAGCCACGGCGCCACTGCTGCTGGCGGTGGCGCCGGCCCTGCCCGACTACGAGGACTTCGAGCAGCTCTGCGCCGCCCACCGCGGGCCGGTGGCGATGCTGAACGGCCGTCTCGAGGATGCCGCCGTGGGCATCGGCAGCGTCGCCAGGGAACGGCGCCGTGGCTTCGTGGCCGAGTGGCAGGCGGCCTACTTCCTGCAGCCGCTGGAGGGCAGCGCCCTGCGCCGGGCCTATCCCGGCGGCTGGGAGCTCTACCGCCAGGATGCCGACGGCTTCCGGCTGGCGGCCCGCTTCGACGAGAGGCCCGATGCCGAGACCCAGGCCCAGGCGCTGGCCGGCGAGGGCGGCCTTGGCGTGGGGGGCAACCTGCGCGCCCTCGATGCCTTCATCGAGGGCCTGCGCAGCTGAGCTGGGCGGCTGGGCTGATCGGGCCGAACTCCGTACACTTCGCGTCTCCCCCCAGGCCCCGCAGGCCGGAGCGCGCCCATGCCCACGGAACCCGCATCGTCCGCATCCCCCGCACGCCTGCGCTTCGGTCTGGTCGACGCGGCCGCCATCGGCGCCGTGCTGGTGGCGGCGGCCGGTGTGCTCTGGAGCCCCAAGCTCTCGGGGGTCGTGGCGGAGGCCACCGGTGCCATGGTGCCCGTGAAGGTGTCGGTGGATGTGCGCGGGATCCCCGTGGCCGATCCCGACGGCCTGATTACGGCGGCGCGCTCGGAAGGCCGTGTGGCGATCGTGATCCGCAACCAGCCCCACGGCAGCGTGGCGATCGAGTCGATCACTCCGCTGCGCCGCCAGCTGGTGGCCGTCCAGCCCGACGGCCGCGTGGTGACGGCCTCGGACCCCAACCAGGCGGCCTTCAGCAACCTGGATGCCCGTTTCGTGCTCCAGGGCCAGGGCCGCCGGGGTGAAGGGGGTGTGGTATTCGGCAACCAGAGCATCAAGGTGGGCGCCTCGGTGGAGATCGAGGGCAACACCTTCCGCGTCACCGGCACCGTGACCGCCATCCAACTCGAGAAGGCCTGACATGCATCGCTTCACCGCCGGCCTCACCGCCCTGCCGCTGCTGATCGCCCTGCAGCCCGGCGCCGTTCTGGCCCAGACCCGTCCGGCGGTGCCCGCGCCAGGCCCGGTTAGTCCACCGCTCCAGGCCAGCCTGCCGGCGCCGCCGCCGCCGACGGGTCTGCCCCGGCTGGAGACCCAGCCGAGCTGTCCGGCGTTGCAGCAGCGCATCCGCTCGCTTCTGGGCGGCGAGGCCGGAGCCTGGAGCATCAGCGTCGCCGACCCCCGCGGCCGCCTGCTGGCGGAGGTGAACGGCTTCACGCCACGGGTACCGGCCTCCAATCAGAAGCTGGTCTCCACCGCCTTCGCCCTCGATCAGCTCGGCCCCGACCACCGCCTGACCACCCGGCTGTGGCAGCTGCCCGACGGCAGCTTCCGGCTCACCGGAGAGGGTGATCCCGACCTGGCTCTGCCCCAGCTGCAGCGTTTCGCCCAGCTGGCCCTGCGCTCCGGCGGCTCCACGGGTGCGCCCGGCACGGTGGTGCGCCTGGAGCTGGCCGAGGAACCCAGCCAGGCCTGGTGGCCCAGCGGCTGGAACCCTGACGACCGCTTTTATGCCTACGGCGCCCCGATCACCCGGCTGGCGGTGACCAGCAACGCCATCCAGGACGCGGTGCAGAACCCGCCCTCACGCCTGCAGACCCTGCTGGAGCGGGCCATCGCCCAGCAGGGCGGGCAGGCCCAGCTGCGGCTGGTGTCGTCCCGCTCTCCCCTCCCCGCCGACGCGGCGCTGATCTACGAGCAGCCCTCGGCGCCGATGCACAACCTGCTCAGCCTGGCCAACAGCGAGAGCCACAATTTCACCGCCGAAGTGCTGATGCGGCAGGCGGCGGGCACCTGGGACCTGGCCCAGGCCCAGCAGCGCACCATCGCCTGGCTGCTCGGTCAGGGGCTGCCGATGCAGGGCGTGCGCATCGCCGACGGCAGCGGTCTGGACCGCTCCAACCGCCTCACCAGCCACTTCCTGGCAGCCCTGCTGCTGCGCATGGATCAGCATCCCTACGCGCGCAACTACCTGGCCTCGATGGCGGTGTCCGGTCAGCGCGGCACCCTGCGCAACATCTACACCGACCCGGCTCTGCAGGGCCGCTTCTACGCCAAGACCGGCACGCTGCGCGGTGTGCGGGCAATCAGCGGAGTGCTGCTCACGGCCGAGGGGGCCCGTTACGTGGCCGCCATCAGCAACGGGGGCGCCCAGCCCAACACCACCATCGGCCAGGTGTTGCGCCAGGTGCAGACCAGCGGGCTCTGCCCAGCCGGCTGAGGCGGGCTCAGCCCGCCAGCTGCCTGAGGCTGTCCACCACCCGGCGACGGCGGCTGCCGGGGGTGCGAGCTCCCGAGGCTGGCCGCCGCACCCGGGCGGCAGGGTCGGCGGCCACGCCGGATTCGCCAGGGGCAGCGGTGTCAGTGAGGGCAGCAGCAGCGGCGCTGCCGCCGCTCACCACCTCCGGCACCTGGAAGCGCACCAGTTCGCGGCGGCCGGCGATCACCACCTGAGCCAGCTCCTTGATGCGCCCCTCCAGCTCGCCGAGCACCTGCTCGGCATAGCGGTTGGCGCCTTCGCTCACCTCGGTGGCCTCCTGGCGGCTGCGCGCCACCAGCTGGTCGCACTGCTGCTGGGTCTGCTGGCGGAACTGCAGGGCATCGTTGTGCAGGCGCTCGGCCTCGGCCTGGCTCTCGCGCTGCAGCCGCAGTCCCTCCTGGCGGATCTGCTCCAGCTCGGCCATGGCCTGCTGGCGGTTGCGTTCGTGCTGCTCCACCAGCTGGCGGTTGCGCTCACCGGCCTCCTGCTCGAGCTGCTGGCGGCGGGCGGCGAACTGCTGCTCCATCTGGGCCATGCGGCTCTGGTGCTCCTGCTCCGCCTGGGCCGCCTTCTGGCGCCCCTGCAGCAGCATCTGCTCGCACTGCTGGCGGGTCTGCTCACGCATCTCGGCCACCTGACGCTCGGCCTCCTTGAGCACCGCTGCGTTGCTGATCAGCTGCTCGCGCTCCCGCTGGGCGTTGGCCACGATCTCCTCGGCCTGGCGCCGGGCCTGGGCGATGAAGTCGTCGCGCTGGCGCAGCAGCTCGCTGGCCTGGTTGATCTGGGCCGGCAGCGCCTCGCGCACCGCGTCCATCATCTCGATGGCGTCCTGCTCGTTCACGAGCCGCCCACCACTGAAGGGAACCCGGGTGCCCTCCAGCACGACCTCCTCCAGCTGATCGAGCTGATCGAGAACGGTGATGCTGGCCTCGGCCATGGCGCTCAGAGCTTCATTCCGCCCGATTAAAGAGCCTGGCGAGGTCCTGTGCCACTCCATCGGGCACGAGATGGCTGACATCACCCCCGAAGCGCGCCACCTCCCTGACCACCGAACTGCTCAGAAAACTGTGATGCACCGCCGTGGCCAGGAACAGGGTCTCCACCTCCGGCGCCAGGCTCTTGTTGGTGTGGGCGATCTGCAGCTCGTACTCGAAGTCGCTGAGGGCCCGCAGCCCGCGCAGGATCACCTGGGTGCGGCGCTCCTGGGCGAAGCTCACCGTCAGGCCGTCGAAGCTGCCCACCTCCACCCCGCTCAGGTGGCGCGTGGCCGCCCGGATCTGCTCCAGGCGCTGGTCCAGGGAGAACGCCGGGGTCTTGCCGGGGTTGCGCAGCACCGCCACCACCACCCCGTCGAAGAGACGGCTGGCCCGCTCGATCAGGTCGAGATGGCCCAGGGTGAGGGGATCGAAGCTGCCGGGGTAGAGGGCGCGCATGGGGCTCAGCCTATGGGCGTGCCGGCGCTTTCTAGAGTCGCGACTGCCCGTCTCCCACCCATGGCCCTCAACGCGGAAGCCAAGAAGACCCTGCTGCGCAAGATCCCCCACGGCGTGTTCATCTGCGGCGTGGCCGAGGGCGAGGAGGTGAACGGCTTCACGGCCAGCTGGGTGACCCAGGGCAGCTTCGAGCCGCCGCTGGTGGTGATGGCGGTGCGGGCCGACAGCACCAGCAACGGCATCATCCAGCGCACCGGACGGTTCGCGCTCAACGTGCTCGCCGCCGACCAGAAGGATCTGGCAGCCGTGTTCTTCAAGCCCCAGAAGGCCATCGGCGGCCGCTTCGACGCCGCCCCCTTCCGGCTCGGCGAGCTCGGTCTGCCGCTGCTGGAGGACGCCCTCGGCGCGGTGGAGTGCGAGCTGGTGGGGCAGGTCGCCCACGGTGACCACACCGTGTTCGTGGGCGAGGTGAAGAGCGCCGTGCTCAACCGCGACGGCGCCGCCCTCGAACTCTCCGCCACCGGCTGGCAGTACGGCGGTTGACGTCGCCGGTCCGGCTTCCTCTGCTTCAGCAGCCAGACCGCCTCCGCTCACGGCTGGCGGAGCTTCCCGGCGAGCCCGGCTGCTACCTGATGCGGGACGTGGAGGACCGCATCCTCTACATCGGCAAGGCCAAGGTGCTGCGCAGCCGGGTGCGCAGCTACTTCCAGAGCGGCAACGCCCACGGCCACAGCCCCCGCATCAGGCTGATGGTGCGGCAGGTGGCGGAGATCGAGTTCATCGTCACCGACAGCGAGGCGGAGGCGCTGGCACTGGAATCGAACCTGATCAAGCAGAACCAGCCGCACTTCAACGTCCTGCTCAAGGACGACAAGAAATATCCCTATCTGTGCATCACCTGGAGCGAGGCCTATCCACGCCTGTTCATCACCCGCCGGCGCCGCTTCCGCTCGCCCCTCGACCGCTTCTACGGCCCCTACGTGGACGTGGGCCTGCTGCGCCGCACCCTGGCGCTGGTGAAGCGGGTGTTTCCCCTGCGTCAGCGGCCCCAGCCGCTCTACCGCGACCGCACCTGCCTCAACTACGACATCGGGCGCTGTCCCGGGGTGTGCCAGGAGAAGATCAGCTCCGAGGACTACCACTGCACCCTGCGCCAGGTGGCGATGGTGTTCCAGGGCCGCAACGACGAGCTGGTGACGCTGCTTCGCGAGCAGATGGAGCGCTACGCCGAGCGGCTCGACTTCGAGAGCGCCGCCCGGGTGCGGGACCAGATCCAGGGGCTCGACGCCCTCACCGCCGACCAGAAGATGAGCGTGGGCGACAGCTCGGTGAGCCGCGATGTGATCGCCCTGGCGGCCGACGGACGGGTGGCGGCGGTGCAGCTGTTCCAGATGCGGGCAGGGAAGCTGGTGGGGCGCCTGGGTTACCTGGCGGACGCCGAGGGTGCCACCGACACGCCCGGCCTGATCCTGCAGCGTGTGATCGAGGAGCACTACAGCCAGGTGGAGGGGGTGGAGATTCCCCCGGAACTGCTGCTGCAGCACGCCCTGCCCCAGCAGCGCCTGATCGAGGACTGGCTGGGCGAGCAGCGGGGCCGGCGGGTGCGGCTGGCCGTGCCCCAGCGGCAGCAGAAGGCCGAGCTGATCGAGCTGGTGGTGCGCAACGCCGGCTACGAGCTGCAGCGCGCCCAGCGCGCCAGCGAGCAGAACCTGCTGGCCACCGAGGATCTGGCCCAGCTGCTCGAACTCACCACAGCGCCGCGGCGGATCGAGGGCTACGACATCAGCCACATCCAGGGCAGCGACGCAGTGGCCTCCCAGGTGGTGTTCATCGACGGCCTGCCGGCCAAGCAGCACTACCGCAAGTACCGGATCCGCAGCAGTTCGATCCGTGCCGGCCACTCCGATGACTTCATGGCCATGGCCGAGATCATGCGCCGCCGGTTCCGGCGCTGGGCCCAGGCCAAGGCGGAGGGGGCCGACCTGGCGGAGCTGCGTCGCCGCGGGGCCACCACCCTGCACACCGACGGCATGGGGGACTGGCCGGACGTGGTGATGATCGACGGCGGCAAGGGCCAGCTCTCGGCTGTGATGGAGGCGCTGCGGGAGCTTGATCTGGCCGAGGATCTGGTGGTCTGTTCCCTGGCCAAGCAGCGGGAGGAGGTGTTTCTTCCCGGTGCCGGTCAGCCACTGGAGAGTGACCCGGAGCAGCTGGGCGTGCAGCTCCTGCGCCGCCTGCGCGACGAGGCCCACCGCTTCGCGGTGAGCTTCCACAGGCAGCAGCGCGGCGAGCGCATGACCCGCTCCCGCCTCACCGACATCCCCGGTCTGGGGCCGAAGCGGGCCCGGGAGCTGCTGGCCCACTTCCGCTCCGTCGACGCCATCCAGCTGGCCAGCGTGGACAGCCTGAGTGCGGCGCCGGGCGTGGGGCCCGCCCTGGCCCGCCAGGTGTGGGAGTACTTCCACCCCGAGGCCGAGCTGCCCGCCGAGCTGCCCGCGGAGCTGGCCAGTTGAGGCGGCTCTGGCTGCCGCTGCTGCTGCTCGCCCTGCTGCTGGGGGTGCTGCTGTCGCCGCTTCCCCTGCGCGGGGCGGCGGGGGCGGCCCCCGGGCTGTGCGTGGGGCCGGTGTGCGCCGATCAGATCACCCGCAGCGCCCAGCACCACTGGCAGCTGCGGCTGCGGGTGGCCGATCAGAGCGGCCAGCGGGAGCGGCTGGTGGTGGACTGCCGCAGCCTCAGAATCAGTCCCGAAGCCGGCGCCGTGGACCGCCTCTACGCCACCGCCCTGGCCCGGCGGGTCTGCCGGCTGGTGGAGGACACCGGCGCGGAGATCGCCTCGTCTGCAAGGCCGGGGCTCTCCGCAGCCTGAGCTCGCCGGCGATGTATGGCCGAGTGCAACAAACCGTTGCCGGGGCTGAGGTTCCTGTCAACGATCAAGGGTCCAGTTCTTCAGCAGCGTTCCTGCCCTGTGTCTATGCAGTTCCGCGTCCGATCGATGGCGCTGATGGTTCTGTGCGCTGGTGTCGCCATACCCTTCTGCGCCCAGCCGTCCGCGGCCCAGGGCACGACCCTCTACCGCCTGGAGACCACCTGCACGATCCGGGGCGGCGCCCCTCAGGACTGTGTGGTCGAGGTCACCGATGAGGGCGACTCCACGGTGTACCGGCACACGATCGGCTCCCGGGTGGAGGTGATCCGGGTGAGCGATCCGCCGTTGCGGATGGGCATCCTCGATGCCCCCTCGGGCCGGTGGCGGCAGGTGAAGTCCGCCGGGGCACGCTTCTCCACGAACACGATCTGTTACGACGATCGCGATCTCTGCGTGATCAATCCCAATCACCTCAACAGCGTTCGTGAGGAGCGCGTGGATTCTCTGGAGGGCCGCGATCTGGTGGGTGTTCGCTTCGGCGCCGATGGCCGGGTGATCCTCACCTGCTATGACGAAGGCTGCGAGGGGCTGAAGTGAAGACCCTCTCCCTTCCCGCCCTCGTGCTTGCGGGGGTTCTGGTGATTCCCGCCCTGCCCAGCGCACCCACCTGGGCGGCGGCGGGCAGCCCCTCGTCCGCCGAGCAGTTGCTCAGCCAGCGCAGCGGTGGCGGTGGCAGTGGCAACCGTGGCAGTGGCAACCGTGGCGGGGGCCGTGGCAGCGGTGGTGGCAGCAACCGCCGTTCCGCTGGCGGCAACCTGACTGGTGGTGGCGGTGGCGGTGGACAGGCCCGCCGCTCGAACAAGAACACCGGCTTCCGCACCGCCTCGCCGGGCATGGGACGCGGCTCCAGGGAACCCCGGGGTGGATGGACCGGCAACAGCCGGGGACGGGGTACCCCCTCACTGGACCGCACCGGCAGCGCTGACCGCAACCGCAATGCCGAGCGAAACCGCAATGCCGAACGCAACCGCAACGCGGACCGGGCCCGGCGCGACGAGCGCAACCGTGGCAGCGACCGCAACCGCAATCGCGACAACGACCGCGCCCGGCAGGAGCGGCTCGACCGGCGGGATGACCGCTGGGATCGGGCCGGTAACCGCCGCGACGACCGCTGGGATCGGGCCGGCAACCGGCGGGACGACCGCTGGGATCGCGCAGCCGACCGCCGCGACGACCGCTGGCGCCGGGCCAGTCGTGACTGGGACCGCTGGTACCGCTATCCCGGCTGGGCCCGTCCCGGCTGGGGCCCGGCCCGCCCCTGGTCGTGGGGGTGGTACGGCGGCTGGTCCACCCCACGCTGGAACTGGTGGGGGCCGAGTGCCGCCGCCTGGGGCGTCTCCACCCTGGCCACCGCGGCGATCATCAATGCGGCCGTGGACAACGCCGTCAGCAGCCACACCACCTACATCGTGGTTCCCAACACGAACTATCAGCTGCTCTACGGATCGATCCGTCCGGTCGGCACCCAGTCGACCACGTTCTCGGTGATCGCCAACAACGACGAGGTCGAGATCACGGCCGATTGCGACCGGGGCACCCTGGACGGCCGCAATCCCCGAACCCGGGATGAGGCCGAACTGCTCAACGCCGCCTGCCAGGTGGCGTTCGGCACGGCCTGATGGCCGGCGTCAGCCGGGACGTCAGAGACGCGCCAGCAGGTCGGCCTTCTTGCGGTCGAATTCCTCCTCGGTGAGGATGCCCTTGGCCCTGAGCTCTCCCAGGCGCTCCAGGGCCGCATAGGGATCATCCGGCTCGGCAGCCGGGGTGACTTGCGGGAACTGGTCCAGGGGCCGTTCGCCGTCGGCCGTCGCGACCATCAGGGCACCGCTGTCGCTCTGCACCGCCACGCCGCGAATCTGCTCTGGCCCCACGGCGAACACCCGGCAGCGGCCGCCCTGCTCCACCGCCAGCCGGCCGATCGCCGGGAACACGGCATAGCGCAGGTCGTTCTGGGCGCCGCTGGAAGCTGGCGTGCCGAGCTCGGCGGGCCACCAGGCGTGCGGGGGCGCTATCGGTGCCATCGGCGACATCGGCGCCATGGACATCCCGGCCGGTGGCTGCATCGATCCCATGGGCGGCATGGGCGTTGTCGCTGCGGCCTGCGAAACGCTGGCGGCGCTGCTGCTCTGTTGCTGCCAGCCGCCACCGGTGCTCTGCTGCTGGGAGCCGCCGCCGCTCTGCTGCTGCTGGCTGAAGCCGCCGGCGGGCGAGAAGCTGCTGAGGCTCACATGGCCGGCAGGGGTCGTGAACACCACGCCGCCGCCGGCCTGCTGCTGGCCGAAGCCGGCGATGTGCTGCCCTCCGGTGTCGTAGACGCTCACCTGGCCGTTCACATCCACCGCCAGGCGGCCGCTGCCGGGGAAGAAGGCATAGCGCACGCTGTTCTGCTCACCGCTGGCGCTGGGGGTGCCGAGTTCCGGCGGCCACCAGGTGTCGCGGGGATCGGGAACGAACAGCGGCGCTGCCGGGGATGACGCCATCGGAGCCATGCCGGGCATCGGGGCCATCGACGCCATGGGGGCCATGCCGGGCATGGCTGCGGCAGCGGCTCCGCCGGAACTCTGCTGCTGGAACCCGCCGCCGCTCTGCTGCTGGAAGCTGTGGCTCACCGCTGGCGCCGACATCGGCTGCGAGGCCAGCACGGCGGAGACGTCCCGGCAGAGCCCGTCGACGCGGGCCTTGAGGGCGTTGTTGAACATGTCGCTGATCATCAGCATGCCGCCGGGCATCCACTGGCCGGAGCCGCCGAATTCGGGGTGGTTGAACTGGGCCATGCCGCCGCGGCTGCGCAGCATCGCCTGCATCAGGTGTGCCACGGCGCCGGCACTGAACCCGTGGCGCTGGCCGAGGTCCTGGGCGACCTGCAGGCCCTGCGGGGTGATCTGTTCCATGGTGCCCTCTGCGTGTCTCAGCCCCTTGGACCAGGGTGAGAGTGCTCTGTCTTCAACCTATGCAGACCGAAGCTGGCGGACAGTCCGTGTGGGGATGGGCAGACCAGGACGGCACGCTTCGTTACGGATCGGCGTTCTCCTCCTCCTCGAACAGCGCCCGCCAGCAGCGCTCCTGGGCCTCGGCCGCCGGTGTGCCCTCGGCGGGGAACTGGGACAGGAAGTCCTTGTCGGCGCTGGGGATGTAGGGGCCCTGCTTGAGCTCAAACAGCACGGTGTCCGGCTCCAGGGCCACCAGGGTGTGCACCTGCCCCTCGGCCAGTTCGACGCCCCGCAGGGCTCCGCCGGCCTCCAGGCGCTGGCGGCTGATCACCGCGCCGGCCGCGTCGAGCACCAGCAGCCCCACCGCCCCCTGCAGCACAAGGAAGCACTCGAAGCCCGTGCCCGGCTGCTCGCGCTGGTGGCGGTGGGGGCGCACGTAGGTGCCCGGCTGCAGCACGTTCAGAAAGCGCTGCACCAGATCGCTCTCCTGGTGCAGGTTGTGGTTGCAGCGGCCCCGGGGCGCCTCGCGGGACTGGGAGGCCAGCGCATCGAACAGGGTCTGATCGATGCGCTTGAGCAGCGGCACCTGCACCCGTGGATGGCGCAGCCGGTGGCCGAGCTGATGCAGGCGGCGGTTGCTCACACGCCGATCCGCCGGCTTGGTGCCGGTGGCGGCGGCCGGATGCCAGCGGACCGGTTCCAGAGCGCCGGCCGCGAGCACCCGGTCGAGCAGATCGGCCACCGGCAGCGGTTCGTCGTCCACCAGGTTCACCAACCCGTCCCAGCCGCCGTTGACGGCGGCGGCGATGGCGCCCACCACGTCGTCGCGGTGGATCCAGCTGCTGTGCTGACGGCCATCGCCGGGGCGGGTGCTGCCGGCCAGGGGGCGGAAGCGCTCGCCCAGCTCCCGGCCGGGGCCGTAAATCGCTCCAAGCCGCAGCACGCACACGCGGCGCCCCGGAGCGCGGCAGCGGCCCAGCAGCTCCTCGCTCTCCAGCAGCACCCGGCCGTGGTCGTCGCGGGGTGCGGCCGGGGTGCTCTCGTCCACCCAGCCACCGCCGGCATCCCCGTAGACCGAGCAGCTGCCGGTGTAGACGATCTGGCGCAGGTTCGGCAGCTCATCCACCAGAGCGGCCAGAGCGCTGAAGCTGTCGCGGTAGGTGGCGCCGTAGGCGTCGGCGCTCACCAGCCGATCGCCCGTGGGGGCCAGGCAGAACACCGCAACCTCAGCGTCCTGCAGAGCGAGCCGCAGCGCCGGCCCGTCTCCTGCCCGCAACACCTCCACCCGCTCGGCCAGGGGTGCCAGCTGCGACCGGCGCTCCTCTCGCGTACAGGTGACGGTGAGCCGCACCTGGGGATCGTGGCGCCAGTGGCGGGCCAGGGCGGTGCCCACGTAGCCGCAGCCCACGATGGTGATGCGCATCGGCAGCGGCGCTCGCTGCGCCGACCCTAGGCATCCAGGCCCTGATGCGAGTCCCGCATCCGGCGGCCGGCTCGGGCGGTTCTCCGCCCTCCTCGACAGGTCCTGCGGCCCCAGAATGAGCCAGTATCCGCGGTGCTGATCCCATGGCCCCGATCCAGTCCTGGAGAAGTGGTCCGCCATCGGCGCTGGTGGCGCCGGTGCTGGGGCTGGCGGCCATCGGCGGCCTGGTGGTGTTCCCGCTGGTGGCGCTGGCGGCGATTCCCCTGGTGATGGCGGTCGTGATGGCGGCCGGCGGACTGCTGGTGCTGGGCCTGAGCGTGTGGGCGCTGATCGAGGGGCTGGCGGCGCTGGAGCGCTGGCTGGAGACCGACCCCCGCTTTCACCGTTGACGGTCCGCTCGGGCACCGTGGCGCTGAACCGCAGGTGATCTGCCGGCCGTGAAGGGCATCTGGGTGCTGGGCGACCAGCTGTCGGCGGCCCAGGCCGCCCTGGCGGCAGCGGAGCCGGCTTCGCCGCGGGTGCTGCTGCTCGAGAGCACCTCGTCGGCTCGGGCGCGTCGCTGCCACCGCCAGAAGCTGGTGCTGGTGTGGAGCGCGATGCGCCACTTCGCCGCCGAGCTGGCGGTGGCCGGCTGGACGGTGGATCACCGCCAGGTGGAGAATTTCCGCGCCGGGCTGGCGGCCTGGATCGCCGAGCACGGCATCACCGAGCTGCACCTGATGGAGCCGGCGGAGCGGCCGTTCCGTGCGTCAATCGTGGCGGCGGTGGAGGCCATGGGCGCCGGTGCTCCGCGGCTGGTGTGGCACGCCTCCAACGCCTTCCTGTGGAGCCGGAACGACTTCGCCGCCTGGGCGCATCCGTACAAGCAGCTGCGCATGGAGCTCTTCTACCGCGAGGGCCGGCGGCGCTTCGGCGTGCTGATGGACGGCGAGGGCCAGCCCCTGGGCGGCCAGTGGAATTTCGACCAGGCCAACCGCAAGGCGCCGCCCAGGGGGCTCAAGGGGCCGGAGCCGTTGTGGTTTGAGCCCGACGCCATCACCGCGGATGTGATCGCCAAGGTTGAGCGGTTGGCGGACGACCTGGAGGCCGGTGGCGGCCCGCGGCTGCCCGGCGATGCCCGCAGCTTCCGCTGGGCCGTGACCCGGGAGCAGGCCCTGGCGGTGCTGAAGCACTTCATCGCCACCCGCCTCGACGGCTTCGGGCCCTACCAGGACGCCATGGTGAGCGGCGAGCCCACCCTCTGGCATGCGCTGCTCTCGCCCTATCTGAACCTGGGGCTGCTGCAACCGCTGGAGGTGATCCGGCGGCTGGAGCAAGCAGGGCGGGAGCGGCGCAGCCCGCTGGCGGGGCTGGAGGGGGTGATCCGCCAGATCCTCGGCTGGCGCGAATACACCCACGGCCTTTACTGGTGGTTCGGGGCCGACTACACGGCCAGCAACCACTTCGGCGCCAATGGGCCGCTGCCGGACTGGCTGGAGCGGCTGGGGGGCAGCGGCATGGCCTGCATGGACACCGTCCTCGGCGAGTTGGAGAGCAGCGGCTATGCCCACCACATCCAGCGACTGATGGTGCTGGCGAATTACGGCCTGATCGCGGGCCTCGATCCGCAGTCGTTCACGGCCTGGTTCCAGCGGATGTTCATCGACGGCTACGACTGGGTGATGCAGACCAACGTGCTGGGCATGGGTCTGTTCGCCGACGGCGGCCGCCTGGCCAGCAAGCCCTACGCCGCCAGCGGCAGCTACATCAACCGCATGAGCACCTACTGCAAGGGCTGCCGCTACGACGTGAAGCAGCGCAGCGGGCCGGACGCCTGCCCCTTCAACGCCCTCTACTGGGATTTCCTGGCCCGCCACCAGGAATCGCTGCGCCGCAATCCGCGCATGGCCCTGGTGATGAAGCAACTGGAGAAGCTGCCTGATGAGGAGCTGGCGGCGATCCGCACCACAGCCGCTGGCCTCCGCAAGCTCTAGGCCCTGTGGCGAGGCTCTCTGTTGCCCCGCTGGGATTCCATTCAGGCGGCTGCCTCGCTCTGGGCGGGAACGACCTGCGTCTCTTCTCCTGAGCCCTGCGCGTTCCATGGCGCCCGGTACAGCCCCACATCCACGCCGATGTGCTGGTCGGGCCGGCCGGTGATCAGCAGGGCGGTGCGCTGGCGGGTGGCGATCTGCCACATCCACTTGCTGAACAGGGCGATGCGGTTCTCGGTGTCGGGAATGAAGGCCAGATGCGCCAGGGCCCAGAGGATCCAGCCCGGCAGGCCGGTCACGTGCCAGCCGCGCAGGTCGGCCACGGCATACCAGGGACCGATCACCGCCATGCTGCCCAGGTCGACCCAGCGGAACGGCGCCATCGGCCGGCCCTGCAGGCGGGCCAGCACGTCGCGGGCCACCCAGCCGCCCATCTGCACCGCCGGACCGGCCATGCCCGGCAGCGGCCGGCCGTCCTCGGTGTGGGCGTAGTTGCAGAGATCCCCCACGGCGCGGATCTCCGGGTGGCCAGGGATCGAGAAATCCGGCTCCACCACCAGCCGGCCACCGCGGTCCACCGGGCAGCTGCAGCGCTCGGCCAGCAGCCGGCCCAGGCGGGAGGCGCGCACGCCGGCGGTCCAGCAGATCGTGGCCGCCGCCAGCTCCTGCTCCCCCGCCGACCCGGCCAGCCGCACCCGGCCCGGCGCGATCGCCTCCACCTTCGCCCCCAGGCGCAGCTCCACCCCCGCGGCCTCCAGGTAGCGGGCGGCGGCGGCCCCCAGCGGTTCGGCCATGGTGGGCAGCACCCGGTCCACCACGTCCACCAGCACCACCGTGCAGTCGTCCTGGCGCAGCTGCTTGAACTCGCGCCGCACGGCCCGGTGCATCAGCTCGATCAGCGATCCGGCCAGTTCGCAGCCCGCCGGCCCGGCGCCCACCACCACCACCGTCTGCAGAAAGCGGCGCCGCTGCGGGTCTGGGGTCTGCTCCGCCTCCTCCAGGGCCATCAGCAGCCGCCGGCGGATCTCATCGGCGTGCTCGAGGATCTTCATCGGCGGCGCCAGCGGCCGCCACTCCTCCCGGCCGAAGTAGGTGCTGCCCGAGCCGGTGGCCAGGATCAGCTGGTCGTAGCCGTAGCGCCGGTCGTTGAACACCACCTCCCGTGCGTCGGGGTCGATGTCCGTCACCTCCCCCAGCAGGATCTGGATGTTGGGGGCATGGCCCACCATCTGCCGAAGTGGTGAGGCCACATCCGCCTCGCTCACCAGCCCCGAGGCCACCTGATACAGCAACGGCTGGAACAGGTTGAAGTTGCGCTTGTCGATCAGCGTCACCCGCACCGGCTGACGGGCCAGGGCGTGGCAGGCCTTGAGGCCGGCGAAGCCGCCCCCTACGATCACCACGTGGGGCCAGCTGCGCATCACCTCCTCGGGTGGGTCGAGCTCCAGGAAGAACCGTTCCATGGGCCTGCGCCGGCCTGGGGACTCCCAGACCCTATGGAGGACCCGCGGCCGCTGCCTGTCGCTGTTCGCACCGGCTCACCGGTGAGGTTCCCTGCCGGGAGTCACGCCGGCTCCAGCCGATACAGATCGCCGCGGCGCTGCTCGCCGGTGGGGATCGCCCGCCGGGCCAGGGCCACCTGGGCCAGATCCAGCTCGGCGTGCAGCACCTGCTCGCCCGTGCCGGCCTCGGCGATCACCGTGCCCCAGGGATCCACCACCAGCGAGTGGCCGTAGCTGGGGTAGCCCTCGCCGTCCGGTGGCCGCGCACTGGAGCAGGCCAGCAGGAAGCACTGGCTGTCCACCGCACGGGCCCGCATCAGCAGGTGCCAGTGGCGCGGGCCGGTGGTGGTGTTGAAGGCGGCCGGGCAGGCCAGCAGGGAGCAGCCATGGCGTTGCCCCATCAGCAGGGCCAGCTCCGGGAAGCGGATGTCGTAGCAGATCAGCAGGCCCAGGTTCGGCGGCTCGGCCAGGCCGGTGGCCAGGGGGTCACCGTCGCCCGGCAGCACCGTGATGGAGCCGCCGGGGCTGAGGCTGTCGGATTCGCGGAAGCGGATGCCGCCGGGCACATCCACATCGAAGAGGTGCAGCTTGCGGTGCTTCGCCAGCAGCCGCCCCTGCCCATCGATCACGGTGGCTGTGTTGTGGAGACGCCCGTCGGCGCCGCGCTCGGGGATCGAGCCGGCGATCACCGCCACGCCATGGCGCCGGGCCAGCCGCGCCACCATCGCCAGCGACGGTGAGGGCCCGTCGAGCAGGGAGCAGCCGGGCTCGGGGATCGGTTCGGCGAAGGCGGCGAAGCGCTGCGCTGCGTAGGGGGCGTTCCAGATCTCCGGCAGCATCAGCAGCCGCGGTGCCGGACGGCCCGCCGGTGGCCGAACGGCCCGCTCCAGCCAGGCCTCGGCCTGACGGCGGTTGGCGGCGGCATCCTCCCCGGCCTGCAGTTGCACCAGGGCCACCGGCAGGCGCTCGCCCTTCAGGTCTGCGGCGGCGGCACCAGCGGCGCTGACAGCGGCTGTGGCTCGGCAGGGAGGCTGGGCGGGAACGTTGAGCTGGCGGGCGATGGCGGCGATGGCCTCCTCCACCGTGGCGCACACCACCACGCCGGCATCGAGGCCTGTGAACAGTGCGATCCAGGGTTGCGGAACAGCCAGCAGCACCAGGGGCCGGCCCGCCCCGAGCGCATGGGCCGCCTCCGACGCCGTGCCGGCGCCGCCGCCCCCGCACACCACCACCACGTCGCTGCTGAGCACGTTGATCACGTTGCGGGCCAGGCCCATGCCGGTGAACAGCGCCAGATCCAGCTCCGCCGTCGCGCCCTCTCCCCTGCCGCCGCTTCCGTCGCCGGGCAGCACGCCCACCACCAGATGGCCCTCCACCGCCATGGCGCCGCGGCTGGCCGCCGCCATCACGCCGCTGGGGCGCCCACCGCTGAGCAGGGCCCAGCCCCGGCGGGCGATGGCGGCGCCCAGCTCCTCCGCCAGCCGCAGGGCCGCCGTGCCTGCCCCATCGCCGGCACCCATCACGCCGATCACCGCCCGCCGTCCGCTGGTTGCGCTCAAGTCCTGCCCGCGTCGTCGCAGCGCCCAGCCTGGCCTGCCTCGCTCCTGCCTCAGCCCAGAGGTTCCTGGCTCCAGCCACCGGCGCCACGGCGCAGCTGGCCGGCATAGGGGCCGAGGCCGTCGAGGCAGGCGCTGCCGCAGTGGCAGCCGAGGCTGATGGCCTGGTGGGCACTCCAGCCCGCGGCCAGGCCGGCGGTCACCCCTGCCGCGAAGCAGTCGCCGGCGCCGTAGCTGTCCACCACCGGGCGGGCTCGGGGCGGCGCGGCGAACGCACCCAGGGGCTCGGCCATCCCTCCCTGGGCGCCGGCGGTGGCGATGCGCAGGACCGGGGCGGGCCGCAGGGCCCCCGGCGGCACCCGCTCGGCCGGATCCAGACCGCTGCCGATCAGAGCGTCGAGGGCCACGCCCGCCTCCTGGAGCACCGGCAGGGGCAGCCGGGGCGTGGCCGTGAGCACCCGGGCAGCGCGGGCCTGGCGCAGGGCCGCCACATCGGCGGCGGTGGCGAACACCCCGTCGCAGCGCGCCAGCTCGTGCCAGGGCAGCGGATCGTCGGCGCGGGGGCTGAGGCGCTCGCCGATCACCACGATGCTGCGCTCACCGGAGCGGTCGCCCAGACTCACGCCCCGGCGCGTGGGGGCGTCGCGCCAGGCCACCTGCAGATCGAGCCCCAGCTCGCTCAGCACCTGGGCCGCCCGTTCCCCCACCGCGTCACGCCCCAGGGCCGTGTGGAAGCGCACCGGCACGCCGGTGAGCCGGGCCAGCTGCACCGCCGCCACGGCCCCGGCGCCGCCCGGCAGGTCGAGGCAGGCGCGGGCGGTCTGCACCAGACCCGCGCGGGGCAGGCTCTCCAGGGCCAGGAAGGTGACCACCTCCACATGGCCCACCACCGCCAGCCGTAGGGCCGGCAGCGCCGGCAGCTGCTCCAGGGGCAGGGGGTCGAGCCGGGCGGCCATGGGCGCAGGGAGGACAGGGGGCAGCTTGGGAATGGGGGATGGCCAGGCCGGCGGCATGTGCGCCATTCCTCACGTGGGCGGGATTGGTGTCGGTGGCCACGCCATGACCGCCATTTCGTCGTGATTCTTCACGAACTCAGATCCGCCACCATGGCCCTCTCACGACGCATCGAGCTGGCACCGGTGTCGCACAACCGCGCCGGCGCCACCCTGTTCTCCGAACCCCTGCCCAGCGACGAAACCCTGATCGCCGAGATCGGCACCGACACCAGCGGCACCCTCTTCTGCCACCGCCGCCAGACCGACCAGCTGCGCGTGCTGCGGGGGGCCTTCGATCTGCTGGTGCTGGAAGACCGCCGGCTGCGCCGCATCACCCTGCGGGAGGACGAGCCCACCTGGGTGCGCATCCCCCCCGGGGTGCCCCATGGCGCCATCAACCGCGGCACCACCCCCGCCGTGGTGGTGAACGCCGTGATCCGCCATGGGCCCAGCGATCCCCGCGACTACCGCCCCAGGCCGCTGCCAGGGGCCCTGGCGCGCCAGTGGGAGGCGTTGCTGGCCGGCTGAGGTGCAGGGCTCGCCGCTGGCGGGGCCAGGGCTGCGCTAGGGATGGGGGGTCCGTCCGTTCCCGGCCGCCGTGATGGAGAGCAGCCCCCAGCCCGTCGCTCAGGGCTCCGGCAGCGACGGACATCCCAGCCGTGAGCAGATCCTGGCCGCCTCCAGCGGCTGGGTGGCCGTGCTGCTCAACATCGTGCCCGGCCTCGGCACGGGCTACATCTACCAGCGGCGATGGCGGGCCTACTGGCTCACCTCCGCCGCCGCGGCCCTGTGGTTCGGCATCGGGGCCGTGCAGGACTCCGGCATCGATCCGGTGCTGATGCCCGATCTGCTGCAGCGCAACCAGCTGGTGGGTCTGGCGGGTTTTCTGCTGCTGGCCCTGGGCACGGCCGTGGAGGCCGGCCTGGCGCTGCGCCGCAGCCGGGGCTGAGCCGCCTTCCCCTCCACCGTTCCGCCCACCCCCGTCCCGCCCCCTTGCGACTGCTGCACACGTCCGACTGGCATCTCGGCCGTCAGTTCCACGGGCTGCCGCTCCTGGACGAGCAGGCCCGGGCGATGGACCAGCTGGTGGACCTGGCCGGCGAGGCGGCCGTGGACCTGGTGGTGATCGCCGGGGATCTCTACGACCGGGCGATCCCGCCGGCCGACGCCGTGCGCCTCTTCACCGACACCCTGGCGCGGCTGCGGGCCACCGGCGCCGCGGTGGTGGCGATCGCCGGCAACCACGACTCCCACGTGCGCGTGTCGGTGTACGACGAACTGCTCGCCGCCCAGGGGGTGACCATCCGGGGCCGCTGGCAGCGGGCCGCCGAACCGGTGCTGGTGCAGCCCCGCGACGGCGGCGCGGCCGTAGCGGTGTACCCGCTGCCCTACCTGGAACCGCTGCTGGACGGTCCTGAGCTGCAGCCGGCTGCCCGCCCGGCGCGCCTCGATCATCAGCAGGCGATGGACTGCGCCCTGCTGCCCATCCATGCCGACCGGGCCCGCCGTCCTGGCTGCCGCTCGGTGCTGGTGGCCCATGCCTTCGTGGCCGGGGGGCGCACCAGCGAATCGGAACGGGATCTGTCGGTGGGCAATGCGGAGGCGGTGGCGGTGCCCACCTTCGCCGGCTTCGACTACGTGGCCCTGGGCCATCTGCACGGCTCCCAGGAGCTCGACGGTCCCCGCCTGGCCTACAGCGGCACGCCCCTGCCCTACTCCTTCTCCGAGCAGCACCACGTCAAGAGCGTGCGCCTGGTGGAACTCGACGCCCGGGGCAACCCCGCGGTGGAGGTGGTGCCCCTGGAGGCGGGCCGGCCCCTGCGCACGCTCGAGGGCGAGCTGGAGCAGCTGCTGGCCGATCCCCGGCTGGAGGAGGCCCGGGGGGCCTGGGTGCGGGCCCTGCTCACCGATGAGCAGCTGCCGCTGCAGGCCATGGCGCGGCTGCGGCAGCGCTTCCCCCACGCCGTGGAGCTGCGGCACCAGCCGCCCGAGCGGGCCTCCCTGGCGGCCAGCGAACGCAGCCAGCGGATCCTGCAGGCCAGCGATCCCCTGCAGCGCACCCTGGCCTTCTTCGCTGACCAGCAGGGCCGGGTGCCGGACCCGGAGGAGGAGCGTCTGCTGCGCGAGGCCCTCGCCCAGGCGGCCGCGCGGCGCCCGTGAAACCCCACCGGCTGGAGCTGGAGGCCTTCGGGCCCTACGCCGAAGCGGTGACGATCGACTTCGACCCGCTCGCCCGCGATGGGCTGTTCCTGATCCACGGCAACACCGGCGCCGGCAAGACCTACCTCCTCGATGCCCTCTGCTACGCCCTCTACGGCACGGTGTCGGGGGAGCGCAGCGTGCGCGGTCTGCGCTCGCAGCACGCCGCCCCCACGGTGGTGCCGCGGGTGGCCCTGGAGTTCTCCACCCCCTCCGGCCGCTGGCGGGTGGAGCGTGAGGCCGCCTGCGAGGTGGCGAAGCTGCGCGGCAGCGGCACCACCCAGCGCAACGCCCGCGCCGCCCTGTTCCGCGTCAGGTCCGGGGAAATGGAAGCGGTCGCCAGCGGTGCCGCCGAGGTGCTGCGGGAGGTGGTGGACCTGCTGGGCCTCGACGCCGACCAGTTCCGCCAGGTGATCCTGCTGCCCCAGGGACGCTTCGCCGAGGTGCTGCGCGCCCGGCCCGAGGAACGCGAGGCCCTGCTCAAGACCCTCTTCGACACCGGCCTCTACGAACGCGCCACGGCCTGGCTGGAGGAGCAGGCGCGCGCGGCCCTGGGCGAACTGCTCGATGGCCGCCGCCGGCTGGAGAGCTGGCGCGAGGAGGCCTGGCGCCTGGCGGAGCCCTGGCTCACTGCCGATGCCCCAGCAGCCCCCCCGGCCGACCAGGCGCAGCTGGAGGGGCTGCTGGAGGCCGTCGCTGACCAGCTGGCCCAGGCCGATCAGCGCCAGCAGGCCTGTGATGCCGCCTTCGAGCAGGCGCGCCACCAGCAGCTCTCGGTGCTGGCCGCCGCCGAGCGCTGGGACCGGCGCGCCGACGCCCGGCGGCGCCTGGCGGAGCTGGAGGCGGACGCCCCCCGCATCGCCACCCTCCAGGAGAGCCTCGGCGTGGCCCAGCGCGCCGACGCGCTGCGGCCCAGCCTGCTGGCCTGGCGCGAGGCCAGCGGCCACGGCCACGCCCTGGAGCAGCGCGGCGCCGCACTGCTCGCCACGGCCCGGCGCTGCCGCGACCAGGGCGTTGGACTGCCGGATGTGGTGGTGGCGCTGGATCTGCTGCAGCTGCCCTCGCCGCCGGTGCTCACTGGAGCCCTCGGAGCCCTGGCCGCCCACCGCGTGCAGCTGGAGGCCCTGCTGGCCCTGCAGGCCGAGCTCGCTCAGGCGCGACACCAGCAGGCCACCGCCCAGGCCGAGCTCGATGGGCTCACGGCCAGGCTGGCGAAGGGGCAGGAGCTGCTGGCCGCCTGTGAGGCCCGCCTGCCGGTGGAGCGGCAGCAGGCCCAGGAGGCCCGCTCCGCAGCCGATCGCCTGCCTGGGCTGGAGCAGGAACGCCAGCGGGCGGAAACACTGGTGAGGAGTGTGGAGGCCCTGGAGCGCCTGCTCCAGCGCGAGCAGCAGGCGCTGCAGCGGCAGCAGCAGGCCCAGCAGGAGCTGATCGCCTGCCGGGAGCGGGAGCTGGCCCTGCGCGAGCGGCAGCTGGCGGGCATGGCGGCCCAGCTGGCCAGTGGCCTGGCCCCGGGCGATCCCTGCCCGGTGTGTGGATCCCGGCAGCACCCCCGGCCGGCCGCCGCCGAACAGACGCCGGTGGCCGGTCCGGAGCTCGAGGACGCCCGCGCCCAGGTGGTGCGCGCCGAGGAGCTGCGGGCAGAGGCCCAGGCCGCCCTGGCCCGCTGCCAGGCCGAACGGGGGTCCCTGGAGGAGCAGCAGGCCGGCGTCGAGGCCCAGGCCGCCCGCACCGCCCTGGCCACCGCCACGGCGGCCCTGGATCAGGCCCGGGCCCTGGCGGCGCTGCTGCCGCAGCGGGATGGGGCGGTCCAGACCACCGGCCGGCAGCAGGAGAGCTACCAGCAGCGTCTGCAGGAGCTGCGGCAGCAGCACGGGGCCACCACCGAACGGCTGCGGGCCGAGCAGCAGCGCTGCGCCAGCCTCGCCGCCCGCCTCGAGAACGACGGCGCCGAGCCCCTCGATCCCGCCCAGGCCCTGGCGGCCCTGGAGGCGCTGGTGCCGGCGCTCGAACAGCTGGCCGCCCAGCTCGAGCCGCTCACCGCGGCCCGAAGCCGCCGGCAGGAGGCCTGGAAGCGGCTGGGCGACGATCTGGCCGCCGCCGGCTTCCACGACCTGGAGGCTCTCGAGGCCGCCCTGGTGGAGCCCACGGTGCACCAGGGCTGGGAGCAGGCGATCCAGGTCCACGGCCAGGAACGCCAGCGCTTGGAGGGCGTGCTGGCCGCGCCCGACCTGCAGCAGCTGCCGGAGCAGCGCCCCGACACCGCCGCCGCCGCCGCCGCCCTGGCCCAGGCCGACGGGCAACGCAAGGCCGCCCTGGAGCGCCGCACCCGCGCCGACACCACCCATCAGGCGCTGGCGGCCCTGGCGCAGCGCCACCGCGCCGGCAGCACGGCGCTGGCGGAGGCCCAGGGCCGGGCGGACCGTCTGGCGGCCGTGGCCGGCCGCTGCCTGGGCCGCAGCCATCCCCACATCTCCCTGCAGCGCTGGGTGCTCTCGGCCTACCTGGAGGAGATCTGCGGCCACGCCAACCGCCGGCTGACGCTGATGACCAGCGGCCGCTATCAGCTGCGGCTCAGCGACGACAGCGACCAGCGCAAGGGCAGCAAGGCGGGCCTGGGGCTGCGGGTGCTGGACGCCTACACCGGCGAGGAGCGGGAAGTGGCGAGTCTTTCGGGCGGTGAGACCTTCCAGGCCTCCCTGGCCCTGGCCCTGGGCGTGGCCGACACGGTGCAGGCCCACAGCGGCGGCGTGGGCCTCGGGGCCCTGTTCATCGACGAAGGCTTCGGCAGCCTCGATCCCGACAACCTGCAGCTGGCGATGGATGAACTCGACCGCCTGCGGGAGGGCGGGCGCCTGATCGGTCTGATCAGCCACGTGGGCGCCCTGCGCGAGCGCATCCGCAGCGGCATCCAGGTGGTGGCCGGCGATCGCGGTTCGCGCGTCAGCGTCGGTGCGGCTGGCAGTGGCCATTAGGGTCCTGGCGACGGCGCCGGGACGGCCCTTGATTCCCCTTTCCCAAGGCCGGCGGCGGCGGCTCCGGGCAGGCCTGGCGGCCCTGCTGCTGGTGCTGCTGCTGGCGCTGCCCCTGCTGGCGCCCGCGCCCCTGCCGGCGGCCCAGGGCACCCCGACCCAGCCCCTGCCCGAGAGCAGCGACGCCCTGGCCCGGCGGTCCCCCTGGAACCGTCCCGAGACCTATCCCCTCAACCTGGAGCCCCGCTCCGATCTCTACCGGCCCAGCGCCGAATGGATCGGGCGCCTGATCCTGCCGAGCGAGGACGAGCTGGCCGCCGACCGGGCCGCTGCCGGTGCCGATGGCGGCGAGGACTGGGTGTGGATCGAACTGGAACAGGCCCCCGCCGGCCAGCGCCAGCTGATCGGCCGGAGCCTGCGGCTGAGCTGGGCCGAAGGGCCGGAGCTGCAGCGGCTCGTGCGCACCGTCACCACGGACATCAACCTGGGCGACAGCGCCCGCCGAGCCGCCGAGCAGGCCAACGTGGTGCCCACCCGCCTGGACGGCCGACGCCGGGTGGGACCCCTGCAGTCGCTGGCCGGGGCCAGGCCCGTCGACGACGTCACCGTGCGGCTCGACGGTGTGACCCTCAGCGGCGATCAGCTGCGCATCGCCCGCACGCCGGTGCAGACCACCGGCCGCTGGACCGCCCTGGTGAGCCTGCTGCCCCCAGACCCCGGGGCCGGGCAGCCGGCCGGGAGCGACCTGGTGCGGGTGCGCCATTTCAATCCAGCGAGCGGCGCGTTCGACGGTGCTGAGGAGCGCATCCGCTTCCCCCTGCTGCCCCCGGACCGCTTCGGGCGGCGCCTGCTGGATCCGCGCGGCCTGGCGGCCTCACCCCTGAACGGCGAGGGCTGGACCATCCGTGGCGCCCCCGCCGTCGATGGCGTGTTCACGGTGCAGGCCCTCGAGCCCCGCAGCCTGCTCCAGCTCCGCCCCGGCCGGCGCATCGATGGCCTCGCCGCCAGCTTGGAGCACATCACCCGCGGCAACTGGAGCGTTCCGCAGCTGCAGCGGGGCACGGCGCACAGCACCCTGCTGGTGCCCGACCGGCAGCTGTTCGAGGAGCGGCGCCGCGACGGCCTGGCCCTCGGCGACCGGGCCCTGCTAGTGCACCTGTTCGGCGGCATCGGCGGCGCGGACGGCGAACCCACCCCCGGCTGGACCGTGACCGGCCACTTCGCCTTCGGGGAGGCCGAGGTGGTGCGGGACCCCATCAGCGGCGAACCCCGCCTCGAGATCGTCTACCACCAGATCTACGCCAACAATCCCAACGGCATCGTGGCCGGCAGCCAGGACTGGAGCGCCTATGCCGGCAACCTGCAGCGCGGCTGGCTGGGCACGCGGCCCATCTCCGATCTGCTCGTGCGCCTGCCCGATCCGGCCCTCGCTGCCATCGCCCTGCAGAGCGAGATCATCGCTGCCCGCTACCGCAGCGGCGATGGCCACGGCGTCGCCCTGGTGACGCCGGCCACCTCGTGCGTGCAGGACTCCAGCCAGGCCCTCTGGATCGCCCTGGCGCAGCTGCGCCGGCAGGGTGTCGGCGCCGGCTGGCCGGAGGCCGACCGGCAGCGGCTCACCCGGCTCGGCGACGCCCTCGACAGGACCCTCACCCCCCTGGGCCAGGTGCGCGGCGACTGGCGCCGCAACGCCGAGGTGACCTTCAGTGCCGGCACGGGACGGACCAATCCCGGCTCCGGCGAGCGCAGCCCCTTCCAGGCCAGCCAGCGCTGGCTGAACGTGCTCCTGAGCTGGCGCTCGATGCTGCCCCGCCGTGCCCATGACGCCATGGCCCGGGAGTTTCTGCGCGCCGGCCTGCCCGTGCTGGTGCTGCGCACCAACCAGGTCCCCGGCGCCGATTCCCGGCTCCAGCCCCTGGCTCCCACCACCGTTCTCGGTGGGCTGCCGGTGCTGGGCACCCTGCTGCAGCGGCTGCTGGACAGCCTCTTCCCACCCCTGGTGCCCGCCGCCCACGGCTTCACGCTGCTGGTGCTGACGATCTACGCCGTTCTGGCCCTGGGCCACGGCTTCCGCAGCGGCTTCCTGGCCGGCCCCTGGCGCTGGCGCCCCCTGCCGGTAGTGCTCCCCCACGCCGCCGGCCTGCTGGTCATGCCCGCCCTGGTGGAGGAACTGATCTTCCGCGTCGGCCTGCTGCCCCACCCCCTGGAGGGTGAACACGGCGCGGCGCTGCTGGCCTGGATGGCCCTCAGCGTGGGCCTGTTCGTGCTGTATCACCCGCTCGCGGGCCGGCTCTGGTACCGGGCTGGCCGGCGGCTGTTCGACGATCCCCGCTTCCTGGTGCAGTGCACCCTGCTCGGGGTGGCCTGCGCTGTGGTCTACGTGGTCACCGGCTCCCTCTGGCCGCCGGTGCTGATCCACTGGCTGGCGGTGCTGGTGTGGCTGGAGCCCCTGCAGGGCCGGCGGCTCCTGGCGTCATGAGCGGCTGGGTGCACGTCGCCGTCTACGGCACCCTCAAGCGGGGCGAGTGCAACCACCACTGGCTGCGGGGAGCACGCTTCGAGGGCCGCACCCGGGTGCCCGGCCTGCAGCTGCACAACCTCGGCGACTACCCCATGGCGGTGCCCAGCTCCGACCCCGGGGCGCGCATCCACGCCGAGCTCTACCGCGTCGATGCGGCCGGGCTTGCCCGGCTGGATGTGCTCGAGGAGTATCCGCAGCTCTATGACCGTCGGCGGCTGACCACCGCCGACGGCCGGGTGGCCTGGATCTACCTCGGGCAGCCGCACCAGGTGCAGGGCTGCCGGCGCGTGCCCTTCGATGACTGGGGGGCCACGCCGGTGTTCAGCTACGGCTCCAACCTCGACCCCCGCCAGCTGCGCCACCGCTGCGCCGGCTGGGACGGCTACGGGCTGGTGGCCCGCCTGGACGGCTGGCGCTGGCGGATCAACAAGCGCTCCCTGCCGGATCCAGGCCTCGGCCATGCCGGGATCACGCCCCAGGCCGGAGCCGCCTGCTGGGGGGTGGTGCATCACCTCAGCCACCGGGACCGGGCCGGCCTCGACCTGATGGAAGGCGTGTCCATCGCCCAGTACGAACACCGTTGCCTGGAGGTGGTGTGCGGCGACGAGCGGCTGCGGGCGCTGGCCTACGTGCCCCATCCTCAGGTGGTGGCCAGCGGCCTGCGGGCCAGTCCGGCCTACGCCGGCCGCATCCTGCGGGGTGCGCAGCACCACGGCCTGCCCCCCGCCTGGCGCGCCTGGCTGCGCCAGGAGCTGCGGCCCCTCGCTCACCCCGCAGCCGCTCCCGTCGCAGGGCCTGGAGAGCGGCAATCTGGAGGCTCGCGCTGAGGCCGCCCATGCAGCCGGGGATCCTGGACGTCGACCTGCTCGCCTTCGAACGCGGCAGCACGGCCCGGCAGCGGGCGGTGGTGGACGGGGTGATGCGCAGCCTGGCCACCGGCTTCGTGCTCACCCGCAGCGATCTGCCCGCGGAGCTGCTCGATGAGGCCTATGGCCTGCTGGAGCGGTTCTTCGCCCTGCCGGCGGAGCGCAAGGCGCAGTTCAGTCCGGCCGGTTCCTGCGGCCAGACCGGCTACACGGGCCTTCTGGTGGAAACAGCCGCCGGCGAGCGGCAGGCCGACTGGAAGGAGATGCTGAACTGGGGCGAGCCGCTGCCGCAGCGGCATCCCCTGCGACGGCGCTTTCCCCTGCTCTACCCGGAGCAGGTGCTGCCGGAGCCGCTGGTGCCCGGGATCACCGCGGTGCTGGGCCGGTTCCATCGCGCCATCGCCGATCTGCAGCGGCGCTTCCTGCGCGTCATCGCCACCGGCCTGGGCGTGCATACCCACTTCTTCGATGCCGTGGTGGCCGAGGCGCCCACCCTCACAAGGGCGGTGCACTATCCCCCCATGGTCCACGCTCCGGCCCCCGGCCACCTCTGGGCAGCGCCCCACGGCGACATCAACCTGATCACGGCCCTGCCCCGGGCCACCGCGCCGGGGCTGCAGGTGCGGGTGGGCGAGCGCTGGGTGGATGCGGTGGCTCCGGACGGCCTGGTGATCCTGAACAGCGGCCTGATGCTGGAGTGGCTGAGCAACGGCCGCATCCCCAGCGGCTGGCATCGGGTGGTGGCACCGGCGGACTGGAGCGCCGGCCGTCTGAGCGTGGTGCAGTTCTGCCACCCCAGGCCCTCGACGGTGCTGAATCCTCTGGCCAGCTGCATCGACGCCGAGCACCCCCAGCGGTTCGCGGCCGTGACGGCGGCCGATGCCCTGGAGGACGTGCTGCACCGCATCAATCTTCTGGGCTGACGGGCTTCTGGACAGACGGGCTTCTGGGCAGACGGGCGGCCTGAGTAGTTGCACTCAACCGCCGGAATCGGTGTGGATCGGCACCGACCGGGGTGCGCTGGGGTCCGTGAACTGGATTCCAACCCCTCCATCTCCATTCCCCGCAGAGCCATGGTCCTCTCCATGCCCGCCGAAGCCATGCCCGCACCACCGCAATCCGACCCGTCGATGCCGGTCGAGGAGGCCTTTGTGGCGGTGGCCCTGGCCGCCGTCTCCTGGGACGGCACCCTCACCGCCGCCGGCACCCGCGCCCTGCGGCACGCGATCGACTACCGCGCCCCCTACCGGCAGATGGGTGAGGCCCAGGTGGCGCTGCTGATCACCAGGCTGCTGGAGGCCCTGCGGCAGCGCGGCGCCCAGCACCTGATGCTCGATGCCGCCCGCTCGCTCGATGCCGACCGGCGCCGCTCCGCCTATGCGGTGGCCGCCGAGATCATGCGCTCCGACGGTCCGCTCCTGGCCGATGAGCGCAACATCCTCAGCACGCTGGCGGCCACGCTGGAGCTCGATGGGGCCGACACCAGCAGCGTGCTGGAGGTGATGGAGGTGCTGCACGCGCCGGTGGTCTGATCCGGGGCCGGCCCCCCGCTCAGCGAGGCCTGGAGCGGCGATAGGGTCGGCGCTGAGCGGGCTGCATGGCGTGAGCGATTCCCTGGCCCAGCGGCTGGACCGTAGCCTCGCCCGGCTGGGGGCCAAGGCCCTGGCACCGGTGCTGATCCTGCTGGTCGCCTGGATCCAGGAGCTGATCGACCAGCTGCTGTTCGCCGGCCGCTGGAATCTGCCGATGCTGCCGGGCGGCCCGGCCCTCGGCGTGCTCACCGCCCCCTTCAGCCACAGCGGCTTCGGCCACCTGATGGCCAATTCCGCCCTCTTCCTGCCCCTCTCCTGGCTGGTGCTGCTGCGGGGCGGGCGCGACTACCTGGCGGTGTGGATCGGCGTCTACGTCTGCGCCATTCCCGTGTGGCTGTTCTGGCCCGTGGGCAGCCATGGCCTCTCCGGTGTGGTCTACGGCCTGCTCGGCTACCTGCTGCTGATCGGCTGGCTGGAGAAGCGGCCCTTCTCGCTGCTCCTCTCGGTGTTCTGCCTGCTGAGCTACGGCGCCGTGCTGCCGAGCCTGATCCCCCTGTTCTCTCCGGCGGGGGTGAGCTGGATCGGCCACCTCAGCGGCTTTCTGGGTGGTGTGCTGGCGGCCTTCGCGGTGTACCGGGAATGAGCCTCGAGATGCCCCAGGCGGCGCCTCCCACCCTGATCCTGGGGGGATTTCTGATCACGCCCGAGGCCTACGCCCCGATGGCCGCCGCCATCGCCGCCCGCACCGGCCAGCCGGTGCAGGTGGTGCCGGCCAGCCGCGGCGACTGGCTGCTCACCAGCTGGACCCTGGGCTGGCGCCGCCTGCTGGACCGCGCCCAGGCACTGCTGGACGAGCTGGCGGCCGCTGCCCCCGGCGGCCGGGTGAACCTGGTGGGCCACAGCTCCGGCGGCGTGATGCTGCGGCTGCTGCTGGGCGATGAACCGTTCGCGGGTCGGGTGTACGCCGCCCGCGATCGCGTGGCCACCCTGCTGACCCTGGGCAGCCCGCACCGCGCCATGCGCGGCACCGCCCTGCGCCGGCTGGTGGATGCGCGCTACCCCGGCGCCTTTCACGCCCCCGCCGTGCGCTACGTGTCGGTGGCCGGGGCCATCACGCCGCAGGCCCTGCGGCCCCGCGCCCGCGGACTGGTGCGGCGCTCCTACAGCGCCATCTGCGACGACCCGGCCAGCCGCGGCGACGGCCTGGTGCCGCTGGCCTCGGCGCTGCTGGAGGGCTCCGAGCAGCGGGTGCTGGAGGGGGTGGGGCACGGCGGCTGGTTCGCCGAGCGCTGGTACGGCAGCGCTGACGTGGTGCCCCGCTGGCTGGATCTGCTCGCGCCGGAGACGGACCCCTAGCCTGAGCCGGCCTGGTGCGGCAGGGCATCACCCGTCCCGTCCGCCGGTTTCGCTCCACGCTCTGGCCATGCCCCTCGCCCTCTCCTGGCCTGCCCTCACCTGGGCGCCGGAGGCCTATCTCTGGTTCAAGACCCTGCACATCGTCGGCGTGGTGGTGTGGTTCGCCGGCCTCTTCTATCTCGTGCGGCTGTTCATCTACCACCGCGAGGCCGCCGAACTCGATCCCCCCCTGCGCCAGGCGTTCGAGGAGCAGTACGCACTGATGGAGCGCCGTCTGGCCAACATCATCACCACGCCGGGAATGGTGGTGGCGGTGGTGTGCGCCATCGGGCTGCTGAGCGTGAATCCCGCCTGGCTGAAGCAGGGCTGGATGCACGCCAAGCTCGCCTGCGTGGCCGCCCTGCTGGCCTACCACTGGTTCTGCTACCGGCTGATGGGCCTGCTGCGGCGCGGTGCCTGCAGCTGGAGCGGCCGGCAGCTGCGGGCCCTCAACGAACTGCCCACCCTGCTGCTGGTGCTGGTGGTGATGCTGGTGGTGTTCAAGAACCAGTTCCCCACCGGTGCCGCCACCTGGTTCATCGTGGCCCTGGTGGTGTTCATGGCCGCCTCGATCCAGTTCTATGCCCGCTGGCGGCGGCTGCGCGCCGAACGCCTGGCGGCCGAGGTGGCCGGTGGCTGATGCCGCAGGGCTGCCGCAGCCGGCCGCACCGGCATCCCTGCGCCGCCTGAATCGCCACCCCCTGGCCCCGGTGCTGGGCTCGATCACGCCGCAGTGCTGTCCCGGCCGGGTGAATTTCCACTGCCACACCACCTGCAGCGACGGCAGCCTGAGACCGGAGCAGCTGGCGCGCCAGGCCATCGCCCTGGGCCTGGAGCACCTGGCGGTGACCGACCACCACGCGATCGCGGCCCACACCGCCGTGGCCGAGGTGTTCGCCGCCGCCGCCGCCCGGGGTGAGGCCGTGCCCACCCTGTGGCGGGGCGTGGAGATCAGCTGCCTGCTGGAGGGCTGCCTGGTGCATGTGCTGGCCCTCGGCTTCGACTCTGACCACCCCTCCCTGCACCCCTACCTGCAGGGCTGCAGCGTGGTGGGCCCCGCTCTGCGGGCCGGTGCGGTGCTGGAGGCGATCCGGCAGGCCAACGGCCTGGCCCTGCTGGCCCATCCGGCCCGCTACCGCCTGCCCTTCCAGCGCCTGATCGCCGCGGCGGCCGAGCTGGGCTTCGACGGGGCCGAGGCCTGGTACGACTACGGCATGCAACCCACCTGGCAGCCCACCCCGGTGGTGTGCGAGGCGATCGCCCGGGATCTCCGGCGCCGGGGGCTGCTGTGCAGTTCCGGTACTGATACCCATGGCCTGGAGCTCCGCGGCCGCTAGGGTTTGCTGACACACTCCCGGCACCACCGATGGGTCTGTTTGATCGCCTGTTCTCCTTCGGTTCCGGCAGCGGCAGTGCCCAGTCCGGGACGCCCGCCGCCAAGCCGAAGAAGACCACCGAAACCGTCTATCTGGCCCCCGATGAGGCCACCAGCCTGGGCGACGTGAACTTCATGCGGCGCTCCAACACCATCCGCCACACCTTCCCCGGCAGCGCCAGCAGCCCCGGTCAGAAGGAGATGGTGGCCGAGGTGGGATCCATGGAAGCCCGCATCGAGAAGATGTCCGAGGGGCTGCCGGGCACCGAGAGCGGCGACGCGGGCGTCAGCCTCACCGGCGGCGTGCCCAAGCCGGTGAAGAAGACCTTCGCCAAGCAGATGTCCCAGGCGGAGCTGCAGCAGCGCCAGAAGGGCGCCGCCGTGGCGCCGGTGAACGCCCCCGCCACCGGCACGCCTGCCGCCAGGAAGCAGGCCTCCCAGGCAGCGGCGTCCTCCACGCCATCCCCTGCCGCCAGCAAGCCCGGAGCCATCGACGCCTTCCGCGACATGGTGAAGGACCTCAACAGCTGAGGTCGACCGGGGGAGCCTGCGCTCTCAGGCCTCCTCCACCAGCTTCTCGCTGTCGAGCACCAGTTGGCGCAGACGCGCCAGCTGGACATCTGAAGCGCCCTGCCAGAGGCCGCGGTGGTGCGCCTCCAGCAGCCGCTCGGCCATGTCGCGCAGGGCCCAGGGGTTGCAGCGCTCCAGGAAGGCCCGCACCTCCTGGGTCTCCAGCCAGCGCTCGCACACGGCGCCGTAGCTCCAGTCGGGCACGCGGCCGGTGCTGGCGTCGTAGGCGAACAGGTAGTCGAGGCTGGCGGCCATCTCGAAGCCGCCCTTGTAGCCGTGCCCCTGCATCGCCTCGATCCAGCGGGGATTGAGCAGGCGGCTGCGCAGCACCTTGTCGAACTCCTTCTCCAGCCGGTGCAGGCGCGGGCGGGCGTGGCGGGAGTGGTCGCCGAACCAGAGGGCGGGGGCCTTGCCCTGGAGGCTCTCGGCGGCGGCGCTGAGGCCCCCCTGGAACTGGTAGTAGTCGTCGGAGTCGAGCAGATCGTGCTCGCGGTTGTCCTGGTTGTGCAGCACCACCTGCACCGCCGCCAGCCGCTGCTCCAGGCCCGCCCGGTCGGCCATGGCTTCGATCGCCCCGGCGATGCCGCCACTCTCCTGCTCAGCGCCGCCCGGCCTGTCGCCGTGGCCGACCGCCGCGCCATAGCGCCAGCCGCTCCAGGTGAGGAAGGCCTCGGCCAGGTCCGCCCGCGACTCCCACTGGCCGCTGTCGATCAGCCCCTGCAGACCGGCGCCGTAGGCCCCGGGCGCCGAGCCGTAGACGCGGGCGCAGTGGCCCTCGCGGCGGGCAGCGGCCGCCAGGGGGTTGTCGGCGTCCGATTCGTCCAGGGCCGCCACCAGGGCGGTGGCCCGGTTCATCCAGCCCACCAGCTGGGGGAAGGCGTCACGGAACAGCCCGGAGATGCGCAGGGTGACGTCCACCCGCGGCCGCCCCAGCAGACCCAGGGGAATCGCCTCCAGATCCACCAACCGCCGGCTGGGGCCGTCCCACACCGGGCGCACCCCCAGCAGGGCCAGGGCTTGGGCGATGTCCTCGCCGCCGTTGCGCATCGTGCTCGTGCCCCACACCGAGAGGGCCAGGGTGCGCAGGTGCTCCCCCTCCTCCTGCAGGTGCAGCTCCAGCAGCAGCTCGGCGCTGCGCCGTCCCAGGTCCCAGGCGGCCTCGGTGGGCAGACCGCGGAGGTCCAGCGAATAGAAATTGCGGCCCGTGGGCAGCAGGTCGGGCCGACCGCGGGTGGGCGCGCCGGCGGGGCCGGCGGCGATGCGCCGTCCCTCCAGACCCGCCAGCAAGGCCTCCTTCTCCGCCGGGCCGCAGGCCAGCAGCCGCGGCACCAGCACCTGGCGGATGTGGCGCAGCACCGGCGCCGTGCAGGCTCCCTCCGGATGGACGGGGGCCGGCCCGCCGCCGGACCGACAGGACTCGCCTGAAGGCCAGCCGGGGGCGCTCACGCCGGCCTGGGCCAGCAGGCTGCGGCAGTGGGCCAGACCCTCCGCCTCCAGCAGGCCCACCGCGTCGCCCACCTTGCGCCCGCCTCCCAGGCGCCGGCGGTCCTCCGGGGACAGGACCTCCTCCTCACCCGCGGCCCAGGGATCCAGCTCCAGGCCGCGGTCGCGGGCCAGCGCCTG
This sequence comes from Cyanobium sp. CH-040, assembly GCF_024346135.1. GTDB lineage: Bacteria > Cyanobacteriota > Cyanobacteriia > PCC-6307 > Cyanobiaceae > NIES-981. The sequence continues at coordinate 185,577 of NZ_JAGQCJ010000002.1, read as the reverse complement.
GGTGAGACCAGGCAGACCCGCCTGGGGCGGCCGCGCCAGACAGAGCAGCAGTTCGGCCAGGCGCTCCGGCTCCGGCAGGTGGCCGTAGGTGTGCAGCCCCAGGCGGATCTGGGCTTCCTTGAGTTCGCACAGGTAGCCGTCGGCGGCGTCCAGGCGGGCATCCAGCCCCGCCTCCGCGGTCAGCGGCAGTTCCAGCTCCGTCAGGCGGTGGGCCAGGGTGCTGCGCAACGCCGCCGCCCGCTCCGCACTGCCCAGCTGGCCGGCCTCCCAGTATTCGTCCAGCAGGGCCTCGAGCTGCAGCAGTTCGCCGTGCAGTCCCGCCCGGCCCAGGGGCGGGGTGAGGTGGTCGAGGATGACCGCCTGGCTGCGGCGCTTGGCCTGGGAGCCCTCCCCCGGGTCGTTGACGATGAAGGGATAGAGGTGCGGCAGGGGGCCCAGCGCCCACTCCGGAAAGCACTGATCGGAGAGCCCCAGGCCCTTGCCCGGCAGCCACTCGAGATTGCCGTGCTTGCCCACATGCACCACCACATCGGCCCCGAAGCTGCGCCGCAACCACAGGTAGACGGCCAGGTAGGCGTGGGTGGGGGGCAGGTCGGGGGCGTGGTAGCTGAGGCTCGGGTCGCGGTCATAGCCCCGCGCCGGCTGGATCAGCAGCACCACCTGAGCGAAGCGCAGGCCCTGGATCGGAAAGGCCGGCTGCCTCAGTCCCGTGGCCGGCGCCGGCACCAGGCCGGCGTCCGCCTCCGGTGGCCCCCACACCGCCTCCAGCCGCCGGCGTCCCTCCTCGGGCAGCTGCCCGTACCAGCTGAGGTAGACGTCCAGGGTCAGATGGTCGAGGGCCGGCCGGTGCGTGCTCTCCGGGTCGTTGCTGCGGCCCGCCAGCAGGGCCTGAATCAGGGCGTCGCCGTCCGCCGGCAGCCCGGGTGCCCCCCCGCCCTCAGCTCCGTCGAGGCGGTAGCCAGCTTCCGCAAGCCAGCGCAGCATGGCGGCGGCCGAGGCGGGGGTGTCCAGGCCCACGCCGTTGGCCAGCCGGCTGTTGCGGGTGGGGTAGTTGGCCAGCACCAGGGCAACCCGCCGCCGGGCGGCCGGGGTGCGGCGCAGGCGGATCCAGTTGGCGGTGAGGGCAGTGATCCAGTCCAGCCGCTGCCGGTCAGGTTCCAGCCGGGGCAGGGCAGACGCCAGCCGCGCGCTGGCCCCGCGGCATTCCTTGAAGGCGCCGATGCGGGTGGTGATGCGTCCGTCCAGCTCCGGCAGGGCAACCTGCAGGGTGAGGTCGGTGGGCGGCAGGCCGATGCTGCTGGCCTGCCAGCGCTCCCGGGACTGGCTGCTGCACAGCAGCTGCAGCACCGGCACCGCCAGGCCGTCCCAGAGGGGCGCCCCCAGGCCGGCCTCAGCGAACTGCACCGAGGCGAAGGAGGTGCAGCAGAGCACCGCCTCCACCTCTTCTCGCCCGAACAGATCGGCCACGCCACGCTGCACAACCGGATCGCGCAGGCCGCTCACCCAGAGGGCCCGCGGACACAGGCCCCGGGTCCGCAGCGACGCCAGCACCGCCTCCATCCAGTCCAGATCGCCGGCCTGCAGCAGGGCCCGGTAGGCCACCACCCCCACCCGCGGCCCGGGGTCCTGCCGCCAGTCGTGGGGGCAGGGATCGGCCAGGGGGCTGGGCCGCGGTGGTTGGGGCCGTTCGCCGCGCAGCAGCGCGGCCAGGCAGCCCAGCAGCCGTCGCCCGTTCTCCGGGCCACCCACCCGCAGGCAGCGGGCCAGGGCCACCGCCAGCTGCGGATCCGCGCTGCTCAGGCTGGCCAGGGCGGCCTCGTCCTCGGCCGTGCCCGCCAGCACCAGCAGCTGGCGCCCGGCTCCGACGGCCGCCCAGGCCTGCAGCCGCTCCAGCCCGTAACTCCAGTGGCCGCGTCCACCGAGCAGGCGCACCACCACCACACGGGCGGCCACCACGGTGGTGCTGAGGTAGTGGTCGATCACGGCCGGATGGGCCAGCGCCGCCAGGTTCAACCCGCGCAGCTCCGCGCCCAGCAGGGCGGGGTCGCGTTCCAGCACCGCCTCCAGCATCAGCAGGTCGGTGTCGGCGCTGGTGAGCAGCAGCACCTCGGCCGCCGGCTGTTCCACGAAGGCGCCCGCGTCGGCCTCCGCCGCGCTTCCCGGTACCGACGCCAGCCTGTGCATGGCCCCATCCTGCTGGGTGCGGTGAGAAGATCGAGGCCCCCGCCTGCAGCCTGCGCCGCACGCCATGCACCAGTTCCTCCCCTACGCCTGGTTCGATGGCCGCTGCGTGCGCTTCGAGGACGCCACCCTCTCGGTGGCCACCCATGCGCTGCACTACGGCACCGGGGCCTTCGGCGGCATGCGCGCCCTGCCCAACCCCGCCGACCCCAACGAGATCCTGCTGTTCCGCGCCGACCGCCACGCCCGCCGGCTGAGTCAGAGCGCCCGGCTGCTGCTCACCGAGCTCAGCGAGGACACGATCCATCACGCGATCCTCGAATTCCTGCGCGCGAACAGGCCCACCTGTCCGGTGTACATGCGGCCCTTCGTGTGGACCAGTGATCTCGGAATCGCGCCGCGGCTGCACAACATCGAGACCGATTTCCTGATCTACGGCATCGAACTGGGCGACTATCTCTCCCCCGATGGCGTCAGCTGCCGCATCAGTTCCTGGATCCGCCAGGAAGACCGTTCCCTGCCCTTGCGCGGCAAGATCACCGGCGCCTACATCACCAGTTCCCTGGCCAAGACCGAGGCCGTGAAGAGCGGCTTCGACGAGGCGATCCTGATGAACAGCCGTGGCAAGGTGAGTGAGGCCAGCGGCATGAACCTGTTCATCGTGCGCGACGGCGTGCTGATCACCCCGGGAGTGGATCAGGACATCCTCGAGGGCATCACCCGCGCCAGCGTGATCGAGCTGGCCCGCGCGATGGGCATCGAGGTGGTGGAGCGTCCCGTGGACAAGAGCGAGCTGTTCATCGCCGACGAGGTGTTCCTCAGCGGCACGGCCGCCAAGGTCACGCCGGTGCGCCGGATCGAAGCCACCGACCTGGCCGTGGAGCGGCCGGTGATGGCCCGCATCCGCGAGCGCCTGACGGCGATCACGGAGGGCCGTGATCCCGCCTATGACCACTGGGTGACGCGCGTTCGTCTCGACGGCTGATGGCCAGCAGCACCGCTCCGGCTTCCACCACCGGCCCGTCCGCCTCCACCCGGATGCCGTTCCTGGAGCGGCTGCACGCCCCGGATCGGCCCGTGCTGGTGTTCGACGGCGCCACCGGCACCTCCCTGCAGCAGATGGATCTCACGGCCGAGGACTTCGGCGGTGCGGCGCTGGAGGGCTGCAACGAGCACCTGGTGTTCACCCGCCCGGATGCGGTGCAGGCCGTGCACCGCCAGTTCCTTGAGGTGGGCGCCGATGTGATCGAGACCGACACCTTCGGCGCCACCTCCCTGGTGCTGGCCGAATACGACATCGCCGACCAGGCCTTCGCCATCAACAAGCGGGCCGCCGAGCTGGCCCGGGAGATGGCCGACGCCTTCTCCACCGCCGAGAAGCCCCGATTCGTGGCCGGCTCGATGGGCCCCACCACCAAGCTGCCGACCCTCGGCCACGTGGACTTCGACACCATGAAGGCCTCCTTCGCCGAGCAGGCCGAGGGTCTGCTGGCGGGCGACGTGGATCTGTTCATCGTCGAGACCTGCCAGGACGTGCTGCAGATCAAGGCGGCGCTGCAGGGGATCGAGGCCGCCTTCAGCCGCACCGGTCAGCGCCGGCCGCTGATGGTGAGCATCACCATGGAGACCACCGGCACGATGCTGGTGGGCTCGGACATCGCCGCGGCGCTGGCGATCCTGGAGCCGTTCCCGATCGACGTGCTCGGCCTCAACTGCGCCACCGGGCCGGAGCAGATGAAGGAGCACATCCGCTACCTGAGCGAGCACAGTCCGTTCGTGGTGAGCTGCATCCCCAACGCCGGCCTGCCGGAGAACATCGGCGGCGTGGCCCACTACCGGCTCACGCCCCTCGAGATGAAGATGCAGCTGCTGCACTTCGTCGAAGACCTCGGCGTGCAGGTGATCGGCGGCTGCTGCGGCACCACGCCCGCCCACATCGGCGCCCTGGCCGAGCTGGCTGCAGAGATGAAGCCGGCCGCACGGCCGGTGCGAGGCGCTGCTGCGCAAGCTGAGCCCCCTTCGGCAGATGCTTTGGCCGATCCCCGCCCCAGCCTGAACATGGAGCCGGCGGCCGCCTCGATCTACGCCACCACGCCCTACCACCAGGACAACTCCTTCCTGATCATCGGCGAGCGGCTCAATGCCAGCGGCAGCAGGAAGGTGCGCGAGCTGCTGGCGGAAGAAGACTGGGATGGCCTGGTGGCCGTGGCCCGCGGACAGGTGAAGGAGAACGCCCATGTGCTCGACGTCAACGTCGACTACGTGGGGCGCGATGGCGAGCGCGACATGCACGAACTGGTGAGCCGGCTGGTCACCAACGTGAACCTGCCGCTGATGCTCGACTCCACCGAGTGGCAGAAGATGGAGGCCGGCCTGAAGGTGGCCGGCGGCAAGTGCCTGCTCAACTCCACCAACTACGAGGACGGGCCGGAGCGCTTTTTCAAGGTGCTGGAACTGGCCCGCGATTACGGCGCCGGTGTGGTGATCGGCACCATCGACGAGGAGGGCATGGCCCGCACGGCCGAGAAGAAATTCGCCATCGCCCAGCGCGCCTACCGCGACGCCCTGGAATTCGGCATTCCCGCCCGCGAACTCTTCTACGACCCCCTGGCCCTGCCGATCTCCACCGGCATCGAGGAGGACCGGCTCAACGGTGCCGCCACCGTCGAGGCCATCCGCATGATCCGCGAGCGCCTCCCGGGGGTGCATGTGGTGCTGGGGGTGAGCAATGTGAGCTTCGGGCTCTCGCCGGCGGCCCGCATCGTGCTCAATTCGGTGTTCCTGCACGAGTGCTGCCGGGCCGGCATGGACGCGGCGATCGTGAGCCCGGCCAAGATCCTGCCCCTGGCGAAGATCAGCGAGGAGCACCAGCAGGTGTGCCTGGATCTGATCCACGACCGGCGCCGCTTCGAGAGCGAGGAACCGGGCGCGATCTGCACCTACGACCCGCTCACCGCCCTCACCAGCCTGTTTGAGGGGGTGAGCGCCAAGGAGGCCCGCGCCTCCGGTCCATCTCTGGCCGATCTGCCGATCGAGGAGCGGCTCAAGCAGCACATCATCGACGGCGAACGCATCGGCCTGGAGCCGGCCCTCGATGAGGCGCTGCAGAACTATCCGCCGCTGCAGATCATCAACACCTTCCTGCTCGATGGCATGAAGGTGGTGGGCGAGCTGTTCGGCAGCGGCCAGATGCAGCTGCCCTTCGTGCTGCAGAGCGCCGAGACGATGAAGGCCGCCGTGGCCCACCTCGAACCCCACATGGAGAAGGTGGAGGGAGAGAGCTCGGCGAAAGGCAAGTTTCTGATCGCCACGGTCAAGGGCGATGTGCACGACATCGGCAAGAATCTCGTGGACATCATCCTCACCAACAATGGCTATGAGGTGATCAATCTGGGCATCAAGCAGAGCTGCGAGGCGATCATCGAGGCCCAGCGGGAGCACCAGGCCGACTGCATCGCCATGAGTGGCCTGCTGGTGAAATCCACCGCCTTCATGAAGGACAACCTGGAGGCCTTCAATGCAGCGGGTATCGCAGTGCCGGTGATCCTCGGCGGGGCCGCCCTCACCCCCCGCTTCGTGAACGGCGACTGCCGAGCGGCCTACACGGGCCAGGTGATCTACGGGCGCGACGCCTTCGCCGATCTGCGCTTCATGGATGCCCTGATGGAAGCCAAGGCGGCCGGCAGCTGGGACGATCACCGGGGCTTCCTCGACGGAGCTCCCGATGGTCTCGGCCTGACCGATCGCGGCGAGTCCGAGGCCGGTGAGTCCAGCACCGAGGCATCCGGTGCAGCCGGCTCCGAGGCCGGGGGTGAAGCCGCCAGCGAGGCCAGCGCCGCCGATGGCAGCCCGCCCGCTGCGGCTGCCTCAGGCCCCAACGACCAGCGCTCCGAGGCCGTGCCCGAGCAACCGGCGCTCACGCCCCCCTTCTGGGGCAGCCGGGTGCTCACGGAGGCCGAGATCGACCTGCAGGAGGTGTTCGCCTACCTGGATCGCAATGCCCTGTTCGCCGGCCAGTGGCAGCTGCGCAAGAGCCAGCAGCAGTCGCGGGCCGACTACGAGGCGATGCTGGCCGAGAAGGCCGAGCCGGTGCTGCAGCAGTGGATGGAGCGCTGCCTGCGCGAGCAGTTGCTCAGGCCGCGGGTGGCCTACGGCTACTTCCCCTGCGGCCGCACGGGCAATGCCGTGGTGCTGTTCGACCCTCAGGGCATGGCCGCTGGCGCCGTGCCAGGCGACGCCGGCAGCGAGCTGGGCCGCTTCGAGCTGCCCCGCCAGCGGTCCGGCAACCGCTACTGCATCGCCGATTTCTACCGCGACCTGGAGCCGGCGTCCGATGGCGGGCTGCGGCCCACGGATGTGATCCCCATGCAGGCCGTGACCATGGGCGAGCAGGCCTCGATCTTCGCCCAGCAGCTGTTCGCCGCCGACCAGTACAGCGACTACCTCTACTTCCACGGCCTGGCGGTGCAGATGGCCGAGGCCCTGGCGGAGTGGACCCACGCCCGCATCCGCCGTGAGCTCGGCCACGCCGACCCCGCCGCCATCGCCCTGCGCGATGTGCTGGCCCAGCGCTACCGCGGCAGCCGCTACTCCTTCGGCTACCCCGCCTGCCCCAACGTGGGCGACTCCCGCCAGCAGCTCGTCTGGCTGGGGGCCGAGCGCATCGGCCTGAGCATGGACGAGAGCGAGCAGCTGCACCCGGAGCAGAGCACCACCGCCCTGGTGGCCCTGCACAGCCAGGCCCGCTACTTCAGCGCCTGAGCAGCCCGCCGGGGCCCAGCCCTAGCCTGGCCGTGCCCCACCCCGCACCCCATGGCAATCGCAGGCCCCGACGGCGTCGACGCGGCGATTCAGGCAGGCCTTGACCTCGACGGCACACCGATCCCCGCCGAAATGCTGGCCCTCTACAACGAGGTGATGGATCTGGAGCGCCAGCGTGCCCGCAGCGGCGTCAAGAAGTCGATGCGCAACCGGATCGTCAAGACGGGCTCGAAGCACTTCGACCAGGCCACCCTCGACGCCCGCCTGAAGACCGCCGGCTGGGATGGGCTCAAGGACAAGGAGATCGCCTTCTTCTACGGCTGAGACCGGGAGGCCCTCAGCTGCACATCTCCTCCATCGCGTCGATCACCTCCTGCTGGAACTCCTCGAGGTCGTCGGAATCGCTCAGGTCGATGCCCTCACCGGCGGCGTTCTGGGTCAGTTCCTGAAAGTGGAAGGCCCCTTCGCCATGGGCCAGGAACTCCATGGCGGAGGGTTCACCGCTTTCCTTGTAGGCGTCGCAGAGGGCCAGAAAGGCCGCGTCTTCGGTGAATTCCCAGCTCATGAAGGGGTGGCGCGCAGAACGATGGGTGGGACGCGACAACCGATCTTTAACGCCTCACCCCCGGAATCCGTCAACCTCTCCGGCCCGGTTTGTTCCCGGTTCCGATCCCCCGGCGGGCTCAGCAGACTGGTGCCTGCCCTCACTGCGTTCCATGGCCGAGTCCCTCACCACCCCGGCGCTCAACGTGCTCGGTGAGCCCCTGGAGCTCTGCAGCTGTGAGCCGATGACGGGCTGGTTCCGCGATGGCAGCTGCCGCACCAACGGAGCCGACCTCGGCCGCCACACCGTGTGCTGCGTGGTGAACGAGGCCTTCCTCAGCTACAGCCGGGCCCAGGGCAACGATCTCTCCACCCCGGCGCCGCAGTACGGCTTTCCTGGCCTCAGACCGGGGGATCACTGGTGTGTCTGCGCCCCCCGCTGGCTGGAGGCCTACGAGGACGGCATGGCCCCGCCGGTGCGGCTGGCGGCCACCGAAGCGAGCACCCTTGAGGTGATCCCCCTGGAGGTGCTGCGTCAGCACGCCGCCTGAATCAGGGGTTCACCAGGGGATCGGCTCGCCGTCCCAGGCCCAGAAGCCGCCGCTCTCCTGGGCGCTGCGCCGTTCCAGCACATCCAGCAGCTGGGCCGCCGCGCGCTCGGGGCTGAACAGGCGTTGCTGGGGCACATTGGCCTGGAAGGGGGCCGAGAGGCCGGTGGCGGTGGTGCCGGGGTGGAGAAGGCTCACACAGCCCAGCGGCAGCCGCCGTTGCCATTCCAGCGCCAGGGTGCGCAGCAGCTGGTTCTGGGCCGCCTTGGCGGCCCGGTAGGCGTACCAGCCGCCGAGGCGGTTGTCGCCGATGCTGCCCACCCGCGCCGAGAGGCTGGCGAAGTGGAAGGGCTCCTGCCGGGGCAGCAGGGGTTCGATTACCTTGGCCAGCAGCAGCGGCGCGAAGGCATTCACCGCGAAGCTGCGCTCCAGGTGGGCGCGCCGCACCTGGGCCAGGCGCTTCTCGGGCTTCAGGTCTCCGTCGTGCAGCAGCCCCGCGGTGTGGATCACCAGGCGCAGGGGGGGGCCTGCGCTGAGCTCCTCGGCGAGGTGCTGGAGGCTGACATCCCGCTCCAGATCCACCGACAGCATCGTCACCCCCGCCATGGCGGCCGGATGCCGGCTGGCGCCCACCCGCTCCAGGTGAGGGCAGCGCTCGGCCAGCAGCGTGAGCAGGGCCCGGCCGATGCCGCCGCAGCCCACCACCAGGGCCCGTCCCCGCCAGTCGCTCAGCCGCCAGTCGGCCAGGCGGGTTTCGGCTGTCAGCGCTGCAGCCGCGGGCAGGCCTGGCATCGCTGGAGCTGTCGGGCGCATGGCGCATGATGGCAACCTCTCGCGTCGAGCCGCTCACCGCCATGCCCGAGCGCGCCCCCCTGCGCATCGCCGTGTTCGGTCGCGGGGCCTGGGGCGGCACCCTGGCCCAGCTCTGGGAACGGCAGGGCCATCAGGTCCGTTCCTGGTCCCGCCGCGACGGCACCGCCCCTGCAGGGCTGCTGCAGGAGCTCGATCTGGCGGTCGTGGCCGTGTCCATGGCCGGCGTCGAGGCGCTGGCCGAAACCCTCGTTCCCCACTGGCCTGCCGGCCTGCCGCTGCTCAGCTGCACCAAGGGCCTGGATCCGGAGCGCCTCACCACCGCCAGCCGCATCTGGCGCCAGCAGGGGCTGCCGGCAGCCGCGCCCGCGCTCGTGCTCAGCGGGCCCAATCTGGCCGCCGAGCTGGCCCAGGGGCTGCCGGCCGCCAGCGTGCTGGCCTGCGAGGACCAGGCCGTGGCCGGCGCGCTGCAGCGGCGCCTGAGCGGCGGCAATCTGCGCCTGTACACCAACCACGATCCCCTGGGCACCGAGGTGGCCGGCGCCCTCAAGAACGTGATGGCCCTGGCGGCGGGGCTGTGCGACGGGCTCCGCCTGGGCGCGAATGCGCGCGCCTCCCTGCTCACCCGCGGCCTGGCCGAGATGGGGGTGGTGCTGGAGGGGCTGGGGGGAGAGCCCCCCACCCTCTACGGCCTGGCTGGTCTCGGTGACCTGCTGGCCACCGCCACCAGTCCCCTCAGCCGCAACTACCGCTGCGGCCTGCTGCTCGCCGAAGGCATGGGGATCGAGGCCGCCCTGACCCGCATCGACGCCACGGTGGAGGCGCCGCGCACCGCCCGCGCCGCCCTGGCCCTGGCGGTGCGCCACGGCTGGAGCCTGCCGATCTGCGAACAGGTGGTGGCGGTGATCGAGGGGCGCAGCGCCGTGGAGACGGTGGCCCGCTCGCTGATGGAGCGGCAGCTGCGGCCCGAGGCGCTGCAGGAGCGGCCATGAGCCCCTCCATCGCCGGATGCGCCTTCGGGCTCCCCGCGCTGCTGGTGGAGGCCTTCGCCGAACGCCCCTGCAGCGGCAACGGCGCCGCCGTGGTGCTGCTGGGCGAGCCCCTCGCCGACCAGGCCCTGCAGGCAGTGGCCCGCAGCCTCAACCAGTCGGAAACGGCATTCCTGCTGCGGGACGGGGAGCGCTGGCTGCTGCGCTGGTTCACGCCCGCCTGCGAGGTGAAGCTCTGCGGCCACGCCACCCTGGCGGCCACGCTGGCGCTGGGCCACTGGCAGCTGCTGGCCCCCGGCGCCGCTGCCGCCCTGCACAGCCGCAGCGGGCCGCTGTCCGTGGAACTCGATGCCACGCAGCCCGCCCTGGCCCGGATCGTGCTGCCCTCGAGCCCCCTTGAGCCCCTGAGCCCCAGCCAGCCCCTGCTGGACTGGCTGCGGCACCAGGGACTGGCCGAACCGCTGGGCTGCTGGCAGGCGCCGAGCCTCGACTACCGGGTGGTGCTGCTGACGCCGCAGGCGCCGCTGGCCGGGCTGACGGCCGCGGTCGACACCCTACCGGCGGAGGCGCGGCCCGGCCTGGTGCTGATGCAGGCGCTCCCGCCAGCGCAGGCCCCCACCGTGGTCGGGCGAGCCAGCCACTACCAGCTGCGCTTCTTCGCGCCCGGCCTGGGGATTCCCGAAGATCCCGTCACCGGTTCGGCCCATGCGCTGGTGGCTCCCTGGTGGCTGCAACAGCTGGGCCGCAGGGACGTGGTGGGCTGGCAGTGTTCCCCAAGACCCGGGGGAATGGTGTGCGAACCGGCGTCTTCAGGCATGATCCGCCTGTGCGGAACTGGTCATCTTCTGTGGGACGGAACCTTGCGGCTGGAACCCTGCGCCGGGCCGGGGCGGCCTTCGGCGCCCTCCGTGCCGCCGTCCACAGCCGATCATCAGCAGGATTGGCCTGGACTGGCCGAGGACGTCTGGCGTTCCCTGCTGGACTGAGGCTGCGGTCGCCGTTCTCCCCGCAGCTCCTGGTGGCCATGCCCATGGCGGTGGTGGCCCTGAGCGTCGGCTACCTGGCCCAGAGCCTGGCCCCCAGACCCCACGCGGTGACGCAGGGAGATCTGCTCGACACCCTGCTGGACATGCCCGCCCCGGCCAGCCCGCCCGACACCTACAGCAGCGCCGAACAGCTGCGCGCGTTCCAGGCCCAGCGGGCCGAAGCCGACGCCGGCGAGGCCCCCATCCGGAACGGCGCCGCCGGTGTTCCCACCCTGGTCGAGCCGGCCGCCGCCGCCCCTGTTGATCTGGAGATCCGTGTGGCGCTGCTGGGTGCCGGCTCCTCCCCTTCGCTTTCCGCCCGTGGGCCCTGGCAGCTGCTCAGCCGCGACGGCGCCGTGCTCCAGCAGGGCGGCCCCGGTGAGGCGGTGGAGCTCGGCGGGATCTGGGCGGCTGGACCGGAGGCCTGGCTGCAGACCAGCGGCCAAGCCCTGCTGGTGAACGGCCAGCCCTACGCCGGACGGCTGCGGCTGCTGCAGCAGGACGGCCGCCTGCGACTGGTGAACCATCTCGGCCTGGAGACCTACATCAGTTCGGTGGTGGGTGCGGAGATGCCCACCAGCTGGTCGATGGAGGCTCTCCGGGCCCAGGCCGTGGCAGCCCGCTCCTATGCCCTGGCGCACATGGCCCGTCCCGCCGATCCCCACTGGCACCTGGGAGATACCACCCGCTGGCAGGCCTACCGCGGACTTACCAGCGTCAACGAGCGCACCCGCCATGCCACCGCCAGCACCGCCGGTCTGATCCTCAGCTACCAGGGAGCCATCGTCGAGAGCCTCTACGCCGCCACCTACCAGATCACGGTGGAGGCCCACGGCCATCTGGGGGCGAGCATGAGTCAGCACGGAGCCCAGGACCTGGCCCTGCGTGGCTACACCTACAACCAGATCCTCGGGCACTATTACCAGGGCGCCTCCCTGGCCCGCCTCAAGGCCGGTGCGGCGGGCTGAACAGCTCTGGCGCGAGGCCCTGGCCCGCTCCCGCACGGCTCAGGCCTGCGCAGCACTCGTGCCGCTGAGCACCGAGCCGCTGCAACATCCGCCCCTGGCCCCCTTCACCCTGCGGCGCCTGCTCAGCCGCACCCCGGCCCATCTGCGGGCCGGCGGGCCCAGACCGAACCCCTTCCTGCCCTGGGAACCCGAGCTGGAGGTGCGGCGGCTGGGAGAGCAGCACGTGGTGCTGCTCAACAAGTACCCCGTGCAGCCCGGCCACATCCTGCTGATCACCCAGCAGTGGCACCCCCAGTCGGGCTGGCTCAGGTCGCTCGACTGGCAGGCGGTCGCCCACGTGGCGGCCGACACCGGCGGCCTGTGGTTCTTCAACAGCTGCGCCGCCGCCGGGGCCAGCCAGCCCCACCGGCACCTGCAGCTGCTCCCCCGCCACGGCCACGAGTCCAGCTGCCCCCTGGCGCCCCTGCTGCGCGCCCAGCTCGAAGGCGCGGAGACGCCTCCCTGGCCCTGGCGCTATGCCCTCAGCCCCCGTGTGCACGGCCACCCCGGGGCGAGCGAGGCGGCCAGGGCCGAGGAGCTCCAGCGGCTCTACCAGGCCCATGCCGGGGAGCTGGAGCTGGGGGATCCGCAGCACGACCCGCAGCCCCGGCATCCCTACAACCTGCTGTTCGAGGACCACTGGTTCCTCACGGTGCGGCGTGAACGGGAGCACTGCGCCGGTTTCAGCATCAATGCCCTCGGCTTTGCCGGCTACCTGCTGGTCACCGAGCGCTCCGACCTGGCCTGGCTGCTGGAACACGGGGCCTGGGAACTGCTGCGCCTGGTGAGTACGCCCCGGGCCTGCTGAGATCCGCTCACGCCGCTGGATTCCGTGTTTTCACGGTTGCGCATGCACCGGCAGCTGACGCTTCGTGGAAAGAGACACGGCCGCAGCGGTCGTCGTCCCCTTTCTTTCCAACCACTGTTATGTCCACCGTCACCGCCCGTCCGGGCCGTTGCTGCCGCCCGGCTCAGCCACGCTGCATCGCCCGCCGCAACGAGCGCATCGAGGCCTACCGCGAGCTGGTGCGGCCGATCGCGCTGCACTACCACCAGCGCTGCGCCGAACCGCTTGACGACCTCACCCAGGTGGGATTGCTGGGACTGCTGCGGGCCGCCGAGCTCTACCGCCCGGGCAGCGGCACGCCCTTTGCCGCCTTCGCCCGGCCCCATGTGCGTGGCGCCATCCTCCATTACCTGCGCGACCTGGCGGCCCCGGTGCGGTTGCCCCGCCGGCTGGAGGAACGGCGCCACCAGCTCAGGTGCCTGCGCCGAGAGTGGACCGCCAGGCACGGCACCGAGCCGACGGCGGCGCAGCTGCGCGGCGCCCTGGGCCTCAGCCCCCGGCAGTGGCAGGACCTGGAGGCCACGGCTGACCTGCAGCGGCCCCTCAGCCTCGAGGAGGGGATGGCGGATGAAGCCCAAGGCCGTGCTTCAGCATCGGCTACTGGATCTGGCGAGCCGGACGAGCGTGCCCAGCAGTTGCTGGCGTTGCTGGGCAGCCTCGAGGAGCCCCTGCGCACCGTGGTGGAGCGCGTGGTGCTCACGGGCTGGAGCTACCGGCGCACCGCCGAGGCTCTGAAGGTGAGTCCGATGACGGTGCAGCGCCGGCTGCGCCGCGGTCTGGAGCAGCTGCGGGGTCTGCTCAGCTGTCCTGCTGCCGGGGCTGGTCGCGCTGCATCTGCCGCTCCAGGGTGCTGATCGCCGCGTCGAGCGCAGCCAGCTGACGCTCGGCGCCATCCCGCCAGAAGCGCAGCATGCGCAGCTTGCGTTCCTGGTGGCGTCGCAGGCCGTTGCCGGCGGGACCGTCATCGCTGCAGCAAGCGAATGGGGGAAACATGTCAAACTGTGCCGGCTTTGCTGGTTCTAGCCAGCCCGGCGCCCTGATCGAGAGCCATCACCGGTTCCGGCCAGGACGCGACCATGGCAACGGTGGCAGCGCGCAGGAGGGGCATGGGCAAGACGGGCATGCGTGGGTGCGGGGTCATGGGTCTGAATCCCGAACCGCCTCAGCCCGGTGTTCCGGACCCCCTCGCCACCCTCCAGGCTGAGGCGCCCCGCCCCGGCTGGCCGGCCAGTCTTCCGTCCATTTCTCCCTGCAGCATTTGACCTCTCCCGTCCCGACCTCCCACCTGCATCCCCTCACAGCAGCGCTGCTGGCGGTGGCAGTGCTGGCTCCGGCGGCCCCGGCCCATGCCTTCGTGGAGCTGATGGCCGGCCAGCGGGCCAGGCCGCTGCAGGGCTCCTTCAATGCGGTGCCCGTGCTGCACTCCAACCAGCCGGAGGAGGTGGTCGGCCCCGGCATCCTGATCAGCACCGAACCGGGTGTGGCCTACGCGGCGGAGACCGGCCAGCGCCTCCAGAACGCCACCTACACCTTCAACGGTGACTTCGGGGTGCACATGCACCACAAGTACTTTCCCGAGTACAGGCGCCAGATCCGCCCGCAGGATCGTCGCACCGAACTCACCCTGGGGCTGATTCTGATCAACCCCGGCCAGCGCCCCGTGCAGGTGCGCTTCGACCGCGGCGCGGTGCGCAACAGCTTCCAGGCTCCCTACCTCGGCGAGCACAAGATGGGCGTGAGGCCGCTGGGCGTCCGGCCCTGGAACACGGGCCCCGGCGACGCCACGGCGGTGCAGATGCTGCGCGAACGCCTGGACCGTGAGCTCACCCAGGCGGTGGTGATTCCACCCCGCAGCCGCATCGTGCTGCTGCGCACCCAGCTGCCGGCCCTGGGCATCGCCAACGCCCTGCTGCGGGGCCGCAGCGACGGCCCCTTCCAGATGGCCGTGGTCGCCGCCTCCAACCCGAGCAGCGATGCCGACCTGGTGGCCGTCCTCGATCAGCGCCGTCTGGCGCCCGGCCGGGTGTACCTGGGCATGCTCAACGACATCCAGGCACGCCGGGTGTTCTCCCGCGTCGGTGGTGTGGCGATCGGTGATGCCTATCAGGCCCGCCTGCGCCACGATCTGCGGGCCCAGGGTCCACTGCATGTGCCCTTCACGAGCACGAACCGGCATCACTTCGGCACCCGCGAGGTGCAGGTGAACCCCCTGGCCGTGCGCATGGTCGATTCCGCCCTGGACAACGTGGGCACCTACGGCGTGCGCTTCGATGTCGATCTCGATCTCTACGGCCAGGGCCCCTACGAACTGGTGCTCAGCCACCCCAGCGCCGCCGCCGGCAGCCCTGCCTTCACGGCCTTCCGCGGTTCGCTTCAGGTGCGCACCCGCGACGGGCTGGAAGAGATGCATGTGGGCATGCGCTCCGGTCAGAGCGTCGGCCTCACCACGCTCAACCTTGAACCCGGTGTGACCAACCCCGTGCGCGTGAGCATGGTCTACCCGGCCGACGCCACGCCGGGTCATCTGCTCAGCGTCGTACCGTCCAGCCAGCTGGCGATGGTGCTGGAGCGGCAGCGTGTGCAGGAAGCAATGCAGCCAGCGCCGGGGGCCCAGACGGCTGCAGCACCGCCCCAGCCACAGCTTCAGCCCCAGGTTCGTCCCGCCCCGGCCCCGGCCAGGCCCGCCCCTGCGGTGATCCCTCCGGCTGCGACTGCCCCTCAGCCGGTCTACCGACCGCCACTGACTCTGCCGCAGGCGGCACCGGCCCGCATGCCCGGAGTCAACGCCGATCTGCTCCAGCGTTACCAGGACGCCCTGGAGGCCCAGCAGGAGCGGATGCGCGGGCTGATGGGTAACTGAGCCGGCCCGCCTGCACCACCCGTGAGCGAGGACGACCAGCGACCCCATCCTGACCAGCGCAGCATCCAGCTCAAGCTCAGCGCTGAACTGGTGGCCCGGCTGGACGCCCTCAAGGGTGAATACGGCCTGCGCAGCCGCGGCGCGATTGTGGAGCGCCTGCTGCGCAACATCCTGGTTGCGGACGATGCCCAGCCCGACGCGGGCGTGGTGGGTGCGGCATCCTCGGAGTCTCCGGCCGGAAGCGAGCAACAGAGCCTCTTCGATGAGCGTGGCGGCCTGGTGCTGGTGGCCCGCGAGGGCAGTGGCGAACTGGTGCTCGACCTGGACATTTCCGCAGAACCGGAAGGCGCCGGATCTCAGCGGGTCGATGGACGGGACGACCACCCCGGCGGCTCGCGCGGATCAGCCGGCCGCAGCAAGGGCATCGATCTGCCGGGTTTCGTCCGGCGCCGCTCCGAGCAGGTGCGAGACAGCCTGCGGGGACCGGCCGCAGCGACGGCATCGGGCGTCGAGCCGTTGCCCCGGATCGGGACTGAGGTGATCGAGCGAGCCCTGGACCGTGCCGGCAGCCACTGGCTGGAGGTGTATGGCACGCCCGCCAGCGCCGCCGTGCTGGAGGCTTCGATGGTGTGGCTTGCTCAGGACATCTGGCCCCAGTGCGACCAGAGCGAAGGCCGCCCCTTCAGCTGGACTCTGATCAGCGAGGTGATGGCCAGCCTCGCTCCTGCCTGGCCCGCCGGCCCACCGAGTTTCGAGCGGGTGATGGTTGCCGCCGGCATCCTCGAGGACCCCTTCAGCGGCTCCACCCTGGAGATGAGGCAGCCGACCCTGATCCGGCGCTTCGTGCATCGCTTCCGCCGCCGCCGACAGGGAACCTCCTTTCAGACGCTCGAGCACACGATGACGCTGCATGGAGCCCTCCGGCTGCTGCAGTTGCCCACGGCCCCCGGGCACCGGCTCACCCTGCCGGAGATCCGCGAGGCCTACCGCCAGCTGGCGCTGGCCCACCATCCCGATTCCGGCGGCTCGGAGGAGACGATGCGCCGGCTGAACGAGGCCTATCAGCTGCTCAAGGAGCTCTACCGCACTCCCTGACGCCGTCTCACTTGCCGCTTGCGAGACGCGAGGCCAGACCCGCATCCAGTCTCATATGAGAGCAAAGCGACCTGCCGTCCTGCCGCTCGATCCGGTGGGCCGCTGGTCAGCTTTCCACGCTGCCGCCATGGCCAGGGGTGCCTGGGCTCCGAGGCGGAACTGCCGCGACTGAAAGCGCGCCACAACTGTTCACCCCTGACCAGTCGTCTCAGTCGTGTCTCGCTGCCGGTCTCTCAGGTGGTCTCAGCAGAGCCGGTCAGGATGCCCCAGTGACTGATGCACTGCCTCGACCTGCGCCTCTCCCCGCGGCGGCCTAACACTGTCCAGTCCCTCCATCGACGCCTGTCCAGTCCAGAAACGGGGGCTCGCCGAAGCCCTTCAATACTGTGGTTTCGCTCTCTGCGTACCTGTGGTAGACACAGTTGCGCGAGTGGACAGAAGCCCTTGGCGGGACGCGGGGCGGACTCAGGCCAAGAACACGACGTGACAGATGAAATCGCAGCCGATTGGGATGTTGAACACAATGCCTTGACCGTCCCATCAGAGACTTATCCATAGTCCGATGGCGGGACCGATTCCGGACTCTTGTCGCACGAGCGCAGTGACGCCGCCTGGGTGCCGTCAGGCCCACAGGTTCTCCGGATGAACTCCATCAGCACCTCGGCGCGCCGGACTGGGCGTGGACCGATGGACAAGGGCGCGGCGCACATATCGCATCAGGGTCTTGGGATGAGTCCCGAACGTGGTCTCTCCTGAGATGCACGTGTTTCGTCATGCTGGTCCCGCGTGCCTGGTGGCCAAAGCAAAGACCCGGTCGACTTGAAGCCGACCGGGTCTGCTGGGGAGCGATGGGGGGCAGGGGGACGTCAGGTGGGCGTCTGCATGCCTTGGATCAAAAAGTCGAAGTACGGACCAGCCAGGGCGGCCTCCTCGGTGCCGAGCAGGGCGACGGCGGCATCCTTCATGGTGCGCATGGCTTCCACCATGCCGGGCATCGGCACCCCGAGACTGTTGTACATCTCTCGGGCACCTTCCAGACCGATCTTCTGGATCAGCTCGGTGCTGCCGGCGAGCACGCCGTAGGTCACCAGCCGGAGATACCAGCTGTAGTCGCGCAGGCACTGGGCACGCTGCTTCTGGCCGTAGGCGTTGCCGCCGGGGGCCACGTAGTCAGGCTTGCGGGCGAAGAGCTGCTTGGCGGCCTCGTCGACGATCTTCTTCTCGTTCTCGGTGAGCACACGCACCACCGCCAGCCGCCGGGAGCCGCCGCTGAGGAAATCCACCATGCTGCGGAGTTCTCCGCTGCTGGGATAGCGCAGTTGATCATCCGCCTGGAGAATCAGGTCCCGAACGACGCTCATCACAGCGACCAGATGCCCGCGCACTCTATCGAGCCCGGCCAGTCCCTTCGGCGGCGCTGACAAAGGTGTAACGGCCCTTTGCACGCCGTAGGGTCCCTGCTGAGGCGAGCGGCGGCTGATGGCCAGCACAGGGGCAGCTGATCAGCGGAGCGTGGACCCCCTGCTGCCCGGAGGGCAGCTCGAGAACCGCGTCTCCGGTCTGTCCCATGACGGCCAGGGCGTGGTGCGCCACGACGGCCAGGTGCTGTTCGTGCCCGGCGCCCTGCCCGGGGAACGGGTTCGGCTGCGGTTGCTGCGGCGCACGCGCAGCCACTGGACGGCCACCTGCACCGCTGTCCTGGAACCGTCACCGCAGCGGCGCCGGCCTCCCTGCATCCTCGCCGAGCGCTGCGGTGGCTGCAGCGTCCAGCACCTGGAGGAGGCCGCCCAGCGCAGCTGGAAACGCCAGAAGGTGATCGATGCCCTGCAGCGCATCGGGCGCCTGGGCAACGACTGCGAGCAACTGGTGGCCCCGACGCTCGGGGCGGGTGATGGGCTGGGCTACCGCAACCGGGCCGTGCTGCCCCTCGAACGCGGCAGCGACGGTGCGCTGAAGGCCGGCTACTACCGCCCCGGCAGCCACCGGATCGTGAACCTCAACCACTGCCCGGTGCTGGACCCCCGCCTCGATGCCCTGATCGCACCGCTCAAAGGCGACCTGGAGCGCAGCGGCTGGCCGGTGGACCGCCACCTCCAGGCCGGCGGCGGGCTGCGCCACCTGGGGCTGCGGCTGGGGGTGCGCAGCGGCGAGCTGCTCGTGACCCTGATCAGCAGCCATGCCCAGCTCCCGGGTCTGGAGGCGCTGGCCGGCCGCTGGCTGGAGCGCTGGCCGCAGCTGGTGGGGGTGTGCCTGAACATTCAGCCCGACCCCACCAACACCCTGCTGGGCCCCACCACGCTGGAGCTGGCCGGCAGAGGCTGGGTGCTGGAGCACTTCGCGGGGCTGACGTTCGAGGTGGGGGCCGACACCTTCTTCCAGGTCAACACCGCCCAGGCGGAGCAGGTGGTGCCCCTGCTGCAGACCGCCCTGAGGGATGACCCACCCGGGGTGCTGATCGACGCCTACTGCGGCATCGGCACCTATGGGCTGCCCCTCGCCGCAGCCGGCTGGCAGGTGCTGGGCATCGAGCGCGGCGCCGCCGCGGTCGCTCTGGCCCGCCGCAACGCGGATCGCAACGGCCTGGGCGATCGCTGCCGGTTCGAGGAAGGGCCGGTGGCGGAGCTCCTGGCCACAGCCATCGGCCGCTGCCGGGCCCTGTTCGTGGATCCGCCGCGCAAGGGTCTGGAGCCCACGGCCCTGGCCGCGATCCGGGCGCAGCCTCCCGCCACCCTGCTCTATCTGAGCTGTGATCCCGCCACCCTGGCCCGGGATCTGACCCAGCTCGCCGGTGCCGAGGGACCGTATCGGCTGGAGAGCGTGCAGCCCATCGACTTCTTTCCTCAGACCAGCCACGTGGAGTGCCTGGCCGTGCTGCGTCTCAGCGCAGCTGGGCACCCAGCTGCTGCTCCAGGGCCTGGCAGATGAGCCCGTGGGCCTTCTCCACCTCCTCTTCGGTGAGGGTGCGGGCGGCATCCCGGTAGCGCAGCCGGAACGCCTGGCTGCACTGGCCGCTGCCCACCTGCTCGCCCTCGTAGCGGTCCATCAGCTCAGCCTTCTCGAGCAGGGGCCGGCCCGCCTTGCGGATCACGCCCAGAAGGTCGGCGGAGCTGGTGCCGACAGGCACCACCAGGGCCAGGTCGCGCTCGGCAGCGGGCACCGTGGCAAAGGGGGCGAACGCGGGCTGCCAGCGGTTGCGGCGGGTGGCAGCCGTGAGCAGTGAGGTCAGCTCCAGCTGGAACAGGTAGGTGGACTCGAGGAGATCGAGCGACTGGGCAGCGGCGGGATGGAGCTGAGCGAACCAGCCGGCGGCGCGGCCTTCCACCACCAGTTCGGCCGCCCGCCCGGGATGGAGCAGATCGGCAGAGACCCGCCCGGAAGGGTCCAGCCGCCGGTCGTCCACCGGCAGCTTCAGGGAGCCGAGCGCCTGCTGCAGCACGCCGCGGGCGCGGTGGTAGTCCGGTGCAGACGGCTTGCCGCTGGTGGTCCAGAGCTCGGAGCGGCGCTCGCCGCAGATCACCCCCACCAGCAGGGTGCGGCCGTCACGGGACCCCTGCCGGAACACCTGGCCGATCTCGAAGGCCCAGAATCCCGGCTGGCCGCTCTGCAGGTTGCGGCGAGCCGCCGCCAGCAGCTCCTCGTGCAGGTTGTCGCGCAGGTGGCCGTAGTCGGCCAGAAGCGGATTGGCCAGGGGGATGCGGCCCTCGCCCGCCGGCACCAGGGAGAAGCTGCACGCTTCCTGCAGGCCGGCGGCGCAGAGGGCGCGGCGCAGACGTCGCTCCGCCTCCTGCGCGGGGTCGAGACCGCCGGGCTCGATCGGATCGGGCAGATGGCAGGCGAAGTGGTCATAGCCGACGAGGCGGGCCACCTCTTCGATCAGGTCCACTTCCCTGCGCAGATCCGTGGCCCGGGAGGGCGGCACCTGCACCTGCCAGCCGTCCTCCATGGCCTCCAGCTGGCAGCCGATGGCCTCCAGGGTGCCGGTGATGCGCCCATCCTCCAGGTCGCAGGGCTCGCCGTCCACCAGCACCGGGCCCAGCAGGTTGTGCAGGGCATCGCGCCGCAGCGTCACCGGCTGGCCTGGGCCGGGCGCCCGGCGGTGCAGCCAGCGGCCCTGCACCGTGGCGCCGGCCAGGTGCCGCAGGAGCGCGCAGGCCCGGTCGGCGGCGGCCAGGGTGGCCTCCAGGGGCAGGCCCTTCTCGAAGCGGATGCTGGCCTCGGTGCGCAGCCCCACGCTGCGGGCCGACTGGCGCACCCTCTGGGCCGGGAACACCGCCGCCTCCAGCCAGATCGCGCTGGTGCCCTCGTGTACGGCCTCCTCGCTGCCGCCCATCACTCCGGCCAGGGCGATGGGACGGTCGGTGTAGGTGACCACGAGAGCGGCCGCGTCCAGCTGGCGCTCCTCGCCGTCGAGGGTGGTGAGCCGCTCGCCGGTGCGCCCCTGCCGCAGACCCACGGCAGCCGGATCGGCAGTGCGCCCGCCGGCACCGGCCAGCCGCTCGCTGTCGAAGGCATGCAGGGGCTGCCCGGTTTCGAGCATCACCAGGTTGGTGATGTCCACCACGTTGTTGATGGGCCGGATGCCGGCCTTCTCCAGGCGCCGCTGCAGCCACAGCGGCGACGGCTCCACCCTGAGACCGGTGAGAACGGTGAGGCTGAACAGCCCCCCCTCCTCCATCGCCGCCAGGGCATCGGCATCGGCATTGGAGTCCAGGAGCTCCGGGCTGCAGGCAGGCTCGACGGGCTGGAAGCGGGTGCAGCCGCCGCTCAGCGCCGCCACCTCCCGGGCGATGCCCTGCATCGACAGCCCGTCGGGGCGGTTGGCGGTGATCGCCAGCTCCAGCACCTGGTCGTCGAGCCCCAGGCTGGGCCCCACCGGTGTACCCGGGGCTGGAACATCCTCCAGCAGCTCCTCGAGAACGGCGATGCCACCGGAGCCGTCGCTGAACCCCAGCTCCGCCAGGGAGCAGATCATGCCGCTGCTGGCCACACCCCGCAGCACCGCCGGCTTGATGGTGAGGTTCACCGCCGGCAGGGTGGTGCCCACGAGGGCCACCGGCACGTGAATGCCGGCGCGCACGTTGGCGGCACCGCAGACGATCTGCAGGGGGTCGTCCGCCCCCACGTCCACCACGCAGACGCTGAGCTTGGCGGCATCGGGATGGGGGTCGCGGCTGAGCACCCGGCCCACCACCACCCCGGCCGCGCGGGCGGCCAGATCCTCGATCGCCTCCACCTCGAAGCCGGCGATCGAGAGCCGCTCCGCCAGGGTGGCGATGTCCAGATCGAGCGCGCTCCGGCCGTCTGCAGCGCACACCAGTTCCCGCAGCCACTGGTGGGAGACCCGCATGACCCGCTTCCTGAACAGCCCAGCCGCGGATCCTAGGCAGCGGCGCAGGGGCCAGCCATCACCGGTCAGGTGGACAGGTACTGTGGATCCTTGTCCATTCGCTTCGCTGACGCGGCGCAACGTCCTTCATGGCTAAGAACAAGGGCGTCCGGATCGTGATCACTCTCGAGTGCACGGAATGCCGGTCCAACCCCGCCAAGCGGTCTCCGGGGGTGTCCCGCTACACCACCGAGAAGAACCGCCGCAACACCACCGAACGGCTCGAGCTGAAGAAGTTCTGCCCGCACTGCAACAAGTCCACCGTTCACAAGGAAATCAAGTGACGGGCGGCCAGTGATCGGCAGCTCGCCGGATCGATCCGGCGAACGCTGGTCCACGCAGCGGCTTCTGTTCTCCTCTTCTTCTTCACTCCCATGGCCGGCACCTTTTTCAAGAAGCGTCTTTCGCCCATCAAGCCGGGCGACCCGATCGACTACAAGGATGTCGATCTGCTCAAGAAGTTCATCACCGAGCGCGGCAAGATCCTGCCCCGGCGTCTCACCGGGCTCACCGCCAAACAGCAGCGCGATCTCACCAATGCGGTGAAGCGCGCCCGCATCGTGGCCCTGCTTCCCTTCGTCAACCCGGAAGGCTGAGCGGCGTCTGGCCCAGGAGCCCCTCCATCCCGGTGACCTGACCGGACTGCTGCTCGAGCGGGCAGGCGAACGCCATCCCGCTCTGGGGGTGGTTCAGGCCATCCACGGCTCCAAGGTGCAGGTGGTGGTGGGCTGGGCCGCCAGGCCGCTCAGCCTGCCCCGCCGTGACGTGCAGCGCATCTGCGGCCTGCCTCCGGCGGAAGCGGCTCCTCCGCGGCTGGGTGTGAGCCCCTGGAGCTTCAGCGAGGCCGGTCTGTCCGCGGCCCAGCCGCGCCAGCGCGACATCGGCGCCGCCTGGTGGCTGATGGTCGAGCAGGGCGAAGGCGACATCAGCCTGGCCGAATGGTGCGACCTGGTGCTGGGTGGCCGGCAACCGCTGCAGCTGGCGGCCGGCTGGCTCTGGCTGCAGGGCCCGCAACTGTGGTTCCGCATGCGGCAGCAGGGCATCAGCGCCCGCCCGGGAGATGACCTCAGGCCCCTGCGGCAGCAGCGGCGCCAGGCCTGGCTGCAGCAGCGGCAGCAGCAGCACTGGCATGGCCTGCTGCGGCAGCGTCAGCCGATCGACGCCGGGGCCCTCGGCCCCAGGCAGCGCGAGGAACTGGAGCTGCTGCGGCGCTGGGCGGGGGAAGACACGGACACCGCCCTGCCCACCGAGCTCCACCGGGCCCTGCAGGCCGCGCACTGCACGGCCGACAGCGGCGGCATCCGGCACCTGCTGGTGGATCTGGGCCAGTGGTCCCGCCATCACTTGCCTTCGCTGAGCCGCAGCTGCTGGGAGCTGGGGTTCTCCGCCGACCTGGAGGCCGAGGCGGAGCGCCTGGCTTCTCTGGCCGACGGGGAGCTGCCCGGCGATGCGCTGCGGGTCGATCTCTGCAGCCAGCAGGGCGTGACCATCGATGACGACGACACCCTCGACGTCGATGACGGCCTGGCCCTGGAACACCGCGCCGACGGCCGAACCAGGATCTGGGTCCATGTGGCCGATCCGGGCCGTCTGGTGCCGCCCGGCTCGCCCCTCGATCTCGAGGCCCGGCGCCGGGGCACGAGCCTGTATCTGGCCCGGGGCACGCTGCCCATGTTCCCCCCCCTGCTCAGCCACGGGCCCTTCAGCCTGCGGGCCGGCCGTCGCTGCCCCGCCTGGAGCCTGTGGGTGGAGCTCGACGAGGAAGGCGCCGTGGCCGCCAGCGGCATCTGCCGCAGCTGGATCAAGCCCCGCTACCGGCTCTCCTATGCCGATGCCGACGAGCTGATCGAGCTGGCGCCGCCCCAGGAACGTCAGCTGGCCGAGCTCCATGCCCTGCTCGCCCGGCGCCGCCGCTGGCGGGTGGCCCGGGGGGCGCTGCTGCTCGATCAGCCGGAGGGCCGCATCCGCGACCAGGACGGCGCCCCTGCGCTGGAGATCAGCGAACCGGGCCCGTCGCGGCAGATGGTCGCGGAGGCGATGATCCTGGCCGGAGCGGTCGTGGCCGAGCACGGCCGGGACCACGACCTGGCCCTGCCCTACCGCAGTCAGCCGCCGGCGGAGCTGCCGCCGGCCCATGAGCTGGAGGCGTTGCCGCCGGGCCCGGTGCGCCATGCCGCCATCAAGCGCTGCCTCAGCCGCGGGCACACCGGCAGCCGCCCGGCAGCCCATTTTAGCCTGGGTCTGGCGGCCTACGTGCAGGCCACCTCACCGATCCGCCGCTACGGCGACCTGGTCGTGCAGCGCCAGCTGGAGGCCCAGCTGCAGGGAGGGGTGCCCCTGGATGCCGATGCCGTGCTGGGTCTGATCGAAGAGCTGGAGAGTCCCACCCGCCAGGCCATGCAGATCAGCCGCGAGGACCAGCGTCACTGGCAGCAGGTGTGGTTCGAAGCCCATCCCGGGGAGCAGTGGCGCTGCTGCTTCCTGCGCTGGCTGCGGGAGCAGGACCGGCTGGGCCTGGTGCATGTGGAGGACCTGGCCATGGATCTGCCGGCGCTCTGTCCCGAAGGCTGCGAACCGGCCACCGGCCTGCTGCTGCGGGTGCAGCAGGTGGACCCCCTGCGGGATCAGCTCAGGCTGGTGGCCGGCCGCTGAGGCGAGCCTGCCGGCCTGAGCTCAACGACAGCCTGGGCTGATCAGCCGGCCAGCCGCGACACCCGCAGCCACGGCCCCCAGGGGTTGGCCACGCCCATCAGCCGCATTGGCCCGCCGGCGGCCTGGCCCAGCCAGTGGTGCAGGGCAGGCTCTAGGGTGATCAGGGGCCAGCTGCAGGGAGCCTGGGCGTCTGCGTCGCCGTCGGTCTCGAGGCGGTAGCCGCCCGTGCCGTCCACCACCAGAGTCCCGACCCAGAGGCGCTCATGCGCTTCGGAGGGGGCGTGGCGCGGGTCCAGATCCGCCTCCAGCGCACCGGCACGCTTCGCCGCTGCGGGCAGCAGGCCGCCGGCATCCAGAAGAGCGGGATCGGCCAGCGCCGCCCGCTGCCGCTGCCGCCAGGCGGGGTGATGCCAGGGGGTGTCCCAGAGCGGCAACGGCCCCGCCGGCGCCAGGGGATCGGCGATCAGGGCTTCCTGCAGCCGTCGCCGGGGCAGATCCGCGGGCAGGCAGGGGCTCTCCAGGCAGAGGGCGGCCGCCAGCCCCGCCGCCTGGCCGATGTTGAGGATCAGCGGCTGCAGGCGGGTGGCGCCGTTGGCCATGTGGCTGACGCTGAAGCACTTGTCGGCCGCCAGCAGGTTCACCGTGTCGCGGCTCACCAGGGCGCCGTAGGGCACCGCGAACGGGGTGCCGCTCCAGCGCCCGCCCCAGCGGCAGCTCTTGGGGGCCAGGGGCCAGTCCGGACCGGGATAGTGGTGGTCGTTGGCGTAGTTGCCCACGGCGATGGCCGTGATGCCTTCGGCATCGACCGGCAGCGGGGCGATCGAGGCACCGGCGCCGCCGGGCAGCAGCTGCTGCTCGATCACGGTCTCGAGTCCCTCCAGCCGCCGCCCCTCGCGCCAGTAGGGCATCAGCGCCAGCGGTGAGGGCCCGTCCAGGTCCGGGCTGCCGGGCAGCTGTGGGAACACCGGCGCGGGCTCCAGCCAGTCACCGCTCGCCTCCCCGAGGGCGGCAGCGAAGGCCAGGCTGTGCTGCTGCATGGCGGCGAAGAGCTGCGTTTCGGCCTCGCCCGCGCCCGCGCCCCCGGCATCGGCATCGGCATCGGCAGCGGCAGCGGCAGCGGCAGCGGCAGCGAAGGCCCGCTCCAGGCCCTGGTGCCAGTCGTTGCCGTGCAGCGGCCAGTTGAGCATCACCAGATCGCCAGGCAGCCGGCCGTAGGTGATCGTGCGCTCCAGGCCGAAGGCCTCGGCGGCCGCCTGGAACGGCTGCGCCGGAGCGGAGGCCGGATCAGCGCAGCGCCGGTCCGCCCGCAGTCGCCCCATGGCTACCCAGGTGGGCGACTGCACCGGGTGCTGCCGGAAGAAGGGCTCGGCCGCCAACCGTTCGGCGCTGGGGGCGCTGGGCTCCTGCCACGTCTCCCGGCTCTCCCAGCCGAAACGATGGGCGCTGCCGGCCAGGGCGATCAGCTCGCCGCGGTCGCTGCCATCGATCACCAGCTGCGGCGCCACCAGCAGCCGTTCCCCCCGGCGCTCCAGTTCCAGCAGCGTGATGCGGTCGCCGCGGCGCCGCACCGCCCGCAGCCGGCACTGGGGCCACCACTGCAGGCCCGGCGCCGACGCCACCCAGCGGCGCAGGATGCGCTCGGCCGTGGCCGGGCGGTAACCGAAGCAGCTCACCCAGTTGTGGTCGAGGCCCTCGGGCTCCTCCCGGGCCAGCTGCCGCAGCAGGGCACCCCACAGCCCCGTCTGCCAGGGGCTGAGTTCGTTGCCGTCCGGGCAGCACACCCCCGCCGCGCTCACCATCCCCCCCAGCCAGGGCCCTGGGGTGAGCAGCAGGGTGCGGGCACCGCTGCGGGCCGCCTGGATGGCCGCCGCGGCGCCGCCGGTTCCCCCTCCCCACACCACCACGGGGATTTCTTGATCGGGCATGGAGGTGGAGGGGGTGGAGAAGGGGTGGGCTGACGGCGATGGGTAGGATCCGGGCCAGGCGCAGGGTTCCCCGGATCGGTTCCTGATCGGCCGGGTCGGACAGGCCTGACGGCTGATCGTCAGGGCGCCGAGATGGCGGCCGAGCGCGCCTGGAGGCCCCGAAGGCCATCGACCGCCGCATGTCCTACACCCTCACCACCCCCCTCTACTACGTCAACGACCGGGCGCACCTGGGCAGCACGTACACGACGCTGGCCTGTGACGCGATCGCCCGCCACCGGCGCCTGCGGGGTGAGCGGGTGACCTTCATCACCGGCTGCGACGAGCACGGCCAGAAGATCCAGCGCACGGCCGAGGCCGCCGGCCTCTCGCCCCAGGCCCACTGCGATGCCGTGAGCGAGGGCTACCGGGAACTCTGGAAGCGCTGGCAGATCAGCTTCGACCGTTTCATCCGCACCACCGATCCGCGCCACCGGCAGCTGGTGGAGCAGTTCTTCGCGCGGGTGGAGGCCGCCGGCGACGTGGTGGAGGGCCGCCAGCAGGGCTGGTACTGCGTGGCCTGCGAGGAGTTCAAGGACGACCCCCACGAAGCCCAGGATCCGGAATGCCCGATCCACCGCCGGCCGCTGGAATGGCGCGACGAGGTCAACCTGTTCTTCCGCCTGTCGCGCTATCAGGGGCAGATCGAGGCGCTGATCCGGCGCCCCGGCTTCATCGCCCCGGCCAGCCGGCAGAAGGAGGTGGAGAACTTCGTGGCCCAGGGGTTGCGTGACTTCTCGATCTCCCGGGTCGACCTCCCCTGGGGCATCCCCGTGCCGGGCCACAGCGGCCACACCTTCTACGTGTGGTTCGACGCCCTGCTGGGCTATCTCACCGCCCTGCTGGAGCCTCAGGAGCCGGTGCAGCTGGAGCGGCTGCCGGAGCGGGGCTGGCCGGCCCAGCTGCACGTGATCGGCAAGGACATCCTGCGCTTCCACGCCGTCTACTGGCCGGCGATGCTGCTCTCGGCCGGCCTGCCGCTGCCCGTGCGGGTGTTCGGGCACGGCTTCCTCACCCGCGAGGGCCAGAAGATGGGCAAATCCCTCGGCAATGTGCTCGATCCGGAGGTGCTGCTGGAGCGCTGCGGCCGTGACGCCGTGCGCTGGTACCTGCTGCGCGACATCGCCTTCGGCGACGACGGCGACTTCCAGCAGCAGCGCTTCAGCGACCTGGTGAACAGTGATCTGGCCAACACCATCGGCAACCTGCTCAACCGCACCAGCTCCATGGCCCGCAAGTGGTTCGCGGCGGCCGTGCCGCCCGCCGGCGCGGCGGAGCTGGCGGATCACCCCCTGGCCGCGGCGTCACAGGAGGCGGCCGCAGCGGTGAACCGCTCCCTTGAGAACCTGGATTTCCGCGCGGCCGCCGAGGCGATCCTGGAGCTCGCCGGCGTCGCCAACGGCTACCTCAACGACAGGGCGCCCTGGAAGGCGATGAAACAGCCGGGCCAGGAGGAGGCCGTGGCGGCCGATCTCTATGCCGTGCTGGAGGCCAGCCGCTGGGTGGCCGTGCTGCTGGCGCCGCTGCTGCCGGAGCTCTCCGGTCGCATGCTGCAGCAGCTCGGCCTGCCGCCCTTCCTGTCCGACGCCCAGGCCTGCGCGGCTGGGAGCGGCTGGCTGGAGGCCCAGCACTGGGGCCTGCTGGCCAGCGGTTCACCCCTCCCCGAGCCCGAGCCGGTGATGCAGCGGCTCGAACTCGACGCCCCGCTGTGACCCGCCGCCGCGGTGCCGGCACCAGCGCCGCCGGGGTGCTCAGCCTCAGCCTGCTGGGCTGCGCCCCCACGCCACAGGCCCCACCGCCTGTCCAGCCCTTCGTGTTCAGGGCGCTGAACCTTCGCCAGCAGGATCCCCAGGGCAGGCCCCTGTGGCGGCTCAGCAGTCCGGAAACCCGCTACGACCTGAGCCGCAAGCTGGCTCAGTCGCGCGATCTCACGGGCGTGCTCTACGAGCAGGGCCAACCGCTGTACCGCTTCTCGGCCGCCAACGGCGTGGTGCTCAACGACGGCGAGCTGGTGCAGCTGGAGGGGCCGATCCGACTGGAGCGGCTGGACAAGGAGCGCCCCCTGGTGGTCACCGGCCTGCGGCTGCGCTGGTACCCACGCCAGGAACGCATGGAGATCGACCGGGATCCCCGGGCCACCAGCGGCGATCTGCAACTCACCGCCGGCACCGCCCGCTTCCTGATCGATCAGGACCGGCTGGAGCTGCGTCGCAGCCCCCGGTTGAGCCGGGGAGGAGAGGAGCCCCTCCAGCTGGACATGCGTGAGCTGGACTGGCTGGCGGAAGGCGCCCGACTGCTGGGGAGGGGGCCGGTTCTGGGCCGGCGGACCCTCGCCGGTGGAGCGGTGCAGACCCTCACCGCCCCAGGCTTCACGGGCAGCACCAGTGAGCAGACCGTCGATCTGCAGGCACCGGTGCGGCTGGAGGATCCCAGCCGGGAGGCCGTGATGGAAGCCCGCGCCACCAGGCTCGACATCCCCCGCCGGCAGGTGTCGAGCAGTGAACCGTTCCAGGGCCGTTATGGGACGGTGCAGTTCAGCGGATCCGCATTTCGCCTCGATCTCGGCGCCGAAACCGTGCAGGTGCAGGGCGCCTGCCGCCTGCAGCAGCCGGGCGACCAGCTGCAGGCGCAGACCTGCCTCTGGAACTGGGGCAGCGGCCAGGTGTCCGCCAGCGGCGGGGTGGTGCTGCGCCGCCAGGCCAACGGCCTGGAAACCAGGGCCGAGCGCCTCCAGGGGCGCATCGCCTCCGATGGGTTCGCCCAGTTCACCAGCCCGGGCGGACGGGTGCGCACCGAACTGCAGCTGCCCGGTACCGCCGCCGGTGCCGCCGACGAACCCCTGCGGATCAGACCGGATCGGGATCGCTCGCGGCCGCGTCCGCCAGCATTTCAGCTCTGAGCCGGCGGGCCCAGCCCTCCACCCAGGTGAGATCACTGCGGCTGAAGCAGCGGGCCGACCACCCCCCCAGCAGCACCAGCCCCTGATCCTCAAGGGGCTGCACGAGCACGGCGGGCAGCCCAGGCAGCAGGCTCTCGAACTCATCCCGCCCTGGATAGAGCGCCAGGTTCACCAGCGAGATCACCTGCCGCTGCTGCAGCGCACGGGTGCAGATGGGGCCGGGGACGAACGGCGTGTCCACCAGCAGGCCGCGGCGCAGCAGCACCGTTCCCTGCCACCACACCAGCACCACGGCCGCCGGGCTGGCGGTGAGCAGCATCTGGCTGCCCCAGCCCAGTTCCTGCCGCACCCGCTCCGGCAGGTCCGGCGCCAGCACCAGACCTTCCTGCCCCTGCAGCGGCGCCCGCAGCGCCGCCTCCGGCACGGCCCGCGTCCAGAGCGCCGCCACCAGCATCAGCCCCACCGCCAGCAGTGCCGCCAGCACTCCGGCGCGGGTGAGAGGGGGCTCCGGCAGGGGTGCACTGAGCTGATTCACCACCACCAGCAGCAGGCCCGCCAATCCCGCACCGAGGGTCACCCTGGCTGGCATGGGAAGGGCCATGACGGCGGCGGCACAGGATCGACGACAGGCGGCAAACTAGGGCCAGCCGCCCTCCGGCCCTTGATCCGCTCCCTGCTGCTGGCCCCACTGGCAGTCCTGCTGCTGCTCTGGCCCTTCGCCCCGGCGCTGGCCGTCTCTGCCGCCGATTTCCCCGAGCCCGCCCCGCAGGAGCGGGTGATCGATACCGCCGCGGTGCTCAGCCGCGCGGCCAGCGCCGAGGTGAGTCGGCAGCTGGAGAGCTTTCAGGGGGAGCGCGTCGATGCCCGGCTGGTCACCGTCAGCCAGCTCGACTACGGCCTGACCCTGCCTGAGCTTGGCCGCGAGCTGGTGGAACGCTGGAGCGATCCGGCCCAGGGCCGCGCCCAGCTCCTCTTCCTGATCGACAGCCAGACCAACTCAGCCGCCGTGGTCGGCTCGGCGGACCTCAACGGCAGGCTGGCTCCGTCCCTGCTGCGCAGCACCGGCCGCACCACCATGGTTCAGCCGATCCGCGATGGCGGCAGATACCGCCAGGCCAGTCTCGACGGCATTCAGCGGCTGCTGACGGTCATCCAGGGTGGGGAGGATCCCGGGGAGCCTCAGGTCGCCGCCGTCGTGACGGCCCCCAGCAACGTGCCCAGCCGGGAGGAGACCGCCTCCAGCAACGCGCTCACCTGGGTGCTGGTGCTGCTGGTGGTCGGCGCCATCGTGCCGATGGCCACCTGGTGGGTGTTCTCGCGCTGAGTGTTCTGACGCTGACCTTCAGCAGCCGAGCCTGCTCCTGGCCCCCGGGGCGCTTCACATGGGTCTGACCGATTGGATGGGCACCTTCAGCAGGGCCAGGGACCGCCAGATCGGCAGGGATCTCCAGCGTGCGGTGGAGGCGGCCCGCACGATCGAGGCGATCGAACGGGAGCACTTCAGCAGCCGTCCCGTGCGGTTCGATCAGGACCTGCCCCTCCCCCGCGCCACCCAGGCCCAGCTGCGCCGTCGCTTCCAGGCGGCCCTGCTCGTGTGCCGGTCGGCCCTGGGCGATCTGGAGGAGCAGCGCTCAGCGCTCGGCAGCGAGGCCGAGCGGCAGCTGCGCGGGGTGGAGGAGGTGCTGGAGCGCTACGACCCCTCCCGGGCCCAGCCTGCGCCAAGGCTCAGCCGGGCGCCGGACGTGCTGCCCCGCAGCCTGCTGGGAATGCTCGACAACCTGCGCCGTCAGCTGGATCCGCAAGCCGAAGCCAACCTGCTGGAAGGGTTTCGCCGCCGCCGCGACGCCACCCTGGTTTCCCTGCGCATCCTGCTGCTGCTGGTGCTCGTGCCGCTGTTGATGCAGCAGCTCAGCCGCTCCCTGGTGGTGTCGCCGCTGGTGGACCGGCTGGCGCCCGATACCCCGTTTCTCACCTATCCCAGACCGGCGCTGGAGGAAGCGGCCGTCGAGCAGCTGCGGGTGTACAAGGAGGAGGTGGAATTCGATGCCCTGCTGCGCGGCAGGCCGGTGCCGCAGCCTGAGGAGATGCACAGCCTGCTGGCGGAACGGGCCCGGTTGCTGAAGGAAGAGGCAGACCAGAGCAGCTCCGAGGCGGTGAAGAATGTGCTCTCCGACCTGGTAGGCCTGCTGGGTTTCGTGCTGATGTGCCTGCTGGGCCGCCGGGAGATTCAGGTTCTGAAGGCCTTCCTCGATGAGCTCATCTATGGCCTCAGTGACAGCGCCAAGGCCTTCGCGATCATCCTGTTCACAGACATCTTTGTGGGTTTCCACAGCCCTGAAGGCTGGACTGTTCTGCTGAACGGACTGGCCCATCATCTGGGCCTGCCAGCACAGGAGAATTTCATCATGTTGTTCATTGCCACCTTCCCGGTGGTGCTGGCCACCGTCTTCAAGTACTGGATCTTCCGCTACCTCAACCGCGTGTCGCCTTCTTCGGTGGCCACCCTGCGCAACATGAACGGCGGTGGCTGAGATCGCGTCGCTGGAGCTGATCACCGGGCCCGCCCGCAGTGGCAAGAGCCGCTGGGCTGAGCACCGCGCAGGGGGCACCGGCCTGCCGGTGCACTATCTGGCCACCGGCCCGCTGCTGCCGGAGGACCCCGACTGGCAGGAGCGGCTGGCCCGCCATCGCCGCCGCCGGCCGGCCGGCTGGCGCTGCCTGGAGGTGGGTGCCGACCTGGCGCCTGCGCTCTCCGCCGTGCCGGCCGGCGAGGTCGCACTCGTGGACTCGCTGGGCACCTGGGTGAGCTGGGGCCTGGATGAGGATGACCGGAGCTGGGAGGAGCGCGTCAACAGCCTGGTGACCAGCCTGGCGGCCTGCCGCGCCCGTGTGCTTCTGGTGAGCGAGCAGACGGGATGGGGGGTGGTTCCGGCCACGGCGATCGGCGGGTGCTTCCGGGATCGCCTCGGTGCCCTGGAGCAACGGCTCAGCGGCCAGTGCCGCCATCTCTGGCTGGTGGTGGCCGGCCGGGCCCTGGATCTGCTGCCCAACAGTGCGCCGGTTCCCCCTGATCCGCGGATGTCCTGATCCCCGGATGCCGAGATCCCCGATGCCGAGATCCCCGATGCCCTGACCGCCGATGCCCCGCGTGGTGCTGTTTCAGCCCCAGATCCCACCCAACACCGGCAATGTGGCCCGCACCTGCGCCGCCACCGCTCAGGAGCTGCATCTGGTGGAACCGCTGGGCTTCGAGATCAGCGATCGCCGTCTGCGCCGGGCCGGGCTCGACTACTGGCCCTGGGTGCCTCTTCACCGCCATGCCGACTGGGAGCACTGCTGCCGCGAACGGCAGCGCCGGGGCGGACGCCTGGTGGCCCTGACGGCCCATGCCCAGCACAGCTACGCCGCCTACCGTTTCGCTGCCGACGACTGGCTGCTGTTCGGCCGCGAGAGCGATGGCCTGCCGCCGCAGCTGCTGCAGACGGCCGACGTCTGCCTGACGATCCCGATGGCCCGCTCCAGGCACCATCCCGGCGGCGGCGTGCGCAGCTTGAACCTGGCCTCGGCGGTGGCGGTGGTGCTGTTCGAAGCCCTGCGCCAGCTCGGCGAACTGGAGATTCCCTGATCCCGCTCCCCATCGGCCCGGCGCCACCGGTGGCAGCCCGGGTGCCTGGTGAACTTGCTGCTCCCTTGCCCGTCCGCTACTGTCTGCGCGGTCCAGGGATGCAGGCTTCTCCACTGGGCTTTGTCGTTTGGGGACAGATCGAATGAAGCCGAATCACACACTTCACAAGGGTTTGTTGCTTCTCCTGCCGGGAGTTGTCGCCTTACCTGCCATCAGTTTCGCCGTATCTCAGCGCAGCTCCACAGAGCTGCCGCTGGAACAGCAGCTGCTCTCCTTCTCCGCCGTCCAGCCAGGAGAGCCTGGTGACGCTGCAGCCGCCGTCAAGTCTTCCGACACCCTCACGGCCTCTCTCCTCCCCCCCCCGCCACCGCCGGCCAGCGAGCCGCCGGCCTGGCGCAGCGACTCGGCCTCTCCTGAGCTGCTGGCGGCGCTTCCCGCCTCCGACCGGGTGTGGATGCGCGTGCGGCGTCCGGTGAGCGTCAGCGAACTCTCCAGCCAGATCGGCGTTCGCAGCCAGGTTCTGGCCAACCTCAACGACGTGGGCACCAGCCACCGCTTCCAGAGCGATGAGTGGGTGGTGCTGCCCAGCCAGCAGAGCCGCTTCGCCCAGCAGGTGGCGGCACTGGACAGCTCCAACCAGCGGCGCACGCCGCCGCCGCCCACCGCTCCGCCGCCGGTGCAGACCAAGGGCGTGGTGAGGCTGGGCGACACCCTGCTGCAGATCGCCCAGCGCTACGGCCTCACCATGCAGGAGCTGCTGCGCTTCAACCCGGGTCTGGACACCGCCCGCCTGGTGGCCGGCACCGAGATCCAGCTCGTGCAGGCGGCTCCGGTGCGCCAGCGTGCCGTTCTCGGTCTGCGTCCCAGCACCAGCGGTGGTCTGAGCTGGCCCGACCAGCCCGACTTCGGTGAACCGCAGCAGCCCTTCGACAACCGCGGCGCCAACACCTGGATCTGGCCCACCACCGGAGTGTTCACCTCCGGTTACGGCTGGCGCTGGGGGCGCATGCACCGGGGCATCGACCTGGCCAACAACGTCGGCACGCCGATCAAGGCCGCACGCAACGGCCGTGTGGTGTTCTCGGGCTGGCATGACGGCGGCTACGGCTACCTGGTGACCCTCCAGCACCCCGACGGCAGCCGCTCGCTCTACGCCCACAACAGCCGGCTGATGGTGAGCAGCGGCCAGGAGGTCGCCCAGGGCACCGTGATCGCGCTGATGGGCAGCACGGGCCGCAGCACCGGACCGCACCTGCACTTCGAGATCCATCCTCCCGGCTCCTCGGCGGTCAATCCGCTCAACTTCCTGCCACCCCGCGCCTGATACACTCCTGTCACCGCGGCTCGGTAGCTCAGCTGGTTAGAGCGTGGGATTCATAACCCCAAGGTCGGGAGTTCAAGTCTCCCCCGAGCCATTTCGGTGTCTTCTTCAGCACGGATCCAGCCGATCTGATGCCTGTCCGCTGTGACTATCGGCTTCAAACCCGAAGATGCCATGGAGCCACCGGTCTGAACCTTCGATCTCCATCGCCGCACGCGACGCACCAGTGATCCCGCGACGACAGCTGTCCCGTTCCTACAGCTCCTGATTTGCACAGCTTGGCTATGAGAGGCGTACGCGAACGATCTCCTCTCTCACCCTTCACTCTGCGGATCACCCTCAGAACCATTCAGCACCCTCAGGGTGGTGCGTTTCTCCACCGCTGAAGGAAGATTCCTGGACACCGGGCAGGCTTGCATCCGCTCCGCGATCGCGGCGAGACCGTCCTCGGAGCAGGCCCCAGGGGTCGCCGTCCCAGTTTCCTCCTGCTCACCGGTGTACGGCTGTCCGGCCTCCAGCTGAATGGCGAAGTCGCCGCTGACGCTGCGCAGCCGCCAGTCCTCGGAGGCGACAACCGTGAACCGCGCCGTCACCCGTTCCAGGTGAAGGTCCCGTTCCCGGGCATTGGCCACGAGATAGAAGTGCTGACAGAGCAGCAGTGAGATCAGGTAGATCCGGAACCCCGGCATGGTGAGTCCGAGCTCCTGGGGTTCCCAGTGGCCCTCCGGGTTGAGCCACTGCACCGCCAGGTCGGTGCAGGTGCTTCCCGGAGCGGCATGGCGGCTCTGCAGACGGAATCGGAAGGTGCGCTCGGCGCTCATGGCTGGCGCGATGACGGGGACGGGGACGGGGCCATCGAGGCGGCAGTGGGGGGAGCGTGGCGACGCCAGGCCTCCACGCCCGTGAGCAGGGCCGAGGCCACCAGCAGGGCCGCGAAGCCCTGACGCAGCCGCAGTTCAGGCAGGTGGGGCGCCAGCAACTGACCGGCCAGGCCGCCGGCCATCCCTCCCAGGAGCAGGGGGATCAGCAGCGATGCCACCGCTCCCGGCCAGTGCCCCAGGGCCAGCAGGGCCACGAGGGCATTGGTGGCGATCAGCAGCAGACTGGTGCCGCTGGCCAGTGCCATCGGCAGGCCCCCCAGCAGCACCAGGGCCGGCACGATGGCGAAGCCACCCCCCACCCCGGCGATGCCGGTGAGCAGGCCCACCAGCACGCCCTGCACCGCCAGCATGCCGCCGCCCGCCAGGCTGACCCGGGGGACGACGGCACCCGCCGGCAGCGTGGAGCGCCGGGTGAGCAGCCACGAAGCCAGCAGGGCGGCCGCGGCGAACAGGGCCAGCTGCAGCGCTTCGGGCACCAGGCCAGCTTTCACGAGGCTGCCGCCGATCCAGCTTCCCGCCAGCGCCGGGACGCCCAGCACCAGGGCGGGGCGCGGGGCGATCCAGCCCCGTCTCAGGTATGGGGGCACATTCGCCAGGGCCAGCAGCCCCACCGCGATCAGGGAGAGGGGCACGGCCTCGCGGGTGGGCAGTCCCACCCCGCTCGCCAGCAGGGGCAGCAGCAGGATCGAGCCACCGGCACCCAGCACCGCCAGCAGGAATCCGATCACGGCCCCGCCGGCGAGCAGCAGGAGCGATGGCGCGTCGATCACGGGGAGACCTGGTTCCAGGGCATCGCCGCCAGCAGCCGCGCCATGCCGCAGTAGCCGCTGATGCCCGCGAACACCAGGCCGGCCGCCACGAACCAGCAGAGGAGAATCCAGGCCGGCGAAACCGCCTGGCTGAGGATCAGACCCAGCAGCACCAGGGAGCCGGCGGCGATCTGCACCTGCCGGATCAGCGGCAGCGGTGCGCTGCGGAGGCGGCGCAGGGGCAGGCCGGCCTCCTCCCACGCCACCACCCCGCCCTCCAGGTCGGCGACGGCGTGGGGGTGGCCCTGGTCCTGCAGGATCGCCAGGCCCTGGGCGCTGCGGTTGCCGCTGTGGCACACCAGCACCAGCGCTCCAGCCGGGAGTTCGGCCTCCGCCAGCCGGCCGAGCGGGATGTTGAGGCTGCCTTCGATGTGGCCGGCGGCGAACTCCACCGGCTCGCGCACGTCCACCACCGTCACGCTTCGGCTGGCGAGCTGGCGGGCGAGCTCAGGCGCCGAGACACGGCTGACGGGCGTGATCGGCTGGGGCGTGGTCATCAGGTCTGCAGGCATCGTCTGGCGTGGGGAGCAGTGGGGGACCGGCGGAAACGGGCGGCAGCGAGGGCTGGCGCCGGGCCTGCTTCAGCGGCGCTGGGGAACCTCCAGCGGATAGCCCTCGTCGGCCCAGCGGCGCAGGCCGCCGCGCAGGTTGGCCACTTCGGACCGGCCCGCTCTGAGCAGCTGCTGGGTGGCCAGGGCCGAGCGGCTGCCGGAATGGCACACCACCACCACCGGACGATCCGCCGGAATCTCGCCGCTGCGCCGCTCCAGCTCGGGCAGCGGGATCGCCAGACTTCCGGCCACACGGCCGTCGGGCCCCTCGATCTCCGCGCTGGAGCGCACGTCCAGGATGGTCACGTCCTGGCGGTGGGCCGCCACCCAGGACGGCATGAGTTCCGGCAGACCGGCATAGCTGCGCGCCAGCGGCGCCCAGGCCGGCGTCGCCTGCGGCTCCTGGGGTCTGCCGGAGCGCAGGTTGCCCGGCAGCGCCTCGGCGATGCGATGGGGGTGGGGGAGTTTCATGTTCTCCATGTGGCCCACGAAATCGCGTTCCGTGGCGCCGGCGCCGAGGCGGGCGTTGTAGGCCTTCTCCTCCGCCACCGAGGTGACGCTGCGGCCGGTGTAGTCGTGCCCCGGGTAGAGCAGGCAGGACTCAGGCAGGGTGAAGATCTGGCCGGTGATCGAGGCCCACAGGGCGCGGGCATTGCCCTGCTGGAAATCACAGCGACCACAGCCCCGCACCAGCAGGGCGTCGCCGGTGAACGCCATCGAGCGGTCATCAAGCACATAGGTGAGGCAGCCGTCGGTGTGTCCCGGCGTGCTGCGCACCTCCAGGTGGCGGCTGCCGAAGGTCACCCGATCGCCGTGGGCCAGGGGCAGGGTGACGTTCTCGGCGCCGCCGGCGGCCGCCAGCCCGATCGCGCAGGCGGTGGCGGCGTGCATCAGCCAGCTGCCGGTCACATGGTCGGCATGGACATGGGTGTCGAGCGAGGCCACCAGCGCGATCCCCAGCTCGCGGATCAGGGAGAGGTCGCGCTGGTGCTGCTCGAACACCGGGTCGATGATCACCCCCTCCCGACTGGCGGCATCGGCCAGCAGGTAGGTGAAGGTGCCGGTTTCGGCATCGAACAGCTGGCGGAACAGCAGGGCACCACCGCCGGCGGCGGCCACCAGGTCGATGGCGCGCTCGCCAGCCGGGTGGGGGGAGACGTGGGGGACAGGGTCCAGACCGGGTTCCATGGCGTCGTCACCGAACTGACTATGACTATACCCGCATAGAAGGATTGTTTCTGGCGTTGCCGCTGCTGCTCGCCTGATCCGTCCTCAGTCACGGGGGGTTCGCCCCTGGTCCAGCCAGCGCCGTGACGTGGCGCTGATCTGGCTCGCCGATGCCCGCGGCAGGGGCAGCACCGTGGCGCCGGCCCTGCTGCCCAGTTCCGCCAGCAGCGCTGAGGGCGGATGGCGGGTGCCGGTGTCGATCACGAGCAGGGGCATCTCCAGGCTGGCCAGGGCACCGGCGATCGTCAGCACCTCCGCGTGGATGGCCGCCAGGGGCAGCACCTCGCCGCCAGGACTGCCACCGCCGGCCGTGACCGCCAACGAGCGGCTCAGGTCAACATTCGCCCTGCCGTCGCTGACCAGCACCACGATCACCTCGGCGATGTCCTTGGAGAGCAGGGCATTGCCTCCCACCCGCACGGCCAGGGCCAGGCCATGGGCCATTGGCGAGCCGCCGCCGCAGGGCAGACGCTCCAGCCGCCGGGAGGCCGCCGTGATCGAGCGGGTGGGCGGCAGCTGAACCCGCGCCCGCTGGCCTGCGAAGGTGATCATGGCGATCTGGTCGCGGTGGCGGTAGGCCTCGCTGAGCAGCTGCAGCACCGCTCCCTTGGCCGCCTGCATGCGATTGAGGGCCATCGAGCCGGAGGCGTCCACCACGAAGATCACCAGGGCGCCGGCCTTGCGCGCCAGGAGCTTGACGCGCAGATCCTGATCGCGGATCAGTACCTGCCGTCCCCGGGTGCGGGCCTCCCGCCGCTGCAGGAGCCGGCGGCGGATCAGCTGATGCGGCGCTGCCGCCCGCAGCGTGGCGTCGACGGCCACCCGCACGACCGGCCCATGGGGCAGCACCGCCTTGACGTACCGGCCCCGCTCCCGGGAATGCACCAGCCCGCCCCCGCCGCCGCGCCCCTGGCGACGGCCGCGGTGCGCCGCGATCGCCAGCAGATCGGGGTCGAGAGCCACCCCCTCCGGCGAGAACAGGAAGGTCTCCGGCACCCCGTCGGGGTCCTGGGGCGGTGCGGTCGTCTCGCCACCTTCCGGCGGCGGCGGGGCCGTATCGGCGGGCGGCTGGTCTGCGGGGGACGGCGGCGGCGGTGACGTCGGTGGCGGCGGGGGCGCTGCGAGCACAAGGGCCGAGCGGGGCAGAACCGCCAGCCGCACCGCTTCGCGCAGGTCGGCCGCCTTCACCCGCTCCCGCCCCTGCAGCGCGGCGTGGGCCCGGGCCACCCGCACGGCAAACAGATCGGCCCGGTGCCCCTGGGTGCCGGCCCGGATCGACTCCTCCACCAGGTAGCGGATCTGGGCCCGCTGAATGCGCATCCGCCGCAGGCGCCGGCGGCTCGCGAGCACCTGCCGCCGCAGCGTCTCCAGCCCGGCGCCGTAGAGGCCCCAGAACTGCGCAGGCTGCTCAGCGAACCAGAGCACCCGGCGCACCGCCTCCACCCGTTCGTCGGGCGTCAGGGGCGGGTCGGCGCTGAGCACCATGGCGAAGCGGTCCAGCAGGTGGGGTCGCAGCTCCCCCTCGGCCGGGTTGGCGGTGGCGATCAGCAACGGCCGGCAGGGGTGCCGGAAGCTGATGCCCTCGCGCTCCACCTGGTTGAAGCCCGCCGCCACGGCGGAGAGCAGCAGATCGGCCAGGGCGGGCTCCAGCAGGTTGAGGTCGTCCACGCACAGCACGCCGCGGTGGGCCTCGGCCAGCAATCCCGGCTGGAACACCGGCCGGCCCCTGCGCATTGAGGCCTCCACATCCACCGAGCCGAGCAGCCGGTCTTCGCTCACCCCCAGCGGCACCTGCACGAACGGCGGCGGCACCAGGGTGCTCACCGGCGTGCGGCTGATCCGGGCCCGGCGGGCGACGGTGGCGTCGTCCCAGTCCCAGGGCGCGGCGGGATCGGCCTGGGCGCAGGAGTGGCGGATCACCCGGATGGGGGGCAGCAAGGCGTGCAGGGCCCGGGCCATCACGGTCTTGGCCGTGCCCCGCCGCCCGGCGATCACCACACCGCCGAGTCCGGGGTCCACGGCCAGCAACAGCAGGGCGGTGCGGATGCGCTCCTGAGCCACCACGGCATGCAGCGGATACGGCTGTACCGCTGGGGAAACGCTCACCCGGCCCCGGCGGCCACGGCCACGCCCTCGAGTTCTGCGTCGGTGAGGTCGTGGAGCTGGCGCAGGGCCGCCAGCCTTTCGGGGGAGGCCTCCCAGATGCCGCGGCTGCTGGCCTCCAGCATGCGGCCCACCACGTTGCGGAAGGCTTCGGGGTTGGCCTGGCGCAGGCGCGCGGCCATGGCCGGATCGAGGGCATAGGTGTCGGCCGCCTGGTCGTACACCCACGGGTCGCGGAAGTCGCTGGTGCCCGCCCAGCCGATCAGCGCCGTCATGCGCTGGGAGATCTCGTAGGCGCCGCCGGAGCCCATCGCGGCCATCGCCTCTGCCCAGCGGGGGTTGAGCAGCTTGCTGCGGTACTCCAGCCGCAGCAGCTCATCCAGCTCCCGGGGGGTGGTGTCGCGCGAGAACGACTCGACGAAGCTGGCCGGCACGCGGCGGCCGGGCCGTTCGGCGGCCTGGGCCACCTCCGCGGCCCGCTTCAGCCCGCCGGTATTGGCGTAGTACTCCTGGATGTCGGTGAGGCCGTATTCCACCGAATCGATCTGCTGCACCACCCGGTCGGTGCTGCGCAGCAGCGAGGCCAGCACCTCCGGCCGCGCCTGGCCGTGGTCGCTGCGCCCGTAGCTGTAGGCGTTGCGGTCGCGCCAGGTGGCGGCGAGCTCATCGCCCTGCTCCCAGCTGGCGTCGGTGATCCGGTCGTTCACCAGCGAGCCGAAATCGCCGGCGGGATTGGAGAACAGGCGGGCGCTGGGGTTCTCCACCCCCTCTGCCCGGAGGGCCTCGCAGTGGCGGCGGATGGCGTTGCGCTCCTCGGGCTCGTCAGCCTCGGCGGCGCGGCGGAAGAGATCGTCGAGCAGCTCGAGGATGTTGCCGAAGCTGTCACGGAAGATCCCCGACAGGTTGGCGAGCACGTCGACGCGGGGATGGTCGAGCTCCGCCAGGGGGATCAGGTCGTAGCGCACGATCCGGCCCGTGCCTTCCTGCACCGGCCGGGCCCCCACCAGCTCCAGCAGGATCGCCAGCGATTCCCCCCGGGTCTTGATGGCATCGAGGCCCCAGAGCATCACCGCCACGGTCTCCGGCCAGGCACCGTCGTGCTCGGCCCGGTGGCGCTCGAGGATGCGGCGGGCGATCGTGCGGCCGCGGGCCATCGCCCCGGCCGAGGGCATGCGGTAGGGGTCGAGGGCATGGATGTTGCGGCCGGTGGGCAGCACGCCCGGCCCGTCGCGCAGCAGGTCCCCGCCGGGGGCGGGGGGGATG
Organism: Cyanobium sp. CH-040; assembly: GCF_024346135.1. Taxonomy (GTDB): domain Bacteria; phylum Cyanobacteriota; class Cyanobacteriia; order PCC-6307; family Cyanobiaceae; genus NIES-981. The sequence continues at coordinate 144,230 of NZ_JAGQCJ010000002.1, read as the reverse complement.
TACTCGCCGTTGAGGCCCCGCAGCAGGTTGGTGAGTTCCTCGCGGTTGCGCTGCAGCAGCCCCGCCACCTGCAGGGCCTTCGCCAGCGCCTCCTCGCCGGCAGGGTCCAGCTCGGGGTGCTCCAGCAGCAGGGCGTGCCCCCGGGCCTGCAGGGCGTCGTCGCCGGCTGCCGGATCCAGGCTGGCCGGATCCGGCGCCGCGATCGCCTCCAGCAGCGGGTCGCTCAGCTCCTCGCCGAAACAGGCCCGGAGGTAGCTGAGCAGCTCGGCGCGGTCCGGCGGCTCACCGAGGCTGTGCAGGCCACTGGAGAACAGGCGCTGTTCCAGGAGCTGCAGGTAGCCGCTGAGCTTCCCCAGATAGGCATCGAAGAGCTCCGGCCGGCTTCCCTGCCGGTCCAGCCCCTGGGGCAGGGGGCAGTCGCGATCCAGGCCGGCATCGAACACGGCCTTGAGGATCGGCTCGCGCAGGGCGGCGTTGCGCTCGGGTTCGTCGCGGTATTCACCGATCAGATCCCGCAGCGCCACCAGCTCCCGGTACAGCCCGGCCCGGCCGTAGGGGGGCACGTTGTGGGAGATCAGCACCCCGTAGCCGCGCCGTTTTGCCAGCATCGACTCGGACGGGTTGTTCGCCGCATACACATAGAGATGCGGCAGATCGCCCAGCAGCAGGTCGGGCCAGGAGTAGCCGGTGTTGCCCAGGGGCGAGCCCGGCAGCCACTCCACCGTGCCGTGCATGCCGAAGTGCAGCACCGCGTGGGTCTTCAGCTGGCGCTGCAGCCACAGGTAGAAGGCTGCGTACTGGGGATGGGGCGTGAGGTCGCGCTCGTACATCAGCCGCATCGGATCGCCCGCCACCCCCAGGGGCGGCTGCACGCCGATCCAGACGTTGCCCAGCCGCACTCCGCCGAGCAGGAAGCGATCGCCCAGGGTGCGGATGCCGGTGCCGCTGAGCGGCCCCCACTGGCGCTCGATGCGACGGCTGTGCAGGGGCCCCAGCCATTGCCGCAGCTCGTCGGCGCTGACGCTGGCCAAAGGCGACTCCTCGAACCGCTCCCCCGGCGGGATCCGGCTCAGCCAGGCCTCATCGGCCTCCTTCACACGCCCCACCAGCTCCTCGCCGTCGGCGGGCCAGTCGGCGGGATCGCCCAGGTCGTAGCCCTGGCGGCGCAGGGCCTCCAGCAGGCTCATCAGCGAGTCCGGCACGTTCAGCAGCGCCGCCGTGCCGGTGGCCCCGTAGCCCGGCGGGAAGCCGTAGAGCACGATCGCCAGCCGCCGCGCGGCCGGAGGCGTTCGGCGCAGCCGGATCCAGGCGTTGAGACGGCCGGTGAGTCGCCGCAACCGCTCGGGCACGAGCAGGATGCGGTCACCCACCAGGCCGCCCAGGGGCACCGGGTCGATGGCCCCGTCCAGCTCCGGCAGGGCGAACAGCACCACGCTCTGCAGACCGCCGATGCCCTGGCGGCTCCAGGAATGGATGTCCTGGATCAGCAGCGGCGCCGCCACCACGTAGGGCACGTTCTTGGCCCGCAGGATGCGCTGCGCCACCTCCTCGCGCCGGCCGGCCTCCATCGAGCCGGCCGGTCCGCCCACCAGCGGGAAGCCGATCGTCGAGACGATCGCCTCCACCGCCACGGCCTGCCGCCGCTGGGGAGAGGGCGGCTCGCTGGCGCTGGTCATCCAGTCGCGCACGGCCATGTGGCCCTCCACGCCGTTGATGAACACCGGCAGCGGCATCAGCCGGGCCGCCTCGAAGGCGCGGATCAGCTGGCCGATGTAGGGCTGGGCCGTGATCACGTGCTTGCGGTAGAGCAACAGGCCCACCACCGGCCAGTTCTCACGCCCGGGGCGGCTCTCCGGCCGGGTGCGGTGGAACCAGGCCAGGTAGTCGCCGGGCCGGCGGAACACCTCCGGGTGGTCGGGATGGACCAGCCCCATGGCGGGCGTGTCCTGGGGCGGCGGCACCGGACCGCAGTCCAGGCCGAGGCCGTGCCGGGCCAGATAGAGGAACAGGGCTGTGACGTTCTCTTCTCCCCCCGCGTTCCAGTAGCCGTAGAGCACCAGCCAGTGGCGCAGATCCTGGGCCCGGCGTGAGGGCAGGAAGCGCAGCAGTTTCGGGCCCACCTTGAGGACGCCCACGTAGGCCGCCAGGCGGTCCTCCTCACGGCCGCTGCCGAACTTGTCCAGTAACGCCCGCACGGGCCGGGGCATCCCACGGGAGTCGGCGCCGATGGTGAAGCGGCCGAGCCGCGTCAGCGCCATCAGCTCCAGGGCCGACTCGAACACCAGCCGCACGGGAATCTCCGCGGCCTGCCGGATCAGCCATTCGACGTCGTCGAAATCGAAGATCAGGCTGGCGAAGAGGGCATCGGCGCCGCTCAGGGCAGCCACGAGTTGGGGATCGCGTCGGCGCAGGTCGTGGTCGCTGAAGACGCGGATCTGCAGCCCGGTGCACCGCGCCATGGCCCGCTCGGCCGCCTGGCGGTAGAGGGCGGCGTTGAACACCTCGAAGCCGGCGATCAGCACCACCCGGCGGAGCCTGGACCCGCTCGCGCCGCTGGATCCGGCGCCGGCGGCTGGGTTCGCGCTGCCGATCGTCATGGCCGGCTGCCCTCCTTGCCCCCATTCTGGTCCGCCCGCTCTGTCCCGGCGCCGGCGGCCCTGAAGGCTGGCCGGGGCTGCGTTAGAACCCCGTCAACGGCCCCGCCAGACGATGTCCTTCCTGATCCCCGCGCTGCGCCGCCTGCTGATGCTGGGCTGGCTGGTGCTGCTGCTGGTGGCAGCCGCACCGGCCCAGGCGGCCTTCGAGCTGCCACCGCTGCCCTACCCCTTCGATGCCCTGGAGCCGGTGATCGACGCGCGCACCATGGAGATCCACCACGACCGCCACCACGCCGGTTACGTGGCCCAGCTCAACGCGGCCCTCAGCGAGCGGGACGATCTGGCCGGACTCTCGCTGGAGCAGTTGCTGGCCCGGGCACGGCGGCTGCCCGACGCCATGCGCAACAACGCCGGCGGCTACTGGAACCACAGCCAGTTCTGGAGCGCCATGGCGCCTGCCGGCGACGGTGGTGCCCCCTCCGAGGAGCTGGAGGCGGCCATCGATGCGGCGTTCGGCTCAGCGCAGGGGCTCCAGGAGCGCTTCAGCCAGGCGGCGGCCGCCCGATTCGGCTCCGGCTGGGCCTGGCTGATCCTGCGCCCCGACGGAACACTGGCGGTCACCAGCACCGCCAACCAGGACAATCCGCTGATGAACCTGCCCGGGATCGAGCGCGGCACGCCCCTGCTGGGGCTGGACGTGTGGGAGCACGCCTACTACCTGAGCTATCAGAACCGCCGGGCCGACTACATCACGGCCTGGTGGTCGCTGGTGAACTGGGATCAGGTGAATCAGCGCTATGCCGAAGCCCTGAGCCCAGCCAGTGCCGGCCAACCAACTCTCAGCCCTCGAACTCCCGGCGCGGAGCCGTGACCCCGGCGGGTTCGGTACCCTTGATGTAGGCCAGCATCGTGTCGGCGTCGGAGACCTCGAAGGGATCGACGGGGCAGTTGTCGCCGAACTCCGGCTCCAGGAAGATCTTCTCGATCTGGCCATCGTTCACCAGCATCGAGTAGCGCCATGAGCGCAGTCCGAATCCCAGATTCGACTTGTCCACCAGCATGCCCATTTTGCGGGTGAATTCGCCGTTGCCATCGGGCAGCAGAAACACGTTCCTGGCGCCGACCTGCTTGCCCCACTGGAACATCACGAAGGCGTCGTTCACCGACAGGCAGATGATCTGGTCCACGCCATGGGCGCGGAACTCCTCGTAGAGCTCCTCGTAGCGGGGCAGGTGATTGGAGGAGCAGGTGGGGGTGAAGGCACCCGGGAGGGCGAACAGCACCACCTTGCGGCCGCCGAAGATTTCATTGCTTGTGAGGTCCTGCCAGCGGTAGGGGTTGGGGCCGGGGACGGATTCATCGCGCACCCGGGTCTTGAAGGTGACATCGGGCACGCGGGCGAGCGGAGGCATGGATCGGGGAGCGGGGTGAGAGCGGGCGCCGGAACCCCGGCGCCAGAACCACCCTAACCCATAGTCACTCCGCTTAAGCCTCCATGCGCATAGCCTGGCTGGCCTGCACACGCGTGCCCGCGGGGGCGAAGAGAAAGACCTCCTCGGCGATGCGGTGCACCTGACCGCAGATGGCCTGGATGCCGCCGCAGACGAAGTCGATCAGCCGCTGCCCCGGACTGTCCTCCAGCCAGGCCGAATTCACCACCACGGTGCGGTTCGCGCGCACCGCCGCGATCACGGTGCGGGCGTCGTTGAGGCTGCGCGGCGTGAACACGAGCACCTGGGAACCGCCGCCGACGGCTGGACTGGATCCTGCCCAGGGCTGGGATGGCGCCACACCTGGCACCGGAACCGGGAAGGCGGTGAAGGAGCTGTTCATGCCCTTCAACCTGGTTCGGCCGACAGTGTGGTGCCGGGCCCCTTCAGGTCGGCTTCGCTTTTCTGTGAAGCCAGATCACGGCAGGGGCCGTCTGCAGAGCTCCAGCAGGAAATCGAGGGCCAGGGGATCGCGCAGCTGCTCACGCCGCCAGGAGCGGGCGCACTGCTGCAGCGTGCGGCGCCGGCGCTGGAGCTGATCGAGTTCGAGACGGAGGCGGGTGAACAGGCGGGAGTCCTGGCAGCGGTGCATGCAGTCGTGCAGCTGGCGGCTGCGCTGGCGGAGCCCATCCACCTCCCGGCAGAGGCTGGCGACCAGGCTGTCGCCCGTGGTGACGCAGCTGGGCATGGCGGCGTGGTTCATGCCGCCAGGGGAGCGGTTTCCACCAGGGCGGGAGCCAGGCGCAGGCCCGCTGCTCCCGCCGGCACCTGGATCAGCTCGGCGCTGCGGAAGCGCGAGATCAGGCGGGTGGTGGTGACGCGGGTGGTGCCGATCAGCTCACCGATGCGTTCATGGGTGAGGCGGAAGGGCAGGTCGCACCAGTCGCCGCAGCGGCGGCCCAGCCGGTTCACCAGCAGGGCCAGCAGCGCATGCAGACGCTGCTCCGCCGAGCCCAGATGGCGGATGCGCAGGAGCTGCAGCGTCCACTCGTTGACGGCATCGAAGCCCTGGCGGTCGCTGCTCTCGCTGTGGTTGCGGAAGCACAGCGGCGTGAGCGCCTCCACGCAGACCCCCTCACTGCACAGGCGGTCAGTGCACAGCTGATCGCCCACCTGGAGGAATGCGATGGTCATGCCCTCGGTTTCCTCGCAGGGGCAGTAGACCCGCGCCACCCCCTCCAGCACCTCGATGGCGCTGCCGGCAGTGTGCAGGCTGGTGTCGATGAGCACGGACTGGCCAGCGGGAACGCGGACGGCAGCCACGGCCTCATCGGGCAGGAAACGGAATCCCATGGCCACGCGGCGGTGCTTGTTGAGAACTGCTCGCAACCTAGAGGCACCAGCCCCCCTTTTGCAAGCGATTCTCAATAGCAAGTTGCAGTTGCAACGCGCGTCGTCTCAGGCCACGGCGCGATAGCGGCTGTGCAGCTGGATCTGGGATCCCGGCAGCACCTCCAGCCGGCCCTCGCCGCTCACCAGCGCCCCCCGGGGTGCCGTCCAGGGTTCGAGACACACCATCGGGCGGGGAGGGTCGCTCCAGATCACCACCCGATCCAGCGGGGCGCTCGGCTGCAGCTCCAGGGTGGTGCCGGCGCTGGGATCGACCAGGCGCACAGGCCCGGCCGGCTGGGCCAGCAGGTCGATGCCCTCGGCCATCAGATCGATCTGCTGGTCGGTGTCGCACTCCTGGCCGGTGAGCTGGTCCACACAGCGGGGAGGCAGGCCCTCGAAGCGCGCTGTTGCCAGGTCAGTGATGCAGAAATAGGGATGCAGCCCGAGGCTGAACGGCATCGGGGCCTCACCGCGGTTGTGCACCGTGGCGGCGATCTCCAGGGTTCCCGGGGCCAGCCGCACCTCCAGCCGCAGCAGGAAGCGGAAGGGGTAGAGCGCCAGGGTGGTGGCGTTGTGCTCCAGCTCCAGGGCGATGCCCCGGCCATCGGCAAGCGGACGCAGCTGCCAGGGGAGATCGCGGGCGAACCCGTGCTGCGGCAGCTGGAAGCTTCCCTCGGGCAGGCTGAGCACGCCACCCGGAAGGCCACCGCAGATGGGGAACAGCACCGGCATCCCGCCGCGCACCGAGAGGGCCGGATCGCGGAAGCGCTCCTGATCGAAATAGAGCCGCTCCCTGCCGCCGCAGCGCCAGCCGGTGATCAGGCCACCTCGCTCGGGCACCACCCGCAGCAGGTCGCCATCGAGGGAATCCCTGAACTCGACGTGGGGGTAGGGAGCATCCCGCTGAACCAGAACCATGCTGCGCCGGCGAACCGCGAACGACAGCGCTATCGAAGATTCCGGCTCAGGCTCGTGGTGGGTTCTGCCAGGAAACAAGCACAGCCGCTCAGCGGCGGCTGCGGGCCATGCTGGCGATCTTGTTCTCCACGGCGCGCACCAACGACTTGCTGCGGTTCACCTCGCCGATGCGTTCGCCCTCCTTGGGCCGCACCAGGGGGTTCTCCCGCAGCTCGGAGCGCAACTGGCTCAGGAGCCGGAAGTGGCTGGTGCTGTTGTGCTTGCGCAGGACGACGGGATCCCAGGCCATGGATGACTGCTGCTGACTGACCAGCCTATGGCCCGGCGGTCACGCCCTTGTGATAAATTGTTAGGGACAACTGGAAGTCGGTACGAGTTCGGCTTCGAGCCTCGGCCACGGGGTCGCCCTGCCTGCCACGTTTCAGTTCGTCCTCCCCTTCCACCCCGCACATCGAGCATGTCCCGACTCGTCGGTCTGCAGGCCCCCGACTTCACCGCCACCGCCGTGGTGGACCAGGAGTTCCAGACGGTCTCCCTGAGCCAGTACCGCGGTAAGTACGTGGTGCTGTTCTTCTATCCGCTCGACTTCACCTTCGTGTGCCCCACGGAGATCACCGCCTTCTCCGACCGCTACGCAGACTTCACCAGCCGCAACACCGAGGTGCTGGGTGTGTCCGTGGACAGCCAGTTCTCCCACCTGGCCTGGGTGCAGACCGAGCGCACCAGCGGTGGTCTGGGCGAGTGCAGGTACCCCCTGGTGGCCGACCTCAAGAAGGAGATCGCCCGTGCCTACGAGGTGCTCGACGAGGAGGCCGGCGTGGCCCTGCGCGGTCTGTTCATCATCGACCCCGAGGGCGTGATCATGCACAGCACGATCAACAACCTGCCCGTGGGCCGCAGCGTCGACGAGACCCTGCGGGTGCTGCAGGCCTTCCAGTACGTGCAGAGCCATCCCGATGAGGTGTGCCCCGCCAACTGGCAGCCCGGCGACAAGACCATGAATCCCGATCCGGTGAAGTCGAAGGACTTCTTCGCCGCCGTCAACTGAAACGGTCGCTCGGCTCCATCCGATCTGTATGGGGGTGCTCCGGCACCCCCTTTTTGATGGGTTGCTGGGCGCCTTGTGCGGGCTTCAGCGCAGCAGCGAAGCCAGCAGAGGCCGGCCATCCACCCCGCCGGTGACCGGGTCGCAGGCCCGCTCCGGGTGGGGCATCAGCCCGAGCACATTGCCGGCGGGATTGCTGATCCCTGCCACGTCGCCCACCGATCCATTGGGATTGGCGGCGTAACGCAGCACCACCTGGCCGTTGTCCTCCAGGCGGCGCAGGTCTTCAGGGTCGCACTGGTAGCGCCCTTCCCCGTGGGCGATCGGCAACCGGATCGTCTCCCCCGCGCCATACCCCTGCAGCCAGCGACAGCCGCCGGGGCTGACCCGCAGCTCGGCCGGTTCGCAGATGAAATGCAGGCCGGCATTGCGCGTCAGCGCCCCCGGCAGCAGACCCATCTCGGTAAGCACCTGGAAGCCGTTGCAGATCCCCAGCACCGGGCCGCCGGCAGCAGCGAACGCCCTCACCGCCTCGAGCACGGGCGCGAAGCGGGCGATCGCTCCGCAGCGCAGGTAGTCGCCATAGCTGAAGCCACCGGGAATCACCACGGCATCGATGCCGTCGAGCTGGCGCTGCTCATGCCACAGAAAGGTGGTGGGAACCCCGAGGCAACCCTCCAGGGCCCAGCGCACGTCGCGGTCGCAGTTTGAGCCGGGAAAGACGAGCACACCGACGGTCATGGGTGCTCAGCCGCCGCCGGCTCGCTGATGTCCAGGCTCCAGTTCTCGATCACTGGGTTGGCCAGCAGGCGGTCGCTGATCAGTTCCAGCTGGCTCTGCGCCGTGGCCCGGTCGGGGGCCTCCAGTTCCAGCTCGATGGCCTTGCCGATCCGCAGGCGTCGGACCCCATCCACACCCAGCCGCGCCGCCGCCGCCCGGGTCGCCTCTCCGGCGGGGTCGAGCACCGATGGTCTGAGCGAAACCTGAACGCGGGCGTGGAAGGTGGGCACGGCGGCTGGCGAGTTTGTTACATCTTCGCAGCCCCTGGGCTTCAGCACTGGCACAGGGGCGCACGTTGAAGGTAGTAGCGCTGCCGATCATGCCGGTCCTCCGTCTGGGGACGGTTGTACGCCTGGGATGGAGGCAGGTGCTCAGCCTGGCGGCGCTGGCCTCTGCCCTGATGCTGTGGAGCGCCCCGCCGGCCTCCTGGGCTCAACCCCAGCATCCAGCCGTGCCGCTGCGCTGCCGCCTGGAGGGCGGACCCTGGCAGGACTGCCGGATGACGGTGGATCAACTCGGCGAACGCTGGAGCCTGCTGGTGGGCAGTGAGCGGCTGTGGTTCGAGCACGACGGTCGCGGTTCGGTGCGGATGCAGCGGGGCAACCGCGACTGGAGAGCGGTGGAGGCGCAGTGGAGCGCCGATGCCGCACTCTGCTGGGACGGTGTCTGCGCCAAGGGCGAGATCCCCCTGGACTGATCCGCCAGCACCCGAGCAGGCGCCCTAGCCCAGGAGCTCCGCCAGACCGGCCCGCAGGCTGTCCTCCTGCAGCGCGAAGCCCAGCATCACCAGGTCGAGACCCGCCGGCTCCGTTCCGTCCGGCGGCGCCTCCGCGCTGAACCAGCTCTCCAGGCGTGGTCCCACCGCCTGCAGTTCCAGGGTGCGGGCCTTGCCGGGGATGCGCAGTCTTCCCTTGACGCGCACCAGGGCGTGGCTGCGGATGATCTGCGAGACGGCCTCTTCGACCGCCGCGCGCTGGAAGCAGCCCGTCAGCTGCAGCGCCAGGGACTCCATCGCCACATGGTGATGGTGGTCGTGGTGGTCATCGTGATGGTGGTCGTGGCCGTGATGGTCGTGGTCGTGGCCGTCAGGGGGGGCGGCTCGGTGGTCGAGTCCCAGCAGCACCTCGGCGGGCAGCACCCCGCGGGCCACCGGCAGCACCGGCGTGCCGGTGCGGATCTGGCCGGTCAGGCGCCGGCGCACCTGGTCGAGCTGCGGCTCGCCGAGGCGATCGGCACGGCTGATCAGCACCAGGTCGGCGCTGGCCAGCTGCTGGGCGAACAGCTCATCGATGGCGGTGGCATGGTCGAGGCTGGGATCGGCCCGGCGCTGGTTCTCGAGCGCGGCGGGATCAGCCACCACCGCTCCGCCAGCCAGCGCCTCCCCGTCCACCACCGTCACCACACCGTTCACACGGGTGCGGGAGCGGATCTCCGGCCAGTCGAAGGCCGCCACCAGGGGCTCAGGCAGGGCCAGGCCACTCGTTTCCACCAGGATGCCGTCGAGCTGATGGGCCCGCTCCAGCAGCGTCGTCATCGTGGGCAGGAAGTCGTCCTGCACCGTGCAGCAGAGGCAGCCGTTGTTCAGTTCCACCAGGCGGCCCTCGAGTTCGTCCTGGGGACAGAACCCGCAGCTGCGCAGCAGGTCGCCGTCAATCCCCACCTCGCCGAACTCGTTGACCAGCACGGCCAGGCGCAGGCCGCTGCGCAGCAGGAGCTCCCGCAGCAGGGTGGTCTTTCCGGCACCGAGAAAACCCGTCACCACCGTCACCGGCAGCCGGGCATGTCGCGTGTCTGTCACGGCTGGCGAGGTGCTGGTGGTCATCGGCAGCCCAGGCTGTCACGGGTGCGCACACCGGTCACCGGATTGGCACCGCTGGCGCGCTCGCAGAGCTGTTTCTGCTGCGGCAGGTCCAGCACCGCATCGGTGAAATCGGCGCCATCGATGCGGGCACCGCTGAAGCGGCTCTGCATCAGCATGGCGTTGCGCAGGATGGCACCACTGAGATCGCTGTCATCGAAACGCGTGGCATAGGCCACCACATCGCCGAGATTCGCGCCCTGGAGATCGGCGCCGCGAAGATCGCTGTTGTTGAACACCGCACCGCGCAGGTCGGCCTGGCTGAAGTCGTACCCCGCCAGCGACGCCTTCAGGAATTCCGCCTGCAGCAGGGTGCGCCCATGCATGTCCGGCTGCAGATCCTGCAGGGCTCGCTGACCCCGGAGTTCCGGAGCGGTGATCGCCAGAGCCGTGGGTGCGCTGATCAGCAGGCCCACGAGTGCCGCGAGCAGCAGACCGAGCGCCGCGGGCATCCATCCCCGTGGCTGCACCGGAGCGCTGCGGCGTGGCGGGCAGATGCGGCGGGGCTGGACCGGGAGGCGGGGCATCGGTGCGCACCTACGGTGAACGCTCAAGTTATGGCAACCATGGCGATGACCCTGCGGGTGGTGGTGCCCCCCCACCCCCTGATCGGTCACTGGCTCACCGTGCTGCGCGATCCCAGCACGCCGGGTCCGCTCTACGCCAGCGCCACGACCGAACTGGGGCGTTGGCTCACCTACGAGGCTCTGCGCGACTGGCTGCCGCATCGCTTCGTCAGCGTCGACACCGATCTTGCGCCCTGCCAGGGGCAGGTGGTCGATGCCACCGTGCCGATCCTGGCCATCCCCCTCTGCCCTGACGGTCTGGGCCTGTGGGATGGTGCCAGGACGGTGCTTCCCACCGCCCGGGTGCTGCACCTGCGCCGGGGTGAAGCCCTGCCGGATGCCGGCATCGATCCCCGCTGCGGCGTGCTCGTGTTCGCCGCGGAGGTGGGCGACGCCAGTGAGCTGGAGACGCTGCTGGCGACGCTGGCCGACCAGGGCGTGGCGGGTCCGAGGCTGCGGGTGGTGACGGCGCTCGTCGCCAGCGACGGCCTCAAGCGCCTGGGGGAATCCTTCCCGGAGCTCACCCTCTACACCGCCTGCATCGACCCCACCCTTGCCGCCGATGGCCGCATCAGCCCCGGCATCGGGGCCGTGGCCGAGCGGCTGTTCGGCTGCCCGTCAGTGGAATTGGCTGTGCCTGCTGCCTAGGCTCTGAAGGCAGAGGCAAGGCACTGTCATGGCTGAGCGCGACCGGACGGACCTGAGCCGCACCTCCGGGGATGCCACCTTCCGGGATGCCGAGGTGCGCTGTTCCCAGGGTTCCGCCGTGCTGGCCAGTGCGGTGGCCGGGGCCGTGCTCGGCGCCGCCGGCCTCGGCTGGTGGCTGCTGTCGGTGGCGGAGCGCCGGCGTCTGGCGGCCCGCCAGGAGCGCAGCCTCCGCCTGTCCCGCCTGCAGGGCGGTGCCGATCCCCTCGATGACGCCCTGCGTGGCACCGCGGTGCCCGTGACCCCGGAGGCTGGCCCCGCCGGGGAGAAGGACCTCCATGACAAGGTGCACGAACTCAACCAGGCGATCGAAGCCGTGCGCCGCCAGCTGGAGCAGCTGCAACCCCAGGGCTGAGACCACCGCTGGGTAGGTTGCAGAGCTGCGACCTGACGATCGCCCCATGCTCCGCTCCGCCGCCATCACCCAGGGGGTCCAGCGCTCACCCAATCGCGCCATGCTGCGCGCCGTGGGCTTCGGCGACGGCGACTTCAGCAAGCCGATCATCGGCATCGCCAACGCCTACAGCACCATCACCCCGTGCAACCTGGGACTGAACGACCTGGCCCGGCGTGCCGAGGAGGCCGCTCACCAGGCCGGTGCCATGCCCCAGATGTTCGGCACGATCACGGTGAGTGACGGCATCTCCATGGGCACCGAGGGGATGAAGTACTCCCTGGTGAGCCGGGAGGTGATCGCCGACTCGATCGAAACCGCATGCAACGGCCAGAGCATGGACGCCCTGCTGGCGATCGGCGGCTGCGACAAGAACATGCCCGGCGCCATGCTGGCCATGGCCCGCATGAACATTCCCTCCATCTTTGTGTATGGAGGCACGATCAAGCCCGGAAAGCTTGGCGCCTGCGACCTCACGGTGGTGAGCGCCTTCGAGGCGGTGGGTCAGTACAGCGGCGGCCAGATCGACGAGCAGCAGCTCACCGCCATCGAGAAGAACGCCTGCCCCGGCGCCGGCAGCTGCGGCGGCATGTTCACCGCCAACACGATGAGCGCCGCCTTCGAGGTGATGGGCCTGAGCCTGCCCTACAGCTCCACCATGGCCGCTGAGGACCCCGAGAAGGCCGACAGCGCCGCCCGCAGCGCCGAGGTGCTCGCCGAAGCTATCCAGGCCGACATCCGCCCCCGCGATCTGCTCACCCGCGAGGCGTTCGAGAACGCCATCAGCGTGATCATGGCGGTGGGCGGCTCCACCAACTCGGTGCTGCACCTGCTGGCGGTGGCCCGCACCGCCGGGGTGGAACTGGCGATCGAGGATTTCGAGCGCATCCGCCAGCGGGTGCCGGTGATCTGCGACCTCAAGCCCAGCGGCCGCTACGTGACGGTGGATCTGCATCGGGCCGGCGGCATCCCCCAGGTGATGAAGCTGCTGCTCGATGCCGGCCTGCTGCACGGTGACTGCCGCACGATCGAGGGCAGGACCCTGCGCGAGGTGCTCGCCGAGGTGCCCTCCGAGCCTCCCGCCGATCAGGACGTGATCCGGCCCCTCAGCAACCCCCTCTACGCCAAGGGGCACCTGGCGATCCTCAAGGGCAACCTGGCCGAGGAGGGCGCGGTGGCCAAGATCAGCGGCGTCAAGAACCCGGGGATCACCGGCCCGGCCCGGGTGTTCGAGAGCGAGGAGACCTGCCTGGCCGCCATCCTCGACAAGCGCATCAAGCCCGGGGATGTGGTGGTGGTGCGCCAGGAGGGCCCGGTGGGTGGCCCCGGCATGCGCGAGATGCTCAGCCCCACCGCCGCGATCGTGGGCCAGGGGCTCCTGGATTCGGTGGCGCTGATCACTGACGGCCGCTTCTCCGGCGGCTCCTTCGGCCTGGTGGTGGGCCACGTGGCCCCCGAGGCCGCCGTGGGGGGCACCATCGGCCTGGTGCAGGAGGGCGACAGCATCACCGTGGATGCCAACCAGTTGCTGATCCAGCTGAATGTGCCGGACGAGGAGATCGCCCGCCGCCGCGCCGCCTGGGTGAAGCCCGAGCCCCGCTACCGCACCGGTGTGCTGGGCAAGTACGCGCGCCTGGTGAGCAGCAGCAGCAAGGGGGCCGTGACCGACCAGCCGGAGCTCTGAGGCCTGCCTCAGAGCGAAGAGAGGCTGCTGCTCAGGCCCGCCGCGCAGCACCTGGGGGCTGCGGGCCGGGCCTGGGGACAGATGCGGCCGGCGGCACCGGCGGCGTGCGCATCCACTCGGCTGCGCGGAAGGGGGCGTAGGGGGAGGCGACGACCGGCATGGGACGGGAAGGCATGGGACGCGGCGGCGAGAAACTGACTCCAGTACGCCTGTACTAGCCCCGGTAGTACGGGTGTGTCAACCGGCCGAGCGCCGCCGCCGCCATCACTCCAGTGGCGTCACTCCACCGCCAGCAGGGCCCGCAGGCGGCGGCTGAAGGCTTCCAGCGGCAGCCCATCGGCGGGCCGTTCGCGGCGCTCGCCGGACTCCCCATCCAGCCACACCGGATGGCGGCCATGCCACAGCAGGGGTGCCTGCTCCTCGGCCACGCGGCTGAGCATCAGGTTGAGCTCCGCGCCGCTGCGGTAGATCTCCAGCTCCAGATCGTGCTGAGGCTGACGCACCCCTTCACCATCGCGCGCTTCGAGCCGCAGCGTGCAGTCCAGGGGAATCAGGGCCGCATCCCCGCCAGGCTCATGTTCAGCGCTGCAGGGCTCGCTCCGCCGCACGGCATGGCGCCAGGGCGGGAGGCAGAGGTCCGCAACCCGGGCCAGCTGCTCCAGCGACAGGCTGAGCATCTCGGCCATGGCGCGCTCAGGCCACCGCCTCGATCCGGCGGATCACCAGCCGCAGCGGCCCGGCCCGGAAGCCCGGGTTGGGGCCGCCGCTGTCGTTGAACCTGGAGTGCAGGATCTGCAGTCGCCTGATCCGGCGCGGATCGAAACGCAGGGGCAGCCCCAGGGGGCGCGCCCGCACGCTGGCGGTGAGCCGCTGGAAGGGCAGCACCACCCGGGTGGTGCCGCTGGGTTCGGTGCCGAACTCAGCCACCCAGCGCAGTCCGCCGGGGATGAGCTCCGCCGCTCCGGTCACCCGGTCGGCGCAGGCGATCGCCAGCTTGTAGCGGCGGCCGTCGCCGTCCAGTTCCAGGGCCAGTCCGCGGTAGGCGGAGAGATCGAGCGGCGGCACGAAGTCGGGCGAGCGGCAGCTCACGAAGCCGCCACCCTCCGCCACCACCTGCGCCTCCATCACCAGTCCGTCGGAGCCGGCGCTGCACCACCCGGAGCTGCGTCCCCCCATGATCACGTCGTTGAGGGTGCTCCAGCCGCTGAAACCGGCTCCAGCCACGATCTCCAGCCCGTCCCCCGGCTGGGGCATGGTGCCCTGCTCGGCCTGCATCGCGCTCAGGCCTCCAGACCTTCAGCCGCAGCCCGGTCAGCGAACACCAGCACCTCGGCGGCCGGCCGCACCAGCCGGGCCGGTGTGCGCTCCACGGATTCGGCGGCGTCGAGCAGGCGGCCCAGCGCCTCGCACTTGTCCGCCCCACTCACCAGAAACACCACCCTGCGGGCGGCGGAGAGCACCGGCGCTGTGAGGGTGATGCGCGGCAGCCCCTTGCCCTCACTCACGGTCACGGTCTGGTCCGTCACCGCGGTCGCCGCGGTACCCGGGAAGAGCGAGGCGGTGTGGCCGTCCTCCCCCAGGCCGAGGAGCACCAGATCCAGCACGGGCGGATGCTCGCCGCAGAGCTTGGCGAGGGTCTGGGCGTAGGCCCGTGCCCCCTCCGCCGGGCTGGCCAGGTGGGTGGGCACCGGGTGCAGCCGGGCCTCTCGACCCGGGCCGCCGGCCATCAGCGTCTCGCGCAGCAGACGGGCGTTGCTGGCCTCAGCCTCCACCGGCACCCAGCGCTCGTCGCCGAGCAGCAGATCCACCCGCTCCCAGGGAAGATGCTCCTGGCCCAGCTGGCGGTAAGTGGCCGCGGGCGTGCGGCCGCCGGCCAGGGCGATCTGACAGCGGTCCCGTTCGGCCAGGGCCAGGTCGATGGCCGAGGCGATCGTCTCGGAGCAGCGGCGGGCCATGGCCTCCGGGGACGCGACCACCTCCAGGCGGTACCGGGCAGCGGAGGGTGATGGGGAGTCGATGGTGGTCATGGCGAGACTCAGCTCAACCATTCAGTGTGGAACGTGCCCGGCCGGTCGACCCGCTCGTAGGTGTGGGAGCCGAAGCAGTCGCGCATGGCCTGCACCAGGTTCTGGGGCAGGCGGCCGCTGCGGTAGCTGTCGATGTAGTCGAGGGTGCTGGAGAGGCAGGGCACCGGGATGCCGGCCAGGGCGGCACCGGCCACAACCTGGCGCAGGCCGGGAAGACAGCGGTTGATCAGGGCTGCGAACCAGGGATCGAGCATCAGGTTCGCCAGCTGCGGGCTGGCGTTGTAGGCGTCCTGGATCCGCTGCAGCAGGCGGGCCCGGATGATGCAGCCCCCCTTCCAGATCTGGCCGATGGCGGCCAGGTCGAGGTTGTAGTCATGCAGCCGGGACGCCTCCTGCATCAGGGCCATGCCCTGGCCGTAGCTCACCACACAGGCGGCGATGCAGGCGTCCCGCAGGGGCGCCATGGCATCGGCGGGCGTGCCCAGGTCGAAGGAGTGGCTGGCGGGCGGCGGTATCACCGCACCGGCCCGCAGCCGTTCCTCCCGCAGGGAACTCATCACCCGGGCGTTGAGGGCGGCGTAGATGGTGGGCACCGGCACCCCCATCTCCAGGGCGCTCACCACGGTCCACAGGCCCGTGCCCTTCTGGCCCGCGGCATCCACGATCCGCTCCACCAGGTCGCCGCCGTCGTCGGGGTCCTTGGTGCGCAGGCACACCTCGGTGATCTCCACCAGATAGGAGGCCAGCTCCTCGGCCTCGTTCCACTGCGCCAGCACGGCGGCCATCTGGTCGCCGTTGAGGCCGGCGACGCGCTTCATCAGGTCGTAGGCCTCGGCCAGGATCTGTTCGATCCCGTATTCGATGCCGTTGTGCACGGTCTTCACGAAGTGGCCGGCACCGCCGGGGCCGATGTAGGTCACACAGGGACCGTCCTCGACCTGGGCGGCCATCTTGCGCACCAGGGGTTCGATCGCGTCGTAGGCGGCGCGGGTACCGCCGGGCATCATGCTCGGCCCCTCCAGCGCCCCCTTGGCACCGCCGGAGACGCCCATGCCGATGTAGCCGAAGCTGCGGCTCTCCAGCTCCTTCACCCGGCGCTCGGTGTCGGTGTAGAGCGAATTGCCGCCGTCGATGAGCAGATCGCCCTCCTCCAGCAGCGGTGAGATCGTGGCGATCATGGCGTCCACGGGCTCACCCGCCTTCACCATCATCAGAATCCGGCGCGGCCGCTCCAGGGCGGCCACGAACTCCTCGAGGGTGCGGGCACCGCTGATGTCCCTGCCGGCACCCCGGCCGGCGAGAAAGGCTTCCGTCTTGGCCCAGGTGCGGTTGTAGACGACGCTGGAGAAGCCGTTGCGCTCAGCGTTGAGCACCAGGTTCTCGCCCATCACACCCAGGCCGATCAGGCCGAAATGTGCCGTTCCCATGCAATGCGCGTGTGTTGTTCCGTCAGTGTGAACAACTGCTGTCGGCAACGTCCAGATCCGTCACAACATGGGCGGCCATGTCATGAATCCAGAACAGGTGACGGCTCGCGACGGGGGCCGCCGACCGACGGGAGCTGGCCGTGAAAGGTGGCCGTGAGAGATGGCCGTTGCCGGAAGATGCTGCCCGGAAACCGCGCTGGCTGATTGAGGGATCTCAGATCACGGTTCCGTCAGCAATCGTGCCGTTCTTCACCACCACGACAATGCCGTTGCGGATGTAGAAGTTCAGCTCCGGACGGTCAGCTTCTTCGACACGGTCCTTGTTGGTGATCGTCACGTTCCGGCCAATGCGCACGTTCTTGTCCACGATCGCTCCCTTGATCGTGGTGCCTCGCCCGATGCCGACGGGTGTTCCGCCCCGTTCCCGCAGCAGGGCCCGTTCCTCGGAGGATTCGAAATAGTCCGATCCCATCACCAGCGTGTCCTGGAGCACCACTTCATCCTCCACGCGGGAGCGCACCCCGAGCACGCAGCGGTGAATGCTGCAGGCCTTCAGCAATGACCCCTCGCCAATGATTGATTCGGTGACCTGGGCATCCTGCAGCTTGCTGGGCGGCAGATAGCGAGGACGCGTGTAGATTGGGAACTTCTCGTCGTAGAAGGAAAATGGTGGATTGGGCTGCTGGGTCAGAGCGAGATTGGCCTCATAGAATGCACCGATCGTACCGATGTCTTCCCAGTAGTCGTTGAAGAGATAGCTCTGCAGACGATCACCACGCTCCAGCGCGATCGGGATGATCTCCTTACCGAAATCCGTGGCGGCCGGGTTGGAATTGAGGAGGTCGAAGAGGGTGTCGCGGCTGAAGACATAGATACCCATGGAGGCCAGGTGGGGCCTCTGCTGAGCTTCTTCGGCAGACAGACCCAGACTCTGGGTGTCCACCCGCATCGCCTCCAGGGCTTCACCCTTGGGCTTCTCCCTGAATTCCTGGATGCGACCACTGGAATCGGTGCGCATCAGTCCGAAACCCTCGGCCTGCTGGGGATCCACCGGCAGGGCCCCCACCGAGAGCTGGGCGCCGCTGTCGATGTGGTGCTGCACGAAACGGCTGTAATCCATCCGGTAGAGCTGGTCGCCGGAGAGGATCAGCACATGGTCCACGTCCCATTCCTGGAACAGCCACTGGTACTTGCGCACGGCATCGGCCGTGCCCTCGAACCAGCTGGGACTGTCGGGGGTCTGCTGAGCAGCCAGCACCTCCACGAAACCCTGGCCGAAGCCGGCCGAGAGGTTGTAGGTCATCGTCAGATGACGATTGAGCGAAGCGCTGTTGAACTGCGTCAACACGTAGATCTTGTTGATCTCGGAGTTGATGCAGTTGCTGATGGGAATATCGATCAACCTGTACTTGCCGGCCAGGGGAACGGCCGGCTTGGCCCGCATCTTGGTGAGCGGATAGAGGCGCGTGCCCGCTCCACCGCCGAGGATGATCGCAAGTACCCGTTTC
Organism: Cyanobium sp. CH-040; assembly: GCF_024346135.1. Taxonomy (GTDB): domain Bacteria; phylum Cyanobacteriota; class Cyanobacteriia; order PCC-6307; family Cyanobiaceae; genus NIES-981. Next base: position 125,899 of record NZ_JAGQCJ010000002.1, on the reverse strand, counting down.
ATGCCAGCCGTCCCCGTTGTTGGGCTGCGGCGACCGTAGGGGAAGGCCCGGTCATCAGGCCAGGGGGGAGGGGGGCGAGGGGCACGAACTGTTGCAGGCAGCACAGCGGTGATCCCATCAACCGGGATCAGTCGGACTGTACGGGGTCATGGAGTTCGAACAGCTCCTCGAGCACCCGCATCGCCGTGTGGCGGTGCGGACGGGGCTGCGGCGCCCGGATGTTGGTGACCGGGGTGTGCAGGATCTTGTTGATGATGCCCTTGCTGAGGGCCTCCACCACCTTGCGCTCCCGGGCCGAGAGGTCCGGTCCCATGCGGCTGAGGGCCTTCTGCAGTTCCTGTTCGCGGATGTCCTCCAGCAGGCGGCGCAGCCGGTTCACCACCGGCACCGCCTCAAGGCCGTCCCACCACTCCAGAAACAGGCGCGCTTCCTCCTCCAGCAGGGCTTCGGCCTCGGCGGCCATCTCCCGGCGTGCCTCCTGGTTGCGGGCCACCACCTCCTGGAGGTCGTCCACGTCAAAGGCCTGCACTCCGGGGAGCGAGGCGGTGTCTGCGGCGATGTTGCGGGGCACGCCGATGTCCACGAGCATCAGCGAGCTGCGCCGGTTGAGCCCCGAGAGGCGCTCGGCGCTGATGATCGGGTCCTCGGCGCCGGTGCTGGTGAACACCAGCGAACAGGTGCTCAGGCAGTGGTCCAGATCCTCCAGGGGGCGGCACTGCACGGGCAGGTCGGGGAAATCGGCGGCCAGCAGTTCCGCCTTGCTGAGGGTGCGGTTGAGCAGCACCACGCCCCGGCAGCCCTTGGCCTGCAGGTGCTGGAGCAGCAGCCTGGCCATGCGGCCTGCACCCACGACGGCCACCTGCTCCTGATCGAGCGGCACCATCTCGTCCTGGCCGCGGGCCTGGCCCACCTTGAGCTGGGCGAGCTCCACCGCCGCCGAGCTGATCGACACGGCGCCGGTGCCGAGCCTGGTTTCGGTGCGCACCCGCTTGCCGGTGCTCACCGCCTGGTTGAGCAGGCGGTTGAGGATCGGACCGAGGGAGCGGTGCTCCTGGCCGAGGCGCACCATCCGCTTCACCTGGGAGAGGATCTGGCCTTCACCAAGCACCAGCGAATCGAGGCCGGCGGCCACCCGCAGCAGGTGCCCTACCGCCTCCTCGTGGTGGTAGGTGAACAGGTGGGGCGAAAGGTCTTCGATCGCCAGGCCGGAGACCTGGCTGAGGAACTGCCCCACCGCGGTGATGCCCTGCTCGGGATGGCGGAGCAGGGTGTAGATCTCCAGCCGGTTGCAGGTGCTGAGGATGGAGGCCTCCAGCACCTGCTCATCACTGCGCAGCCTCTGGAGGGAGTCCTCCATCGTCTGCTCCGGGATGCTGAGCCGCTCCCGGATCTCCACCGGAGCCGTGCGATGGCTCAGTCCGACGACCGCGATGTGCATGGAGGAAACGTGATGGAGCCGGTGAGCTGGCGGGGGTGGGAACCTCAGCGCAGGGAGATGCTCTTGGCGCCCTCCTTGATGTGAACCGTCGTGGTGAAGCGAGCGGTGTTGTCCAGGGTGCTGATCACCAGCGAGCTGGTGCGGGTGCAGTCCGGCTCGAACTTGACGCCGTCGAAGAGCAGGCCGTCGGTGATCCCGGAGGCGGCGAAGACCACGTTCTCGCCGCAGGCCAGTTCCTCGGCTTCGTAGACCCTGTCGGGGTCGCTGATGCCCATCTCGGCCAGGCGGGCCAGGTTGCCCTCGCGGGTGAGCCCCTCCCACTCCTTGGTCTGGGCCACGGCGGGGTCATAGACGAGCTGCCCCTGGAAGTGGCCGCCCAGGGCACGCAGGGCGGCGGCGGAGATCACCCCTTCAGGGGCCGCGCCGATGCCCATCAGGCAGTGGGTGCCGGTGCCGGCGAACCCGCAGGCGATGGCGGCCTGCACGTCGCCGTCGGAGATCGGCTGCACCCGGGCGCCGGTGGCGCGGATCTCGGCGATCAGCCCCTTGTGGCGGGCCCGGTCCATGACCACGATCACCAGATCGCTCTTGGGCACGCCCAGGCACTGGCTGAGAATCTCGATGTTCTCGGTGGCCGACTTGCGGATGTCCACCTTGCCCTTGGCGGCCGGCGGCGCCGCCAGCTTGTTCATGTAGAAGTCGGGTGCGTTGAACAGGCCGCCGCGGTCGGAGGCCGCCAGCACCGCCATGGAGCCGCGCTGGCTGTTGGCGCAGAGGTTGGTGCCCTCGCAGGGGTCGACGGCGAAGTCCACGCCGGGGCCGCTGCCGCTGCCCACTTCCTCACCGATGTAGAGCATGGGCGCTTCGTCGCGCTCGCCCTCGCCGATCACGATCCGGCCCTGCATCTGGATCTGACCCATGCGCTCGCGCATGGCCTCGACCGCAGCGGCGTCGGCTTCGTTCTTGAGGCCCATGCCGGTGAGCTTCGCCGAGGCGATGGCCGCCTGTTCGACGACCTCGAGAATTTCCTGAATGAGGGTGCGATCCACGGTGTACCGGCAGGGGAGAACGATGCAGGCGCAGGGAACGGGCCTCAGAAGCGGTGCTGGGATCGCTGAGTGGATGACCCCTCAGCCCTGAACCCTGACCCCTGCCCCTGCGCTCACTCCCAGGCCTGAAGCGGAGCAACTTTATCAGCGGCTCCGGTCGGCACAGCGCCAGGGAGGCACCGCAGCCCCCTTCCTACAATCACGCCCTCCCATGCCGACATCTCCCATGAGCACGAAGTCCCTGGTCGTGTCCCCGTCGATCCTGTCGGCGGATTTCTCCCGTCTGGGTGAGGACGTGCGCGCCGTGGATCAGGCGGGAGCCGACTGGATCCACGTGGACGTGATGGACGGCCGCTTCGTTCCCAACATCACCATCGGTCCCCTGATCGTCGAGGCCCTGCGGCCCGTCACCAGCAAGCCCCTCGACGTGCACCTGATGATCGTGGAGCCGGAGAAGTACGTGGCCGACTTCGCCCGCGCCGGCGCCGACATCATCTCCGTGCAGGTGGAGGCCTGCCCGCACCTGCACCGCAACCTCGCCCAGATCCGCGACCTCGGCAAGATGGCTGGCGCCGTGCTCAACCCCAGCACCCCGCTGGACACCCTCGAGTACTGCCTCGAGCTCTGCGACCTGGTGCTGGTGATGAGCGTGAACCCCGGCTTCGGCGGGCAGAGCTTCATCGAGAGCCAGGTGGACAAGATCCGCGATCTGCGCCGCATGTGCGACGAGAAGGGTGTGGATCCCTGGATCGAGGTGGACGGCGGCATCAAGCCCGCCAACGCCTGGAAGGTGATCGAGGCCGGTGCCAACGCGATCGTGAGCGGTTCGGGCGTGTTCGGCGCCGGCGACTACGCCGAGGCGATCCGGGGCATCCGGCAAAGCCGGCGCCCCGAACCGGTGGCGGCCTGATCGGCGGATCAGCCCTCGAAGAACCAGCCGTAGCTGTGCAGGCCGATGCCCAGGAGGTTGACGCCGATGTAGCAGACGGCGATCACCACCAGACCGGCACTGGCCAGCAGTGCCGGTCTGCGGCCCTGCCAGCCGCGGATCAGGCGCGTGTGCAGGTAGGCCGCGTACACCAGCCAGCAGATCAGGGCCCAGGTTTCCTTCGGATCCCAGCTCCACCAGCTGCCCCAGGCCTCGTTGGCCCAGACGGCGCCGCTCACCAGGCCCACCGAGAGCAGCAGGAAGCCCACCGTGATGGTGCGGTAGCTGAGCGAATCGAGCTGCTCGGCCATCGTCATCGACACACTGCTGAGCTGCAGCGGGGCAGCCATGGCCCCGGGTCCGTCGCTGGCCAGACGGGCCTGGCGGAAGCCGCCGCTGCCGATCGAGCTGCTGCGCAGCTCCAGGTCCTGGCCCCGGTCGGTGAACAGCACGGCCAGGGAGAGCAGCGAGCCCACCAGCAGGGCGGCGTAGCTCAGCATGATCACGCTCACGTGCATCACAAGCCAGCTGGAGCGCAGGGCGGGCACCAGCGGCGACGCCTCCTGCAGCCGCTCGGGCAGGGCGAAGCTGGCGAAGGCCACGCAGCCCAGAGCTACGGGGGTCGTGGCGGCGGGAACCAGAGGCGAGGGCCAGCTGCGCTCCACCAGCAGCTGCACCAGCGTGCAGCCCCAGGCCAGGAAGCAGAGCGACTCGTAGAGGTTGCTGATGGGGAAGTGGCCGGAGCCTATCCAGCGCAGCACCAGCTGGGCGGTGAGACAGAGATTGGCGGCAGCCACGAGCAGGCGCACGCCGGTGCTGCTGCGACCGCCGCTCACGGACCAGAAGGCCAGCGGCAGAACGGTCAACAGCAGGGCGAAGGCGGTGAGGCCGAGGGCCGTCACCGGGTCATGCAGCAGATCAGGCAAGGTCGGAGGAAGTCCTGCGGCCAGTCTGCCGCTTAGCGGCTGGCCTGACGCAGCAAACCGGCACCGATCAGCAGGAAGATCGCCACCGGCAGCCAGGCGGAGAGCTGGGGGGTGAGGGCGCCGTTCACGCCCATGGCGCTGAAGCTGAAGGCCACCACGTAGTAAGCGAAGATCAACAGCACGCTGAGGCCGAACCCCTGGCTGCGGCTACGCCGGGCATTCGGCCTCACCCCCAGGCAGCTGCCCAGCAGGCCGAACACCAGACAGACCGCCGGGAAGGAGAACTTCTCCTGGATGCGCACGCGCAGCTTGCGGGCGGCCTGGGGGTCGCCCGATTCGCGCAGGAGGCGCTCGGCGGTGCGGGCCTGGCCGATCGTGAGCAGCTCGGCGTCGGTGGGCAGCTTGGCCACCTTCAGGGGCTGGTTGCCGAGCGGATAGAGATAGCGGTCGAAGGTGGCCGAGGTGATGGTCTCGCCGCCCTGCTCGCTCACCACATAGAGCCGGCCGTCCCGGAACTCCCACATCTCCTCCTGCTCATTCCAGCGGCCCTCCTCGGCGGTGAGCATCAGACGTTGACCAGACTGGGAGAGGTCCAGCACCGTCACCTGCTCCATCACCCCCTGGTTCATCCGCTGGGCGTAGAAGAAGTGGGTGAGGGTGCGGTTGCGGCTGCCGTCGGGCTGGGTGACGTTGCCGAAGCGCGAGTAGCTCACGCGCTCCCGGTCCTCCCCGAGCACGGCCTTGCCGATCGCCCGGTCCCGGGTGGCCTCGGCCTGGCGCAGGGTGTGGGGTACCACGGCCTCGTTGAAGGCGAAGGTGAGCAGGGTCATCACCAGCGCCAGCGCCAGGGCAGGAGACACCATCCGCCAGGCGCTCACGCCCACGCTGCGCAGCGCCGTGAGCTCGCTGTTGCCCGACAGCTTGCTGTAGGTGAGCAGACAGGCCATCAGCGTGGCCATCGGGAACGACAGCACCAGGAAGGACGGCAGCTCCAGGACCAGCACCTGCAGCGCGATGCTTACGGGCAGGCCGGACTCGGCGATGCGGCGCACCAGATCGAACACCGCACCCACCGACAGCGACACCGCCGTGAAGGCCCCGATGCCGAACAGCAGCGGACCGACAAGCTCCCCCAGCAGCCAGCGGTCGATCAGCGGCAGCGAGCGCCAGGGGGCCAACAGAGGGCGCAGCAGGCGTTGCACAGCGCTCACAGCCGGAATCCCTCGCCGAGATAGTGCCGCCTCACCAGAGGATCGTGGCCCACTTCGTGGGAGCTGCCCGAGGCCAGGATCGAGCCCTCCGAGAGGATGTAGGCCCGGTCGGTGATGGCCAGGGTCTCGCGCACGTTGTGGTCGGTGATCAGCAGGCCCATGCCGCGCTCTCGCAGGCCGGCGATCAGCTCCTGCAGGTCGGCCACGGCGATGGGGTCAACCCCCGCGAAGGGCTCGTCGAGCAGGAGATAGCGGGGGCCGCTGACGCCCACCGCCAGCGCCCGGGCCACCTCGCAGCGTCGACGTTCCCCGCCGGACAGCTGAAAACCCCGCCGGTGCTGGAAGGGGGTGAGGTGGAACTCGGCGATCAGGCTGTCCAGGCGCTCCCGGCGCAGGGAGCGGGGTGTGCCGCTCTGCTCCAGGGCCAGACGCAGGTTGTCGCGCACGCTCAGCTGCCGGAACACGCTCGGCTCCTGGGGCAGGTAGCCGATCCCGAGACGGGCGCGCTGGGGCATCGGCAGGCGGCCGATCTCCTGTCCGTCCAGCAGCACCTGCCCCGCATCGGGGCGCAGCAGGCCGGTGACGAGGCCGAAGGTGGTGGTCTTGCCGGCACCGTTGGGTCCGAGCAGACCCACCACCTCACCCTGGTCGAGCGCGATCGAGACGCGGTTGACCAGCACCCGGCCGCCGATGGCCAGGAGCACCTCGTCCAGCACCAGCGTCATCGTGCCTCGGGGGAACGCGGTTCCCGCCGTTCCTGGGGCACGGGGAAGCGGCTGAACACCTGGCCGCCGCGCACGGGTTCGGCGATCACCCGCTCCTGGTCCACCAGGTAGGTGATGCGGTCGGCCTGGATCGAGGGGCCGTCCACCTGGATCACATCGACGTCGCCGCTGAGCACCACCCGTCCCTCCCGGGTGAAGTACTGCGCCTGGCGAGCCGTGGCCACCACCCGCCGGTCCGGATAGACGATGCGCACGTTGCCGCTGGCCGTGATCACACCGGTGAGGTTGTCAGCGCGCTGCAGGTCGGACTCGATGGTGACGAGACCGCTGGTGGGGGTCACCACCGGTTCGCCGGCCTGGGCCTGCCTCTGGGCCTCCACCCGCCCGGGCGCCAGGGCCCCCCAGAGCATCAGGCCGACCAGTGCGAGGCCGGCCAGGGGTGGTCTGAGCGGCGGAGGGACAGGGGGCAAGGGGGGCGGAGCGGCGGCCGGGCCGGAGGGCCGTCGGTGCAGGCAATCTACCGATCCACCCCGGGGGCCTCTGGGCGGGTTCGGGGCAGGGCAGGCCCCAGCCGCGGCGGCGGCAGGGCAGCGCCATCGAGCGGCCGATCCTGCTGCAGGAGCTGCAGCCAGCAGCCGGCGTTGGTCCGCAGCGCCACGAGATCGAGTCCCAGGGCCTGCTCGGGCGCCGAGCGCAGGCGACCCAGCCCCTCGCCGGTGAGGATGGTGGCGCCACGGCGGTTGCCCCGCTCCAGATGCAGCTGGGCCACCGCCAGCTGCAGGATTCCCTGCAGCACGGGGCGCAGAGGCCCGGCCGTCTCGTGCCAGAGCTCCTCGAAGCCGTCGTGGGCGGCATACCACGCGCCGGCATTGAAGAGGGCGACGGCCTCGCGGAAGCGAGGATCGGCCATCAGGACCGTCTCATCGGGATCCGGAGGCAGGGACACGGCACCGCGGGGGCGGATTCAGCGCTTGGCGGGCTTCCTGGCGGGCAGCTTGCGCAGGCGGATCGACTCGGGGGTCACCTCGAGCATCTCGTCGGGACCGATGTACTCCAGCGCCCGCTCCAGGGTCATCTGCATCGGCGCCTGCAGGGTGTCGAGCTCCTCGGCGCCGGCGGAGCGCATGTTCGTGAGCTGCTTGGTCTTGCAGACGTTGATCTCCAGGTCCTGGGGCCGGTTGTGTTCACCGACGATCATGCTCTTGTAGACCTTGGTGCCGGGGCTGATGAAGAACTGGCCACGGTCCTCGGCGTTCTTGAGGGCGTAGAAGGTGGCGGTGCCCTCCTCGAAGGCGATCAGCACGCCGTTGCGGCGGGCATCGAACTCACCCTGCATCGGCCGGTAGTCGAGGAAGGAGTGGCTCATGATCCCCTCGCCGCGGGTGGCGCGGATGAACTCGCCCCGGAAACCGATCAGGCCCCGGGACGGCACCAGGAACTCCAGCTGGGTGCGGCCGTCGTTGGTGTTCTCCATATTCTGCATCTCGGCCTTGCGGATGCCGAGCTTCTCGATGCAGGCGCCCACGGATTCCTCGGGCACATCCAGCACCAGGGTCTCGAAGGGCTCGTGGGGGGTGCCGTCGATCGTGCGGAAGATCACCTGGGGCTGGCTCACCTGGAACTCGTAGCCCTCGCGGCGCATGGTCTCGATCAGGATGCCCAGGTGCAGCTCACCACGGCCGCTCACGGCCCAGCGGTCCGGCGAGTCGGTGTCCTCCACCCGCAGGGCCACGTTGGTGAGCAGTTCCCGCTGCAGGCGGTCGCGCACCTGACGGCTGGTGACGAACTTGCCCTCCTTGCCGGCGAACGGGGAGTCGTTGACCACGAAGGTCATCTGCAGGGTGGGCTCGTCCACCTTGATCAGCGGCAGGGCCTCGGGGTTGTCGGGACAGGCGATCGTCTCGCCGATGTTCACCTCATCGAAACCGGCCACGGCCACCAGGTCGCCGGCGCTGGCCTGGTCGATCTCCACCCGCTGCAGGCCCTGGAAGCCCAGCAGCTTGCTGATGCGCCCGCGCTTGATGGAGCCGTCGTCGCGGATCAGGGCGGCGGGCTGGCCGGCCTTGATCACGCCGTTGTGGATCCGGCCGATCATGATCCGGCCGAGGAAGTCGCTGTAATCCAGCGTGGTGACCTGCAGCTGCAGGGGCTTCTCGGCATCGCCCACCGGCGGCGGCACATGGCGCAGGATCGCGTCAAACAGCGGCTTCATCGTGTCGCTGTCGGTCTTCATGTCCGGCTTGGCATAGCCGCCCATGCCGCTGCCGAACAGGTAGGGGAAATCACACTGGTCGTCGTCGGCGCCCAGCTCCAGAAACAGGTCGAGCACCTTGTCGACGGCCACCTCGGGATCCACCCGGGCCCGGTCGATCTTGTTCACGAACACGATCGGGCGCAGGCCCTTCTCCAGGGCCTTCTTGAGCACGAAGCGGGTCTGGGGCATGGGCCCCTCGTTGGCGTCCACGATCAGCAGACAGCCGTCCACCATGCCCAGCACCCGCTCCACCTCACCGCCGAAGTCGGCGTGACCGGGGGTGTCGACGATGTTGATGCGGATCCCCTCGTAATCCACCGCGGTGTTCTTGGAGAGGATGGTGATGCCGCGCTCCCGCTCCAGGTCGTTGGAGTCCATCACGCAGGTGGGCACCGCCTCGTTGTCGCGGAAGATGCCGGACTGCGCCAGCAGTGCGTCCACCAGGGTGGTTTTGCCGTGGTCAACGTGGGCGATGATCGCGATATTGCGAATCGGCGTGCCGGGATGGACGGCGCTCATACTTTAAGAATTCCTGCGTTCTGGTCTGTAGCCCAGCATTCACCCTAGCCTACTGGCCTGGCAGCGCCCGGGACAGGCAGCATGCGGGGCCATGTCCTGGGCCATGTGCTGGGCCGTGCTCAGGCTTGGTCAGGCCCGGTGGGCAGGCATGGTCAGGCGTGCTCAGTCGCGCTCGAGGCGGTGGGCGGCCTCGAACAGCTGGAGGGCATCGGCGGAGCCCTCGAAGCGCCAGTGCCAGGGCTCGTAGCTCACTCCCTGCGCATTGCCGGGAGGAAACGAAAGGATGAAATGGTGACGGGCGGCGTTGGCCTCCAGCCAGGCGAAGGCGGCCGTGCGCTCGAAACTCACCGAGAGGTGGCTCTGGGGTGCCAGGGCATCGCCCAGGTCGACGGCGTAGCCGGTGCTGTGCTCGGAGAACCCGGGGGGAGCGCTCACCTGGGCCCTTTCTCTGGCGCTCTGGTTGCGCTCCGACTTCACGTCAAAGAACAGTTCCTTCTGGAGCGCCACGGGGCGGAAGGCGCTGAGCAGCACCAGTTGCACCCCGTCGGCGGCGGCGGCCCGCTGCATCCCCAGCAGCGCCTGGGCTGCATCGCGGTGGAGGGCCTGGCCCGGAGCCACCTCCACCAGGGTCTCCGGGGAGGCTTCGCCATAGGGAAAGTGACCCAGCAGGCGTCCATCGGCCGTGGTGCGGGCGTCGAGGCCCTCCACGGGCGGAGGACTGAGCCAGAGCCGCAGGGACCGGGGAAACAGGAGCAGCAGCCCCAGGCCCGCGAGCGACACCACGAGCGCCAGCAGGCCCAGACGACTCAGCAGCTGCTGCCACACGGGTACCGGCACCCTGGCCCGCTCGGCCACGGGGATGTCGTCGGCAGCAGCGACCCGCCCGCCGGTGAGGGCCCGCAGGCGGGCGCCTCCGGGCTGGGGAGCTGACGGCTGCGGGGCGATGGCTGGTGACGTGGAGAAGGGGACGGCCGCGGCGGGGATGGCCGCGCTGTGTCACCGGCGGGCAACACACGGTGAAGATCCTAGTTGGGAAGCGGCAAGCAGGCCCCGACAGCCGTGGCAACGGTGTTAGGTTCCGGCCACTTCCAACTCCCTGCGGGACGATCTTTCGATGTTGCGAGTGGCAGTAGTGGGTGGCGGTCCCAGTGGATCGTGCGCCGCCGAGGTTCTGGCCAAGGCCGGCATCGAAACCTGGATCTTCGAGCGCAAGCTCGACAATGCCAAGCCATGTGGGGGCGCCATTCCCCTCTGCATGGTCAGTGAATTTGATCTTCCTGATTCCATCATCGACAGGAAGGTGCGCAACATGCGCATGATCTCGCCCTCCAACCGCGAGGTGGACATCCATCTTGACAACGAGGAGGAATACATCGGCATGTGCCGGCGGGAGGTTCTGGACGCATTCCTGCGCAACCGTGCCGCCGACCTCGGAGCCCATCTGATCAACGGTCTGGTCACCAAGATCGACACCGGCAAGAATCGCCAGGGTCCTTACACCCTCACCTACTCCGACTACAGCGGCGGTGAGGCCACCGGCGAGACCCGCACCCTGGAGGTTGACCTGATCGTCGGTGCCGACGGAGCCAACAGCCGGGTGGCCAAGGCCATGGATGCCGGTGATTACAACGTGGCCATCGCCTTCCAGGAGCGCATCAAGCTGCCGCCCGAGGAGATGAGCTATTACGAGGATCTGGCCGAGATGTATGTCGGCACCGACGTCTCACCGGACTTCTACGCCTGGGTGTTTCCGAAGTACGACCATGTGGCCGTGGGCACCGGCACCATGCAGGAGAACCAGGCCCTGATCAAGAGCCTGCAGGTGGGCATCCGGGAACGGGCCAAGAAGCGCCTGATCAAGGGTGAGGTGATCAAGGTGGAGGCACACCCCATCCCCGAGCACCCGCGCCCCAGGCGTGTGGTGGGTCGCATGGCCCTGGTGGGCGATGCCGCCGGCTACGTCACCAAGAGTTCGGGCGAGGGCATCTATTTCGCCGCCAAGAGCGGCCGCATGTGCGCCGAGCAGATCGTGGAAGCCAGCCAGGGCGGCACCCGTGTTCCCAGCGAAGCCGATCTGAAGAAGTATCTGAAGACGTGGGACCGCCAGTACGGCACCACCTACAAGGTGCTGGAAATTCTGCAGAACATCTTCTACCGCAACGACGCGGCGAGGGAAGCCTTCGTGGAGATGTGCGACGACAAGGACGTGCAGCGGCTGACCTTCGACAGCTACCTCTACAAGCGGGTGGTGGCGATGAACCCCTGGCAGCAGCTCAAGCTCACCTTCCTCACCCTTGGGGCCGTGCTGCGCGGCAACGCCCTCGCACCCCAGAGCTACAAGCCCGTGCCGAGCACGGTGCGCAGCGACGAGGAGGTGAACGCGATGCTGGCGGTGAGCAGCATCAAGGGCGGCATCAACGCCTCGCGCGAGAAGCGTGAGGCCAAGGCGGAGGCCGCAGCCTCGGCCGCCGACGGCACCGCCGCAGCGGCAGCAGCAGACAGCCGCAGCGCTGAGCGGGAACCGGCCGGGGTGGCCTGACCACCCCGGGCCGGCAGGCCGATTTCAGCTCATGATGGTCAGCCGTGTGGTTGTCAGCCCTTTGGTGGGTGTCAGCCGTTGATGCAGCTGAAATCGGCCAGCACCGAAGCCTGATTGCGCAGCAGCGCCAGCATGTTCAGACGATTGCGCCGCACGGCCGGATCGTCGGCCATCACCATCACGCTCTGCTCGCCGTCGAAGAACTCAGCCAGGGTTCCAGCACTGGCGGCCAGGGCCTCGGCCAGATGGCCGTAGCTGTGGGAACGACCGGCCCGCGCCAGGGGCTCCAGGCGGCGGAGCACCGTCAGCATCGCCGCCTCGCTGGGCTGCTCGAACAGGCTCTGGTCCACGGTGCCATCCACGCCCAGAACATCGCCGGCGAGATCGGCCTTCTCCGCCAACCGCGCGGCACGGGTGACCACCGCGCGCACGGCGTCGAGGCGTCCGTTCTGGCGCAGATCCAGCAGCAGATCCACCCGTTGCCGGGCATCGGCGGGGTCCCTGAGCAGACGCTCCACGGGCACGCTGTCACCGGCCACCGCCTGCACCAGATCCACCGCCACGCCGGCGTCGGCGTCCTCCAGCAGGCTCGCCAGCCGTTGCCGCAGCAGCTCGGCCAGATCCTGCGCCAACGCGGCGGCATCGATGCGGAAGTGGGGCAGGAGCGAGCTCCAGTGCTCGGCACCGCGGTCGAGCACGGCGAGCAGGTCGAGTTGCCACTGCCGGTCCCAGAGGATCTGGAGCACCCCGTTGCCGGCCCGACGCAGGGCGTAGGGATCGGATGAGCCGCTGGGGCGCTCGCCCGTGGCGTAGATGCTCAGCAGCAGTTCCAGCCGTTCGGCCAGGGCGACGACCGCGCCGGCATCGGACTGGGGAAGGGCGTCTCCGGCGCCCCGGGGCAGGTAGTGCTCCAGCACGGCCAGGGCGACCTGGGGGTGCTCCCCTTCCGCCAGCAGGTACTTGCCCCCCATCACCCCCTGCAGCTCCGGGAACTCGCCCACCATCTGACTGACGAGATCGTGCTTGCACAGATGGGCGGCACGCCGGGCGTGACCGGCCGCGGCGGCGGGGAGGCGCAGCTGCTCCAGCAGCACGTCCGTGCACCACTCCATGCGTTCCACCCGGTCCCGCAGGGAACCCAGCCCCTCGGCGAAGGTGACCTGGGCCAGGCGGTCGCGACGATCGATGCTGGCGGTTGCGCGGTCGCTGCTCACGAAGAACTCCGCATCCGCCAGGCGGGCCCTGAGCACCCGTTCATTGCCGCGGCGGATGGTCTCCCTGGCCTCCGGACGGCCGTTGGCGATGCACAGGAAACGGGGCTGCAGCTCGCCGCGGGCGTGCTGCGCCAGCGGATCGGCGGAGGCCTGGCGGTCCACCAGGGGCACGTAGCGCTGATGGGCGCGCATCACCGTGCTGAGCACCTCGGGCGGCAGGGCGAGGTAGCGCTCCTCGATCCGCCCCTCGATCAGCAGAGGTGCCTCCACCAGATCCACGAGCTCGTCGAACAGCTCAGCGGGGAGATCGGCCCTGGCGCCGTGGCGCTCCGCGGCGCTGTGCACCGCGGAGCGGATCCAGTCGGCACGGGCCTGCCGGTCCACCTCCACACCCGCAGCGGCGAGATCGTCGCGGTAGCTGGCCGCTGAGCGGATGTTCACCGGCTCGGCAGTGAGGCGATGGCCGCGGCTGCCGGCGGACGCCTGGACCGGGGGGTCGCAACCCTCCAGCTCCACGGGCAGCACCTCCGCGTCCAGGAGGGCCACCAGCCAGCGTATCGGCCTGGAAAAGCGGCGTTCGCCCGCACCCCAGCGCATGAAACGGCGGCCCTGGAGGGCCTGAATCCATCCGGGGATGAGCTCGCTGAGCACGGCGGCGGCCGGCTGGCCAGCCTCCACCACCCTGGCGAACACGAAAGGTCCGCGCGGAGTTTCGCGCACCTCCAGGGCCGCCGGCTCCACCCCGCAGCGGCGGGCGAAACCGATGGCAGCCTGGGTGGGCTGCCCGGCGCTGAAGGCCTGGGAGGCGGGTGGGCCCTTGCGTTCCTCGTGCCGGTCGGGCTGGGCAGCGGGCAGACCCTCCACCAGCACCGCCAGACGACGCGGGGTGCCGGTGACCTGGAGCGCGGACGGCTGGAGATGGCGGTCAGCCAGATCGCGGCTCACCAGCGCCTGCAGCTGGGGGAGGGCGAGACGGGCGAAGTCGGCGGGCAGTTCCTCGGTTCCGATCTCCAGCAGAAACGACGACACGGAACCAAGCCACGGCAGGGGCCAACTCTATGAATCCGGTCGCCGCCGGAACCCTGTCAGCTCCACCCCCCTGCCGTTCGCTACGGTCGGCGGGTTGAGGACATGACCGCGTGACCGTGACTGCCAACGCGTCTGCCGGATCCACCCGGTCAGCTCCCGGCTCAACGGCGGCCTCGACGGCTGCGCCCACCAAGTTCGAACAGCTCAAGGCCGGCAGCGGTCACCTGCGTGAGCCGCTGCTGACGGAACTCGGCAACGACCTGCCGAACTTCTCCGAGCCGGCGGTCCAGATTCTCAAGTTTCACGGCTCCTATCAGCAGGACGATCGCGACAACCGTCAGAAGGGGCGTGAGAAGGACTGGCAGATGATGCTGCGCCTGCGCAGTCCGGGCGGCCGCATCCCCGCCGACCTCTATCTGGCCCTCGATGCGCTCGCCGATCAGCTCGGCAACGGCACCCTGCGGGCCACCACCCGCCAGGCCTTCCAGATGCACGGGGTGCGCAAGGAGAACCTCAGGCAGGTGATCGGCACGATCGTGCGCCACCTGGGCTCCACCCTGGCCGCCTGCGGGGACATCAACCGCAACGTGATGGCCCCCGCGGCCCCCTATGCCAAGGGCGCCTACCCGGCCGCCCGCCAGCTGGCCGACGACCTCGCCGATCTGCTGGTGCCCCAGGCAGCCGAGGGCTCCTACCTGGACCTCTGGGTGGATGGGGATCTGAGCTACCGCATCAAGCCCAGCGGCACCACCCGCCGGGTGAGGGAGCGCCAGAGCGAGGGAGGCGTGTTCAGCGGCGACGCCGCCGAGCCCCTCTACGGCTCCACCTACATGCCGCGCAAGTTCAAGGTGGCCGTCACCGTGCCGGGCGACAACTCGGTGGATCTGCTCACCCAGGACATCGGCCTGGTGCTGTTCTGCGATCCCCAGGGCCGCCCCCAGGGCTGCAACGTCTACGTGGGCGGCGGCATGGGCCGCACCCACAACAAGGAGGAGACGTTCGCCCGCACCGCCGATCCCCTCGGCTACGTGGCCTATGAGCACGTGCTCGATCTGGTGCAGGCGATCGTGGCCCTGCAGCGCGATCACGGCGACCGCCAGCAGCGCCGCCACGCCCGCATGAAATACCTGATTCACGACCACGGGGTGGACTGGTTCCGCGAGCAGCTGCGCAGCGTCTACTTCCAGCACCCGATCCGCACCCTGCGGGACGAACCCCGGCGGCGCCTCGAGGACTATCTCGGCTGGCATCGCCAGAGCCAGGGGCTCTGGTTCGTGGGGCTGCCGCTGCTCTGCGGCCGTCTCGGTGGTGAACGCAAGGCGGGCCTGCGGCGGCTGGTGGACACCTACAAGCTCGAGGTGCGCATCACCCCGAACCAGGACCTGCTGCTCTGCAACATCGGCACCGCCCAGCGCTCCACGCTCAAGGCCGAGCTGGCGGCCCTGGGCTGGGAAAAGCCGGAGGACACCTCCCTGCTCTCCCGTCACGGCATCGCCTGTCCGGCGCTGCCCCTCTGCGGGCTGGCGGTGACCGAATCGGAGCGGATCTTCCCGGCGGTGCTGGAACGGCTGGAGTCCCTGCTGGAGCGTCTGCGGATCGACAAGCCGATCCTGGTGCGCATGACCGGCTGCCCCAACGGCTGCGCCCGCCCGTACATGGCCGAGATCGGCCTGGTGGGCAGCGGCGTCGATCAGTACCAGCTCTGGCTCGGCGGCAGCGCCCAGCTCAGCCGACTCGCTGAGCCCTACCTGGAGAAGATGCCCCTCGACGCCCTGGAGGCCACCCTCGAGCCGCTGCTGCTGGCCTGGCGGCAGGCAGGGATGCGGCGTGGATTCGGCGACTTCGTGGTGAAGAGCGGCCGTGAGGAGGTGGAGCGACTGCTGGCCGCTCAGGCCACCCGCCCGTAGCGGGCCGCCGCTGCGCCCAGACGCCAGGCCCAGAGCTGATCACCCCAGCTAAAGTGCCACCACTCGTTGGGGTGCTGGACGAAGCCCGCCTGTTCCATCACCCGCCGCAGCAGACTGCGCCTGGCGTGCCAGCGGCGGTAGCGCGCCTGGAGCTCCGGGTCCGGGCAGCCGCTGCAGGCGTGAAGAAAGTGATCGGGCTCGGACACCGCGCCGATCGCGTCGATGGCCGAGCCCATCTCCAGGGGCTCGCCATCGGGCCCGGCCAGGGTGAGATCCACGGCGGCGCCGGTGCTGTGGGGCGGCGGAGCATCGGGATCCGGATTGGGCGGTGCCCAGAAACGGCCCACCTCGGCGGCCACGGCGTCCCGGCCCGGGCCGGCTGCCTCAGGGTCCAGGCCCCGCTCCCGGCAGGTGCTGGCGATGCTGTACTCCACCATGAAGGCCTGCACGGCCAGGGGCCGCCAGGCGTCGAAGATCGCCAGACGCCAGGCGGGCTGGTCCAGGTGCAGCAGCTCCTCGGCCTCCAGCAGCCGCCGGATCACACCGCTGCGCAGGCGGAACGGAGAGCCGCTGTCGCCGTAGGGGGCCCCCAGGGCGGCATAGGGATGGGGCTCCAGCCGCCAGAGGGCTTCAGGCAGCGGCTCGAGCGGTTCGCCGGCATCACGGATGGGGATCGCATTCCAGGGTCGGCGGGACATCGCGTCAGTTCAGGGGGGCGGGCTGGCTGAGGGCGCGGCGCTGCCGGGCCAGCAGCGCCGCCAGATGGGGAAGCTGACTCAGCTCGGGATCGCGCTCCAGAATCCGGCGGGCCAACTCGCGCGCCCGCTCCAGCACCTCGCCGTCGTCCGCGAGGCTGGCCAGGGCGAGATCGGGCAGGCCGCTCTGGCGCGTGCCGAGCACCTGGCCCGGGCCACGCAGGCGCAGGTCCATCTCGGCGATCTCGAAGCCATCGCTGGAGCGCACCAGCACCTCCAGACGCTGCCGGGCCTGCGGATTGCGACCGTCATGCACGAGCAGGCAATGGGAGGCGGCGGCACCACGCCCCACCCGCCCGCGCAGCTGATGCAGCTGCGCCAGTCCGAAGCGCTCGGCGTGCTCGATCACCATCACGCTGGCCTCCGGCACGTCCACCCCCACCTCCACCACCGTGGTGCTCACCAGCAGCTGGGTGTCGCCCCGGGCGAAGGCGGTGATGGCCGTCTGCTTGTCGGCGCTGGCCATGCGGCCGTGCAGCAGGCCCACCCGCAGGTCGGGGAACACCTCGCCGGCCAGCTGGCGGTGCACCTCCACCGCCGAGCGCAGATCGCTCTTCTCCGACTCCTCTACCAACGGCAGCACCACATAGGCCCGCTGGCCCCGGGCCACCTCGGCGCGGATCAGGTCGTAGGCCTCCTGCCGCTGAGATGCCTTCAGCAGGCGGGTGCGCACGGGGGTGCGGCCGGGGGGCAGTTCATCGATCTGGCTCACCTCCAGGTCGCCATGGAGCGAGAGCGCCAGGGTGCGGGGGATAGGGGTGGCCGTCATCGTCAGCAGATGGGGCTGCAGGCCCTTGTGGAGCAGGCGGTCCCGCTGGCGCACCCCGAAGCGGTGCTGCTCGTCCACCACCACCAGCCCCAGGCGGGCGAACTGCACCGGGTCCTCGAGCAGGGCATGGGTGCCCACCAGCAGCTGCAGCTGTCCGTTGGCCAGGTCGTCGAGCAGCTGGCGCCGCCGCCGCGCCGGCGTGGCGCCGGTGAGCAACCCGCAGTTCACATGCAGCCGCGGCAGCCAGGCGGCCAGACGCGCATGGTGCTGCTCCGCCAGCACCTCGGTGGGAGCCATCAGCGCTCCCTGGCAGCCGGCCTCCACAGCGGTGAGCAGGGCGGCGACCGCCACCACGGTCTTGCCGCTGCCCACATCCCCCTGCAGGAGCCGCGCCATCGGCTGCTCGCGGGCCAGGTCGGCGCGGATCTCCGCCAGCACCCGTTCCTGGGCGGCGGTGAAACCGAAGGGCAGGAGCTCCAGGAAGCGCTGCACCACGCCCGCCCCGCCGGCGGGGCTGCCGGCGTGCGGGGCGGCGCCGGGCGCAAGCGGCGGAGCGGGTCTGGCGGTGAGCTGCCGCCGGCGCTGCAGCAGGCCGAGCTGCATGAGCAGGAACTCATCGAACACCAGCCGCCGCCGGCTGGCCTGCAGCTGGTCCCGGTTGGCGGGGGCGTGGATCTGCTGGAGGGCCGAGGCCCGTTCGATCAGGCCCTCGGCCTGGCGCACAGGCTCGGGGAGCGGATCCGGGCAGCCCGGCAGCAACGGCAGCACCGCAGCGATGGCCTGACGCAGACGATCGGCCCCCAGGCCCTCGGTGAGCCCGTACACCGGGATCAGACGGCCGATCTGGGTGGAGCGCACCGGGGCCTGGGGGCTGGAGAGCACCTCCATGAGGGGATCCTGGAACTGGGGCCCGTAGGGCCCGTCCTTCACCAGTCCGCTCACCGCCACGGTGGCGCCGCTGGGAAACTGGCGCTGCTGCAGTTTCAGCCAGGCGGGAGAGGTGAAGCGCTTGCCAGCGTAGAAGCGGCTCACCCGGATGCGGCCGGTGGGATCGGCCAGCTGCAGCTCCAGGATCGCCAGCTGCGGATTGCGCGGACTGACGAAGGTGCGGCAGCTGCGCACGGCAGCGACGATCGTGGCCGTGGTGCCGGGCTCCAGGGCATGGATGCGCACCAGGTTGGCGTAATCGAGATAGTCGCGGGGGTAGTAGTGGAGCAGATCTCGGGCCACGAACAGGCCCAGCTGCGCCATCCGGGTTGCGGTGCGTGGGCCCACACCGGGAATCTCCGCCAGGGGTGTGTCTGCCGTCAGCCGGGCCAGGGCAGCTGGGGCCGGGGCGGGCTCCACCAGGCGCAGCCGTGGGGGGCCCGGGGGATCCGCCGGCCTGCTGCGTTGCCGCCAAGCCTGCAGGCACTGGCGGCAGCGTGTCACCAGGTGCTGCCGTTGGCTCTGGGTGAGGTCGGAGTAGCGGGTGAATTGCTCAGCGAGCTCCAGCTCGGTGGCAGCCGGGCGCAACCCTTCCGGGGGCTGGCGCAGGCTGCGGGCAAGGAAGACGCTGAAGCGCTCACGCCGGCCGGTGAGGTCACCGAAGCCCCTGTCGGACTCCAGCTGCAGGGCCTGGTGAAGGGTGCGGAACCAGGACTCGGCGGCGGCCGGATCTACAGCTGTCGGTACCTGGGGTTGTCCTGGCGCCACAGCTGTTCCGCCTCGAGGGCCTGCAGACGGCGCCTGAGGCGCCGGTGCCGCTCCGCCATTCTGCGCACCTCCTGGCGGTGGCGTTGCAGGCGGCTGCGGCAGGTGCGCAGGCGCGGGTAGTCCAGCTCCAGGTCGGCCGTGCGCAGGAGCAGCGCCACCGACTCCAGTGAACCGGCCAGGGGGTCGGGAACGGGCAGCTGCAGGCGCAGCAGGTTGGCGGGGGCCGCCAGCTGCTCCAGTTGTCCGCTCAGGGCGGCCTCGAGGAGGTTGAGCGGCAGCAGGCTGTGGCTCAGGCCAGCTCGCAGCAGCTCGGCATTGAGGCCATGGGAGAGATCGAGCAGCCGGCGCGCCAGCGCCCGTTCGATGCCGTCGAGCCAGGTGAGCAGCTCCACCGGTTCACGGGGCAGCAGCCCTGAATCCCAGAGCGGGGGCGCACCTTCGCGCAGATGCCCAGCAGGGATTTCAGCGAAGGGATCGGCAGCCTGATCGGGGCCGTCGTCCGGGGAAGGGTCCGGAGGATCGCCGCCGGGTGCTTCGCCCCGGTCGCCGCCGGCTGGCCAGGCCTCGTGTCCCCGCCACCAGGTCATGGCGACGGGGGGGGCCAGACTCAGCCGCACGGAACCATCGGCTTCGCCGGCAGCGCCGGCCCCAGCATCGTGGTCGCTGTCGGCTGCGACAGCTCGCAGCTGGGTCAGCCACGCCTGCTGCCGCTGCTGGCGGCCGCTGGCCAGTGCAGCGGCGAGCTGGACCAGCTGTTCGACGGTGAACAGGCTGCCGGCCTGCCGCACCAGCGCCGCTGCGCGCTCATGCAGGCCGCGGCGCCGATCGGCAGGCAGCTCGCAGTAGCGCCGGGGGTGGAGGCGCGTGGCCAGATGAAACAGGGCCTTCTCCACGGCGTCCGGCAGGTGTTCGCGCAGCACCTGCAGGTAGAGGGCCAGGTCCCGGTAGAGCGCCGGATTGACGCCCTGCAGGGTCACGCTGGCGTGTTCGATCTGCCGTCGCACCTCGCTGAGGGCGTCGGCCTGGACCTGACCGCCGGACAGAGGAGATTCGGCTGTGATGGGTCTGGACTCAGGAGGCGCCGCTCATTGCGGCCACCTCGGCCGCGAAGTCGGCGGTTTCCACCTCGATGCCCTCGCCGAGGTTGAAGCGCACAAAACGGCGCACCTGCACGTTCTCGCCCACCTTGCCGGCCACCTGCTTCACCAGTTCAGACACGGTGATGGTGCTGTCCTTGATGTAAGGCTGATCCATCAGGGCCATTTCCTTGAGTCGCTTGCCGATGCGGCCGGCCACGATCTTCTCCTTCATCTCCTCCTTCTTACCGGCCAGGTCGTCACGACCCATCTCGATCTGCTTCTCGCGGTCAGCCACGTCGGCCGGGATGTCCTCGACCTTCACGTAATCGACGGAGGGACAGGCTGCGATCTGCATCGCCACGTTGCGGATCAGCTCCTGGAAGATCTCACCGCGGGCCACGAAATCGGTCTCGCAGTTCACCTCGACCAGAACACCCACGCGGGCACCGGTGTGAATGTAGGAGCCGATGGCGCCTTCGGCGGCGGTGCGGCCCGCCTTCTTCTCGGCGCTGGCGATGCCCTTCTGGCGCAGCCATTCGATCGCTTTTTCGGTATCGCCGTTGGTCTCGGCGAGAGCCTTCTTGCAATCCATCATCCCGGCGCCGGTCTTGTCGCGCAGGGTCTTGACGAGCTTCGCTGAAATCTCAGCCATGGGGTGAGGAATCTGGGGACGGAGAAGAGGGAGACGGTGGCAGCAGAGGGTGGCTGCAGAGGGTGGCAGCGCTGGTGCGGATGGGCGCCCAGCGCTCCCTTGAGCGAAGGGCTCAGCCCTCGTCGCTGTCGGTGGGCTCGCCGGAGCCATGGCGGCCTTCGTTGATGGCGTCGGCCAGACGGCTCAGCACCAGGTGCACGGAGCGGACGGCGTCATCGTTGCAGGGAATCGGCACATCGCAGAGGTCGGGATCGCAGTTGGTGTCGAGCATCGAGACCAGGGGGATGTCGAGCTTGCGGGCCTCGAGCACGGCATTGGACTCCCGGCGCTGGTCCACCAGCACCACCACATCGGGCAGGCGGCGCATGTTCTTGAGACCGCCCAGGTACTTCTGGAGGCGCTCCAGTTCACGGCGCAGCACGGCCGCCTCCTTCTTGGGGCGCATGGCGATGGCTCCGGAGCTCTCCATGCGCTCCAGGTCCTTGAGACGCTCGATGCGCGCGCGCATGGTGGTCCAGTTGGTGAGCATGCCGCCCAGCCAGCGCTGATTCACGTAGGCGGCTCCGCAGCGGGTGGCCTCCTGGGCGATCACTTCGGATGCCTGCTTCTTGGTGCCGACGAACAGGAAACGCTTGCCGCTGCGGGCTGCAGTGCGCACCCATTTGTAGGCGTTGTTCATGCAGACGGCGGTCTGCACGAGATCGATGATGTGAACGCCGTTGCGCGCGCAGTAGATGTAGCGCGACATCTTCGGGTTCCAGCGACGGGTCTGATGCCCGAAGTGGGCACCCGCCTCCATCATTTCGGCGAGAGTGACGACAGCCATGGTTGTGGGGTTTCGGGTTGGCCACCACCTGCCAGGGATCGCGCGGCGGCCGTGTGGGGAGACACCGGGAGCAGTCCCGGCACCCATGACCACGGGGCCATTGACGTGATCACCCGAAACGCGCAGGTGTGCGGTTTGAGGGAACCGGGTTAGCCTATCAAAACGGCGTCTGCACAACCGGGCCGTCTGCCGCGAGACGTTGCTGGCGCGCCTCCCGGAACAGAGCCCGCACGCCGATGCGATTGAGGGGCAGGCGCAGCAGCTCCATGGCCAGGGCTGGCCTGCCGTGACGGATCAGCCAGGCCAGCAGCGGCCTCAGGCTGCGTTCGTTGATCAGTCCGCCGGCCGTGAGCAGCTCCCACAGCACGCGGTGCAGCCAGGTGTACTGGATGATGAAGCGCACCCGGCGGGTGGGGTGCTTGCGGAAGAACACCAGGGCCATCCGGGCCCGCTCCCGCTCCACCCGGATGAGATCGGGGATCTGCGCGACCGTCAGGGCCGGATGCCAGTGATACCCCACCGCCTCCGGGCAGCGTACGAGCCGCACCCCGAGGCGCCGCAGTCGCTCGCCCAGCTCCAGGTCCTCCCAGCCGTAGAGGTGGAAGGCCGTGTCGAAGAGGCCGGCGCGCTCCAGCAACGCGCGCTCGATGGCCACATTGCCCGTGGCGAAATAGGCCCAGGAGAGATCCCGCAGCTTGTGGCGCTCGGAGGTGGGATCCTCGAAGTTCGCCGTGTTGATCACCGCTCCGTAGGTGAAGCAGAGGCGATCGCCGTGGCGCTGCCATGCACCGGCCAGGGCACGGGCATGGCTGACCAGGAAGTCGGGCCGCACCACCAGGTCGCTGTCGATGAACACCACCACCTCACCGCGGGCGGCGGCCACACCGCGGTTGCGGCCCGTGGCCGGGCCCCCGTGCCGCTGGCGGATCAGGCGCACATGGGGCAGCTGCCGGGCATGGCTCTCGATCCAGGCAACCGTGTCGTCGCTGGAGCCGTCATCCACCACCACCACCTCGAAGTCCCGCAGCGGTTCGACCAGCTGCTGCCGCTCCAGCGCCTCAAGGCACTGGCGCAGGATCGGCAGGCGGTTGTAGGTGGGAATGACGACGCTCAGGAACATGTCCCGGTTGCAAACAAAAAGGGGATCCCGTGGGATCCCCTGAGAGCGGGAGAGAGATGGGCCCGGATCAGTCGGCGGCGCCACCGTTGTTGGCCGTGCCGGTCACACCGTTGCCGACACCCTCGCCACGGCCGTCATTGCGCAGCTTGCGCTTCTTGAACTTGCGGGCGTAGGCACGGTTGCGCTCCTGCTTCTCCTTCTTCAGATTGCGGCGTTTCGCCATATGGACGGGCCCTCAGGGGTTTGCGAACCCTCACCCTAACCAACCGCCTCGGCGAGCGAACCGAACAGGCGACCGTCCTCCATGCGCAGCAGCCGGTCGGCCACGTCGAGGATGCGCGGATCGTGGGTCACCATCAGCACGGCGCAGCCCTGCTCCCGCGCCAGGCCCCGCAGCAGCTCCACCACATCGCGGCCGCTGCGGGAATCGAGGGCGGCGGTGGGTTCATCGGCCAGCAGCAGCTGCGGTTCGGCCGCCAGGGCACGGGCGATCGCCACCCGCTGCTTCTGACCACCGGAGAGATCGTGGGGGAGCTTGCCGAGATGGTCACCCAGCCCCACGGCCCGCAGCCACTCCCGGGCACGGTCGCGCCGGGCCCGGTAGCCCAGCTCCGGCAGCAGGTCGGCGCCCATCTGCACGTTCTGCTCCGCCGTGAGGCAACGCAGCAGGTTGTGGCCCTGGAAGATCATGCCGATGCGCCGGCGCAGCCGCTGGCGGCTGCCGCGACCGGCCCCCGCCAGCTCCTGGCCCAGCACACGCACCGATCCCTGCTGCACCTGCCGCAGGGCCCCCACCAGGGTGAGCAGGGTGGTCTTGCCGCAGCCGGAGGGGCCGGTGAGCAGCACCACCTCCCCCGGATCGATGTGCAGGTCCACGTCCTGCAGCACCTGGCGCGCCATGGCCCCCCGGCCGTAGCTGTGGCACAGCCCCCGCACCAGCACACCCATCAGAAGATCTCCGCCGGATCGGCATCGGCCAGCCGCCGCATCGCCAGCGCGGCCGAGGCCAGGCACATCACCAGGATCATCACCAGCACCACCAGGGCGCGGTCGAGGTTCATGTACACCGGCAGGCGGGTGCCGCTGCGCACCAGGGCATAGAGGCCGAGACCTGCGGCATAGGCCGGCAGGTACCCCAGCACCGCCAGCAGCAGCCCTTCGCGGCCCACCACCCGCAGCAGCGAGGGCAGGGGGTAGCCCATGGCCATCAGGGTGGCGTACTCGGGCAGGTGATCGCTCACGTCGGAGTGGAGGATCTGATACACGATCACGCAGCCGACGATGAACCCCATGGCGGCCCCGAGCGTGAAGATGAAGCCGATGGCGGTGCTGGTGCGCCAGTAGGTCTTCTCGAACTCCTCAAAGCCGGCCTTGGTGAACACCCGCACGTCCTCGGGGAGCAGCCGCCGCAGCCGCTCGGCGGCGGCGGCGGCGTCGGCGCCGGGCTCCAGACGGATCAGGCCGAGCTCGATGCTGCCGGGGGAGCTGGCGGGTGTGAGTTCGAGGAAGGTCTCGCGGCTGGTGATCATGTTGCCGTCAGCCCCGAAGGAGGGGCCCAGATTCACCAGGCCCTCCACCCGCACGCGGGTGCCGGCCACCTCCGTCTCCACCACCTCGCCGGCGCGGAAGCGCTCGGCGATCGGCCCGAACTCGGGCCGGGAGCGCTCATCGAAGAGCACCCGCCCGCGCTGGGTGAGCACCTGGGCCTGGCGGGTGAGGGCGGGATCGATGAACAGCGGGTCGGAGGGCTCGAAGCCGAGGGTGAGGATCGAGCGGGTGGTGCGCGTCTCTGGATTGCGCCAGAGCAGCAGGTTCCAGTGCACCGGTGTGATGCCGCGCACCGCCGGGTCGGCCATCGCCTGCACCAGCCGCCGGCGGGGGAAGGCGGCCATGCCGATCGAGCTGATCGTGCGCGGACTCATCAGCACCAGGTCGGCATCGAACTGCCGGTGGATCGTGACGCTCGCGTCGAACAGCCCGTCCCGGAAGCCCAGCTGCATGAACATCAGGATGCCGGCGAAGGAGATGCCGGCCAGAGCCACCGCCAGGCGCATCGGCTGACGGGTGAGCAGCAGCCAGGCCAGGGGAATGCGGCGGCCCCGCCATGCGCGCCAGACCATCAGTTCTCCATCCGGGCGATCACCCGCAGGCCGGTGAGATCGCGCACGCGCTGCGCGTCCTGAGGCTCGAGGGCCACCCGCACCTCGACGATGCGGGCATCGGCGTCCTTGGCGGGATCGGTGGAGAGCACCTCCCTCTGGCGCACCTGGGGGCTGACGCGCGTCACCCGCCCGCGCAGGCTGCCGCTGAAACCGCCGCTCTCGCTGGTGATCAGCACCGGCTGTTCGAGCCGCACCCGGTCCACGTCGCTTTCGTACACCTCGATCAGGGCCTCCATGCGTTCGCTGGCGCCCAGTTCCAGCACCCCGCGCTCACCCGGGCGTTCACCCAGGCGGGCATGCACCCGCAGCACGGTGCCGTCGATCGGGGCACGCAGCTCGGTGAGCACCAGATCAGCGGTGATCTTGCGCCGTTCGGCCTCGGCCTCCTGCAGCAGACCCCGCAGGGCCAGCAGATCGTTCTCGCGGCTGTCCAGCTCGGTGCCGGGGATGGCGCCGTTGCGGGCCAGCTCGCGGTAGCGGGCGATGTCCCGGCTCTGCACCGCCAGACGGGAGCGCAGGTTGGCGATGCGGGCGTCGAGGAGCTCGCGCTGGGCCTTCAGGGGCGGGCCGGTGTCGAACTCGGCCAGCAGCTGGCCGGCCTGCACCCGGGAGCCCTCCTGCACCAGCAGGCGGGTGATGCGGGGGCTGCCGCCGATGCCGCTGATCGGCGCCGCCAGCTGATGCACCTCACCGCTGGGATCGAGGCGCCCGAGGGCGGCCACCGGCTCGGGACGGTTCGGGGCGGCGGCTGGAGGGGGGCTGGCCTCAGGCTGACGGCCGGCGCCCTGACGCTGCAGCACCTGCGTCAGGCCGAAGCCCGCCAGCAGCGTCAGGGTGAGCAGCGAGCCAGCCAGCAGGACGGGCCGGCGCGAGCGGGTCAGGGCTGCGGAGGATCGTCGAAGAGCAGCTCCTCGATGTAGCGCTCCGCCCAGGCGGGATCGAAGGCCTTCTCGAGCACGCGGCGGGTCTTGTCGTTTTGTTTCTGTTGCTTGCAATAGCGGAGTTGACCCTGCCATCGCTCAACCGTAGCCGGATCATCGGCCCCCTGAACCGGGCAGCGGCGGCTGGCCTCGGCCAGGATGCCCAGGGCTTCCCCCACCTCCTCCACGAACGCCTCCTCCTCGGCCGCGCCGGCGGGGCGCACGAAGCGCACGTAGGGGGAGAAGATCGAGCCCCACGGGGGCAGGTCCCGGGGCTGGCTGTAGACGCGCGGGGAGCGGGCCTCCAGCGCGGCACGGATGGCCTCCGGCAGTGACCCGCTCACGGGCGAGAGGTCCATGATCGCCGCCGACACCCCGGCGGGGCTGGCGACGATGTCGGCTCCGAACACGGGCAGGTCGCAGCGCGGATCGGGGAACCACACGCAGTGCAGGATCTGCAGCCCAAGGCCCAGGCGCGCGGTCTCGAGGTGGAGCTTGCGCAGCCCCCGGCTGCGGTAGAGCTCATTGCGGATGAACAGCGCCTCGCCATCCAGGCTGCCGCTGATCGCCTCCAGCTCCGGATCCACCGGCAGGGCGGCCAGCTCCGGCAGCTCGGCCCAGGCGCTGCGGATCCGCTCAGCCAGCCGGTCCACCAGGGGGTGCAGCGGCAGTCCCGGAGGGGAGGAGGCAGTCACGGCGGCGACACCAGCCAGCAGAATGCGGATCCTGCCACGCGCCTGCCCGTTGCCCCTGGCCCCAGCACCTGTGCCCGCTCCGGCCCCGGATTCCGGATCCCCATCTCTGCCGGGCCTGGAGACGCCCCGGATGCAACGGCTGGCCAACGGCGCCCGGGTGGTGAGCGTCAACCTGCCGGATGCGCCCCTGGTGTGTCTCGATTTTTGGTGCCAGGCCGGCAGTGTGTTCGAGGCGGCCGGGGAGAGCGGCATGGCCCACTTCCTCGAGCACATGGTGTTCAAGGGCAGCGCCCATCTGCAGCCCGGTGAGTTCGACCGCCGCGTGGAGGCGCTCGGGGGCAGCAGCAATGCCGCCACCGGCTTCGACGATGTGCACTACCACCTGCTGATCCCGCCGGATGGCGCCGTGGAGGCGCTGGAGCTGCTGCTCGATCTGGTGCTCGAACCGCGCCTCGACGACCAGGCCTTCCAGATGGAGCGCCAGGTGGTGCTCGAGGAGCTCGCCCAGAGCGAGGACCAGCCCGAGGAGGTGGCCCTGCAGCAGCTGCTCGGAGCCGGCTGCCCGCAGCACGCCTATGGGGAGCCGATCCTCGGCCGCCGCGACCAGTTGCTGGCCCAGACGCCCGAGGCGATGGCGGCATTCCACCGTCGCCTGTACACGGCCGACCGCTGCCTGCTGATCCTCAGCGGCTGCCTCGACCCCGGAGCGGCCCATACGGTCGCCCTGCAGGAGCGCCTGGCGGCCAGCAGCCTGGCGCGGCTGGCGCCGGCCGCCACCGGCAGGCGGGCACTGCCGCCGCTGGCGGTGCGGCCTGGGGAGCATCGCCTGCGCCTGCCCCGGCTGGAATCGGCACGCCTGATGATGCTCTGGGAGCTGCCGGCGGCCGCCGACCTGCATGGGGTGATGGGCGCCGACCTGCTCACCACCCTGCTGGCGGAAGGCCGGCGCAGCCGGCTTGTGGACCGGCTGCGGGAGCGGCTGCGCCTGGTCGAGAGCATCGACCTCGACCTGCACGTGCTGGAGTGCGGCAGCCTGGGCCTGCTGGAGGCCATCGCCGAGGAGGAGGACCTGCCGGCCATCCGGCGGGAGATCGAGGCGGTGCTGCTGGAGCTGGCCGCGGAGGAGATTCCACCGGAGGAATGGGGTCGCAGCCGGCGCCTCGTGGCCAACGGCTATCGCTTCGGCCTGGAGTCGGCCGGCGGGGTTGCCGGCACCCTGGGCAGCCAGCACCTGTGGGGTCACGGGGTGTCCCTCGACGCTCCCCTCAGGGACCTGGAGGGCTGGGATGCACCGGCCCTGGTGCGCGAGGTGCTGCCGCTGCTGGCCCCCGAACGGGCCTGCGTGCTCGAGGCGGTGCCGGCATGACCCTCTCCGCAGCACCTCCCCACGGCTGGCAGCGCAGCCAGCTCCCCGGCGGGCTGCCGCTGCTGAGCCAGCTGCGCAGCGGGGCGGGCCTGGTGGCGGCGCGGCTGTGGATCCGCGGCGGCAGCAGCCGCGACCCCCACGGCCAGCGCGGTGCCATGCAGCTGCTGGCGGGCAGCATGACCCGTGGCGCCGGCGACTACGACACCGACGCACTGGCGGAACTGGTGGAAGGCCGCGGCGCCGGCCTGCGCACCGAGGCCAGCGAGGACGCGCTGGTGATGAGCCTCAAGTGCGCCAGCGAGGACGCGGCTGATCTGCTGCCTCTGCTCCTGGCGATGGCCGCCGAACCGCTCCTCAGCCCGGAGCAGGTGGAGCTGGAGCGGGAGCTCAATCTCCAGCACCTGCAGCGCCAGCGGGAGGACCCGTTCCAGCTCGCCCATGACGGGCTGCGGGGATTGCTGTACGGCGACGGTCCCTACGGCCACGACCCGCTGGGCGTGGAGGACGAGCTGGCACGGCTGGGCACGGCGGAGCTGCGCGCGCTGCTGCAGGACCTGGCTGAACCCGGCGCGTTGCTGGTGCTCTGCGGTGATCTCGATCAGCGGCTGCAGAACCGCCTCCAGGAGCTGCTCACCGCCCGACCCTGGCCCACCCGCGCTCCCCGCGCCGAGTCCTGGAGCGCAACGGCTTCGCCAGCGGCAACGCTGGCCCGGCAGGAGCAGGACACCGAGCAGCTGGTGGTGATGCTGGGCGCCGCCACCGTGCCGCTGGGCCACCCGGATGCCCTGCCCCTGCGCCTGCTGCAGGCGCATCTGGGGTTGGGGATGTCCAGCCGGCTCTTCCAGGTGATGCGCGAGCAGCGCGGCCTGGCCTATGACGTAGGGGTGCACATGCCGCCCCGCTGCGCCGCCGCGCCGTTCGTGATCCACCTCTCCAGTTCGCTGGCGCGAGCCCGCGAAGCCTGCGACGCGCTGATCGCGGAGTGGCAGCGGCTGTCAGCCGAGCTCCTCAGCGACGCGGAACTGGAGCTGGCCCTGGCCAAGTTCCGGGGTCAGGACGCCATGGGCCGACAGACCTGCGCCCAGGTGGCAGACCGTCAGGCCCTGGTGCTGGGCCATGGGCTCGGCGAACGCCACGTGGAGGACTGCCTGGAGCGGGCCGGGCGACTCAGGTCCCAGGACCTGCGCGCCGCCGCCCGGCGCTGGCTGGGCCGGCCCGTGCTCAGCCTCTGCGGTCCGGTGGCGGCCCTTGAGGCGGGTGAGCGGGCGTGGGCGGACCTCACCACCTGAGCCAGCCGGACGCGCAACCACGGCGGGCTCAGGTGGGCTGCAGATCCCCGGCCGCCAGCAGAAAGCTGCCGCGCCGGAAGCGCACGGCCACCAGGCCCAGGGCCCGTACCTCCACCACCTGTCCCACCTCATCCCGATCGACCAGATCGGGTGGGCGCAGCATCGGCATGGGATCAGCCGTCTTGAGGTAAGCGGGGCGTTCTCGCAGGCTCACCCGCTGCCCCACCGCCAGCTCCGGGGTGGAAGCTGCGGGAGCGTCATCGGAACGGATGGGTTCAACCATGGACATCCAGGGCAGTGCGGGAACAAAGGCCTGCACCCTGGCACGGGGCCCAAGACCACCGCTGCCGAGCCCATCAGGTGCATCAGCCTTCAGACTGTGGCGAACTGGACGCTGAGCCATTGAGGGCCCTGGCCAACTGGAGCGGAGCGATCGCCGGTCTGCTGCTGATCCTGCTCGGGGGCATGATCCAGGCTGCTGCACCCCTGCCGGTGGGCAAAGGCGGCTGGGCGGTCGTGGCCCTGCCGATCACCCTCCAGGTTCCCGCGCTGCTGCTCACCGCGCTGGTGTGCGGGCATCGCAGCGCCCTGCTGGCGGCGGTCGCCTACCTCAGCCTGGGTCTGCTGCAGCTGCCCGTGTTTCACAGCGGGGGCGGAGCGCGCTACCTGCTGGATCCGGGTTTCGGCTATCTGGCCGGCTTCGTGCCCGCCGGCTGGCTGGCGGGCAAGCTGGCCCGCCAGCCCGGCATGAATGATGTGCTCAAGCTCACGGGAACGGCGGCCTTCGGCCTGCTGGTGATCCAGCTCTGCGGGATGCTGAACCTGCTCCTGGGGGCCCTGGCCGGTCGCTGGAGGGGCGATCTCCTGCAGCTGCTGGTGAGCTTCAGCGTGGTCCCCCTGCCCTCCCAGCTGCTGCTGTGCACGGCCGTGGCTGTGGTGGCCCTGGCCCTGCGGCGTGTGCTGCTCGTGCAACCGTGAGCGGCCCAGCGCGCAGCCCCCGCCGCCTCAGCCTTGGGCTGGCCGCCGCGGTGGTGCTGGCCGACCAGCTCACCAAGGCGTGGGCCAGCGACCATCTGGCCGGGCGGCCGGCACGCCCGTTCATCCCCGGCCTGCTGGAGTTCACCCACACCACCAACACCGGTGCCGCCTTCAGCCTGTTCAGCGGGTCCTCGACGCTGCTGGGTCTGGTGAGCCTGGCGGTGGCCGTCGGCGTGACGGTGTGGATCTGGCGGCAGGGCCGCGCTCCCCACAGCCTGGCCCGCGGCCTGGCCCTGGGGCTGCTGCTCGGAGGGGCCATCGGCAACGGCATCGACCGCTGGCGGCTGGGCGCCGTCGTCGACTTCCTGGCCCTGATGCCGGTGTCCTTCCCGGTGTTCAATCTCGCCGATGTGGCCATCAACCTGGCTGTGCTCTGCTTCGTGATCGACCTGTTCGCGCCGGAGCCCGGTGATGGGCGCAGACGATGACCCAGGCTGATGGGCCAGGCCGCTGATCCACGCTCATGACTGAGGGCGTGCTGCTGGTGCACCTACCCGGCCGGGGCAGCACCCGGCTGTCCCTGCATGCGGGCGTGTACCGCATCGGCCGCGATGCCGGCTGCCAGGTGTCGATCCCCCATGCGGCCGTCAGCCGTCAGCATGCCCTGCTGGAGCAGGTGGGTCGCCACTGGCTGCTGCGCGACAGCGGCTCCACCAACGGGCTCTGGTGGCGCGGCCGGCGGGTGAGCGAGCTGTTGCTCAGCGACGGCGACAGCGTGCGCTTCGGCCCCAGCCAGCAGGCCGGGCTGCCGGAGCTGGAATTCCAGCAGCGTCCCCGACCCCGTCTGGCGAAGGTGGTGCGCGGCGCCAGCCTGGCGCTGGCCGGCGTGGCCGGCATCGGCCTTGCCACCCTGGCCCTGGCGGTGGCCCAGGTGCCCATCCGCGGCAGCCTGGCGCCGGTGCGCGGGCCCCTGAGCTTCTACGACCGCAGCGGCAAGCCGATCGCCAGCGCCGAAGGGCGCCAGCACCGGGAGCTGGCGGCCCTGCGCGACTATCCCCCGGTGCTGGTGGATGCGCTGCTGGCCAGTGAGGACAGCCGTTTCTGGTGGCACCCGGGCGTGGACCCGGTGGGCACCGCACGGGCCCTGGTGACCAACCTGATCGGCGGCCGGGTGCTGCAGGGCGGCAGCACGCTCACCCAGCAGCTCGCCCGCAGCCTCTACCCCGATCAGGTGGGCCAGGGGGAGACGCTGGGACGCAAGTGGCGCGAACTGCTGGTGTCGCTGCAGCTGGAGGCGCGCTTCAGCAAACGCGATCTGCTGCTCAGCTATCTCAACCGGGTGTATCTGGGCGTGGGCTGGGGCTTCGAGGATGCCAGCCGTCACTACTTCGGCAGGCCGGCCCGGGAGCTGAAGCTGGCGGAGGCGGCCCTGCTGGTGGGCCTGCTGCCCTCCCCGAACGGCTACGACCCCTGCTTCGACCCCCAGGCGGCCCTGAGCTCCCGCAACCAGGTGCTCCAGAAGATGGCCGATACGGGCCGCATCAGCCCCGATGCCGGCCGCCGGGCGCGGCGCAGTCCGGTGCAGCTGCATGCCGATGCCTGCCGCACCAGGGAGCTGGGCCGCGGAGCCCCCTTCTACACCGATCAGGTGCGCCGGGATCTGGAGGCGTCGGTGGGCCGCAGTGTCGCCGCCGAGGGCAATTTCCTCATCGACACCCATCTCGATACCGGCCTGCAGGAGCGGGTGGAGCGGCTGCTGCGCCGTCGCCTGGATGGCAGCCGCAGCCTGGGCGTCAGCGAGGGGGCTGTGGTGGTGCTGGATGCCGGCAGCGGCGGCATCCTGGCGCTGGCCGGAGGGCGCGACTACCAGCAGAGCCAGTTCAACCGGGCCACGATGGCCCTGCGCCAGCCCGGCAGCACCTTCAAGCTGTTCCCCTTTCTGGTGGCCCTCGAGCGGGGGGCCAACCCGGGCGACCCGGTGGACTGCGGCCCCCTGCGCTGGCGCGGGCAGACCTTCAGCAGCGACTGCAGCGGTTCGCTGACGCTGGTGAGCGCCTTCGCCCGCAGCAGCAACACCGCGGCGCTGCGCCTCGCCCAGCGGGTGGGCCTGGAGGCGGTGGTGCAGAAGGCCCGCGACCTGGGCATCACCAGCCCCCTGGACCCCGTTCCCGGCCTGGCCCTGGGCCAGAGCGAGGTGACGCTGCTGGAGCTCACCGCCGCCTATGCGGCCGTCGCCAACGATGGGGTGTGGCTGCCGCCCACCACGATCCGCAAGGTGGTGGATGGGGAAACGTGCCCGGGCGAGGAGCCGGATCAGTGCCGCAGACGGGCCGGTGGGGCTGGACGCGGAACAGCCCCTCCGGCTGCCACCGCCGCGCCCGCGGGCCGGCAGGCGGTGCCGCGGGAGACCGCCCGGCGCATGCAGCAGCTGATGCGTGCGGTGGTGCGTTCGGGCACGGGGACGGCCGCTTCCCTGGGCGGCCAGGAGGGGGGCAAGACCGGCACCACCAATGAGAACCGCGACCTGCTGTTCGTGGGCTACGACGCCGGCCGCAGACGGGTGATCGGCATCTGGCTGGGCAACGATGACAACAGCCCCACCAACGCCTCCAGCGCCCTGGCGGCAGGGCTCTGGGGCGAGATCATGCGCTCCGCCGGCAGCTAGGCAGGGGAGGTTCCGGCATGAAGCACCGCACCCGCCTCTGGATCGCCGCCGGCGTGCTGCTGCTGGCGCTGCTGGTGGTGGGCCTGGTGCTCCAGGCCTTCAACCAGCTGATCTGGCAGCTCAGCGGTGTGCTGCCCTACGGACTGGTGGGGCCGGTGGCCCTGCTGCTGGTGCTGGCGGTGGCGGCGCTGCTGGTGCAGCTGGCCTGGCCATGGCTGCGCCTGCTGCGGCCGGGCGGAGCCGCCGCCGCAGGCCGGGAGCGCGGCGGCAAGGGGGCATCCAGACCCGAGGCGCCCAGCACCAGCCGCGAGGCGGCGGCCCGCAACCTGGAGGCGATCGATCAGACCCTGGAGCGGGTGCGCGACGGCATCGCCCGTGAGGCCCTGCGTCAGGAGCGCCAGCGGATGGCCCGCGAACTGGAGCGCGGCGACCTGACCATCGTGGTGTTCGGCACGGGCTCCGCCGGCAAGACCTCCCTGATCCGGGCCCTGCTGCAGGACCTGGTGGGCAGCGTGGGAGCGCCGATGGGCTCCACCACAGAGGCCCAGCGCTACCGGCTGCGCCTGCGGGGGCTGGAGAGAGCCGTGTGGCTGGTGGACACCCCCGGCATCCTCGAGGCCGGTGCCAGCGGCCGGGAACGGGAGCAGCTCGCCCGGCAGCAGGCCAGCCGGACTGATCTGCTGCTGCTGGTGGTGGACGGCGACCTGCGCGCCAGCGAGGCGGAGGTGCTGCGCAGCCTGGCCGGCATGGGCAAGCGCCTGCTGCTGGTGCTGAACAAGTGCGATCTGCGCGGGGATCAGGAGGTGGAGCGGTTGCTGACGCTGCTGCGCCGCCGCGTCCAGGGCCTGCTGCCGCCGGAGGACGTGCTGCCCGCCAGCGCAGCCCCCCAGAGCGTGCCGATGCCTGGCGGGCGGCCGCTGCAGCCGCCCGCTGAGGTGGAGGTGCTGCTGCGGCGCATCGCCGCCGTGCTGCATGCCGACGGCGAGGAGCTGATCGCCGACAACCTGCTGCTGCAGTGCCGCACCCTCAGTGAGGCGAGCAGGTCCCTGCTGGCGCGTCAGCGCCGCGGTGACGCTGAGGCGGTGGTGGAGCGTTACATGTGGATCGGCGCCGGGGTGGTGGCGGTGACCCCCCTGCCGGGGCTGGATCTGCTGGGCGCCGCCGCCGTGAACGCCCAGATGGTGATCGAGCTGGGTCGCGTCCATGGCGTGACGCTGAGCCGGGAGAGCGCCCAGGACCTGGCCCTCTCCGTGGGGCGCACACTGGCGGCCCTGGGGCTGGTGAAGGGCGGCGTGGGACTGCTCTCCGCTGCGCTGAGCCTGAACCTGCCCGCGCTCGTCGTGAGCCGGGTGGTGCAGGCGGTGAGCGCCGCCTGGCTCACGCGGGTGGCGGGGGCCAGCTTCATCACCTACTTCGAGCGCGATCAGGACTGGGGCGACGGCGGCATGCAGGAGGTGGTGCAACGCCACTTCGACCTCAACCGCCGGGAAGGGGCCCTGCAGCGCTTCCTGCAGGAGGCCCTCAACCGTGTGGTGGAACCGTTGCGGCGGCGGGATCGCCAGCTGCCGCCCCGTCCTGAGGGGCGCTGAGCGGCGGCGTGCCGATCCGGGCCGGCGCCGCACCGAGGGCCTCCGGCGGGGGTGGCTGCAGCGGCCCGCGGCTGTCGAGCACCACGATCAGCAGCAGGTAGAGCACCCCCACCAGCACCGAGATGGCGCCGGTGACGATCGCCACCCAGCGGCCGCGGCGCTGCTGGGAGGAAGGTTGTGGCGGCAGGTCGGTCATGGCGTGGCCGGCAGGGTTGCCGCCACCAGGGCGGCCAGGCGCTCCAGTTCGGCGCTGCCGGTGTGGGGGTTGCCCAGCACCGCCTTGAGATGGTGGCGGCCGCGGTAGAGGGGGCGCGAGAGCATCAGGTCGTGCTCCAGGAGCCGCTGGCGTGCGGCCAGGCTCCAGCGCTCGGCGGCGGCGGCATCGCCGTGCTCCGGGGTGAAGGCGAGCAGGTGCAGGGGGCCACCCACCAGGCGCAGGCCGGGAATCGCCGCCAGCAGCTCCTGCAGCGCCCGCCGGCGCGCCACGGCACCATCCAGAAGCGCCTCGATGCCATCCAGCCCCAGCTGGCGCAGCCCCAGCCAGAGCTTCAGCACCTCCGCCGGCCGCGTGCCCTGGATGCCCTGCTCGCCGCCGTGGCCACCACCCCAGCTGGGCTCCATGTAGGGGAGACCGGTGCCGAAGGCAGTCTCCAGCAGGCGGGGCTCCGCCAGCAGCAACAGGGACGAGGTCTTGGTGATGCCCAGCAGCTTCTGGGGATTGACGGTGAGCGAATCGGCCTGCCCCAGCCCGGGCACGCGGCTGCGGTGGGCGTCGCTGAGGGCGAACACGGCCCCGATGGCCCCGTCCACATGCAGCCACACGCCGTGACGGCGACAGAGGGTGGCGATCGCCGGCAGCGGGTCCACGGCGCCGCGCACGGTGGTGCCCGCGGTGGCCACCACCGCGATCACCGGGATCCCACGCTGGGCCAGCCGCTGCAGCTGGCGCTCCAGATGGGCGGAATCCATGGCTCCGGTGGCGTCCACCGGCACCTGCTGAAGCGCCTCCGCCGGCAGACCCATCACCGCCAGGGACTTCGCCAGTGAGACGTGGGCGTCGGCACTGGCCAGCACCACGGCTTCGCTGCAGGCGGCGAGGTTCCTGCTGCGCCGGGCCGTGACCAGGGCCATCAGGTTGGAGAGGGTGCCGCCACTGGCCGGCACGCCACCGCTGCCCGGCGGCAGGCCGAGGCGTTCCGCCAGCCAGGCCATCAGGCTCCGCTCCAGGCGGGTGAGGGTGGGGGAGAGCTCCTCGGCCAGGAGATTGTTGTTCAGACCTGCGCAGACCAGCTCAGCGACGATCGAGGCACCGAGGGCGGGTGGATCGAGATGGGCCAGGGCGCCGGGATGGCCTGGGTTGTAGGCACCGTCCATCACCAGCTGCAGGTCGGCGAGCAGCTGATCGGCAGGCTGGGCCCCCTGGGCTGGCTCCACCGCCGGCATCAGGCTCAGGCCGGGAAGCGGCGGGCGCTGGCCTGCACTGGCCATCCAGGCGCAGAGCCGACTGCTGGCCTGCTCCAGGAAGTCCTGAAGGGCAGGGTCATGCCCTGGCGGGCTGGCGAAGGGCAGCGGTGGGATCCCCCGCTGGGCCTCTGGCGCGGGTGCCAACGGCGGATGATCAGACCGCACCATTGTCACCCGTTGGTTCCTCCATGGTGAGATGCGGCCCCGGCACCCCTGATCATCGGCTGTGGATGGCCCGCCTGCTGCGGCTGGCCGCGCGGGTGGGCGAGGGGGGCGAGATCCCCGTGGCGGCAGCGGTGCTCGATGGCTGCGGACGCTGCCTGGGCTGGGGCAGCAACCGTCGCCACCGCCAGGGCGATCCGCTCGGGCATGCGGAGATCACGGCGATCGGGCAGGCGGCCCGGGCCCTGGGCGACTGGCGCCTGAACGGCTGCACCCTGCTGGTGACGCTCGAGCCGTGCCCGATGTGTGCGGGGGCCGCGGTCCAGGCGCGCGTGGGCACGGTGGTGTATGGCGCCGCCGATCCCAAGCGTGGTGCCCTGGGCAGCACCCTGAACCTGGCCGCCCACACCAGCGCCCATCACCACATGCAGGTGATCGGCGGCGTCGAGGGGGAGAGCGCCCGGCACCAGCTGGAGGCGTGGTTCCGGAGGCGCCGGAGCGCAGCTGCCGCGCTCAGACGCTGACGACGGCGGGCTCTGTGGCGCCGGCACGGAACGCCGGCAGTTCGGTCTCGAACAGATTGAGCAGCCGGTCCACGTTCTCGGCCTGGCTGTTGTAGCCCATCAGACCGATGCGCCACACCTTGCCGGCCAGCGCGCCCAGGCCGCCGCCCACCTCGATGCCGTGCTTGTTGAGCAGGTGCAGGGTGAACGCCTTGCCGTCCACGCCCTCCGGAATGCGCACGGTGGTGAGGGTGGGCAGGCGCAGCTCGCGGGGAGCATGCAGATCCAGCCCCAGAGCCTCCAGACCCGCCCAGAGACGCTCGGCGTTGCGCTGATGGCGCGCCCAGACCTGCTCGAGGCCCTCGTCGGCCAGCAGGCGCAGGGCCTCACGCATGCCGAAGTTCATGTTCACCGGGGCGGTGTGGTGGTACACCCGGTCGCTGCCCCAATAGCGGTTGAGCAGGGTCACGTCCAGGTACCAGTTCGGCACCTTGCCGCTGCGGGCCTCCATCTTGGCTTCCGCCCGGGGGCCCATGGTGAAGGGCCCCAGACCCGGAGGGCAGCTGAGCCCCTTCTGGCTGCAGCTGTAAGCGAGATCCACCTTCCAGTCGTCCAGGAAGAGGGGCACCGCTCCCAGGGAGGTGACGGTGTCCAGCAGCAGCAGGCAATTGTGGCGACGGCAGAGATCGCCGATCCCCTCCATCGGCTGGCGGATGCCGGTGGAGGTCTCCGCATGCACGATCGCCAGCACCGCCGGACGGTGCAGCTCCAGGGCCGCCTCGATCTCCTCGAGGGTGAACGCCTCTCCCCACGGCCGCTCGATCGTCACCACCTCGGCGCGGTAGCGCTCGGCCATGTCCGCCAGGCGCAGACCGAAGTAGCCCTTCACCGCCACCAGCACCTTGTCGCCGGGCTCCACGGTGTTGGCCAGGGTGGCCTCCATGGCGGCGCTGCCGGTGCCGCTCATCGGCAGGGTGAGGCGATTGTCGGTCTGCCAGGCGTAGCGCAGCAGCTCCTGCACCTCACCCATGAGGTGCACGTAGAGCGGATCGAGGTGGCCGATCGGGGTGCGCGCCAGGGCCTGAAGCACCTGCGGGTGGGCGTTGGAAGGCCCGGGACCGAGCAGCAGACGATCGGGGGTGGCGATGGGATCGAGCTGGAGCCGATGGGCGGTGTTGACGGGAGGCAGCGCGGACAAGGGGCCGGATCGGGGAGCGGAACGGGGACAGTAGGCAGCCACCGCAGGGCGGCCGCGGAAGGGGGGCTGCTGCTCAGCGGGCCCGCACGTTGGCGGGCGCCAGCCCGCGGCAGAGATGGTCGAAGGGATCCCGCACCACGGCGGCCAGATCGGCGGCCTCGGCCATCCCGGTCTCCGCCAGCATCTCGCAGACGACGTCGGCCATCAGGGCGATGCTGCGCACGGTGGGGCCGGTGGGCACGCCCAGACTCTTGTACGTGTCATCCAGGCCATTGAGCACGCGCTCATCGAGGATCGCGGGGTCGGCCGCGATCAGGGCGTAGCTGGCGTAGCGCAGGAAGTAGTCCATGTCGCGCAGGCAGGCCGAGAGACGCCGGGTGGTGTAGGCGTTGCCACCGGGAAGGATCAGTTCGGGATCCTCCAGCCACAGGCGCTGGGCGGCCTCGCGCACGATCCCGGCGGCCTCGCGGTTGATCAGCTCCACCGCCGCCAGGCGCAGGGCCGACTGGGACAGGTAGGTGTTGATGCGGTCGATGGCCTCGCGGTCGAGGTAGCGCCCCAGCTGGTCGTAGCGCCCGATCAGACCGGTGATGGCATCCCGCATGGCTGGAGTGGATCGCATGTGCCCAGGCCGGAAGGTAGCACTCAGATCGGGCAAAATCCCTGACCTGACAGGGCTTCTGGCGGATCTGACAGAAACGGTTACGCAAGCGCCGGCCCGCCGGAACCGGCGTTTTGGTGTCAGCCGCTACAAAGCTGGCCCAGGCCGCTCCGTACGGTCCCGCCAGTCCGCCGCTGGGGCGGTCTGTCCCCCCGTTCTCCGCCATGGCCAAAACAGCCCAGGACGTGCTCCGTCAGATCCAGGACGAGGGCATCGAGCTGATCGACCTCAAGTTCGTGGATCTCCACGGCAAGTGGCAGCACCTCACCGTGAGCAAGGATCTCGTGGATGAGGATGCCTTCACGGACGGCGTGGCCTTCGACGGCTCCTCGATCCGCGGCTGGAAGGCGATCAACGAGTCGGACATGGCGATGGTGCCGGACCCCGACACCGCCTGGATCGACCCCTTCTACAGCCACAAGACCCTCAGCCTGATCTGCTCGATCCAGGAACCCCGCAGCGGCCAGCCCTACGGCCGCTGCCCCCGGGCGCTGGCTCAGAAGGCCCTCGACTATCTGGAATCGACCGGCATCGCCGACACGGCCTATTTCGGCCCGGAGCCGGAATTCTTCGTGTTCGACGACGTGCGCTACAGCTCCGGCAGCGGCAGCAGTTTCTACAGCGTCGATTCCATCGAAGCGCCGTGGAACACCTCACGGCTGGAGGAAGGCGGCAACCTGGCCTACAAGATCCAGCTGAAGGAGGGCTACTTCCCCGTCGCCCCGAACGACACCCTTCAGGACATGAGGACCGAGATGATCCTCACCATGGCGGCCCTGGGGGTGCCGATCGAGAAGCACCATCACGAGGTGGCCACGGCCCAGCACGAGCTGGGCATGAAGTTCGCCGAGCTGATCAGCGCGGCCGACAACGTCATGATCTACAAGTACGTGGTGCGCAACGTCGCCCGCAAGTACGGCAAGACGGCCACCTTCATGCCCAAGCCGGTGTTCGCCGACAACGGCAGCGGCATGCATGTGCACCAGAGCCTCTGGAAGGGCGGCAATCCCCTGTTCTTCGGCGAGGGCACCTACGCCAACCTCTCTCAGACGGCCCGCTGGTACATCGGCGGCCTGCTCAAGCACGCCCCCAGCTTCCTGGCCTTCACCAACCCCACCACGAACAGCTACAAGCGCCTGGTGCCGGGCTTCGAGGCTCCCGTCAACCTGGTGTACTCCCAGGGCAACCGCTCGGCCGCCGTGCGCATCCCGCTCACGGGCCCCAGCCCCAAGGCCAAGCGTCTGGAGTTCCGCTCCGGTG
This sequence comes from Cyanobium sp. CH-040, assembly GCF_024346135.1. Taxonomy (GTDB): domain Bacteria; phylum Cyanobacteriota; class Cyanobacteriia; order PCC-6307; family Cyanobiaceae; genus NIES-981. The sequence goes on along the minus strand of NZ_JAGQCJ010000002.1, from coordinate 86,352 downwards.
ACGCCCTCTCCAATCCCTACCTGGGCTTTGCCGCCATGCTCATGGCCGGCATCGACGGCATCAAGAACCAGATCGACCCCGGCGACGGCACCGACGTCGACCTGTTCGAGCTCTCCGCCGAGGAACTGGCCCGGATCTCCACGGTGCCGGCCTCCCTCAACGGGTCACTGGAGGCCCTCGATGCCGACAAGCACTACCTGATGGAGGGCGGGGTGTTCACCGAGGACTTCATCAACAACTGGATCGCCATGAAGTACGAAGAGGTGCAGCAGCTGCGCCAGCGGCCGCACCCCCACGAGTTCGTGATGTACTACGACGCCTGATCCAGATCCCTGCCCCGGCCTTGCGGCCGGGGCTTTTTCATCGGTCGCCGCGACCGCAGCCCTCAGGGATGGCGGATCTGGGCGATGGCACTGTCATGCAGGTGCTTGAGGTGTGCCTCACGCACGGCCCAGGCCTGAACCTCATGGACGGCGTCGGCGCCGGGGTTGGGGTCGTGATGGCGCGTGATCTGAGCCAGCTGGGCCGCGTGCAGCCGGCGGTCGCGCTGATGGTGACGGGCCCAGGCCAGGAATTCCCGGGCCGGACCGCCCTGGCGCGCGGCATTGGCCGGCAGGGGGACGGCCACCGGAGCCGGGCCGGCGGGAATGCGGTTGGCGGTCATGGCGAGCGGGCTCCTTGCTCCGGTACCCACATTGTCGTGCAGCGCTGTATCAACCACTACAGATGGCCCGAAGGGCTTCATAGGTCTTCAACCTGCGCTCCCGCGCCGCTCGCGGCTGCCGTTTCCATCGGCTGGAATGGGCCTGCAACCGCCCTCACCCATGTCCGATCAGCTCACCAGGCTGGCCTACCGCACCCTGCAGCAGGGCAAGGCGCTGTTCGGCATCACCCACAAGGAGGTGACCAACCGCCTGATGGCCGTGCTCGCGCCCGATGGCAGCCCGCGCACCGTGCCCGTGCCGGCCGAGCTGATCTCCCGCCTGCAGGAGTCGATGGATGACCTCCATGCCCGTGACTGGCAGGAGGCCGAGCAGGGTCTCTACCCCGCCTCGCTCCTCTTTGACGCCCCCTGGCTCGATTGGGCGGGCCGCTACCCCCTGATCTGGCTGGATCTGCCCCAGATCTGGAACCGCCGGCGGGCCCGCCGGGTGCGCGACCTGCCCGATGGGGTCGATGCCTCGCTGTATCCCGACTACTACCTGCAGAACTTTCATCACCAGACCGACGGTTACCTGAGCGACCACTCCGCCGCCCTCTACGACCTCCAGGTGGAACTGTTGTTCAACGGCAGCGCCGACCCCATGCGCCGCCGGGTGATCGGTCCCCTGCTGAACGGTCTGCGCAGCTTCGGGGAGCGCCCTGCCGGTCGGATCCGGGTGCTGGACGTGGCCACCGGCACGGGCCGCACCCTGCGGCAGCTGCGCGGGGCGCTGCCGGAAGCCCAGCTGATGGGTCTGGATTTGTCCACCGCCTATCTGCGCCAGGCCAACCGCTGGCTGGCCCAGGTTCCCGGAGAGCTGCCCCAGCTGGTGCAGGGCAACGCCGAACACATGCCCTTCGCCGACGCCAGCGTGCAGGGCATCACCTGTGTGTTCCTGCTGCACGAGCTGCCCGGCGCTGCACGCCAGGGCGTGATCGAGGAGTGTTTCCGGCTGCTGGAGCCCGGGGGTGTGCTGGTGCTGGCCGATTCCATTCAGCTGGCGGATTCACCGCAGTTCTCGGCCGTGATGGAGAACTTCCGCCGCGTGTTCCACGAGCCCTACTACCGCGAGTACATCAGCGACGACATCCTCGGCCGGCTGCAGGCAGCCGGATTCGACGCGATCGAGGCCACCACCCACTTCATGACACGGGTCTGGTCGGCCCGCAAGCCGGCCAGCCCCCTGCAGCCCGCGAGCACCTAGGGGCGCAGCAGCCAGGCCAGCAGCAGCCCCAGGCCGCCCCAGCGCAGGGCCCTCCAGAACGCCGTGGCGCCGCCATCGGCCATGGTCAGTGGCGCCGGCAGGGGGTCGAGCAAGCGCTGGGCGACGGCCAGACGCTGCTGCTGGCGACGCTGGGCCACGCCGCTGCTGCGGCGGGCAAGGGAGGCCTGGGTGAACAGACCGTCCAGTAGATGCAGCAGCCGCACGGGGTGGCGGCGCCGGACGCGCAGCCGATGGCGACGGAACACAGGCGCAGCTGCGGAAGCCGATGCTGCCGGCGAGGTGGCGGAGGGCGGGGACACGGGTACAGGGCAGGGTCAGGCACCCGGAGTCGCGATGCCCACGACAGGATGGAACGCCGAGACTAGGGATGTCCATCGATGCGCGAGCAAGCAGCACAGCCCGCCGCGGAGTCTGGCGGCGAGACTCGCGGTCCCTGGCCGGACCAGGCCGCGGCCCTGGCCGAGGCGCTGCATCGTCAGCTGACGATCGCCGACCGGGACTGGCACGCCCTCAAGAGCCAGAGGCCACGCCGGGGTGCCGAACAGCTGGCCGCAGCCCTGGTGCAGTTGCTTCGGGGTGACGACCCCCGGCGCCGCTCCAGCACGCCGTCCCGCGAACAAGCCATCGCCCTGGTGGAACACGCCCTGCTCTGGCTGCGCGCGGAGGTCAGCGATCCCGGCTGCCCCAGCCACGGCCGCTGAGCACAGCCGCCGGCGAGAGGCGCTCGCGGCGCACGGCCAGCTGCAGCCGGTTGCCGCGAGGGCTCCAGCGCACGTCGTCGAAGCAATGGCGGATGAGGAACAGGCCCCGGCCCCCTTCGGCCTCCGGAGATTCGGGCAGGCAGGCCAGCCGCGTCCGGGAGCTCTCGGGCACACCGTCCCCCTCGTCCTGCACCTGCCAGACCAGCCAGCGGGGGGTTTCGATCCGGCGGATGCGCAGCAGCTTGCCGGGATCCCCGCCGTTGCCGTGGCGCACGGCATTGACCAGGGCCTCCTGGAGACCGAGGTGCAGCTCAGCCTGCAGGCGCAGGCAGGGGACCGGTTCCAGCAGCAGCTCCACCAGCGGGGCCAGCTGCAGCGTGGATGGGGTGATGAAGTCCGACCAGCGGAGCGTCATCCAGGTGGATCCGCAGGGGCCGAACCGACCCTAAGGCGGCCCATGGCCTCAGCCCAGGGGGTAGAAGGCAACAGCAACGAGACGGCAGCGCTGCTCAGCGCCTGCAGCGCTGCACCAGGGCCGGATGCTGCAGCAGGGCATCCATCAGGCGCACACCGCGCAGCTGGTTGATCAGGGGCATGTGACCCTCGGGGGCGTCGATCGTCCACTGAAAGCCGCCGGGGTAGCGGGACCACTGGGAGCCGTCCTTCCAGCCCAACCTGGGCCAGAGGCGTTCCCAGCGGCCGCCGGCGGCCTCCAGCAGCCTGGCCTGCACGGAAAAGCCGAAGCGCCCCCGGGAGAAACAGACCCAGAGGCGATCGAGAGCGTCCAGATCGGTGGCGGGCATGGCCGGCACCTCGCTGTAATACACATACCCCCGCTGCACGGCTCCCGAACCGGCCAGTTCCCGCAGCAGACTGCTGGTGATGCGGTCCGCCTGCTCGAACTCCTGCAGCGCCAGGGCCCGCTGCAGCGGGGCGTAATCCACACCCCGGGCGCTGGTGGTGGCCAGCCAGCCGCCGGGATAGCGGCTGAAGAAGGCCTCGCGCTGAGCGTCATCCCGAGCCACCAGCAACTGAATCAGACACCCCGCGGCCCAGTCGTCACCGGTGGGGTCGAGCGCGGCGATGTGATCGGGGATCAGGGGACGGATGGCCTCGGCCCGCTCCTCCAGCTGGGGCAGCAGGCGCCGCCGCTGCCGCTCGGCTCCGGCCTGGAAGCGGGCCAGCAGCTCCGAGGGGGTGTCCGAGGGACTGACGGTGGCAGTGACCGGAGGGCCGGAGAGCATGGAAACCGAACCAGATCGGGCCAGCGTGGGCCCACTATGTCAGCCACGAGCATCGCAGGCGCAGGTGGGCGACGGGGGAGCCCGGCAGGGAACCCGCGCGTAGGATCGGCCTTTGCTCAGCTGGCATGGCCGCAGCCATTCAGTTCTTCCGGGGCGTGGACGAGCCGGTCGTGCCCGACATCCGGCTCACCCGCTCGCGGGATGGGCGCACCGGCCAGGCCATGTTCGTGTTCGAGGAACCGGACGCCCTGGCCCCGGAAACCCTGGGCGACATCACCGGCATGTTCATGGTCGATGAGGAGGGTGAGATGGTGACCCGCGAGGTCAAGGCCCGGTTTGTGAACGGCAAGCCCAGCGCCCTGGAAGCCACCTACACCTGGAAGACCCTGCCGGACTTCGAGCGCTTCATGCGCTTCGCCCAGCGCTACGCCGACAGCCACGACCTGGGCTTCTCCGGCAGCCAGGGCGAGGAGCAGGCCGAGGCTGAAGGACAGGGTGACTAGGTCCTCCGGGGGCGCGCTCCAGCCCATGTCCTTCGGCCAGTGGCTGGGGCTGATCGCCCTCATGGCCGCTCTGGTGCTGCTCTGGAACCTGCGCCAGAGCCTGATTCTGATGTTCACGGCCGTGGTGGTGGCCATGGCCATCTGCACCCTGGTGGCCTGGGTGCAGCGGCGCCTGGGCTGCGGGCGCGGCCTGGCGCTGCTGCTCAGCCTGAGCCTGCTGCTGGTGATCACCGCCGTGCTCGCGACGGCGGTGATTCCCCCCTTCGTGGAACAGTTCGGCGAACTGATCGCCAAGCTGCCTGCGGCGGCCAACACCCTCTTCAATCTGCTGCGTGACGCCACGGCCAGCGCCACGCGGATGCTGTACGGCAGCTCCGATGGCGCCGTTGACCGCCTGCGCGAAGGGATGCTGCGCGATGGCCGGTTGCCGATCCCGGATCTGGGCCAGGGGGCGATGCAGATCGTCGGCCTGGCAGGCGGTGTGGGATCCGGGCTGCTGCAGCTCGTGTTCGTGCTGGCCGTGGCCCTGATGGTGGCGGTTCAGCCCACGGCCTACCGGGAGGTGGGGGTGCTGCTGGTGCCGTCCTTCTACCGACGCCGGTTCCGCAGCGTGCTGGTGCAGTGCGGCGAGGCGTTGAGCGGCTGGATGGTGGGGGTGATGATCTCGTCCCTGTGCGTGGGCGTGCTGGCCGCCATCGGTCTGTCGCTGCTGGGGGTGAACCTGGTGGCGGCCAACGCCCTGCTGGCCGGAATGCTGAACGTGATCCCTAACGTGGGGCCGACGCTCAGCACGGTGTTCCCCATGTCCGTGGCCCTGCTCGATTCACCCTGGAAGTCGCTGGCGGTGCTGCTGCTCTACGTGGCGATTCAGAACGTGGAGAGCTACCTGATCACCCCGTCGGTGATGCATCACCAGCTCAAGCTCCTGCCCGGTCTCACGCTTTCCGCCCAGGTGATCTTCACGATCATCTTCGGCCCCATCGGCCTGCTGATGGCCTTGCCCCTGGCGGTGTGCCTGCAGGTGCTGGTGCGGGAGATCCTCATCCACGACGTCCTCGACGACTGGAAGCGCCTGCGCCGCGCCGCCTGACCGTGGCCACAGGCCAGGCCCTCAGCGGTAGTGATGCCAGAGGCTGGGCTGCAGCAGCAGCACCGATACCGCCAGGGGGTGCGAGCGCACCAGAAATCCCAGGGCCGTGAAGGTGAAATGATCCGCCAGCAGGCGAAATTCCAGCCGCAGATCCAGCAGGGCGAGAACGGCCAGCAGCACGGGCACCAGGGGCCAGCGTCCCCAGGATCTGGAGTGACGGCGGGGCGTTTCGCTCACCGCCGCGCCAGCACAGGCAGAAGCGTTGGCGCCACGGCGATGCTCGACCAGGCACCCACCACGACGCCGATGGTGAGGGCGACGGCGAACCAGAAGAGCGTGCTGCCGCCGAAGAGGATCAGACCGAGCAGGGGCAGCAGGGTGGTGAAGCTGGTGAACAGCGAACGGGTGAGGGTGGCCGACACCGCCGCATCGGCCTGCTCAGCCAGGCCAATGTCCTGGAGCTGGGCACGTTTCTCGCGGATGCGGTCGAAGATCACCACCGTGTCGTTCACCGAATAGCCGGCCACGGTGAGCAGGGCGACGGCGAACAGGCTGTTCACCTCCACCCCGGCCAGCAGCCCCAGCCAGGCGAACACGCCGCAGGTGATCAGCACGTCGTGGGCCAGGCAGACCAGAGCCAGCACGGCGTAGAGGCGGTCGTAGCGCAGGGTGATGTAGGCCGAGATGCCCAGGAAGCTCACCAGCAGCGACACGAGGCTGGCCCGCAGCAACTGGGCACCGAGGGTGGGGCCGATGGTGTCGACGCCCAGGCCGCCAGGCTCGATGCCGCCGATGTCGTTCTGGAGACCCTCGATGACCGCCTGCGACTGGTCTGCCGTCAGGGTGGGAAGTCGCAGCACCACCTGGCGGCCGTCATCGAGCAGCTGGACCGTGCTGCTGCCCAGCCGGGGAGGCTGCTCGCCTTCCGCCGCGGGCAGCTCCAGCGCGGCCAGACGGCGCTGCAGGGCGGACACCGTGAGCGGCGGACAGTCACCCTGGCAGAGGCGCTCGATCTGAATCTGGGTGCCGCCGGTGAAATCGAGGCCGGCGCGCAGCGGGGCACCGATGGCGGGCGACAGCCAGGACAGCATCAGGCCGAGCACACTGAGGACCAGCGCCAGAGCGGAGATGGTCCAGAGGGAACGGCGGCGCTGGTTGACGCGCACCTGGAGCAGGGAGGAAAGGGGAGACATGGCTCAGGACGCGGCCGCGGGCAGCTCGTCCCGGGCGATGAAGTTGGTGGGGCGGCGCAGCGCCGGATAGCTCATCAGCAGGCGCAGCAGCACCCGGGTGCAGCTGAGGGCGCTGAACAGACTGATGAGCACACCGATGCCGAGGGTGACGGCAAAGCCCTTCACCAGCCCGGTGCCCAGGATGAACAGGGCCAGACAGCTGATCAGGGTGGTGATCTGACCATCGAGGATGCTGGAGAGGGCCTGGGTGAAGCCCGACTCGATGGAGCGGATGAGCGTGTTGCCCTCGCGCAGCTCGTCCTTGATGCGCTCGAAGATCAGCACGTTGGCATCCACCGCCATGCCCAGGGAGAGGATGAAACCGGCGATCCCCGGCAGGGTGAGGGTCACCGGAATCAGGGCATAGACCGCCAGGTTGAACAGGGCATAGAGGCTCAGGGCGAGCACCGCCACCACGCCGGCCAGGCGATAGACGAGCAGCATGAACAGGGCCACCAGCGCCAGCCCCACCAGAGCGGCCCGGAGGCTGGTGCGCACGTTCTCCGCGCCCAGGCTCGGCCCCACCGTGCGCACCTCGATCACGCGCACGGGCAACGGCAGCGAACCGCCCCGCAGCTGCACCTCGAGGTCGCGCGCCTCCTCGGCCGTGAAGTTGCCGGTGATGCTGGCGGCGCCGCCGGTGATGCCCGCGGCCTGGAACTCGGGCCCCACGCTGGCCTCACTGATCGAACGCCCATCCAGCACGATGCCCAGCAGGCGGCCGCTGCCGGCGATGGACTGGGTGAGGCGGGCGAACTGCTCGCCTCCCTCCCGCGTGAAGTTGAGGGTCACATCCCAGCCGCTGCCGGTCTGCTGCTGCTGACGGCCGGCGCTGACGAGCTCCTTGCCGGTGAGCGCCGCCGGCTCATAAAGAGTGACGATGCGGGTGTTCACCGCATCGAGGAGGAGTTCCAGCTGGCGGGTCTCGCCGCTACCGGCGGGAACGTCCACCCCGAGCTCGCGCAGAGCCTGGCCGAGGGCCTCATCCCCGAGACCGTCGCTGGCTCCGCTGTCGTCGCCGGTGTCGGCGGGCGGCGCGGAGGACTGCTCGGGGGTCTGGGAGGGGGGACGGCGGCGGGCCAGGACCGCCTGGGCCTGGCGCTTGAGGCCCAGCAGCGTGCGCATCTCCGCTTCGCTGCCGGGCTTCTGGGCGCGGAATTCGAGCAGGGCGGTGGTACCCAGCACGCGGGCAGCCCGGCTGGGGTCCTGCTCACCGGGAAGCTGGAGCACCAGCTGGTCGTCGCCAACCGTCTGAAGCGTGGACTCGGCCACGCCCAGACCGTTGATGCGGCGGTCGAGCACTTCCTTCACCGCCTCCAGCTGTTCGGGCTGCACCCGGCGGATGTCTCCGGCCGGCATCACCTGCAGGGAGAGCTGGCTGCCGCCGCGCAGGTCGAGACCGAGCTGCAGCGGGAACTGGAGCAGCAGGGCGCCGGCAGCGATCGCCAGCGCCAGGATGAGGGCGAGCCAGCCCTGTTGACGGGCCATCTCAGATCACGCCCGCTTTCAGCGCCCTGGCGGCCTCCACGATCTGGTGCGGCTGGATGATCGTGAGGTTCTCGAGGGTGCCGTTGTAGGGCGTGGGGATGTCCTGGGACGAAAGGCGCACCGGCCGGGCATCGAGGTCGTCGAAGCACTGCTCGGTGATCAGGGCCATCAGTTCGGCGCCGATGCCCCCGGTCTTCATGCACTCCTCCACGATCAGCACTTTGTGGGTCTTGCGGATCGAGGCCCGGATCGTCTCCATGTCGAAGGGCTTGAGGCTGATCAGATCGATCAGCTCCACATCCACGCCCTCAGCCTCGAGGGACTGCACGGCCTTGAGGCAGTGATGGCGCATGCGGGAGTAGGTGAGGATGGTGATATCCGTGCCCTCACGCACCACCTCGGCCTGATCGAGGGCGCAGATGTAATCCCCTTCGGGAAGCTCCTCGCTGAGGTTGTAGAGCAGCACGTGCTCGAAGAAGAGCACGGGGTTGTCGTCGCGGATCGCCGCCTTCATCAGGCCCTTGGCATTGGTGGGGGTGCTCACCGCCACGATCTTGATGCCGGGCACGGCGTGGAAGTAGGCCTCGAGGCGCTGGCTGTGCTCCGCGCCCAGCTGGCGCCCCACACCTCCGGGGCCACGCACCACGGCCGGGATCGTGTAGTTGCCGCCGCTGGTGTAACGGAGCATCCCCATGTTGTTGGAGATCTGGTTGAAGGCCAGCAGCAGAAAGCCCATGTTCATGCCTTCCACGATCGGCCGCAGACCGGTCATGGCCGCACCCACGGCCATGCCGGTGAAGGAGTTCTCGGCGATCGGTGTGTCGAGCACGCGCAGCTCGCCGTACTTTTCATACAGGTCCTTGGTGACCTTGTAGGAGCCGCCGTAGTGACCCACGTCCTCGCCCATGACACAGACGTGGGGATCGCGGGCCATCTCCTCGTCGATGGCCTCGCGGAGGGCGTTGAAGAGCAGCGTTTCGGCCACGCGTCGGCAGGGATCGGCAGGCGGCCAACCTATCTCAGCCGCGCGCGCCGCCCCGCCCTCAGCCGCCGGCGGCAAAGGTGCTGAGAATCAGCACCGACAACAGCATCCCCGGCAGCAGCAGGGTGATCAGCAGACCGAGGTCGTGGAGGGTCATGGCGGGGGCGCAGGTGACGACCCTAGGAACCGGGCCCTGCACTGTCACCGCTTGGTGAGCTGGAGCCCACCAGGCTGCGCAGGAAGGTGAGGCCGAGCCCCAGGGCGATGAAGCCGAAGCTGAAGGTGGCCAGGAAAGCCATGCCCACCAGCAGGGTCTTGAGGGCGGTGGCGATCGACTGGGCGATGCTCGAGGCGTAGTGGGGAGGGTGCAGGGCGTAATACAGCGCCAGGCGCCGGCTCAGGCCCAGGCAGAGCCAGCTCAGCAGCCCGGCCGTGAGGGCACCGGAGAGGAAGCTGAGGGGCCCCTTGGAAGGCGGCGCAGCGGGGCTGGTGTTGGCAGCAGCACTGGTGCCGGATGCAGGCGTGGGACTCGGGTCGGTCACGGCTCCAGCATGACGCCCGAGGCGCGGAAGCCGCACACCCAGCTCTCGAATCCCGCCGCCCCCAGATCCTCCGCCAGCAGGGCCTGGGCCGCCAGCGCCCGGGGCTGGCCGGCGAACAGGGCGAACAGGCTCGGGCCCGAGCCGCTCATCGCCACCGCCAGGCTCCCGGGCAGGCCGCGCAGGAGGGCCAGGCCCTCCCGGACACTGGCCACCTCGGGCTCCACCACCGCCTGCAGATCGTTGCGCAGCGTGGGCAGCGGACCGGGCTGCGGCAGGGCCTGAAGCAGCGGTCCGCGGCGCAGGGCCTCACGCCGGCGCTCGAAGGCCTCCTCGCCGCTGAGGTAGCTGCGCCCGCGCAGGTCGCGGAAACGGCCATAGGCCCAGGGCGTGCTCACGCTGGCGGCAGGGTGCTTGATCAGCAGCACGGCCAGGGAGGAGGAGGCACCCGGAAGCAGGGGCTCGAGCCGTTCTCCGCGGCCGAAGCAGAGCTGGGTGCCGCCGGCGAGGCAGAAGGGCACGTCGGACCCCAGACGGGCGGCCAGGGCGTGCAGGTCGCCATCCCCCAGTCCCAGCCCCCAGAGGGCGTTGAGCCCAACCAGGGCCGCAGCGGCATTGCTGGAGCCGCCGGCCAGCCCGGCTCCCACGGGGATGCGCTTGCGCAGTCTGATGCGGGCACCGAGCTCGGGCAGGCCGGAGCGCAGCCGCAGCAGTTCGGCGGCCTTGACGATCAGGTTGCTGCCGTCGGTGGGCAAGCCGGGGCGGTCGCACTCCAGGGTGATGGCGGCGTCGGCGCTGGATTCCAGCTCCAGGGCGTCGAGCAGGTCGATGGTCTGCATCACCATCGCCAGCTCATGGAAACCGTCGGGCCGCAGACCGAGCACCTCCAGGTGCAGGTTGATCTTGGCTGGCGACCACACCGTGAGTTCAACCATTGCCGACCTGCGGATCGCTGCTGCGGCGATTCAAGCCCGCCGCCAGGGCCACCCAGGCAGGCGGGGCAATCTCCTGCGGGCGCTGGGAGAGGGCGATGCCCACGGCCTCGGCCAGCTCCGCCAGCTCGGCGGGGGGCAGCAGGCCGGCCAGGGTGTTGCGCAGCATCTTGCGGCGGGAGGCGAAGCAGCGCTGCAGCAGCCGCTCCAGCTGACGTGCCAGCGGCGGATCGAGCCGGTCCGGCTCGGGCAGGGGGTCGAGGCGGATCACCTCGGACTGCACCCGCGGGGGTGGCCGGAAGCAGCGCGGCGGCACGGCACACACCCGGCGGCAGTGCGCCAGCAGCTGCAGCCGCACGCTCAGGGCCGAGTAGGCCCGGCTGCCGGGAGGGGCGCAGATGCGCTCGGCCACTTCCTGCTGCAGCAGCAGCACCAGCCTGCGGTAGGGCGGCGTGACGGGCCGGTCGAGGCGGCCCACCAGGCGCTCCAGCAGGGGGCCGGTGATGTTGTAGGGGATGTTGGCCACCACCTTGTCGGCGGGCGGCAGCTGCACCGCCAGGGCATCGCCGGCCACCAGGCTGAAGCGCGGATCGGCGCCGAAACGCTGCCGCAGCCCGTCCAGCAGATCCCGGTCCAGCTCCACCGCCAGCACCGCCGCCGCTGGCGAGCGCAGCAGACGTTCGCTGAGGGCGCCACGGCCGGGGCCGATCTCCAGGACGCGCTCACCCGGCAGCAGCTCCGCCGCCGCCACGATCCGCTCCAGCACCCCCTGATCCACCAGCCAGTGCTGGCCGAAGCGCTTGCGGGCCCGGTGGGCGCCAGAGGTCATGGTGAAGGGGCCTGAACGCTCCAGATTGCCTGGCGCCGTTCAGGCGGCGGAACAGGAACCGGCTGCCTCAGAAGCCGGCCCGGATCCAGCGGACGGCACCCTGCCGAGGCGGCAGGGGCACCAGGGCATACACCAGCTCCACGGTTCTGGCGGTGTCAGCGGGGTGCTCGGCCAGCCAGCACCGCCAGGCCCGCTCCAGCCGCCCGCGCTTGCCGGCCCGCAGGGCCGCCACGCCCCAGCCATCGACACCGCTGCACCGTCCCTTCACCTCCACGAGCAGCAGGCGCTCGTGCTTCTGGAGCACCAGATCCAGTTCTCCCCAGCGGCAGCGCCAGTTGCGGTCACGCAGCCGCCAGCCGCGCTGCTGCAGCAGCCTCAGGGCACGCTGCTCGGCCCAGCCACCGGAGAGTCGGGGGTGGGGCATCGGCGGCGCCGGCGGGGACGGTCCCTAGGGTTGCCCCAGCTGCAGCGCTGCCATGGCTTCCCAGCCCGAGGTTCCGGTTCGGCAGGCCGCCAGGGGTCGCGGGGCCGCCGGCTTCAGACTGCCGGCCCGGCTGCCGGCAGTGCTGCTGGGCCTGCTGCTGCCGGCGGTTCTGCTGCTGCTGCCGCTGCTGGCGGGAGCGGCGCCGGCGGCGGCGGCCGTGGATGTGGCCAAGCAGGTGCTGATCGGCGCCGACTACTCCGGCCAGGATCTGCGCGGCGCCACCTTCAACCTCACCAACCTGCGCGACGCCGACCTCTCCGGCTCCGACCTCCAGGGCGCCAGCCTGTTCGGGGCCAAGCTGCAGGACGCCGACCTAAGCGACACCAACCTGCGCGAGGCCACCCTCGATTCGGCGGTGTTCAACGGCACCGACCTCAGCAATGCCGTGCTGGTGGACGCCTTCGCCTTCAACACCCGCTTCGAGAATGTGACCATCGACGGAGCGGATTTCAGCAACGTGCCCCTGCGCGGCGATGCCCGCAAGGCCCTCTGTGCCGTGGCCCGCGGCACCAATCCGGTCACCGGCCGGGACACCCGGGCCAGCCTGGACTGCCCCTGAACCCCGACCCGGCACCATGAGCTTCGACCCCCGCAGCCTCGAGCGCCTGCGCCAGCTGGGCCGCAGCCTGCCGCAGCGCCTGCCTGCGCCGGAACCGCCACCAGCGGTCACCCCGTCTGCCACCCCGTCCGCCGCCGAGGGAAAGCGCCACAGGCTGGAGACGGAGATGGATCCGGAGGCGCTGTTCCATGAGCTGATGCGCACCAGTGCCGACGGCAGTGCACCGCCGCACCTGCTCGAGCGGCTGCGGGAACTCGAGGCGCGCCGCAGCCGGCCTGAAACTCCTCAGCCGGGCGCCGCGGCGACCGCGGGCCGAAGCACGGCAGCGGAGCAGGCAGCGGGCCGCGGGGCGGGGCGGACTCGGCGGCGCGGACCGGGAGCCCGGGGCGCCGGCCAACCCCAGCGCGGGCGCGAGCAGGCGGACCTCTACACCGCCTTCGAGCAGTTGCTCCTGGAAGACGACGAAATCTGAGATCCGGCGGCTGCGGACCTGACGGGCGCGGCCTCGATCCGTAGCCTGCCCATGGAGCGTGATCTCACTTCGCCACCATGACCATCCGCATCGGCATCAACGGCTTCGGCCGTATCGGTCGGCTTGCCTTTCGCCGCGCCTGCGCCGTGGCCGACGTGGAGGTGGTAGCGATCAACGACCTGATCGATGTGGACTATCTGGCCTACATGCTCCGCTACGACTCCACCCATGGCCGCTTCCACGGTGACGTGCGCGTGGAGAACGGCCAGCTGGTGGTGAACGGCCAGGCCATCCGCATCACCGCCGAACGCGACCCCGCCAACCTCGACTGGGCGGCGGTGGGGGCCGAGTACGTGCTCGAGTGCACCGGCTTCTTCCTCACCGCCGAGACGGCCGGCGCCCACCTCAGGGCCGGCGCCCGGCGGGTGGTGATGAGCGCCCCCTCCAAGGACGCCACGCCGATGTTCGTGATGGGGGTGAATCACGGCACCTACGCGGGACAGACGATCGTGTCCAACGCCAGCTGCACCACCAACTGCCTGGCGCCGGTGGCCAAGGTGCTGAACGACAACTTCGGCATCGTCGACGGCCTGATGACCACGGTGCATGCCGTCACCGCCACCCAGAAGACCGTGGACGGCCCCTCGGCGAAGGACTGGCGCGGCGGCCGCGGCGCCGGCCAGAACATCATTCCCAGCAGCACCGGTGCCGCCAAGGCGGTGGGCAAGGTGATCCCGGAGCTCAACGGCAAGCTCACCGGCATGGCCTTCCGGGTGCCCACGCCGGATGTGTCGGTGGTGGACCTCACGGTGAACCTGGCCAGACCCGCCAGCTACGAGGCCATCAAGGCGGCGATGAAGGCGGCCAGCGAGGGCCCCATGGCCGGCATCCTCGGTTACACGGAAGATGCGGTGGTGTCCAGCGATTTCGTGGGCGAAAGCTGCACCTCGGTGTTCGATGCCGGCGCCGGCATCGCCCTCACCGACACCTTCGTGAAGGTGGTGGCCTGGTATGACAACGAGTGGGGCTACAGCTGCAAGTGCATCGACCTCATCCGCCACATGGCCACCGTGAGCTGAGGCAGGCCGGGTGACAGGGGTGGCACTGGATCGGGGCCGACGCATCCCCCACCGGTGCCTGCTGCCAGCTCCGCCCTCATCTCCCTGATCGACCCCGCCACCGGCCGTCAGCGGCACTGGTGGCTGGGGGATGGGGGCGTTCCGCAACGGCTGGCCGGGCTGCTGGGGGCGCCCCTGCGCGCCACCGGCCTGCCGCCCCGCCGCTTCCCGGAATTCAGCGCGGTGTTCGCTCCCCTGCCACGGCTGACCGCAGGTGCTGCGGGGCCGGCGGCGCAGCAGGCCGTGTACCGGTATCTGATCCAGACCCATGCCGCCGGCGCCACGCTCAGCTGCTGGCGCCGCTACCCGGGCGGCATCGGCTGGCTGCGGCGCTGCGGTCCGGTGGCCCTGGGCCCGTTCGTGAGCCGATTTTAGGGCGCCGCGATCAACGCCGGTTCTCCCGCTGCATCCAGCTGATCCAGTCGGCCGAGATCTGCTGGGGGCATACGGCCTCGCACTCCAGATTGCTGCTGCAGCTGCCGAAGCCCTCGGCCGTCATCGCCGCCTGCATCGCCCGGGCCCGCCGGACCCGCTCCGGCTGGCCCTGGGGCAGCTGACCCAGGTGAGCCAGCTTAGCGGCCACGAACAGGCTGGCCGAGGCGTTGCGGCAGCTGGCCACACAGGCGCCGCAGCCGATGCAGGTGGCGGTGTCGAAAGCGGAGCGGGCCTGCTCCTGGCCCACCAGCATGGCGTTGGCCTCCGGCGCCTGGCCCGTGTTCACCGAGCAGTAGCCACCGGCGATCAGCAGCCGGTCGAGGGCGGCGCGCTCCACCACCAGATCCTGGATCGGGGGAAAGGCGCGGGCCCGCCAGGGCTCCAAGGTGAGGGTGGCACCGTCGCGGAACTGGCGCAGGTAGAGCTGGCACACCGTGGTGGCGGCCTGGGGACCGTGGGCCTGACCGTTCACCAGGAAGCCGCAGCTGCCGCAGATACCCTCGCGGCAGTCGTGCTCGAAGTGCACCGGCCGCTCGCCGGCGGCGATCAGCCGTTCGTTGAGCTGGTCGAGGGCCTCCAGTAGCGAGAGATCGACAGACACCTGCTCCAGCCGGTAGCTCTGGAAACCGCCCGGAGCCTCGGGCGACGCCTGGCGCCAGATGCGCAGGCCGAGGGAGATCGTGCGCGTCATCGGTAGCTGCGGGCGCTGGGCTGGAGCGCCGTGAAGGTGAGCGGTTCGCTGTGGCGGATCGGCTCGCGGCCGTCGCCCGTGGATTCCCAGGCGGCGATGTGGGCGAAGCGACCGTCGTCGCGCCGGGCTTCGCCGTCGGGGGTCTGGTGTTCCTCGCGGAAGTGGGCCCCGCAGGATTCCTCCCGGGCCAGGGCATCGCGCAGCATCAGCTGGGCCAGCCCGAAGAAGTCGGCCACCCGCAGCGCCTTCTCCAGCTCCGGGTTGGGCCCCTCGAACGACCCGGGCAGGCGCAGCTCGGCGTGGAAGCACTGCTCCAGCTCCGCCACCTCCGCCAGACCCGCTTGCAGTGCCGCGGCCGTGCGGCTGATGCCGCAGCGCTCGATCATCACCGCCCCCAGCTCGCGGTGGAAGGCGTCCACCGGCCGATCGCCCCGCACCGCCAGCAGGCCATCGATGCGGACCTGGGCGCGGGACCTGGCCTCGCGGCAGGCCGGGTGGTCGGCGCTGATCGCCGCGGTGGGCGTAGCCGCCAGCCAGGCCGTCACCGTGGCCGGCGCGATGAAATAGCCATCGGCCAGGCCCTGCATCAGGGCGCTGGCGCCGAGGCGGTTGGCGCCGTGCTCGGAGAAATTGGCCTCCCCCAGCACGAACAGCCCCGGGATCGAACTCATCAGCTGATAGTCCACCCACAGCCCGCCCATCGTGTAGTGGGGCGCCGGGTAGATGCGCAGCGGCACGGCATAGGGATCGTCGCCCGTGATGCGCGCGTACATCTCCAGCAGGTTGCCGTAGCGCTGCTCGATCACGTCGCGCCCCTGCTCTGCGATCGCATCGCCCAGATCCAGATACACCGACCGCCCCCCAGGCCCCACGCCATGGCCGGCGTTGCAGAGCTCACGGGCGCGGCGCGAGGCCAGATCGCGGGGCGCCATGTTGCCGTAGCGGGGGTAGAGGCGCTCCAGGAAGTAGTCGCGCTCGGCCTCGGGGATCTGATCGGGAGGACGGCGGTCGCCGGCGATCGCCGGCAGCCAGATGCGCCCGTCGTTGCGCAGGCTCTCGCTCATCAGCGTGAGCTTGCTCTGGCCCGGATCGCCGCTGGGGATGCAGGTGGGGTGGATCTGGGTGAAGCAGGGATTGGCGAACAGGGCCCCCTGGCGGTGGGCCCGCCAGGTCGCCGTGGCGTTCGACTTGAGGGCGTTGGTGGAGAGAAAGAACACATTGCTGTAGCCGCCGGTGGCCAGCAGCACCGCCTGGGCGGTGTGCACCTCCAGCGCGCCCGTGAGCAGGTGGCGGGCCACCACTCCCCGGGCCACCCCATCCACCGTGATCAGCTCGAGCACGTCGCGGCGGGGCAGCAGGGTGACGCGGCCGGCGGCCACCTGGCGCAACAGGGCGGCGGTGGCCCCGTAGAGCAGCTGCTGGCCGGTCTGGCCGCGGGCGTAGAAGGTGCGGCTCACCAGCGCCCCGCCGAAGCTGCGGCTGGCCAGGGTGCCGCCGTACTCGCGGGCGAAGGGCACCCCCTGGGCCACACACTGATCGATGATGCCGCCGCTCAGCTCGGCCAGGCGCATGCAGCCGGCCTCGCGGGCACGGAAATCGCCGCCGCGCAGGGTGTCGGCGAACAGGCGCTCGATGCTGTCGCCATCGGCGGCGTAGTTCTTGGCGGCGTTGATGCCCCCCTGGGCCGCCACCGAGTGGGCCCGGCGCGGGCTGTCGTGATAGGTGAGCACCGTCACCCGATAGCCCTGCTCGGCCAGGGTGGCGGCGGCCGAGGCGCCGGCCAGGCCCGTGCCCACCACCAGCACCTGCAGCTGGCGCTTGCGCAGCGGGCTGATCAGCGGCAGCTCGGCGCGGGTGCGGCGCCAGGCATCGGCGATCGGACCGGCGGGCAGGCGCGGATCGGGCAGAGGGCTCATGGCAGGGCCACCAGCACGGCCACCGCGGCGAAGCCGCCGCCCACCAGCAGCGCCAGCGCCCGGCCGGCGGCGCGGATGCGACTGCCGTTGGCGGGATCCAGCAGCCCCAGGCTGCGGTGGGCCGCCTCGCTGCCATGGAACAGGTGCAGGGCCACCGCCGTGGCAGCGGCCAGATACAGCAGCAGGGATGCCGGCTGGGCCAAAACGCTGTGCAGAGCTGCCAGTTCCTCACCGGCTGCCGGCCTGGACCAGCGCAGCTGCAGCAGATGCACGACCAGAAAGGCCAGCAGGGTCACCCCCCCCATGGCCTGGCTGCGGGCCGCCAGAGCCCCCAGAGCATCCGCGCGACGGCTCACCAGCGCCGCCCCGTTGCCCGCGCGGCGGTTGGCGATCGCCTTGGCCAGACTGAGGCCGGCGTGGCTCAGGGCCACCGCCAGCAGCCCCAGTTCGGCCACCGGCAGCCAGGCCGCGCCGTGCAGGGCGGCCGCATAGGTCTCGAAGGCGGCCGGATCCAGCGGGGCCAGGGCCACGCCACCGAGATGGACGATCAGGAACAGCACCAGCACCAGCCCTGACGCGGCCGCCCAGGCCGTCCTCACCCCCATCGGTCCGCCATCCACCGCTCCCCCATC
Organism: Cyanobium sp. CH-040; assembly: GCF_024346135.1. Classification (GTDB taxonomy): domain Bacteria; phylum Cyanobacteriota; class Cyanobacteriia; order PCC-6307; family Cyanobiaceae; genus NIES-981. The sequence goes on along the minus strand of NZ_JAGQCJ010000002.1, from coordinate 68,577 downwards.
GTATGGAGCGCCGGCTGCCGGATCGCCCGGCAGCGCCGAGAGCCGCGCGGCAGACCCGAGTAGTACATCTAAACTAACGGCATGGATGCAGCCTCTCCCGCGCCCATGCCGCACCAGGACGGGCGCCCGCCCGACAGCGGTCCACCACAACGGATTCCGCCGCAGCGGATTCCGCAGCAGCAAGTTCCTCAGCAGCGGAGCCCGCAGCAACAGGTTTCGCAGCAACAGGTTCCGGCGTCACGCGATCTGCCGGAGCCCGATGGGCCGCCGCTCAGGCCGCCGGAGCCCGACCGGCCGCAGCTCAGCCTGCTGGGGCCGCAGCCGCCGCCGGGCCAGCGGCTGCGCCTCCTCCTCCCCCTGGCCGGAACCACGGTGGCCGCGGGCTTCCCCAGCCCGGCCGACGACTACGTGGAGAGCCGCATCGATCTCAACGAGGCGCTGATCCGCCACCCCAGCAGCACCTTCTTCCTGCGGGTGAGCGGCGACTCGATGCGCGGGGCCGGCATCCTCGACGGCGATCTGCTGGTGGTGGACCGGGCGGTCGAGCCGCGGGCGGGCCTGGTGGTGGTGGCCGTGATCGAGGGGGCCTTCACCCTCAAGCACCTGCGCCGCCACCGCGGCCGCTGGCGCCTGGAGGCCGCCCATCCCGACTACCCGCCGCTGGAGCTGGGCGACGGCGACGACAGCCGCATCTGGGGGGTGGCCATCCACGCCATCCACAGCCTCTGAACCGCAACTCCTGAACCACAGCTCCTGAGCCATGGCGCGCCTGGCCAGCGGTCGGGAAGCCACCGTGCTGATCGACGGCAACAACTTCTACGCCTCCTGCGAGGCGCTGCTGGATCCGGCCCTGATCGGCCGGCCCCTGGTGGTGCTCTCCAACAACGACGGCTGCATCGTCTCGCGCAGCGCCGAGGCCCGCGCCCTGGGCATCCCCATGGGCCAGCCGTATTTCCAGGTGCAGCGCCAGCTGGAGCGGCTGGGGGTGATCGTGCGCAGCTCCAACTACGCCCTCTACGCCGACATGAGCCAGCGGCTGATGAGCGTGCTGGAGGAGTGGGTGGAGGAGCTGGAGATCTACTCGATCGACGAGGCCTTCGGCCTGCTGCACCGCCCCGGCCCGGCAAGCGATGGCGGCGGCGATCTCACGGACTGGGGCCGGCGCCTGCGCCGCGACGTGCAGCGGCGGCTGGGCCTGCCGGTGGCGGTGGGCATCGCCGCCACCAAGGTGCAGGCGAAGCTGGCCAACCGGCTGGCCAAGGCCGCCGGCAGGGGAATGGGCCAGGGCGCGGGTGAGGGGGTGTTCGACCTGGGGGCCGTGGCCGATGCCGACCCCTGGCTGGAGGCGGTGGCGATCGAGGACGTGTGGGGCATCGGCCGCCGGCTGGCCCGCTGGTGCCGGCTGCGCGGCATCGCCAGCGCCCGGGCCCTGCGCGACATGCCCAGCGGCGAGCTGCGCCGCGGCTGCGGCGTGGTGGGGGTGCGGCTGCAGCAGGAACTGCGCGGGATCGCCTGCCTGCCGCTGGAGCGGCTGCCGGCGGCCAAGCGTGAAACCTGCGTGAGCCGCAGCTTCTCGCGGCCGATCGCCACCCTGGCCCACCTGCGCGAGGCGATCGCCACCTACACCTGCCGGGCGGCCGAGAAACTGCGGCGCCAGCACCAGCGGGCCGGCGCCCTCACCGTGTTCGTACGCAGCAGCCCGTTCAACGGCACCAGCTTCTACGCCAACGCCGCCACCGTGACCCTGCCGCTGGCCAGCCACGACAGCGCCGTGCTGCTGGCGGCGGCCCTGCCCCTGGCCGAGCGCCTGTTCAACCCCCACAAGCCCCTGCAGAAGGCCGGCGTGCTGCTGCAGCAGCTGCAACCGGACACCCTGCTGCAGCACCACCTGCTGGTGCCCCAGAGCGCGGAGCAGCAGCGCCGCCGCCAGGCCCTGATGGCGGTGGTGGACGGCCTCAACCGCCGCTACGGCAGCGGCACGGTGCAATGGGCCGCCTGCGGGCTGCAGCGGCCCTGGGCGATGCGGCGCGGCCGGCTGTCACGGGCCGCCACCACCCGCCTCGCCGACCTGCCCCTGGTGCACGCCGGCTGAAGCCAGGGCGGTTTCGATCATCGCCGCCGTCACCGGGATCGTCTCCAGCTCATCGGCGTTGTCGAGGAAGGCGTCGAAGGAGGCGTAGCGGCGGATGCAGGGCTCGGCGCGGGGCTGGGCGCAGGCCTCGGGCCAGCTCGGCGGTCGGGGATCCAGCAGCCCGTAGGACTGCAGGGCCTCCTCGAGATCGCCCCCGTCGCCGATGGCCTCACCGTGCCAGAGCACCTCGAAGAAGGCCATCGGGCGCACCAGCGGAGAACAGGATGACCCTAGGCAGAGCCCGTCACACCGCCAGAAGCGACGGGCTCGCCCGCAGGGGAATCGGCATCGCCGGGCGGCCCAGCCACCACCTCCGTCAGGCCGGCACGGCGGTGGCTGTCGAGCTGGTGGAGGTAGCGCCGCTCGCTGTAGTACAGCTCCTGGAAGCGCAGGGCATCGGCGTTGAGGTGGGCGAACAGGGCCTCGATGCGCTGCTCCATGTCACCGACCGGGACCAGCCCATCGGCGGGGGGAGTGCCGCTCCAGCCCTCGGGGGGCTCCTCCTCCAGCAGACGGGCGATGCAGCGCTCCAGGGTCTCCAGCCGCTGGCTGCTCCAGGCATCGAGCAGGTGGCGGCAGCGGCGCAGGCTGCGCTGCCGTTCCAGGGTGGCGGTGGCGCCGCGCAGCTGCAGCAGGGGCTGGGTGAGGGCCAGGCGCTGCAGCTCGCTGGGCTCCAGCAGGGGGGTGAGCCGGCTCAGCAGCTCGCTCTGCTCCACCACCAGCTGGTCGGCGAGGAGGCGGGCCAGATCCAGATCGGCCAGGTCGTGGCCGGGATCGGCGCCGCGGTTGATGGCCTCGAGGCGGCCTGCGCCCAGGTTGTCCTCCTCCAGGGCGGAGATGGCGGCCCAGAGCTGGCGGTGATGGCGAAGGGCGAAGTCATCGAGCTCCCGCTGGCGCAGCTCGGCGCGGATGGCGCCCCGCTGCGCCGGGCAGTGCAGGTAGAGACGCAGCAGCTCCGCCTCGGCCCGCTCCCGCAGGCCCGCCTCGCCAGGCTGCTCCCACTTCTGGGAGCGGCCGTGCCAGCGCTGGCCCTTCACCTGCTGGCGCAGGTCGTCCTCCAGCTGCAGGGCCAGCCGCGCCTGGCCGCCGGAGAGACGTTCGGCCACCTGCTGCAGGTAGTGGCTGCGCACGGCGCTCTGGGGCAGCTTGCCCAGCAGGGCCACCAGGGCCGTCACGGCCTGCTGGAACTGGTCGGCGCGGGCCAGATCCCGACCGGCCAGCACCTGCTCGATCTGCCAGTCGAGCCAGAGGGGGGCCTGATCCAGCAGGGCCCGGTAGTCGCCGGCACCGCGCTCATTGAGGAACTCGTCGGGGTCCTTGCCGGCGGGCAGGTGCAGCACCCGCAGCTCCAGCTGGCCCTGCAGCGCCAGATGTTCCACCTCGCCAATGGCGCGCTGGGCGGCGCGCACGCCGGCGCCGTCGCTGTCGAAGTTGAGGATCAGCCGCCGGCTCTCGCAGCAGCGGCAGAGCTGGGTGATCTGCTGGCTGCTCAGGGCCGTGCCCAGGGCCGCCACGGCGTTGGTGATGCCGGCGGCGTGCAGGGCGATCACATCGAAGTAGCCCTCCACCACCACGGCCCGGTCCTCACGGCGGATGGCGTCAAGCGCGCGGTCGAGCCCGAAGAGGTGCTGGCCCTTCTCGAACAGCTCCGTCTCCGGCGAGTTGAGGTACTTGGGCTCGGCGCCGTCGAGACTGCGGCCGCCGAAGCCCACCACCCGGCCCTGGCGGTCCTTGATCGGCACCATCACCCGGCCGCGGAAGCGGTCGTAGAACCCGTCGCCGCCCTTGCGCGGCACCACCAGGCCGGCGGCCTCGAGCAGGTCGGGCCCCAGGCCGTGGGCCTGACCCAGGTGCTGCAGCAGGCCATCCCAGCGGTCGGGGGCGAAGCCGAGCTCGAAGGCCTCGAGGGTGCCCTCACTGAGTCGGCGGCTGTCGCGCAGGTAGGCCAGGGCCGCCTGGCCCTCGGGGGCGCGCAGCTGGCTGCGGAACCAGCCGGCAGCCAGGGTGAGCACCCGGTGCAGCTGCTCGCGGCGGGAGAGCTGGCGCCGCAGCCGCTCCTGCTGGGGTCCGTCCAGCGTCTCCACCGGCAGCTGATACTTGCGCGCCAGCTCCAGCACCACGTCGCTGAAGCTCTGCCGCTGCAGTTCCATCAGGAACTTGATGGCATTGCCGCCGGCACCGCAGGAGAAGCAGTAATAGAACTGCTTGGCCGGCGACACCGTCATCGACGGCGAACGGTCGTCGTGGAAGGGGCACAGCCCCACGTATTCGCGACCCTTCTTCTTGAGGACCACATGCTCACCGACCACATCGACGATGTCGGCCCGCTCCTTGACGGCCTCGATCGTGCGGGGATGCAGGCGGGGCAGGCTCAAGGGGTGGAGGACGTCGGGTGGACAGGGGTGGCCGGCCGGCCGAGCCGGGATCCCGGGCCGGTTCAGGAGACGATTCTGGGGGAGGCGGACCGATCCTGCCCGGGCCAGGGGCCGCTGTGACGGCAGGGGTCCGGAGCTGGTCGCCGGGACCGGGGGCGGCCATGGTGATCAGTGCCCTGAGCTTCTCGCTGATGGGCATCTGCGTGAAGCAGGTGGGCGGACGCATCCCCGCTGCCGAGGTGGTGCTGGCCCGCTCCCTGGTGAACCTGACCCTGAGCTGGTGGCAGCTGCGTCGGGCCGGGATCCGTCCCTGGGGAGAGCGGCGCGCCCTGCTGGTGTGGCGTGGCGGCATCGGCAGCGTCGCCCTGTTCTGCGTGTACGTGGCCCTCAGCGAGCTGCCCCTGGCCTCGGCGACGGTGCTGCAGTACCTCTATCCCACCTGCACGGCGCTGCTGGCCTGGCTATTGCTGGGAGAGCCCATCGGCCGGCGGGTGCTGGCGGCCGTGGCGGTGGGCTGGCTGGGCGTGCTGCTGGTGACCCGGCCGGCAGTGCTGCCGGGCACGCTGGCACTGGCCGGCGGCGCTGCCCTGCCGGCGCCTGCGGTGCTGATCGCCATCGCCGGCGCCTTCTGCACGGCACTGGCCTATGTGAGCGTGCGCAGCCTGGCCGGCAGCGAGCACCCGCTGGTGATCGTGTTCTATTTCCCGTTGGTGGCGCTGCCCATGAGCCTGCCCCTGGTGCTGCTGAACCCGGTGCTGCCCACGGCGGTCGAGCTGCTCTGGCTGCTGGGGGTGGGCCTGTTCACCCAGCTGGGGCAGCTGACGCTCACCCGCGGGCTGATCGGCCTGCCGGCCGCCCGGGCCACGGCGATCAGCTACGTGCAGGTGGCTTTCGCAGGCCTGTGGGGCTGGCTGATCTTCGGTGAGGCGGTGGATGGCTGGACCATGGCCGGTGCGGCCCTGGTGCTGGGCGCCACGCTGATCAGCCTCGGCCGCAGCCGCGTCAGCCCGGCAACGGCAGCGGGTCGGTGATCCACTCCTGGGTGCTGCCGTCGGCACTGCCGACGGGACGGGCGAGCCGCCAGCTCTGGCCACGCTCGCCGCGCTGCAGGTAGAGCTCGAAGGGGCTGTCGACCCGGATCGGATCACCGGGCAGGCGCCAGTCGAACTGGCCGACCAGCCGCAGGCCCCTGGCCTCGCCGATGCGCAGCGCCTGTTGCTCGGACACCCGCACGCGGCTGACCTGGGGGACGGCATCAGGGTCGCTGGCCAGGTCGAGAGCCTGGGCGATGGCGCTCTGGGTGAGCTGGATCTGCAGGGCCAGGGCCCGGAGCAGCACCCCACGGGGGGGCTGGGGAGCGCCAGCGCAGCCCGCCAGGGGCAGGAGCAGCAGCAGCGCCAGCGCCGCACCCGCGAGGGAACGCAGCGCCGGCCGGGTCCAGCGCGTCAGGGTTGCCGGCAACCGGAACTGGGCAGGGGGCCGCGGGGCGGGCAGCATGGTGCGATCGACAGTGCACCCATGATCGGCTGGTTGCAGGGCGAACTCGCCGATCCCTGGCAACAGGACAAACGCTGCGGCCTGCTGCTGGTGTGTCAGGGGGTGGGCTACGAGGTGCAGGTGAGCCAGCGCCACTGGCGGCAGCTGCCGCCAGTGGGCACCCGCCTCAGCCTGCACATTCACCAGACGGTGCGGGAGGACGGCTGGACCCTCTACGGCTTCGGCGTCCGCCAGGAACGGGAGCTGTTCCGGGAGCTGGTGGCGGTGAGCGGCGTGGGACCGCAGATGGCCCTGGGGCTGTTGGGTTGCCTGGAGCCCGACGCCCTGGTGCAGGCGATCGTGCAGGCCGACCTGCGCCGGCTCTGCCAGGCGCCCGGGGTGGGGCGGCGCACGGCGGAACGGCTGGCCGTGGAACTGCGCGGCCGGCTGCAGCAGCGCTTCCTCGGCGGTCTGGATCCCGACCCCGACGATCTCGCGGCGTTGACGGACGCCCAGCCCGGCGACGACCACCGCGACGACGTGCAGCACACCCTGGAGGCACTGGGCTACGAGGTGCTCGAGGTTCACCGGGCCCTGCGGGCCGCGGCCCGCCAGCAGACGCTCGGGGAGGGGGCGGCGGACTGGAGCGCGGAGGACTGGATCCGCGAGTGCCTGCGCTGGCTGTCGCGCCAGGCGGCCTGACGACCACCGAACGGTAAGGTGGGTCATTGCCGCGCAATGGCCACGGGCCGCGCCCGCCGTTTCCATCTCCATGCCGCTCACCACCACCAAGAAGCAGGAACTGATCAACACCCACCAGACCCACGGCACCGATACCGGGTCGGTTGAGGTGCAGGTGGCGATGCTGAGCGAGCGCATCAGCCAGCTCACCACCCACCTGCAGCAGAACAAGCACGACTTCTCGTCGCGCCAGGGCCTGCTGAAGATGATCGGCCGTCGCAAGCGCCTGCTTGGCTATCTGCGGGGCATCAGCGGCGAGCGCTACAGCCAGCTGATCGCCAAGCTCGGCATCCGCGGCTGATCCCGGCTCAGGCGTCCGGGCAAGGCACATGGCCGGCAAAGGCATCCAGCCCACCGCAAGCAGCAGCCGGAAGAAGCCGAAGGGCGGAGGGAAGCCGCAGGCCGGCCGAGGTGGCAACCCATCCGCCACCGGCCTCCGCCAGCAGGTGATCCCTGAGGCCGTGGCCAACCGCATGGCCCGGCGCATCGCCGTGGCCACGGGCATCCCCACCCTGATGGGCATGGGCGTGTTCGTGGCCAGCTATCTGCTGGTGAGCCGCGGGTTGATGGACATCGCCCCGGGCGCCACGCTGGCGGCCTCCGGCGGCTGCTTCCTTCTCGGCCTGCTGGGCCTCAGCTACGGCGTGCTCTCGGCCAGCTGGGAACCCCAGGCCGGCAGTGTCCTGGGGGGCGAGCAGATCGGCGTGAACGTGGGCCGGCTGAAGGACTCCATCCGCGCCCTTCGTCAGCGCCGGGACAACTGAGGGCAGCGCCGCATAGTGCCAGGCCCGGCCGTGCCTTGTGGTTGCGGCGTGCTGGAGCTGGTGGCCTGGCTCAGGCGGCGCGGGTTGACGGTGCCACTGCCTCCAGCAGTGGAGCACTGATCCGCCCCCTGAACTCGGCCGCGCTGAGGGTCGAAAGGGCAGCCTGCGGGTCAGCCACGCAGAACTGGGGGCCGAGCCGCACGCAGCGGGTCTGATCGCCCTGGCGCACCAGGGCCACCACGGGCACGCGCAGTCCCGCTTCGTCCTGGGGCGGCCTGTGGCGCTGCAGGCACTCGCGCAGGCGGTGCTGAATGGTGATGTCGGCGGCCTGCTCCGCGGGCAGATCCACCATCAGCAGCTGCAGATCGTCCACCTGCCGGCAGTCGTCCACGATCAGCTGCACCCGATCGTCGCGCCGGTCCACCGAGGCCCACACCAACAGGCGCGCATCCACCATCAGGTGATCGGCCAACCGGGCGAAGGTGCGGGGAAACACCACCGCCTCGCAGCTGCCGGTGAGGTCCTCCAGCTGCAGCACCGCCATGCGGTCGCCCTTGCGGGTGGTCACCTGGCGCAGCTCCGGCACCATCACCACGGCACTCACCCTGGCCTTGTCTGCCAGCTCCTCCAGGTTGCCGAGGGCCACGGGTGAGAGCAGCCGCACCTTCGGCGCCAGCTGCTTGAGCGGGTGGTCGGAGAGGTAGAAGCCCACCAGTTCCTTCTCGAGGCGCAGCTTCTCGGTGGGGGGGTAATCGGCCACCGGCGCGGCCTTCGGCGCCGTGCTCAGGGAGCCGGCACCGGCCGCCCCTGGGCCGCCGGCGCCGACCTCGCCCGCAGCGCTGCTGCCGCCGTCACCGCCGAGCAGATCGAAGAGGTTGCCCTGGCCGCTGGCCCGGTCCCTGGCGCGGGAGCTGGCCCAGTCGAGGACCAAGTCGAGATCGGCCATCAGCTGGGCCCGGTTGGCCTTGGGCTCGAGGGCGTCGAGGGCACCGGAGTGGATCAGGGCCTCCAGGGCGCGGCGGTTGAGCTGCTGGCCGGGGATGCGGTCGCAGAGATCGGCCAGGGAGGCGAAGGGCCCATCGCTCTGGCGCACCTCGATCAGCTGGCGGATGGCCCCCTCACCCAGATTGCGCACGGCCGAGAGCCCGAACAGGATGCGATCACCCACGGGGGTGAAGTCGATGCCGGAGGCATTCACATCCGGCGGCATCACCTCGATGCCCATGGCATTGCAGTTGGCGATGTAGCGCTGCACCTTGGCCGAATCGCCGGCATTCACGGTGAGCAGCGCCGCCATGTAGGCCACCGGGTAGTGGGCCTTGAGGTAGGCGGTCTGATAGGTCACCGCGCCGTAGGCGGTGGAATGGCTCTTGTTGAAGCAGTACTCCGCGAACAGCACCATCTGTTCAAAGAGCCCCTCGGCGATCTTGGGATCCACGCCCCGCTCGGTGGCGCCCTTCACGAAGATGCTCTGGTGTTTCTCCATCTCGCTTTTCTTCTTCTTGCCCATCGCCCGCCGCAGCAGGTCGGCTTCCCCGAGCGAATAGCCGGCCAGATCCTGCGCAATGCGCATGATCTGCTCCTGATACACCATGATCCCGTAGGTCTCCTGCAGGATCGGCTCCAGCTTGGCGTGGGCGAAGTCGATCGCCTCGCGGCCGTGCTTGCGGTTGATGAACTTGGGGATCAGGCCCGCATCGAGGGGGCCCGGTCGATAGAGAGCCAGAATCGAGGAGATGTCTTCCAGGGAGGAGGGCTTGAGGTCGCGCACGATCTGGCGCATGCCGCTGGATTCCAGCTGGAAGATGCCCTCCAGATCACCGCGGGCCAGCAGGCCGTAGGTGCCCGGATCATCCAGGGGCAGGGCGTCGGGATCCACCGTTTCGCCGGTGCTCTCCTTCACCAGATCGATGGTCTTGTCGATCATGGTGAGATTTTTCAGGCCCAGGAAGTCCATCTTCAGCAGCCCCATCGACTCCACGTCTTCCATGAAGTACTGGGTGATCACCTGGCCGTCGTTGTTGCGCTGCAGCGGCACCACCTCATCGAGCGGGTCGGCGGCGATCACCACGCCCGCCGCATGCACCCCGAAGGTCTTGTTGGTGCCTTCGATGCGCATCGCCATGTCCACCCAGCGCTGCACCTGGGGATCCTTCTGATACTTCTCGCGGAATTCCGGCGCCGGCGACTCCTCGCCGATCATCTCCTTGAGCTTGGCGGGCTTGCCCCGCACCACCGGGATCAGCTTGGCCAGCCGGTCGGCGTCGCCGTAGGGAATGTCGAGCACGCGGGCCACATCCTTGAGCACCGCCTTGGAGGTCATGCGGTTGAAGGTGATGATCTGGGCCACCTTCTCCTCGCCGTAGCGGCGGGTCACGTAGTCGATCACCTCGCCGCGGCGCTCGATGCAGAAGTCGGTGTCGATGTCCGGCATCGACTTGCGCTCAGGGTTGAGGAAGCGCTCGAACAGCAACCCGTTCGTGACCGGATCGATGTTGGTGATCCCCAGGGCGTAGGCCACCAGCGAACCGGCGGCTGAACCGCGGCCCGGCCCCACCGGGATGCCGCTCTCGCGGGCGAAGCGGATGTAGTCCCACACCACCAGGAAGTAGGTAGGGAAGCCCATCTGCTCCATCACCTGCAGCTCGAAATCCAGCCGCTCGCCATAGGTGGCATCAAACACCGCTCCATCGGCCAGCCCCAGCCGAGCCCGCAGCCCCTGCTCGCTCACCTCGCGCAGATAACTCACCGGCGTGTGGCCCTCCGGGATCGGGAAGCGCGGCATCTGGTAGCGGCCGAGGATGTCGTAGTCCTCCACCTTCTCGGCCACCCGGGCGGTGTTGGCCACCGCCCGCTCGATCAGCTCCGCCGGCAGGTGATCGCCGAAGAGCTGCAGCATCTCCGCCTCGCTCTTGATGTATTCGGTGCCCGTGTAGCGCAGGCGCTTCTCGTCGCTGATCAGCTTGCCGGTGAGCACGCAGAGCAGGGCGTCGTGGGCCTCCACATCGCCCACGCTCAGGTAGTGGGCGTCGTTGGTGGCGATCAGCTCGATGCCCAGCTCGGCGCCGATTTCAGCAATGCCGGTGTTGACGATGCGGTCCTCGATGCCGCCGTGGTCCTGGATCTCCAGGTAGAAGTCGTCACCGAACACCCGCTGGTACCAGCGGGCCACCTCCCGGGCCGCGTCGGGGCGGCCGCGCAGGATCGCCTGGGGGATCTCGCCGCCCAGGCAGGCGGTGGCCACGATCAGCCCCTCGCTGTGCTGCTCGAGGGTGGCCTTGTCGATGCAGGCCCGGGCGAAGATGCCGCGCCCGCGCATGCCGCGCAGGTGGCTGATGCTGGTGAGCTTCACCAGGTTGCGGTAACCCACCGCGTTCTTGGCCAGCACCACCAGGTGGTAGCGGCGCTCCTTCTTGGGCGGGTTGGGGTCATCAAGCGAGCCGTTGATGACGTACATCTCGTTGCCGATGATCGGCTTGATGCCCGCCTTGCCGCAGAGCTTGAGCAGCTCGATGGCGCCATACATGACGCCGTGGTCGGTGAGGGCCAGGGCCGGCATGCCCAGCTCCACCGCGCGCTCGACCATCGCCGGCAGCTGGCTGGCCCCGTCCAGGAGGCTGTAGTCGCTGTGGTTGTGGAGGGGAACGAAAGCCAAGGGTGGTGGGGTCGGCCGTGGGGCCCAGCGCAGGGGCGACACACCAGATGTGGTGTGCCGGCTGCAGCGTAACCGCGCCCAGGGCGGCAGGAAAGCCTCAGGGCAGCAGGGAAGCCTCAGGCACCAGCCCGGCCTGGGGGCGGCGGTCCATCACCCGGGCCGCCTGTTCGTAGTGGTGCGCCACCTGCAGCAGGCGTGGCTCCTGGAGCACCGCACCGATCAGCTGCAGGCCGATCGGCAGGCCCTGGGCATCGAAGCCGCAGGGCACGTTGATGGCCGGCAGGCCGGCCATGTTCGCCGGAATGGTGAGCAGATCGGCCAGATACATGGCCAGCGGATCGTCGGCATGGGCCCCGAAGCGGAATGCCGTGGTGGGAGCCGTGGGGGTGAGCAGCACGTCCACCGTCTCGAAGGCGCGGTCGAAATCACGCCGGATCAGGGTGCGCACCTGCTGGGCCTTACGGTAGTAGGCGTCCACATAGCCGGCCGAGAGGGCGTAGGTGCCGATGAGGATGCGGCGCTGCACCTCGTCGCCGAAGCCCTCGGCGCGGCTGCGGGCGGTCATCTCCGCCAGGCTGGTGGCTCCCTCGGCCCGGTGGCCGTACTTGACGCCGTCGTAGCGGGCCAGGTTGGCCGATGCCTCCGACGGGGCGATCACGTAGTAGGTGGCGATGCCGTCGTTGAAGCGGGGACAGCTCACGTCCACCAGCTCACACCCCAGGGCCTGCAGCTGCTCGGCCGCCGCCATCACCGAGGCCTTCACCGCCGGGTCGAGGCCCTCCGCCTCGAAACACTCGCGCACGATGCCCACCCGCAGGCCCGCCACCGGTTGCTGCAGGGCGGCGGTGTAGTCGGGCACCGGCGCCTTCAGGCAGGTGGAATCGCGGGGATCGGCGCCGGCAATCACCTGCAGCAGCTCGGCCGCATCGGCCACCGAGGTGGTGAAGGGGCCCACCTGGTCGAGCGAGCTGGCGAAGGCCACCAGGCCCCAGCGGCTCACCCGGCCATAGGTGGGCTTGAGGCCCACCACGCCGCAGAAGCTGGCGGGCTGGCGGATCGAACCGCCGGTGTCGGAACCGAGCGAGCCCAGGCACTCACCGGCGGCCACCGAGGCGGCGCTGCCGCCGGAACTGCCGCCCGGCACCCGCTCCGGATCCCAGGGGTTGCGGCTGGGGCCGAAATAGGAGGTCTCGGTGGAGCTGCCCATGGCGAACTCGTCGAGATTGGTCTTGCCCAGCAGCACCGCGCCGGCCTGCCACAGCCGCTCGGTGACGGTGCTCTCGTAGGGGGGCACGAAGCTCTCCAGCATGCGGCTGGAGCAGGTGGTGCGGATCCCCTGGGTGCAGAGGTTGTCCTTGATCGAGAGGGGGATGCCGGCCAGGGGCGGCAGCGCTTCTCCAGCAGCGCGGGCGGCATCGATGCGGTCGGCATCGGCCCGGGCCCGCTCGGCGGTCACCTCCAGGAAGGCGTGCACCGTGCCATCCACGGCCTCGATGCGGGCCAGGTGCTGGTCGGTGAGCTCGCGGGCGGACACCTCCCCGCGCTGCAGCCGCCCGCGCCATTCGGCGATGCCCATCTGAACCGCTCACCTGCTGGGTGGGACGCTATCAGCCAGGGCCCACCGGGGCGGCAGGGGCGGTGATCGGGGGATCAGTCGGTCTCGGTGAGGGGCTCGCCGCGGCGGGTACGCAGGAGCGTGTGCTCGATGGCCCCGGGCTCCTCGCTGCGCAGGTCGTCGAGAAAGGAGCCCAGCTCCCGCTCCAGGGAGGAGCGGCGCACGTAGGGGCCGAACCAGTAGGTGACGTCGGGATCCCGGGTGCGCACCCGCGCCCACCAGGCCAGGCCCAGGGCATTGGCGCTGCTGCGCACGGGCCAGAGCAGGGGATTCATGCGGGGGGTTCGAGCACCGCCCCATTGTGCCCGTCGGTCCTGAGTTCGGTCAGCGGCAGGCTCAGGAGCCCAGGGAGCCCAGATCCACGTCGGCCATGAAGGTGGGCACCGGGGCCGGGGGGACGCTGCTCTGAGGCTCGCCAGCGGCCGGAACGGACGGAGGCCCCTCGGCTTCGGCAGCGATGACGGGTTCCGGCTCCCTGGCTGGGCCGCCGGCAGCTGCAGCCGCAGCAGGGGGAACCTCGGCCAGCGGCCAGACGCCGGCCTCCGCTCGGGAGCTCAACCCGGCATCCACAGGATGGACCGGCTCGGGCTGCGGCTGGGGTTGCGGCTGCAGGGGCTGCTCCGGCTCCGGCACGAGCTCCGTCGGGGGCTCCGGCTGGGGCCCGGCGGGGGCCGGGGAGGGGAGCTGGGGCCTCACCAGGCGGGGTGCGGGATCTCCCCCCCGCAGGCCACGCATCCATCCCCGGCGGGCCACTTCATACAGCAGCAGCGCCGAAGCCACGGAGGCGTTGAGGCTCGCGGTGGCACCGCGCAGGGGGATGCTCACCAGCTGGTCGCAGTGTCTGCGCGTGAGCATCGAGAGGCCATCGCCCTCCGATCCGGTCACGAGCACCATGGGGCCATCCAGATCGGCCTGCTCGAGGCTGACGCTGCCCTCGGCCGCCAGACCCACCACCCGGTAGCCCTCCTGCTTGAGACGCTCCAGGGCCCGGTTGAGATTCACCACCCGGGCCACGGGCAGATGTTCCAGGGCACCGGCGGCCACCTTGGCCACCGAGCCGGTGAGACCGGCGCTGCGGCGCTGGGGCAGCACCAGGCCATGGGCACCGAGGGCCTCGGCGCTGCGGGCGATGGCGCCCAGGTTCTGGGGATCGGTGATGCCGTCCAGCGCCATCAGCAGGGGTGGCTCACCGATGCCGGCGCAGCCCTCGATGAGGCTCTCGAGGTCGAGGGTGTCCGCCGCCGCGGTCTGCAGCACGATGCCCTGGTGCACGGCGCCGGCGGTGAGCTGGCCCAGCCGCGCCCAGGTGACCTCCTCCACCAGCACGCCGGCGGCCTTGGTCTCACGCAGCAGCTGCAGGAACCTGGGCGTGAAGCGCATCTCCGGTGTGCACCAGATGCGGTGGATGGGCCGGCCGCTCTCCAGCACAGCCAGAGCGGCATGGCGGCCCCACACGAGGTCATCCCTGAGGGTGTCGCTGTGCTGCTCGACACCGGACTGTGCGGCTGCCGGAACGGCGGCCGGCTCGATCCGGGGGGCGCTGCGTGGGCGGTCGGCCTGCCGGCGTGCCGGCTCGAAGCGGCGGCCCTCCGGACGTGTTGAGCCGAACCGCCGCGACGGCTGCCGCGTCCTGTCGTCGCGGCGTGGAGCGGACCAGCGGCGTTCGCTGCTCCGCTCCCCCTCCCCCTCGCTGCCACGGGTGGGCCGCCGCTCGCTCCAGTCCTTGCGGGGGCGGGGCTTGCGGGCGCCCTCGGGCTTGCCGCCCTGATCGCGACGCCGGTCGCGGTCGGAGGGACGGCGTTCGAATCGAGGGCTCATGGCAGACAGGTTTATGGATCGGTCTTCTGCAAGTGATCTAGCAGCTCATGCAGCCGCGGCTGATCGTGGAGGAACAGCCAGCCCAGCAGGGCCTCGAAACCGGTGGCCTGGCCGTAGGTGGCGGCATCGACGCTGCGCGAACCGCGACCGGCGCGGTTGCGGCCACGGCGCACCAGATCGCGCTCCTGGTCACGCAGCAGATCGTCGAGCTGAGACAGAGCCCTGGCCTGCGCCTCCGCCCGCACCGAAGCCACCACCTGACGGTGCAGGTCGCGCGGCCTGCCCGGCGTGCGGCAGTGGAGCAGCCGCTGGTGCAGCTCCCACACCGCATCCCCAAGCCAGGCGAGCTGGAGCGGACCCAGCTCAGGAGGCGATGTGGGCGAGGGCACTCTTGAGGTCGGGCTGGAGATGGAGGAACTCCTCCAGACGCACGAGCTTCACGGTCTGCACCACCCGCGGGTTGCCTGCCACCACGAACGGCTGGTCATCGGCCGTGCACTGCTTGGCCAGCTGAACCAGGGCGCCGAGGCCGGAGGAATCGATGAAATCGATGTGGCTCAGATCCACCACAAGGGGCTGGCCGGCGCTGCGATGGCTGGCGATGAACTCCCCGAACTGCTTGTCGGAATAGGCATCCAGCTGGCCGGTGAACCGGAACAGCTGGCAGTGCGCCTGCTGCTCGAATCCACCGCGCAGGGACACCGTGAGTCGCTGCAGGTCGTTGATGGCTGATGCCCTCGAAACTGGTCTGTGGGGCGAGTGTAGGGATGGGGGCCCTGGCTGCAGCACGGACGGGAAAATTGCCACAGGACATCACCATTGCCGCTGCCGGCCCGGCGGGGGCGTCAGCGCCGCGCGGCCATCAGGGCCACGAACCGGGCGAAGTGGTGGTCCGCGTCATGGGGGCCCGGGCTGGCCTCGGGGTGGTACTGCACCCCGAACACCGGCTGGTGCAGCAGCTCCAGGGCCGCCACGGTGTGGTCGTTGAGGTTGTGGTGGGTGATCCGCACCCGCTCGGCGGGCAGCGAGTCGGCCTCGATCGCGAAGCCGTGGTTCTGGCTGGTGATCTCCACCTGGCCGGGGCTGCCGCAGGGGTGGTTGAGGCCGCGATGGCCGTAGGCCAGCTTGAAGCTGCGCCCCCCGAGGGCCAGGCCGAGGATCTGGTGGCCCATGCAGATGCCGAACAGGGGCAGGTCCGGCTGCTCCAGCAGCCCCTTCACCAGGGCGATGCCGCCGCTGACGGCGGCCGGATCGCCGGGGCCGTTGGAGAGGAACACGCCCTCCGGACGCTCGCGCAGCACCGCCTCGAGACTGGAATCGGCCGGCAGCACGGTCACGGAACAGCCGTGCGCCACCAGCCGCTCGAGGATGGCGCGCTTGATGCCGAAGTCGATCGCCACCACCCGGTAGGGCCGGGCCGGACGGTCCTGCAGACGGGTGTCGAAGGTGGCACCGCAGGGCTCGCTCCAGGTGTAGGGCTCGCGGGTGCTCACCTGGGCGGTGAGGTTGAGCCCCTCCATCGACGGTGCGGAGCGCACGGCGGCCAGCAGCGCCTGAGGGGTGGTGCCATCACTGCTGATGGCGCCGTTGATCGCGCCACCTTCGCGCAGGTGGCGCACCAGGGCCCGGGTGTCGACGCCGCGGATGCCCACCACGCCATGGCCCGCCAGCCACTGGTCCAGATCCCCCTCCGCGCGCCAGCTGCTGGCCACCGGGGCCAGTTCGCGGGCGATCACCCCGCGAACATGGGGATGGGGGGCTTCCTGATCGGCGGCGTTGACCCCGGTGTTGCCGAGTTCGGGGTAGGTGAAGGTCACCAGCTGACCCGAATAGCTGGGGTCGGTCATCACCTCCTGGTATCCGGTCATGCCGGTGTTGAACACCACCTCGCCCACCGCGGTGCCGATGGCGCCGAAGGCCTCCCCGCGCAGCAGCGTGCCGTCGGCCAGCACCAGCAGGGCGGCGGTGGCCGTGGGGCCGGGGGCGGCGGGGGGGCTGGCGGTGGAACTCACGGCAACGGGAGCGGGCTGGGCGGTGCTCCGATCATCCCCCAGCCCCCTGCGCCAGCGCCGCGCGCAGCTGCAGCACCTTCTGCCAGGGACTGCCCGCGGCCAGGGCAGCGGCGGCCTGGTCATGCCCTGCGGCGATGCTGTCGGCCGCCCCGGCAGCCCAGAGCACGAGTGCCGTGTTCAGGGCCACCACGTCGCGCTGCGCCGGCGTGCCGCCGCCCTGCAGCACCTCCTCGAGGATGGCCCGGTTGGTGCCCAGATCCCCCCCCGCCAGGGCGGTCACGGGAGCCGGGGCCAGCCCCAGCGCCGGCGCCTCCAGCTCCTGGCTGGTCACCGCCCCGTCCTGCACCAGCCGCAACTGGTTGGGCCCCTGCAGGGAGGCCTCGTCGAGGCCGCCGGCGCCGTGCACCACCACCGCCCTGCGCAGCCCCAGGCGCGCCAGGGCGCCGGCCATGGGATCGAGCAGGTCGGCACGGGCCACACCCAGCACCTGGGCATCGGGCTGCAGGGGATTCACCAGGGGGCCGAGGAGGTTGAACACCGTGCGCACGCCCAGGGCCTTGCGCAGCGGCGCCAGCCCCACCAGGGCCGGATGCCAGCCCGGGGCGAAGAGAAAGGTGACACCCACCTCGGGCAGGGCGGCCACCACCTGCTGGCGCGGGGCCTGCAGGTTGATGCCCATGGCCTCGAGAACATCGGCCGACCCCACCCGGCCGCTGGCGCTGCGGTTGCCGTGCTTGGCCACGTGGACGCCGCAGGCGGCCGCCACGAAGGCCACCGCGGTGGAGATGTTGAAGCTGTCGGCACCGTCCCCGCCGGTGCCGCAGGTATCCACCAGCCGCAGGGCCGGGCGGTCGCCCGGCAGGGGGCAGGCCTGGCGCAGCACCGAGGCCATGGCCGCCAGCTCATCGGCGCTCACACCTTTGGCCCCCAGCGCCGCCAGCAGGGCGCCGGTGAGCACCGGCGGAATCTCCTCCGCCAGCCAGGACTGCATCAGGCCACCGGCCTGGTCAGCGGTGAGCGACTCGCCGCGCAGCAGCTGCTCGAGCAGGGCGGGGACCGCGGAACGGGAGTCCATGGCGCAGCGATGGAGGCGGACGGCATTCCCATTGAAGGAGGAAGCCAGGAGCCGCCCATGAAAAAGCCCGGGTGCGGAGCACTCCGGGCCGGGTGATGGGGACTCTTTCACTATCCCCCGGAAGGGGACCGCTGGCCATGCGCCGGCCGACTTTGCCGGGTGTTCGACACAACAGCGGGGGAACGCTCAGCCCTCCTGGTCGGTGGTGTCGAAGCCGGAGCCCACGGCGTCGCTGCCGGACGGCGCCGGCCGGAAACCCGCCGCCCAGATCGCCCGGGTGCGTTGATGCAACGCCTCCCGGCTCAGTCCCCAGAGCCGCAGCACCTTGGCCAGATCATCCTGAAGGTCGCGGGCGCCGGGAAAGCCCTCGTAGCGCATCAGCAGCCGGGCGGCATCGACCAGATGCTCATCGGCGGGCTGCTCCGCGGCCAGCAGCCGGTCCACCACGACCCGGTCGAGGGCATGCAGGGGGTGGGTCTGCTCGGGGCCGTCCTCACGAACCGGACGGTGCGCCGGCATGGAGGTCGTGGCTGCGGCCGGGCTGGAATCAGGGGGGAGGGCCATGGCACGGCGACGGTGATCCCTAGGTTGGGCCCATCTTCGACCTGACGGCTTGAGCGCCCTGCGGGCTGATCGGATCCTGCGCTACCTGCGCCCCCACAGGCGCACGGTGCTGCTGGGCGCCGCCGCCCTGGTGGTGGTGAACCTGCTGGGGGTGGCCATCCCGCTGCTGGTGCGCCGGGTGATCGATGACCTGCGGGATGGCTTCGAGCTGCGCGACCTGCTGCTCCAGGCCCTGCTGCTGGCGCTGCTGGCCACTGTGATGGGAGGCTTCCGGCTGCTGTCGCGGCTGCTGGTGTTCGGCGTCGGCCGGCAGGTGGAAGCGGATCTCAAGCTGCGGATCTTCGACCATCTGCTGCGCCAGGAGCCGGGCTGGGTGCAGAGCACCGGCAGCGGCGAGGTGATCAGCCGCGCCACCAGCGACGTGGAGAACGTGCGCCGGCTGCTGGGCTTCGCCATCCTCAGCCTCACCAACACGGCTCTGGCCTATGCCCTAACCCTGCCGGCGATGCTCAGCATCGACCCCTGGCTGAGCCTGGCGGCGGTGGGGCTCTACCCGCTGATGCTGCTCACCGTGCGCCTGTTCGGCGGCCGGATGATGGGCCAGCAGCGCCGCCAGCAGGAAGCGCTGGCTGGGCTGAGCGATCTGATCCAGGAGGACCTCTCCGGCATCAGCGCCATCAAGATCTACGGGCAGCAGGACACCGAGCGGGCCGCGTTCGCCGGGCGCAACCGCCTCTACCGCGATGCGGCCCTGGGGCTGGCCCGTACCCGCAGCACCCTGTTTCCCCTGCTGGAGGGGATCTCCTCGATCAGCCTGCTGCTGCTGCTGGCCCTGGGCAGCGGCCAGCTGGAGACGGGCCGCCTGAGCATCGGCGATCTGGTGGCCCTGATCCTCTATGTGGAACGCCTGGTGTTCCCCACCGCCCTGCTCGGCTTCACCCTCAACACCTTCCAGACCGGCCAGGTGAGCCTCGACCGGGTGGAGCAGCTGCTGGAGCGTCAGCCGCTGATCCAGTCGCCGGTCGCCCCCGAGCCGCCGGCGCGCCATCCACGGGGGGCGATCGAGGCGCGCAGACTCACGGTTTCCTATCCCGGAGCACCGCGTGCCGCCCTGGAGGAGCTGAGCTTCCGCATCGAGCCCGGGGAACTGGTGGCGGTGGTGGGGCCGGTGGGCTGCGGCAAGACCACCCTGGCGCGGGCTCTGGGCAGGATGGTGGAGGTGTGCCCCGGCCAGCTGTGGCTGGATGGGGTGGACATCACCCGGCTGCGGCTGAAGGACCTGCGCCGCCAGGTGGCGCTGGTGCCCCAGGAGGGCTATCTGTTCACGGCCACCCTGGCCGACAACCTGCGCTACGGCGAACCCGGCGCCAGCCTGGAGCGGGTCCAGACGGTGGCGCAGCAGGCCCGTCTGGAGGGCGACATCAGGGGATTTCCGGACGGCTACCAGACCCTGGTGGGCGAGCGGGGCATCACCCTCAGCGGTGGCCAGCGTCAGCGCACGGCCCTCGGTCGGGCGATGCTCGTGGATGCGCCCCTGCTGGTGCTGGACGACGCCCTGGCCAGCGTGGACAACACCACCGCCGCCCAGATTCTGCGCACGATCCGCCGCCAGGGCGATCAGGGTCGCACCGTACTGATGATCAGCCATCAGCTCTCGGCGGCAGCCGCCTGCGACCGGGTGCTGGTGCTGGAGGAGGGGCGGCTGGTGCAGCAGGGAACCCACGCCGAGCTGGTGGCGCGGCCCGGCACCTACCGGCGGCTGTGGGCCCGCGAACAGGCCGGCGAACAGCTGCAGGCCGCGGGCTGAACAGGGCGCGGCGGCCCCGGGATCTTGCCCCCGGACATTGCCCAACTCTTGTTGCGGAAGCGGGCCGGACGGCGTCGCCGGGGCTTACGTGGTGGTAACGCAGCCAGCCCATGACCTCGTCCGGTACCGCTCCGATCCCGTCCGCCCTCGGGTCCCAGGGCTACAACCTGCGCTGCACGCTCACCTTCGGGGACATCTACGCCCAGATCCTGATCTGGATGGTGGTGATCTTCGTGAGCCTGGCGGCCGGGCTGGCGCTGATGGGAGCCAGCAGGCCCCTGTTCGCGCTGGTGGGAGTGGGACTGATCCTGGTGCTGTCGCTGCCGTTCCTGCTGTTCGCCTTCACCACCACCCTGCTGAACCACATCGCCCTCGAGCCGCGGCCCCAGGCCCCCTCGTCCTGACTAGGCTCCGCTCAGATGCGGCGGAGCTGTGTTCGGCAGACAGGCGGGCGGTGAACCCACGGCAAGAACCGGTGCTGAGGACGCCACCCACGTGGTGCTCGGCACGCCGATCGCTCTGACCCCGGCGGAGGGGCAGGCCGAGGCGCTGTTCGGCTGCGGCTGTTTCTGGGGCGCGGAGAAGGGCTTCTGGCGCCTGCCGGGCGTGCTCACCACCGCCGTGGGCTATGCCGGAGGTCAGGTGGACCACCCCAGCTACCAGCAGGTGTGTTCGGGTCGCACCGGCCACGCCGAGGTGGTGCGGGTGGTGTGGGATCAGGGGCTGATCGACTTCAGCGACCTGCTCAAGCTGTTCTGGGAGTGCCACGACCCCACCCAGGGCGACCGCCAGGGCAATGACCGCGGCTCCCAGTACCGCTCCGCCATCTACGTGGACGATCCGGCCCTGCTGGCCCAGGCCGAGGCCAGCCGCGCGGCCTACCAGGCGCTGCTGGATGCCGCCGGCCGCGGCACGATCACCACCGAGATCCGCAGCGGCCAGCGTTTCTGGTTCGCCGAGCCCTACCACCAGCAATACCTGGCCAAGCCGGGCAGCCGCCCGTACTGCTCGGCGCAGCCCACCGGCCTGCTGCTGGGCGCTTTCCCCGGCGCCCACTACCGCCTGGATGGACGGGTCTGGGACTGCTACGACTGGACCATTCCCCACTGTGTGCTGCGTGGCGACAACACGCCGATCCGGCTGACCGCAGCTTCCCCGGCCTAGCCGCATCGCCATACCTCCAGCCATGGCCGTTCCGGTTCCCCATCTGCTGCTCACGGCCGCTGCCCTGCTGGCCCAGGTCTCACCCTGGTGGGAGCAGTACGACACCAGCGAGCGCTTTCTGTGTCCACGGCTGGGGGCCGTCCAGCTGGAACGCAACAACGCCCAGGCCTCGCTGATCCGCGGCGGCTCCCGCACCACCGCCTTCCGGGACGACTCGCCCCTGCCCGGGATCCGCTACGTGAATCAGCGCATGACCCTGATCGTGCAGGGTGATCTGCTCACCATCGAACAGTTGCCCAGCCGCATTCAGTGCACGCGCACCGAGCGGGCCTGAGCGTCGTCACCCCCATTCCCCTTCACCGCCGCCAGCGTCGATGAATCCTCTGCCAGACCGGGTGGTGCTGATCGGAGTGCTCGCCACCATCGGCCTCTGTTTCGCCCTGGTGTTCTGGAGCGTGCGACTGAACCCCAGGCTCGAGACGCCGCTGCAGTGGCGGGATGGGCCGTCGGCCCGGCTGGCTGTTGCAGCTCCGGCCCGGGGTTCCGCCCGCCCGGCGACGGGATGAAGGGAGCAGACCCCGGATCCGGGGAACCGCGTCCGTCCTCGCCGTTGCCGCAGGCTCTCGTGGAGCTCTACGGGCTGCTGGCGGTGCTGGTGGTGCTGATGCCCGAGTGGATTGCCGACGGGGCCCTGTGGGGATGGCGGATGCAGCGCCGGGGGGTGGATCTCGCCCTGGTCCGGACCGACTGGCACGAGCTGCCGGAACTGCGGCTGGCGGCGATGGGACTGGCGGAACTGCGGCTGCTGGCCCACGACCTGCGCCTGCCGGGCTACGCCTGCGAGAGCAGGGAGCGTCTCAACCGGCGCTTGCTGCGGCGGCTGCAGCGCCGCGGGGCGGGCCGCAAAGCACTGTGATAGCTTGCCTTTGCCGGATTGATCCGGGGCGTAGCGCAGCTTGGTAGCGCACCACTTTGGGGTAGTGGGGGTCGTGGGTTCAAATCCCGCCGCTCCGATTCCGCTCTTCTTCACTCCAAGCTCTGCGGCAGTCCGGAAGGGCTGCTTTTTTGTGCCCTGCCATGGTGCAGCGCCATCCGCTCCCAGGACCGGCCTCAGGGGTTCAGGCGGGTGAGCACCCCGAAGCGCTCCAGCCAGGGGTTCACCCGCCGCCGCAGGCCGGGCGGCACCTCCTCCAGCAGGGAGCCCAGCTCCTGCGCAGCCAGGCGGTGCATCGCCAGGGCCTCCACATGCCAGAGGGCCTCAGCCTCGCGGATCAGACGGGCCCAGGACCGTGCCGCCTGCCAGCGCTGCAGGGAACAGCGGGGCTGGCTGAGACCCGGGCGCTGGATCGTGACCCCACGGACGGCCATGGCACCCCCGCTTGCTTCTCTCCAAACTGCAGCCTGGCTGTGAAAGTGGCTGTAACCCACCAGCGGGCTTCAGAAAGGGAAAACAAAACGGAAGGCCACCGTCCTCAGGCAGCGGCCTGACCCAGCGCAGGCCGCGTCTGCAGGTGCCCTGCAGCCTCGGGGTCGACCCGCTCCACCGGGAAGGGCAGAGCAGCCGCTTCCGCCTCGGTGAGCCGCCGGCTCCAGCTGCCGGGTACCGGGTCGTTCCAGCGGAACCCGGCGTCGCGCGCCTTCTGGCGCTCGGCGTAGGACAGGCGGGCCCGGAAGAGCTGCCGCGGCTCGAGTGCCCCCAGCAGGAGGGCCTCCAGATCGGCACAGCGCTCCAGCACCTGGGCCAGGTAGGTGCAGTCGCTGAGGGCGCGGTGGGCCGCCCACACGGGCACCCCGTGGGCCAGGGCCAGGTCCCGTACCGACGGGCTGGCCCTGAGGTGCAGGTGGGCGGGCCAGCGGATGTCCTCCATCGAGCAGATCCAGGGTTTGCCCACCGGCGGCAGGGGGTCGATGCCGAACCACTGGCGGTCGAAGGCCGCGTTGTGGGCCAGCACCGCATCCGCCGCCTCGAGCATGGCCATGAAACAGCGCAGGCCGGCCTGCCAGGGCTGGGGCAGCCGGGTGACGGCGGCGGCAATGCCGTTGACGTGTTCGGCCGGGTTGGTGTCGGTGGGCAGCAGGAAGGACACCTGGGAGAGCACGGCCCGCTCGGCCACCGTGAACAGGATCGCGCCCACCTCGATGCAGCGTCCCCGCGCCGGATCCAGGCCGGTGGTCTCGGTGTCCAGGATCAGCAGCGAGGCGGGACCGCGCCGGGGTGCTGCTGGTGCAGAGGCGGCGGCTGGCACGGGGGCGGGGGCTGCAGCGGGGGCGGTGACGGCCGCAGGGTCAGAAACGGGGGCAGGGGCTGGTGGCGGAATCAGTGTCAGCAGGTCGGGCTGCTGCCAGGGGCTGGGCTGCTGGGGAGAAGGAGCGCTCACGGCAGGCCGGCTGCTGCATCCCATCGTCCCAGGCGAAGCAAGTAGGGTTTCGGCTGCCGACCCCCCGTTGCCATGGCCCGTGCGCTCGTCGCCGGCGACCGCGCCCCCCTGATCGCCCTGCCCGATCAGAGCGGCAACGAACGCCGCAGCGACCAGCTGGACGGCAGGGCCCTGGTGCTGTTCTTCTACCCCAAGGACGACACGCCGGGCTGCACGATGGAGGCCTGCGCCTTCCGCGACAGCTACGCCGATCTCCAGGCCCTGGGCGCCGAGGTGTGGGGCGTGAGCGGTGACGATGCCGACAGCCACCAGCGCTTCGCCTCCCGGCACAACCTCCCCTTCCCGCTGCTGGTGGACCGGGGCAACGGCCTGCGCAAGGCCTTCGGGGTGCCCGGTGTGCTGGGGCTGCTGCCCGGCCGGGTCACCTACGTGATCGATGGCGAGGGCGTGATCCGCCACGTGTTCAACAACCTGCTGGACGGGCCTGCCCACCGCCGCGAGGCCCTCGAGGCGCTGCGCCGGCTGCAGGCCGGCAGCTGAGCGCCGTCAGGGGGAGCCACAGGGATGGCCCGCTGGCGGCAGCAGGACGATCTCTGGCTGCTGGAGCCCGGCGGCCGGCCGCTGGGCCTGGTGGAGTTCATCGGCGGCAGCTACCTGGCGGCCCGCCCGGAGCTCAGCTACCGACGGCTGCTGGAGGCACTGGCGGCGCGGGGCTGGCGGGTGCACGCCTGGAGCTATGTGCCGGGCTTCGACCACCAGGCCCAGGCCAACAGCGCCTGGGCACGGTTCCGCGACCAGCGGCAGGCCCTGAGCGAGGTGGATGCCCTCCCCGCCGGTGAGCCGCTGCGGCTCGGCCACAGCCTCGGCTGCAAGCTGCAGCTGCTGGCTCCCGACGGCGGTCGCCGGGCGCGGGGGCTGGTGGCCCTCAGCTTCAACAACTTCTCGGCGGAGCGGTCCGTGCCGCTGCTGGCCGAACTGGGTCAGCAGTTCCGCTTCCGCAGCGAATTCAGCCCCTCACCGGAGGAAACCCTGCGTCAGGTGGCCGCCAGCTACCGCCAGCCCCGCAACCTGCTGGTGCGCTTCAGCCGCGACGGCATCGACCAGAGCCCGCGCTTGCTGGACGTGCTCCAGCAGCGGCCCGACGACGCCAGCAGCCTGGTGGAACTGCCGGGGGACCACCTCAGTCCCGCCAGTGGCGGCCTGCGGCGCCAGCTGCTGGGGGAGTGGGCCGACGACCCCGCGCGCCAGCGCCAGATCGAGCGGCTGGCGCTGGCCATCGACGGCTGGGGCCAGGCTCAGACCCGCAGCTGATCGAGCACCGAGCGGTCCTCCAGGGTGGAGGTGTCGCCGCTCACCTCCTGGCCCGAGGCCAGCGAGCGCAGGATGCGGCGCATGATCTTGCCGCTGCGGGTCTTGGGCAGGGCATCGGAGAAGCGGATGTCGTCAGGCTTGGCGATCGGACCGATCTCCTTGCCCACATGGCTGCGCAGCTCGGCCACCAGCGGATCGCTGCCCTCGCGCCCGGCCTCCAGGGTCACGAAGGCCACCACCGCCTCGCCCTTGATCTCGTCGGGGCGGCCCACCACGGCGGCCTCGGCCACGGCCGGGTGGCTCACCAGGGCACTCTCGATCTCCATCGTGCCGAGGCGGTGGCCAGACACCGAGATGACGTCGTCGACCCGGCCCATCACCCAGAAGTAGCCGTCGGCGTCGCGGCGGGCGCCGTCACCGGCGAAGTAGAGCAGGGACCCATCGGCGGGCCGCACCTCCTCCCAGTAGCTGCGCCGGAAGCGATCGGGATCGCCGTGCACCGTGCGCATCATCCCCGGCCAGGGGCGCCGCACCGCCAGGTAGCCGCCGGCGTCGGCCGGCTGGGAGTTGCCGTCGTGATCAACGATGTCGGCGGCGATGCCCGGCAGCGGCAGGGTGCAGGAGCCGGGCTTGGTGGGGGTGGCGCCGGGCAGGGGACTGATCATCACGCCGCCGGTCTCGGTCTGCCACCAGGTGTCCACCACCGGGCAGCGGTTGCCGCCGATCACCTCCCGGTACCACATCCAGGCCTCGGGATTGATCGGCTCACCCACCGTGCCGAGGATGCGCAGGCTGCTCATGTCGTACTGGTCGGGCACCTCGCGGCCGCTCTTCATGAAGGCGCGGATGGCCGTGGGGGCGGTGTAGAAGATCGTGCAGCGGTGCTTCTCGATCACCTCCCAGAAGGCGCCGGGCTTGCCCGGGCGGGGCGCCCCCTCGTACATCACGGTGGTGGCGCCGTTGGAGAGCGGGCCGTAGACGATGTAGCTGTGGCCGGTGATCCAACCCACATCGGCGGTGCACCAGTGGATGTCGTCGTCACGGATGTCGAAGATCCACTGAAAGGTGACGTGGGCCCAGAGGTTGTAGCCGGCGGTGGTGTGCACCACCCCCTTGGGCTTGCCGGTGGAGCCGGAGGTGTAGAGCACGAACAGGCGGTCTTCGCTGGCCATGGGCTCGGCCGGGCAGTCGGCGCTCTGGCCCTCCACCAGCTCGTGCCACCAGTGGTCGCGGCCGGCGGTCATGGCGCAGCCACCACCGGCGCCGGGCGCGTCGCCAGAGCCAATGCGGCGCACCACCAGCACCGTCTCCACGCTGGGGGCGCCGCCGTTTGCGCCGAGCGCCTCATCCACCGCCGGCTTGAGCGGCACCGGTTTGTCCTTGCGGAAGCCGCCGTCGGCGGTGATCACCGCCTTGGCCGCACCGTCGATCAGCCGGTCGCGCAGGGCATCGGCCGAGAAGCCGCCGAACACCACCGAGTGGGGGGCGCCGATGCGGGCGCAGGCCAGCATGGCGATCGCCGCCTCCGGGATCATCGGCATGTAGAGGGCCACCAGATCGCCCTTGCCGATGCCCAGCGCCTTGAGGGCATTGGCCGCCCTGCACACCTCGGCGTGCAGCTGGCGGTAGCTGAAGGTGCGGGTGTCGCCGGGTTCGCCCTCCCAGATCAGGGCCGTCTTGTCGGCCCGCGGACCGTCAAGATGGCGGTCGAGACAGTTGAAGCTGAGGTTGGTGCGGCCACCCTCGAACCAGCGGGCAAAGGGAGCCTGGGTCCAGTCCAGAACGGTGTGAAAGGGCTCGAACCAGTGCAGCTCGCTGCGGGCCAGATCTCCCCAGAAGGCGTCCGGATCGCTCTCCGCCCGCCGGCAGAGGTCGCGGTAGGCCTGAAGGGAGCCGATGCGGGCACCGGCGGCCAGGTCGGCCGGGGGCTCGAACAGCCGGCCTTCCTGCAGCACGGACTCGATCGTGACCTCAGCCATCACAACGGGGAGCAGGGCACCCCATTGTGAACCGCAGCAGCAGTCCTGCCGCCAGCGCCCGGGGGCTCGTGTACAGCACCCGCGGCAACCACCCGGTGCTGGGTCCCAGCTGGGTTTTCTGGTATCTGCGCTGCAGCAAGAAGGTGTGGTTCCGGCTGCCCGTTCCTCCCGGGGCAGGGGGGCCGCTGCTGTTCCGCTTCGACGGCCGGCCGATCCTGCACCGCAGCGAGCTGGCGGCCTGGCACGCCGGGCGGGGCGAGCACCCGATGCCGGTGGTGTGGGGGGACCGGCTGGGCGTGGGCTGGGGCCAGGGACCGCTCGGCACCAATCTCTATCTGCTGATCTGGACCCGCTGGAGCTGGCTGCATCCGCGGGCCTGCGGCCAGCCCCAGCGCTTCAGTGTGGAGCGACCGCAGGGATGGGCAGCTGGGAGAATGGACCCATGACCCGGCCCGCCGCCTGTCTGTTCGACCTCGACGGGCTGCTGCTCGACACCGAGCCCCTGCACGCCCGGGCCTGGCGACTTGCGGCACGGCAGTTCGGCCGCGAGCTCAGCGACGCCGAACTGCTGCAGCTGCGCGGGCGGCGGCGGCTGGACTGCGCGGCGCAAGTGCAGGAATGGATCCAGGCGCAGCACGGCCGGGCGCCGGGCGTGCAGGAGTTGCTGGCGGTCCGCCAGCCCATCGCCGAAGCGCTGCTGGTGCGGGCTCCGGCGATCGAGGGCGCGCCTGAGCTGCTGCGGCGCTGCCGCGAACTGGCCATTCCGATGGCACTGGTCACCAGCAGCGCCAGGCCCTCGGTGGAGCTCAAGAGCGCTCCGCACCCCTGGCTGCAGCTCC
This sequence comes from Cyanobium sp. CH-040, assembly GCF_024346135.1. GTDB lineage: Bacteria > Cyanobacteriota > Cyanobacteriia > PCC-6307 > Cyanobiaceae > NIES-981. The sequence continues at coordinate 40,873 of NZ_JAGQCJ010000002.1, read as the reverse complement.
TGAGCGTGCGGGTCCACGGCGACGATCCCCAGCTGGAGGCCGGCAAACCGTCTCCGGATCCCTTCCTGCTGGCGGCTGAGAGACTGGGCGTGTCGCCGGAGCGGTGCTGGGCCTTCGAGGATTCCCCGGCCGGCGCCACGGCCGCAGCGGCGGCCGGGTGCCTGGTGCACGTGCTCCTCTCACCGGAGAGCGATGGAGCGCCGTTTCCCACCGGCAGCCTGCGCCTGCGCTCGCTGCGGGAGGTGGAGCTGGGCTGAGGGGTGCAGTGGGCGTGTGCTGTCAGTAGAGCCGGCTGAGCACGAAGTCGGGCAGGGCGCGCAGGGCGCTGCGCGGCTCCGAAGGGGGAAGCCAGGCGATCGCCTCGGCGGCTTCGCGGGCGAACTGCTCGGCCAGGGCGCGGGAACGGGGAATGGCCTCACAGCCCCGCACCAGCTCCAGGGCCTGCTCCAGATCCCCGTCCTGGCTGAATTCCCGTTCGATCAGGCCGGCCAGGGACGGTCGCTCCTCGAGGGCATAGAGCGCCGGTGCAGTGAGGTAACCGGAGGCCAGGTCGCTGGCGGCGGGCTTGCCGAGCTGCTGGTCGCTGCCGGTGAAGTCGAGGATGTCGTCCACCACCTGGAAGGCCAGCCCCAGCTGGCGGCCGAAGCGGTGCAGGGCCTCCAGCCGTTCCGGGGGCAGCTGGGAGAGCACCCCGGCCGCCCGGGCGCTGTTGGCGATCAGCGAGGCGGTCTTGCAGTAGCTCTTCTCCAGATAGGTGGCGAAGCTCTGGCCGGTGTCGTAGCGGAACAGACCCTGCTTCACCTCACCGTCGGCGAGGTCCATGATCACGCGGCTGAGCAGCTTCACCACCTCCAGGTCGTCGAGGTTGGCGAGATGCCAGCTGGCCTGGGCGAAGAGAAAGTCGCCGGCCAGCACCGCCACCCGGTGGTTGAAGCGGCTGTGCACCGTGTCCACCCCGCGGCGGGTGGCGGCCTCATCGACGACGTCGTCGTGCACCAGGGAGGCCGTGTGGATCATCTCGGTGATCTCGGCCAGGCGGCGGTGCCGGGCGCTCAGCTCACCGTCGGGCGCCACGGCGCGGGAGAGCAGCAGCACGATGCCCGGTCGCAGGCGCTTGCCGCCGGCGGCGAAGAGGTGCTCGGCAGCGGCCTGGAGAATGGGATGACCGGCACCGATCAGGCTGCGCAGGTCGGCCAGCAGGGCATCGAGATCAGCCTCCACCGGCTGGAGCAGCTCTGCAACCGTTGCCACGTCATCTCCTCTGTGGCACGATCCTAGGCGGGGCGGGCGGCCAACCGCAGGCTCACGCGCTCGACCGCGGGACGGCTGCCCAGCCAGGGGTGGGCGGCCACGGCGAAGGCATCGGGGCAGCCGGTCACGCAGAGCCGGGTGGCCTGCTGCAGCGGCGGCGGCAGGGGGGGCTGCTCCGACTCGGGCAGATCGCCCAGGCTGGCGAGCAGGGGCCCGAGCCGCTCCACCGCGGCGATGGCGGGGTCGATCAGCATCGTGCCGGGCGGCAGCAGTTCCTGAAGCAGCCCGCTCAGGAGGGGGTAGTGCGTGCAGCCCAGCACGACGGTGTCCACCCCGGCCGCCAGCAGCGGCTCCAGGTAGCCCCGCGCCGCCTCCCGCAGCGCAGGGCTGTGCAGCTCACCCGCCTCGATCAGGGGCACGAAGGCCGGACAGCCCACCTCGGTGACCTGGGCCTGGGGCCGGCTGGCATGGACAGCCCGCCTGTAGGCGCCGCTGGCGGCGGTGGCGGGGGTGGCCAGCACACCCACCCGGTCGCTCTCGATCACGGCGGCGACGCTGTCGATCAGGCCCACCACCGGCACCCCGGCCTCGGCCACCGCCACGTCCAGAGCCAGGGCGTTGGAGGTGTTGCAGGCCATCACCAGCACCCCCACGCCCTCCTCCCGCAGCCAGTGCACCACCTCGGCGGCGATGGCACGGATGTCTTCGACCGTGCGGGTGCCATAGGGCACGCGGGCGGTGTCGCCCAGATAGAGGCAGGGGGAGTGGGGATAGCGCTGCTGCACCTGACGCAGCACGGTGAGACCGCCCAGGCCGCTGTCGAACAGGCCCACCAGCAGGCTCATCAGCGGCCTCCGAGGAAATCGAGGATGCCGGCGGCGATGGCCAGGGCCATGCGGCGGCGGAAATCCGGATTGGCGAGGCGGGGCGCGTCGATGGCACCGGTGACGAAGCCCATCTCCACCAGCGCCGCGGGCATCACCGTGCGGCGGATCACGAAGAAGCGGCCCTGCTTCACCCCCCGGTTGGGGCTGCCGGAGGAGATCGCCATCATGCGGCGCTGCAGGGCACTGGCCAGGGCCTGGGAGGGACCGCCGGAGAAGAAGAAGGTCTCCACGCCGTTCACATCCGGCCGGGCCATGCTCAGGGCATTGGCATGCACGCTCACGAAGGCGTCGGCCCCGGCCCGGTTGGCGATCGACACCCGCGGCGGCAGGTCGAGGTCGATCTCGCTGGTGCGGGTGAGCGTCACCTGCACACCGCGGGCCTGCAGCAGCCGGGCCGCCTGCAGCGACACATCGAGCACCACGTCGGTCTCGCGCAGGCCGCCGATGCCCACCGCACCGGGGTCCGGGCCGCCGTGGCCGGGATCGATCACCACCCGGAAGCGGCCGCGGGGTACCACCGGCAGGCCGTCGGCCGAGAGCGGGGCACTGGCGGTGGGGAAGGGGGTGGTCGGCGCCGCGGCCCAGCCGCTGGGACGATCCAGATCGCCCTCCCCCAGGCCCAGCAGCACCGGCCGATCCAGACCGCGGAACTCCATCCGCCAGCGATCGGGAGCGGTGCCCACCAGGCGCAGGCTGCGCGGATCGAGCCGCGTGCCCGGGGCGAACTCGACCACCAGGCGGGTGGTGGTGGGGGTTGGCCGGCCGATGCGCACCTCGCGGATGGAGCCGCTGCCGCGGATGCTGCGGGTGCGCTGGGGGGCACCGGGAAGATCGACCCACACCCGCGGACCGCGGCCGGCGTCACCGGCCTCGTAGAACGCCTGGAGGGCCACATCAGGCGTGGTGCGCAGCTCCAGCACCCCCTGGCGGGTCACGCGCCAGGCGGCCAGGCTCGAGGCCAGGGCCGGCAGATCGGCCAGCAGCAGGGCCAGCACCAGCAGCCCCCGCAGTCCTCTCCAGCGCCAGTGAAGCCGCATCAGCAGGCGGCGAACAGGGACGGCCGGCGATGGCGCAGGCTCGGCATCTGGGCCCGCACCCGCTGGCCGTGGCGGGGATCGATGGGCGCCACCGCCAGACCCGGGCTGACGCCGGCATCGGCCAGCACCGTGCCCCACGGGTCGATCACCAGGGCATGGCCATGGGTGTGCCGCCGGGCGTAGTGGAGTCCCGTCTGGGCCGGCGCCACCACGTAGGCGGTGTTCTCGATCGCCCGGGCCTGCAGCAGCACCTGCCAGTGATCCTTGCCGGTGAAGGCGGTGAAGGCCGCCGGCACCATCAGCACGTCGGCGCCCTGGCCGGCGAGGTGGCGGTAGAGCTCGGGGAAGCGCACGTCGTAGCAGATCGAGAGACCGATCCGGCCCAGCCCCGGCACCTCCACCACCGGCGGCAGCTCCTGCCCCGGCTGCACCGTGGACGACTCGCGGTAGGTGTCGCCGTCAGGCAGATCCACGTCGAAGAGATGGATCTTGTCGTAGCGGGCGAGCAGCTGGCCCTCGGTGCCCACCAGCTCGGAACGGTTGAGGGTGTGCCCCTCGGCGGCCGGCACCGGGAAGCCGCCGCCGAGCAGGGTCACCTGATAGCGCCGCGCCATGGTCACCAGAAAGCGGCTGCAGCGCTCCGCCAGGGAAGGGGCCAGCTGGAGGCGCAGCTGGTCTTCGCCCATGAAGGCGAAATTCTCGGGCAGACCCACCAGCTCGGCGCCGCGGCGGGCGGCCAGCTCGATCTGCTCCTCGGCGGCGGCGAAGTTGGCGTCGGGGTCGGGCGTGCTGGTGAGTTGCACAGCTGCCGCCAGATAGCTGCTCACTGCCCCGACCGATCAGACCGGCGAACTGTATCGGAGCTGGCTTCAGCCAGCCCGCAGCACGCCGGGTTCGGCCTGGAACGGCACCACCTGCAACGTGTCCACCGCGCTGCAGCAGGCGAAGTCGCCGTCATGGTCCCCCAGGCGCATCAGCCGCTGGCCATGGCTCGCCACCCGCAGGCAGGTCTCGGGGTCCTGGCGCCACTGCTGCCAGAGGGCCAGGGCGGCGAGCATCTCGTCATTGCCGAACTCCACCCCCACATGGGGCGCCACCGCCAGTTCGCTGGCGGCGGACGCCAGAGCCCCGGCGGCCAGACTGTCCTCGAGGGAGTAGGCGCCCTCCCAGCCGCTGCCGACGATCCACACCCGCTCGCAGCCCCGCTCCACCAGCCGGCGTGCCACGGCGGTGCGGTTGGGCAGGCAGGCCGTGAGCAGCAGCGGCACCTCGCGCACCGCCGCCAGGGAGCGGGTGCCGTTGGTGGTGCTCATGAAGATGCGCTTGCCGCCCACCCGTTCGGGCGTGACGGCCAGGGGGGAGTTGCCCAGGTCGTAGCCCTCCACGGTCTGGCCGCCGCGTTCGCCGGCCCGCAGGCGCCGCTCGGCAGGCCAGGCCCGGGCGGCCTGCTCCAGCTCGGCCAGATCGGCGAAGGCCTGCACCGCCTCGGCGCCGTTCTGCAGCGACCAGGCGATGGTGGTGGTGGCCCGCAGCACATCGATCACCACGGCGGCATCGGGGCCGCCGTCGGCGGCCGGACGCACCGGGGGAACGGCCTCGGAAGTGTGGAAATAGGAGATCTGCACAGGGGCGGCGGGCCGGAACAGCGCTGGCTGGAGAGCCGCCCCAGTGTGTCAGCAGTCGCCGACGCCCTGCGCCACAGTGACCCGGCAACGGCAAACCGGAATCCCGTGGCGAACAAACAGGGCCGCGACCTGCGCCGCTTCCTGAAGCTGCTGGAGGAGCGCGGCCGGCTGCGCCGGATCACCGCCCCGGTGGATCCCGACCTGGAGCTGGCGGCGATCGCCGACCGGGTACTGGCCGCGGGCGGGCCGGCGCTGCTGTTCGAGAACGTGATCGGCTCCTCGATGCCGGTGGCGATCAACCTGATGGGCACCCAGGAGCGGGTGCTCTGGAGCATGGGCATGGAGCGGCCCGAGGAGCTCGAAGCCCTGGGCGAGCGCCTGGCGTTGCTGCAGCAGCCGCGGCCGCCGAAGGGCGCGCGTGAGGCGGTGCGCTTCGGCTCGGTGCTGCTGGATGTGCTCAAGGCCAAGCCGGATCTGGATCTCACCCCCCCCTGCCGCCAGCAGGTGTTCAAGGGCGATCAGGTGAACCTCGATGCCCTGCCGCTGCTGCGCCCCTGGCCGGGCGACGGCGGCCGGATCATCACCCTGGGGCTGGTGATCACCAGGGACCCGGAGACCCGCACCCCCAACGTGGGCGTGTACCGGCTGCAGCAGCAGAGCATCAACACGATGACCGTGCACTGGCTGAGCGTGCGCGGCGGGGCGCGCCACCTGCGCAAGGCGGCGGCGATGGGCAAGAAGCTGGAGATCGCCATCGCCATCGGCGTGCACCCCCTGCTGGTGATGGCGGCGGCCACGCCGATCCCGGTGCAGCTGAGCGAGTGGCTGTTCGCCGGGCTCTACGCCGGCGAGGGTGTGCGGCTGGCCAAGTGCAAGACCGTGAACCTGGAGGTGCCCAGCCACAGCGAGGTGGTGCTGGAGGGCACGATCACCCCGGGCGAGGAGCTCGCCGATGGTCCCTTCGGCGACCACATGGGCTTCTACGGCGGCGTCGAGGAGTCGCCGCTGGTGCGCATCCAGTGCGTCACCCAGCGGCGCGACCCGATCTACTTCACCACCTTCAGCGGCCGGCCGCCCAAGGAGGACGCGATGCTGGCCATCGCCCTCAACCGCATCTACACGCCGATCCTGCGCCAGCAGATCCCCGAGATCGTCGATTTCTTCCTGCCGATGGAGGGGCTGAGCTACAAGCTGGCCGTGATCGCCATCGACAAGGCCTACCCGGGCCAGGCCAAGCGCGCGGCGATGGCCTTCTGGAGCGCCCTGCCCCAGTTCACCTACACGAAGTTCGTGGTGGTGGTGGACAGGAGCATCAACATCCGCGACCCGCGCCAGGTGATCTGGGCGATCAGCGCCCAGGTGGATCCCCAGCGGGATCTGTTCGTGCTGGAGGACACCCCCTTCGACACGCTCGATTTCGCCAGCGAGCGCCTGGGCCTGGGTGGCCGGATGGCACTCGACGCCACCACCAAGATCGGGCCGGAGAAACGCCACCCCTGGGGCGAACCGCTGCGGCGGCCCGCGGAGCTGGAGGCGCGGCTCGATGCCCGCTGGGCGGAGCTGGGCCTGGCGGATGTGGGCACCAGCGAGCCCGACCCGGCCCTGTTCGGTTACACCCTGGAGCACGTGCTGGAGCGGCTTGCCGGCCAGGCGGCGGCCGGCTGAGAGCCAGGGGGAGGGCCAGGGATGTTGTCGCGCCAGGCCAGCCACGCCCTCAAGGCCCTGCTGGCCCTGGCGGCCGACCCCCTGCTCTGGCGGTCCACCCACGAGCTGGCGATCGCCCGGGGGCTGCCCGAGCCGATGCTGGAACAGCTGCTGCTGCGCCTGCGCCGGGCCGGGCTGCTGGAAGCCAGACGGGGACGGCTGGGGGGCTACCGGCTGGCTCGGCCCGCCCGGGAGGTCTCTGTGGCGGCCATCCTCGAGGCAGTGGCTGAACCGGCGGCTGAACCGGCCGACGCGGCTGCCAGTACGGCCTCCCCCGCCGATCAGGTCACCGGCACGCTGCAACGTCGCCTGGAACGAGCCCGCCTCAAAGCCCTCGAAGAACTCAGTCTCGAAGACCTGCTCTTTGACCTGCGCAGCGCCGAGGCCAGCACCGACAGCGGTGCGGGGCTGCTGCTCGGCTGAACTGACTCGGTCCGTGACTGAGCCAATGGAGAGCCAAAACGCCGCCAACCCAGCCGCCCCCCAGCCCCTGCTGGATCGCCTCGCCGCCGTGCCCGCCATGGCCCCCGGCCGCCGGCGGCTGGTGGTGCTGATGGGCCAGCTGGGCGACTTCGACAGCCTGGAATACGCCCAGGCCCTGGCGGCTGCATGGCCGCGGCTGCAGGCGGCCGGCATCGCCCTGCTGGCGATCGCCATCGGCAACGACGCCGGCGCTGAGCGCTTCTGCCGCTACACCGGCCTGCCCCGGCAATGCCTGCAGGTGGACGCCACCCCGGCGCTGCACGAGGCCCTGGGCCTTTACGCCGGCCTGCAGACATCCCTCGGGCCCTGGCCGGCCCTGCTGCTGATGTGCGCCGGCATCGGCTCCCCCGGCACCCTGGCCGAGGTGCTGCGCGGCTACAGCGGCGACCGCCAGGCGCCGCCGCGGCTGGAACTGCCCCTGTTCAACCTGGTGGGGCGCGGCTACCAGCGCCCCTTCGAGCTGGCCACGGTGCGCCTGCAGAACATGGTGGAGGTGCTGGGCCGCTGGCGCACCTACGTGCCCACAGACGACCACCTCACCCAGCGGGGCGGCACCTTCCTGCTCGACGGCGACGACAGCCTGCTTTACAGCCACCGCGACACCGGGATCCTCGGGTTCTCGGCCACCATGGCCCGGCCGCTCAGTTTCCTGGAGCCCTGGCTCGAGGCTGCGGCCGGATAGGCCCCTCAGGGATTGAGCGGCTCCTCCAGCCAGTCGGTGGCTGCTCGCCAGCGGCGACGGCGGTGGGGCTGACCCTGCAGCTCCAGCAGCTCCACCTGCGCCAGCCCAATGCGCAGCAGCCTGAACGCCTCGGGCAGGGGCGTCTCGGGCGGCAGCGTCAGCGGGAACGTCGCCGAGGCCGCCAGGGGCTCCCCCGGCGGCGGCCAGCCCCACAGCGCCCGCCCCTCGGGTGTGAGCGCCTGCCAGTGGCGCTCCCGCTCGGCCCGCTTCTGCTCAGCCGGGAGGGCCAGCACAGTGCCCCTCAGCCGGAACTGGCAGCGGGCCCGCGGCAGCAGCCAGCAGAGTTCCACCGCCGGCCGGGCACGCAGTTCGGCCGCCTTGGCGCTGCGGCCATCGGTGAGCAGATCGAGGCAGCTGGCTCCGGCCCAGCCGCGGAACACCAGGGTGCGCACCCGGGGCGTGCCGTCGCTGGCGACCGTGGCCAGCTGCAGCCAGCGCGCCAGGGGCGAACGCCCCTCCCGCTGGCGGGCCGCGCGCAGCAGCGGCCGCCAGGGGGGAAGAGATTCGGCGGAGGCCATGGGCCGATGGCGGCGGGAGCAGGCGGCGATCATGGCGGCATGACTCCCGCGATCGCCCTCACCATCGGCGGCAGCGATTCCGGCGGCGGCGCCGGCATCCAGGCCGACCTCAAGACCTTCACGGCCCTGCGGGTGCACGGCTGCTCGGCCCTCACCTGCGTCACCGCCCAGAACACCACCGGCGTCAGCCGCGTCGACGCCCTGCCGCCGGCCGCCCTCGCGGCCCAGATCGAGGCGGTGCTCAGCGATCTGCCGGTGGCGGCGCTGAAGACCGGCATGCTGCTCAACGCCGGCCTGATCGAGGCCACCGCCGCGGCCCTGGCGCCGCTGCAGCTGCCGCGCCTGATCGATCCGGTGATGGTGTCGCGGGCCGGATCGGTGCTGCTGGAGCCCGCCGCCATCGAGGCCTACCGGCTGCTGCTGCTGCCCCTGGCCGAACTGCTCACCCCCAACCTGCACGAGGCCCAGCTGCTCAGCGGTCGGGAGATCGGCACCGCGGTCGACGTGGAGGCGGCGGCGGAACGGCTGCTCGACCTCGGCCCCGCCGCCGTGCTGATCAAGGGTGGCGGCAGGCCGGATCTGCGCGGCCGCGACTACCTGCTGCAGCGCGGCGCCCCTGGCCGCTGGCTGGAGCACGCCGCCATCGACACGCCCCACACCCATGGGAGCGGCTGCACCCTGGGGGCGGCGATCACGGCCCAGCGGGCCCTGGGGCTTCCCCTGCTCGCAGCCGTGGGACAGGCCAAGGTGTTCGTGGAGGGGGGCCTGCGCCAGTCCCTGGCCATCGGCGCCGGGCAGGGGCCCCTCTGCCACTGGCATCCCTGGGAGTAGCCCAGCGTCAGCTCAGTCCGCGCGCTCGCAGGTGTAGGTCTGCACCGCCCCGCGGCGCTGCCGGAACTGGGGCTGATCGGCATCGGCCACACTCCACCACCAGCGGCCGTCGGTGTAGCTGGGGGGGCCGGCATTGTTGGTGCGCGGCAGCTGCAGGCTCACGCCGCGCCACTGCAGCACCACGTAGGCGCCGGGCGGCGTGCCGGCGCTGATGTTGGGAATGGCGATGGCATCCACCGCCCCCGCGAACACCCGGGCTTCGAGGGGGTCGCCCTCGCAGCGGTAGCGGTCCACCTGCAGGGGGGCAGCACCGACGGGCCCTCCCAGCAGCAGCGCCAGCAGCACAGACAGCAATCGGGCCATCACGATCGGGCAACGCGGTGGAACACAGCGGCGATCCTGGCGCCGGAGGGCATGCTCCATAGGATCGCCGCTCCAGCGCCCCCCTGCCCGTGGCCGAGTCCAGCGCCGCCTCCAGCCCCCTGCACCTGAGCGGCGGCGGCAGCCTGCGGGGCACGGTGCGGGTGCCGGGCGACAAGTCCATCTCCCACCGGGCGCTGCTGTTCGGGGCCATCGCCGAGGGCACGACCCGCATCGAGGGCCTGCTGCCGGCGGAGGACCCCCTCAGCACCGCCGCCTGCCTGCGGGCGATGGGGGTGGAGGTGTCGGCGATCGAGGCCGGCCAGCCGGTGACGGTGCAGGGCGTGGGGCTCGACGGCTTCCAGGAGCCCCACGACGTGCTGAACTGCGGCAATTCCGGCACCACCATGCGCCTGATGCTCGGCCTGCTGGCGGGGCGGGCGGGCCGCCACTTCGTGCTCACCGGCGACGACTCCCTGCGGGGCCGGCCGATGCGGCGGGTGGGCGCGCCCCTGGCGCAGATGGGCGCCGTGATCCACGGCCGCCGGGACGGCAACTTCGCGCCGCTGGCGGTGCTGGGGCAGCCCCTGCGCGGCGCCACCATCCACACGCCGGTGGCCTCGGCCCAGGTGAAGAGCGCCATCCTGCTGGCGGGCCTCACCGCCAGCGGCAGCACCACCGTGATCGAGCCGGCCCAGAGCCGTGACCACAGCGAGCGCATGCTGAAGGCCTTCGGCGCCCGGCTGGAGGTGGGCGGCCCCGGCCTCACCGAGGTCACGCTCAGCCCCGGCCATGCCCTGCGCGGGCAGAGCGTGGTGGTGCCGGGCGACATCAGTTCGGCCGCCTTCTGGCTCGTGGCCGCCGCCGTCACCCCCGGGGCCGAGCTCACCGTGGAGAACGTGGGCCTCAACCCCAGCCGCACCGGCATCCTCGAGGTGCTCGAACAGATGGGTGCCCGGCTGGAGGTGCTGAACGCGCGCGATGTGGCCGGCGAACCGGTGGGCGACCTGCGCGTGAGCCACGGCCCCCTGCAGCCCTTCACGATCGGTGGCGAGCTGATCCCCCGGCTGGTGGATGAGATCCCGGTGCTGGCGGTGGCCGCCTGCTGCGCCGAGGGCGTCAGCCGCATCGCCGACGCCTCCGAGCTGCGGGTGAAGGAAACCGACCGGCTGGCGGTGATGGCCCGGCAGCTGGGGGCCATGGGCGGCCGCATCGAGGAGTTCGAGGACGGCATGGCCATCACCGGCGTCACGGAGCTGCAGGGGGCCGCGGTGGACAGCGAGACCGACCACCGCGTGGCCATGAGCCTGGCGGTGGCGGCCGGGATCGCCAGCGGCGACACCGTCCTGCGGCGCCCCGAGGCGGCGGCGGTGTCCTACCCGGGCTTCTGGGATGACCTCGAACGGCTGCGGGCCTGAGGCGGGGCCGACGCCAGCGGATGGGACGCCGGCCCTGAGGATCCAGTCCGGGGCCGACGGCAGCTTCAGCCTGTTCAGTAACCGCTTCGGCGAGGGCTTCCACGGCACGATCGGCGCCCTCAGCGAGGCCCGGGCCAAGTTCGTGCGGCCGGCTCAGCTGGAGCGCTTCAGCGCCGGCCAGCGGCTGGTGGTGGTGGATGTGGGCTTCGGGCTGGGCACCAACAGCGCCGCCCTGCTGGAGGCTGCCTCAGGGCAGGGACTGACGCTGCAGATCCTGGGCCTGGAGCTCGATCCCCAGCCCCTGCGCCAGGCCCTCGCCTGCGCAGCCTTCCGCCGCCAGTGGCAACCCGGCACCCTGGCGATGCTGTGGGCCCTGCTGGAGCGCGGGGGCTGGTGCGCCGACGGCAGCCAGGCCCGGCTGCTCTGGGGTGATGCCCGCAGCCGGGTGGGCGGGCTGCTGGAGCGTCACCAGCTCGCCGGCCGCTGCGATCTGGTGCTGCTGGACGCCTTCTCGCCCCGGCGCTGCCCCGAACTCTGGAGCCTGGAGTTTCTGAGCGCCCTGGCCCGGCTGCTGCGGCCCGAGGGCCGGCTGCTCACCTACTGCTGCGCGGCCGCCGTGCGCCACAGCCTGCAGCTGGCCGGGCTGCAGCTGGCCTCGATCCGGCCACCCCAGGAGCTGGGGACCATGGCCCCATCCCAGCGGATCCGTCCCTGGAGCTTCGGGACCGCCGCCAGCCCCACCGCCCTGGGTCTGGGCAGCGGGCCGGACTGCCCGCTGCAGCCGCTCACAACCATGGAGATCGAGCACCTCGGCACCCGGGCCGCCCAGCCCTACCGCGACCCCTCCGGCCAGGCCGCCGCCGCCGTAATCCTGGCGGAGCGCCAACTGGCCCAGGCCGCCAGTGCGGCCGCCTCCACCAGCGCCTGGCGGCGCCGCTGGGGACTGGAGGGGCACCCACGGACCGGCGCCGAGCCCCCTCGGCAGCCCGCGTAGATTCCCGCCCAGTCTCCGTTCCCCCGCCGATGCTCGCCGTTGCCGTGCTCGCCGCCGGAAAGGGCACCCGCATGAAGAGCGACCTGCCCAAGGTGCTCCAACCCCTGGCCGGCGCCACCCTGGTGGAGCGGGTGCTCAGCAGCTGCGAGCAACTCAGCCCGGAGCGGCGGCTGTTGATCGTCGGGCACCAGGCCGAGCGCGTGCAGCAGTCGCTGGCGCGGTACGAGGGTCTGGAGTTCGTGCTGCAGCAGCCCCAGAACGGCACCGGCCATGCGGTGCAGCAGCTGCTCGAGCCGCTGGCCGGCTTCACGGGCGAGCTGCTGGTGCTCAACGGCGATGTGCCGCTGCTGCGGCCCGAAACCCTCGGGCAGCTGCTGGAGCGCCACCGCGCCAGCGGCGCCGCGGTGACCCTGCTCACGGCCCGACTGGCCGATCCCAGCGGCTATGGCCGCGTGCTGGCCGGGGATGACGGCCGGGTGGAGCGGATCGTGGAGCACCGCGACTGCACGGAAGCGCAACGGCAGGTCAACCTGATCAACGCCGGCATCTACTGCTTCGACTGGGAGAAGCTGGCGGCGGTGCTGCCCCGGCTGCGCAGCGACAACGACCAGGGCGAGCTCTACCTCACCGACACGGTGGCCATGCTCAGCCCGGCCATGCACCTGGAGGTGGCCGATGCCGACGAGATCAACGGCATCAACGACCGCCTCCAGCTGGCCCAGTGCGAGGCGGTGCTGCAGCAGCGGCTGCGGGAGCACTGGATGCGCGAGGGGGTGACCTTCACCGACCCGGCCAGCTGCACCCTCAGTGACGGCACCCGCTTCGGCCGGGACGTGGTGGTGGAGCCCCAGTGCCACTTCCGCGGCAGCAATGAGATCGGTTCAGGCTGCCGCATCGGACCGGGCTGTCTGCTGGAGAACAGCCAGGTGGGCGAAGGCAGCCAGATCCTCCATGCCGTGCTGCGCGAGGCCAGCGTGGGCCCGAACGCCGCGGTGGGCCCCTTCACCCAGCTGCGCCCCGGCGCCCGGCTGGCGGCCGGCTGCCACGTGGGCAACTTCGTGGAGATCAAGAACAGCACCCTGGCCGACGGCGTGAAGGTGAACCACCTCAGCTACATCGGCGATGCCGATCTCGGCGCCGCTGTGAATGTGGGCGCCGGCACGATCACCGCCAACTACGACGGCGTGCGCAAGCACCGCACCGTGATCGGCGCCGGCAGCAAGACCGGCGCCAACTCGGTGCTGGTGGCGCCGATCACCCTCGGTGCCAACGTCACCGTGGGTGCCGGCTCCACCCTCACCCGGGACGTGCCCAGCGGCGCCCTGGCCCTGGGCCGCGCCCGCCAGCTGGTGAAGGAGAACTGGACGGGGCCGCGCTAGCTAGCCCCCGGCCGGCTTCGCCGAGGACGAGTCCAGCAGCGGCAGCAGGCGCTCGAGGGCGACGCCGCGGCTGGCCTTGAGCAGCACCACATCGCCGGGCTCGAGCCACTCCCGCAGGGGCTCGGCCGCCTGCTCGGGGGTGGCCGCCCGCGCGAGCCGCGGCAGCGCGGCCGCGGCGACGGCCATGGCGTCGCCCTCGGCGCCGTCCACCACCAGCACCAGACCGTCGAGGTCCAGCTGCGCGGCCCGCTCCGCCACCCGGCGGTGCAGCTCCAGGCTGCGCTCGCCGAGTTCGAGCATCGTGCCCAGCACGGCGTAGCGACGGCCCCCCGGCTGCTGTGCCAGCAGCTCAAGGGCGGCCAGCATCGCCTCCGGCGAGGCGTTGTAGGTCTCATCGAGAACGCTCACGCCAGCGACCTGCAGGCGGCGGCTGCGGCCCCCCGGCAGCTCCACCGCCAGGGGCCGCCAGCGCTCGGGCGGCAGGCCCAGCTGCTCGGCGACGGCCAGTGCCAGCAGCAGGTTGCGGGCCTGGTGGCGGCCCTCCAGCGGCAGCGGCAGACGCACCCCGGCCACCTGCAGACAGGCCCCCGCCTCGTCGAGCACGCCCACCAGCTGAGCCTCGGCCTCCCCCGCATCGCCGGCCAGGGCCACCCGCAGCACACGCCCGCTCCACACCCGCGCCAGGCTGGCGTCGAGCAGGGGATCGCCGGCCGGGATCACCACCACCCCCCCGGGCTCCAGGGCGGTGACGATCTCGCACTTGGCCGTGCCGATGGCCTCGCGGCTGCCGAGACGGCCGATGTGGGCGGTGCCGATGTTGGTGATCACCGCCACATCGGGGCGGGCACAGCGGCTCAGCCGCTCGATCTCGCCCAGGCCGCGCATGCCCATCTCCACCACCACGGCACGGTGCTCGGGACCGGCCCTGAGCAGGGTGAGGGGCACCCCCACATCGTTGTTCTCGTTGCCGCTGGAGGCCAGCACCGGGCCGAGGGGGGCCAGGGCGGCGCGGATCAGCTCCCGGGTGCTGGTCTTGCCGGCCGAACCGGTCACCGCCACCACGGGGGCCGTGAGCCGCTCGCGCCAGAGGCGGCCCAGGTCCTGGTAGGCCTGCAGGGTGTCGTCCACCAGCCACAGAGCCGCGCCGGCCGCCGCCGCCGCCGCCGTGAGCTCCTCGCGGGCAGCGGCGCCCAGGCGATCACGCTGGGCCACCAGGGCCCGGCAGCCGGCGGCCAGGGCCTGCTGGAGGAAGGCGTGCCCGTCGAAGCGTTCCCCCACCAGCGCCAGGAACAGTCCACCGGCACTCAGCTGCCGGCTGTCGGTGCTCACCGCCAGGGGCAGGATCGCCGCCGCAGCGGTCACGGGGGTGAGGGGAGGTCCCCAGAGCGCCTGCAACTGCTGGAGATCAAGGGACATCGGGGCCGGCCGTGGCATCGAGCAGGATCATGCCCGAGCCCACCCGGGCGGTCCGCCCCAGCAGCCTCCCCGATCCGTCGAGCAGCTCCAGCCGCTCATAGCCCAGATCCACGGCCCTCTGGCGCCAGGTCTCGGCCTGGCGCTGCCGTTCGGCGGGCGCCAGGGCCTGGAAGCCGGCGGCCAGCTCGAGCTGCAGGCAGGCAAGGGCGGGACGCTCGCGCACGGCGCGCACCAGCTGACGGGGATCGGCAGGCTGCAGCAGCGCCAGCAGGGGATCAGGAGCAGGGGGCTCGACATCCTGTCCCGGCGAAGCGGGGAGGCCGGAAGGCGCAGCGGCGACAGTGGGGCCGTCCGGTTCCCGGGTCGTGGGGCCGCCCGGTTCCCGATCCTGGTCTTCGCGAACCTCAACCCTGTCGTCCAGGCTGAGCTCGCTGGGCGGGGCCGCCGGGCTCGGGGGCAGGGTGCGCGCCTGCGGCTGGGGCAAGGCGCTGCGCGCCAGCACCAACGGGGCCGCAGGGACGGCCACGGCCAGAGCGAGCACCAGGGGCCAGAACCAGGCGCCGAGACGGCGCGGCCAGAACGGCGGCAGCGGCAGATCCCCCTGGCGGTTGCGCCGGCTCAGCTCCCAGAGGCGCAGCCGCAGCGAGGCCAGCACGGCGCGCAGATCGCGGCGCAGCAGCGTCCACGGATCCTGGTAGGGGGCGGGCAGGTTCCGGCCGTCGGTCAGATCCAGGCCCGCCGGGGCTGGCGCCGGCCGCTCCTCCCCCACCGGCCCCGGCCTAGCGACGCTTGAGCAGGGCGGCCAGACCCTTGCGGCTGGGATCGGCGTCCTGCCCCAGGGAGAACTGCTCCACCGCCGCCGCCTCGGGGGTGGGCTCCTTGACCCCACACACCTCGCGGTACATGGCGTCGTAGGCCAGGGCCGAACGGTCCCAGCTGAAGTCGACGGTCATGCCGCGGCGCTGCAGCCGCGCCCAGGAGCGGGTGTGGCGGTAGGCCTCCCAGGAGCGCACGATCGCGGTGTAGAAGTCGATCGGCTCGTAGCGGTCGAAGCCGTAGCCGGTGCCGCTGCCCTCGCCACCGTCGGCGCCCGGATCGCTGGGGGGCACCGTGTCCACCAGGCCGCCGACCCGCCGCACCACCGGCACCGAGCCGTAGCGCATCGCCAGCATCTGGCTGATGCCGCAGGGTTCGAATCGGCTGGGCATCAGGAAGGCATCGCTGCCGCCGTAGATCAGGCGGGAGAGGGCATCGTCGTAGGTGAGGAACACGGCGAAGCGGCCCGGATGGCGGGCCGCCATCTGCCACAGCCCCGACTCGTAGGTGCGGTCGCCGGTGCCCAGCACCACGATCTGGCTGTCGGTGTAGGCCAGCACCCGGTCGGCCACCTGCAGCAGCAGGTCGACCCCCTTCTGGTCCACCAGCCGGCTGACGACGCCCATCAGATAGCTGCGGGGATTCACCGTGAGACCGAAACGCTCCTGCAGCGCCCGCTTGTTGATCGCCCGGGGAGCCAGGTCGTCGGCGCTGAAGCGGGCCGGCAGGGTGGGGTCCGTCGCGGGATCCCAGGCGCCCATGTCGATGCCGTTGAGGATGCCGCGCAACCTGCCGCTCACGAAGTTGAGCAGCCCCTCCAGCTTCTCGCCGTACTCAGCGGTGCGGATCTCCTGGGCATAGGTGGGGGACACCGCGCTGATGCGGTCGGCGTAGAGCAGGGCCGCCGCCATCGTGTGGTCACCCTGCATGTACCAGGGGCACCAGGTCATGCGGTCGAGCTTCCAGCGCCAGGGGCCCTGGTAGCGCAGGTTGTGGATGGTGAACACGGTGCTCACCTCCGGGTCCTGATGCATCCACACCGGCAGCATGCCGGTATGCCAGTCGTGGCAGTGCAGCACCTGGGGCTTCCAGTGGTGCCAGCAGAACTCGGCGGTGGCGCTGGCGAAGAAGGTGAACCGCCAGTCCTCGTCCTCGCCGCCGTAGATGCGCTCGGGGTCGAACACCGGATGGCCCACCAGATAGAGGGGCAGGCCGCTGTCGGGATGGCGGCTCTCGAAGACCGCGAAGTCGTTGCCCATCGTGTGGCCCCGCCACACCGGCTCATCGGGGATCGACAGGCGCGACCAGAGCTTGCCGTAGCCGGGAATGATCGTGCGCACGTCGTGGCCCAGCCGGGCCAGGGCCGGCGGCAGGGAACCCACCACGTCTCCCATGCCGCCCACCTTGATCAGGGGCGCGCACTCGGCGGCGGCAAACAGGATGCGCATCCGGGCACTGGCGCAGGGTGGGCGCAACTGTAGGGGTGGTGCGTCGTGGTCCCCTCAGGCTGCGGACCCGGCTCAGGGCAGCACGGTGACGGGGGTGCCCAGCTGGACCAGCTCGAACAGCTCGCGCACGTGCTCGTCGAAGAGACGCACGCAGCCGTGCGACACCGCGCGGCCCACGCTGTCACGCTGGGGCGTGCCATGGAAGCCGGAGCTCACGCAACCCTCCACCGTGAGCACTTCCACCCCGTTGAAGCCACGGCGGCCTTCGCAGTCGCGGTGAAACCCGATCCAGCGGCTGCCGAGGGGATTGTCCGGGCCCGGCGGCACATGCACGCCCGTGGCCGGATGCTCCCAGATGGGATCGGCCACCAGCTCGATCACCTGGAACTGCCCCACCGGGGTCTCCCAGCCCGGACGACCGACGGCCACGGGAAACCGCCTCAATTCTTGACCAGCTTCCAGAACTCGAAGCAGGCGGGCACGCCGATCGAGCACCAGTTCACGACTGGACGACTTCTCGGAACCGGCAGACCTGCCGGGACTGGCATAGGGCCTGAGGGCCGGTGTGTAGGGAAGCGGAGATGGTGGGCGGTGAGCAGACGTGGCGCCGGCGGCGGATGGCAGCAGCGCCGCCAGGAGCAGGACCAGGGACGGTCTCCAGAAGCGGGCAAACGCACCAGGCATGGAGGAGCCCAGCGATCCATGGAGCTGCACGCTCAAGGTAACCAGGGATGGGCGGAGAAGTCGGGGGGCCGCTTCTCCAGGAAGGCATTGCGGCCCTCCTGGCCCTCCTCGGTCCGGTAGAAGAGGTGGGTGGCCTGGCCGGCCAGCTCCTGGATGCCGGCCAGCCCGTCGGTCTCGGCATTGAAGGCCGCCTTGAGGCAGCGGATCGCCGTGGGACTGTGCTGCAGCACCTCCCGGGCCCAGCGCACTCCCTCCTCCTGGAGCTGCTCCAGCGGCACCACCGCGTTCACCAGCCCCATCGCCAGGGCCTCGGCGGCGTCGTACTGGCGGCAGAGGAACCAGATCTCGCGGGCCTTGCGCTGGCCCACCACCCGGGCCAGGAAACCGGCACCGAAGCCGCCGTCGAAACTGCCCACCCGCGGACCGGTCTGGCCGAAGCGGGCGTTCTCGGCGGCGATCGAGAGATCACAGAGCAGATGCAGCACCTGGCCGCCGCCGATGGCGTACCCCGCCACCAGGGCGATCACCACCTTGGGCAGGCTGCGGATCAGGCGCTGCAGATCGAGCACGTTGAGCCGCGGCAGGCCGTCCTCGTCCACGTAGCCGCCATCTCCGCGCACGCTCTGGTCACCGCCGGCGCAGAAGGCCCAGCCGCCGTCGGCGGCGGGCCCGGCGCCGGTGAACAGCACCACGCCGAGGCGCGGATCGTCGCGCACCCGCGAGAAGGCGTCGCAGAGCTCGTGCACCGTGCGTGGCCGGAAGGCGTTGCGCTTGTGGGGGCGGTCGATCGTGATGCGGGCGATGCCCTCATCGCTGCGCTCGAAGCGGATGTCCTCGTAGCTGCCGGCCGGTTGCCAGAGCACGGGCTGCCCGGCAGGGGAGGCCATGGTCATGGCGGTGAGACGAGGGCAGCGGCCATTCTGCGCAGCTCCCGCCTGCAGGCCGCGTCGCGGCGGCGCTCGGTGTGCAGCCGCAGCAGGGCCAGCGGCTGCTCCAGCGCCCAGGCCAGGGCAGCGGCGAGATCGGCCGGAGCGGCCACCTCCCGGCCGGGCACACCGTGGGCCGCCGCCAGGGCCAGGGGATCAACCGCCTGGGGCATGGCGAACAGGCGCTCGAAGTCGAGGGCCTCAGGGCGCTCAGGCCGGATCGGCAGCTGCTCGAAGATGCCGCCGCCACCGTTGTCGATCAGCAGCACCGTGAGGCGGCCGCGCAGCTGCCGGTGCCAGAGCCAGCCGTTGCTGTCGTGCAGCAGGGCCAGATCACCGCTCAGCAGCACCGCCCGGCCGGCCGCCTCGGCCACGCCGCAGGCCAGCGACAGGGTGCCGTCGATCCCCGAGGCGCCTCGGAAGCCATGCACCGGGCGCCAGGGCCCGTCGGGCGGGGTGAAGCTCTCCCAGTCGCGCACCGGCGAGCTGTTGGCGATCACCAGGGGCAGCTCCGGCGGCAGCAGCCGCGCCAGCCGCCGGGCCAGCAGCGGTTCGCTCCAGCCGGCGCTGGCGTCGCCGTCCAGCCGGCCGTCCAGCCAGGCCTGAACCTGGCCATCGGCGCTCAGCCAGCTGGCGGCATGGCGGCGATTGGCTGCGGACGCCAGGGCCTGGGCGGGGAGCGCGGGCAGCTGCGCCAGCCAGCGCTCGAGGCCGCTGCTCCACTGTGCCCCGGCCAGCCCGAGCGGATCCAGGGGGCGGGGATCGCCTTCGCTGACCAGCAGCTGGCGGCCACCGCAGCGCTGCAGCAGAGCCTGCAGACCACGGCTGGCGGGCAGCGGACCGAGCCGCAGCACCTGCTCGGCCAGCAGCTCCGCAGGCAGGGCTGCGGCGATCAGGTCGTAGCCGGCCACCAGCTCCAGGCCGGGGCAGCCGCGCAGACCGCTGAGGCCGTCGGCCAGCACGGGCCAGCCGCTGCGGTGCTGCCAGTGCCGCAGGGCGTCAACGAAGCCTGACCAGGCCTGGGGTTGCCCGCGCCACGGTCCGGCCACCACCAGCCCGGGGCGGTGGGGATCGAGGCCGGCCAGGCCGCCGGGCCAGGCCGCGCCAGGTTGCTGCGCCGGCTGGGCCCACGGCGGAGGAGACCCGAGCGCCCGGGAGGTGGCGGCCGCAGGGGATGCCGCCGCCGCTGCCGCCAGGGCATCCAGAGCAGCGTCGCCGGCATGCAGCGGCTCCTCGAAGGGCAGGTTGAGGTGCACGGCACCGGGGGCCGCGCCCTGGCCACCGGCGCTGGCCGCCAGGGCCTGCCGGGCCATGCCCCTGAGATCCTCGTCGGCCATCAGCGCCAGCCCCTCGGGGTGGCCCTCCCCGAGCCAACGCACGCTGGCCGCCAGGAAGCGCTCCTGATTCACCGTCTGGTTGGCGCCGCAGCCCTTGAGCCGGGCGGGACGGTCGGCCGTGAGCAGCAGCAGGGGGATGGCACCGAAGTCGGCCTCCACCGCGGCCGGCAGCAGGTTGGCCACCGCCGTGCCGGAGGTGGTGATCACGGCAGCCGGCCGGCCGCTGGCGCGACCCAGTCCCAGGGCGAAGAAGGCCGCTGAGCGCTCGTCGATGGCCGTGTGCAGCTGCAGCAGCCCACGCCGCTGCAGCAGGCCGGCCGCGGCGGCCAGGGGGCCGGAACGGCTGCCGGGGCAGAGCACCAGACGCTCCAGGCCCCCGTCCCCCAGGGCCGAGAGCAGCGCCAGCGCCGCGCGCAGGTTGGCGGCGGCGGCCTCTCCGGCCGCTGCCGGGGGCGGGGGCGGGGCGGGCGGAACGGAAGCCACCGGAGAACGAGCCGCAGCACTGCAGGATGGGTGGCAGCATCCTCCTGCCCGGCTTGAGCGCACCGGCGACGGACCCGTCCAGCGACGACACCTCTTCCCCCTCAGCCGCGGCGGCGGCGGTGAACGGGCCATGGGCCCTCATCCGCAGGCAGGTGCTGCCGCTGTTGGTGTGGGTCAGCCTGGCCCTGCTGCTGCGCTGGGCGGTGATCGAACCCCGCTGGATTCCCTCCGGCTCGATGCTGCCCAGCCTGCAGCTGGAGGACCGGGTGCTTGTGGAGAAGCTGCGCACCCGTCTGCACCGCGCCCTGCCCCTGGGCACCGTGGTGGTGTTCCATCCGCCGCCGCTGCTGCAGAAGGCCGGCTACGACCCGGCCAGCGCCCTGATCAAGCGGGTCGTCGGCCTCCCCGGCGATCGCCTGGAGGTGCGCGACGGCCGTCTGTGGCGCAACGGCGTGGCGGTGCCGCGCGACTGGAACGCCGAGCCCATGGACTACCGCCTCGAGCCCGTCACGGTGCCCCCCGGGCACCTGCTGGTGCTGGGCGACAACCGCAACGCCAGCCTCGACTCCCACTTCTGGGGGCCGTTGCCGGAGGGGCAGCTGATCGGCACCGCCGTGTGGCGCTACTGGCCCCTGCCCCGGTTCGGCCCGATCCGCCCGGGACAGGACGCGGCCTGAACCTCGACTAGGGTGCAGGCGTGACGTGGCGCACACGCAGGATGTTCAACCCGGAGTTCCTGACGAGCGACAACGAGGCGATCAGCGGCAATCCCCTGATCCAGTACCTCCAGGAGCAGTCACCGGATGTCCTGCAGCGGGTGGCCCGCTCCGCCAGCGGCGAGATCCAGGACATCATCCGCCACAACGTCCAGGGCCTGCTGGGCATGCTGCCCGGCGAGCACTTCGAGGTGAAGGTTCAGACCAGCCGCGACAACCTCGCCGGCCTGCTCGCCTCGGCCATGATGACAGGCTACTTCCTGCGCCAGATGGAGCAGCGCATGGAGCTGGAGGCCAGCCTGATGGCGGCGGCCGGCGGCGATGACCTGGACGCCGATCCCGGTCCCCTGCGGCTCTAGCCCGAAGGCCGCGAAGGCACCAGACCGAGCTTCAGCAGGCCCCGGTCGATGCGCGCCAGCGTTGCCCAGTTGCCCTCGTCGGGGGCCCAGCTGCGGGCCGCGAGCTCGTCGGCCAGCTGATTCAGGAGCTCGGCTGAACAGGCCACCGGCGCCGCGTAGTGGGCGGGCACCAGCCAGCGGATCTCGGGCAGCTGCGCCAGCGAACGGATCCAGGCCAGCAGGGCATCGCGGGCGCGGGGGAACACCAGCCGCTCCAGCACCGGCGCCACCTGCACCCGCGGCACGGCTTCGGGCACCAGGGCCTGGAACGCCTCCTCCCAGTTCTCGTGCCAGTGGAAGGGGTAGAGGCCGAAATGGCTGCGGGGATTGCGCAGGCCCGGGGCAAAGGCCCGACGCAGCACCTCCGGCCAGCCAAGCACGGTGAGGGGCTCCGGACGCAGGTAGGAGGCGAAGATCACCAGCCGCCGCCAGCCGCGCCGGCGCAGCTCCGGGCTGTCCTCCAGGGGCTGATCCCCCCGGTCGCGGGCATGGAAGAGCAGGGGGGTGGGATCGGCGTCGAAGATCTCCGGCGGCTGCGGGTCGATCGCCACCAGGGCATCGGTCACCAGCAGGCTGCCGCTGGCCCGGTGCAGGCAGGCTGCCTCCATGAAGGTGCCGAGACCGAGGTTGAGGGGTCCCAGCGCCGTCCACAGCAGTTCGTCGGCGTGGGGCAGCCCCTGCTCGAACAGCACGCGGGTGCGGCCGGCGGGAAAACCCAGCCAGCTGAGGGGCAGACGCAGGGGAAAGCTCCACTGACCGGGGGTGACCCAGAGCTCCGCCTCGGGGAAGGCACGGGCCAGGGCCGGCGCCGGCAGCTTGTGCTCCAGACCTGAGGCCGTGGGCAGCACGATCGTGCGCACCGGCCCGTAGGCGGCTTCCAGCTGCCGCAGGGCCTCGCGCAGCTCGGCGGTGACCGGCAGGGGCGCGTAGAGCATCAGCCCCCTGCGCAGCCGCACCACGGTCATGCGGATCGGCACGGCCACGTACAGCAGCCCCTGCAGCTGCTCGAAGCTCCACAGCTGGGCCGGGATCAGCTCCCGCACCAGAGTGCGACGCAGGCCGTAGGGGTAGAGGGGCAGCAATGGCCACCACGCCCAGCGCTGGCGGGCCGGTGAGGCGGAAGCGGGGGGGACGGCAGGCAAGGGAGCAGGCGGCGGAGCTGCAGGGGATCGCTGCGGGGGTGGCCGGTGGCGATAGCTGGACCGGGCCGATGCTGCCAGCCCGGGCAGGGGCCTCGCGGGACGGACAGCAAAAAGCCCCCTCGACGAGGGGGCTGCTGAACCTCGGAGGCTGAGGCGGACCTCAGCCGGGCTGTCCGTGATCAGCCAACGGCCGGGGCGGTGAGCGCCACGGGGATCGAGTCGCTGGCGGCCAGGTCGAGCGGGAAGTTGTGGGCGTTGCGCTCGTGCATCACTTCCATGCCCAGGTTGGCGCGGTTGATCACGTCGGCCCAGGTGGGCACCACCTTGCCCTGGGCGTCGAGGATCGACTGGTTGAAGTTGAAGCCGTTCAGGTTGAAGGCCATGGTGCTGATGCCCAGGCTGGTGAACCAGATGCCCACCACCGGCCAGGCAGCCAGGAAGAAGTGCAGGCTGCGGCTGTTGTTGAAGGAGGCGTACTGGAAGATCAGGCGACCGAAGTAGCCGTGGGCGGCCACGATGTTGTAGGTCTCCTCCTCCTGCCCGAACTTGTAGCCATAGTTCTGGCTCTCGGTTTCGGTGGTCTCCCGCAGCAGCGAGCTGGTCACCAGCGAGCCGTGCATGGCGGAGAAGAGGCTGCCGCCGAACACACCGGCCACACCCAGCATGTGGAAGGGGTGCATCAGGATGTTGTGCTCAGCCTGGAACACCAGCATGAAATTGAAGGTGCCGCTGATGCCGAGGGGCATGCCGTCAGAGAAACTGCCCTGACCGAAGGGATAGATCAGGAACACCGCGAAGGCGGCCGAGAGTGGGGCGCTGTAGGCCACGCAGATCCAGGGGCGCATGCCCAGGCGGTAGGAGAGCTCCCACTGCCGACCCATGTAGGCGGAGATGCCGATCAGGAAGTGGAAGACCACCAGCTGGTAGGGACCGCCGTTGTACAGCCACTCATCGAGGGAAGCGGCTTCCCAGATGGGGTAGAAGTGCAGGCCGATGGCGTTGCTGGAGGGAACAACGGCGCCGGAGATGATGTTGTTGCCGTAGAGGAAGGATCCGGCGACGGGCTCACGGATGCCGTCGATGTCGACCGGGGGAGCGGCGATGAACGCCACGATGAAGCAGATGGTGGCCGCCAGCAGGCAGGGGATCATCAGCACACCGAACCAACCCACGTAGATGCGGTTGTTGGTGGAGGTGATCCACTGGCAGAAGCTTTCCCAGCTTCCGGCGCGGCCGCCGCGCAGTGCGGTGGTCATGGAGAAGTCCTCAGGAAACGACGAGGAGGGAAGAGAACGGTTTCAGACCGGTGTTGGGCCGGGATGAGAACCGGGATGAGAACAGAGCCACGGCTGGCACGGCCGGGTTGCCCGCAGGATGCCTGTCGGGCTTCGGATGCTCAGCGGTGACCTGAAAAAGCTACGGACATTCTCAGAAGCGATGAGAAGCCGCAATGAAACGTTCCACCGCTTAGCGATTCGTTACGCCGATTGCTGCGAAGTGTTGCTGGCCTGCTCCGTCAACCACTGCTGCGCCTGTCGCACGAAAGCCGACCAGTCGATGCGCTCGCGTTCGGCGGCGCGCGCCACCAGCAGGGGCGCCTCGCGGCGGATCCGCTCCAGGTCCGGCTCCTTCACCCCCACCGAGCGGGCCAGGGTGTCGGCCATGGCCCGGCCCACCACGCGGGTGAGATAGGCGGCGCTGAGGGCCTGCACCACGCTGCCCAGCAGCCAGGTGGCCCCATGCCACTTCACCGCCCCAGCCAGGGCCTGGGTGCTCCATTCCACAACGCCCAGGCTGAGCGAGGCCCGGGCCAGTTCCACCGCCAGGGCCCGCAGCTGCTCGCCGCTCCAGGGACAGTCCCAGAGCTGAGCCATCTCCCGCACCATCAGGCCATTGGCCACCGCCAGCACCAGCAGGTCCAGGCTCGGCAGCGGCGCCGCCACCACACCGGCGGCCACCAGCCACTGGGTGCGCTGCTGGATCATCTGGAACCGCACCCTGCGCAGACCCTCCAGTTCCGCCTGCCAGCGGCTGTGCAGATCCTCGAGACAGCGCAGCTGGCGATCGCGCCGAAGCCGCGCGGCCTCGGCCGCACAGCTCTGGGCCAGGGGCCGCAGCGCCGTGTGCGGATCCTCGCTTCCGTCCCAGCAGAGAACGGTGGGGGCCGGCTGAAGCCGCAGCTGGCTGAGCAGTTCGGAGCGGGCAGCGGCAGGATCCCCGTGCGCGCCCTGGTTCAGCAGCAGCCACAGGGGTTGGCCGCCGGGGAGGGCCTCGAGCCAGCGCAGGTCGGAGGCCATCAGCGGTGTGCTCAGGCAGAACACCAGGGCGTCGCAGCTGCTGAAGGGCTCCGGCCACTGCCAGTCGCCGGTGGCCGCGGGCAGCGGGCCCGACCAGTGCAGGGTGAGGGGGTGGGAGCCCTGCAGGGCCAGCGAGAAGCGCTGCCGCGAGGCGGGATCGAGCGGGGTGCGGCCGACCACGGCCAGGTGAAGCCCCGGGCGCTGCAGCTGGGCCCGCAGGGCACTGAGTTGGGCATCCCGTCGCTGACAGGCCGGAGCCAGGGACGTCTCGGCGTGCTGGTGCTCCTGCTCGAGCTGCGCGAACTGGCCCTGCAGGGCCTCCAGCCGCTGCAGCCAGCCATCAGCCGTTGTAGGCGCGGCCATGGACGGGCGGGCACGGCCTGGCCGCAGCCACCAGAGCAGCCCGAGGCCGGCGGCGGCGGCCGCCGCGGAAAGAATGGAACCCGGAGCGAGCCGCTCCAGGCCATCGAGCGCCAGGCCGGCGGCCACGGTGCCGGCGGCCAGGGGCCACAGCCGCCGGGCGGCCAGCACAGCGAGCGGCGGCAGCGCCAGGGCCGGTGGGAGCGGGCCGGAAGGCGATGCGGACGAGCCGGACGATGCGGGCGAGCCGGACAATGCGGACGAGCAGGGCAATGCGGGCGATGCGGGTGACGGCGGTGGCGTCAACGCGATGGTGGGAGCTGAGCCTCTTTAGCTCAGGCGGCACGGTGGAGCACCATCGCGGCGCGGCCTTCGCAACCCATGCGGCGGCACCGCGGCGGCGCCGGACGATGCGGCACACTTGCGCCTGATTCAGCGGTTGCAGCCATGGCTGACGAGACCACCACGCCAGCGCCCCAGGCCGGGCGAGCCGGGGGCAACCGCGATGCGGGTGGCTTTCGCATCCGTCTGAGTGATAACGAGATGCGCGCCGCCCGCAGCATCCAGGAAGCCTTCCGTCTGCGCTCCACCGTGGCGGTGCTGGGCTTCTCGGTGCGCACCCTCGGCCAGCTCCTGGAGGAGGGCCAGCTGGAGGCGCTGGTGGCGCAGCAACAGGCCGCGGCCGGTACCCGGCCGGAGCGTCAGGACCGGTCCCCCCGCTCCGAGCGCGCCGGACGCGATGGTGGCCGGGGCGGGCGCCAGGAGCGCGCGCCGCAGGTTGATCCCTTCGCCCGACCCAGCCGGCCGGCAGCCGCCGCGGAGCCGGTGCCGTCCCCGCAACCGCAGGCGGAGCCGGAACCTGCGGAGGCCACCCAGGAGGCAGCCGAGTCCGCAGCGGACGATCACGGGGAGCCGTCCCTGGAGGCAGAGCCCTCCGTGAAGGCGGAAGCTGGGAGCGCAACCGCCGCCAGCGAGAGCTGATCGCCATGACCAGGCCCCGGGTGCTCTCCGGCGTTCAGCCCACCGGCGCCCTGCACCTGGGCAACTGGCTGGGGGCGATCCGCAACTGGGTTGATCTGCAGAGCGACCACGACACCTTTTTCTGTGTGGTGGACCTGCACGCCATCACGGTGCCCCACGATCCGGCCCGCCTGGCGGAGGACACCCTCACCACCGCCGCCCTCTACCTGGCCTGCGGCATCGATCCGGCGCGCTCCACCGTCTTCGTGCAGAGCCAGGTGCCGCCCCACAGCGAACTGTGCTGGCTGCTGAACTGCGTCACGCCGCTCAACTGGCTGGAGCGGATGATCCAGTTCAAGGAGAAGGCCGTCAAGCAGGGCGACCAGGTGTCTGCAGGCCTGCTCGACTATCCGGTGCTGATGGCCGCGGACATCCTGCTCTACGACGCCGATCTGGTGCCGGTGGGCGAAGACCAGAAGCAGCACCTGGAACTGGCCCGCGACATCGCCCAGCAGCGCATCAACGCCCGCTTCGCCCCCAGGGGAGCCGACGGCGAACCCGTACCCATCCTGAAGGTGCCCGAACCCATGATCCTGGCGGAGGGAGCCCGGGTGATGAGCCTCACCGACGGCACCAGCAAGATGAGCAAGAGCGATCCCAACGAGGGCTCACGCATCACCCTGCTGGATCCGCCGGAGCTGATCAGTCGCAAGATCAAGCGGGCCCGCACCGACCCCACCATGGGCCTGGAGTTCGGCAATCCCGAACGGCCCGAAGCCGACAACCTGCTGGGTCTCTATGCGGTGCTCTCCGGCCGCGGCCGCGCTGCGGTGGCCGAGGAATGCGCGGCGATGGGCTGGGGACGCTTCAAGCCCCTGCTCACCGAAGCCACCGTGGAGGCCCTGCGGCCCATCCAGGAGCGCTACCGCGACCTGCGCGCCGAGCCGGCCACCCTTGAGGCCGTGCTGGCCGAGGGCCGGGAGAGAGCACTGGCCGTGGCCCAGAGCACCCTGGACCGGGTTCGGGCTGCCCTCGGATTCCTGCCGGCATCCCCCCGCGCACCGCAGGCGCGCTGATCGCCAGGACAGGCACTGATCAGACGGGCTGATCAATCGGGCCGGCGGTGGCGGCGGGCCCCGATCGCTTCAAGGAATCGCCCGGCAGCAGCCGGCCCTGGGCCCGGCGGAACCCCAGGAGCTCAGGACGCCACAGGGTTTGGCGCTGGCCAGATCCAGCCGTCGCAGCTGCGACACAACCCGTCCTGTGGGTTTTGATACACATCGCCCGGCCTGCGTCAACCCCCCCGTGCCCCCCCTGGCTGTGGTGCACCCCGGCTCAGCAGGGTCATGCAGCACGATTCATTCGCGTCTGACCACCCACCGCCTGTTCGCCTCCACCCTGCTGGCCATTGCCGTGGGCAGCGTGGTGCCGATGCCCCGACCCGCCACCGCCGTCTCCCGGCCCAGGCCCCTGCCGGTGCTGCCGGAAGCGCCCCGCCCCGTGGCCGCACGCGTGGCCGATGCCGGCCCTTACACGATCACCCCGGCCCGCCGCGCCCTGCTGGACACCATCCGCTACGCCGAGGGCACCTGGAAGGGGGGCAGCCCCGAGGGCTACCGGGTGCTCTACGGCGGTGGGCTGTTCAGCGGACTGGAGCGCCATCCCGAGATCACCGTGCAGCGGCGGTACACCAGCGCCGCCGCCGGCGCCTACCAGTTCCTGCCCTCCACCTGGCAGGCGGTGTCCCGCCAGCTCAGGCTGCGCAGCTTCGAACCCCACAACCAGGACCAGGCCGCCCTGCATCTGGTCGAGCGGCGCGGCGCCCTCGCCCTGTTCGACCGGGCAGGCCTCACCGCCGACGTGATGGCGCGCCTGGCACCGGAGTGGGCCTCCCTGCCGGCCCACCACGGCGGCAGCTACTACGGCCAGCCGGTGAAGACCCGCCAGGAGCTGCTGGCCTTCTACCGCTCGGCGCTGCAGCGGCACCAGGCCGCCGGCTGAGGGCCCACGGCAGACCTCGTCCCGCCGGCGTCAGGGCTCGCGGTACACCACCCGGCCCCGGGGGTCGTTGCCGACATCGAGCAGGTGATTCTCGAGGAGCCGCTGAATCTCGGCCCGCAGCTGCTGGCTGTCCACGGGACTGCCGGGCTGCAGCGCCAGCAGGGCGTCGTTGATGGTGAAGCCGCGATCGCCGCTGCGCCGGGCCAGCTCCAGCAGCTGACGCTCCAGCAGCTGCCTCGCCAGCGGCAGAGGCTGGCCGCGGCGCAGCAGGGGCAGGGTGTTGGCCCGATCGACCATCTCCGGCATCAGCCACAGATCCACCAGCTGGCCGACCCCGCAGAGGCCGAAGCTGAGCAGATAGAGAGTGCCGCTGTAGGGCTTGCGGTTGTAGAAGCGCTGCAGCCCGCACACCCCCAGCAGTCCCAGGCCCCAGAGCAGGTAGGAGAGGGCCAGCGTGCGGCGCTCGCCATCTCGCACCAGAGGACCCGCCATCACCGCTCAACGGCCGACAGCTGAGCCTAGAAGCGCTGCGTAGGATCGGCCTTCGCCCCGTGCCGATTGCCCGTGACCGCTTCCGCGCCAGCGTCCAGCGCTGTTCCCGCCGCCGGAAGCGCCGTCCACCTGCCCAAGACCAGCGAGAGCGACCAGCTGCTGCGCATCCGCCACTCGATGAGCCACGTGATGGCCATGGCGGTGCAGAAGCTGTTTCCCAAGGCCCAGGTGACCATCGGCCCCTGGACCGAGACCGGCTTCTACTACGACTTCGACAGCCCCGATCCCTTCACCGAGGCCGACCTCAAGGCCATCAAGAAGGAGATGATCCGGATCATCAACAAGAAGCTGCCGCTCGAGCGCATCGAGGTGAGCCGCGCCGAGGCCGAGGCCAGGATCCAGGCCCAGAACGAGCCCTACAAACTCGAGATCCTGGCCGGGATCTCCGAGCCGATCACCCTCTACACCCTGGGGGAGGAGTGGTGGGACCTCTGCGCCGGCCCCCACGTGGGCAACACCGGCGAGCTCAACGCCAAGGCCTTCGAGCTCGAAAGCGTGGCCGGCGCCTACTGGCGCGGCGATGAGGCCAACGCCCAGCTGCAGCGCATCTATGGCACCGCCTGGGAAACCCCCGAGCAACTGGCCGAATACCAGCGCCGCAAGGAAGAGGCCAAGCGCCGCGACCACCGGCGCCTGGGCACGGACCTGGATCTGTTCTCGATCGAGGATGAGGCCGGCGCCGGCCTGGTGTTCTGGCATCCGCGCGGCGCCCGCATGCGCCTGCTGATCGAAGACCTCTGGCGGGATCTGCACTTCAAGGCCGGCTACGAGCTGCTCTACACGCCCCACGTGGCCGACATCAGCCTGTGGAAGACCTCCGGCCACCTCGACTTCTACAGCGAGAGCATGTTCGGGCCGATGCAGGTGGATGAGCGGGAATACCAGCTCAAGCCTATGAACTGCCCATTCCACGTGCTCACCTACGCCAGCACCCTGCGCAGCTACCGCGAACTGCCGATCCGCTGGGCTGAGCTCGGCACCGTGTACCGCTACGAGCGCCCTGGGGTGATGCACGGGCTGATGCGGGTGCGGGGCTTCACCCAGGACGACGCCCACGTGTTCTGCCTGCCCGAGCAGATCAGCGATGAGATCCTGCGCATCCTCGATCTCACCGAGCAGATCCTCTCCACCTTTGATTTCCGCAGCTACGAGATCAACCTCTCCACCCGGCCGGAGAAGTCGATCGGTGAGGACGCCGTGTGGGAGCTGGCCACCGCCGGCCTGATCGAGGCCCTGAACCGCAAGGGCTGGGCCTACAAGGTCGATGAGGGCGGCGGCGCCTTCTACGGCCCCAAGATCGACCTCAAGATCGAGGACGCCATCGGCCGGATGTGGCAGTGCTCCACCATCCAGCTCGACTTCAACCTGCCGGAGCGCTTCCAGCTGGAGTACGTGGCCGCCGACGGCACGCGCCAGCGGCCGATCATGATCCACCGCGCCATCTTCGGCTCGCTGGAGCGGTTCTTCGGGATCATGACCGAGAACTACGCCGGCGATTTCCCCTTCTGGCTGGCGCCCGAGCAGATCCGCCTGCTGCCGGTCACCGATGAGGTGGTGCCCTACGCCGAGGAGGTGCGCAGCCGGCTGGTGACCGCCGGGGTGCGGGCCACGGTGGACCATTCGGGCGACCGGCTGGGCAAGCTGATCCGCAACGGCGAGCAGATGAAGATCCCGGTGCTCGGCGTGATCGGCGCCAAGGAGGCCGAGAGCCGGCAGATCAGCCTGCGCAGCCGCCGCGACGGCGACCTGGGCTCGGTGCCCCTGGAGGAGCTGCTGGCGGCGGCGAGCGGCGCCAGCGCCAACCTGGCGGCGGGCCTGGGGCTTGAGCCCGCCGCCACGGCAGCCTGAGCTCCCGGCGATGACCATCGTCCTGGCCGGAGACATCGGCGGAACCAAGACCCTGCTCGCCCTCTACCGCACCCGCGAGGAGCAGCTCGAGCCCCTCTGCTCACGCCGCTACGGCTCGGAGGAGTGGCCCGACCTGGCACCGATGGTGCTGGCCTTCCTGGCGGAAGCCCGGGAGACGGGTGCGGCCCAGGAGGCCCCAGCGGCCGCCTGCTTCGCCGTGGCCGGCCCGGTGCAGCAGGGCACGGCCCGACTCACCAACCTCCCCTGGCAGCTGGAGGAGCGGGAGCTGAGCGCCGCCACGGGCATCCCCGTGGTGGACCTGGTGAACGACTTCGCCGTGCTGATCTATGGCCTGCTGCATCTCGGCCCCGCCCAGCAGGCCTCGATCCGCCAGGGCAGCGCCTGCGGGGATGAGCCTGTGCTGGTGCTGGGCGCCGGCACGGGTCTGGGGGTCGCCTACGGCGTGCCGGGCGCGGATGGACTGGTGGCGGTGGCCAGCGAGGCGGCCCATGCCGAATTCGCGCCGCGTCACGAGGCCGAATGGGACCTCAAGCAGTGGCTGGGGGCGGATCTGGGGATCTCCCGGGTGTCGATCGAGCGCGTGGTGAGCGGCACCGGCCTGGGGCACGTGGCCCGCTGGCTGCTCAGCCGCCGCCACCCCGACGGCGACCACCCGCTGCAGCGGGTCACGGGCGATCTGCCGGCGGCGGTGGCCAGCGCGGCGGCGCAGGCGGATCCCCTCGCCCGTGAGGCCCTGGATCTCTGGCTGGACGCCTACGGCAGCGTCGCCGGCGATCTGGCCCTCACGGGGCTCTGCCGCGGCGGCATCTGGCTGGCCGGCGGCACGGCGGGCAAGCTGCTGATGGAGCTGCGCGGCCCGCTCTTCCGCCGCGCCTTCCTGAACAAGGGGCGGCTGGCGTCGGTGCTGGAGCCGATCCCGATCACCGCCGTGACCGATCCGGCCATCGGCGAGTTCAGCGCCGCCTGCCGGGCCCGCATGCTGCTGGGCGCGGCGGGCTGAGACGGCGAGCTGAGACACTGGCCGCAGCAGAGCCATCGCCATGGTGCGCCCCCGGGTCGGCCAAGGGGTCATCGTCCACGTTCCGGCCACCACGGCCAACCTCGGGCCGGGATTCGACTGCCTCGGCGCCGCGCTGGATCTCGACAACGTGTTCGAGCTGCGCTGCATGGAGGGAGACAGCCAGCGCTTCGACCTGATCATCGAGGGGCGGGAGGGGGCCCATCTGCGCGGTGGTCCCGACAACCTCATGTACCGCTCGGCGCAGCGGGTGTGGAAGGAGGCCGGCGAGGAGCCGGTGGGGCTGGAGGCCCGTGTGCGCCTCGCGGTGCCGCCGGCCCGGGGCCTGGGCAGCAGCGCCACGGCGATCGTGGCCGGGCTGATGGGCGCCAATGCCCTGGTGGGTGAGCCCCTGAGCAAGGAGAAGCTGCTGGAGCTGGCCATCGACATCGAGGGCCATCCGGACAACGTCGTGCCCTCGCTGGTGGGAGGCCTGTGCATGACTGCCAGGGCGGCTTCCCACCGCTGGCGGGTGGTGCGCTGCGAGTGGTCACCCGAGGTGGTGGCGGTGGTGGCGATTCCAGCGATCCGGCTCACCACCAGCGAAGCCAGGCGGGCCATGCCCAAGGCGATTCCGGTGGCCGACGCGGTGATCAACCTCGGCGCCCTCACGCTGCTGCTGCAGGGGCTGCGCACCGGCAACGGCGACCTGATCACCGACGGCATGCACGACCGCCTCCACGAGCCCTACCGCTGGGGACTGATCCCCGGCGGCCAGAAGGTGCGCGAGGCGGCCCTGCAGGCCGGCGCCTGGGGCTGCGTGATCAGCGGCGCCGGGCCGAGCCTGCTGGCGCTGTGCCGGGGCGAGGTGGCCGATGCGGTGCGTCGGGAGATGCTGGTGGCCTGGCACCGGGCCGGTGTGGAGGCCCGCGGCGAGGTGCTGGGGGTGCAGCAGAGCGGCAGCCACTGGCTGCCGTTGCCGGATCTGTGCTGAGTAGATCTACTCAGCGCCTGCGGGGCAACTGTTAGCGTCAACACGCTTTCGGCGCGTAAGGGATGGACGCCAACCTGCCCCTCTTGGCTGCGTCCACCCCTCTGCTGACGGACACGGCAGCGGCCACGGGAGCGTTCCCCTGGCTCAGCCTGATCGTGCTGCTGCCTGCGGCGGTGGCGCTGCTGATGCCCCTGCTGCCCGGCGACGGCAGCGATCCCCGCCTGCCCCGCTCCCTTGCCCTGGGGGCCCTGGCGGTGGATCTGCTGCTGATGCTGGTGTGCTTCAGCCGTCACTTCGACGGCAGCCTCAGCGGTCTGCAGCTGGTGGAGCGGGTGAGCTGGGTGCCCGTGCTGGGCCTGGAGTGGTCCCTCGCCGCCGATGGCCTCTCGGCGCCGCTGGTGGTGCTCTCCGGCCTGGTCACCCTGCTCTCGGTGGCGGCCAGCTGGAAGGTGAACCGCAAGACCCGCCTCTACTACGCCCTGATGCTGGTGCAGGCCTCGGCCCAGGGGCTGGTGTTCCTGTCCCAGGACTTCCTGCTGTTCTTCCTGGCCTGGGAACTGGAGCTGGTGCCGGTGTATCTGCTGATCGCCATCTGGGGCGGCAAGCAGCGCCAGTACGCCGCCACCAAGTTCATCCTCTACACCGCCACCGCCTCGCTGCTGATCCTGGTGAGCGGCCTCGCCCTGGCCTTCAACGGCCCCTTCAGCTTCAACCTCTCCGAGCTGGCGGCCCGCAGCCCCGGGGGCACCTTCGGCCTGCTCTGCTATCTGGGCTTCCTGGTGGGCTTCGGCGTCAAGCTGCCGATGTTCCCCCTGCACACCTGGCTGCCCGACGCCCACGGCGAGGCCAACGCGCCGGTGTCGATGCTGCTGGCCGGGGTGCTGCTGAAGATGGGCGGCTACGCCCTGATGCGCTTCAACGTACAGATGCTGCCCGAGGCCCATCTGGTGCTGGCCCCGGCCCTGATCGTGCTGGGCATCGTCAACATCATCTACGGCGCCCTCAACGCCTTCGCCCAGGACAACGTCAAGCGGCGCATCGCCTGCAGCTCGGTGAGCCACATGGGCTTCGTGCTGGTGGGCATCGGTGCCATCGATGCCCTGGGCATGAGCGGGGCCATGCTGCAGATGATCAGCCACGGCCTGATCGCCGCGGCGATGTTCTTCGTCACCGGCGTGTTCTACGAGCGCACCGAGACCCTCTCGATCCCCAACATGGGTGGTCTGGCCAAGGCGCTGCCGATCACCTTCGCCTTCTTCCTGGCCAGCTGCCTGGCTTCGCTCGCTCTGCCCGGCATGAGCGGCTTCGTCAGCGAGATCACGGTGTTCCTGGGGGTGACCGCCAACGACGACTTCACCACCGGCTTCCGGGTGATCACGATCGTGCTGGCCGCCATCGGCCTGGTGCTCACGCCGGTCTACCTGCTGAGCCTCTGCCGCCGCGTGTTCTTCGGGCCCCGCATCCCGGCCCTCGCCGTGGTGGGCGACATGACCCCCCGGGAGCTGGTGATCGGCCTCACCCTGCTGGTGCCCACCCTGGTGATCGGCTTCTGGCCGCGGGTGGCGATCGACTTCTATTCCGCCAGCACCAACGCCCTCTCCAGCCAGCTCGCCGGCACCGTGGCCGTGGCGCTGGGACGGTTCACCGCCCTGGGCTGAACCGCACACCCCCCGCTCGATGGTCTGAAATGGCGGCAGCGACCCCTCCGCCATGGCCAACGCGTCAGCCCCGGCTCAGCCCCCCCTGCTGGCGGGCACCGGTCTGCCCAGCTTCGAGGAGATCACCCCGGAGCAGGTGGACGCCGCGATCCCGGCCCTGCTGCGGGACCTGCACGAGGAACTGGAGAGCCTCGAATGCCGGCTGGAGCAGCGTCTGGGTGCCGCCGACGGCAACGGTCCGGAGCCCCAGCCAGTCATCGGCTGGGAGGAGCTGATGGATCCGCTGCGCCATCTGGAGGAACGGCTGCGCTGGAGCTGGGGGGTGGTGAGCCATCTGCATGGCGTGTGCAACAGCCCGGCGCTGCGCGAGGCCTACCAGAACCAGCAGGGGGCGGTGGTGGCCTTCGGCAGCCGGGCCGGTCAGAGCAGGCCGATCTACCGAGCCCTGGAGCAGCTGGAGCGCCAGCACCTCGATGGCACCCAGCGCCGCATCCTGGCCTCCGAGCTGCGCCACATGCGGCTGCGCGGTGTGGGGCTGGAGGGGAGCGAGCAGGAGGCCTTCAATGCCGCCACCGCCGAACTGGCCCAGCTGGCCAGCGACTTCGGCAACCACGTGCTCGATGCCACCAACAAGTGGAGCCTCAAGCTCACCAGCGAGGAGGAGCTCGCGGGCCTGCCCGACAGCCTCAGGGCCCTGCTGGCCCAGGCGGCCCGCGATGCGGGCGATGACGGCTGGCGCATGGGGCTGGACATGCCGCGGGTGGTGCCGTTCCTGAAGTACAGCCGGCGGCGCGACCTGCGCGAGGCCGTCTACCGCGCCCAGGTGTCCCGGGCCTCCGGTGGCGACCTCGACAACAGACCCCTGATCGAACGCATCCTCAGCCTGCGGCTGGAGCAGGCCCGGCGCCTGGGCTACGCCAACTGGGCGGAGGTGAGCCTGGCCAGCAAGATGGCCGAATCGGTGGCCGAGGTGGAGCAGCTGCTCGACGATCTGCGGGCCGCGGCCTACCCCGTGGCCCAGCGGGAGCTGGAGGAGCTGCGCGCCTGCGCCGCCCGCCACGGCGCCCCGGAAGCCGCCGATCTCAAACCCTGGGACGTGGCCCACTGGGCCGAGGTGCTGCGCAAGGAGAGCTTCGAGCTGGACACCGAGGCCCTGCGCCCCTGGTTCCCGCTCGAGCAGGTGCTGCAGGGGCTGTTCGGGCTCTGCCAGCGGCTGTTCGACATCCGCATCCAGGCCACCGAGCCGGGCGAAGCACCCACCTGGCATCCCGACGTGCGCTACTTCCGCGTGCACGACGGCGCCAGCGGCGACCTGCTGGCGGCCTTCTACCTCGACCCCTACAGCCGGCCAGGCAGCAAGCGCGGCGGCGCCTGGATGGACGAGTGCCTGGGCCGCAGCCGCACCCCCGCCGGCGAGCCGGTGCTGCCGGTGGCCTACCTGATCTGCAACCAGAGCCCCCCGGTGGGCGACACCCCCAGCCTGATGACCTTCGAGGAGGTGGAGACCCTCTTCCACGAGTTCGGCCACGGCCTCCAGCACATGCTCACCACGGTCGACCGGCCCCGGGCCGCCGGCATCAGCAACGTGGAGTGGGACGCGGTGGAACTGCCCAGCCAGTTCATGGAGAACTGGTGCTACGAGCGCACCACCCTGATGGGCATGGCCCGCCACTGGCAGAGCGGCGAGCCGCTGCCGGAGGCGGAGTATCAGAAGCTGCTGGCCGCCCGCACCTTCATGGGCGGCACCGCCACCCTGCGCCAGGTGCATTTCGCCCTCACCGACCTGCGCCTGCACAGCCGGTGGACCCCGGAGTGCGGCCAGACGCCGGAGCAGCTGCGCCGGGAGGTGGCGCGCACCACCACGGTGCTGGAACCGATCCCCGAGGACGCCTTCCTCTGCTCCTTCAGCCACATCTTCGCCGGTGGCTACTCGGCGGGCTACTACTCCTACAAGTGGGCGGAGGTGCTCAGCGCCGACGCCTTCAGCGCCTTCGAGGAGGTGGGACTCGACGACGAGGAGCAGGTGGTGGCCACCGGCCGCCGCTTCCGCGACACGGTGCTCAGCCTGGGGGGGAGCCGCTCGCCGGCGGAGGTGTTCGAGGCGTTCCGGGGCCGCCCGCCCAGCCCCGAGGCGCTGATCCGTCACTCCGGGCTGACGGCCGTCTGAACCGCCCGTCCCCTGCAACCGCCCGTGTGGCACCCGGACCGGGGATCAGGGCCGCAGCAGCTCCGCCACGATCGCCTCCAGACCGGCGGGACTGGTGATCAGCTGCTGGTGATGCCACACCGGCAGCTGGTGCCGTGAGCCCCGGGGCAGCACACCCGTCCAGCTGGGCACCACCATCTGGTCGGGGAGGCACCAGAAGCTGGTGCACTCCACCCCCTCCAGGCCGGCGGGGTCGTCGTTGAGCCTGCGCAGCAGGGGGCTGCCGGGCCTCAGGTCGGCCACGGTGGACAGCCAGCGGCGGGGCCAGGGCAGGGCCAGCAGGCTGCCCCTGTGCGGGCTGCCGACGCTGATCAGGCGGCGGGTGCGCTCCCGACCGCCCAGCAGCTGGATCCAGGTGCGCGCGATCACCCCGCCGAGGGAGAACCCCAGCACATCCACCGGCTGATCCGGTCCGAAGCAGTCCGCCACGGCCTGCCCCAGCTCCTCGGCCAGCTCCAGCACCGGCCGCTCCCCGAGGCCATGGGGCAGGTGGGGCACGAGCACGGGGTCACGGCGGCCTTCGAGCCGCTGCTCGAGACGTCGGAACAGCCCCGGTGTGTCCCAGAGACCATGCACCAGCACGAGCGGCGGGGCCGTGCAGCCGGGCTGGGAGGAGCCGGGCTGGGGGCTGCCGGGCTGGGGGGTGTCGGGCCTGGGGGTGTCGTTGGCGGGCGGGGAACTGGGCATGACGGCGGCGGGGACAGGACGCTCCGCTCAGGTCAGGTCAGGATGGCGCCATGAACGCCCAGGACCAACCCTTCGCCACCGCTGCCGATGGGCGGCTGCAGGCCATCGCCGAGGCGTTCGCCATCGCCACGCCGGTGCGCGGCCTCGCCCCGCTGGGCAGCGGCAATGTCAACGACACCTACCGGGTGGAGGCGGCCGACGGCAGTCTCTACGTGCTGCAGCGGCTCAACACAGGCGTGTTTCCGCGGCCGGAGCTGGTGATGGGCAACATCGCCACGCTGGGCGAGCACCTCGACGGCCGGCCCGCTCCCCGGCTGCGCAGTGGCAGGAGCTGGGAGCTGCCGCGGCTGGTGCCGGCCCGCAGCGGGGGGGCCAGCTGGCTGGAGCGGGACGGCCAGGCCTGGCGGCTGCTCACCCACATCGACGACAGCGTGAGCCACGACACGGTGCAGGATTCCGGCCACGCCCGGGAGGTGGGACGGGCCCTGGGGCGCTTCCACCTGCTGATCCACGACCTGCCCTGCGCTCAGCTGGCCGACACCCTGGAGGGCTTCCATGTGACGCCCCGCTACCTGGCGGCCTACCAGGAGCTGCTGGACAGTCGCGGCCTGGATCAGGCCTGCGAGGCCAGCCGCTTCTGCCGCGCTTTCGTGGCTGAACGGGAGGCGCTGGTGCCGGCCCTGGAGCAGGCCCGTCTGCAGGGCCGACTGCAGGAGCGGCCGATCCACGGCGATCCCAAGGTGAACAACGTGCTGCTCGACCGCCGCAGCGGCGAGGCGGTGGCACTGGTGGATCTGGACACGGTGAAGCCGGGCCTGGTGCAGTACGACATCGGCGACTGCCTGCGCTCGGGCTGCAATCCGGCAGGCGAGGAGGCCGCGGACCTGAACGCCGTGAGCTTCGATCTGGCCCTCTGCCGGCCGATGCTGGGCGGCTACCTGGAGCTGGCGCGGCCGTTTCTCACCCCGGCCGACCTGGAGCTGATCCCCACCGCGGTGCGCCTGATCAGCTTCGAGCTCGGCCTGCGCTTCTTCAGCGACCATCTGGCCGGCAACCGCTACTTCAAATGCCGCCACCCCCGCCACAACCTGGAGCGGGCCCTGGTGCAGTTCCGCCTGGTGCAGAGCATCGAGGCCCAGCAGGGGGCGATCGAGGCGCTGGTGGAGGAGCTGGGATGATGCTGGCTGCCGAGCTGGTGCCCCACGCCGCTCGGGAGGCGCTGACGGAGGCGTCGCGGGGATCCGCACTCAGCCTCCACGCCCGGGCGGAGCGCCTGGGGGCGCACCTGCGGCTCGGCTACGACCTCTGCGGGCCTCTGGAGCAGCTTCGGATTCCGCCGCTCCAGGCGGTGCCGCTACGCCGGGACGGCCTCTGGCAGCACACCTGTCTGGAAGCGTTCCTGGCCGTGCCCGGGCGGGAGGGCTACTGGGAGCTGAACCTGGCGCCGTCGGGGGACTGGAACTGGTATCAGCTGGACGGCTACCGCCGCAACCTGCGCCCCGATCCCGCGCTGGAGGCCCTGCCCCTGGCGGTGGAGCACAGCACCGGCGCCCTGCGGCTGCAGGCCTCGCTGCCCCTGCCACCGCCGCTGGCGGAGGCGGAGGAGCTGGAGCTGGCGCTCACCGCCGTTCTCGAGCACGCCGATGGCGGTCTCAGCTACTGGGCCCTGGTTCACCCAGCGGGAGACGCAGACTTCCACTGGCGCGGCGGATGGCGACGCTGCCGCTGAACCCCGGCACCGGGGCCGCGCACTTGCGCAGCTCCAGCTGCACCGGCAGCGGGCCGTGGCACTCGACGATCAGCTCCAGGATGGCCTGCGCGTAGCGCTCCAGGGTGTGGCAGCGGATGCTGCGGGCCTGGCGCTGCAGGGCGCCGATCAGGGTGGCGTAATCGAGCGTGTCGGCCAGCTGATCGGTGCCGCCGGCGAGCGCCGGATCCACCCCCAGCTCCAGATCCAGTTCGAACCACTGACCGTGCTCGCGCTCGAACGGCAGCACGCCCACGTGGGCCCAGAGGCGCAGCCCCCGCACGGCGATGCCATTGCCGGGGAGGCCAGGGCCCACGGTGGCAGGGGTGCTCACAGGGGCAGGGCGCGGTGGCTGAAGCGGCGGGTGCCGCTGGCGTAGTCGGCGGCGATGTGGCCCTCGCCGCGCAGCCGGTAGCGGTAGGTCACCAGGCCCTCCAGCCCCACCGGCCCCCGGGGCGGCAGGGTCTGGGTGCTGATGCCCACCTCCGCCCCGAAGCCATAGCGGAAGCCGTCGGCGAAGCGGGTGGAGCAGTTCAGGTACACCCCGGCGCTGTCCACCGCCGCCAGGAAGCGGTCGGCCGCCGCGGGGTCGGTGGTGCAGATGGCGTCGGTGTGGCGGGAGCCGTAGGTGGCGATGTGCTCGAGGGCCGCCTGCAGATCGGGCACCACCTTCACCGCCAGGATCAGGTCGGAGTACTCCGTGCCCCAGTCGTCCTCCGAGGCGGCGTGGGGCACCCCCAGGGCCCGGGCGGCGGCGTCGCCGCGCAGCTCCACGCCGGCCGCCGCGAAGGCGGCCACAGCCGCCGGCAGGAACGTGGGCGCGATGGCCTGGTGCACCAGCAGGGTCTCGATGGCGTTGCAGGCGGCCGGGTACTGGGTCTTGGCGTCGATCGCCACCCGCAGGGCCTGGTCGGGATCCACCTGCCGGTCGACGTAGAGGTGGCAGATGCCATCGGCGTGGCCGAGCACCGGGATGCGCGTGTTGTCCTGGATGAAGCGCACCAGGGCGTTGGAGCCGCGCGGGATGATCAGGTCCACCAGCCCGTCGAGGCGCAGCAGGGCCAGGCTCTCCTGGCGGCTGGTGAGCAGCTCCAGGGCGGAGGGGTCCACGGCGCTGCCGGCCAGGCCCGCCCGCAGGGCCTCGAGGATGGCTGCGCAGCTGCGGCTGGCTTCCCTGCCGCCCTTGAGCAGGGCGCCATTCCCGGAGCGGATCGCCAGGGAGGCGATCTGCATCACTGCATCGGGCCGGGCCTCGAAGATCACCCCCAGCACCCCCAGCGGCACGGTGACGCGCTCCAGCACCAGCCCCTGATCGAGCTCGGTGTGCAGCTGGCGCCGCCCCAGCGGGTCGGCCAGGGCGGCCACCTGGCGCACACCGGCGATGGCGGCGTCCAGCTTGGCGGCGTCCAGCTTCAGGCGCGCCACCAGGGCCGGCGCCAGGCCGTCGGCGGCGGCGGCCTCCAGGTCGGCGCTGTTGGCCGCCAGGATCGCCTCCCGACCACGGCCCAGGGCCTCAGCCATGGCCTCCACGGCCGCCCGCCGCTGGCCGTCGGCGAGCTGGCCCAGGGCCATGGCGCTGCGGCGCACGGCGGCGGCGCGCTGCAGGAGCTCGGGGCTGGGGTCGGGAACGGTGGGGTCGGAAACCGTGGGGTCGGAAACCGTGGGGTCGGAAACCGAGGTGGAGCTCGGGGCGGAGATGCTCATGGCTGCCATCATCCCAACTCACGCGCGGCATCCGGAGCCAGCCGGTCGAGGGCCAGGCGGGCAGCCCCCAGGCGGCCGGCGCCGTTGCCGAGGGCACAGGGTTCGATCCGCAGCCCCTCGCGGCTCACCTCCAGCACCCGCTGCCGCACCTGCCGCCAGGCGGCCGGCAGGAAGTGGCGGCTGGCGGCGCTCAGGCCGCCGCCGATCAGCACCAGCTCGGGGGTGAACAGGTAGAGCAGGGAGCTC
>NZ_JAGQCJ010000019.1 GCF_024346135.1 Cyanobium sp. CH-040 | reverse complement strand
CCGCCGGCGGCGGCGGCATGGGCGGCGACTTCGACTACTGATCGTTGCCGAGGCTCATCGGGGTGGCTTGTCCACCCCTTTCATCACTACGATCAGGCGTCCCCGCGGGGACGCTTTTCATTTGCCGGCGAGGCAATTACCAAAGCATCAGGGCCCCTTCCCCGGCCCGCTGGGCGAAATAGAGGCGCACACGCAGCACGTAGGTCCGGTCCCGTACAAGACGTGCGGTGATCCGTGCATTGTAGGAAGTGCCACTGTCATCATCGCCGGCGTAGAAAATATTTTCGCCGTTCATCTCTTCGAACAGGACCATCACTGTGTCCATGTTGCCGAAGGTCTGCATGGTGTATTCGCGGCTGAACTTTGGCCGGATGACAAAGTCAAGTTGCTGGCCGGCGGCGATCCGGATTCGATGCGACTCCCATGGCCGCAGTTCCGGCAGAACCTGGGTAAGGCTGGGATAGAAGCGCAGCGCCTCGGTGATATCTGCTGCTGAGAGGCCTGGATCGGGGATGAGGGGATTTTCCTGGTATTCCTCTGGCTTCGTGATCAGGCCACTCGGAAACTGATAATGCATGATCGAATTCTTGTCCCAGTCACTTCCATCGGATTCGCTGGCCTGAATCTTGCGCAGAATGTTATGCCGGATCTGCTCCTCTGGCCAACTGTTCGGTGGCCCTGAAAAGTATGCAAGAACAGCCTGCTCGTTCCATTGGATACCGGCCTTCGGATTCTGGTGTTCATGGGAGAATCCAATGGCGTGACCGATTTCATGCAGGGCGGTGTCGTGTCCATAGTTCGTGGTGAGATCCCACCCAAAGTTCATCGTGCGCTCACGTGGATCGGTCGCATAGTCGATGTTGTCTCTCCCCACATAGGACCAGGATCCATCATTCCAATCAAAGCCGATCCTGATCTCCGCCTCACGTGGATCCGCCACTTCGGTGAAGACCAGGCCGATGCCTAGCTGCTTCCATTCCGAGAAGGCGTTGCGGACTGCATCCTTCTGGTCGTCGGCGCCACGGATGGTGGCGGGCTCATCGAGAAAGCAGAAATGAAGTACGGTGCTGTTCACCCATTTCTTCTCGGTGACCCGGATCAGCGAAGCGCGGTGTTCGCTGACGTCCGAAGCGAGAGCCCTGGCAGGGACCTCTGGTACCCGGCAGAGA
Organism: Cyanobium sp. CH-040; assembly: GCF_024346135.1. GTDB lineage: Bacteria > Cyanobacteriota > Cyanobacteriia > PCC-6307 > Cyanobiaceae > NIES-981. The sequence continues at coordinate 45,640 of NZ_JAGQCJ010000019.1, read as the reverse complement.
GGCTGTCGGCCATCCTCCTGGGCTGAGGGGTGGTTCTGCATCGATGGTGACATCGGCTACCGCCTTCGGGATGGAAGGGAATGGTGTTGATGACCCCTTGGTAGCGTCAGGCCGGTGTTGCCACAGAGCTCCCTGCCGCCTGGTTCATCGCTCTTCACAACCCCGTCTAGGTGTGGTTTCCCACCAGGTCATTCAGCGATCGCCGGGACTGTCAGTGTCAGCTGTCGCTGGGAATGAAGGTGAGCGCCACGCCGTTGTTGCAGTAGCGCTTGCCGGTGGGCCGGGGACCGTCGTTGAACACGTGGCCCTGATGGCCGCCGCAGCGGCGGCAGTGATACTCCGTGCGCGGCACGATCAGCTTGAAATCGCGTTTGCTGCCGATGGACTCCGGCAGCGCCGCGAAGAAGCTCGGCCAGCCGGTGCCGCTGTCGTATTTCGCCTGAGAACTGAACAGCGGCAGTCCGCAGCCGGCGCAGAGATAGGTGCCCGGCCGTTTCTCCTGGTTGAGGGCACTGGAGAAGGGCGCTTCGGTAGCTTCGCGCCGCAGCACGGCATAGCTCTCGGGGCTGAGACGCTCCCGCCAGGCGCTGTCGCTGAGACGCCAGGCCGGATCGCTGGCCGGGCTGGCGGCGTCAGCCGGCCTGGCGCGACCCAGCAGGGCGGCCAGTGCGGGAGGCACGGCGCCGATGCCGAGTGTGGTCAGCAGGATCCGGCGGCTGATCGGCACAGTGACCTCAGCCCAGCCAGCCGGCGCTGAGCACCACCGCCAGGCCCAGGAACACCAGCAGCAGCGTCCAGGTGATGCGGTTGAGGGTCTGCTCGGCGCTGCGGGCGCTGGTGAACATCGAGCCGCCGCTGGCGGCCAGCCCGCCCATGCCGTCGCCCTTGGGGCTGTGCAGCAGCACCGTGATGATCAGCAGCAGCGCCGAGGTGAACCACACCCAGGTGAGCACGGTGGTGAGCATCGGCGGCGCTGAGGGTCTGGGGGAAGGCTAGACGCCCAGGGTCTGCGGCACGCGCGTGGGCGCCGATCCCACGGCCGCCGGCACCACCAGCGAGCGACCGGTCATGGTGTCGGGCTGGGGCAGGCCGAGCAGTTCCAGGAGCGTGGGGGCGATGTCGGCCAGACCCCCTTCGTCGCGGAGGCGGATGTCATTGCCGTGACCCACCAGCTTGCGCCGCTCACCTTCCACCAGGATCACCGGCACCGGATTGGTGGTGTGCGCCGTCCAGGGGCGGCCATCGGGCCCTTGCATCACCTCGGCGTTGCCGTGATCGGCGGTGATCAGCATGCTGCCGCCCATGCGGCTGGTGGCCTCCAGCAGCCGCCCCACGCAGCGGTCGACGGTGCTGATGGCTTCCGTGGTGGCCTCCATGCGGCCGGTGTGGCCCACCATGTCGGGATTGGCGTAGTTGATCACCACCAGTGCATAGATCCCCTTGCCGATGGCGGCGATGCAGCTGTCGGTGAGCTGATCGGCCGACATTGCCGGCGCCTGGTCATAGGTGGCCACCCGGGGTGAAGGCACCAGATGGCGGTCCTCGCCGGGAAACGCCTGCTCGATGCCCCCGTTCATGAAATAGGTGACATGGGGGTATTTCTCGGTTTCCGCAGTGCGGAACTGGCGCAGCCCCGCTTCCGACACCACCTGTCCGAGCAGCCCGTCCAGGGACTCGGGTGGGAAGGCCACGGCCACCGGAAGTCCCTTCTCGTACTGGGTGAAGGTGACGACATCGAGGTCGGGGATCGGGGTTCGCGGAAAGCCTGCGAAGTCCGGCAGCACCAGGGCGCGCATGAGCTGCCGGACGCGATCCGGGCGGAAGTTGAAGCACACCAGGCCGTCGCCGGCCTTCACCACGCCGTCGCCCAGACGCAGCGGTTCGAGGAACTCATCGCCGATGTCCTCCCGGTAGGAAGCCTCGATGGCCTCAGTTGCGCTGAGGGAGGAAACCGGGCCGGCCTCGGTGAGCAGCCGGTAGGCCTTTTCCGTGCGCTCCCAGCGGCTGTCGCGGTCCATGGCCCAGTAGCGGCCACAGAGGGTGGCGATGCGGCCCACGCCGGCCTCGGCGATCTGCTGCTCCACCTGAGCGATGAAGCAGGGTGCGCTGCTGGGGGCGGTGTCGCGACCGTCGGTGATGGCGTGTACACAGACGTCGCTGAGACCGCGGCCGGCGGCCCAGCGCAGCAGTCCGCCCAGGTGGTCGATGTGGCTGTGGACCCCGCCGTCGGAGCTGAGGCCGATCAGGTGCAGGGTGCCGCCCCGGGCGATCAGGCGATCGGCGAGGCCATTGAGGGCGGGATTGGCTGCCAGGGAGCCATCACGCACCGCCTGGCTGATGCGCACCAGTTCCTGGCGGATGATGCGGCCGCTGCCGATCGTCAGATGCCCGACTTCCGAGTTGCCCATCTGGTCGTCGGGGAGGCCGACGGCGGCGCCGCTTGCCTCGATCAACGTGTGGGGATAGGCGTGCCAGAGGGCATCCATCACCGGGGTGTCGGCGGCCTGGATCGCGTTGTGATCGTCTCCGGGGCGGAAGCCCCAGCCATCCAGGATTGTGAGCACCACGGGTGCCACGGGCGTGGATCCGGATGGGGAGAGGGGAGTCGGCGAATCGGCTGGCCCAGGAGTGCCATCACCGCTGCTGGACCGGCCGGAGGTGGCGCTGTCGGCCTGAGGCTGGTGGATGGGGGTGCCTGGCATCTGGAACGGACTCGATTTCACCGGACTGCGTCCACCCGATTCACCTTTCGACGCAAGCTCTCGACGCAAGGCAACGGCCTTCAGTAACCAAACTTACAGCCCGCCTCTGGCTGCTCCCCGGCGGGGTCTCGTCCAGGTCAGGCTTTGGTCACATGCTGGCGGTTTCTAGGATGCTGCCAACCGCGGCGGCCCGATGGAGCGCCTCGAGCTTCTCTCCGGCGCCGAGCTGGCACGCACGCTCGACCGGCTCGCCACCCAGGTGCTGGAGGAGGTGGGTGACAGCCGCAGCCTGGTGCTGCTCGGCATCCCCACCCGCGGCGTGGCCCTGGCGGAGGTCCTGGGGGCGCGTCTCGCCCAGCGCTGCGGCCACACCGTGGCGAAGGGCAGTCTCGATCCCACGTTTCACCGGGACGATCTCGAACGCATCGGCACACGGCTCGTGCAGGCCACCGATCTGCCTTCAGACCTTGACGGCCGCCACGTGGTTCTCGTGGATGACGTGATCTTCACCGGCCGCACGGTGAGGGCCGCGCTGGATGCGCTGCAGGGCTGGGGCCGTCCCCGTCGCGTCAGCCTGCTGGTGATGGTGGACCGTGGACACAGGGAGCTGCCGATCCAGCCCGACTTCTGTGGCCGCATCGTTCCGACGCGGCGGCAGGAGAGCATTCAGCTGTGTCTGATGGGCGTCGACGGGGAGGAAGGGGTCTACCTGCTGCGCCCCTGAGCTGTGCCCTGGCCCCTGAACGGCGTGCCTGATCGCCGGACCCTCAAGCCGGCTCGAGTTCGTCAGGCCGGAAGTGGGCCCGGAACTTGCCGAAGGCCACGATCACCGGAAGCGTGGGGCTGATCACCCGGCCTTTCCAGTCGTTGAGGACGGAGACCACCTCACCCTGCTCACCCTGCAGGTCGAACGCCTCGCCCCGGTGCTTGGGATGGTGGTAGACCACAACGCTCTGGCAGACCTTCACCTGATCCCCTGGCTGCATGGCACCGCTCGGTTTCCCGCGGCCAATCCTGTCACGCGATGGGGTCAGCGCTGGCAGGCCGATTCCGGCCCCATCTGCACCACCCGGCCCCCCAGGCTCTGACAGGCTTTGTTGAAGGCCTCCCAGTCGTCCATCCCCTGGGCGATGAGCCTGCTCACCTCGGCGTCGAGACGCTCGATGGGAACTCCATGGGGCAGTTCCCCGTGGCCGTCACGCTGCCTCTCCTCTGCGCTCAGGCGGCTGATGCCGCGCTGCACCTGGGCGCGCACCGTCTTGCCCTGCTCCTGCCACCAGGGATGGTCCAGCCGGTTGACGGCGTCGAGGGCTTCCCACCAGCGCTGCTCATTGGCCAGGCGGCTGGCACGCTCCAGTCCCTGGCGGTTGCGCTCCCAGATCTGGCGCAGCTGGTCGCCCAGGGCGGAGCGGTCGGCGCGGCGGTGCTCGCCCATCGGCTCCAGCCTGGCCAGGCTGCCCTCCAGATCGCCGGCCTGGAAGAGCTCCAGCGCCTGCTGCTTGAGGTCGTTCTGCCAGCTGTCGAGCTGGCGGCGGTCATCGGTCTGGCCGGCCTCCGAATTCACCACCTGCAGCTGCAGCTGCAGAGCTGCGGCCCACTGCCGCTGCTCCCAGAGCTGGGCAGCCTTGCGGCGCCGGCATTCACCCTGGGCTCCAGGGGCCCCGTCTCCCAGCCAGCGCAGGGCCTGCAGCTGCTCGCCATAGCGCAGACAGGCATCCAGATCGCCGCGGGCCGCAGCGGCGTCCAGCCGGGCGGGCAGTTGCCGGTCCCACCAGTAGGCCGCCCCCAGGGCGGCGGCCACAAGCCCGAGGGTGAGACCCAGCCAGAGTCGGGGCAGCCTGTGCTGGCGCAGGGCCAAGGGAAAAGCGCGATCGCTCCTGATCCCATCATTATGGGCAGCGCCCGGATCAGTGCAGACCCACGGGTGCGGCAGCCTCGTTGTCCACTGGCCCTGGTCTCATTCTCCGCTGGTGTCGTGATCCACCGCCTGGGCAATTCACCGCCTGCGCACAGGTCTCAGCGCACAGCTCTCACCGAACCGTTCCCAGCCGCAGCGGCCCGCGGTGCTCGCCGCTGCTGAGATCGGTGGATTCCACCAGCAGCTGACTGTCGGCGTCGATCGTGAAGGCCAGCCGCAGCCGGTCCTCACCCTGCCGCCCGGCTGGGTTGAGAGGCAGGGCGATGGGGGCTTGCGCCCATGGCTGGACCCGGCCCGCCCCGGCCTGCCGGCGGCGCAGCACCGGCAGGCCGGCTTCGAAGATCACCTCGCTGCGGTTCTCCATGTCCGGCTCCCCCAGCACCAGCTCGATCGCCTCCTGGCCGTCGCGGTTGCAGGCCAGCACCAGCTCCAGGGGCCTGTCGATGGGCCAGCTCTGACCGGCCGCGAACAGCGGGTGCCAGAGATGCCGGCCGCTGCGCCGCTCCCAGCAGCGCAGGGAGACTCCCCGGGAGAGAACGTCCTTCACCTGCACCCCGGGGGTGAGGGCCAGGGCCCCGAGCGCCACCGCCTCCACCGGCCGCTGATCCCGGATCGGCACCCCAGCGCAGCGCTGGCGCAGCCAGTCGCGGATCGCCGGCAGTTTGCTGCTGCCGCCCACCGGCAGCACGGCGTTGATCCGCTCCAGGGGCAGCCCGGCGCCGCGGCCTGCAGCCAGCACCTCCTCCAGCAGGGCATCGAGCTGCCCCAGCAGTCCCCGATCGCGCAGCAACTGCTCCAGGCCCGGGCGGTTGAGACGCAGCTCCCGGGTGGAGCCCTGCGGCGGGCTCCACAGCGCCAGGGCCTCGCCCTGCTCGCTGAGCTGGCACTTGAGCCGTTCACAGGCCTCCAGCAGGGCGCCGCTGGGGGGGTGGTCCGGGCAGAGCTGATCGGCGATCCAGCGGTCGATGTCCCGTCCTCCCAGCCTTACCCCGGCCTTGCCGATCACACGGGCGCAGCGCAGCTGCTGGCGGCTGTCCTCCAGGTCGCGACCGGCGAAGCGCAGCAGCTGGGCGATCGGTGCCGCCCGGCCTTCCCCTCCCTGCAGCTGCACCAGCGACAGATCGATCGTGCCGCCACCCAGATCCACCACCAGCACGGTGCTGCCGGGGGGGAGGCCCGCACCGATGGCGGCCGCGGTGGGCTCGTCCACCAGGGCCAGCTCCGGCACCTCCAGGCCGCGGCACACCGTCAGGAGCCATTGCCGGTAGCCGCGATAGGCCTCGATCGGAGCGGTGAGCACCAGCCGGCGGGGTTCCAGGCTGGCCGGCAGGGCCTGCCAGAGGTGATGCAGGAGCAGGCGGCCGGCCCTCTCGGCGCAGCGGCTGGTGGCCTCTGCCGACGCGCCGGCATCGGCACCGATGTGCCGCTTGAAGTCGCGCTGCAGAGCCGCGTCGTCGTGGTGGGTCAGCCCGGCTTCCAGCACCTGCCGGCCGATCAGGGGACGGGCCTGGTCTGGGCCGCTCAGCCACAGGAGCGAGGGCACCACCACCGGTTCGCTCAGGCTGTAGGGCGGCAGCGCCAGCAGCTCGGCGGCGGCACCGGGGGCCTGGTAGGCCACCACGGTGGTGCTGCTGCCCAGGTCGATCGCCACGGTGCCCTGCATCAGGGTCTTCTAGCCGCTCTCCCGGCGGGTGCGGAGGGCGAGGCACCGGCCCGATCGCCGTCCTTTAGCCTGGAGGCTGTGGCTGCCGATGGATGCAAACCGGAATCGAGGTGAATTCCAAGGATCTGGCCCAGCGGGCCGAAAGCCTGATCCGGCATTCCAGCAACCGCTACCTCACCACCGTGCGCATCGCCTTCCGGGCCAAGCAGCGCCGCTTCGACGATTTCGACGGCCTCCTGGACGACTCGATGATCAAACCCGTTCAGCGGGCGATCATCGAGCTCAGCGATGAGCAGGACCAGCCCGCCCTGTTGCCGGGCTGAGCTTGCAGGTTCAGGAGGGGCCGGGCTGGCGTTTCTGCGTCGATCCCAGCCGCGATCCCTACCCGGTGCTGATCGGCGGTGACGGCTGGGCCGTCGAGCTCCACGCCGCCGAGGCCCGGGCCCTGCTCGAGGGGTGCTGTCGGCTGGCCGACGAGCTGGCGGCCATGGCCGACCGGCTGATGCCCGAGGAGCGCGTCACCCTGGAGCTGGAACGGGGGCCCCTCTGGCTGGAGCTGGACGGCCAGCCTTCGTCCTGGCGGCTGCGCTTCGTGCTCACGTCCGGCCCCATGGACAGGGGGGTGGAGGCGGGCTGGAGTGACACCGCCACCATGGCGCTGCTGGCGGCCCTGCGGCAGGCGCGGGAAGCCGGTCCCCTGGCGCTGCCCTGAGCTCAGCCGTCCCCCGCTTCGCCCGGCGCCGTGAGCCGGTGCAGGGCGCTGTAGTCGAGATCGTCCAGTTCGCCGCCGGCGGCCGCCGCCAGCAGCCGGGCCAGTCCCTCCAATCCGCCGGTGTCCAGGCCCCGGGCCCGCGCCGCCGCCAGGAACAGCTCCAGGTCCTTGCGCAGATGGGCCGTGGGGAAGTTCGGCTGGCTGTAGTCGTTCTCCAGCATCCGCTGGAGTTTCTTGTCGAAGGTGGGGGCATAGAGGGCGCTGGCTCGCAGCAGGCCCATGAACCGCTCCACCTCCACGCCGCTGCCGCGCACCAGATGCAGGGAGAGGCTGAAGGCGTGGGTGAGGCTGGCGATCAGCTGGTTGAGCGCCAGCTTGGTCTCCAGAGCCGCCCCCACCGGCCCCAGCAGCTGCGGCTCGGTGCCCAGCAGGCGCAGCAGTGGCAGGGCTTCCTGGAACAGCGGCTCGGGTCCGGCGGCCATCACCTGCAGGGTGCCGGTCAGGGCCTCGGGCCGGCTGCCCAGCACCGGCAGCTCCAGGTAGGCGTTGCCCGTGCCGGTGACCGCCCTGGCCAGTTCACGGCTTTCGCCGGGCGCGATGGTGCCCATCTGCAGCACCACCCGGCGGCGGCCGTTGCCTGTGTCCGTTCCGCCCGCCGCGTCGGCGGCGTCCGCCGCGATCAGCCCGCTGCGCTCCAGCACCGACCGTGTCGCCGGTCCATCGCTCAGCACCGTGATCACCCAGTCGCTGGCCCGCACCGCCGTGGCGGGATCGGCGCAGGCGCTGGCCCCCAGCGCGGTCAGCGCCTGCAGGCGGTCGGCGTGCCGGTTCCAGGCGTGCAGGGACTGGCCCTGCTCCAGCAGCCGCTGGCCGATGGCGGTCCCGAGCAGGCCGGTTCCCAGCAGGGCGACGGACATGACGGCGGCGCAGAGAGGTCTGGATCGAGGGACCAGCATGCAGGAGCCGGGGTGGTGAGATCGGCTCTCATCCAGGGCGCTGATCAGCACTGCTGATCAGTTCCGGCACGGCCCCGATCCCCCAGCCGGGGCCTGTGCTTTCCCCAGGTTCTCCCCAGGGGAGGGCCCCACCACCCCTGCCCCCGCCCCTGTGCTGGGGAATACGCCTGAACAGGGACCCTGCCCCTTGACAGCCGTCCGAGGCCGGGCCGGTCCGGCGCCCTGTCGCCCGACCATGCCTGAGAACCCAGCTCAGACCCGGATTCTCAGGCTGGGAGCCGCTGCAGCGGCCCGGCCGGAGGCCATTTGACGCCCCCTCCCCCGTCCGGGAATCTTGGGCCCACTCCGGGGATGTCCCATGACCGCCAACGCCACCGCCCACAGCCCTGCCAGCGCCGAAGCACCGGCGGCCGAGCCGGCTGCGCAGGCGCTGAGCGAGCTGATGGTGAGCCTCCGGGCGGAGGTGCCCGAGGCCCTGCTGGTGTGCATGCGTCAGTTCATCGAACGCCATCCCAACTGGGACCAGTACCGGCTGTTCCAGGCCGCACTGGCCGGGTTCCTGGTGCAGAACGGTGTGCAGACCCGGGAGATCACCCGCTGCTACCTGGCCAACCTGTTCCCCGCTCAGGGCCGGTTCCGCTGTGGCTGAACCGGCTGCGGCTGGCGCCGCCGCAGCTGCTGCTGCCGGCCGGAGACGAAGAGCTGCCGGTAGGCGGCCACCTGGATGCAGGCGGCCAGGGGCAGGCTGGCTGCCAGGCCCACCAGCGGCAGAAGGAATCCCGACAGCACCACCAGCCCGAGCAGCAGCGTCAGCCCGAGGGCCTGCAACCAGTGGGGATCGATGGCGGTCCGGCCGCGGCGGAAGGCCTCCAGGGGGCCCCGGCCGCCCAGCACGCACAGCGGCAGGCTGAGGATCTGATCGGTGAGCACGTACACCACCGCGGCGATCCCCGCCAGCAGCGGCAGCGCCATCAGCGGCGGTTCCAGCAGGGCCAGAAGCCAGGCACTGGCCTGGGCCAGCCGCACGATCACGCCCAGCACCAGCAGCTCCAGAGCCAGGGTGCCGCCGGTGCGCAGCAGGGCCCGGCCCTCGAGCCGCAGCAGATCCCGCAGCCGGGGCCGGGTGTTCTGCAGCACGGCGTCGGCGCCCCGCAGCAGACCCACCACCAGCCAGAGAAAACCCAGGATCCAGGCGACCACGGCGAGACGGGAGACCGCCCACGCCAGCGGGTCGGTCTGGCCGTAGTCATTGACGATGTTGGCGGTGCTGAACCGGATCGTCAGCTGGAAGACGATGATCAGGCCGCCCATCAGCAGCGTGAACAGGATCAGGGTCCCCGGCGCCTGCCGGAAAGCCTGCCAGCCCTGCTCGAGGGCCCGGCGGATGGCGATCGGGGGTGGCTGCGCCGGATCAGGCCCGCTCCGACCGCCCATCAGGCTTCCAGCAGCGTCAGCAGCCGCTGGGCGGTGGTGTCCGGTACCGGCAGGATCGACAGACGGTTGCCGCGCCGCACCACCCCCAGTTCCTCAGCGGTGAAGCTGTCGCGGAGGGTCTCGAGGGGCAGCAGGCGTGGAAACTGCCGCAGGAATTTCAGCCGGGCGCAGTCCCAGCGCGGCCTGTCCCGGCTGGAGGCGGGGTCGTGGTACTTGGAGGCCGGGTCGAACTGGGTGGGATCGACGAGTCCGGTCTCCACCACCTCCATCAGCCCGACGATGCCCGGTGGCTTGGCGTTGGAGTGATAGAAGAAGGCCTGGTCGCCGATGGCCATGGCGCGCATGAAGTTGCGGGCCTGGTAGTTGCGGATGCCGTCCCAGAGGGTGGTGCCTTCCCGGCGCAGATGCTCGATGCCGTAGACATCCGGCTCGCTCTTCATCAGCCAGTAGGCCATGGCCGGCGCCCGTCCAGTATTCGGCTGATGCTAGGGATTGACTGTTCTGCACCAGGCGAGCGGCCTGAGCACGACCGCCCTCAGCACGACCGATCTCGGTGCCATCGGTTTCAGAGCTCGGCGACCAGACGCCGGAAATGCTCACCGCGGGCCTCGAAGTCGGTGTATTGATCGAAGCTGGCGCAGGCCGGCGACAGCAACACCCCCGTGCAGCCCAGATCCCGGGCCAGGGCGGCGGCCAGGGGCACGGCCTCGTCCAGGCCGGCACAGGATTCACTGCGACCTGGGTAGCCGCCCTCCTGCAGGCGTTGCCAGAAGAGTTCCCGCGCCTGGCCATAGAGCACCACCGCCCGGGCCGAGCGGCTCAGGGCCTGGACCCAGGGGCCGGCCTCGCCGATCTTGGCCTGTCCGCCGGCGAGCACCACCAGCGGGCCCTCCAGGGCCCGCAGCGCCACTTCGGCGGCGTCGTAGTTGGTGGCCTTGCTGTCGTTGTAGAAGCGCACCTGCTGCCAGGTGCGAATCAGCTCCAGCCGGTGGGGCACGCCGGGGAAGTGGCGCAGGGCCCGTTCCATGGCGGGGCCATCCAGGCCCGCTTCCAGCCCCGCCGCCACCGCCAGCAGCATGTTCTGGAGGTTGTGGGATCCCGGCATCGCCAGGGCATCGGCGGCCATCAGATCGCACTGCTGCCCGTCCCGGTCGCACCAGACCCGTCCCGCCTCGATCCAGAGGTCCGGCTCGATTCCGGGCGCCACCTCGCGGCGTGCGCCGGCCGTCACCCAGGTGGCCGCATCCCAGCTGGCGGCGTGGGCCCTCAGGTCAGGATCATCGGCGTTGAGCACCCGCACGGCGCTGCGCTCCAGCAGGCGGCGCTTGATGCTGCGGTAGTTGTCCAGGGTGCCGTGCCGCTCCAGGTGGTCGGGGGTGAGGGTGGTCCAGATCCCCACCCGGGGAGCCACGGCCGCGGAGGACTCGATCTGATAGCTGCTGAGCTCCACCACCATCCACTGCGGCAGTCCCTCGCCGGAGGCGCGCCGCCGGAGCACGGTTTCAGCTGCGGACTGGCCCACGTTGCCGGCCATCTCCACATCCATCCCGGCACTGGAGAGCAGGTGCTGAACCAGGTGGGTGACCGTGGTCTTGCCGTTGGTGCCGGTGATGCCGATCCAGGGCACGGGCCGGCTGGCCTGCCAGGCCGGCTCCACCTCACCCTGCACCGTCACCCCCCGGGCGCGCAGGGCCTCGAAGACCGGGTGATCCCAGCGGATGCCGGGGCTCACGACCAGCCGCCGCAGCTGTGGCCCTAGGCCGAGGATGTCGCTGGTGTCCAGGCCGTGGTTCAGGTGCACCTCGATCCCCTGTCGGCCCAGCTCGTCGGCCTGGCGTTCCAGTTCGGCGTCGCTGCGGCTTTCCAGCACCACCACCCGGTCCCCGAGCGACTGCAGCAGGCGGGCGGCTCCAGCGCCGGAGCGCCCCAGGCCGATCACCACCGACAGATCCCTGGTGCCGGTCATGGTTAGCGGAACGGTCTGCTGATTGGCATGGGCGATACTGGAATCGAACCAGTGACTCCTACCGTGTCAAGGTAGTGCTCTACCTCTGAGCTAATCGCCCTTGAGATCACGTCTGTGATCAGGGTCTGCGATCGAGATCTGTGATCGCGGTTGTCTGACGAGTTTAATCAGACTCTGTTTGTGACTCTCTCAAGCGAGAGTGCCTGTGTTCGATGGCCATTGATCATCAAGTGAACAGTGGCCTGTCCTGCCTTCCCCGGTGGGGTGACAGGACCTGACGACGACCGGGAGCTGCAGCTTGCAGGTGGGCTGGTGGAAACCGCGCACCTGCTGGCATGGCCGGCGGGACGTTCCGCTGATCAGGCCCCGATGCGGTGGTGATGCAGGCGGTGGTGATGCAGCGCCTGCGGTGATGCTCCGGTTGATCTTCAGGAGTCGAAAACCTAGCAGCCCGCCTTTCCGTCCACCCTGCCTGGCCCAGTCAGCCCCGGGCCCGGTGAGCGCTCAGCGGCGCTCCAGGTCGATGCGCCAGCGCTCGCGCTTGGTGGGGTTGACGGCGATCAGCGCCAGTTCACCACGACCGCCGATCTGCACCCGGTCGCCCGCCGCCAGTTCCCGGGAGGGGCTGTCGATCACGGTCCAGTTCACCCGCACCTGCCCGCCGCGGATCAGCTCGGCCATGCGTGCGCGGGACAGCCCGAAGCCGGCCGAGGCGACGGCATCGAGCCGGCACGAGGCCTCCACGGTGTGCCAGCGGCGCGGGCGGCGCTGCACCGGCGGCTGCAGGTCTGCCAGAGGCCGGGCGCCGAGCTGCACTTCCACCGTGCGCACCCGCGCCTGCCGACCGTCGAGGGCCCGGGCCGCCGGGCCGGTGAGCACTCCCTGGCCGCCGCGGTCACCGCGCATCCAGAGGTCACCGATCGAGGCGGGCTCGGTGCCCAGATCCAGCAGGGCCTGGCGCAGGTCGGCAGGCTCGGCCGGATCGAACAGGAAGTTGCCGCTGATCTCCAGCCCGCCCAGATCCGCCGGCAGCACCTGCGGGTCCAGGCCGGTCTCGCGGCGCAGCAGCAGCAGGCGCTGGCGTTCGGCGCCCGCAAAGCCGCCCTCGGCATGCAGTTGCAGTTCCGCCAGGGGTGCCAGCCGTTCCGTCGCTTCCTCGCGCACCGCACCGTCGAGGAAACCGGTCCAGGTCGGCTCCCAGGTGCGCAGGGCCGTCTCGGCCGCATCCAGCACGGCCTCCAGGGCCGCCGGGTGGCGGCTGCCTTCCAGCAGCTGCCGGCGCGGCAGCATCAGGAGTCAGCCAGCCGCACCACCGACTGGGGGCGGGCCTGCTGCAGCAGCGACCAGGGCATCTCCGCCCCCGCCGCGGTCTCCACCAGCAGCAGCCAGTTGCCTTCCTCGAGCCGGTTGCGCAGGCTGCGCACGCGGTCGTCCTGTTCGGAGCGCACGCTCGCCGCCGCCGCATAGCTGCCCATCCAGCCCGATCCCAGACCCAGCAGGCCGCCGATCAGGTGCTGGCTCCAGGCGCCGGCGAAGGCGAAGGTGTCGAGATCGGTGATGTAGGTGAACGTGAGGCCGGCGAAGAAGCCGAAGGGAATCAGCCAGCGGGCCATGGAGCGCTGGCGCCGCCGCCGGGCCGCGGCCGGATTGAGCGGTTCCACCTCCTCCAGCGGGGTCTCACCCTCGCCCACCGTCAGCACCCGCGCCGGCGGCGGCTTCAGCTCAGCCAGCCGGTCCCGCAGCTGATGCAGCCGCCTGCGGTCGCTGATCACCACCACCACGCTCGTCACACCGCGCTCTCCGTTGCGGCCGTTGCCGACCGATTCTCGCTGCAGCCCCGGCGGGCCGGCGCGCTGCAGCTCACTACACTGCACCCCCGGCCGACCTTCACCCGCCGGGCATGACCAAGGTTCTCGTTTCGGATCCCATCGACCAGGCGGGGATCGACATCCTCTCCCAGGTGGCGTCGGTGGATGTGCGCACCGGCCTCGCTGCCGATGAGCTGCGCGCCATCATCGGCGACTACGAAGCTCTGATGATCCGCTCCGGCACCACGGTGACCGGCGAGATCATCGAGGCGGCCACCAGGCTGCGCATCATCGGCCGTGCCGGTGTGGGCGTCGACAACGTCGATGTGCCCGCCGCCACGCGCCGGGGTGTGCTGGTGGTGAACTCCCCTGAGGGCAACACCATCGCCGCGGCCGAGCACGCCCTGGCGCTGATGCTCTCCCTCTCGCGCCACGTGCCCCATGCCCACGCCAGCACCATGGCCGGTGGCTGGGACCGCAAGACCTACGTGGGCAACGAGCTCTACAAGAAGAAGCTCGGCGTGGTTGGACTGGGCAAGATCGGCTCCCACGTGGCCCGGGTGGCCAAGGCCATGGGCATGGAGCTGCTCGCCTACGACCCCTTCGTCTCCGACGAACGGGCCCAGAGCATGCAGGTGCAGTTGCTGCCCCTGGCCGATCTGTTCGCCCAGGCCGACTACATCACCCTGCACCTGCCGCGCACACCCGACACCGAGAACCTGGTGAACGCGGAGCTGCTGCGCACCATGAAGCCCACGGCGCGGCTCGTGAACTGCGCCCGCGGCGGCATCGTCGATGAGGCGGCCCTGGCCGAGGCGGTGGAGGCCGGCGTGATCGCCGGCGCCGCCCTCGACGTGTACGCCAAGGAGCCGCTGGCGGCCGAGTCACCCCTGCGCACGGTCAAGGAGCGGCTGGTGCTCACCCCCCACCTGGGGGCCAGCACCGAGGAGGCCCAGGAGAACGTGGCCATCGACGTGGCCGAGCAGATCCGGGACGTGCTGCTGGGGCTGCCGGCCCGCAGCGCCGTCAACATCCCCGGCCTCAATGCCGAGGTGATGGAGCAGCTCAAGCCCCATCTGCAGCTGGCCGAGACCCTGGGCCAGCTGCTCAGCCAGCTGGCCGGTGGCCAGATCAGCGAGCTGGAGGTGCGCCTGCAGGGTGAATTCGCCGCCCATCCGGCCCAGCCCCTTGTGGTGGCGGTGCTCAAGGGGGTGCTCTCCACCGCCCTCGGCGATTCGATCAACTACGTCAATGCCGCCCTGGAGGCCAGGGACCGGGGCATTCACGTGCTGGAGGTGAAGGACGAAGCCGTGCGTGACTTCGCCGGCGGCTCGCTGCAGCTGCGCTCCAGCAGCAGCAAGGGCAACCACAGCGTCAGCGGCACGGTGTTCGCCGACGGGGAGCTGCGGGTCACCTCCATTGACGAGTTCCCTGTGAACGTGAGCCCCAGTCGCCACATGCTGTTCACCCGGCACCGCGACATGCCCGGGATCATCGGCCACATCGGTTCGGTGCTCGGGGAGCACAACGTGAACATCGCCTCGATGCAGGTGGGCCGCAGGATCGTGCGCGGCGACGCTGTGATGGTGCTGAGCCTCGACGATCCCATTCCCGCCAGCCTGCTGGACACCATCCACGGCATCGAGGGCATCCAGCAGGCCCACCCGGTGACCCTCTGACCGGCCTTCCCGACCCGCCGCCGCAACCCTCTCCGTGTCCATGACCCTCGCCTGGTGGCGGATGGAGCTCGCCTGTCCGCCGGAGCTGGAGGAATCGCTGGTCTGGAAGCTGGAGACCCTGGGCATTCCACGGGTGGCCGTGCGTCATCGCCCCCAGGAGCCCGAGCGACGCCAGCTGCTGGCCTGGCTGCCCGAGACCGACTGGCCTGACGCCGAGCGGGACCAGCTGGAGCTGGCCCTGGCCCCCCTGGCCGCCACCTTCGGCCTGGAGCTGCCCCCGATCCGCTGGCAACGCCAGGCCGACGAGGACTGGAGCCTGAGCTGGAAGCAGCACTGGCAGCCCGATCCTGTGGGGGAGCGGCTGCTGATCCTGCCGGCCTGGCTGGAGGTGCCCCCCGGCCATGCGGATCGGCTGGTCATCCGCATGGATCCCGGCAGTGCCTTCGGCACCGGCAGCCATCCCACCACCCGCCTCTGTCTGGAGGGTCTCGAACAGCTGGCCGCCGTACACCTGGCTGCCGATGGTCGCTGGATCGGTCTGGAGGGGGTACGCGTGGCCGACCTGGGCTGCGGCAGCGGCATCCTCGCCATCGCCGCCCTGCTCCTGGGGGCGGGCACCGCGGCGGCGGTGGACACCGACTCGCTGGCGGTGCGGGCCACGGCGGAGAACGCCGCCGCCTCCGGGCTGCAGCACCGCCTGGACGTGCGCCAGGGCTCGGTGGAGGCGCTGGCAGAGCTGCTGGGGGGGCGGCCTGCGGACCTGCTGCTGTGCAACATCCTGGCGCCGGTGATCGAGGCCCTCTGCCCCGCCTTCCACACCGTGCTGGCCCCCGGGGGCGTGGCGCTGCTGAGCGGCCTGCTGGTCAGCCAGGCCCCGCGCCTGCGCACGGTGCTGGCGGCCCAGGGGTGGGCCGCGGAGCTGACCGCCAGCAGCAGCGACTGGGGGTTGATGACCATGCGGCGGGCCTGATCCCTCGCCATGCCAATGGGCAGGGTTGTTACATAAGGCACGCTGATAGGTGATCTGGCTTTGATTGGGCTTCTCCCGTCCGGTCCTGGAAATCGACAGGAACGGCTGCTGCCCGATGTATGAAGGGCTAGTCCTGCAGGCCCGGATTTCCGGGTGCCTGTGAGCCCCAATCCCTTCCATGGCTTCCTACAAGGTCACCCTCATCAACGAGAGCGAGGGCCTCAACAAGACCATCGAGGTTCCTGACGACCAGTACATCCTCGACGCCGCTGAAGAGCAGGGCATCGACCTCCCCTACTCCTGCCGTGCCGGTGCCTGCAGCACCTGCGCCGGCAAGCTCACCGCCGGCACCGTCGACCAGTCCGACCAGAGCTTCCTCGACGACGACCAGATCGAAGCCGGCTTCGTGCTCACCTGCGTGGCCTATCCCACCAGCGACTGCACCATCACCACCCACGCCGAGGAAGAGCTCTACTGAGCCCTTCGCCCAGCTTTCATCCCTCTGTCTGCTGCCTTGGGCTTGATCCCAGCCACAGTCTCGGCCACCCTTCGGGGTGGCTTTTTCATGCCCGGATCCCGCTGAATCCGCTTCCTCGTCTGTCCCTGCCCTCACCCCTCACCAACGGCTCCCCGCCGGCCCTCTCCGCCGCCCATGCGGGCGAGCTGCTGCTGCCTCCCGGTTCGGAGCACACCAGCGCCGGGGGCCAGCACAGCTACCGCATCCTCGGTCCCTGCTGCCGACTGTTCGATCGGGAGGAGCTGCCCTGGCCCTGCTGCCGCCTGGCCTGGCGCAGCAAGGAGCCCAGCTGGCGGCGCATCGGCCGCCGCTTCGTGCCCGATCTGGCCGCCCGGCGCTGCCCCTCCTATGCGGTGGAACTGCTCCTGCCCGGTGCCCGCCCCACCCGCACGGTGATCACCCTGTTCCCGGTGCGCCTGCAGCCGGGGCTGCAGGAATGGTGGTACAGCAAGCTGCCCGCTTCCCTCGACCCGGCCAATGTCTCACCTCCGCTGGCCGCCGTCCCGAACCCCGCCGGGTCGCAGAGCCACAAAAAAACCGGTGCCTGAGGCACCGGTGATGGCAGCCGGGTAGGGGCACGGGCTCAGAAATAGATCTTGCCGCCGCCCCACTGCACGCCCTGCACCTTGGGAGCGGTGAGGATGAAGCCGGCCATCAGACGCAGATCCTCGTCATCGAGGTCGCGCATCTTCACGAAGATGTCGCTGCTGCGGATGCTGGGGTGCACGTCGGCAATCGAGTACTCGCCGTCGTAGCTGGTGGGATCCTTCAGATAGTCGACCAGGGCCTCGACGTTGTCCCGCGCGGGTGTGGCCAGAGCCAGCGTCTCCAGATCGAGCCCAACGTTCTGGTTGGTCTTGGTGATGCCGCCGGCGTGGCACTCGCCGCAGCTGCTGTTGAAGAGCTTGCGCCCCGCCTTGACTTCCTGTTCGGTGAAGGTCACCGTGCTGCCGTCGGGGCCGGCGGGCACGGTGAGCTGATCGGTGGTCCACCGGGCAGCCAGGGCCTGCCCGCTGAATCCGACACAGATCAGCAGCACCAGGGGCAGAGCCACGAGCGTACGGACCGCAGCGCGCAGGGCGCTGCGCAGGGAGGGGACGGCGAAGGCCGGAGGGGTCAAGGCCATGGGGAGAAGCCGGAGGTGTGGCGGGAGCAACCGCGTCGCAGACCTTGTATCACGGGGGCCGGGGGCTCCGGTCCGGATTCGGGAGAACTGTTGCAGGCTCAGGCGGGAGCGGCGACTGCGGCATCCACTCCCGGCGCCTCGTCCGGCTCCTCCGGCAGCACGTCGATGGTCAGGAAATCGCGGGCCAGAACGGTGTTGGGGAAGATCGCCCGGGCCTCCGCGAGCAGGTCGTCGGGGGTGACGGGGTTGCCGGGCACGTAGCGGGGACTGAGGTGGGTGAGGGCCAGCTGCTTCACGCCCGCGGCCAGGGCGGTCTGGGCGGCCATGGTGCTGGTGGAGTGCTGGCGGGCGAAGGCCAGCTCGGCCTCGGCGTGGGCGAAGGTGCTCTCGTGGATCAGCAGATCGGCGCCTGCGGCCAGGTCCACCGCCGCCTCGCAGAACACCGTGTCGGTGCAGTACACGATGCTGGCGCCGGGCCGCTCCGGCCCGCACAGGCTGGCCCCGTTGATGATCCGCCCGTCCTCGAGGGTGACGCTCGCTCCCTGCTTCAGCCGGGCATAGATCGGTCCGGGGGGGATGCCGAGCTGCCGGGCCCTGGCGACATCGAAGCGGCCAGGCCGGGCCTTCTGATCCACCCGGTAGGCGAAAGCGGGCACCCGGTGGGTCAGCGGAGCGCAGCGCACGCGGATGTCCTCCTGTTCGAGCAACGGCTCGCCGCTGGCTGCTGCCTGCCGCACCCGGTGGTGCCGCAGGGGGTAGGTGATGCGGGTGGAGCTCGTGTGCAGAACCCCCTCCAGATACTCCCGCAGCCGGTCCGGGCCGTAGAGGTCGATTCCTGGGCAGCTGCCGGCCAGCCCCAGGCTGGCCAGCAGTCCGGGCAGGCCGAACACGTGGTCCCCGTGCATGTGGGTCACGAACACCCGGCGCAGCTGGCTCACCCGCAGCTCGCTGCGCAGGAACTGGTGCTGCGTGCCCTCGCCGCAGTCGAACAGCCAGAGCTCGGCCCGCTGGGGCAGGCGCAGGGCCACGGCGGAGACGTTGCGGCCCCTGGTGGGCACCCCGGAACTCGTGCCGAGAAAGGTGACCTGCACGGGTTGACGGCCTCTGGCGCATGCTGCCACGCCGGCCACAATGGGCGCCCGTCATTCCGCCGTCCGCCGTGGCCCTGTCCCTGCGTTCCTGGACACCGCTGCTGTCCCTGGTGGCCGTTACCGTGCCGGCCGTGGTAGTGGCCGGAGATCCGGCGCTGCAGGCCCGCCAGGCGGACCAGACCGTGCGCGTGCTGCTGGCCGAGGGCACCAGCCTGCCGCTGGCCTCCCTGGGCCAGCCCCTTCAGCTCCAGCCGGGCGGAGTGCAGCTGCCCCCCGGCACCTCGGCAACCCTGTCCCTGCAGGGCGGACGGGTGAGGCTTGCCTTCCAGCGGGCTTCAGGGCCGGACCCCATCCTGTTGCCTCCCGCCGCGGCCTACTGGCTGGAGCCCGTTCCGGGCAGCCGCGCCGACGATGCCGGTGTCTTCCAGCTGCAGCAGCGCCGCTACCGGGGGCGGCTGCGCGTGCTGGCCAGCGGCGGCAGGCTTCAGGCCATCAACCACGTCCCGCTGGAGTCCTATCTGCCCAGCGTCGTGGGCAGCGAGATGCCCGCCAGCTGGCCCCAGGCCGCGCTGAGGGCCCAGGCCGTCGCCGCCCGCACCTACGCCCTGCGCCAGCTCCGGCCCGCCGCCGATTACGACCTCAAGGCCACGGTGAGCAGCCAGGTGTACAAGGGCCTGGAGGCGGAGACCGCCTCCACCCGTGAGGCAGTCGCCAGCACCAGCGGCCAGGTGCTGATGTTCGGATCGAACCTCGCCAACGCGGTGTTCCACAGCAGCAGCGGCGGGCTCACCGAGAACAGCGGCGACATCTGGCAGCAGCAGCTGCCCTATCTGGTCAGCGTCCCCGATTTCGATCACGACAGTCCGGTGCACCAGTGGCAGGAGCTGCTGCCGGCCGACCGGCTGCGCCAGGCCTTCACCGAGACCGGTGGGGTGTATCGCATCGATGTGCTGGCCACCACGGCCACGGGCCGTGTCCGGCAGGCCCGGGTGGTCGGTCCGAGCGGCACCCTGGTGGTCACCGGCCCGCAGCTGCGCTCGCGTCTCGGCCTGCGCAGCACCCAGGTGCGCTTCGAGCTCCTGTCTCCGGAGCTGGCCGCCGCTCCCGGGCTCCGGTTGCCGCCGCCTCCGGTGCCCACGGCACGCCCCGCCAGCGCCCTCTCCGGCCCGGCGGCGGCATTCGCTGGCGAAGCCGCCGCCGGAGGCGCCTCAACGGACTCGCCCGGTCCTGTGCAGGTGCCCCAGCCCGTTCTGCTGGCGGTGGGCCGCGGTTTCGGCCATGGGGTGGGCATGAGCCAGTGGGGCGCCTACGCCATGGCCCGCCAGGGCCAGAGTCATGAGCGGATCCTCAGCCACTACTACCGAGGTACGGTGCTGCGGCCCTTTGGCCAGCGCTGAGCCCGCTTGACCGTCGCCCCCCAGCGCTTCCCCCTCACAGTTCTCGATGACGCGCAGACCGTCGCCCGGCATGTGGCCCGCCGGGTTGTTGCCGACCGTCTGGCCCTGACGCCGCGGCCTCTCGGCCTGGCCACCGGCGCCACCATGGTCCCGGTGTACGAGGCCTTGGTGGCCGAGGCATGGAAGCTGCCGGCCAGCCAGCGGCAGCGGCTGCAGCAGAAGTGGCGCAGCTACAACCTCGACGAGTACCTGGGGGTGCCGCCGCACCATCCCGGCTCCTTCGCGTTCTTCATGCACGACCGGCTCGCCGGACCCCTGCAGCTCGATCCCGCCACGGTGCGGCTGCCCGACGGCATGGCCGCCGATCCGCTCGGCGAGGCCCGGCGCTACAGCGCTGAGATCCATGCCGCCGGTGGCATCGGCCTGCAGCTCCTGGGCCTGGGGCTCAACGGTCATGTCGGCTTCAACGAGCCACCCTGCGCCGCCACCGCATCCTGCCGGCCGGTGGAGCTCAGTCCCGAAACCCGCCGCCACAACGCCTCCGCCTTCGGCGGCGATCCGGCGGCGGTGCCGTCCCAGGCGATCACGCTCGGCCTGGCCGAGATCCTGGCGGCCCGGCGGATTCTGCTGGTCGTCACCGGTGCCGCCAAGGCGGGCGTGCTGCGGCGTATGCTCCAGGCCGAACCGTGTCCGCAGCTGCCAGCGAGTTGGCTGCAGCGGCACCCGGCGGTGCAGGTGATCGCCGATCGCGCCGCCCTCGGCGCCACTGGCGCCTAGCTGAGCAGCTGCTCCATCAGCGCGGCGTCGGCCTCCAGGTTGGAGGTCACGCTGCGCACGTCGTCGAGCTCCTCGAGGGCATCGAGCATGCGCAGGCAGGCGCGCAGCTGCTCCGGCTCGCCCACGCTGCAGCTCACCTGGGGGATCCAGCGGTGCTCCCAGCCGCCCACGGCCAGCCCCTGCCGGCGCAGTCCGTCCTGGAGGGCTTCCAGCTGGGCGAAGGGCGCGAACACCTCGGCGGACTCATCGGGGTGTTCGGAGTCGCCGGTGGCTCCGGGGGCGTCTCCGTCGCTGCCGAACTCATAGCCCAGCACGGTCACGCCCATGTCGCTCTCCAGGGTCACCAGAGCCTCCAGGAGCGTGTCCTCATCGAGGCTGGGTCGCGCCACCCGGGCCACGCTGCGCTGCTCGAACAGGTAGCCCACGCAACCCGTTTCCCCAAGGTTGCCGCCGTGCTTGCCGAAGGCCAGCCGCAGGTCGGCCGCTGTGCGGTTGCGGTTGTCGGTGAGGGCCTCCACCAGCACGGCCACCCCCCCGGGCCCATAGCCCTCGTAGCGCACGGCCTCGAAGTGGTCGGCGCCGCCGCTGAGCTGGCCGGAGCCCTTGGCGATCGCCCGCTCGATGTTGGCGTTCGGCACCCCGGCGGCCTTGGCCTTCTCGATCGCCGTGCGCAGCTGGAAGTTGCCCGCCGGGTCGGCGCCACCCCTGGCCGCCACCATGATCTCGCGCCCCAGCCGGGTGAACACCGCACCACGCTTGGCGTCCACCACCGCCTTGGTGCGCTTGATCTGGGCCCATTTGCTGTGGCCGGCCATGACTCGCGGAAGGGAAAGGGGCAGGGAACGGTGTCACCCGGCCGCCTCGAGCACCAGCTTGGGCTGCAGCTGGCCGTCGGCGGTGGCCCGGGCCATGCCGGCCAGGTTGCCATCCGGCGCCACGATCACCACGGCCTGGCCCTCCCTGAACGCCGACGCGTCGACGGGCTCGGCGGCCAGGCGGCGGCCGCAGCGCCAGCCGCTGAGCTGCTCGGGGCTGAGGTGCTGGCGGGGCAGATGGCGCAGGGCCTGCAGGGGCTCCAGCAGGGGCGGCGGCGGGGTGCGGTCCAGCGCCTCCAGGGGTACCGCCTGCTCCAGGTCGAAGCCCAGGGCGGCCGTGCGCCGCAGGCTGGCCAGGGTCCCGCCGCAACCGAGCAGCGTGCCCAGGTCGCGCGCCAGGGAGCGGATGTAGGTGCCGGCTGAGCAGGTCACCTCCAGCTCCAGGCGCCCGCTGGCCGGGTCCCAGCTCAGCAGCTCCAGCCGGTGGATGTGCACCGGCCGGGGCGGCAGGGCCACGGTCTCGCCCTGCCGCACCCGCTGGTAGGCCCGCTGGCCGTCCACATGCACCGCCGAAACCTGCGGCGGCACCTGCTCGATCCGCCCGCGGAACCGCTCCAGGCAGGCCGCCAGGTCGGCCACCTCCAGGGGAGGCAACGGCCGCCGCTCCAGCACCTCCCCCTGGAGGTCGTCGGTCGCCGTGGCCAGGCCCAGCTGCACCACGCCGCGGTAGCTCTTGTCGCCCTCCAGGTAGGGCAGCAGGCGGGTGGCCGATCCCAGGGCGACCGGCAGCACACCGGTCACGGCCGGGTCCAGGGTGCCGCCGTGGCCCACCCGCCGCAGACCGTAGGCCCGCCGCACCCGGCCCACGCAGGCGTGGGAGCTGGGGCCCGCCGGCTTGTCGAGCACCAGGAACCCCCAGGGGTGGTCAACCATGGCAGCGCGCGTCAGCCTGGACCTCCCCATGCTCCACCGCCATGACCCTGCAGCAGCGCCGTGAGCTGGCGTTTCTGGTGCTGGCGGGACTGTTCCTGGGCACCATGGGGATGCTCAACATCCTCGGCCTCACCCGCTTCCTGCAGCTGGGCAGCATCGGTCACTGGCCCATCGTGGTGGCGGTGGGAGCCCTGCCCTACCCGGTCACCTTCCTGTGCACCGACCTGATCAGTGAACTCTGGGGGGAGCGCCGGGCCAGCCAGCTGGTGTGGGTGGGGCTGCTGCTCAACGGCTGGATCGTGCTGATCCTCTGGCTCGGCGGCGCACTGCCGGGGCTGGAGGGCGCCCCGGAGGCCACCTTCTTCGAGGTGCGGCGCCTGTCCTTCGGCGCCGTGGGGGCCTCGATGGCGGCCTACATGGCGGCCCAGTTCACCGACGTGCGCCTGTTCCACTTCTGGAAGCGCGTCAGCAACGGCAGGGCCCTGTGGCTGCGCAACAACGGCTCCACGCTCGTGAGCCAGCTGGTGGACACCACAGCGGTGGTGCTGATCAGCCATTACGCCAACCACCTGTTGCCCCTGCGTGCGGAGGCCCCGGTGCTGCCCCAGCTGGCGGGCTACATCGCCAGCGGCTACCTGTTCAAGGCCCTGGCGGCCTTGATCGACACCCTGCCCTTCTACCTGCTGGTGAGCTGGCTGCGCCGCTGGCTGGAGGTGCCGGGTGCGGGGGCGGAGCTGGCCGATGCCTAACTTGGCCCCGTCGGCGCCAGCAGGATGGTTGTGTCTCCAGGACAGCAGATGGACCGGCTCGAGGGGGCTGCCGGCCTCCTGAGCGTGGAGCGCTTTCTGCGTGACGGCTTCGATCTGCGCCGCCAGCTCGCTGACCACCTCGGGATCGGTCTCCAGGAGCTGGAGCGCCGCCTGCCCCACAGCACCGCCGAACTGGCGGCCCTGCACCCCGGCGGCCTGAGCGCGGAGCAGACAGGGCGGTTCTACGAGGAGACGGTGGGCACCACCCACCTGCTCGAGCTGGCGGCCTGGCATCTGGACAGCGCCGACTACATCGCCGACACCCTGCGACTGCAGCAGTTGTTCGCCCGCGGCGAGGTGCTCGACTTCGGCGGCGGCATCGGCACGCATGCCCTGGCCGCGGCTGGCCTGGAGGCGGTGGAGCGGGTGTGGGTGGTGGATCTCAACCCCCACAACAGGCACTTCGTGACGGCCCGGGCCGAGCGGCTGGGACTGGCGGCGAAGCTGCAGTGCGTGCGCGACCTCGACGATCCCGCACTCACCGAGCGTTTCGACACCGTTATCTGCCTCGATGTGCTGGAGCACCTCAGCGATCCGGCGGCCCAGCTGGAGCAGTTCGCCGCACGCATGACGCCCGAGGCCACGGCCCTGTTCAACTGGTATTTCTTCAAGGGACACAACGGCGAGTATCCCTTTCACGTCGATGATCCGGTGCTGGTGGAGCGGTTCTTCCGCACCCTCCAGCACCGCTTCCTGGAGGTGTTTCACCCCCTGCTGATCACGACCCGTGCCTACCGGCTCGCCTGAAGCCGGAGCGCTGACGGCCGATCAGGCCAGGCCGACGTTGATGCGCTTGCGATCCCGCAGCCCGCGCTTGATCGTGTCGAAGCTCACAACGCCATCCACGAGGGCGAACAGGGTGTCGTCGGAGCCGCGGCCCACATTGGTGCCGGGCAGCACCGAGGTGCCGCGCTGCCGGATCAGGATCGAACCGGCGCTGACGGTCTCACCGCCGTAGGCCTTGACGCCCAGACGCTTGGCGTTGGAGTCGCGGCCGTTGCGGGTGGAACCGGTGCCTTTCTTGTGGGCCATGGGGAGCTTGATTCAGGAGGTGGGGAGATTGTGGCGTGCGGATGAGCCCAGGGGTCCAGGTCCGCTCGCTCAGGCCAGGGCCTTGCCGTTCACCGTGATGGACTGGACCATCACCCGGGTCAGTTCCTGACGGTGACCGGTCTTGCGGCGGGTTTTCTTCTTGGGCCGCATCTTGTAGACGAGCACCTTGGGGCCCCGGCGATGGGCCATCACCTTCAGCTCGACGCTGGCGCCCTTGACGTACGGCTGGCCGAGGGTGGGGGTGCTGCCGTCGTTGACCAGGAGCACGTTCTCCAGGGTCACGGTGCTGTCCACCTCGGCCGCGATCCGGTCCAGGTCGTAGTAGCGGTTGGGCTGGAGCCAGAACTGCTGGCCAGAGGTCTCGACGATGGCGTAGGGAGCCGGAGCCTCATGGGCGCTGGAGCTGGCTGGGGAGGGGGTGGGCTGGGCCATGGTGAAGGGCATGGCCAGGCTGGCGATCGATGCTGGCTGGTTGGGCTGACAGCCCTGGCTGGGCTGACAGCACCGGTTGGGCTGACAGCACCGGCATCACCGCCATTGCGGCCTGGCGCACGTTTGAGAAGACAATCCGAAATCTTCGCTCTTTGTCCCGCCTCTCGTCAACATGGTTCTGCCCTCGGCGGTCACACCGCCGCGGAATGCTTTCCATGTCCGCATCGCCGCTCACCGTCCTTGCCCTCGTTGATGACCCAGCTCTCCAGGCAGCGGTGGACCGCTGGCTGGCCGGCCAGGAGCGCTACCGCCTGGAGCGCTGCGAACCCGGCCAGGATCCGGTGGCCGAGCTGGAGCGGCGAGGCGACAGCATTGATGCCCTGCTGGTCCAGCAGGGCTGTCTCACCCCCGTCCAGGTCCAGGAGCTCAGCGACAGGTCCCTGCTGCTGCCGGCGGTGGTGATCGGTGTGATGAGCGGCCGGGTCGACCTGCACGAGGCGGAGGTGCACCTGCCCTCGGATCAGCTGGAGCAGCTGAGCTACAACCTCGATGCGGCCGTCTCACGATTCCTCGCGCGCGGCAGCCAGGGTTCCCTGGGCAATGGCGCGCCGGTGGGCGACACCGCTCTTTCCGACCGCTGGCGCCTCGCCGATCGGCTGCAGGGGCGGCTTGGCCTGGCGGGTGTGTTCTACAAGCGCGATCCGTCACGGTTTCTGCGCAATCTCTCCCCTGGGGATGCCTCTGAGTTGCTGCAGTCCCTGCAGCGCACCTACCGTGACTATCTGATCCAGTATTTCCGGGATCCCGCTGCGGCCAACCAGGCGCTTGAGAGTTTCGTGAATACGGCATTCTTCAGTGATCTGCCGATCACCAAAACCATCGAGATTCACATCGATCTGATCGATGCCTTTGCCAAGCAGCTTAAGCTCGAAGGTCACAAAGGTGGGTTTCTCCAGGACTACCGCTTGGCCCTCCTGGACGTGTTGGCCCATCTCTGTGAAATGTATCGGCGGTCCATGCCCCCTGACCTGCCCATGCAGAAAGCTACTTCAGCAAGCTGAAGAATTCATCACCCTCATGCCAGCCAGAAAGACCTACATCCTGAAGTTGTATGTTGCGGGTAACACCCCAAGCTCAATGCGGGCTCTGAAAACTCTGCGCAACATTCTGGAGACGGAATTTCAGGGAGTCTATGCCCTCAAGGTCATTGATGTGCTGAAGAATCCACAGCTTGCCGAGGAAGACAAGATTCTGGCCACGCCCACACTCTCCAAGATTCTGCCGCCACCAGTGCGGCGCATCATCGGCGATCTCAGTGACCGGGAGAAGGTGCTGATCGGTCTTGATCTCCTTTACGACGAACTGGTGGACGATGCCCTGCTTGGTGATGAGTTGCTGGAGTCTCCGGACTCCTCTCCAGAGGGCTCCGCCTGAGTCTTTGGGTCTCCGTCCCTGACCTGAGCCAGCCAACGCCAACCCCCCTTCCCTTTTCGAAACGCACTCTGTGATGTCAGATCTCTCCTCCCCTGCAACGCCGTTAGCGCTGGTGCAGAAGCTGCCGACGGGCATCGAGGGATTTGATGACGTCTGTCATGGTGGTCTGCCCATAGGGCGCTCCACGCTGGTCTCGGGAACGTCTGGAACCGGGAAGACCGTGTTGTCACTGAACTACCTCTACAACGGGATTCAGCACTACAACGAGCCTGGCATCTTTGTCACATTTGAGGAGTCACCACTTGACATCATGCGCAATGCGGCCAGTTTTGGCTGGAATCTTCAGGAGATGGTAGAGCAGAACAAGCTCTTCATACTGGATGCCTCGCCGGATCCCGAAGGTCAGGATGTGGCCGGTAGTTTTGACCTTTCGGGCCTGATTGAGCGCATCAATTACGCGATCCGAAAATATAAAGCCAGGAGGGTGGCGATTGACTCCATCACAGCCGTGTTTCAGCAATATGACGCCGTTTCTGTGGTGCGTCGTGAGATCTTCCGTCTCATTGCCAGGCTCAAGGAGATCGGTGTCACCACGGTGATGACCACAGAGCGTGTGGAGGAATACGGACCTGTGGCCCGCTACGGCGTGGAGGAATTTGTATCGGATAACGTGGTCATTCTTCGCAATGTTCTGGAGGGGGAGCGCCGTCGCCGCACTGTGGAAATCCTCAAGCTGCGCGGCACCACCCACATGAAGGGGGAGTTCCCATTCACGCTCGGCAGCCATGGCATGAGTGTGTTCCCTCTCGGGGCGATGCGCCTCACGCAGCGCAGTTCCAATGTGCGACTGAGCTCGGGAGTGCCGAAGCTCGATGCCATGTGTGGTGGCGGCTTCTTCAAGGACTCCATTATTCTGGCCACCGGCGCCACGGGCACCGGCAAGACGCTTCTGGTCTCCAAGTTCATCGAGGATGCCTGTGCCAACAAGGAGCGCGCCATCCTCTTTGCCTACGAGGAATCACGCTCGCAGCTGTTGCGCAATGCCACCAGCTGGGGGATTGACTTCGAGCAGATGGAGCAGGATGGCTTGCTGAAGATCATCTGTGCCTATCCGGAATCCACCGGTCTCGAGGATCACCTTCAGATCATCAAGACTGAAATCGGCCAGTTCAAGCCTTCCCGCATGGCGATCGACTCCCTCAGTGCGTTGGCTCGGGGCGTCAGCCACAACGCTTTCCGTCAGTTCGTGATTGGCGTTACCGGTTATGCCAAGCAGGAGGAGATTGCAGGATTCTTCACGAATACATCCGAGGAATTTATGGGCAGCCATTCCATCACCGACTCCCATATTTCGACGATCACCGATACCATCCTGTTGCTTCAGTATGTGGAGATTCGTGGCGAGATGGCACGGGCCTTGAATGTGTTTAAGATGCGTGGTTCCTGGCACGACAAGGGCATTCGTGAGTTTGTCATCACTGGCCAGGGCCCTGAAATCAAGGATTCCTTCTCCAACTTCGAGCGCATCATCTCCGGAGTTCCCCATCGGATCATCGGCGACGAGCGCAGTGAGCTGGCCCGCATCGTTCAGAGTGTCGCCGACGAATCAGAGCGTGGCCGTTGAAGGCTGTGGGGTGGGTGTTCAGGCCTTGCTGAGAGCCAGCCGCTGGCGATCTGCAGTCAGCTGCACCTCGTCATTGTCGGCATCCTCCAGCGGCAGTTCGAACCAGAAGGTCGTGCCAACGCCCAGCTCACTCGCCATCTGGATCGCGGAGCCGTGCTTGTCAAGGATTCCACGCACGATCGAGAGTCCCAGGCCTGTGCCGGCCTCGATGTGCACGGCATTCTCCACCCGATAGAAGCGCTCGAAGATGCGTTCCTGATCACTGGGAGCGATGCCGCTGCCGGTGTCCGTGATCTCCACCCTCAGCCGCGGCAGGGGTGAACGGAATTCGCAGCTCGGTCCCTCTTCATCGCCCTGGTTCACGGCAGGCAGGGCACAGTGATCGGGCCAGGGGTAGGCGCGCAGCATCACCTGCCCTCCCTGGGGCGTGAACTTGAGGGCATTGCCGACGAGATTGTCGAACACCTGCAGCAGCAAATCCCAGTTGCCGAGGACGCGCGGCAGCTCAGGGTCAGCCTGGAACGTCAGGCTGACTCCCTTGTCCTCGGCATTCAGCCTGTAGGTGCGGAGGGTCTGCTCGATGGCCGCCCTCGCCTCCAGCGGTTCGAAGCTCCACTGGCGATCGGCCTCCAGCCGGGACAGATCGAGCACGTCGTTCACCAGTCTGGTGAGCCGGTCGGTTTCGGCATTGGCGATGCCGAGGAACTCCTGCTTCTCCTCTTCGCTGAGCTGATCGCCGAGATCGTGGAGCGTTTCCACGTAGCTCTTGATATTGAACAGGGGTGTGCGCAGTTCATGCGACACGTTGCTGATGAAGCGGCTCTGGGCGGCATTCAGCTCCACCTCCCGGGTGAGATCCTGCACGGTCATGGCGATGCCCTTGAGGGTCTCGCCGCTGGCGTCCCGCACCGACTGCAGCACGATGCGCAGGGTGCGGGCCGGTTCGCCGAGGCTGCAGCGCACGTCGGTACTGTCCTGGCCACCGGCGGTGACGCTGTCGAGGGCCTCCTGCAGGTCCATGGCCAGCCGTTCCGGCAGTTCCTGGATCAGGGGATTGCCCTCGAGGTTGCGGCCTTCCCAGCGGAAGAAGCGTCGGGCGGTGGGGTTGGCCAGCACGATCGCGCCCTCGGCGTCGAGCAGCACCGCCCCATCGGCCATGGTGGCGATCAGCGATTCCTGCTTCACCTGCGCTGCCCGCAGCTCTTCGATGTTGGCGGCCTTGTACTCCTCGAGCTGGGCCGCCATCGTGTTGAATCCCTCCAGCAGTTCCCCCAGTTCCCCACCCACCGGCAGCGCGATCCGGGCCTCGAAATTGCCCCCCGCGATCTGCCGCACCCCCCGCAGCAGCTCCTTCACCGGCTGGGTGATGGTGAGGGCGTTGAACACCGAGCCCAGGATCACCAGCACCCAGATGGAGATGAACACCGCCACCGTCACCTCCCGGGTGAGGGCCGCACTGGCCAGCAGGGTTTCGTTGGGGTTGATGCCCAGGGCCAGCACGCCCAGGTAGTCGCCGTTGCTCACCATCGGCACGAACACATCCGTCACCTGCCCATCCGGGGTGAGGTGCTGGCGCACCAGGGGGTTGTCCGGACGCTTCTGGATGTCGGCCGGCAGTTCCAGGCGCCGGCTCAGCAGCAGCTCGCTGGTGCCGTTGTTCGAGCCGATCGGAATGCCCAGATAGATGATTCCTTCCGGATCGGCGAAGAAGATGTAGCGGAGACTGCGACTGGAGCGCCAGAAGCGATCAGCCACCGACGCCAGTTCCCGGTCGTTCCCCTCCGCCACCAGCGGGGCGACGTTGGCCGAGAGCAGCAGCCCCAGATCGCGGGCGTAGCGGGTGTCGCTCAGGCGCGCATCGCGCTGGATGCCGTTGAGGGCCAGGAAGGTGATGCCGGTCATCAGCAGGCTCACCACCAGCGTGGCCACCGCCAGCAGCTTGGTCTGCAGACTGAACTCCGCCCACCAGCGCGCCAGGGCCTGGCGCCAGCCGTGTCGCGCTGGTGCCTGGTCGCTGCTCATCGGCTGCGCACCTGATGACCGATGTCACGGCGGTAGAGCATGCCCTCGAAGCGCACCTGCTCCAGGCCTGTGTACACCTGCTGGAAGGCCGTGTCGAAGTCTTCCGCCTGGGCCACCAGGGCCAGCACCCGTCCGCCGCTGGTGCGGCACATCCCATCGGGGTCGCGGCGGCTGCCGGCGTGAAACAGCTGCAGCCGCTCCCCGGGCTGCAGGCCGCCGTGGATCACGTCCCCCTGGCGCACGCTGCCGGGATAGCCCGCGGCGGCGGCGATCACGCAGGCGCTGCAGAGCGGGCTGACCGCCAGGGGAGGAGCCGCGGCCAGCCGCCCTTGCGCGCAGGCCAGCAGCACCGTGGCCAGCTCCGCTCCCAGCAGGGGCATCAGCGTCTCGCATTCGGGGTCACCGAAGCGGCAGTTGAACTCGATCACGCTCGGACCTTGCTCGGTGAGCATCAGGCCGGCGTAGATCACGCCGCGGTAGTCGATGCCGCGGCGGCGCAGGGCCTCGAGGGTGGGTTCCAGCACCCGCTGACGCACCTCCTCCAGGCCTGCCGCATCGAGGAGCGGTGCCGGGGCGTAGGCCCCCATCCCCCCGGTGTTGGGGCCCGTGTCCCCCTCGCCGATGCGCTTGTGATCCTGCGCCGGGGGCAGCAGCACGAGATCGCGGCCGTCGGTGAGGGCGAACACGGACACTTCCGGCCCCTCGGTGCGTTCCTCGAGCACCAGTGCCGCCCCGGCGTCCGCGCCGAAGCGGCCGTCGAAGATGTCGCGGATGGCAGCCCGCGCCTCCTCCATGGTGTCGGCCACGGTCACGCCCTTGCCGGCCGCCAGTCCATCGGCCTTCACCACCAGCGGACGCCCGTGCGTCTCCAGCAGGTCCAGGGCTTCGGATTCGCACTCCGCCCGCCAGTGACGGGCGGTGGGCACGCCCGCTTCCTGCATCAGCGTCTTGGCCCAGTGCTTGCTCGCCTCCAGGCGGGCGCCGTCGGCCCCGGGGCCGAACACCGCCAGCCCCGCCGCCCGCAGCCGGTCGGCGAGGCCGGCGGCCAGGGGCGCTTCGGGACCGACCACCACCAGATCGATGGCCAGCTGCCGGCAGGCCTGCAGCAGGCCTTCAGCATCGGTTTCGGGGATGGCCAGCTGCCGGCAGCCTGGAAGCTCCGAAGTGCCCCCGTTGCCGGGGGCCACCCACACACCCTCGACGCCGTGGCTGCGGTTCAGGGCCCAGGCGAGGGCGTTTTCCCGCCCCCCGCCACCCACCACCAGAATCCGGGCCGGACTGGGCGCTGCCACTGGAGCCATGCGGGGGTGCGGGTGGAGGAGATGCGTCGGATCGGCTCCCCTAGGTTGACCGGCGCAGATGACCTCCGCCGGACGGGTCGCCGTGCCCCATCTTGTCTCCGAACGGGCAGCCCGGCCGGTCTTCCGCCGCCGGCCCACCCAGGCTGGGCTGGCGGCCCTGCTGTCCCTGCTCGCGACCGGCATCGCCCCCGCCCGGGCCGCTGCTGCGCCGCCGCCCGGGTGCGAGCGGCCGCCTGCGGTTCAGGAGTCCCAGCCATCCCTGGAGGCGGTCCTGACCGACGCCGAGCGGCTGTTGGCCTGCTCCGCGCCCCAGGCGGCACTGGCTGTGCTGGCCCGCCTTTCTCCCGGCCCCGGCGAGGGACGGCGCCGCTGGCTGGTGATGCAGTGGCGGGCGGCTCAGGCCGGCCTCAACCATGCGCTGGCCGTGCAGGCCCTCACCCTGCTGGCGGAGGGCGATCTGCGCCGGCTCGAGGATGTGGCCCTGCCCCTGGTGCGGCCGGGGGCGAGTGATACGGGCCGTGCCTCCGGAGGCAAGCCGTCCACCCGCTCGGCCCTCGATCTGCTGGCCGAGCATCTGGAGAGCCTGGGACAGCGCCAGCAGGCGGCCCGGGTGCTCCTGCTCAGCAGCACCCCCGGGGCGCTCACCGCCGCCCGCTGGGGGCGTGCGGCGGCCCTTGCCGAGGCCATGCCCCTGCAGCAGCGCGACCAGATCCTCGAGCAGGCGCTCGAGCAGGCCGCCGCCGCCGGTGCCTGGGGTCTGGTGGCGGCGCTGCTGGATCAGCAGCTGGCAGCGGGCGTCAGCGATCCCGCCTCCAGCCGGGCTCTCGAGCGTCGCCTCAGGCTGGGGGAGCGGATCGACGATGCCTACGGTGAGTGGCTGCAGCGCCGCCAGCTTTCGGGGCCCGACCACGAGGCTCGCAACCGGGAGCTGGAGCTCCTGCTGCGCTCGCCCCGGCTTCCCGGTGGCCATGCCGGCCCGGCGCAGCTCCCGGATTCTCCCCTGTCCTCCCCCGTGCAGCCATGACCGCCGTCCAGCCCGGATCCCTGCTCCACGAAGGCAAAGCGAAGCGGGTGTACGCCACCGACCGCCCGGACGTGGTTGCCGTGGAGTTCAAGGACGACGCCACGGCCTTCAATGCCCTCAAGAAGGCCAGCCTCCCCGGCAAGGGCACCCTCAACTGTCAGATCTCGGCCCTGCTGTTCGAACAGCTGGCCGCCCGGGGCGTGCCCACCCACTACCTGGGGGTCGCTGACGCCGACAACTGGATGCTGGTGCGCCCGGTGCGGGTGATTCCGCTGGAGGTGGTGATCCGCAACGTGGCCGCCGGCTCCCTCTGCCGTGAGCTGCCGATCCAGCCTGGAACCGCCCTTGATCCGCCCCTCTGCGACCTGTACTACAAGGACGATGCCTTCGGGGATCCGCTGCTCACCGAGGCACGACTGGAGCGGCTGCATCTGGTGAATGCGGATCAGCGGGTCGGGATCGAGCGGCTGGCCCGCCGGGTGAACGATGAACTGCGCCAGCTGTTCGATGCCGTGGGGCTGCAGCTGGTGGATTTCAAGATCGAGCTGGGCTTCACCGCTGATGAGCAGCTGGTGGTGGCCGACGAGATCAGCCCGGACACCTGCCGCCTCTGGAACCGGGCCGTAGCGGACAGCCAGGAGCGCATCCTCGACAAGGACCGCTTCCGCCAGGACCTCGGCGGCGTGGTGGAAGCCTATGGGCAGGTTCTCAAACGGCTCCAGCAGACCTGTCCCCAACCCAGGGTCTACCAGTAACGTTCCGGCGTCTGCGGCGTCGCCGCACCGAACTGCATCCACATGGCCGGCATGTTGGCTTCGAAGGCTGTCCTGACCCTGCTGGGCCTGGGCGTCCTCGCCGCCGGCCCCGTGCTCGCCCAGGAGGAGTCGCCCCCCTCCACGCCGGCCCCCTCCACGCCGTTCTCCGAGCAGGTCGACACACCCGTCCCCCTTCCCGGCGGTCCGGCTCCGGTCAGCCCCTCTCCCGCCAGCGGGGGGGATCAGCCTGCTGCCCAACCCCCAGCTGCCCAGTCTCCGGCTGAACCCCAGGTGCTGATCGCCGAGGTGGTGGTCGAGGGACTCGAGGGCCATCCCGATGCCGACCGGCTCGAGATCGCCGCCTACGAGGCGATGGCCACGATCCCGGGCAGCCGCGTCACCCGCTCCCAGCTCGAGACCGACCTGGCCGCCATCTTCGCCACGGGCTGGTTCTCCGACGTGCGCATCCAGCCCCAGGACGGTCCCCTGGGGGTGAGGCTGATCGTCTCGGTGGTCCCCAACCCGGTGCTCAGCCGCATCACGCTCCAGCCCGCCGGCGAGATCAAGCTGCCGGAGACTGTCGTTGCCGACACCTTCGCTCCCGACTACGGCCGCACCCTCAACCTGAAGACCCTGCAGACCCGGATGCAGGAGCTGCAGACCTGGTACACCGACCAGGGCTATTCCCTCGCCCGGGTCACCGGTCCCTCCCGGGTCACTCCTGACGGTGTGGTGGAACTCAGCGTGCGCGAGGGAAGCGTGCAGGGCGTCGAGGTGCAGTTCATCAACAGCGACGGGAATGCCACCAATGACCAGGGCGAGCCGATCCGCGGCAAGACCCAGCCCTGGGTGATCACCCGCGAGGTCTCCCTCCAGCCCGGCTCGGTGTTCAACCGGCGCCAGCTGGAGGCCGACATCCGGCGCCTCTACGGCACCGGCCTCTTCAGCGATGTGAGGGTCACCCTGCGGCCCGTGCCGGCCCAGCCGGGAGAAGTGGTCGTGGTCCTCGGCATCGTCGAGCAGTCCAGCGGCTCGCTCTCCGGCGGCGTGGGTTACAGCCAGAGCCAGGGTGTGTTCGGACAGATTCAGCTCCAGGACAGCAATCTGCTGGGCAGGGCCTGGGATCTCGGCACCAACATCTCCTACGGACAGTTCGGTGGACTCGGCGACATCACCTTCTTCGATCCCTGGATCAAGGGAGATCGCAACCGCACCTCCTTCCGGGCCCGGGCCTTCTTCAGCCGTGAGCTGCCCCAGGTCTTCCAGAGCCGCAACAGTGTCTTCAAGGAGGGCTCCGAGCGGATCCGCGGTGCCGACTTCGAGGTCGTCACCAACAAGCCTTTCGATATCGGCGGCGGTGATCAGCTGGTGCGCACCAACTTCGACAGCGTCGCCATCGAGCGCATCGGTGCCAGCGTGCAGTTCGTGCGCCCGCTCAATGGTGGTGATCCCTTCAAGGAGGCCCCCTGGCGGATGATCCTGGCCTTCGGCGGCCAGGAGGTCACGCCGATGAACTTCTCCGGCAGCAAGTTCTCCCAGGCGGTGGTGGGTGCCAACAAGTCGCCGGATGTGGTGTCGAAGCGCCAGGTGATCTGCATCGCCTACAACTGCGCGTCCGAGAACCAGCTGCTCAGCTTCCGGATCGGCACCACCTACAACAGCCTCGACGATCCCCGCAATCCAACCCGTGGCAACTTCTTCAGCCTGAGCACCGAGCAGTTCATCTCGGTGGGTGATGATTCGCCCACCTTCAACCGCGTTCGCGGCAGCTTCAGCCACTTCATCCCCGTCAACTGGCTGAAGATCTACAAAGGTTGCCGCCCGGGCCCGGGCGAGCCGGAGGACTGCAAGCAGGCACTGGCTTTCCAGGTGTCCGGCGGCACCCTCATCGGCGATGAGATCCCCCCCTATGAAGCGTTCTGCCTCGGCGGCGGCAACTCCGTGCGCGGCTACTTCGACTGCGATCTCGGTGTGGGCAAGAGCTTCGCCGAGTTCACCGTGGAATACCGCTTCCCCCTCTTCAGCATCGTCAGCGGCAGTGTCTTCTTCGATGCCGGCACCACCTTCGGCACCCAGTCCGACATTCCCGGCAATCCCGGCGGTGTTCTCGGCAAGAGCGGCGAGGGTTACTCCCCCGGCATCGGTGTGATCGTGACCACGCCCGTGGGTCCGCTGCGCCTGGAGGTGGCCAGCGAGAACTTCACCGATGAATGGCGCTTCAACCTCGGCGTGGGCTGGAAGTTCTAGTGACCCAGTGGCCTGCCGACTATGCCGGCTCCCTCACCCTGGCCGCAGAGGTGGAGCTCACCGGGGTGGGACTGCACAGCGGGGCCAGCTGCCGCCTCCGTCTCCTGCCCAGCCAGCTCCCCGGCTACCGGCTCGGCTGGCTTGATGAGGCCGGCTCCCAAGCGATTCCCCTGGCGCCGGCCCAGGTGTGTGAAACCACCCTCTGCACGGCCCTGCAGGTGGGGCAACGACGCCTGGCCACGGTGGAGCATCTGCTGGCGGCCCTGGCGGGCACGGGCGTGACGCAGGTCGAGATCCGTGTCGAGGGGCCGGAGGTGCCACTCCTGGACGGCTCGGCCCTGCCCTGGGTGGACGCCATCGCCTCGGCCGGTCTGCAGCCCCTGGCGGCGACGTCTGATCGGCGGCAGCTGCATCGCCCCATCACCGTGCACGACTCGGGCGGCTTCGTCACCGCCGTGCCGGCCCCGCAGCCGCACCTGGGGGCCGCCATCGAGTTCACCGAGCCCGCCATCGGGCGCCAGGTGTTCTCCCTGGCGCTCACTCCGCAGGCGTTTGTGGCCGAGATCGCGCCGGCCCGCACCTTCGGCCTGCGCTCCCAGGTGGATCAGCTGCGGGCTGCGGGACTGATCCGTGGCGGTGCCCTCGACAACGCCCTGGTGTGTGACGGCCCGCGCTGGCTGAACCCGCCCCTGCGCTACCCGGACGAACCGGTGCGCCATAAAATCCTCGATCTGCTGGGCGACCTGGCCCTGGTTGGACTGCCCCGCGCCCAGGTGTTCGCGTTCCGCGGCTCCCACCGTCTGCACACCGATCTCGCCAGGGCCGTCGCTGCGGCCCTGGCTGACGCACCCGCCCTTCTCCCCGCCTGAACACCTTGCCTGAGCCTTCCCCGGTCCCGGACACCCCTGCGCCGCCTGCGAGCCCGCTGCTCGCTGTTGAGCAGATCCAGGGACTGCTGCCCCATCGCTACCCCTTCGCCCTGGTGGACCGGGTGATCGAGCATGACCCCGGCAAGCGCGCGGTCGGGATCAAGAACGTCACCATCAACGAACCGCAGTTCCAGGGGCATTTCCCCGGCCGCCCGCTGATGCCGGGGGTTCTGATCGTCGAGGCGATGGCCCAGGTGGGGGGGCTGATCGTCACCCAGATGCCGGACCTGCCACGGGGGTTGTTCGTCTTCGCCGGCATCGATGGCGTGCGCTTCCGGCGTCCGGTGGTGCCCGGCGATCAGTTGCGCATCACCTGTGAACTCATCAGCCTCAGGCGCAGGCGCTTCGGCAAGGTGCAGGCTGAAGCCACGGTGGATGGCGAGCTGGTGTGTTCCGGTGAGTTGATGTTCTCGCTGGTCGACTGACGGCCATGTCCACCAGCATCCACCCCACGGCGGTTGTCGATCCGCGGGC
Source organism: Cyanobium sp. CH-040 (assembly GCF_024346135.1). Taxonomy (GTDB): domain Bacteria; phylum Cyanobacteriota; class Cyanobacteriia; order PCC-6307; family Cyanobiaceae; genus NIES-981. The sequence goes on along the minus strand of NZ_JAGQCJ010000019.1, from coordinate 9,072 downwards.
CGAGCTGGCCAGCGGTGTCGAGGTCGGTCCCTATGCCGTGATCGGTCCCCAGGTGCGCATCGGCCCGGATTGCCGCATCGGCCCCCATGTGGTGCTGGAAGGCCGCGTCAGCATGGGCAGCGGCAACCGACTCTTCCCCGGGGCCTGCATCGGTCTGGAGCCCCAGGATCTCAAATACACCGGCGATCCCACCGGGGTGGTGCTCGGCGATGACAACACCATCCGCGAGTGCGTGACCATCAATCGCGCCACCCGGGGCGAGCAGGTGACGCGGATCGGCAGCGGCAACCTGCTGATGGCCTACAGCCATCTCGGTCACAACTGCGTGCTCGGTGACCGCATCGTGATCGCCAACGGGGTGGCCGTGGCCGGCCACGTGGAGATCGGCGATCGTGCGGTGATCGGCGGCATGCTGGGGATTCACCAGTTCGTGCACGTCGGCACCCTGGCGATGGTGGGCGGCATGAGCCGCATCGAGCGCGATGTGCCCCCGTTCAGCACCGTGGAAGGTCACCCGGCCCGGGTTCGGGCACTCAACCGCATCGGTCTGCAGCGCAGTGGTCTCGCGGCCCGCGATGACGGGCGTCAGCTGGAGGATCTCAAGCGGGCCTGGATGCTGATCTACCGCAGCCGGCTCACCCTGGCGGAGTCCCTGGCCCAGCTGCGGGGGCAGCCACTCACGGCCGCAGCCGAGGAGCTGGTGGCGTTTCTGGAGGCCTCCGTGGCCGAGGGGCGGCGCGGGCCGATTCCGGGGAGCCGCTGATGCTCCGCCTGCTGGTCAGCACCGGCGAGGTGTCCGGGGATCTGCAGGGCTCCCTGCTGGTGGAGGCCCTGCACCGTGAGGCCCGGCGCCGGGGCCTGGCGCTGCAGGTGCTCGCCCTGGGCGGCGAGCGCATGCAGCGGGCCGGCGCCCAGCTGCTGGCCGACACCACCCGCATGGGGGCCATCGGTCTGTGGGAGGCGATCCCTTTTCTGCTTCCCACCCTGCGCCTGCAGCGCCGCCTGAGGCGCTGGTTTCTCCAGCAGCCTCCCGATGGCGTCGTGCTGATCGACTACATGGGGCCCAACGTCAACCTCGGGCTGCGCACCAAGCGCCGTTTCCCGCAGGTTCCCATCACCTACTACATCGCTCCCCAGGAATGGGCCTTCAAGTTCGGTTCCGAGGGACGCACCAATCTGATCCGCTTCACCAATCAGATCCTGGCGATCTTCCAGGAAGAGGCCCGCTACTACCGCTGCCGGGGAGCCAATGTCACCTACGTGGGCCATCCTCTGCTCGACACCATCGGCGACCCGCCCGGCCGCGATCAGGCTTGCGCTGAGCTGGGCCTGGATCGCGAGGCGCCGGTGCTGCTGCTGATGCCGGCCTCACGCCGTCAGGAACTGCACTACCTCCTGCCCCATCTGGTTGCTGCCGCGGCTGAGCTGCAGCGCCGGCAACCCCATCTGCAGGTGCTGGTGCCGGCGGGCCTGGCGGGTTTCGAGGTCCGGCTGAACCACCAGCTCGAGCGGGCCGGCCTGCGGGCGACCGTCGTCTCGGCAGCCGATGCCGACCGGCTCAAGCCGCTGTTGTGCGCGGCAGCCGACCTGGCCCTGGCCAAGTCCGGCACCGTGAACCTGGAGCTGGCTCTGCGGGGCGTGCCCCAGGTGGTGGTGTATCGCGTCAGCTGGCTCACGGCCTTCGTGGCTCGCCATCTGCTCCGCTTCAGCGTGCCCCATATCTCGCCGGTCAACCTGGTGCTTGGCGAGCGGCTGGTTCCCGAACTCCTCCAGGAGGCCCTCCATCCCGCGGCGATCGTCGAACAGGCGCTGCCGCTGCTGGAGGATGGCAGCCCGCAGCGGCTGGCCATGCTCGAGGGCTACCGGCGCCTCCGTCGTCAGCTGGGGGAGCCCGGCGTCACCGACCGCGCCGCCGCCGCCATTCTCGATCAGGTGGAGGCAGGCTGGCCGGCAGCCCGCTCCGCTGCCACGCCGTGATCCCCCTGCCGTCCGCTTCAGACCCCCGGCAGAGTCAGGCACCGGCACCGGCCCGGCGCTGGTTGGTGGCTCTCGCCTCTCTGCTTGTGCTGATCGCCGGCCTGAGCAGCTGGCCGCCGGCCGCCTGGGCCGCCGGGCCTGGCTCCCCCTCCGGCGAGGCGGTGCTGGCCGGGGGCTGCTTCTGGTGTCTGGAGCACGATCTGGACTCCCTCAGCGGCGTCGTCGACGTGGAGAGCGGCTACAGCGGCGGCCGCCTGGCACGGCCCACCTATCGCCAGGTGTCCACCGGCGGCAGCGGCCATCAGGAGAGCGTGCGCGTGCGCTTCGATCCCGGAGCGGTCAGCTACGAGACCATCCTGCGCGCCTACTGGCGCAATGTGGATCCCCTCGACGGCGGCGGCCAGTTCTGCGATCGGGGTGACTCCTACCGCCCGGTGATCTTCACCGCCGATGCGGAGCAGCGGCGCCTGGCCCTCGCCAGCCGCAGCTCCGCCTCCCAGGAGCTGGGCCTCCCGGAGTCGGCGTTGAAGGTGGAGATCCGTCCTCTGAGCCGGTTCTGGCCGGCGGAAGAGCACCATCAGAACTACGCCGAGCGCAATCCGATCCGCTACGGCTACTACCGCTGGGCCTGCGGGCGCGATCGGCGTCTGGAGGCCGTGTGGGGTGCGCGGGCCCGTTCCTCCCGTCCCTGGGCCGCGCCCCTTGGCCCATCCGGTTCGCGCGGTTAGCGTGGAACCTGCGCAGTGCAGGGTTCATATGTATCTGCTGACCATCCGAGACGGCCTGCAGACCAGGCACGTGGGCCCCTACCAGAGCCCCAAGCAGGCTGCCGACGATCTCGATCGGCTGCTGCCCCTGTGCAGTGACAGGGCCCGCTGGCAGATTCATGCCCTTGAAGCCCCGGAGGATCTGCTCGCCAGCCTGCGGCCGTCCGGCCGGCTGAGCAGCACTGCCGCCTGAGCAGCACTGCCTCCTGAGCCTCCACGACGGGGCGTCAGTTCTGGCGTGGATACCCCCGCAGCAGTCCGCTCTCGACCATCAGGCCAACCCCGGCGTTGATGAGGATGAGCCCGAAGGTGCCGTACCAGAACCACGGTCCGGGGGCCTGCAGCAGCTTCATCGGCACGGTCCCGCCGGCCCCGGCGGCCAGCTCGGTGCGTTTGATCAGTTCCTCGAGTCCCTTGCGGATCACGGCCTCGCCGAACAGGCACAGACCGGCCGGCAGGAGCAGCACCCCCAGCTGAGCCTTCACGTACCAGCGGATCTTCTTGACGGCCATGGGAACAGGGCTCGAGGAGGGTGGCGTGGCGGTGAGGCCAACCTAGGGCTGTGGGCTCAGCGGGGCGCCGGCGCAGATCCAGTTCACCAGGGTGCGCACCCCGAACCCCGTGGCCCCGGCAGGGTCGAGTCCCCGGCCCTTGTCGCTCCACACCGTGCCGGCGATGTCCAGGTGTGCCCAGGGAAGGCCCCCGGGCACGAAGTCCTGCAGGAACAGGGCGGCGGTGATCGAGCCCCCGGGCCGGGGACCGGTGTTCTTCAGGTCGGCCACCGGACTCTTCAGCCCGGCCTTGTAGGACGCGCGCAGCGGCATCGGCCAGAGCGCCTCGCCCCCCGCGGCGGCGGCGGCCTGGAGAGCTCTGCCCAGGTCTTCGCTGCTGCTCCACAGACCCGCCATCTCCTCTCCCAGGGCGATCACGCAGGCTCCGGTGAGGGTGGCCAGGTCCACCACGGCGTCGGGATCGAGTTTGCAGGCGTACACCAGAGCGTCGGCGAGGGTCAGCCGCCCCTCGGCGTCGGTGTTGTTGATCTCGATGGTCTTGCCGTTGGAGGCCGTGATGATGGCGCCGGGGTGCAGGGCCCCCCCGCTGATCATGTTTTCGCAGGCCGCCACGATCACGTGCACCTCAACGCCCTCCGGCCGCAGTTCGCCGATGGCACGGGCAGCCCCCAGCACGGCGGCGCTGCCACCCATGTCGTATTTCATCATCTCGATCTGGGAGCCGGCGGTCTTGAGGTTGTACCCGCCGGAGTCGAAGGTGAGCCCCTTGCCCACCAGAGCCACACGTCGTGAGGCTCCGCCGGAGGGTCGGTAGGTGAGGTGGATGAACTTGGGGGGGAGATCCGATCCCTGAGCCACTCCCAGGTAGGCACCCATGCCGAGCTCCCGGCAGTCCTCCCGTTCCAGCACCTTCAGCTCAAGACCATGGTCGGCGGCGATCCGGGCGGCGGTGTCGGCCAGATGCTGAGGGGTGGCCACGTTGGGGGGGGCCGCCACGAGTTCACGGGCCAGTTCCACGCCGGCGCAGATGCCCGGCACCTGGGCCAGGGCCTCGTCGGCGCCTGCCGGCAGACCGATCAGGCTCACCACGGCCGGCGGGGACTTCGGGTCGGGTTCACTCTTGAAGCGCTGGTCGCTGTAGAGGCTCAGCCGCACGGCCTCGGCGATCGCCCGGGCTGCCGTGGAAGTGGCCAGGGCTTCCACGGGCAGGGCCAGGGCCAGTTGCTCTGCCCCGGCGGCCTGCGCAGCGCGGGCTGCCGCCGCTGCCGCACCCCGCAGCGCGTCGAGGTCGAAGTCGGCCGGATCGCCCAGTCCCGCCAGGATCAGCGTGCGTGGGCTGGCCCCCAGGCGATCCAGGGTGAGGCACTCCCCTGGCTTGGCCTTGAAGCGCCGTTGCTCGAGCCTCTGCTGCAGCTCCTCGCCGCAGGCGCCGATCAGCTGGGACCACAGGGGATGGTCCGGACGTTCCTCGGCTTTCGCGAACAGCCCTACCGCCAGGGTGTCTCCGCTCCACTGGTTCAGGGCGGCAGCGAGCTCGTCGGGGATGCAGCGAAACTCCATGGCAACCGCCGGATGGGCCGCGATCGTAGCCAGATCGCTCAGTCCGGTTCTGCCGTGAAGGGTGTTCCCCAGCGCTGGCGGGTCTCCTTGTTGAAGGGCGGCAGCCAGCGCCGGATCAGGGCCTGTTCCAGGGCCCGCCGTTCGCGGCTGCCGCTGGGAGCGTCCAGCCAGAAGCGGATGTTCAGCCTGCTGGCCAGCCCGGCCCGGGCCAGCGCCTCGCTGTAGGCCGCCAGGTAGTGCTTGCAGTCGTGCTCAGCCTTCCAGCGCCGATCCGCCCGGCCTGTCTCGCCCACATAGAGCAGCACGGGCTGCGGGTCATGCGCCGTTCCCACCGGCACGCTGTCCAGCACGAAGTACAGCGCCGCCCCCCGTTGGGGTGGATCCGGCCAGCGCCAGAAGCTCAGGGGCTGGGCCCGCAACTGGAGGGGGTGGATCCCCTCTGCGGCCTGGGTCCGCGCCGTGCAGCCGGTCTCGAACAGCGCTCCCTGAAGGGGCTGGTCGACGCTCCGGTCAGCGCCGGCCGCGAACAGGGGGGCCTGGTGGCGGCGCAGCGCCATCCGCCAGCCCTCCAGCTGGCGCCTGAGCAGTGGCAACTCTTCGCCGGCCATGGATCCTGCCCCCAGAGCGGCTGAAGGAGGGAAGAGCTCTCCCTGTCGCGGCCGGTACGTCTTCCGCTCCTGTCTGTCCCATGACGTGCCGCGACTCACGGGGTGCGGCGGGCCGGCGGCAGCTCCGGGCCAGGGGTGGCCGGACTGAACATCACCTTGCCGATCCAGCTCTCCACCAGGTCGGGCGGGAGCTGAAGCCGCTCCTGCAGGTCGGCCAGATCGCGGAAGGGCCTGCGCGTCCGCTCCCGCAGCAGCCGTTCCCCGCGTTCCGCGGACAGGCCCAGCCGTTCCAGCTGGGCCTGTCCGGCGCGGTTCAGGTCAACCCGCACAGACGGGGCGAGTGGCGCCGCCGTTTCCCCATACCAACGGAACACCAGCACCGGCATCCAGCTCTCGAGCAGCACCGGCGGCAACTCCAGCAGCCGTTGCAGGTCGTCAAAGCCGCTGAGCTGCACCCCCCCGGCCTGCAGCCGGAGCAGCAGATCCACCTGGTCCTGCCGGATGCCGGGCAGGCGCAGCCAGTCGCTGGCGCTGGCCCTGTTCACATCCAGCCGCCACCCCAGTTCGGCGGCGAGCCTCACCTCCATCGCGCTGCCGAGCGGCCGCGAGGGGTCTTGGCGCAGCTTCATCTCCAGGAGATCGCGCTCGATCCCGTCCTGGTGGTCCGCTGCCTGCGGTTCAGGGGTTGAAGATGTCCGCCCCGGCGAAGCCGGAGAGGGGCGGGCAGCCGGGGGCGCAGGCAGCTGTCCGCTGGCGATCAGCAGCTGCCGTGCCAGTGGATCCAGCCAGTGCCGCCTGGCCATGGGGAAGATGCCGGGTCGCAGCCGTCAGTCGAACCTAGCGGCAGGGTTCCACCTCCGGCCAGTCGATCAGACCCCAGCGCAGCCCCAGCACCGCGGCATGGGTGCGATCGCGGGCCGGCAGCTTCACGAGTGCGTTGCCCAGATGGGTCTTCACCGTTTCCGCCGACAGGAACAGGGTTCTGCCGATCTCGGCATTTTTCCGTCCGTTGGCCGCCAGGGTGAGCACCTGGAGCTCCCGTTCACTCAAGGGTTGCAGCGGTCCCCCGGATTCATGACCGCGGCGGAATTCCCGGCGCAGCGGACGGTCGATGAAGATGCCGCCCCCGTTCACCACCTGCAGGGCGGTCAGCAGGGCGCCGGTGCCGAAACTCGACTCCAGCACCAGCCCGTCACAGTCGCCCTGGATCGCCCGGCGGATGGCATGCAGCCGATGTTGCCGGTGGATGAGCAGCAGCACGTGCAGGTCCGGGTGGCACGCCTTGAGGCTGACCGCCGTTTCGATGCCGTCCCCCTCTTCGAGCACGTCGCTGATCACCAGCAGCCCCGGCCGTTCATGGGCCACCGCCCCACGGGCTTCCGGGGCTGTGGTGAAGGCCCCGAGAACCCGGGCCGAGGGCATGGCCTGGCCGGCCAGGAGGCTGAGCATCGCCCGGTTTCCCAGGCAGAACACCAGCCGTGCATCGCGCAGGAGCTCGCGGCTGCGGCTGGCATTCTCCTGGAACTGGGCCAGGATGGGTGTGAGGTCCACGAGCTGCACGGCAGCGGCATGGGTACCTCTCAATGTGGGCCCTACAGCGCCGCCTGTCAGCAGGCTGGTTCGGGCTGTTACGCCTTTCCGCACTCGCTGCCGCCCACCTGGGTGTTCAGAATCAGACCCAGCGCTTCCCAGGCCTTGGGCTGATGGCCTTTTTCGACTCCCAGATCGTTCAGGATGAGGCCAAGCGCCTGTTCGGCGACTACCAGCAGCTGATGCAGCTGGGTAGCGAATACGGAAAGTTCGATCGTGAGGGCAAGAAGCTCTACATCGAGCGCATGGAAGACGTCATGGACCGCTATCGCGTGTTCATGAAGCGCTTTGAACTCTCCGAGGATTTCCAGGCCAAGCTCACGGTGGAGCAGCTGCGCACGCAGCTCGGGCAGTTCGGCCTCACGCCCGAAACGATGTTCCATCAGATGCATCAGACCCTCGAGCGCATGAAGAGCCAGCTCGAGCAGGAGCCCTGAGCCGCTCACCAGCGTCTGCCTACCATCAGCGGCTGCAGCCGCACCCGCCGGGCCCATGAACCCAGGCACCGAGACACCCGGCCCCGTCGCTGCCGTGTCACCAGCATCTGCCGTCAGCGGCGAGTCCCTGCCGGCCTGGCTGCAGCGTGGGGTGGCCGACCTCTTCCCCTGCCGGGACGCTCAGGCCAGCGCCGATCAGGACGTCAGCGCCGATCAGTCACTGGCCGCCCGTCTTGCCGAGGCCGAGGCCAGGCAACGGCCTCTGCGCGTCAAGCTGGGCATCGACCCCACCGGCGCCGACATCCATCTCGGCCATTCCCTGCTCTTCCGCAAGCTGCGGGCCTTCCAGGATGCCGGCCACACGGCCGTGCTCATCATCGGCGACTTCACGGCGCGGATCGGCGATCCCACCGGCAAGAGCACGACCCGCGTGCAGCTCTCCGCCGAGGAGGTGGAGGCCAACGCGTCCACCTATCTGGCCCAGCTGGGGCAGGGGCAGGATCCCGCGCGAGCCCTGCTCGATTTCCGCACGCCGGGCCGGCTGGAAGTGCGTCGCAACAGCGAGTGGCTGGCTCGTCTGGATCTCCCCCGGGTGGTTGAGCTGCTGGGGATCAGCACGGTGAGCCAGATGCTCGCCAAGGAGGACTTCGCCAGGCGTTACGGATCCGGCACGCCCATCTCCCTGCACGAGTTTCTCTATCCCCTCCTGCAGGGCTATGACTCGGTGCAGGTGCAGGCCGATGTGGAGCTCGGCGGCACTGACCAGAAGTTCAACGTGGCCATGGGCCGCGATCTGCAGCGCCACTTCGGCCATCGCCCCCAGTTCGGCCTGCTGCTGCCGATCCTTCCGGGGCTCGACGGCGTTCAGAAGATGAGCAAGAGCCTCGGCAACACCGTGGGCCTGCTCGAGGACCCGCTGTCGATGTACTCGAAGCTCGAGAAGGTGCCCGATGCCGTGGTGAACGACTACCTCACGCTGCTCACAGACCTCGATCTGGCCCGCCTTCCGGAGAACCCGAGGGAGCGTCAGAAGGCCATGGCCCTGGAGATCACCCGGCTCAGGCACGGCGAGACGGCGGCTCGGCAGGCCCAGACCGATGCCGCACGTCTGGTGGCGGGAACGGGTGGGGCTGGTGCCGCTGAAGCGGATGTGCCCGAGGCCTCACTCGCTGCGGTCACCTTCCCTGCCAAGGCCTTCTACCTGCTCAGCGCCGTGGGCCTGTGCTCCAGCAGCAGTGAGGCCCGCAGGCAGATCCAGGGCGGTGGCGTGCGCCTCGATGGCGAGAAGCTCGTCGACCCGAACCTTGAGTTCAACAGCGCCTCTGAGCTGGAGGGCAAGGTGCTCCAGCTGGGCAGGAAGACCTTCCGGCGGCTGGTCCAGCAGGTCTGAAGCAGGCTGCGCTCCTGCCGCCTTCCTGGTCTGCCTCCCGGTCTCCGGCGCCGCCTTTGGCCTGGCCGGTCGCTCGTCACCGGGCGGTTGGTCAAGGGTTTGCGGTGATGCAGCGGGTGCTACAGTATTGGACTGCGCAAGCGGGAGCGAAGCGAGCCGAGGGTCACCTGAGAGGGTGGTTGGAGGCGGAGCTGAGTGTGCCGTGAAGCGCGGGGCCTGCGGGACCGGGAG
>NZ_JAGQCJ010000018.1 GCF_024346135.1 Cyanobium sp. CH-040 | reverse complement strand
GCGATGGGTGTAGGCGTTGCCGCCGGGGGCGATCAGGGCGGGCTGGGCCTCGAAGAGATCGCGGGCCGCGTTGGTGACGATGGCGGAGGCGTTGGAGGTGATGCGGTTGACGGCATCCATCCGCTTGCTGCCATCCGCCACCATGGCGGCCAGGGCATCGATCTGGCCGGGGCTGAGGAATTCACCCCGGGCATCGGCCTGGGCAACCAGCTTGGTGAAGGCGTCGAACATGGAAACCCGGAAGGCGGTGGTGGGTGATCCGAACCTAGAAACCGCAGCCGCCGCAGCGCGAGCGGGCGAGCCCCTCGGCTGGGCCGAGCTGGAGTCCCTGGTTCCCCCGGAGCTGGCCCCTGCCGCCACAGCCGGGCAGAGCGGCGCCGCTCCCGTCGACGGCCCCACCAGCGCCCAGGCCCTGCTGCGCCTGTTCGGCCAGCCGGAGAGCGCCGTGCGCGTGACCCTCTACCGCGACCATCACGCCTGGTGCCCGTACTGCCAGAAGGTGTGGCTGTGGCTGGAGGAGCGGCGCATCCCCTACCGGGTGCGCAAGGTGACGATGTTCTGCTACGGCGAGAAGGAGGGCTGGTACAGGCGCCTGGTGCCCTCGGGCATGCTGCCGGCCCTGGAGCTGGACGGACGGCTGATCACCGAGAGCGACCGCATCCTCGAGGCCCTCGAAGCCAGCTTCGGCAGCCTCGGCCCCGGCATGCACGATCCCGCCGTGCTGCCCCTGCGCCGGCTGGAGCGCGACCTCTTCCGCGCCTGGTGCGAATGGCTCTGCTACCCCCACCATCCCGGCTCCGGCGCCCGGGCCCGCGACCGCTTCCAGCAGCTGGCCGGCGCCATGGAACGGGAGCTGGAGCGTCGGCCTGGAGCCTTCCTGCTCGGCGATCAGCCCGGCACGGCCGATCTGGTGTTCGTGCCCTACGTGGAGCGCATGAACGCCTCGCTCGCCTACTACAAGGGGTTCCTGCTGCGGCAGGCACACCCGGCCATCGACCGCTGGTTCCGCGCTCTGGAGGAGCGCCCCACCTACCTGGGCACCCAGAGCGACTTCCACACCCACGCCCACGACCTGCCGCCGCAGATGGGCGGCTGTCATGCCAACGGCAGCGAAGAGCAGCGCGCCCTGGCCCGGCGGATCGACCAGGGCCCCTGGCCGATCCTGGAAAGCAATGGCCTGGATCCGGAAACCAGCCAGCCGCTGCCGGCGCGTGCCGCGGCCGTGGCCCTGGCCCGGGTGCTGCGCCATCGCGCCACCCTGCTGGAGCGCAATCCGCTCGGCAACGAAGGGTTCGAGTTGCCCCTGCGCTGCGCGCTCACCCGGCTGATCGAGGGCCGGGCGATCGCCCCGCCGGCGGGCAGTGCCGGCGGCCTGCGTCACCTGCGCGACCGCATCAGCGTGCCGCGGGACATGCCGCTGCATGCCGCCCGGCTGCTGCGCACGGCCCTGGAGACCACCGCGGCCCTCGACCCTCTCACCCCCGCAGCCCAGGGCGATCCCCTGCCGCTGCGGCACCGCCGCGATCAGGATCCACGACCGTTTCTGGCCAGCCCGGGCGCCGGCGGCCAGCTGGTGAGCCGATCCGGTTGATGGGCTTTCCGGCTGATCAGCCTTCCGGTTGATCAGCCTTAGGCTGCATCAGCCACCCAGAACGCCATGGCCCGCACCGGGGCCCTGATCTGCCTGGCCCTCGGCGTCGCTCCCTGGCTGGGGGCCCCGGGGGCGCCTCCGGTGCTGGCACCGGCCCTGGCGCTGGAACTGAGGGGATCCACCTACTTCGCCCGCCCGCCCTGGAAGGTGGATCTGGTGAGCTACCGCACCGACGCCGGCGATCCCCTCGCCGAGTACTTCTTCACGGTGGAGCTGGACCCGGCCGCCGGCGCCTCCCTGGGTGGGCTGCAGATCCGCCAGAGCGAGGGGCCGGACTCCAATCTCCCCTTCAGCCCGGACAGAACCCGCGCCTTCCTGGGCAGGCCGCGGGGCGGGGGAGCGCCGATTCCGGTGGAGGCCGAGTTCATGCCGCGGGAGGGGGAGGTGCGCGTGCGCTTCCCGCAGCCGGTTCCCCCGGGCTCCACGGTCACGGTGATGCTCAAGCCCTGGTTCAACCCCTCGATGCCGGGCACCTATCTGTTCCAGGTGACGGCCTTCCCGGATGGCCCCAACCCCAATCCCACCTCCCTGGGATCGGCCCGTCTGCGCATCTACAGGCCGGACTGGCGCTGACCAGCCCTCAGCCTCCCGGGAAGCGCACGGTGCGCCAGTCACCGCTGGCGGTGCTCACCTCGACGCCGATCTCGACGGGTTCGTGGCCCGGGCCGAACTGGCTCTGCCACCAGCCGATGGCCTCCGCCCAGGCGGTCTCGAGGGAGTCGTAGAGGTCGTCCAGAACGGGATGGGGCGCGCCACCGCCGTCCACGAGGCGGTAGCAGCGAACGTGCTGCTGAAACCGCCTGGCCTGCGCCCGCAAAGGCTGGTGGGCCAGGCGCGGGCTGAGGGTGTCGGTCATCGCGCCTGTCTGCACATGATGACCTGATGATGGCTGTTGTGACAGCTGGTGACTGTCACCTTCACAACATCTGCGGGATCAGGTGCAGGTCACACCAGGTAGCGACGGATGCAGGGGCGGCACCAGAAGATCAGGGTGGCGGTGATCACCCCCCAGAGCAGCACGGAGAGCAGACCGGTGAGCAGGCGGCCCTCGCTGAGCAAAGCCAGCCGCACGATGCCGTAGGGCATCGCCACCGCCAGGCTCAGGGAGAGCGCCACGATCGCCAGGATCTGCCCCCAGGCGCGCCAGCGCAGCAGCGCCACCGAGGCCACGATGCCCACGGCCGCCGTGGGCAGCACCGCCGCCGAACCGACGGCGATGTGCACCACGCGCCAGGTGGGCTGACCCAGGATCAGGGCCAGGGTGAGGGGGATCACCAGCACGTTGGTGACCAGCCCCAGCCAGGCCAGGGTGAGGTAGCCGCGGGGTGGCTGGAGCATCGCCAGGGACCTGGCCAGGGACAACCGCTGGCCGGGCACGGGCTCCAGGGGGGATCGGGCGGGCGAGCGCTCAGGCCCTCTCATCGCAGCGCGAACAGCAGCAGATCGGCCCCCATCCTGCCTGCCCTCAGCGCTCCGCTTCCAGCCCCGCGCCAGCCCAGCCCGTCGCCGCGGCGCAGCAGCTCCGGGGTGGAGCCGGGCCGCTGCACCGAACCCTCGATCACCTGGAGCCAGGTGTGGCTGGGCGGCTCGCAGCCGGCATCCAGGCGTGGCAGCTCCAGCAGCTCTCCCGCCCCGGGCTGGGCCCGCCAGAGCCAGGCCTCCCGGCGGATCGCCATCGCCCCCTCCCGCCCCTGCGGGTCCAGCAGGGGAGTCCAGCCGGGGTGGATCGCGAAGGGCTTCTGCTCGTAGGCGGGGGGGATGCCCACCTCGGCCGGCTCGATCCAGATCTGCAGCAGCCGGCAGGGCTGGCTGCCCTCGTTCACCTCGCTGTGCACCACGCCGGTGCCGGCGCTCATGCGCTGCACCTCCCCGGCCCGCAGCACCTCGGCGTGGCCCAGCGAATCGCGGTGGTTGAGCTGGCCCTCCACCATCACCGTGACGATCTCCATGTCGCGGTGGGGGTGCATGCCGAAGCCCCGGCCGGCGGCGATGGTGTCGTCATTGATCACCCGCAGCGGCCCGAAGCCCATCCAGGCCGGGTCGTAGTGACTGGAGAAGGAGAACGTGTGCCAGCTGTCCAGCCAGTCGAGCTGGCTGTGGAAGCGTTCAGCGGCGGGCCGGAACAGGGCCGGCTCGGTGAAGGCGCTGGCGGGGCTTGTGCTGGTCATGGCTGGAAGAGCGGACAGACGGAGAAAGCGGTGCAGACGGAGCTGTGCAGACGGAGCGATGCAGACGGAGCGGAACCCAGGGGGGGCTCAACTCCCTGGGGCGCTCAGGCGCAGCAGGCGCTCCACCAGATCGCTGATGGAGCTGTCCTTGGCGGGATTGGCGCCGGTGCTCACCAGCTGGCGACCCACCACCTGGGCGCCCAGATGGGCCAGCTGCAGCCGCAGGGCGGCCATCACCGTGTGGCCGCCGCCGCCGGAGTGGGTGGCGATCGCCACGGGCCTCTCGTTGAACAGGGCCCGGAAGTCGTCCCCCTGCACCGAGAGCCAGGCGATGGCGCTGGTGAGCACGGGCGGGATCGAGCCGTTGTACTCCGGCGCACAGATCACCCAGCGGGGCGCGGCCACCAGTTGCCCGTGCAGATCCGCCAGCCCCGGGGGCATGCCCGCGGCGAGGGCGCGGGGGGTGAACAGCGGCAGGTCCAGCGCCGTGAGGTCGAGCACCTCGGCGCTCCGGCCCCGGTGGCGGGCGGCGGCGGCGAAGCGCCCGGCGAGGGTCAGGTTCTCGCCGTTGCTGGCGGCGATCACGAGCAGGTCGGTCATGGAACTGGGGCGCCAGGATGGGCCGGTGATGATCCCTGGATGCTGTGCCATGGGCCGGCGACGGCACAAGAACGCACAGAGAAGTGGGTCGGTCACCCGGCGGTAACGCCTGGACCGGCACTGGGCCCGCCCGCACCGGGCCCGCCAGCGACAGGCCCTAGACGAGGTGATGACGTGGAGGAACAGACGGGCTTTCAGGACTCGCACGATCACGGCCACTGCAAGGCCGAACTGGCGCTCCGGGTGATCCAGGGTCGCTGGAAGCTGCTGATCCTGCGGGAACTGCTGGACGGCGTGCGACGCTTCTCGGAACTGCAGCGGGCCCTCGGGGGCGTCAGCCAGAAGGTGCTCACCAGCCAGCTGCGCGACCTGGAGGCCGATGGCGTGCTGCGACGCCACATCCATGCCGAGGTGCCCCCCCGGGTCGACTACGCCCTCACGGACCTGGGCCGGGAGCTGATTCCGGTGCTCGAGGAACTGCACGCCTGGGGCGAGCGGATCAGTTCACGGGCCGGGGACTGAGCCGATGGGCGGATCAGGCTCCCTGCCCGCGGCTTCGCCGCTGCGCGTGCCGTGGCTGGTCGCCTGCCTGGCGGTGCTGATGCTGGGCGGCTCGGATCCGGGTTCGGTGGCGGGCAGCCGGGAGGGCGACCCGGGGGTGGCCGTGTGCGTGGTGGCACCGCGGGTGGAGGCCCTCGACAAGCTGGATGCCTACGGACTCGTGCTCACCCCCGAGCCGGTGCTGGTGCTGGTGGAGCCGCTGCTGGAGCTGCAGATCCAGCGGCTGAACCGCGACCCCTGGCAGCTGCGGGGCAGTGCTGCCAAGCCGATCCTCACGCCCATGCTGTGGCCCACCGATCCGATCGCCCCGGACGAACCCGTGCTGCTGCAGATGCGGCCCTTGGGCGCGTCCCCCGAGGCCTTCGCCCACGTGCAGCTGGTGGGGGCATCGGCGCAACGCATGCAGGAGACCCTGCGCCTGCTCGAGGCCCTGGGCAGCGACCCGCTCACCTGGCTGGCGGCCTTCGAACAGGCCCTGGCCGATCAGGACGTGCCCCTGGCCTGGACCCTGCTGTTCGATCGGCGCTCCCCGCCCTCGCCTGAACTGAACGAACTGCGCCGCACGGTGGTGGAACGGGGCTGCGGCGACTAGCCAGCGACGCTCACCAGAATCCCTGGGAGCGCAGCCAGAGGCCCAGCAGCAGCATGGGCAGGAACACGGCCGCCAGGATCTGCAGCTTCACCACTGCGGCGGATGGTTCCTGGCTGGAGGGTTTTCCGGGACCGGCCATGGCGGGGGGACAGGCGGGACGATCACGCTGACATGACAAGACCCCCAGGCCGGAGCCGGGGGGCCTGAAGCAGGGCGAGGCTGCAGAGTGCAGTTGCGGTGGCGGCCGGGATCAGCCCAGACCGATCTGGGAGAGGATGCCCTGGCCGGTCAGCAGCTCGGTGGCCAGGCCGATCACGAAGCCGAGCATGGCCAGACGGCCGTTCCAGGTTTCGGCGAAGGCCACGAAACCGAAGCGGGAGGAGGAGTCGCCCATGGGATGTAACGGGTTGTTTCCAGAAGTGTAACGCCTTGTGAAGCAATGGCAACGCGGCCCTCGCCGGCTCGCTCCCATGCCAGGCGGAGCAGTTGTGGGAATTCCGATGAAAAGCCGAATCCCGAGGCTCTGGGCCATCGCCGCCAGCAGAATCGAGCCCATGCACGAGTTCGACTGCCAGGGTCCCTACCGCGTCCGCCAGCGCGTGGAGCGCGAGCAGAGCGTGCCCCATCAGGTGCAGGCCCCGCGCTTCTCCAGTCGCGACGCCGCCGAAGCCTTCGCCCTGCTGGTGTCCCGCGAAAGCCAACAGACCCTGCTGGTGGAGAAGCAGGCCCCCGCCGGTTGCTGGCTGCTGCTCAGCACCGTGGCCGCCGCCCTCTGACCGCAGTCGACTGACGGCGGCGTCAGCGCCCGGGCCCGCCACCACTGCCACCGCCGTCGCGGGTGAGCTGCACGATGTCGGGGGTGAACACGAAGGTGAGGTCATCGAGGCATTCGGCCCGGCCATCCATGGCACTCACACCGCCGGCCACGAAATCGATCAGCCGCTGGGCCTCCCTGCGCTCCATGGCTCCGGCGTGCACCACGGCGGTCTTGTGTTCCCGCACCGTGTGCACGATCAGCTGGGCATCCTCGAAACGGGTGGGGTGGAACACCACCACCTCGGGGAGCCAATCGCCGAAGGGGCTGAACATGGCGCCACGGTAGTCAGCTCCGGGCCGGCCGCCAGGGGGCGTCTGACGGCGCCGCGGCCAGCAGGTCGGCGGCGAGCTGCTCGGCACTGTGGAGCGCACCCTCGATGCGGGCGAATCCCACACCGTCGATGTAATCGCCGCAGAACCCCACCCGGCTGGAGGGGCAGAGCGTGAGCGATGGCGGCAGACCGGGGGGCAGGGGGAAGGCGGCCGCCCAGCGCATCAGCCGGGGCTCGGCCTGCTCGGGATCCACCCCGCCGATCCACGGCGCCAGGCACTGCACCAGGGCGTCGCCGAGGGCGGTGATCACCTCCGCTTCCCGTCCCTCCTCCAACGGCAGCTGCAGCTGGCGGGCCACCGCCGAACCGACGCCGTAGACGTCGAGATGGTCAGCGGCGAAGGCATGGCTGGAATGGGCCACCACGGCGCAACGACCGTCCTCGAGGGGCTGGATGCTGATCCGGCGCAGTCCCCAGCGTTGCTGGGCGGCGGCATCGAAGTTCACCAGCCGGAACGGCAGCGCCCGCCAGGGCATGGCCGCTTCCCCGGCGAACACCAGCAGCAGGTTGGTGCGGGCCTCGAACCGGATGCCGGCGATGGTGGTGAGGGCATGGGCCAGCTGCAGATCCTGGAGGTGCCGGGTGGCGCGCTCCAGGGGCACCTCCGGCCAGCCGAAGATCAGGCGGCTGCGGGGGTGGGCCAGCAGCGTGCCGCTCAGCACCAGCCAGTCGGCCTCCGCCAGCAGCTGGCCGGCGGCATCGCGCAGCTGCCAGCGGCCCGCGGGCGTGCGCTCCAGATGGCGCACGAGCACCCCGAAATGACCGTGCACATCGCGCCCCGCCAGCTGCAGGAGTCCCTGGCTGAGCTGATCCATGCCCGCGCGGCCGCGGTAGAGGCGGCCGATGCCGAGGGCATCCGGGCGGCCGATGTTCAGGCGCGACTCCCCCTCCAGCATCGCCACCGGTTCGCTCCAGGGCTCGATCCAGCCCCCGGCCAGCAGCGGCTCCAGGAGCTCCGGGGCGGGTTCGGCGGTGATGTTGAGCAGGGGCGCGCCGTGGTCCACCGCCAGCAGCGGATCCTGCCGGGAGCGCCGGGTGCCGGCCCGACCGCCCGCTCCGCGCCCCGTCTCCCACAGCGACAAGGGCCCCCGATGGCCCAGCCGGCGCATCTGGGCCGCCAGGGCGCAGCCCGAAACCCCGGCGCCGATCACGGCAATCGTTTCCGGGGCGGGGCGAGGCATCCGGAAACACCACACGCTGTAGCGTCTTAGCCGATCAAGGCAGTCATGGCCCGGTTCCTGCTGGTTCTTAAGCCAACCGGCACCCAGCCTGCGGCCACCCCGGGCGAGCGGGGCGGCGGTCTGCTCGAGTGCCTGGCCCCGGTGCTGGACGCGCTGCACGCCGACGTGGACCACCGCACCCCCGCCCACCTCGGTGCCCTGCTCAGGAACGGAGCGGAGAACCAGCGCATGCAGCTGTTCGCCGACGTGCAGTCGCACGCCGACGGGCGGCTGCTGGAACTGGTGCTGCTCAGCCGCGAACCGATGGGCACGCGCGCACCGGACACGAGCAGGACCTTCCAGCGGCTGGTGGACCTGGTGCACACCCACCTGCCGAACCTGGCCGTGGTGTTCCGCTCGGACCGTGACGGGCCCGCCCCGCCGCCGCGCCCAGCCCCCGGGCAATGAGAGGCGCTCAGCTGGGGGCGCGCTGGCATCACCTGCGCCAGTGGCGGCAGCAACTCACGGTGCCGCAGTTCACCGCGATCACCGGAGCGCTGGTGATCGCGGCGGGCACGGTGCTGATGTCCCTGCCGGTGTTCTCCAGCGACGAGGTGGGTCTCTGGGAAGCCCTGTTCACGGTGACCTCGGCCATCACCGTCACCGGGCTGTCGATCATCGACGTCGGCAAGGACCTCACCCTGGCCGGCCAGCTGCTGCTGGCAGGGCTGATCATCACCGGCGGCGTCGGTCTGATGGCGATCACCACCTTCCTGCAGGGCTTCGTGCAGGGCCGCGGCGGCCTGCGCACCCGGTTCGACCGGGGCCGGGCCCTGGATGAATTCGGGGTGGGCGGGATCGGTCCCACCTTCAACCGCATCCTGGTCAGTGGCGGCTGCGTGATGGTCGCCGGCACGGCCGTGCTCTACGGCTTCGGCTTCACCGACATCAGCAATCCCGTGGAGCGGTTCTGGGCCTCCCTGTTCCACGCCATCAGCGCCTACAACAACGCCGGCTTCGGGCTGTGGAGCGACAGCCTGATGCGGTATCGCGACAACGGGGTGGTGAACGGGGTGATCGGCCTGTTGATCGTCACCGGTGGCCTGGGCTGGCGGGTGGTCAACGACCTCTGGAGCAACCGTCGCCGGTTCAGGAACCTGCGCCGCAACCTCAGCCTGCGGCTGTTCAACCTGCACACCCGCCTGGTGCTGCGCACGAGCCTGATCCTGATCCTGGTGGGCATGGTGGGGCTGCTGTTCACCGAGCAGTTCGCGATCGGCGGGGTGATCGAGCCGCTGGGGCTGGGCCAGAAGCTGCAGGTCACCCTGTTTCAGTCGATCTCGGCGCGCACGGCCGGCTTCAACACGGTGGCGCTCACCTCCGCCACCTGCTCGGATGCCGGCCTGCTGCTGCTGATCGTGCTGATGTTCATCGGCGCCAGCCCCGGCGGCACCGGCGGCGGCATCAAGACCACCACCTTCGCCACCCTGATGGGGGCCACCCGCTCCACCCTGCAGGGCCGCGAGGAGGTGGTGATCCACCAGCGCCAGATCCCCGCCACCGTGGTGCTGCGAGCGATCGGGGTGACGATCGCCTCCCTGATCTTCGTGCTGCTGATGGCCCTGGTGCTGGGGCTCGGCGCCACCAGCAGCGGCGCGCCGGGCAGCACCGAATTCAGCTTCCTGGAGCGGCTGTTCACCTGCATGTCGGCCTTCGCCACCGTCGGCCTGGATCTGGGCGTCACGGCCCAGCTCAACCGCTGGGGCCAGCTGGTGCTGATGGTGGGCATGTTCGTGGGCAGACTGGGCATCCTGCTGCTGCTCTCCGCCCTCTACGGCAGCCGGCCCCAGCCGCGGGTGGGATATCCCCGCGAGGAGCTCTACATCTGACTCTTCACGCAGCAGCAGCGATGTCCAACTGGTGGCACTGGAATCCCGCCGAAGGCACCTCCCAGGGGGGCTTCGCGGTGATCGGCGTGGGCCGCTTCGGCACGGCCGTGTGCCGGGAGCTGAGCGACGCCGGCCGCGACGTGCTGGCCATCGACAACAGCCAGAAGGCCGTGGACGCGCTGCGGCAGCTGGATCCCGCCATCCAGGCGCGGGTGGTGGACTGCACCGATGAGGAGGCCCTGCGCGAGGCCGGCGTGCTGGATGTGCGCACCGTGGTGGTGGCCATGAGCGAACCGATCGAGGTGAGCGTCACCGCCACCCTGATCGCCAAGGACAGCGAGGGCAGCCGGGTGCAGCAGGTGATCGCCCGAGCCACCACCGACCTGCACATGAAGATGCTGCAGCGGGTGGGGGCCGACCGGGTGGTGTTCCCCTCGAAGATGCAGGGGCACCGGCTGGGGATGGAGCTGGTGCGCCCCAACCTGCTGGACCGGCTGCGCCTGGACGACCGCAACTCGATCGAGGAGATCCGGGTGCCGGATGTGTTCGTGGGCCAGTCGCTGCGCGACCTGAACCTGCGCAAGAACTACGACATCAGCGTGCTGGCGGCCGGCCCCGACAACGACCTCACCGTCAATCCGCCCGCCTCCCACATCCTCCAGGCCGGCGAGCTGCTGGTGGTGATGGGCGCCACCAAGGCCCTGGCGAAACTGCCCGGGAGCTGACGCCCAGCCCGGCAGCAGCAGGGGCAGCCGCAGCCGCAGGGGGAGATCAGCGGCGGCCCAGCAGCTCCTCCCAGGTGAGCGGCGGTTCGGCGGCGGGGCGATGGGCCGCCGGGCGGAGCGGGCAGCCCGGCATCCCAGCCCGGCCGGAGGGCCGGGGGGCAGCGGGGCGGGTCGGGAGCGGATGGGGGGAACCGCCGGACGGCGGGGTCTTGGACTTCGAATGGATGGACATGGTCACGGCCTGTTGAGCTGGATATGGATTCACACCGCCTGTGCTGCTGAGGGTCGACGCGCGACCCGCTGGCCTTCTCCCGGCGGATCACGGCGGGAGAAGGGGAGGTGCTGACTCGGTCGGGGCGTTCGGTTGGCTCAGGGACTGGGTCCCGTTGCGTCAGGGACGGCGTCTCGCCGAACCCGTCAACACCTGCTTGGAGGTGGCCGCAAGGCCCCGACCGGATGCAGACACCATAACCGCAGGGCACGGTGCGGCAGCACGGATCACCGAACCGGCACTCATACACTCGTGGGGCCGGTGGAGGGGCCGGCCAGGCGCCCGTAGCCCAATCGGTAGCAGGCAGGTCACTTAAAATGACTCCAGTGCGGGTTCGAATCCCGCCGGGCGCACCACCCGTCCATCCATCGCTCCGGAGTGCCTTGTCGCTGTCCGCCGCACCCTTGATCACCGGCGTCCCCCTCGCCATCACCCTGCCGTCGGTGCTGGGCCTCCCGTCCGACGCGCTGCTGCTGATCGCGCTCTATCTGGTGCTGGCCGGCACCTATCTGGTGGCCATTCCCCTGGCGCTCTACGCCTGGATGGTGAAGCGCTGGACCGTGATGGGCAAGCTGGAGCGCTTCGGCGTCTACGGGCTGGTGTTTCTCTTCTTTCCCGGCCTGATCCTGTTTGCCCCCTTCATCAACCTGCGCATGGCCGGGCAGGGCGCCCGATGACCAAGGGCCAGGCGCTGCTCCTGGGCCTGGCGGTGTTCGGCCTGGGGGCGGCCGGCTACGCCGTTCTCAAGCTGGGGGGCTTCGAGGGCTTCTCGGCGGGCATCGCCGCCTCGGCGCTGCTGATGGCGGTGGTGCTGGGCTGGACCGCCACCTATCTGCTGCGGGCGGTGACGGGCAACATGACCTACATGCAGCAGCGGCGCACCTACCGCGACGCCTACGACGCCGCCACCATCGCCGAGCTGGAGCGCAAGTTCGCCGCCCTCAGCCCCGAGGAGCAGGAGCGGCTGCTGCGCGAAACCGGCCAGCTGGCGGAACCGGGTGAGGCATAGGCTCGCAGCACCCTGCCGCAAGCTCGCTGCTGTGACCGCCGTCCTGACTCCGATTCAGCAGCGTTTCAGCGATCTGGCCGGGCAGGGCCGCTGTGCCCTGATGCCCTTCCTGATGGCCGGCGATCCCCACCTGGCGGCCACCCGGGCCACCCTGCTGGCCCTGCAGCACCAGGGCGCCGATCTGGTGGAGCTGGGCATCCCCTACAGCGATCCCCTGGCCGACGGTCCCGTGATCCAGGCCGCTGCCAGCCGCGCCCTCGCCGCGGCCACCACCCCGGCCCGGGTGCTGGAGATGCTCGCCTCGCTGAAGGGGGAGCTGACCATCCCGGTGGTGCTGTTCACCTACAGCAACCCCCTGCTCAACCGCGGCATGGAGCGCTTCTGCGAGGAGGCCGCCGCCGCCGGTGCCGCAGGACTGGTGGTGCCCGACCTGCCGCTGGAGGAAGCCGAGAGACTCTCGGCCATCGCCGCTGACCGGGGGCTGGATCTGGTGCTGCTGGTGGCGCCCACCACGCCGGCCGAACGCATGGCCCGCATCCACCGGGCCAGCCGGGGCTTCACCTATCTGGTGAGCGTCACCGGGGTGACCGGCGTGCGCACCAGCCTGGAATCCCGGGTGGAAGCCCTGGTGGGGCAGCTCAAGCCGCTGGGCCCCACGCCGGTGGCGGTGGGCTTCGGCATCGCCGGAGCGGACCAGGCCCGCCAGGTGCGCGAGTGGGGCGCTGACGGCGCCATCGTGGGCAGTGCCCTGGTGAAGGTGATGGCCAGCGCCGCCGAGCAGCACGCTGGCGCTGCAGAGGCCGTCGCCGAGGCCGCGGGCCGCTTCTGCGCGGAGCTGCGGGCCGGGCTCGACCGCTGAACCGGCGCTGCCGCGATGCTCTTCTCCGCCGCCTGCGAACGCAACCAGCAGCCGATCCTCGAGGTGCTGGCGCAGTGGCTGCCGCAGGGGGGCCGGGTGCTGGAGGTGGGCTCCGGCAGCGGCCAGCACGCCGTTCACATGGCGCGCCACCTGCCCGGCCTGCGCTGGCAGCCCAGCGACCTGCCGCCGCTCCATGACCTGGAGGAGCGGCTGCGCCTGGAGGGCCGCAGCGGCCTGGCCCCCGGGGCACGGATCGCCGAGCCCGTGGCGCTGGACGTGACCCGGCCGGAGCAGTGGCCGCACGGCCCCTTCGATGCGGTGTTCACCGCCAACACCTGCCACATCATGCCGGCCACTGCCGTGCCCCAGCTCCTCGCGGGCGCGGCCCGGTTGCTGCGGCCCAGGGGCCTGCTGCTGCTGTACGGGCCGTTTCGGGATGGAGACCGGCACACCGCCCCCAGCAACGCCGCCTTCGATGCCCACCTGCAGGCCATCGACCCCGCCATGGGAGTGCGCGATGCCAGGGAGCTCCGGGCCCAGGCGCAGAGTCTGGGCCTGGAGCTGCGGGCCGATCAGGCCATGCCGGCCAACAACCGCCTGCTGGTGTTCGAGCGCCAGGCCCGGAGCGATGCCCCATCACGCTGATCGTCCCACCAGGACCTGCGCCCAGTGCGGCCGGCCGTTCCAGTGGCGCCGCAAGTGGAAGGCCGTGTGGGACGAGGTGCGCTACTGCTCCGAGCGCTGCCGCAACCAGGCACGCCGGCCCGCCAACCGGCGGGGGCAGCGGCAAGGGAGCTGACGCTGATCAGACGCCGTACTTGGTCACGGCCCGTTGCTTGCAGGTGCCGGAGGCCTGGCTGATCGAATTGCCCTTTTTGAACTCCTGCACCACGCAGTCGCAGGTGTAGTCGGACATGCCGGCAGGAGCCGGCTTGCCGGACGACTTGATCTCGGCGTTCACCGCATCAAGGCACTTGCTGCGGATGATCTGATCAACCATGTTGGCCCGGGCAGGCAGCCCGGCCGAAAGGGCGAGCAGAGAGACCACCAGGCTGAGGCGAACGTGCATCGAGCGGTTGTGAAGGATCATGTCGGGAACCATTGAAGCGCGGGCCACCAGCCGACGCCGCCGGGTCTGGCGACGGCTGACGCTTCCCATCACCCTCGCAGGCATGCTCACGCTCCTCCTGGCGGGCTGTGGCAGCCGACGGTCCGTCCAGGACGAACCAGGGGGTGCTGCATCAGCCTGGCCCTAGCGTCGCGGCGATCCGCACCAGCCGCCGATGGCCCGATTCGTCCTCTGGGGCACCTACTGCGACGACGCCCTCGAGAAACGCGCCCCCTACCGGGAGGAGCATCTGGCCGGGCTGCAGCGCCAGAAGGACGCCGGCATCCTGATCACCCTCGGCCCCACCGAGGGCAGCACCCACGTGTTCGGGATCTACGAGGCCGAGTCCCTGCAGCAGGTGGAGGAGCTGGTGCACGGCGACACCTACTGGCGGCACGGCATCTGGACGGCGGTGCAGGTGTATCCCTGGATCCAGGCCTTCTGAGCAGCCCGCCCGAGGGAGGCCGGGTTCAGCCCCGCGGCCAGCCCGCCTCCGCCTGCTGCCACACCCAGGCGGCCACGGCTGCCACCCCCTCGTCCCCCAGCAGCTGGCCGTAGCCCGACATCTGACCCACCCCGGCGGCGGCGATGGCGGCGATGGCGGCCTCCGAGGCGATGCCCTCCCGCTCCAGGGCCGCCAGCTTGAGGGTCTTGCGGCGGCGGATGATGTTGCCGCCCTGCACATGGCAGCCGGCGCAGTGGGCCTCGAACAGGCGCGCCCCCTCGCCCGGCTCGGCCCGCACGGCCCCGGGCAGTCCGAGCAGGGCCGCCAGCGCCAGCGCCAGCCCCGCCAGCACCCAGCGGCTGAAGGGCCGGCCGGGGCGCCGGGACTCGGAGAGGACAGGGCTGGACATGGCGGCAACCGGATTCGGGGCCAGTGTGGCCGGGTGCGATCCGGCAGCCTGGGAATCCGGCAGCCTTGTCGCCACACCCTGCGCGCGAGCCTCCATGGAGCCGCTGCCGAGCGATCAGGCCCCCGACGCCGGGCTGCGCCCCCTTCGGCCCGGCGACCACGACGAACTGGTGGAGCTGTACCGCGACGCGGTGCTGAGCCAGGCAGCCGGCCTGTACAGCCCGGACCAGATCGACGCCTGGGCCCATCACCCCGGCCGTTCCGGCGCGCTGCGGCAACCGCTGGCGGAGGGGTTCGGCCTGGCCAGCACCGCCGCAACTCCCGGCAGCGCCGGCAGCACAGGCAGCGCCCGCAGCATCGAGGCCTTCGGGCTGCTCCATCCCGTCGACCGTCTGGCCCTGCTCTACTGCCGCGGCCGCGCCTGCCGGCAGGGCCGGGCCAGCGCCATCCTGGGCGCCCTGGAGCGCCACGCCCGCGACCAGGGGCAGCGGCAGCTGCGCACGGAGGCCAGCCAGCTGTCCCGGCCCCTGCTGGAGCGGCGCGGCTGGCTGGTGGAGGCCGAGGAAACGGTGCTGTTCGCCGGCGCCTGGTTCACCCGCTGGCGCATGATCAGACGCCTGGACCCCATCCCCCCGGCCGAGTTCCGTGGCTGAAGCGCAACTGCAGCAGTTCCTCGAGAAGGTGCGCCAGCTCAATGCCTTCGTGGCCCTCAGCGAGTCCGACCCGGCCGTGCGCGAGGCCCTGGCGGCCTGCAGCCACCACCACGCGGTGGTGGCCCTGGCCCGCCGCCACGGTTTCGAGATCGGCCGCCGCTGGGGGGAGGGCGACGCGGCTGCGCTGAGTGATGGCAACCTCTTCGCCGGCCCCTGTCCCCCAGCGGGGGAGGAGCGGGTGTCGGTGCTGGCCCGGGGTGAAACCTGGCGGCTGGAGCGCATCCACTCCTGCCAGGCCAGCAGCCCGCCGGGCTTCTGGTACGACCAGAGCGAACACGAATGGGTGACGCTGCTGCAGGGCAGCGCCCGCATCCGGCTGGCCCCAGACGCCACGCAGGGGGTCGGGGCCGGTGCGGGCGGGACGAAGGCGGTCGGAGGAGAGGTGCTGGAGCTGTGCCGCGGCGACACGCTGCTGATCCCGGCCCACCGCCGCCACAGGCTCGAGGCTACGGACGGGGAGCCCGGATCCGTATGGCTGGCCCTGTTCTGGACGGGGGCTTGCGCAGGGTGAGCGAGCGCACCAGCCAGAAGGCACCGGCCAGCGCCAGCACCGCCACCCCCAGGCCCGCGAGCAGCTGGGGTTTGTTCTCCGCACCCGGGGGCAGCACGATCACCTTCCGGGCCACCGCGGTCATGGCGGTGAGCAGCACCAGCTCGATCTGCACCACATGCCGCCGCAGGTAGGAGGTGATGTTCTGCAGCACCTCTAGGGCGATCAGCAGGTTGAGCAGGTCACCGAGAACCTTGTTGAGCTTGGCGCCCAGCCAGGGCGTCTCCGGCACCAGCAGCGCCCTCCACACCTCCACCACCAGCTGCACGGTGGCGGCAACCATCACCACCACCAGCACCACACCGAGCAGCTTGGCCAGCTGCTGCTCGCTGCGGTCGATCACATAGAGATAGTTGGCGTCATCGAGGAGACGCCGCATCCGCGGGAAGCGCATCGGCTCACTCCGCCTCAGTTCTCGAACAGATCGAGCTGGGGACGGGCGGGGGTGTTCCCGGGGGGATTCCTCAGCTCCGTATCGCAGGTGATCGTTCCGTCAGGAGCCGTGACGCAGTTGGTGGGCACCACCTCGGTGGAGGGGCCCACCTGGCTGCCGGGTCCGCGCAGGAACAGCTGGCGCTGGGCCAGCGCGGGGGTGCCCGGGAGAGAGGCCATCACCAGCACCAGCGACGCGACCGCCGCGGCAGGGAGGAAAGCTGCTGGGAGGCTGAGGCGCGAGGCGGCAGGATCGGCCATGGCACGGTCGCGTTGACGGCTGGGCCCCCACTCTGCCTGCCGGGGCGCGTCAGAAGATCGACCGGAGACGTTTGTGGAACTCGATCTGCACCGGGGTGTCATCGGTCTCCAGGGTGACCGAGGAATTCACGTTCAGCGGCGCCTCGGCGGCCACATCCACCTCGCCCTTCACCGGCAGAGGCCGTAGGGCCTCCACCTCCGCCCTCACGGGCAGGGGCTGCCTGGCCTCGATCACCACCTCGCTCCTCACCGGCAGGGGCGCCCCAGCCTTGATCGCAACCGGCTCGTCGAGAACGATCCTGGGCTGTCCCGTGATCGGGATGGCGTCCTTCGAGGCGATCTCCACCGCGCCGCGAACGCTCACCAGATCCTGGGCCTGGATCTTGATCGGATTGGCCAGCTCCTGCACCCGCACCACGGGAAGCGCCAGCTGACTCACGTCCGCCTGCACGGGCAGGGGCCTGTCGAGCACCAGGGCGACCTGAAGGGGCCGGCTCGTCACCCGCAGCACCACGCCCCCCAGGATCGCCGCGGCCGCCACCAGCGCCAGCGGCCAGCGCAGAGCCATCAGGACGGTGAACCACTGGGGCTGATCGTTGGCGCTGGTCATCGGTCTGGAAGCGACGGGTGGTGGACCAGGAGGCAGGAGATCTAGGACTCCCCGCGGATTTCCTGAAGCAGCAGATCCAGCTGCCCGAGCGACGCGTCGAGGGGCGTGCTTCGCGAGGGCTGATCGGCCGGTGCTGCCGCATCCTCCCGCTGCCAGGTCTCCTCGATGGCGCAGAGCTGCTCGGCCAGGCCGGCAAGCCCGCCGCGGGCATGGATGCCCTGCAGGGCATCGAGGAGCACGGGCATGCGGATGGAACCTGCCTTCAGGGCCCGGCGCAGATCGGCCTGGGTGCGGCCGGTGTGACGCAGCCAGTCCCTGAGGAAGGCCTGGAGATCCTCACGCTGTTCGGCGGAGAGGCTCACCATCACCGGCCGAGCGGGAACCAGCGATCCAGCCGCCGCTGGGCGCGCATGCGAACGGCCTCACTGCGGTGCCGGCCGCAGACGCCGAGCAGGGCGGTCATCGCCACCAGGTCGTCGCTGAAGCCGGCGGCCGGGATGAAATCCGGGATCACATCCAGCGGCACCAGCAGGTAGGTGAGGGCCGCCAGCACGGTCAACTTCGCCGTGGGGGGCGTGTCGGGGTCGAGCAGCATCTCCAGACACTCCAGGGCCGGCCGGGCCACCGCCCGTCCGGCACGGCGCAGCAGCCGCAGCAGCAGGGCTTCGTCGACGACGCTGCTCTCCAGCACCTCGGCGTCGACGGAAGGAGCGGAATGGGTCACGGGCCTTTCAGGCAGCGAACCTGTCCATTTTCAGCCCGTCACACCTCCACCAGACCGCTGTCGATGCCGGTTTTCCGGAGCTTGCGCAGGGCCCGCTGCACCACCTGGCGGCAATATTCACGGCTGCAGCCGAGCTGGCGGGCCACCTCCGCCAGGGTGCGCCAGTCATGGTTGCCATCCAGGCCGAAGCGCAGCATCACCACCGTGCGCTCCTTGGGGGTGAGGCTGGCCCGGTCCAGCAGGGTCCACACCGTGGCGCTGCGCTCGGCCAGCTCGGCACGCTCCATCGGCGCCGGCTCGGGACTGGGCAGCACATCCACCAGCTCGGAGGGGTCCGACTTGGACTTCACCACCCCCTGCAGGCTGACGGTGACGCTGCGCAGCTCGCAGGCCAGCAGATCCTCCACATCCGCCTGGGGGAGATCCAGGGCCGCCGCGAGCTGGGCCGGGCTGGCTGCCACCCCATGGGTCTGCAGATGGCGGGCCTTGGCCGCCCGCAGGCGGGTGAGCTTCTCGTTCACATTCACCGGAATGCGGATCGTGCGGCTCTGGGTGGACAGAGCCCGGTTGAGGCCCTGGCGGATCCACCAGTAGGCATAGGTGCTGAAACGATGACCGCGGGTGGGGTCATATTTCTCCACGGCGCGGGTGAGGCCGAGGGTGCCTTCCTGAATCAGATCCAGCAGATCCAGGCCCTTGTTCTGATAACGCTTGGCCAGATTCACCACCAGGCGCAGGTTGGCGGTGATCATCTGGTTCTTGGCCCGCTCTCCCTGGCGCAGGGTGCGACGCTCCAGATCGCTGTACTCGCAGGCCGGACCCTGGCCGCCGGCCTGACGGCAGCGCTCCTGCAGGGCCGCCATCGCCTGCACCTTGCGGCCCAGGGTGAGCTCCTGCTCCGGGGTGAGCAACTGATGGCGGCCGATCTCGCCCAGAAAGCTGCTCAGCGAGCTGGCCATGGTCTGTCTCTGCACTGCGTTGAACCTACGGACTTCCTGGCGAAAGGAGACAACCTTTCAACAAGCCTTCGGGTTTCCACGTTTCTTCCCAATTGCGTCAAGGTTTCATACATTTCCCACTCCCCGAGGCCGCCCATCAGCAGAATGGCGCCCGTCAATCATTCCCGCGACCCACCGGCGACTCACCCGGCTCGCTGCGCTTCCCCGGGCCCGCTACGGTTTCGCCCGTTGCCTTGACCCCATGGCCGGATTCGCGGCGCTCCCCCCCGCCCTGCTCGGTGGCGACCTGTTCGGCAGCCCCGTGTTCAGCCGCGCCGCCGTGGCCTACGTGCACTACCTGAGCTTCATGCTCTGCTTCGGCGCCCTCGTGCTCGAGCGGCGCCTGATCCGCCCCAACCCCGGCAAGGCCGACGCCACCCTGATGGTGATCACCGACGTGGTGTACGGCATGGCCGCCCTGGCGCTTCTGGTGAGCGGCATCCTGCGGGTGCTCTACTTCGGCCAGGGCAGCGACTTCTACACCGGGAACCCCCTCTTCTGGTGGAAGGTGGCCCTGTACCTGGGGGTGGGAGGACTGTCGCTCTACCCCACCGTCACCTACATCCTCTGGGCGATCCCGCTGCGCAAGGGGGAGCTGCCCCAGGTGAGTGAAGCCCTGGCAGCACGGCTGGCCTGGATCCTCAACATCGAACTGGTGGGCTTTGCCCTGATTCCCCTGCTGGCCACCCTGATGGCCCGGGGTGTGGGTCTGCCGGGCACCCTGGCGGGCTGATGACCGCGCGCGCGCTGGCGCCGGCCGTTCTGCTGTCAGTGCTGTGCCTGCCTGCAGCCCTGGGACTCCAGACCGGCGGCCTGGCATCGCCGGCAGACGGCTTGCACGCTGCGGCCTGTGCCCCGGCCACGGCCGGCCAGCCGCTGCCAGCCGCGTCGCTGACCGCCAATTCCAGTTCCGGTGCCAACGCCAGCTCCGGCGCCAGCCCCAGGCTGCCGCCGCCCGCCGACCCGGCCGGCGGCGACTACCGCCACCGGCTGCAGCCCACGCCCTTCGGCTGGCCGCGCCTGGACCACTGGTGCGTGTGGATCGAACCGGGGGCCACCGAGGGGCCTGCCGCCCGCTGGGACCAGGCCTGGCACCAGGCGGTGAGCAGGGCCCTGGACACCTGGCGGGAGCTCCTGCCGGTCACCGTGGTGGATGAGCCGGAGCGGGCCCAGGTGCTGGTGTGGCGGCGGCGGCCGGCCCTGCGCGGCGGCAGGGCCAGCCACGGGCGGGCCGAGCTGGAGCTGTGGCTGGTGCAGCGGGGCGGAGAACCCCTGCCGGAGCCGCGGGTGACGGTGAGCATCAGTCCTGGCCAGAGGCCCGAGGCCATGCAGGCCACCGCCCTGCACGAGCTCGGCCATGCCTTCGGCCTCTGGGGCCACAGCGACGACCCCGCCGATGCCATGGCCGCCGTGCCGGGCCCCGTGCCGGTGCTCGGCCTCAGCCGGCGCGACCGGGCCACGCTGCAGTGGCTGCAGCGGCAGCCCGGGCTCAGCCCCAGCCCCTGAGTGGAGGGCGGCTGGCACGGACGAGCAGGGCGGCGAGGAACGCCAGCAGCTGCACGATCACCACGCAGGGTCCGGAGGGCAGGTTGAAGACGCCGGAGCTGAGCAGTCCGATCAGCCCGCAGGAGGCGCCGATGCCGCTGGCCAGGGGCAGGTAGGTGGCGAAGCTGCCACTGATCAGGCGGGCGGAGCAGGCGGGAATCACCACAAAGGCACTGATCAGCAGTACCCCCACGGCCTTGATCGAGAGGGCCACCACCACCGCCAGCACCACCACGAACAGCAGCCGCTGCCAGCCCACCGCCACCCCCTGGCTCACCGCCAGGCCCCGGTCGAGACTCACCAGGATCTGGCTGCGGCGGGTGAGCAGCAGGTAGGTGAGCACCCCCGCCAGCAGCAGGGCCTGCAGGAGCAGATCCCCCCAGGACACCGCCAGGATGTCGCCGAAGAGGAGCTGCTCGAGGCTGCCGGCCCGGGACGAGAGCAGGCGCAGCAGTACCACGGCGATCGCCAGCGACGAGGAATACACGATGTTGAGCAGGGCGTCGCTGGGCAGCTGGCTGCGCTCCACCAGCTGGGAAACCGCCAGGGCGAACAGCACCGCGAAGGGGATCAGCACCAGGGTGGGCTCCACCCCCAGCAGCACCCCCAGGCTGATGCCCAGCAGGGCGGAATGGCCCAGGGCGTCACTGAAGAAGGAGAGCTGGCGCAGCACCGCCACGCTGCCCAGCAGACCGCCGAGGGACCCGCTCAGCAGCCCGGCCACCAGGGCGCGCTGCATGAAGGGAAAGCGCAGCAGCTCCAGCCATTCCGGCGGCGGCAGGGTCATGGCTGGGGAGGGGCCGCCGGCGGGGGCGGGGCGGCACCGGCTTCCCGGTGGTGATGGTGGTGATAGGGCACGTAGCCGCGGCCATAGAGGCGCTCCAGCTGGGCAGGAGAGAGGGCGACCTCGGGGCTGCCCTGGCAGCGCAGGCTGCGGTTGAGGCAGAGCACCCGGTCACAGGTGCGCCGCACCATCTCCAGGTCATGGGAGATCTGCAGCACCGCCCAGCCCTCGCTGCGGCGCAGGTCGAAGAGCAGGCGGAGGAACTGCTCGGCGGCCTGGGGATCCAGACCCGCCTGGGCCTCATCGAGCACCAGCAGGCGGCGGGGGCGCACCACGCAGAACGCCAGCAGCACCCGCTTCCACTGGCCCGTGGACAGCTCGCTGATCAGGCGCGCGGCCAGATCGGCGCAGGCGGTGCGCTCCAGGGCGGCGTGCACGGCGGCCCGGCGCTCCCGGCGGCCGGCCCAGGGGAGACGCAGGCCGCTGGGCTCCCAGCCCAGGCCCACGAACTCGGCCACGGTGAGGGGAAACCGCCCCCGCACGCTCACCTGCTGGGGCAGATAGGCCACCTGGGCGCGCACGGCGGCGGGCAGCCGGCCGTGGGGGGAGAGGGGGGCTCCCAGCACCCGCACGCTGCCGGCCTGGCGGGGCAGGATGCCGAGCAGGGCCTGCACCAGCGTGCTCTTGCCGGCGCCGTTGGGACCCACCAGGGCCGTATCCGTCTCCGCGGCCAGGCGGAAACTCACGTTCTCCACCACGGGGCGGTCGCTGGCCGCGGCACCCCAGCCCACCGTGAGACCCTCCACCTGGAGCACCACCTCGGGGCCGGTGGCGGTGGAAGTGGCGGAGCCGGAGCCGATGCTGGGAACCGTTTTCAGCATCACTCCAGGCTAGGGGCGCGGCAGCCCGTTCTCACTCCGCTCACTTCTCACTGCGCTCACTCCCGCCTGGGCGCACCGCGGCGCCCGGCCAGCACCTGCTGCACATCCCGCCAGCTCACCCCGTGGTGGGCCAGGGCCACCTGCAGGTGGAACAGGAGGTCGGCCGCCTCGCCGGCGATCTCGGCAGGATCGCCGTCCTTGCAGGCCATCACGAACTCGGCGCTCTCCTCACCGATCTTCTTGAGGATGCGGTTGTCGCCCCCCTCCAGCAGCCTGTTGGTGTAGCTGCCGGGTTCGGGGTGGTCGCGGCGCCCCTCGATCACCCGCATCAGCTCGGTGCAGACATCGGCCGGCGGCGGCGGCGCCGTGGCCCCACCGGCAGTGGGCGTGGGGCCGTCGTCGTAGAAGCAGCTGCGGGCGCCGGTGTGGCAGGCCACATCGCCGCGCTGCTCGACCGTGAGCAGCAGCACATCGGCGTCGCAGTCGTAGCGCAGGCCCCGCAGGGTCTGGATGTGGCCGCTGGTGGCGCCCTTGTGCCAGAGCTCGGCGCGGGAGCGGCTCCAGTAGTGCACCTCGCCGCTTTCAACTGTGCGCTCCAGCGCCTCCCGGTTCATCCAGGCCACCATCAGCACGGCGCCGTCGAGCCAGTCCTGGGCGATGGCCGGGATCAGGCCGGCCTCGTTGAAGCGCAGGCCGGCGATGAACGCCGGATCCGGGGACTGGAATGATGCTTGCAAGGCCCAGGCGCTGCCGCTGCCTCGATCTTCCCCCATGTCCTCACCGGTCCACAGCTGCAGCAAGACCTTCAGCGGCTACCCCTGCACCCACCGTCAGTGGCGGCACGCCGGCCACTGCCGCTTCGTGCACGGCTACAGCCGCAGCTTCCACTTCTGGTTCCGGGCCACCGCCCTCGACGAAAACGGCTTCGTGGTGGACTTCTCCGGGCTGCGCGAGCTGGAGCGGCGGCTGGCGGAGCAGTTCGACCACACCTTCCTGGCCAGCGCCGACGATCCCCTGCTGCCCACCTGGCGGCAGCTCCATGAGCAGGGCGCCCTCGATCTGCGGGTGATGGCCAACGTGGGCATGGAGAGCAGCGCCGAGCTGGTGTGGGGCTGGGCCAACGAGTTGCTGCTCGCCCGCGACGGCGGACGCACCTGCTGCTGGAGAAGCGAGGCCCGCGAGAACGAGAAGAACGCGGCCTGCTACGAGGCCCTGCCGGCCTGGTTCGCCGCCGGGTCCTGAACCGGGTGCGGCCTCCTGCCGAAGGGCGTGACCAAACCGACACTCCCGGGCACCGATCGCAACCGGAACCGGCAGCAGGACAGGCCGGGGAAACCAGCAATGAATGGCACTACAGCAACTGCCACTCATTCGCAACTGGCTGGTGAAAATCACACCTCAAAAACCCTGCCTGCAGCGGGCAGGCGATGTATCATTTCTTACATCAATTCACCCTTGCCAGTGCGGGATTCAGATCAGCACCCAGATCATCAGCACCCAGATCAGCCCGCTCACGTCAACGCTCAGCGGGCTTTCTGATCCCGGACATCAGCGCTCGGTTCCGGCCTCTGCTCCAGAGCGCAACCCGCACCCCTGGCGCGCAAGCCACTCAGCTCCTTGAGCCAGCCCCTTCAGCCTTCGCTTCCCTATTTCGATGATCTCCACCGGCAGCTCCACCCCCACCACCGTCAGCGCCGGCCCTGCGGGCCGGGCCATGGCCCAGCCCATGGAAGCGGCCCTGCTGGAGGCCCTCCAGCAGCACCTCACAATGGAACGCAAGGCCAGCGCGGCCTACTTCGCCATGGCCATCTGGTTCGCCGAGCGTGAACTGCGCGGTTTCTCCCATTTCTTCAAGCACGAATCCCGTGATGAGCAGGAGCACGCCGGTACGTTCGCCGACTATCTGATCGCCCGCGGACAGACGGTGGTGCTGCAGGACGTGCCGGCACCCGCCCAGGCCTGGCAGTCGCCCGAGGAGATCCTGGCGGCCTCCTTCCAGATGGAGGCGGATGTCACCACCTCGCTCCAGCAGATGTACGCCATGGCCGAGCGCTCGGGTGACACCCGCACCACGGTGTTCCTCGACCCCCTGGTGGACAACCAGGTGAACTCCGAGAACACCTTCGCCCATCTGCTGGGCCGGGTGCGCTTCGCCCAGAACCAGCCGGCGGCGCTGCTGATCATCGATGGCGAGCTCAGCGACGGCAAGCACGATCCGGCCAAGCTGGCCTGAGCCCTGAGACCGGGCCGCTCGGGCCCGGCCCCTCAGAACACGAACCGGCCCGGAGTGCTGTGCGCTTCCGGGCCGTCCTGATGGGGACGGTCCTGGTCAGGGGGTTCGGCTCGAGTCAGCACCGGTTCCGCAGGTCTGTCTTCGTCCACTGGAACATCAAGGGCTGCATCGCCACGGCCCGGGGTGGCGCCCGAAGCGGTGGCCAGGGCGCTGAGCAGGATCGCCACCGTGCTTCCGTTGTGCAGCAGCGAGGAGCGCACCGGTGACAGCCAGCCCATGGCCGCGGCACCGAGGATGCCGCTGTTGATGCCCACGGTCGCCAGATAGTTCGCGTCGATGCGGGCCATGGTGGCGTTGGCGATCGCCTTCACGTCCGCGACGCGGGCGATGTCGTCATCGAGCAGGGTGATGTCGGCCGAGAGGCGGGCCACTTCGGCTCCCCGGCTCATGGCGATCCCCACACTGGCCCCCGCCAGAGCCGGGGCATCGTTGATCCCATCACCGACGAACACCACCCGGGAGCCCGCGGCGATCAGCTCCGCGACGATCCGGGCCTTGTCGGCCGGCAGCAGCCCGGCGTGAACGCCGTCGAGACCGCAGGACGCGCCCATCCGCTCGGCCACCTCCGGCCGGTCACCGCTGAGCATCAGCACACGGCGGGCACCGAGGGCACGCAGCCGCTCCACGGTGGCCCGGCTGTTGGTGCGCAGCTGGTCCTGCAGGGCCACCACACCGATCAGGCGGCCGGCGAAGCCGATGGGCAGCAGGGTCTTGCCGGCGGCCAGCAACGGTTCGATCGCCGCCTGATGGGGCCTGGGGTCGATGCCTTCGTCCTCGAGCACGAAGTGCGGCGATCCCACCACCACGCGCTGATCGCCGATGGCCGAGGCCACCCCGTGGGCCACCACGAACTCCACCTGGGTGTGCTCGAAATGGCGGTAGCCCTGGCCCCGGGCCGCCTCCACCACCGCCAGGGCCACGGGATGGACGGCATGCTCCTCGATCGAGGCCGCCAGGTTGAGGATGTCGGCGGGGCTGTAGGCGCTGTCGAAGGAGATCGTGTCGCTCACCTCCAGCCGGCCGGTGGTGAGCGTGCCGGTCTTGTCGAACACGACGGTGTCGGCCTGGGCCAGCCGTTCCAGGGCGCTGGCGCCCTTCACCAGCACGCCCTGGGAGCCGGCCCGGGCCATGGCCGCCTTGAAGGCCACGGGCATCGAGAGCTTGAGGGCACAGCAGTAGTCGGCCTGCAGCACCGCCGCGGTGCGGCGCCAGCTGCGCGAGAACAGCAGGGTGAGACCCGCCAGGCCGAACACCGCCGGCACCAGCCGATCCGCCAGCCGGGAGGCCTGGAGCTGCACGGCGCTGCGGGAGGCGAGCGAGTCGCGCACGAAGGCCGAGATCTTGGCGGCGGCCGTCTCGGCTCCCACCTGCTCGGCGTACACCAGCAACCGCCCCTCCTCCACCACCGTGCCGGAGAGCACGGAATCACCCCGCTCCTTGGCGGTGGGCCGGCTCTCGCCGGTCATGGCGGCCTCGTTCAGCGTGGCCTGGCCGCCCAGCACGGTGCCGTCCACCGGCACGATCGCGCCGGCGGTGAGCACCACGGTCTCGCCGCCCCGCAGCTCCGCCAGCGGCATCTGCATCTCCACCCCCTCGCGCAGCACCCACACCTGGCCCTCCATGGGCCGCAGCAGGCTGAGCAGCAGGGCATCGGAGCGGCGGCCGATGCTCTCCTCCAGCACCTCGGCCAGCAGCAGCAGGAAGGTGGTGGCGTTGGCCGCCGTGAGGTCGCGCTGACGCAGCGACACCAGCACCGCCGTGGCCTCCAGCAGGTGGGAGCCCAGATGCAGGCGGCCGACATCCGCGGCGGCCTGCCGCCAGATGGGCCAGGCGATCGCCGCGGTGGCGGCCAGCTGGGCCTGGCGGGACAGGAAGCGGCCGGCGATCAGATTCAGCAGGGACAGCCCCACCGGCAGCCAGGCCAGGCCGCTGGCGTGCAGAGGCACTGCCGGTGCTCCGCGCGGCAGGGGGGCCACCAGGGAGAGCAGCTGATCTTCCAGCGATTCGACGCTGGTGCGCGTCCTGTCGAACACCACCACCAGCGAACGCAGCACGGGGTTCTCCCGGGCGCTGAGCACGCCGTCGAACTGGCCGATGGCGGCGGCGAGTTGCCGCGGGGCGTGGCTGACGCCCTCGGGAAGGGTGTAGGCCCAGCGCACGCGGTTTTCGAGCACGTGCAGGCGCTCCAGCCCCTCCAGCCAGCGGGCCCTCAGGCCGCGGGCGGCTCCGCCGGCCTCAGCCGGCGCTGTTGCGGGTGAAGCCTGCATCCACCTCGGCCTTCATGTCGGACACCTTCTCCTTCATCTCCTCGATGCCCACCACCAGTTCGCCGTAGAGCTTCATGGCCTGCTTGATCAGCTTGTCGCGCACCTCCGGATCGCTGAGCACCCAGGCGGCGGCGGCACCGAGGGCCGCCCAGATCAGGGCCTGCTGGAAGCCGCTGCCAGCCTGTGCGTTGCCCTGACCAGGGCCTGCGGGATAACCGGGCGGGGGCATGGCCCCACCCCAGGGGGGGTAACCCGGTGGCGCCCACCAGCCGCAGGCCTGGCCCGGAGGCGGATAGCCCCAGCCCGCGGGGGGAGGCGGCATCGGCCCTCCGTCACCGGTGCCGAGAAGACGTCGCAGGGCCGCCTCCAGCAGGTCCTGATCGATCGTGCCCTTGTCGTCCTTGTCAGAGCCCAAAGCTGTGGTTGCCCAGAGAGGTCGGAAATCCAGCGGTGCCGGGCATCCGGCCTGTCCGGGATCCAGCGGTGAGCTGGGGCCGTTGCAGGCCTGGGCCGACCGTAGCAATGCTGCAGGGGAAGCCGTAATCCCGGCGCTGTACGGATGCGAGGACAGGCCCGCGGGAGGCGCGATCGGAACATCGGCCTGTAGCCGATGTCACCCTCGACAGCCGAGCCGATCGGCGCCCCGGCCGCGGCTGCCGGCGGATCCGTCAGCGTGCGATCCGCGCCCGCCCCGGTGCCGGCGTCCATGACCGGTTCGACCGGTTCCGGCCTGACGCTCCGCGCAGCGCTGGAAGGCGCGCAGGTGGTTCTCCTGGGACGCCCGCCGCAGGTTGCGCAGCACACGCTGCACATCGGGGTAGGCCACGGACTGCTCCAGCAGCCGGTCGTAGAGCGCGGCGTTCTCGATCTCCCCCTGAACGCCCCCCCTGCAGGCCTCCTGCACGGAGTCGGGCACCGTCACCCGCTGCTCCCAGTCATCGGCCGGAACCGACAGGCCGTGGCGCCGGAACAGGCCGGTGAGGGCCTCGATGTGGCGCTGCTCCGAAGCCAGGATGGGCAGGAACGGGCGCACGGGCCCGAAGCGGGCGATCACCTGGCGGTAGGTGGCCCGGGCCTTGTATTCGTCATGGATGGCCTCCTCCAGCACGGCACGGAGCCGCTCGCGGTCGTGGGGCTGCGCAGTCCCCTGATGGGGAGTCTCGGGAGCGGGATCTGGCATGGGATCAGCAAAGGGATCACGGCATCTCGTCATAGTGATGTCCCGTCTTCATGGAATCGTCGAATGAATCCAGGCTAGGGCCGGCGGCCGGGGCCGCCGTTGCCTGCCAGGCTGGAGCCAGTGCAGAGGGGCGTTCCCTGCAGGCCATGGGCTTCGGACCGGGCGATCTGGCCTCGCTGCTGCTGGACGCCGCCCGGGGCCGGGGGCGCCGCCGCTGGCAGGGCAACGGACGCCTGCATGTGAGCGCCCAGGCCCCGGCCGCGGGCTCGGCGGCGGAGGCGGCCTTCGCCGCCGCCATCCGCCAGACCCTGGGCGACCAGCCGGGGGTGAACTGGGCCCGCTGGAATGCCGCCACCCGTCGGGTGGTGATCGACGGCCCCGCCACCCAGGGCGAAAGCGAAGGCGAGACCACCGTCCTGCTGGAGCGGCTGGCGGAACTCGAACGCCAGCTGGATGGCGTCGCCGCCACCCCGACGCCGGATCACCCGGCCGATCTGGAACCGGTCCTGCGCTCGATCGCCGAGATCGTCGCCGAGCTGGCCGGCACGGGGCTGGGTCTGGCCCTGCAGAACCGCCCCGGCAGCCGTCAGCTGGGCATCGACCTGGCGGCGGCCCTGCGGGTGCTGGAAACCCTGCCGCCCCTGCGCGCCAGCCTCGATCGCCGCCTGGGCAGCGGCACCGCCGAGCTGCTGCTGCGCCTGGTGGATTCGCTCGACTACGCCCTGCTGCGGGGACTGGCCGGGCCGCTGGTGGGGCTTCTGGAGGAGGGCCTGCGGCTGCGCGCCCGCCTGCAGCACCGGCGGCGATGGCAGCAGGTGGAGGCCGCCTGGAACGCCCGGCCCGAGGACCACCCGGAACAGGTCAGCGAGCCGGGCCCCCGCCCCAGGCCCCTGCCGGACGGGCCGATCGAGCGCTATGGCGAGAGGGCCACCCTGCTCTCCCTGGCGGCCTTCGGCTGGGGGGTGGCGACCCTGCGGCGCGTGGAGGGACCGGCCGCGGCGATCCTGGCCGGTCTGCCCAGACCGGCCCAGCTGGGCCGCAGCGCCTTCTGCCTGGAGATCGGCCGGCGCCTGGAGGCGATGGGGGCCCTGCTGCTCGATCCGGCGGCACTGGAACGCCTCGATCGCATCGACACCGTGGTGCTGGAGCCCGCCCTGCTGGAGTCGATCTGGGGGGATGGACTGCTGGCGGCGATCCGCCAGGCGGGCCTGCGTGCCGTGGTGGCCAGCGCACAACCTCTGGCGGAGGCCACGGCGGCCCGCGTCGATGCGGTGATTCCGGCGGGCGCAGCCGCCATCCACGACCTCCAGCTCCAGGGGCGCGGCGTGCTGCTGCTCGGCGGTGGGAATGCCGCCGCCCTCGCCGCTGCCGACCTGGCCATCGGTCTGCACGAGGACGGCCAGCCGCCGCCCTGGCAGGCCCACCTGATCGCGCCGGCGGGCGTGGAGGTGGCCTGGCTGCTGCTGCCGGCCTGCGCGGCCGCCCGGCGCTGCGCCGAGCAGGGGGTGCAGGCGTCGCTGCTCGATGCGGTGGTGGGCCTGGCCCTGGCGCTCGAAGGCCTCGGCACCCTCACCAGCGCGGGCATCAACCAGGCCACGAACCTGCTCTCCCTGGTGGCGATCGGCAACGGCCTGCGCCTGGCCCGCCGCCTCGAGGGCCGCGCGCCGCTGCCCGCCGCGGCCACCACGGCCTGGCATGCCCTGGCGGCCGAGGAGGCCCTCCGCCGGCTGGCCAGCGGGCCCGAAGGGCTGGATGCGGAGCAGCTGCGCCGGCGCCGGCCCGACCACGGGCGCCCAGGGGGCAGCTCGTCACCCGATCTCGGCTCCCCGCCCTCCGCCCTGGGCTCCCTGGTGCTGGCCGAACTGGACAACCCGCTCACCCCGGTGCTGGCCACCGGCGCGGCCCTGTCGGGCATCGTCGGTGCTCCTGCCGATGCCGGGCTGATCCTGGGGGTGCTGGGGCTGAACGCCCTGGTGGGGGCCGGCCAGAGGCTGCAGGTGGAGCGGCGGCTGGAGCTGCTGCAGGACCGGCACACCGCCGACGTCTGGGTGCGGCGCGGGGGCGTCCTGGAGCGGATCAGCGAGGTGGAGCTGCTGGAGGGCGACGTGGTGGTGCTCGAAGCCGGGGAGGTGGTGCCGGCCGACTGCCGGCTGATCCAGGCCTGCGGGCTGCAGGTGGACGAGGCGGTGCTCACTGGCGAGTCGTTCCCGGTGGACAAGGATCCGGCCCCCTGCCGGGAGGCGGCCCTGGCGGACCGGCGCTCGATGCTCTACCAGGGCACCACGGTGGTGGCGGGGCAGGCGAGCGCCGTGGTGGTGGCCGTGGGCCTGGCCACCGAGGCCCGGCGCAGCCTGGCCGCAGCGCAGGAGGCCAGCGTCAGCGGCGGTGTGGAGGCCCGCCTGGCCGGCCTCACCGACAGCACCACCCCCGTGGCGGCGCTGGGGGGCGTGGCGCTGCTGCTCGCCGCCCTCGCCCGCGGCCAGGATCCCCGCTCCGCCCTGGCGGAGGGAGTGGCCCTCACCGTGGCTGCTGTGCCGGAGGGCCTGCCGGTGCTGGCCAACCTGGCACAGGGCGCCGCCGCCGACCGCCTGGCCCACCACGGCGTGCTGGTGCGCAACCCCAGGGCCCTGGAGGCCCTCGGCCGGGTGAACGTGCTCTGCCTGGACAAGACCGGCACGCTCACCTCCGGCCGGATCCAGCTGGTGCAGGTGTGGGCCGAGGGGCAGGCGTGCGAACCGGCCGGGCTGCCCGACGCGGCGCAAGCGGTGCTGCAGCTGGCCCTCTGGGCCACCCCCACGCCGGAGGCCGACCGGCCCCTGGCCCATCCCACCGACCGGGCCCTGCTCGAGGGCGCGCTGCTGGCCGGGCTGGACCACCGGAGCTGGGAGGTGCTCCAGACCCTGCCGTTCGAGCCGGCGCGGGGCTACCACGCCAACCTCGGACGCGCGGCGACAAGCGGCGACGACGCCCCGCTGCAGCTCTGCGTCAAGGGGGCGCCTGACGTGGTGCTGGCGGCCTGCGGCAACCCCCGGGGCGAAGCCGCCGCCGCGGCCCTCGCCCTGGCGGAGCGGGGGATGCGGGTGCTGGCGGTGGCCCGGCGCGAGCTGCCGGCTGACGCAACCCTCCATGACGGCCTGGTGGCGGAACTCCGCTTCGCGGGTCTGGTGGTGTTCAGCGATCCGATCCGGCCCACGGCCCGGGCGGCGGTGGATGAGCTGCGCCGGGCCGGCATCGCCGTGAAGATCATCACCGGCGACCATCCCGCCAGCGCCGGGGCGATCGCCCGCGCCCTCGACCTCCCCGACGGCGGCGCCGTTCTGACCGGGCCGGAGATCGACCGGCTCGGCGATGCGGATCTGGGCCAGGCCGCCCTGGAGGCCTCGGTGTTCGCCCGGGTGACGTCGCTGCAGAAGCTGCGGCTGGTGCGGGCCCTGCAGCAGACGGGACGGATGGTGGCGATGGGCGGCGACGGCGCCAACGACGCCCCGGCGATCCGCCTGGCCCAGGTGGGCATCGCCCTGGGGGAGCGCGCCACCGATGCCGCCCGCCAGGCCGCCGATCTGGTGGTCACCGACGGCAGCATCGAGACCATCGGCCGCGCGGTGCTGGAGGGCCGCGACCTGTGGCGCTCGGTGCGCGACGCCGTGGGGCTGCTGGTGGGGGGCAACCTCGGCGAGATCGGCTTCACCGTGCTCACGGCCCTGGCCGAAGGGCGCTCGGTGCTCAACACCCGCCAGCTGCTGCTGGCCAACCTGCTCACCGACGTGGCCCCGGCCCTGACCATCGCCACCCGGCCGCCCCGCGAGGGGGCGGAGCGCGACCTGGCCGAGGAGGGACCCGAGGCCAGCCTCGGCGACACCCTCGACCGGGACATCCTGCGCCGCGGCCTGGTCACCGCCCTCACCGCGGCCGTCTCCCGCGGCCTGGCCCAGAGCCGTGGTTCGGCGGCGGCCGACACGGTGGGTCTGGTGAGCCTGATCGGCAGCCAGCTCACCCAGATGGCGGCCAGCGGCCAGGGCGACCTCAGGACCACCGCCGCCGCGCTGGGCTCCTACGCGGGCCTGGCGGGCCTGGTGCAGACCCCGCCGCTGGCGGCCGCCTTCGGATGCACGCCGCTGACCGGCGCCGATCTGGCCCAGGCCACGGCCGTGGGGGTACTGGGGGCGGCGGTCGCGGCCGCCCATACCGGCAAGGATCAGTCCAGCCGCTCGGCGTAGCTCAGCACCAGCTCGGCCAGCTGGTGCCCGTCCTGATCCGCCCGTCCCTCCAGCAGGGCCACCCAGGCGTCGGCGCCGATCGCCGCCGGGTCGTAGGTGATCGTGCAGGAGTACGCCATGGGATTGAGGCGCACGTCCTGGATGCCCTGCAGGCGCTCGAGGGAGGCGAGAAAGGCATCCAGATCGGCGACCGCGAGCCCCCGGTCCGCAGCCAGGGCGGAACGGTCGAGGGTGATGCGGATGCGCCCGGGGATGTGGTGGGCGATGGTGAGGATCCGGCAGAGATCCTGCAGCTGCTGGCTGTTCATGTCCGCTGAGATCGGCACCGCAGGGTGCGGAGCCCATTCTCACTGACGGGAACCGGACAGGACGGCACGACGACCGGGTGATCAGCCCAGCTGCCCGGCCATGTCCTGCTGCAGCTGCCTGGCCCAGGCGCC
Source organism: Cyanobium sp. CH-040 (assembly GCF_024346135.1). Classification (GTDB taxonomy): domain Bacteria; phylum Cyanobacteriota; class Cyanobacteriia; order PCC-6307; family Cyanobiaceae; genus NIES-981. The sequence continues at coordinate 19,085 of NZ_JAGQCJ010000018.1, read as the reverse complement.
CAGGCGCTCATCGGTGAGATCGGGTTCGCTGTCCTCATCGATCGGCAGGCCGCAGAAGCGGCCGTTGATCACGCTCTTGGAGTCGTTGAAGGTGTAGCCATCGATCGGCACGCTGCCCACCATCCTGGCGCCGGCCGCCTCGAAGGCGCGATAGAGCTCCTCCATGGCATCACAGAAGTAGTCGCCATAACTGGAGGAATCACCCAGGCCCAGGATCGCCACCGGCTTGCCGGCCAGGCTGATGTCTGCAATGTCCTCCACATAGGTGTCCCATGCGGTGCCGGAGCGCAGCGAATCGGCACCGGTGTTCCAGGTGGGAACACAGCACACCATCGCGTCGACAGCACAGAAGTCCTCGGCGGATGCGAGGGAATCCACATCGCGCACGTCAGTGTTCGCGCCCAGCAGTGCCGCCAGCCGCTGGGCGATGTCCTCGGTCTTGCCGGTGGAGGTGGCGTAAAAAATCGTGAGCGTCATGGCTCTCCGAATGCCGCACCGGTCTAACGATTCGACGGGGCGCAGGGTTTACGGGCGGGCACGCTCGCGGGTGACCGGGATCACCCCTGGGAGTGGGATCTGGAGCAGAGCCGGGTCCATCCACTTGGATGCGGCGTCCATCCGCTCGGACCCCGATCGGGGTTATGCACGGATGGGGATTGTGCTCAGAAGCGTGTGTGTTCCTGGGCGCCGGTGCGTCCTAGAGTGCAGTCAGAAAGACCAGCGCCCATGCCGCTCAGTCTGGCCCCGGAACGCCGTTCCATCCGCATTGAATCGCTGCCCTCCCAGCCCATGCTCAGGAGCCGGCTCATGGCCATGGGCATCAGGCCCGGAAGCCAGGTTGAGGTGCTGCGGCGCGGCAGACCTGGCGGCATCATGCATGTGGCCTGCGGCATCCTGGAGTTCATGATTCGCCATGAACATGCCGCCGAGATGGAGGTGAGTTTCTAAAGCAGACGCCCACCCTGGTACACCACCAGCGCCAGAATCCAGGCCAGAGCGAGTGACCATCCCAGCGACAATGCGGTGAAGCCACGGCTCTTCGATTCCTGCAGCTGCGCCGCCACCGTCCCCAGACAGGGGGTGTAGAGCAGCACGAAGGTCATGAAGCTGAGGGCCTGCAGGGGCGTGATCGCTTGGCCGATCACACCGCCCAGATCAGCCTCGCTGGTGGCATAGATCACCGCCATCGCCCCCAGCAGGATCTCCTTGGCGATGAAGCCGAAGAACAGCGACACGGTGAGGGCCGGATTCATGCCGATGGGGACCAGCAGTGGCTGAAACAGCTGACCGATGCCGTCGGCCAGGGTGTCCCCGGAGCCCTGCACCGCCCCGGGCGGCAGGTTGGTGAGCAGCCAGATGGCCGCCGCGCCGACGACGATGAACACCCGCGTGGTGACCAGGAAGTTGAGCATCGAGGTCCAGCCGCGGCGCAGAATCGTGCTCAGGCTCGGGGAGCGGTAGGGGGGCAGTTCGAGCACGAAGGCCTCCCGGCTGGGGAAGGCCCGCTTGAACAGCAGCCCGGTGATCACCGCCGCCAGGAAACTGAGCCCATAGAAGCCGAACACCACCAGCCCCGGCGCCCACCACGGCCGCGGGAAGAACACCGCCGCCATGAAGATGAACACCGTGAGGCGGGCCTGGCAGAGCGCAAAGGGAATGCAGAGCATCGCCAGCAGGCGCATGCCCCGGTCACGGATCACGCGGGTGCCCATGATCGAGGGCACGTTGCAGCCGAACCCCATCACCTGCAGCACGAAGGCGCGGCCGTCGAGGCCCAGCCAGCGCATCAGGCCGTCCATCAGGAAGGCGGCCCGGGGCAGATAGCCGGAGTCCTCCACCACCGCCATGATCACGTAGAAGAGGAAGATGATCGGCAGGAAGGTGGCCACCGTGCTCACCCCCAGCCACACCCCGTCCACCAGGAAGCCGCGCAGGAACTCCGGCGCGCCCAGTGCGGCGAGCGAAGGCTCGAGCAGGGCCGTCTGAATCCAGTCGAACAGGCTGCCCAGCAGATCCTGCAGAGGCGCGCCCAGCGCGTAGAGCAGCTGGAACATCGCCATCACGATCAAGAGGAAGGCCACCAGGCCCACCACCGGGTGCATCAGCAGGCGGTCGGCCCGGCGGGTGCCGCGGTTGATCAGCCGCTCCGGCAGCGTCACGCAGCGGCTGGCCAGGAGTTCGGCCAGGGCCTCGAGATCCGGGTCGCCCGGCCCGGACCCGCCGCCGGAGCCGGCCGCCGCCAGCCCTTCGCCGAGCTGGTGCACGGCGTCGATCAGTTCGTGGATGCCCTGCCTGCGCTTGGCGCTGATCGGCAGCAGCGGCAGGCCCAGCTCGGCGCTGAGGCGCTGGTGGTCGATGCCGATGCCCAGCTGGCGCGCCTCGTCGCTCATGTTCAGCGCCACCACCATGGGGATGGCGAGCCGGCGCAGCTGCATCAGGAAGCGCAGCTGGTTGACGATCTGGCTGGCGTTCACCACCACCAGCAGGAGGGAGGGGGGGGTGTGGCGCAGGAAGCGCTGCACGATCGCCTCGTCCTCGCTGCTGCCGCTGAGGTCGTGGATGCCGGGCAGATCCACCAGGGTGTAGTGCTGGCCGCGCCGGTCGGCCGGCATCGCTCCGCTCAGCAGCTCCACGGTGAGCCCGGGCCAGTTGGCGATCTGGGCATGGCCACCGGTGAGGCGGTTGTAGAGGGTGGACTTGCCGGTGTTGGGCATGCCCAGCAGCGCCACGGTGAGGTCGGCGGCCTCAGCCTCCGCCGCCTCCGGGGGGGCCTTCTCGCCATGGCAGCCCGGCGGGCTGGTCCAGAGGCGATGCCAGCCTTCTCCCCGTCGGCGGCCGCACGCCAGGGCTCGGGAGCGTTTCATCGGGCGGTCACTGACCGCCGTAGGTGGTCATGCCCGCTTTCACGTGGGCGAGCGCGCTGCCCTCGAGGAACTGCTGATCGAGCAGCAGCAGGGCGGCGCTGTTGTCGCCGGCGAGGCGCAGGCGCTTGAGCACGAAGCGCGCCTCCGCCTCCTCCTGGATCTGCTCGTTCACGAACCAGTCCAGCATCGCCGAGGCGCTGCGTTCGCCCGCGTCCTCGGCCAGGGAGTAGAGGCGGTTGATCGACGCGGTGACCTGCTTCTCCATCACATAGATCTGGTCGAACAACTGCTGCACCGAGGGCCAGCTGCGCTCCGGGGCCTCGATGGTGGGCAGTTCCACCGGTTCGTCGCAGTCCACCAGATAGGCGATCATGCGGGCGGCATGGCCCCGCTCCTCGTTGCTCTTCTCGAGCATGTACTGCGAGAACCCGGCCAGGTCCTTCTCCCGCAGCCAGATCGACATCGCCAGGTAGGTGTGACTGGCCTGGAATTCGGAGGCGAGGTGGCTGTTGATGGCCTGGGTGAGCTCTTTCATCGGTGCGCGGACAGACGTGAAGCGAATGGACCAGCGGGAGGGGTGCAAGCCGTGAAGCGGGCCACCTCTACCCATAGGCCCGCGGTCCGCCCCTCACCCCGGAAGAAAGCCTGAAGAACCTGTGCCCGAAGGCACAACGCAGTGTGCCCTTCGGCTCGTGGGTACCGGGTGTGACCGGTCGGCAGCGGAGCGGTACCGATGGTCACGCGCCTCGGTGCAATCGGATCGGCCAGCGCGAGGCGCCCCCTCCACACTGACGGCCTGGCCGCACTGAGTCCCGATGGAACCTGCCAAACCCGCCACTCTGGAGCGCACGCTGCAGCTCACCCAGCTGCGCGACTGGTGCATGCAGCGGCTCTCGACCCTGTCGCTGGAATGGCGGATGGGCGACGCCCGGGCCCTCACGGCCGAACACCTCGAAGCCCTGGAGGTGGTGGATGCCCACCGCACGCTCTGGATGACAATCGAGCAAGACGACTGACGGCGGGACTGCCGATCCTGGGCAAGGGCAGATCTGGCTCCGGGCCACAAGGATCTGTTCGAGGGGTCAATCGAGGAGCGACAGAAGTGGATGTCGATCCACCGGGTATGGCCTACATCCACAGGACCGGTCTCAATGGGTCATTCACACCCATCACAACGCTCGTTCCCTGGAGTGGAACAGGCGCGGCAGCTCACGCCGCCGGCCTGGTGGTTCACCACCCCGAATCGGCTCAGGCCTGGCTCAGAACAACGTCCGGCCCGTAGCTTTTGTCACGCCGGTCAGTATCAACGCGATGGCCGGATGCGGGTCGCGCAACTATCAAACAGAGATGCGACACAGAGCTAATGCAGGAGTCACCCCAAAGCACTGCGGGAGCCATCCCATACCTCCAGGCCGCCCGGTTTTCCCACGACGGCTCACCGGAACCCGGCCCCTGAGGGCTGCGTGATGCTCATGCGCGATCCCAACCGGCCGGCCGGCCAGCGTCGCCGGCGCTGGCGACTGGGCTGGGGCACTCCCCCCGGGCTGGCCGCCGCAGCGGCGGCGTGGTCCACGCAGGAGACCCAGGGGGAGCCGGCCTTCCCTCTCACCGAAGCCCGCATCGAGGAGAGGCTCTGGATTGCCGACATCCAGGCCAGCCAGGAGCTGCGGGAAAAGCTCAACAGCATGGGGCTGTATCGAGGCGGTGAACTGCGAGTGGTGGTGCGCGGCGACCGGGACTCCCATCTGGTGGCGGTCGCGAATTCCCGGCTGGGGCTGGATGGGGCGATGAGCAGAGCCATCCAGGTGCGGCGATCGGGAATCGAGATCGCCAGCAGGGCTGAGCCCACCAGCAACCGATCCATCGATGCTTCCACCACAGCCATGCCATCAGACACCACCGATGACCGCGCGTTCAGCACGCCATCCAACCCGCCAGCGGTGAGCGCAGCGAGCCAGGAACGGTTGCAGGACCTACCTGCAGGCAGCCGGGGCAGCGTGGAAGGGTACCGGGAGGGATCCAGGACCTACCGCCAGAAACTTCTCTCGATGGGGCTCACTCCGGGGACGGCATTCGAAGTCACCCGCCATGCCCCCATGGGTGATCCTGTGGAGATCAGGGTACGCGGCTTTTCGCTGATGCTGCGCAAACAGGAAGCGGACATGCTGATCATCTCGGTGACCCACAATGGCTGAACAAGTGACGGAAAAAGTGATCGCCCTCTGCGGCAATCCGAACTGCGGAAAAACAACGCTGTTCAATGAGCTCACCGGCACCAACCAACGGGTGGGCAACTGGCCGGGGGTCACGGTGGAGCGCAAGGAGGGGCTGTTCCACGTTGACGGCATCAAGGTGCGGCTGGTGGACCTGCCCGGCATCTACTCCCTGGATCTTGCCGATGCCCAGGGAGGCCTGGACGAGAAGGTCGCCAGAGATTACCTGACATCCGGCAAGGTTGATCTGATCATCAATATCGTTGACGCTTCCAATCTGGAGCGCAATCTCTATCTCACCGCCCAGATCATGGAGATGCGCCTGCCCATGGTCGTGGCGCTCAACATGGTGGATGCGGCCGAGGAGGCGGGGCTGGTCACCGACACGGTGGCGCTCTCGGAGCGGCTGGGATGCCCTGTCACTCCCCTCGTGGCCTCCCGGGGGATCGGCGTGGAGAGCCTGCTGCATCTGCTGCATCGCGAACTGCGGACGCCGACGCGGCCACGGCCGTACGTGGCCTATCCGGCCGTGGTGGAAGACGCCATTGCCGAGCTGATGCCGCAGCTGGGCGGGCTGGCCTCCGCGCAGACGGTGGGCACCCTCACCCCGGACCACCGCTGGCTGGCGCTCAAACTGCTGGAGGGAAGCGGGCTCTCCGAGGCCTTGCTGCGCGATCAGCAGGACCTCAGGCAACGGGTGCTGGAGCAGCGCCGCCTCATCCGGCAGGTGCTCAACGATGACCTCGATGTGGTGTTTGCCGACAGCCGCTATGGCTGGATCAGGCAGCTGGTGTCCGGCGTCGCCCGGCAGACGCGGGTGGTGAGCCGCAGCATGTCCGACCGCATTGACCAGGTGGTGCTCAACCGCTGGCTGGGAATTCCGATCTTCCTGATCGTGATGTATGGCCTGTTTCTGATCACGATCAATGTGGGCAGCGCCTTCATTGATTTCTTCGACATTGCCGCCGGCACGATCTTCGTCGATGGCTTCGCCAGCCTGCTGGCAGCAGTCAAGGCCCCCGAATGGCTCATCGTGATCCTGTCCGGGGGGATTGGAGCGGGCATTCAGACGGTGGCGACGTTCATTCCCATCATTGGCATTCTGTTCCTGTTTCTTGCCATCCTGGAAGACTCCGGCTATATGGCGAGGGCCGCGTTTGTGATGGACCGCTTCATGCGTTTCATCGGCCTGCCAGGAAAGTCGTTTGTGCCGATGCTGATCGGATTCGGCTGCAATGTTCCAGCGATCATGGCCACCAGGACGCTGGAGAACAGGCGTGATCGGCTGCTGACGATTATGATGAATCCCTTCATGTCGTGCGGCGCCAGGCTGCCGGTGTACGCCCTATTTGCAGCTGCATTCTTTCCGGCCACTGGTCAGAACATTGTCTTTGGCCTCTACCTGATCGGCATTGCCATGGCGGTGCTTACGGGGCTCATCCTGAAAAACACCATCCTTCGCGGCGAAACCTCACATTTCGTGATGGAATTGCCGCCCTATCACATGCCCACCCTCAAAGGGGTGCTGATCCGTGGCTGGGAGCGACTGAAAAGCTTCATCCTGAGGGCTGGCAAGGTGATTGTGATCATGGTGATGATCCTCAGCATCCTCGGCTCGATCGGTGTGGATGGCAGCTTCTCCAATGAGAACAGTGACAAGTCGGTTCTCAGCACTGTCAGTCGCACGATCACACCCGTGTTCAGCCCGATGGGAATCCGTGAGGACAACTGGCCGGCCACGGTGGGCATATTCACCGGGGTGTTCGCCAAGGAGGCCGTTGTCGGCTCCCTGGATGCCCTCTACTCCACCCTGGGGGCCCAGGATGATGCCGCCAGAGGGATTGCCGCGGAAGAGGAGGTCGCCTTCAGCTTCTGGGGTGGCCTGTCCGAGGCGGTTGCCACCATCCCGGCGAATCTGGCGGAGGTGCCGGGGATGCTGCTGGATCCCCTGGGCCTGAATGTCGGCGAGGTGAGCGATCGCCGGATCGCGGCTGAGGAGCAGGAGGTGAGAGTCGGCACCTTCGGGGCCATGGCCACCCGTTTCAATGGCCAGATCGGCGCCTTTGCCTATCTGGTCTTCGTGCTGCTCTACTTCCCCTGTGTGGCTGCCATGGGTGCCGTGTACCGGGAGACCAACTGGGGCTGGACCGCATTCGTGGGCTGCTGGACCACGGGCTTGGCCTACGCCGCGTCCACGCTCGTCTACCAGGCTGGAACGTTTGCCAGCCATCCCCGCCAGTCCCTGGCGTGGATCCTGGCGGTGGCGATCGCCATGGCGGTGACGATTCTCGGGCTGAAGGCTGCCGGCCCTGCCGGAAGAGATCCGGGGCATGGCGCACTGAACGATGCCTCCGCCCAGGCCTTGTGATCCTCCAGCTTCTGCAGACCTATCTGCGCGAGCGGAACATCGCCTCGCTCGCGCAGATGGAAGCCAGCTTGGGGGTTCCGGCGGACGCGTTGCAGGGAATGCTGGATCTGCTGGAGCGCAAGGGCCGGGTTGAGAAGATGCCCCGCCCGCAGCGTTGCCATGGCTGCAGCCTCTGCGATGGCAACGCCCTCGACTTCTACCGCTGGCAGGGGAACCCCGGCGGCGCAACCTGCCGAGCAGCCGGAGCTGACTGTTGCCGAGCGGAGCGTCCGCTCAGCTGAGCCGCGCTCCCTGCCGCCCGAACGCCCTCAGCTCAACCGCCGCCGCGCCAGCAGGCCGTGGCGGGGGGCCAGCACCATCACCAGCAGGAACTGCAGGGTCTGCACCACCACGATGCAGCCGGCCGTGGAGGCATCGAGCCAGTAGCTCACGTAGATCCCCAGCACCGTGGCGCTCACCGCCGAGAGCACCGCCAGAGCGGTCATGCGGTCGAAGCGGTCGGTGAGCAGGTAGGCGGTGGCCCCCGGGGTCACCAGCATCGCCACCACCAGGATGATGCCCACGGTCTGCAGGCCGGCCACCGCCGCCAGGCTCACCAGGGTGAGCAGCAGGTAGTGGAGCCCACCGGTGTTCAGGCCGATCGTGCGGGCGTGGCTGGGATCGAAGCAGAACAGCAGCAGATCGCGGCGCATGATCAGCAGCACCAGCAGGCAGAACACGCTGATCACCACCGTCTGCCACAGGTCCGCGTCGGTGATGCCCAGCAGGTTGCCGAACAGGATGTGGAACAGATCCACACTGCTGCGCACCTTGGTGATCAGCACCAGCCCCAGGGCGAAGAAGCCGGTGAACACCAGCCCGATCACCGTGTCCTCCTTGACGCGGGTGTGCTGCTTGATGGCGCCGATCACCCCCACCGAACCCACCCCGAACACGAAGGCCCCCAGGGCGTAGGGAAGGCCCAGGGCGTAGGCGATCACCACCCCGGGCAGCACCGCGTGGGACACCGCATCCCCCATCAGCGCCCAGCCCTTGAGGGTCATGAAGCACGAGAGCACGGCGCACACCACCGCCACCGTCACGCCGATGGCCAGGGCCCTCTGCATGAAGGCCAGGGACATGGGCTCCAGCAGCGGCGCCAGCAGAACGTCCATCAGGGGTGGGGAGCGGTGGGCGCGGCGGCGCTGAAGGTGCGCAGCAGGTTGGCCTGGGTGAACACCTCGGAGGTGTCGCCGTAGGCGAGCACGGTGCGGTTGATCAGCACCACCCGGTCGCAGAAGCTGGGGATCGACTCCAGATCGTGGGTGGCCAGCAGCACGGTGGCCCCCTGGTCACGCCGCTCGATCAGCAGGTCGATGATCAGGCGCTCGGTGCTGATGTCCACGCCGCTGAAGGGCTCGTCGAGCAGCAGCACCCGGGCGCCCTGGGCCAGGGCCCGGGCCAGGAAGGCGCGCTTGCGCTGGCCGCCGGAGAGGGCGCCGATCTGACGGTCCCGCAGGGCCCAGAGGTCCACGCGCTCCAGGGCCCGCCGCACCAGGCGCCGGTCCTCGCCCGAAGGCCAGCGCAGCGGCCCCATGGCGCCGTAGCGGCCCATCATCACCACGTCCCAGACGCGGATGGGGAAGTCCCAGTCCACCTGCTCGCTCTGGGGCACGTAGGCCACCATCTGCTCGCGCTGGGCCTGGTGCAGGCCGCAGCCGGCGATGCGGATGCTGCCGGCGGCGGGCTTGAGGAACCCCATCAGCGCCTTGAACAGCGTCGACTTGCCGGCCCCGTTCATGCCCACCAGGGCGCAGATGCTGCCCGAGCTCAGCTCCAGGCTCACATCCACCACCGCCGGCCGGCCGTTGTAGCCCACGGTGAGCTTCTCCACGGCGATGCCCGGCGCCTGGGCCGCGGCGCCGGGGCAGTGCTTTGAACGGCGCTCAGACCCGGTCATCGGCACGCAGACCCTGCACCAGAGTCTTGGCGTTGTGGCGCAGCATGTCGAGGTAGGTGGGCGCCGGACCGTTCGGCTCGGAGAGGGAATCCACGTAGAACACCCCCCCGAAGCGGGCGCCGGTCTCCTCGGCCACCCGCCGCTGGGGCCGGTCGTCCACGGTGCTCTCGCAGAACACCGCCGGCACCCGGCGCTCGCGCACGGTGCGGATCACCCGCTCCATGCGCTGGGGGGTGACCTCGCTCTCGGCATTCACCGGCCAGAGGTAGGCCTCCTCCAGGCCGTAGTCGGCCGCCAGATAGCTCAGGGCGCCTTCACAGCTCACCAGCAGGCGGCGATCCTGGGGCACCGCCGCCAGCTGCTCGCGCAGCTCGGTGTCGAGGGCCTCCAGCTCGGCGGTATAGGCGTCGGCGCAGCGCCGGTAGGTGGCGGCGTTGGCGGGATCGAGACGGATGAAGGCATCGCGGATGTTGGCCACGTAGAGGCGTGCCAGCCGCGGCGACATCCAGGCATGGGGATTGGGCTTGCCGGCGGCGGCATCGGTGCTGATCGGGATCACCTCCACCCCCTCACTCACCACGGCCCGCTGCGCATCCCCGGCGTTGTCGAGGAAGCGCTGCGCCCAGAGCTCCAGGTTGAGGCCGTTCACCAGCACCAGCTGGGCGTCCTGGGCGCGGCGCAGGTCGCTGGGGGTGGGTTCGTAGCCGTGGATCTCCGCCCCCGGCCGGGTCACCGACTCCACCCTCAGCCGGCCGCAGGCCACCGCCGAAGCCATGTCGGCCAGCACCGTGAAGCTGGTGAGCACCAGGGGAGAGTCGTCGCCGGCGGCGCTGGCGTCCGGCCTGGGGCCGCTGGCCGGTGCTCCGCAACCGGTGATCAGCAGGGCCAGCAGCGGGCCGGCCCATCCGGCCTTGCGGGATCCACGGCGGTGCGGAAGCGGACTGGGCAAGGAAGAGAGGGGGCTGGACGGAAGGGGAGAACGGGCTGGCGCCGCCGGCGTTGACGCTAGACAACGGCCGCATCCGGCACCGGGCCGCCGGCTCAGGCCCCGAAGGCCTGGCGCAGCGCTTCGCCGTTGCGGCGCATCACCCGCAGGTAGGTGGCGGGATCCAGGGCGTCCTGCTCGGACCCGGTCTCCAGCGGATCGAAGGTGCTGATGCGCACCCCCAGATCGCTGGCCAGGGCATTGAAGGACCGGGTGCCCTGCTGCGGTTCGCTGAGCAGCACCCGCAGCTCGCTGTTCGCCACGATCTCGCTCACCCGGCGCAGATCGACGGGGGTGGGATTGACCGCCGGCACGTCCACCACGAACTCCGCCTGGAGGCCGTAGCGCTCGGCGAAGTAGGGGGCGACATCGTGGAAGGCCACGAAGGTCTTGCCGCGGAAAGGCTCCAGCTCGCGGGCAAGGCTGGCGTCCAGCTCGCGCAGCTCGGCGATGTAGGCCTCGGCATTGCGGCGGTAGCCGTCGGCGCAGCCGGGATCCACCTCCACCAGTCCGTCGCGGATCGTCTCCACCTGCTGCACGGCCCGCCGGGGATCGAGCCAGATGTGGGGGTTCACCGGCCCATGGCTGTGGCCGTGGGCATGGCTGTCCCCGTGGTCGTGGCCGCCGTCGTCCCCGGCGATCGTGGCCACCCCACGGCTGCTGTCGATCACCGTGAGCTCAGCGTTCTCGGCGGCGGCCACCAGCTTGTCGAGAAAGTCCTCCATCTCCAGGCCGTTCTTCACCAGCACCCGGGCCTGGCGCAGGGCCACCAGATCGCCGGGGCGCGACTGGAAGTCGTGGGGGCCGGTGCCCGGCGGGATCAGGGAGGTGACCTCGGCGCAGTCGCCGGCCACCGCCCGGGTGAACAGGGTGATCGGCAGGAAGGTGGTCACCACCTTGAGGTCGCCGCTGGCCTGGGCATCGGGGCGGTCCCGGGCGCCGGGCCCGTTGGGCGGTCCGCAGGCGGCCAGCAGCAGACCCAGGGCCGAGACGGCCGCCAGCAGCCGCCGGGGGGCGCCGCGCAGCCGGGAGGGGAACGCTGATGGCATGGAACGGCGAAGGGTGCGGGAAAGGAGGCCGGGAAGGGGGCCGGGGCGCGGACCGGGCCCGGCGGCCCGCGCCCAGCCTAAACAAGAATGATTCTCAGAATGACTCGCCACCGGCTGGACGGTGCGCTGCAGCCGCTGTGAGCGGTGCAGAATCCACCCCGCGGCGAGCCCGGAGCGATGGAGTTCAACGTTCTGACCCGCCTCAACACCGCCTGGGCCCTGTTCCAGGGTCTGCTGCTGGAAGCGCTGCCGTTCCTGCTGATCGGCGTGCTGATCGCCTCGCTGGCGCGCTGGTTCAGCCCCGGCGGCGCCTGGCTGCGACGCCTGCCCGCCCACCCCGTGGCCGGGCCGCTCACCGGCGCCGCCCTGGGCTTCGCCCTGCCCGCCTGCGAGTGCGGCAACGTGCCGGTGGCGCGGCGGCTGCTGGTGGGGGGGGCGCCGGTGGGCACCGCCCTGGGATTTCTGTTCGCGGCACCGGTGCTCAACCCGATCGTGATCGCCAGCACCTGGGCGGCCTTCCCCGACCAGCCCTGGCTGCTGCTGGCCCGGCCCCTGGGGGCCGTGCTGGTGGCCCTGGGCCTGGCGCTGCTGCTGCGGCTGCTGCCGGAGGCCGACCTGCTGCGCACCGACCTGCTCGAGGAGCGCCGCCTCAACCAGCCCCTGGCCAGCGTCAGCCTGCTGGAGCGCCGCGCCGGCGTGATCGGCCTCAGCGAGGACGCCCCGCCCAGCCTGCCCAGCCAGCCGGCGCCCACCTGGCGGGAGGTGCTGCAGCACGGAGGCCGGGAGTTCCTCAACCTGGCCCTGCTGCTGGTGGCCGGCTGCGCCCTGGCGGCCCTGGTGCAGGCGCTGCTGCCGCGCCAGTGGCTGCTGGCGGTGGGGTCCGCACCGACGCTCTCGGTCGTGGCCCTGATGCTGCTCAGCCTGGTGCTGTCGGTGTGCTCCAGCGTCGATGCCTTCCTCGCCCTGGGGTTCGCCGCCCAGATCACCCCAGGGGCGCTGCTGGCCTTCCTGCTGCTGGGCCCGGTGATCGACATCAAGCTGGTGGGCCTGCTGGGCATGCTGTTCCGCGGCAAGGGACTGCTGCTCACCGCCGCGGGTGCGGGGCTTCTGGTGCTGTTGATCGGTCAGTGGGTGAACCTGTGGCGGCTCTGATGCGCGGCGTGGCTCTGGCCCTCTGGGCCGTGGTGCTGCGGCAGAGCAGCGTGGACGGCCGGCTGGATCTGCTGCTGCGGGCCGCCTTCCACCCCCTGGTGAGCGCGGCCGGCGGCGTGCTGCTGATCCTGGCGGTGGCCCAGGTGCTGGCGGGGCTGCGCAGCTGGGGCGACGAGCCCGACCGCGCCAGCCGCCAGGACCGCCGCCTGAGCGCGGCCACCGCGGCCATCGCCGCTCTGGTGATCGCCCTGCCGCCCAACCCCTCCTTCGCCGATCTGGCCAGCCAGCGGCCGGCGGACGACACCGCCAGCGAAACCCTGAGCTTCGTGCTGCCGCCGGCCCAGCGCAGCCTCACCGACTGGGTGCGGATGCTGCGCAGTCAGCCCGATCCCCAGCTGTTCGACGGCGACCCGGTGCGCATCAGCGGCTTCGTGCTGCCCAAGCCCGACGGTCCACCCCAGCTGGCGCGGCTGCTGGTGCGCTGCTGCCTGGCGGACGCCACCCCGGTGGGACTGCCGGTGCGCTGGCCCGCTGGTGACTCCCTGCCCCGGGCCGACCAGTGGCTGGCCATCGAAGGGCGCATGGCGGTGGAGGACCGGCGCCTGGTGGTGGTGCCCGAGCGCATCCAGCCGATCCCCCGTCCGGCACGCCCCCTGGAGCCCTGATGGCTCCCCTTCCCCCCGCTCCCCCACCCATGAGCCGGTTTGGCGCCTTCCGCGCATCCGCACCTTCCCGCCCCCTGCTGCTGGCCCTGGGCCTGCCGGCCCTGCTGGCGGTGCTGCAGCAGCAGGTGCTGCTGCGGCAGCCGCCGCAGCTGGAGGCGCTACGCAACGCCGCGGCCAGCTCCGGACCGGCGGCCCTGCAAGCACGCTTCAGCCGGCCGATGCAGGCAGCGAGCCTGCAGCGGGGCAGCAGCCTGGAGCCCCCCCTCAGCCACCGCTGGCTGGGCAACGGCAGCGCTCTTCTGCTCAGCCTCGAGGAGGGCCAGCGGGTGGAGGCGCCGCTGTGGCTGGAGCTGGGCGGCCATGATCAGCGGGGCCTGCGGCTGCCCGCCAGCCGGTGGATCTGGGATCCGCGGCCGCGGGTGGTGGCGGTGGTGGACGTGGCCGGTGGCGAGCAGCTGCAGCTGCGCGACCACGACGGCGGCTGGAGGCCGATCAGCCCGGTGTGGCCGGAGATCCCCCAGCTCCTGCCCCTGGGGGATGGCTCCGGCGTGGTGGCGGCCAGCCGCCAGAGCGACGGCCAGCTGCGGCTGTGGCGCATCCGGCTGGCGCAGCACAACCTGCGGCCGGCGGAGCAGCCCGCCCGGCCGGTGCGGGCGGAGGCCCCGGAGCCGCTGCAGGCCGAGCCCGTGGTGTTCGCCCATCTCAGCAGCAACCGCAACGGCGACCTGCTGATCCAGAGCGGGCAGCTGGAGCCCGGCAGCAGCGTGGCGCGGCTGCAGCGGGCCGGAGGATGGCGCTGGCGGCGCCTGCCCTGGAGCGCCAGCGGGCCGATGCAGCTGCTGCCCGAGGGCGGCGCCGTGCTGGTGCCCGACACCGAAGGGCTGCACCTGGAGGCGCTGCCTCCCCGGCCACCCCAGCGCCAGACCCTGCCGGGCAGCCGCGATCTGAGCAGCTTCTGCCCCCAGGCCGGCCGGGCCCTGCTGCAGCGCCACTGGCCCGATTTCCGCCGCTCGCTGGAACTGGTGGAGCCCGGTCAGCCGCCCCGCCAGCTCTGGCTGGGCGGGCAGGCCCTGGTGGCCAGCGCCTGCAGCCGCAGCGGCGATCGGGTGTGGGCCCTGCTGATGGAGGGCACCGAACGGCCCCTGCTCACCCTCCTGGCCCTGAACCGGCAGGGCCAGGAACTGGGCCGGCGGCGGCTGGAGGGCTGGGAACTGGAGCCCGGCACCGGGCTGCACTGGGACGCGAGCGGGGAGCGGCTGCTGGCGACGCTGCGGCCCCAGGCGCCCGGCGACGCGCCACCGCTGCCGGCCCGGGCGGTGCTGATCGATGGCGCCAGCCTCGAGCTCAAGCCGCTGGCGGGAGCCGTGAACCAGGCCCAGTGGCTGGTGGCGGGCTAGAACGGCCCCCTGCGGTGGCACCGTCCTCCACCCCGGCACCCTTGTCTTCGAACCTCACCGCCAAGCTCAGCGCCCGACAGGAACAACTGCTGGAGGCCCTGCGCCGTGCCGAGCAGGAGCTGTCGGGTCAGGATCTGCACGCCCGGCTGCGCGCCAGCAACACCCCCATGGGGCTGGCCACCGTGTACCGGCACCTGCGCCTGCTGCAGCAGTGGGGCCTGGTGCGCTGCCGCCACCTGCCCAGCGGCGAGGCCCTGTTCGCGCCCACCGAGCGGGACGAGCACCATCTCACCTGCGTGGACTGCGGCAGCACCCACCGCCTGGCCCACTGCCCGGTGCACCAGCTGGCCCTCCCCGGCGAGGAGCTGAACGGCTTCCTGCCGCTGTTCCACACCCTGGAGTTCTTCGGGCTCTGTCCGAACTGCCAGCGCCGCCAGGGGCGCCTGCCGGCCGAGGCCTGAGCCGGCCGCCCTAACCTCTGAGAACCATTCCCGCCGAGCCCATGAGCGCCAGCGCCCAAGCCCAAGGCGTCGAGTCCGGCGCCGCTTCCGCGGCCAATTCCGCGCCCGCCAAGGCGCTGCCCGTGACGATCCTCACGGGCTTTCTGGGTGCCGGCAAGACCACCCTGCTCAACCACATCCTCAGCAACCAGGACGGCCTGAAGACCGCCGTGCTGGTGAACGAGTTCGGTGAGATCGGCATCGACAACGAGCTGATCATCGCCACCGGCGACGACATGGTGGAGCTGAGCAACGGCTGCATCTGCTGCTCGATCAACGGCGAGCTGCTGGATGCGGTGTACCGCATCCTCGACCGACCCGAGCCGGTTGATTACCTGGTGGTGGAGACCACCGGCCTGGCCGACCCCCTGCCGGTGGCGATGACGTTCCTGGGCAGCGACCTGCGCGACACCACCCGGCTCGACTCGATCATCACCCTGGTGGATGCCGAGAACTTCAGCGACGAGCTGCTCGAGGGGGAGGTGGCCCGGGCCCAGATCGTCTACGGCGACATGATCCTGCTCAACAAGTGCGATCTGGTGACCGAGTCCCAGCTGGAGGCCCTGGAGGGGCGGATCCGGCAGATCAAGACCGACGCCCGCATCCTGCGCGCGGTGAAGGGTGAGGTGCCCCTGCCCCTGCTGCTCAGCGTCGGCCTGTTCGAGAGCGACCGGGTGGTGGCCCAGAACCAGCCCAGCGAGGCGGAGCTGGATCACAGCGGCTGCGACCACGACCACGGCCACTGCGAACACGAGCACGCCAGCCACGGCCACGACCATGGCCATCACGATCACAGCCACAGCCATCACGATCACGGCCATCACCACGACCACGCCGTCCATCCCGACCACGCCGCCATCGAGGGCTTCACGTCGCTCTCGTTCGAGGCCGACGGCCCCTTCGCCCTGCGCAAGTTCCAGAACTTCCTCGACAACCAGCTCCCGCCCGGGGTGTTCCGGGCCAAGGGCATCCTTTGGTTCAACGAGAGTGAGCGCCGCCACGTGTTCCACCTGGCCGGCAAGCGCTTCTCGATCGACGACTCCGACTGGCCCGGCGAGCAGCGCAGGAACCAGATCGTGCTGATCGGCCGCGACCTTGACCACGACCGCCTGCGCCGTCAGCTCCAGGCCTGCGTGGCCAGGGACGCGGGCAAGGGATTCGCCTGATCAGGCCAAAGCGGGCTTCAGCGCCGATACTGGCAGCGAGGGTTCCCCGGATCAGCCCTCGCTTCGCCTCCTTTCCTTTCCATCCACTCCGGCGCAGACCGGCCTGTTCATGCGTTCCTCCACCCTGCGTCCCCTGCTCCTGCCCGCCGCCGCGGGGCTGGGCCTGAGCCTGCTCTCCGCCCTGCCGGCCCAGGCCCACGGCATTGCCGATGCCGGCCTGGCCCACGGCTTCTCCCACCCGATCACCGGTCTCGACCACCTGCTGCTGCTGGTGGGCGTGGGCGGCGTGGCCGCCTACATCGGCAGCTCGGTACTGCTCTTCGCCCTGGTGGGCGCCGTCGCCGGAGCGGTGATGGGTTCCCTGGGCGGCACCCTGCCCGGCGCCGAACTGCTGGCGGCCCTGGCCGTCTCGGCCATGGGCGCGGTGATCCTGGCCAGCCGGCGCAGCGGTCAGGGGCCGAGCCTGGGCCTGATCGGCACCCTGGTGGCCATGGCCATCGCCATCCATGCCCTGCTCCACGGCCAGGAGGCCAGCGGCACCGCCAGCTGGTGGCTGGGGGCGGCCCTCGCCTCCACCCTGGTGGTGGGCCTGAGCTTCGGGGTGCTGCGCCAGGCCCATGCCCGCTGGACCGTGCTGGTGGCGGCCCTGCTCACGGGGGCTGGACTGGTGCTGGCCGTCGTGCCGGCCTGAGCCCTGCGTGCCTCTTCCCGGTGGTCGCGAAAACCGGCCCCGAACGGCCAGATTCGCTACGCCACCGCGGCATGCCCTGGCTACCGTGAGTCGAGTCACACGCACGTCATGGCCGAACTGCTGCTGCTCTCGGGCGTTCTTGCGCTGTTCGGCCTCGCCTTCTGGCTCACCACCGACTCTGACGACGACAACGGTGGCGGCGGCCTGATGCAGCCGGTGCTGGTGCCGGTGCGGGTCGAGCGGCGCCGCTGAACCGCCTCCACCCTCCGCCCGCGACGGCCAGGCATCGCCTTCGCCTGAGCCGGACGCCGCGTTTCACACGTATCAAATGTCACCCGATCAGAGCAGATCGGGCACGTGTGCCTGTCTGGGGAAAACCCTAGGTTTGACCTGATCGAGCCCTGGCCCAGCCCCGCACAGCTTGTTGCTGCACGCAATCCTGCGGCCGCCCTGTCTTGCGGCTGGCCACCGGTCTTGCGGCTGGCCACCGGTCTTGCGGCTGCCCCCGCTGCTCAGGCTGACCAGGCTGCCGCTACACCACCGACGCCTCCGACCCGTCGGGGGACCAGGGGCGGACGGGAACCCGGCCGCCGACTCACCCGTGTCCGCTTCCCCAGCCTGTCCATGAACGCTTCCCGCCAACCGGCAACGCTGCTCGAGGTGCAGGGCCTCTGCCGCCGGTTCGGCGCCGGCAGACCTGCCGTCGACGACGTGAGCTTCCACCTGGAGGAGGGGGAGCTGCTGGCCCTGCTGGGGCCCTCCGGCTGCGGCAAGACCACCACCCTGCGCATGATCGCCGGCCTGGAGCGTGTCGATGCCGGCTCGGTGCGGCTGCGGGGCACGCCGATCACCGACTGGCGGCCGGAGCGGCGGGGCATCGGCCTGGTGTTTCAGGACTACGCCCTGTTTCCCCACCTGACGGTGGCCGAGAACGTGGCCTTCGGGCTGCACCGCTGGCCACGCCAGCGGGGCGCGGCCCGCACCGGGGAGATGCTCGAGCTGGTGGGTCTGAACGCCCTGGCCCGCCGCTATCCCCACGAGCTCTCCGGCGGCCAGCAGCAGCGGGTGGCCCTGGCCCGCACCCTGGCGCCGGGGCCTGATCTGGTGCTGCTCGATGAGCCGTTCTCCAACCTCGATGCCGCCATGCGGGTGGAGATGCGCCAGGAGGTGCGTCAGCTGCTGCACCGGGCCGGCGCGGCGGCGATCCTGGTGACCCACGATCAGGAGGAGGCCATGGTGATGGCCGATCGCCTGGCGCTGATGGAGCACGGGCGCCTGGTGCAGACCGGCAGCCCGGACGAGATCTACCGCCAACCGGCAAGCGCCTTCGTGGCCTGCTTCCTCGGCCGCTCCAACCTGCTGCGCGGCGATGCCCACGGCTCGGCGGTGGACACGCCGCTGGGTTGCCTGCCGCTGGCCTCGCCGGCCCACGGCCCCACCACCATCGCCCTGCGCCCCGAACAGATCCGGCTGGTGGCCGACCCCCAGGCCCCCGCGCTGGTGGAGGTGCGCGAGTTCCGGGGTCACGACCAGCTGCTGCGGGTGCGCCTCGATGACACCACCCTGCTGGTGATCTGCCCCAATCGGCACTGCCTGCGGGAGGGGGAGCGGGTGCGGCTGGAGGTCACCGAGAAGGTCGTGCCCCTGCCCTGCTGAACACCAACGGCTGGCGAATAGCACCGGAGAGCCTGTTGGAACGCATCAGTGCAACATTGGTCACACGGGAGCGTGCCGGCTCCGCCGGTCCGGCCCGTGGCCGGCCGCTAGAAGGGCTGCGGCCGTCTTTTTTCCCAACGAGAGAAAGGCGGAATCCGTTGTTGTGAGGATTTCCATGGCATCCAGCCAACCCCTGGCGCTGGCCCTGGCCTGCGCCGGTCTGTTCACGCCGTGCGTGGTGAGCGCCGCGGAGCTGAACCGCTCCGGTCTGGCCATCGATGATCTGAACCGCTACTCGAGCACAGGCTCGCTGGAGCAGGTCACCAGCATCTCCCAGTTCTCCGACGTGCGGCCCACCGACTGGGCCTACCAGGCGCTCTCCAACCTGATCGAGCGCTACGGCTGCGTCGCCGGCTACCCCGACGGCACCTACAAGGGCC
>NZ_JAGQCJ010000017.1 GCF_024346135.1 Cyanobium sp. CH-040 | reverse complement strand
CACGGCCTCCGCCTTCTGCTGCGCCGTGAACCGGCGACGGGTCTTGGTGGGGTTCGACATCGATGGACAGTCTGGTGGTCAGGACGTGACCCTTGTCGACTTGTCCTCAGAATCGGGGGAACCCCACGGCCATCTCATTGTCAGATTCTGATACCGCAGTGGCGCGCGTCGTCACTGGGACAGTGCTGAAGGCGGCATCAGCGGCCTGGCGGGCTGGACTGCCCGTTGTCACTCGCACTCGTGGAGGTCTCGACCGCGCCGATGCCGCCTTGATCGCCTCCAGCGGGATGGCGCACGAGATCAGCTTGCGGCTTGGACGGGGTGGGTGGTCATGGCCACTCCCAGGGGTTGATCAACTCCATGCCGATGCCGGCGAAGTCAGCCACGTCGCGGGTCGCCAGCGGCACCCCATGGGCCAGCGCCGTGGCCGCGATCACCGCATCGGCCGTGGCCATCGGACGCGCCAACCGCTCGCGGCGGCACAACAGTTCGCCGTACCAGTGAGCCGCTTCGCTGGTGAAGGGCCAGACCCGGCCGGCCAACAGCTCGGCCATCAGGGCATCCCAGCTCTGCTGCAGCGCCTGTTTCCGTCGTCCATCCGGCAGCCGTGCCAGGCCGTGCAGGATCTCGGCTTCGTTCATGGCGGTGATCGCCACCGCCTCCGGATCGAGCCCATCAGCCCAGGCCAACACCCTCGGATCTGGCCTGGGGCGCATCAGCTCCGAGATCACGTTCGTATCGAGCAGGATCACAGGCAACCCTCCCTATCGAACTGGGCTGGCGTTGGCTGCGAGGACCGCTCAGGGAGTTCCAGTTCCACACCGCCGAGCTGGGCGAAATGGGCATGGATCCGACTGCCGAAGCCCTGGCCCTTCTCTGCGGGCTGCTGGGCTGCGATGGCGGCTCGGAGGATGGTTCGGGCTTCCTCCTCCATCGATCGCCCGTGGCGGGCGGCCTGGATGCGCAGCTGGGCCTTGGTGTGCTCGTCGAGGTTGCGGATCGTGATCGTGGCCATCGGTGACTCCCGCTTGCAATGCCTGCACTGCTGTCAACGCTAAGCCGTCTCTCTTCATACCAGTGCTGTCTGCTGGGTCATGCCGAACCTTCGGCCTGAGACGTCCGATCGCGACGCCGCTGCTCGGCGGTGTGGGCCGTACCGACTGCCACCAGACGGTGGGCTCCAGAGCGGCTGTGCTCTTTCGCAGGAACGACTTGAAACGGCGCTGCAGGCCGTGCAGGCTGCTGCAATGCCTGCTCCCCTGCGCTGCCACCTGCTGATCGGCCAGCCCGCCAGCGGCAAGACCACCCTGGCCAAGGCCCTCGCTCCCCTGCTCACCAGGCCCAATGAACCAGCGGCGGTGGTGCTCTCCACCGATGCGATCCGCGCCGAAGTCTTCGGGGATGCGGCGGTGCAGGGCCCCTGGATCGATATTCAGCAGCGGCTGCATCAGCGCATCGCTGATGCCGTGGCGGCCGGCATTCCGGTGATCGTGGATGCCACCCACGCCCGCCGCGCCTGGCGGCTGGCGATCACCCAGGCCCTGCCGCTACCGGCGCCGGTGGAGTGGATCGGCTGGTGGCTGTACACCGATCTGCCCACATCGCTGGAGTGGAACGCCCGCCGCCAGCGGCCGGTGCCGGTGCCGGTGATCCAGGAGATGGCCGCCGCCCTGGCTGATCCGCACTTCGGGCCGTCGCGTGCGGAAGGCTTCGCGGCGATCTGCGCCGTGGTGCCCACCCACCACGACGATCTGACGCCGCTGCTGCAGGCCGAGCTGGCCGGTCTGGAGCGGCGCATCCGCTCGGCCACCAACCGCGAGCGCCAACTGCAGCGGCACGGCTACTCCCGCCTGCTGGATCTGGAGCGCCTGCTCCATCTGATCCGGCTGCTGAGCACCTGGCCCGATCTGACGGCCACCGATCCGGTGAGCGCCGAGGAGCTGGAGGCGATCCTCTCGCCGCTGCCGGCGGGCGACCTGGCCGATCGCGCCGCCGCCTTCCTGGGCCGGCTGCACGGGGAGTGCTACGCCGATGCCGCCGCCATCCGCAGGGATCTGGCCTGGCTGGAGGCCAACGGCTTCTGCAGCGCCGTGCCGGTGAACGCGCCGATCCAGCTGGTCCCCGCGCCGCGGGTTACCGGATCGGCTCTCCTTGGCAGGTTGCCGCCGATGGGCGATGGGCCGGTGTTCCTGCGGGTGATGACGCTGCTGCGCCATCTGCTGCAGGTGCCGTTCGATCGGCCGGCGGCGCGCGGCAGCACCCTGCACCAGCACCTGATCGCCGCCACCGAGGCCATCCCCGGCGCCTACCTGCCCGGTGAAACCGCCACCCTCCGCAAGGACCTCGAGAAGATCCTCACCCCCTACGGCTTCCGCAACCGCCACGACAACGTGCGCCACGGCTACTGCCTCGGCACCGCTGTGCTGTCACCGCCGCGGCTGCGGGAGCTGCACAACGTGGTGCGTCAGGCCGCCGGCCGGCTCGCCGACCCCTCCGCCCAGGACCTGCTGGCCGAACTGGATGAACGGCTGGGTTGGGCCGGCATCAGTGCTGACGACCTGCCGCCGGTGCGCAGCTATGCCCGCCATGCGCTCGTGGACACGGCCCTGGTGCGGCGCGAGTCGCTGGCCGCACCCCGGCGGGCCGAGGCGATCGAGGCGGCAATCGTGGCCCACCGCCGGGTGCTGCTGGAGCGCTTCCCGGGGGTGGGCAGCTTCGCCGACAGCCCCGCCGGTGAGCTGCGGGTGTGGCCGCTGCAGCTGATCTTCCACAACGTGGGCTGGTACCTGCTCTTCGAGGAGGACCAGGTGGGCCACGAGCAGGGCCTGATCCGCAGCGAACGGCTCGATCGCCTCGCCCTGCGCCGCAACAGCGGAGACCTGCGCCGCAGCAGCGAGGAGCACACCGCCGCCCTGGCCCGGCTGGAGCGGCTGCTGCACCACAGCGGCGGCATCTACTTCGGGACCGATCTTGATGAGCAGCTGGCGGTGTCCAGCCCCTCCGCCCAGCGCCGCAGCCAGGCGCTGGTGACCCTGCGCTTCTGCTGCGCACCCTGGGCGTTCGCCTTCATCCGCGAGGGGCTGCAGCGCTATCCGATCGAGCACAGCCGCTTCTCCAAACCCCTCCCCGGAGACACCTGGTGGCACCACCCCAAGGCGCCCCACGAGCTGGAGCCGGGACCGGCCGGCAGCAGCCACCCCTACCCGGTGGAGCTGGGCCTGCCCAGCTTCACCGTGGCCGCCGATGTGGACTTGCGCAGCTGGCTGTTTGCCTTTGGGGGTGGGATCCGGATCGAGAGGCCGGATGCCCTGCGGCAGGAGCTGGTGGAGCGGTGTCGGGAGGCGGTGGAGGTGAATGGCACCGGTGAGAGCCAGGTTGGTGGGTTCAGCTCCAGGAGAGGAGTGAGGCCTGATTGAGCTTCTGACCAGTGACACCTCGGCTGCACCCCTCTGCTGGCCAACGGTGTGGCAGGACACAATGGTTTCTCCGGCGGGGACTCAGGCTGACCTTCCGAGGGCAGGCGAATGATTCAGGTTGGGCTTCAGCACACCACCACACAGCGGATCTATCGGTTGATCGACAGCTGCTGTGAACCTCACCAGCAGCTGGACAGCGCCTACTCCAGCCTGGACGACGCGATCGGCGACGCCGTGGCCTGGATTGAGGATGGAATCGATTCGGATCCCCAGTGCTCCTTGATCGGCGTCGAGGTGCGCACGGGCAACGGTGAATGGCGCACCTGCCGGCTTCCGAGCCTGCTGGTGTGCCCGCTGCTCTGCGTCCTACCCAGCTGAGCAGGCTGGAATCAGCAACACCTCGCCGAGTCCATGCTCCCTGGCGCCGATCAGCTTGAGGTTCCTGATGTGAACCCGATCGTGCCAGTCGTCGGAGAGAGCCATCTGGCTATCACCATCAAGCATTGAGATGGCCTCCGACTTGATCATGCTGTGGGCTGATCCAGCTGGTGCATGTGCTCCAGCCTGAGCACCCGCAGCGCATGCAGATCCGTGTCAGGACTCCAGGTAGGAGTGATCGTGTTGACCGGAGGACTGGGTCGCTTGACAGCAGGTGGCTTATCCGGATTGAGAGTGGCCACAATCAGCAGCGCCACAATCAGCTCAGCCAGCAATACAACGTCAATCATGGGATCAGGGCCCAGCCGGGCCTCGGTTGAGGTCATTCCCAAGCATCAGCGCCAGATCACTGGCAGTGATCAGATCTTGTGCGAAAGACCAAGATTGCCTTGTTGCGCCGCAGTGCCGAGAAGCACTGGCCGCAGGGCGCTCGAGTCTTGGAGGGGTCTGTCCTCAGTGTGGCTGCAGCCGTCCCAGTTGGCAGCCATGCTCCACTGAAGTCGGGCGATTCGTCAGGGTCTGCCGATGCTGACTGTGAAGATTCTTTCCGCCGGCGCTATGTCGACTGGGGCCAGTTGTCCCCCAGGAGCCAGCGGCTTTCGGCCATCGCTGTACGAATCCATGCAGCAGCTGCATCGATGTTCCGAACAGGTCGGCGGCTTCGGCAGGCCCTGATGGGCAGGATTGGAACAGCCGTATGTGCCGTGTGGTCTACCTGCCCTCCACCAGAGACTTCCCACCGGATCCCACCCTGCTCAGCCGCGAGGATCTCGACAGCACCTACCTCCAGCTGCGCGGCTGCTACAGCAGCCTGATGCGCAGCCGCGGCCAGCACCGCACCCTGGCCAGCAAGGCCCGCGAGGAGGCCGCGATCCTCAAGCAGCGTCTCCTCGATCTGGCGCGGCGCGAGGCATCGGTGCGCAAGGACGTCTACGAGATGCTCGAGATCGTCACCGCCCTGGCCGGCGACATCGAGGATGCCGGCGATGACCTGGTCAACGAGTTCGGCCGCTACCGGCTGGGCCGCAAGACCTTCCAGGGCGGTTCCTACCTCAGCGGCCTGATGCAGGCGGTGATCCGCTTCATCAGCCGCTGGACCCGCACCAAGGAGCGGGTGGTGGAGCTGGACCAGAAGCGCCAGGCCTTCCTCGACAAGACCCAGGATCTGCCTCCCCTCGCCCTGGGCGGCAACGGCCACCAGGGCCCGGTCAATCAGTCAGTCCCGGGTGACTCGATCCAGCAGCTCACCATCGAGAGCCCGGAGACCGCCGCGGCCGAGAACGATGGGCCAGATCACTGACACGCTGCGGGCCACGCTGCGGGAGCTGGCCCAGTCCGATGCCCGCCTCTACCGGGGGCTGGAGCAGGAACTGCGCGACGTTCCGGGGGAGCCTGCGGCTGGGCCGACGCTGATCGAGCCCGCCCCCGAAGCCCGGGCCAGCCGGGCTGACCTGGAAAGCCTCTCGATCAAGGTGCTCTGGGGACTGTGCAAGCAGCGGGGTATCAAGCGGCTCAGCAGTGGGCCCAAGGATCAACAGGTGGAGGCCCTGCTCAACCATCCCGGCGGTCCACCCCTGCGCAGCGCCCTGCCGCTCGAGGCCACCAAGGCCAGCAAGGGCAGGACGAGCACCGCTCAGACCGCTGCCAAGGCTGGTGCCGCCGAGCTGCAGGCCCTGGAGCAGCGCCTCGATCGGCTGGAGCAGCTGGTGCTGCTGATCGCCCAGCAGGTGGGCGTGCCTCCTGAGGCGATCGCCCAGCTGGCGAGCGCACCATCGGCGCTTCCGCCAACCTGAATCAGCTCAGTGCTGGCTGCCAGGCCATGGCGGTGAACCGGGAAACGCTGGAGAAGCTGGGCCGCTTCCTGCTGCGGGGCCTGCGCATCGGCGCGAGCACGGTGGCGGTGGTGGAGCTGCTGCGCAACGACTGGACCGGCGGGATCAGCGCCGGCGTGGCCTGGCTGGTGTTTCTGCAGGTGGAGCGACGGCTGCCGCCTCTCAGCCCGGATCCTGAGGACTGACCCGCAGCTCGGCGAAGCTGGTGCCCGGATCCAGCTCCCGGCTGAAGCGCCACTCCAGCAGCAGGCCCACCACCAGCTCGGCCGTGGTGCGCACCAGCGAGCCCGCGCAGAGATGGCCGCCGGTCACCGCTCCGGTGCTGTCCGCCACAGCAATGTGAAGGTGGGCGCCATCCGGCGAGAGGGTGCCGGCCAGGCTGAGGATCTCCAGATCGCCGCTCAGGTTGGTGATCTCCTGCCGGCCGGCCAGCCGCAGCCAGACCACCGAGAGGCTGCCGATGCCGCTGATCACACAGCCGGCCTGCTCTGGCTGCCGGCCCATCCAGTCTTCGAGCGCCAGGCGCAGGTCATCGCCGGGTCTGAGCCGCAGGGGCACGACCTTCATGGGACGGGACCCTCAACCAGGGACTGGATCATCACCAACGCATCGACGTAGCCCAACCGCTTGTGGCGGAACGCTCCCGGCAGGGTGTCGACGACCCGGAAGCCGTTCTGCTGCCAGCAGCGCAGGCCGGCGGTGTTGGTGCTCACCACCAGGTTGAACTGCATCGCCAGGAAGCCCAGCCGCCGGGCCGCCTGCAGGGAGTGCTGGCAGAGGCGGCTGCCGATCCCCTGCCGGCGGCAGTGCTCCGCCACGACATAGCCGGCATTGGCCACATGGGCGCCGAGAGCGAGGCTGTTGGGCCAGAGGTAGTAGCTGCTCACCACAGCCCCATCCAGGTGGACATGGCGGGCCTTACTCCAAGCAAGTATGAACTTGAGCAGTGGCGATTCCTCAGGGAGCCAGGTTGCGGTCTCCACATGGACGCTCATTGGGTCGTGCAGGCGGACGCCCTCCTGCGCTGATCCATCAGATGCTGTGTGAAGCCTGCCCTGCATAGGATTCAGCGACATCACCACCTCGCCTGAGGGTTCGTCATGCAGTTGCGTCACGTCATCAACCTGCACAAAGGTGCCACGGCTGTGGTGGTGGGAGCGCTGATGTGGATCTATGGCAATGGCTCGGTGGCGGCGTGGGTGTACCTGGCGCTTCACGGCACCTACGGGGTGCTCTGGCTCCTGAAGGACTGGATCTATCCAGACCGGCAATGGCAGCAACCCGTTGGCTGGGGTATGGCCTTCGCTGGATGGCTGGTGCTGGGTCTCTATTGGCTGGCGCCGTTCCTGCTGATCTCCTCGGGAGTTGAGGTCGCGGCGCCGATTGTGGCGGGGGCCGTGGCACTGAACATCTTCGGGGTGTTTCTGCATTACGTCGGTGATGCCCAGAAGTATTACACCTTGCGATATCACAAAGGCCTGATTGATGAGGGGCTGTTCGCGCGCTCTCGCAACACCAACTACCTTGGTGAGCTGCTGATCTATGGATCCTTTGCCCTGCTCTCTATGCACTGGCAGCCCTTTGTCGTATTGGCAGGCTTTTTCTTTGCGATCTTCCTCCCCAATATGCGCCGAAAGGATGAGTCGCTGTCTCGCTATGACAATTTTGAAGCCTATCGAGAGCGCTCTGGATTGTTGCTTCCAAGGCTCGGGAGCCTTGGGCAAGGCTGACAGTCACCAGTTGAGCTGAAGGCGGGCCGGTTGCTGCTCAAGGCCGAAGTACGCCTGGGCCAGTTCTCCTGGTTCCAGGGCCTGAAACTCCACCAGCAGGTCGATGTCGCTCTCACCGGGCCGGTAGTCGGGCCGCAGGGCCGACCCGAAGGCGTGCAGACGCGCCACGTGGTGCCGCTGGCAGGCGGCGGTGATGGCATCGAGCTGGCTCTGGGCGAGGGGGAGGCTCATGGCGCAAGTCTGATCGGTTGGGGTTCCACGGGATCCGCTGCGTTCTTCCAGGGAGCGGATCGCGGCCACACCGCCGACGCAGCACAACCAGGGCCAGTACGCTTTGACGTACGGGCAAGAGCCATGCCATGACCACCGTGTCCGCCACAGAAGCCCGCAAGCGGCTCTACGCCCTGATCGACGAGGTGGGGCAGTCCCACGAGCCGGTGCAGATCACCGGCAAGCGGGGCAATGCCGTGCTGCTCTCCCAGGATGACTGGCGCGCCATCCAGGAGACCCTGCATCTGGTCTCGATCCCCGGCATGCGCGAGTCGATCCTCGAAGGCATGGCAACCGATGTCTCTGAGCTGAGCAGCGAACCCGGCTGGTGAGCTGGACGGTTCTGTTCACCAGGCAGGCGCAGAAGGACGCCCGCAAGCTCGCGTCGGCATCCCCGGCCCTCAAGCAGAAAGCCCAGGCTCTGCTCGACATCCTGGCCATTGATCCCTACCAGCAGCCCCCGCCCTACGAGGCCCTGGTGGGCCATCTGCGCGGGGCCTGCTCACGGCGGATCAACATCCAGCACCGCCTCGTCTACCAGGTGCTGGAGGACGAGCGGATCGTGAAGGTGCTGCGCCTCTGGAGTCACTACGAGTGAGTAGCCCCGCCCTGCAACAGAAGGTATGGCCTGCGGCAGGGGGCGCCTCGTGTGGTTCCGGCTCGACAAGGGCAGCAGCGACCTGATCGGCCTGCGCTCGCAGACGCACTGAACGACCGGGCGCTGCAGCAGCTCCTCCAGCTCCCGATTGAGGTGCACCGTGGCGAAAAAGGTGAGGGGATCCAACTCCCCCCATACATCCACATCACTGCTGATCGTGTCCTGGTTGCGGGCTCGCTGCAGGGCGGGGATCTGATCGGAAACGGGTGCAGCCTGGGCGGGCGGATCCAGTGCCTGGACAGGCTCACCCCTGCGCCTGCCCCCCGTAGCGGCTCATCACTCAGGGCCCGGGCTCCTGCCGCTTTGCGTAACCCGCGGCCCACACCGAGGGCGCGATGCCCTGGGGCACGACCTGCCGGTAGGCCTGGCTGTCGAGCAGCTCCTGCAGGGCCTCTCCGAGAAGTTCGGTGGAGCGGCTGTCCGGAAGCCGACGCTTGAGTGTGTGGTGGATGCGCAGCTGATACCAGGCGGTGCCGTCGATGCCGGCGTTGAAGCGGCTCCAGCTGCTGGGGTCCCGGCGGGCATCGAGCATCTGGTCGCGGGCGTTGTGGGCCTTGTCAGCCGCGCTCACCAGCAGCGAATCCAGGGGTACATGCAGCAGGTGCTCCACATAGCGCCGCTTGCGCACCAGCCACGGTTCCTTCTCGCCGCCGGCAGTCACAGGACCGTTGGTATCGGTGCAGTCCTCCACGATCTGCGCCACCCGCTCCCCGAAGCGCTCGGCGATCTGCTCGGCGCTCACGCCCGCATCTTCGATGGCGTCGTGCAACAGGGCCGCGATCGCCTGTTCCTCATCGCCGCCGTCCTCCCACACCAGGGCGCTGACGGCGATCAGGTGGGAGATGTAGGGCACCTCCTTGCCCTTGCGGCGCTGGCGGCCGTGGAGCTCGGCGGCCCACTGCAGGGCCTCGATGTAACGGGGGCTGTGGGCTGGTGGTTTCTCGCTCATGGTGCGGAGTCTTGCGCCGGTCTTCCCGTGTCGCCGCCGCTACCTGATGGCATTACTGTAGTGAAACTCACTACATCCCTGGCCGTGGCTGAGGCGGAACCCGTTGTAGTCAGTGCCTCCGAGGCCAATCGCTCCTTCTCCGCTCTGCTGCGTCAGGTGGCCCAGGGGCAGAGCTTCACGGTGCAGTCCCACGGGCGCCCCGTCGCCACCCTCGCTCCGGTCCAGGCCGGCAGGCAGTCCTTTGGCCAGGCGCGCCGCGCACTGCTGGCTCGGCTGGCCGCTCAGCCCGCCAGCGGCGAACCCCGCACCTGGCAGCGCGATGCGCTCTACGACTGATGCGGGCAGCACTCGACACCAACCTGCTGGTCTACGCGGAGGGGTTCGGAGATGGGGAGAGGGTGAACGCCACCCGGGAGCTGCTGCGGCAGCTGGCGGATGCCGACCTGGTGGTGCCGTTGCAGTGCCTGGGGGAATTGTTCCGGGTGCTCACCGGCAAGGCCGGACGCAGCGCACAGCAGGCACAGGAAGCGGTGCTGAGCTGGATGGATGCCTTCCCGGTGCTGGAGAGCAGTGCTGCCGCCTGGCGCGGAGCCATGGATCTCTGCGTGGCCCATCAGCTTTCCAGTTGGGATGCGCTGGTGCTCAACGTGGCCGCCGAGGGCGGTGCCCGGCTGCTGCTCACGGAAGACCTTCATCCAGGCTTCAGCTGGCGTGGGGTTCGCGTGGTGAATCCGCTGGCTGCTGAATCCGACCCGCTCCTGGATCAGCTGCGGCGCTGACCGTCCTCACAGCCCCCTCAGCGCGGCATCGAGCCCCTCGGTGACGGCCGCCAGGAAGGGCAGATTGAGGGTGTCGATCGTGTCGCTCATCCGGTGGTAGTGCGGGTTGCGCAGGAACGAGGTGTCGGTGACCATCACCGCGTCGTAGCCCGCATCCCAGAAGGGGCTGTGATCCGAGAGGCGCACATCGGGAAGGGCGCGGCCGCCATTGGGCACCGGCAGCACTTTGGTTTTCACGTGCTGGCCCATAGGCCGCGCCAGCTGCGGGAGGGTGAGGGCGGCCCCGGCGTTCCCCACCACGGCGATGAAGTCGCCCACCTCGCCGTAGATCCGGCGCATCGCCGGCAGCAGGTAGTCCTGGCTGGTGCTGGTGAACCCGAGCATCTCCAGGCTCGCCATCAGCCGCAGCCTCTGGCCGCCCTGGCGGAGTTCACGGGCCAGGGCTTTGCTGCCCAGCATCCCCCACTCCTCCTGATCGAACGCCACGATCCACACCGGCCGCCGGGGCGGTGACTGCCGCCAGCGGCGGGCGAGCTCCAGCAGGGCGGCGACGCCGGTGGCGTTATCGTCGGCGCCGATGGAGTGCAGGGGCCCGTCGTAATGGGCGCCCACCAGCAGCGGATCGAGGCCGGGGTGCTCGCCGGGGAGCCTGAGGATCAGGTTGGTGCCGGCCTCGATGCCCTCCTGGAAGTGGTGCTCCTCCACCTGGCCCAGGGCGGCGAGCTGCTCGTGCAGGTAGGCGCGCACGCTCATCAGTCCCAGCCGGTCCCACTGGGCGTGGCGGGGCCGGGCGAGCTGCTCGAGGTGGGCCAGGAGGCGGCGCTGGAGGGCTTGGGTCAAGACGGCTGGGGTGACGGTGGATGGGGGAGGAGGCAGGCAGAACTCAGCTGCTGGCCGGAGGATCGATGAAGCGGGCGGGGGCGGCCTGCACGTTGTGGGCGGATTTGAGGTTGCGCCAGAAGCCGATCACGTTGTTGTAGAGGTAGTCGTAATCAATGTCGCCAGTGCTGCTGGTGTCGTTGATGTAGAGGTTGATCAGGTGCTGCCAGTACTGGCGCTGCGCCTCCTGCTGGGTGGTTTCATCACCGCGCTGCATCAGGTAGGCGAGGGTCTGGAAGTCGGGGTTGAGGTTGGAGATGTCCTCGATCGCCACACCGCTGGCCGGTGGGATGCGCTGCTCAAGGCGCTGGCGCTGGCGCTCGAGGAAGAACTGCTGGATCTCGGCCGGCAGCCGGTCGCGCAGTTCGCTCAGCAACTTGAAGCGGTACTGGCCGCAGGGCACCGCAAACGACATGCGGGTGTTGTCGGCCCGGGACTGCCAGTAGAGGAGCGCGACGGCACCGGCGGAGGTGATGACCGAGACGGCCATGTACACCCAGCTCAGGATCAGATCGCTGCGGTACTCGGCCGGCGGGTTCCAGAAGAACTCCCACGCCGCCCCGAACGCCTGCACGCCGTCCTTGAGTTCGATGCGGCCGTCACCTGTGCGGAGGAACACCTGCTGGAAGACCTGGGGCCGGCTGCTCGCAAGGAAATCGGCCTTGCTGGGTGCCTGCCGGACCTGGGCCTCCAGTGCCGCCAGCTCGGTGCGCTGCTGCTCGGCCTGCTGCTGGAGCAGCCCGCGCTGCTGCTCGACGCGGGGGCAGAGGGGCCACTGGGCCAGGGGCCAGCTCGCCAGTTCCCAGCGTGGCCGGCCGCTGGGCGGCACGCGGCGGTCCTCCCAGCGCCCGAAGGTCTCCACCGAGAGCTGCTGGTAGGCGGTGTTGTCGGCGCCGATCTGGCCGAGCTGGAGACGGTTGGCGTTACAGGCCTCCTGGTCGTTGGCGATGGCGGGATGGGCGGGGTTGAGCAGCTCGGCGATGCGGCGGCGGCGTTCCTCCACGTCCTGCTCGATCAGGGCCTCGGCCCTGGCCTCCACCACCCGCGCCTGCCCGTTGAAGAGAAACACGCCGATGCCGGCGGTGAGGGACTGGAAGAGCGAGAGGGCGATGAAGATCGAGAGGGAGATGTTGGGAATCGCCTGGCCCTTGTGGCGGTCGACCATCGCCCGGCCGCTCCAGTTGCCGAACAGCAGCAGCAGGGTGGAGAGCCCCAGGGTGTAGGGAACGGGCCCGGCTGGAGCGAGGCGGAAGATGAAGGCGAACAGGCCCAGGGAGCTGATGTAGTCGATCAGCGAACTGCCCGACAGGAGAACGGAGGCAGCGATGGAGCGCTGGCGGAGGTCCTGGGCGACGGCCTGGTTGCCGTGCAGCTCATCTGCGAACACCCACAGGCCGCTGGCAGCAGCAGCGCGGCGCAGGAGATGGGCCCGCGGCTGGGGAGTGGTGGGTTGATTGAACAGATGCTGACCGGCTTCGACGCGCAGGCTCTGGGCATTACCAGCGCTCTCCAGCCAGCGCAAGAAGGCCATGGCGCTGCCGGTGGCAACCGGCATGGGGGCGACATCGGCGGCTTCTGCAGGCTGGGGAGTGGCGGATGAGGCGTCTGGTTCAGGGCGGGCGTAGCGGTAGGTGGCCATCGCAAGGTGAGGAGGTTGCCCTCCTCTCGTTCCGGCCGCGGGTGGGTGATTCAGGCGATCACACCGCAGCGCCGTAGTTCAAAGAAACAGCGCGCGCAGGTCTCCACATCCACCAGGGCGTTGTGGGCGGCGCCCATCGGCCGCCGGAAGAGGTGAGGGTGCAGTCGCAGGGGGCACAGGTCGGGATCAATGACGCCGAAGG
This sequence comes from Cyanobium sp. CH-040, assembly GCF_024346135.1. Lineage (GTDB taxonomy): Bacteria > Cyanobacteriota > Cyanobacteriia > PCC-6307 > Cyanobiaceae > NIES-981. The sequence goes on along the minus strand of NZ_JAGQCJ010000017.1, from coordinate 42,858 downwards.
CGATAGCTCCACTTGCAGGTCTTCAGCTGCACCAGCGCACCGCCGTCGGAGCTGTTGCTGAGGCGGCGACCGACGAGTTGCAGGCCGTTGAGGTCGTGCTCGAAGCGCTCGTAGGGGGTGCGGCGCAGCCGGCGGGAGACGAGGGTCCAGCGCTCCCAGCCGTGGTGGTGGTCATGGCGGCCGTAGGCGAGGGCGATGCGGATCTTGGTGAGGGAGATGCCGCGCTGCTGGCAGCGCCGCTCGGCGTGGCTGGGATCGTTCCTGGCGCCGATCAGCACGAACTCCGGTGTCTGCTGGAGGTGAGGATCGTCACCGGCAAGACGATCGAGGGTGAGCTGGTTCATGGGTGGGGTCCACTGCGGAACACCCTCCCCTCGTTCCGGGCTGAGGGGCGTGATTCAGAAGCGCAACGCTGAGCCGATGAAGGAAACCTGGCCTCAGCGTTCGCCGGCAGTGGAGAGCAGGTTGAGCTGGGCGGCGCCGCCCAGGCGGTAGTAGTGCTGAAACAGGCGGGCATAGCTCTGCTTGCCCACTCCCTCTGTGGCAGCGAGATGGCGGAACCGCTCAGGCAGCGGGGCATCCAGCAGGGCACTGCGGGCTCTGCCCTTGAGGAAAGCCGGCAGCTCACCGCTCTGTTGATCGCGGCTGTAGGCCGTGAGCATGGCCGCCTCCATGCCGTCTGCCGGGGCGGTATCGCTGCACAGATAGACGGTGAGGTCCGGGAGATCGGCCAGGTGGCGCTCAATCAGGGGGCGCACCTGCAGCCAGTCCAGCCCGCCTTTGTCGCAGCCGAGCCGCGGCAGGGCCAGGGAGGTGATCGGTGGTGTGGCCTGACGGTAGTGGGCGGCGATGTAGGCCAGGCCCTGATCGATCCAGGCGAGTCGTGAGGGGAAGCGCCAGTGCTGTTTGGTGGGGAAGTTGAGCACGGCCCGGTAGCCGGCAGAGGCCACGGGATGGAGATAGGGCCGACCGATCTGCACCGTGCCGGCCCCACAGCGCTGCCGGTAGTCGGCATCGAGATCGGGGTGGCGCAGGGCGAACTCCAGGGCCAAGCCGGCGCCCATCACCCCCTGGCAGTTGACGGTGTTGGTGACGACCTCGGCGGCGGTGTTGAACACCGAGGCGGCGGTGTCGCGGATCATGAGAAGAACAGGCTGCGGTCCTGATCCACCACCATCTCGGGGAGCTTGTCCTCCCCCAGCTTGGCGCGAAGCGACGTGGCGGCGGAGGGCGTCCTGAGCCAGACCTTGCGGATGTGGTGGCGCGCCAGCAGGTCGTCCACCATCACCTCCGCCATCTTGTGGCGTTTGGCAGCCTGGGGGTCGGGCTGATCCATCCAGCTGCGGCAGTCGATGGCGTCCCAGTCGAGAGCATCCCAGGCCTCGGGATCCCTGGCATGGAACAGGGAGGTGGACGGACTGGAGGCGATGCCATCGGCGAGCAGACTGGCGCGCCAGCGGATCGGGTCGGGGCTCACCTCGAGAATCGCCAGCTGGTCAGCTGTGCCTGCTTCCGTCAGGGTCTTCTGGAGGCGGTAGAGCATGGCGTTGCGGGGCTCGATGAACAGCGGCACGTAGTCATGGAGGTCGATGCTGTGGCCGTCGAAATAGCGGCAACTGCGGCGTGCCTGGCAGGCGGCGTCGGAGAGGTCGAGGTAGGGGAGGTTGATTTCCTCGATGCGGTTGCGGCACAGCAGTCCCTCACTGAGGATGCCGGGCACGTTGTCAAGATGGGTGATGTGAAAGAGGCTGTCGATCATGGACAGAGTCCTGAAACTCTGCCCTCCTCTCGTTAGGGCGCCGCTGGGGTGATTCCGCAGGCGCCGGCGATCAGCAGCTGCTGGAGCTCGGTGAGGGCCTCAGAGGGCTGCTCCACCGGCGAGAAGAGCAGCTCGGACGCCAGCGCGGCACGGCCGGCGCGGGCCTCGCGCTCGATCACCGCCAGGCGGGAGGGGGGATCGGCGAGCAGGGCGAGGGCGCGTTGCTGTTCGGCCTCGCCTGCGGCCACCAGCCGGATGTCGGCGAAGTCGGCGCCGGCGGCGCCGCGGGGCCGCAGGCGCAGCAGCACGCTTTCACCGGGTTGCAGGGGAGGCAGTGGCCAGGGGATCGGCCCCTCGATGGGCTCGCTGGACGACCCACGCCGCTGCCAGAGGATCCGCTCGTCCTGCTCGAGCCGCACCTCGCTCAGGGCACCCGCCGCCAGCAGGGTGGGACTGGGCAGCGAGACCAACGCTTGCGGGATGCCATCGACGCTTTCGGCAAAGCGCGGGGTGATCAGACACACCGTGACCGCGCTGCCGCTGCGGCTGCCGCCGACGGCCTGGCGGGGGTTGTAGCCGATCAGTTCGCGCAGCTGCTGCAGCACGGTCGGCTGCCCCTCGCCCAGCGCTGCGCTGGGGCTGCCGGCGAGGGTGAGGGCCACCAGCACGGCCAGGGCGGTGCTGGCGGCCAGGGAGGCGGGGTGGAAGACGGGATGACGGCTGGGCATCTCAGTCGCGGCGCAGCAGGGATGTGGCGGAGAGGGCAGCCACGGGCAGCACGATCGGCACCAGGACAAGACGGGCCGTGGCCAGCTGCAGGCTGAGGGGAATGGTGAGCAGGGCTGCGGCGCCCAGAGCCACCCCACGATGCCGCCGTTCTGGCAGTGCGGCCGCCGTGAGCACCCCCAGGCCCGCCGCCAGGGCCGTGCAGCCGCTGAGCGAGACCGGCGTGAGCCAGTGGCGCAGCGCCAGGCTCTGGGCCAGCACCGCCTGCACCAGCGCGCCGGGGATGACGTCGCTGGGGCCGCCCCAGACGGCCAGGGCGGGGCGGATGGCGGCGGGGGCATGGAATAGATCGCTCTGGTCGCGATCGATCGTGCCGTCGGTGCCCACCACCAGCGCCGGGGCCCGCAGCTCGCTCAGCTCGGCCACGCCGATGGGCCGAACCAGCGGTGTCCAGTCGATCGACCAGTCGATCACCGCCTCGGGGGGCATGCGCACCTGGGGAGCAGCGCTGAGAGCCGAGGCGAAGTTGCGGCTGTTCACCTCCCAGAGCAGCTGCAGGGGCATCGGCTGGCGATCGGCCTGGCCGGCGGTGGTGCCGACGCCCAGATCGCGGGCGTGCAACCCTGCCTGCCGCAGTTCCTCCAGGGGCTGGGAGCGCACGCCGGCCGCTCTGGCCCCGGCGCCGGCTCCCAGCCAGCCGGCCAGCACCTGCTGCCGGCGCTGGCGGCGGATCACGGCGGCCAGCTCGGCAGTGTGGGGAGCGGGCTCGTCGAGCACCACATCCAGCCCCACCACCGGCACGGCCCCAGGCGGTGTGCGCCGCAGCACCTCCGCCAGGGCGGCGCGAGCCACCCGCCCCGGTGTGGCCTCCACCTGCAGCTCCTTGTAGGCGCGGCGCTCATCCAGCAGCAGCACCGGCAGGGAGGGGCTGAGGGGGCCGGGCTGGCCGGTGGCCTCTCGCCAGAGGCGCTGCACATAGAGGCGGCGATCGAGCAGATAGGTGCTGAGGGGATTGGCCGGCAGCAGCTCAGCGGTGGCAGCCGCTGCCAGCAGCGCCAGAGCGGCGATGGCCTGGCGGCGCGTGCTGCTGGCGAGCCGCAGGCGGAAGCGGCGGCGGGCACTGAGGGGCAGATGCAGCTCAGGGGCGCCTCCGGCGCACATGCCGCTGAGCAGCAGGTGACAGCCGGCCGGACCGCTCTCCTGCAGAGCCTGGCGGGTGTGCTGCAGGGCGGCGGGGAAGCTGCGGCCGTGCTCCATCGCCCCCAGCAGTTGCGAAAACGCCAGGGAGGCGGCGGTGGTGGGAACGGCCTCGCGGAAGCAGAGGGCCCAGGGGATGCCGGCGGCGGTGCAGCAGTGGGCCAGGTCCATCCCCGAGCAGCTGTTGAGCAGCACCAGCGAGAGGCCGTGGCCCTTGGCCTGCTGGAACTCCTGGGCGAGGGCGTTGCCGCCGAGCCAGTGGCCATCGCCGAGCTGCAGGCGGCCGCCGCCCTGGGGATCACCGGCGGAATGGCCCAGGAACACCAGCACATCCCAGCCGCGCTTGTCGCCGAGTGCGGCGCGCAGGCGGCTGAGGCAGGAGTCCGGCCCGCGCAGGGTGTGCAGGGCGATGCGGCCCTGGCGATCGAGACGCTGCAGCTCGGCGATGTCGGCTTCCAGGTCGAGCCCCTCCTCACGGCCCACCAGCAGCAGCAGGCGGGGAGAGCGCACACCACACCGGGCGTGTGCAGCGCTGGGGAAGTGGCCGGGGTCGCCGAGACGCCAGATCGGCCGCTCCAGCTCCAGCTCCAGCACCTCCCAGGGCAGACGCTCGATCAGCTCTGGTGTGCCCTGGCAGCGCAGGCGCAGCGGCAGGGCCGGCAGGCGGGCCAGCACGCGGCGCAATGGCTCCCAGTCGCTCTGCTGCAGCCAGGCGTTCATGGCGGCCCCCAGCTTGTTGCCGTAGTCCTGCAGCACCGCTGCCGGCAGCGCCGGCAGAGCCGGATCGTGATGGGCCATGAACCGCCGCAGCCAGAGCTGGTGCCGGTGGGCCAGATCCGGCGGGACCGTCACGGTGAAGACCTCGTTGCCAGCGGGGCTGACCAGAAAGGCCGTCAGCTGATCGGGGGCCAGGGCGGGCTGAAGGGTCAGGTCGATGCTGGCCATCTCACCCGGCCGGCAACTGCAGGGGCGGCAGCACCAGGGGCGTGCCGTCCGGTGGCGTGAGGGTGACCTCGATCAGATCCGGGGCCGCGGGCAGTTCCAGCTCGAGCTGGGTGGAATTGGCGGAGCTGACGCTGGAGCGCCTGCTGCCCTGGCTGGCGCTGAGCAGCAGGCCATCGGGCAGCAGATCCCCCTCCAGCTCACCCACCAGCTGCAGCGTGAGCCGCTCGGCAGCGTCGGTGGCGGGGGCAGTGGCGGCCGATGGGGGCTGGGCGGTGGGGATCAGCAGCAGACGGAACCGTTCCAGGCAGGCCTGGGCGGCGTCTCCCGTCACCAAAGTGCCGGCGGTGGTGAGGCCGAGGGGAATTGAGAGCACGGCCAGGGCGCCGGGGGCGAGGGAATCGGCAGTGGCACCGCCCTGGCGGAAGGCACCGGCGGTGACGGGCACCAGTTCGGCGCCCAGATCCCCCAGCGCGGGTGGCAGCAGGCCCTCCAGCCAGTCACGCACGCGCACGGCAGGGCGGGCGGGCTGCTGGCGCAGGGCCTGGCGGGGCAGGGCAGCGGGATCCAGCAGAGCGGTGAGGGTGAACAGCCGCTCGATGCCACCCTTGAACGCGGAGATGGGCAGCACCAGCCGCTCCGCCCGTTGATCGCCATCCCCCACTGCGGCGATCACTTCGCTGGCGGTGAGCACGCCGGGGACACCTACGACGCCGTTCTCCGGATCGATGGCGGCCACCAGCAGCAGCTGGGGAGCCGTGGCGGCGTCACGCCAGGGCGCTGCCGGCACGGCCACCTCGTCGCTGAGCATGCCGGTGACGGCCAGCTGCACGGCGAAGCGGTTGAGCGCCAGCAGGCGCGACGGATCGGTGGGGTCGGTTTCAGGGCCGAGGGGCAGGTGGAGCTCGCGCTCGTCCATGGCCTGCCGCAGCGCCGCCAGCGCCAGCCGCCGCAGCTCCCTTTCACCGTCCTCCTGCACCTGCTGCCAGAGCGGGGGTGGCAGCACGATGGCGCCGGGCGGAAGGGGAAAGGCCTCGAGCGGCTCGATAGGCACGGGGCTGGCGGGGGAGGTGGTCATGACACGGGCAGATGCTGGTGCACCCAGCGGCGCAGGGGGGCGATGTCTCCTTCTCGTTCCGGAATGAGCAGGTGATTCCGCAGCGCCTCCACCATGCGCTCGAGATCCTCCACTGAGCCGCCCAGGGCCGAGAACGCCGGCTGGCGCAGCAGTTCGCCGGCGGCCTGGCGGGCGATGGTGGAGGCGTGCTGCTCGGGGCGGAGCTTCTTGCTCACGGTGCCGCGGGAACAGCCGCAGCGCTCGGCCAGGGGGGTGTTGGTGAGGCCCTCGCCATAGCCCTGCCAGAGGCAGTGGAGCTGGGGGTCGCTGGCGGCGGGGGCCAGCACGGCGGGCATCACCGCCTCGAGGGCGCGCTCCAGGGCGGCGTGGATGAGGGTCAGCTGGTCGGCTGGGGAGTGCTCGGGCTGTTCGCTCAGGTCCTGGAGGGTGCGGGGATCGGGCACCTCCAGTGCATCGGCCTGCTCGCCATCGGCCTGGCGGCTGCGCTGCCACTGCTGGGTGAGCACAAGGCGGACGGTGCGGGCCATGGCCTCCAGCTGCTCGCTGGTGGTGGCCGCTGGCTGCTCGGGGGCGATGGCGTGCAGAAAGGCGGCATCGGGCTGCCAGCCGGAACTGCGGCGGCTGCGGCGGCGGTGCTCGGCCTTGGCCGCCGGGTAGGCCGCCAGGTAGGCGCCGTGGAGGCGGACGGCGCGATCGGCCGTCAGCGACCCTCCCCCGAAGACCTCCCAGGCGCCGCGGATGCGGCGGGAGCTGGTGTCGGCCAGCAGCGCCCAGTCGGAGATGAGCAGCAGGCCGTGCTCCTTGAGGTAGACCTTGAGGTCGTTATGGGCCTGGAGCCTGGTGCGCGCCCAGTGCGGCAGGCCGGCACCGCGCGAGGGGTCGTAGCTGCAGATCACCTGCGCGGTGAAGGGGGTGATCGCAGCGGTGGGCTGGCCGCGCAGGCGGGCGGGATCGAGCGGGCGGCCGTCGTCATCGAGGGCGAAGCTGGCCAGCTCGATCTCATCCAGCCCGTAGTAGTCGCCGAACTGGCCATACAGACCGCAGATCTTCTGCTCGAGGGGGTGGCTGACATGGCAGCGCAGGCAGAGGAAGGCGCCCTCGCGGTCCTCGGGGGCATCGCAGGCGGCCAGCAGCAGCCGGTCGCCCGCTGCGCTGGGGGCATCGACCCCATAGTCCTCGGCGGCAGCGGCGGCCTGGGGGGGGTGCAGGCTGCCGATAGTGATGCCCTGACTAGAGCCTCGGGCCGAGATCAGGGCCCTCAGCTCCCGGTAGCTGCTGCTGGTCACTCCCGTCTGCGGGTGTCCACACGATGCCAACCTTGGCGGGCCTTGGTGCGGGTCGGTTTCTGTTGCGTTACAGGAAAACCCGTTGCTGCAGGCGTCCATAGCCTGAATGAATAGGCGAGCGGCCAGGGTCAGCGGGTATGGGGCGCAAGGGACCAGATCGCATGCGACAGGCTGCGCGGCTTGCCGCCCTGGTGATCTACGGCTTTCTGCAGTGCATGGAGCCATTGGCTACAAGAGCTCAGAGCAGTCGACTGTTCAACCCAGCACAAGAGGGCCAGGTGAAAGCAGAAGCGCTGAGCGCAGAAGATCAGATCATTGAACTCGTCAAGGAAGCCGACGGGCTGGAGGCAGGAGGTAATTATGAGGCGGCTGGAGTGATATGGGAGAGGCTGTTAATCGATGCCGAACAAGAGTTGGACTCTGGAAATGCGCTCATAGCCTCAATCGCCAGCAGGTTGGCTTTTACTTACACCATGCGAGCTCTTTACAGCCAGGCTGAACCACTCTACAAGCGGGCCCTGGCGATCAGAGAGAAGGCACTGGGCCCCGATCATCCTGATACCGTCACCAGCATCGACAATCTAGGCATGCTCTATAGCAGACAGGGTCTTTTCAGCCAAGCCGAAATCCATTTAGAACAGGCCCTTTCGATTCGTATTAAAAAATTAGGTCCCAATCACCTTCAAGTTGCCCAAAGCCAAACGCTCCTGGCGTCAATATACATTCACCAAAATCTTCCCAGTAAAGCTCAGCCACTTCTAGAGCGAGCTCTAGCCATAACCGAGGAAACGCCGGGGAGCGATACAGCCCTGATTTCCGCTATCATCGGCCTCCTTCTGGAAATTCACGGTATCGATGAAAGCAATCCGGCTCTAGTTGCATTTCTGTCTCATGCTTTGGAGATAAGCGAGAAGAACATTGGAGCCGATAGCCCTGAGACTCTGAATCTCCGTTTTATACTGGCTACGCAATACAAGGAACAAGGAAGGGATCAAGAAGCCGAATCTCTCCTTCTGCAAAACCTTAGTTTATCCCGCGAGAAATATGGAGACAATCACTCGCTTACTGGAGATCAGTTCCACGCACTAGGAACTTACTATCTACGCAGAAACGATGAGGCGGCAGCGGAACTACTAAGTAAAGCATTAGCAATTCGGGCCCGTAACTTCGGCGTAAACCATTCCATGACAGCGCGCGCTATGGCGATGCTGGCATTGGCAGAGCAAAATCTAGGAAACCTTCAAGAGGCGATACAGCTTCTGGGAAAGTCTATACCCGTTCTCCAGGATGGCTCCGCAGAAGATGTTGAGTTTAGCGACAGGTTATTTGAAATGCAGGCAGATTACTTGCTTCGGGCTGGTGATTACCAGGAATCAATAAAAGCCTACAAAGAGATGCTGAGCTTGAGAGCTTCTCCGGAGATCGACCTTAAAGATAGTCTCGGAATGATGGCTAATCTTGCAAAGTCTCTGACTGGCAGAGGATTATTAGCTGAGGCAGAACTGATTTATAGTGATATGCTACAAAAGGCTGAGTCAGTAAATGCAGAGAATAAGAATTACATCGAAGCACTCGTCAATGTCGGATTTATTCGTACTCAGATTTCGCTCCATCGTGAGGCAGAGTCTGCTTTTTCAAAGGCCGTGGTGGTTGCAGATAAACTTTACAGCCAGAACAGCCGCTATGCAAATGAAATTCGTTTACTTCGGGATTACAGTCGCATGCTAATAGCTTACCGAGAATCTTATCTTGAGCGCAAAGATGACCTAGGCGAGACGGCATGGAGAGTGCAATCTGCCTTTATTCGCACTGCGGAAGAACTAGGCAAGCATTATACTAAAGAAGGCAAGCTTGACAGCCTTGATAACGCCGGATTGCTATTCATGCTTGGAGAAGCCAGTCTATTGGCAAGCAAGCCGGAGAAGGCTAAAGAATATTATGCAGACGCGCTAAGTATTCGTGCCAGACTGCTAGGAGCTGCTCATCCAGAAGTCGCCATTTTACACGAGTCTATAGGAGTCATTGACCTAATGCTAGGTCAACCTAATCAAGCATTGACCGCGCTTAGAGATGCCGAAAGAATCCGCTCGGCCTCGGTTGATGTGCATAGCAGAAGAAATATTAATTCTTTGTATCTGCTTGCAGTAGCCAGTCATGCGGTAGGCGATCATGCGGCGAGGGCTCTATATCTACGGCGTTTATTGACGGCAAATCTGTTGAACATTTCAAGAGAGTCAGCTCAGCTTTCTCTGGGGCAGAGAGAACGCTCATGGAGAAATGAATTTGAATCGGCATTTAGCTTGGCAATATCGGATGGGGCGCCGGAAGACCTGACACTTGCTATCGATTATAGAATTTCATCTCATGCTCTTGGGCTTGAGGTGCATAGGCTTCAATCATTGCTCGCGTCAGCCTCACAGGAGGCAAAGGACATCTCGCATGATATTTCAAGCATTTACTCGCGCCTGGCCAATGTCGCTGTAAAAGCCGATGAACGAATTCGCCTAAGGCGAATAGCCGAGGATAAAGAGAAGTTGCTCTATCAAATCTTGCCTGAACTTCGCATTCCAATTGTAAGTGCTGTGGAGGCTGCGGCTGCTCTGCCTAAGAACGGATTGCTAGTTGAGTTTCAGGCATACAGACCTTGGGTGGGTGGATCCAATCCCTGGAAACTTCTAGGTTCCAAACGATACCAAGCACTGATACTCAGGCCGAACGGGACAGTTGATGTGGTGCAGCTGGGCGAGGCAGAACCCATCGAGAAGGCGATCGCCGCTGCCTTCACCGCTTCCGCCGGCAATGAACTCGATGCCACGGCTCGCCTTGCGGAGGTGTCCGACCTGGTGCTCAAACCCCTGGCGCCCCATCTGGCCGGCAGCCGGCAGTTGTTCCTCTCTCCCGACGGCGAACTGCACCGGGTGCCGTTTGCGGCTCTCCCTTCTCCATCCCAGCCGGGTGAAGTGTTGGCCCGCTCGGTGCAGCTCCGCCTGCTCACCACCGGCCGCGATCTGGTGCGCTTTCAGAAGCCCCCCCAGGCAGGCAAGGCGCCGCTGGTGATCGCCAACCCCAACTACGACCGCGGCCGCAGCAGCCCTTCCACCCTGATCGCCACGGCGCACCCGAAGCAGCGGTGGGCTGAGCTGGACAATGCGAAATGGGCCCCACTGCCGGCCACGGCACGGGAAGGGGAGCAGATCGCCTCGTTGCTCGGCACCCAGCCCATCAGCGGTGATGCCGCCACGGTGAGCCTGCTGCAGCGGTCCGCCGGCCCGAAGGTGCTGCACATTGCCAGCCATGGGTTCTTCGTGGCGGATCAGGAGATTCAGCCCGACGATCCCCGCAGCGCCCTGATTGCCGGCGGCGGCCAGGTGGCGCGCTTTCAGGGCGAAGACCCGCTGCTGCGCAGCGGCATCGTGCTGGCCGGTGCCAACAACCCCAGTCTCGATCCCAACGACGACGGCCTGCTCACGGCCCTGGAGGCCACCGCCCTGCAGCTCGATGGCACCGAGCTGGTGGTGCTCTCGGCCTGCTCCACCGGCGCCGGCGACATCCAGAGCGGTGAGGGTCTCTACGGCCTGCAGCGGGCGCTGACGGTCGCCGGAGCCCGCACTACCTTGCTGTCGCTGTGGAAGGTGGATGACCGCGCCACCGCCTCCTTCATGGAGGCCTTCTACAAGCGCCTCAAGGCTGGTGTCGGCCGCGCCGATGCACTGGCGGACACGCAGGCGGACTTCCGCAGCGGCGTGATCAGCAGCAGAAAGCAAGGAGAAGACTGGAGCGAGCACTACTACTGGGCCGCCTGGCAGCTGGTGGGCGACTGGAGGCCCGTTCAGGGGCTCTGAGGCCTCGGCCGCTGCTGATGGGTCGGGCTGGAATCAGCCAGTAGGGGCTGGAACGAAAGGTGTGCAAGGGCAGCAGACCTGCCTCCCCATCCCCACCGCTCGCTTCCGACATGCCCAACCCTCAAACCGCCCGCGCGGGCACGATGAGCTTCACGCAACAGGGCCTCCTGGCCATGGGCCTTGGCGTCGTTCTCGCCCCTTTCACAGGCGGGCTTTCACTGTCCTATGGCGCATGCCACCTGCTCTCCGGTGTGGTCTGCGACCAGCTCAAGCTGGGCAGCCCCAAGGCACCCAAGTCCCAGAAATGACGGACTGCAATCAGTCCGCAGCCCCCGGAACGAGGGGGCAGGGACCAGCCCAGCGCCCTTTCCCCGTTCTCCAGCCATGACCCTCTATCGCTACACCAAAGACGAAGCCGGGCACCTCATCAGGCAGTCGCTCGAGGCCATCCCGGCTGGGGTTGCCATTCCCGCTGCCACAGTCGCCAACGCCTTCGGCGGTGTGGAGGCCTACCGGCGCGTGAGCTACGACGACCTCCCCTCGCACCTCAAAGAGCAGCTCCGCACCGACGGAACCCACGGTGGCCCCAGCCGCTCGGATGCAGAAGCACGCGAGCTGTTCGAGCAGGGCGTCAACGCAGAAGCCAGAGGCTCCATCGATGGCGTCGACGCCGTGGTCAATGACCCAAGCATCGATGCGATGCACATCGAGCCCCATGCCCACGGCGCCTCTGCTGATGCCTCCAACCTCGTCTACGGCCCGGAGGGGCTCAATTCACGCATCGGTAATCGCACGATGCGTGACACCGAGATCGCAGAAGCCGAGGCCTACACCCTGGAGGTGGCAGAAGCGGCCACGCCTGGCGTCACCGGTGATCTCACCGAAGTGGTGGGCGACACCCTCGAAACCGGCGGCCTCGGCGGTGTGATGGGCGGCGGCATCGCCGTGGCCCATCGCTGGGCCCAGGCCCAGGGGTATCGCGATGCCGGGCGCCACGACCTGGCCGAACAGGCCGAGGCGCTGATGGTTCAGGACGCTGCTCACGGTGCGGTGAACGGCGCCGTTCGCGGCACCGCTGTTGCCGTGACCCAGGCGGTGCTGGGCGCCAACCCGCTCACGGCCGGTATCGGCCTGGTGGCCCCGGATGCCGTGATGCTGCTCACCCAGAAGGATCAGCTCAGCGAGGCGGAATACAACCAGAAGAGCCTGGAGGTGGTGGGCAAAGGCGCCCTCGCCACAGTCCTGGTGTGCGCCGGCCCCGTGGGCTGGCTGGGGCTGGCGGGCCTCTCGATCGCTTCGGCGTACGGCAAGGCCAATCAGCAGGGCGGTGCCAGGAGACTCAGCCCGGGCTGAGGCTGAACTGGAGCACGACGACGAATCGGCATCCGCCGCCAGCTGGCTCGGGCCGCTGGCGGCTTTGCTGCGTCGACCGTGACCGATCTGAGCCCAACCAGAGAGGCCTGACAGTCAGCGAATCACCGCCATCAGGCCGGAACGAGGGGAGAGCACCGGAGGCAGGCGCCTCCCCTTCTTTCTGTTCCGCACTCCCATGGCCCTGTCCACCGATCCCTTCCTCGACAACATCAGCGATGCGTCCTTGCAGGTGCTGGAGCGCTTCGGGCCGGAGGCACCGATCAGGCTCCACACCTATGCCTGCAACCTCGAGCAGACCCTCCATGAGGCTCTCGGCCGGCAGGAGGTTCTTCGCAACCAGGTGCTGCGGCTTCAGAACGAACAGCAGCAGCTCCGTTCGCTCCTCACTGATCCCGATCAGCTCATCGACTACGTGAGCGATTTCTTTGGGGCGCAGGGCCCCTGCCCCGGTGGAGCGGTGATCTCACGCTTTGAGCCCCGGGCCCTGGCGGTCTGAATCACCCGCCTGCATCCAGAACGAACGGAGCGCACGGCCATCCCGTGGGTGGCCTCCTCCCCCACCCCCCACCTTCACCTTTTTCACCATGTCCACCTTCGGAAAGGCATCCGGCTCCATCTGGGAGAACTGGATGCGTGACCACGGCCAGTGGATCACCGAGTCCAGGGATCCGCTCGAGGCCATCGGCAAGGTCCTCTGGACGCCCTTCGGGGCTGCCTCCACCGGCGTCGCCGCCTACGTCGATGAGTTCGAGCGCCATCCCGAGGGCACCCTGGTCAAGACCGGCGGTGTCGCCCTCTCGACGGTGATCCCAGGCGCCGGTGCCGTCGCCGTCGCCGCTGATGCTGCCGCCATCGCCGGCGGCCATGTGCTCGGCGGCGAGATCAACCGCCAGCAGGAGGGCGAGGCCGCTGACCGGCGCGTGCAGGAGCAGACCCGCGCTTCGGTGAACAGCAATGCCGCCGGCCGCGATGAACTCCACGACCTCTACAGCTGAGGAGAGCACCATGACCCGTTCCACCTATCCCCTCATCACCCCGCCCCGGGGCAACCACGCCTCGATCGCCTGGGTGATGGAAAACCCGGCCATCGCCGCCGCTGCTCAGCAGCAACCCGATCTGGGCGCACAGTTCCTCGGGGCCTTCGCCACCAGCGCCTTCCTGGGCGGCATCGCCGAACTGTTCGAGCAGGCCGGTCTGGTGGGCTTCGATCTCAGCGCCCTGGTGGGCGCCAGCGGCGGCCAGATCGCCGAGGCGCTCAACATCGCCAACGGCTGGGATCCGGCCCGCACCTTCGCGGCCTCCCAGCGGGTGTTCACCCAGGAGTTCCTGGGCACCCGCCATGGCCGCACCGTGCCGAACTTCAGCCAGGCGCTGGCTGAACTCCTAGCCCGTCTGGTGGGGCCCCACAGCCAGGTCTACCGGGAAGTGATGTTCCACGGCACCGAGGCCCACAGGAACTGGGTGCGGCGCGGCAGCAATCCCACCGATGCCTCCGGCTACGACATCGTGGTGGTGGCGGGCAAGGCGAGCCAGATCCTGGCGATCGAGATCGACGAGCCCTGCGACATCCACAACACCGAGAGCTACCACACCACCCCGGAGCAGAAGCGCAAGGACGATGCCAAGGACGCCGATGCCGCCCGGCTCGGCATCCCCGTGCTGCGCCTCAGCGAGGCCCAGGTGTGGCGCCAGACCGACGCCTGCCTGGGGCTGGCCTTGCGGCTGCTGGATGTGTTCACCGACCTCGATTTCCCCGAGACGGTCTACCGGCGGCTGAACTACAAGGCCGTGCCGCGCCATGAGCGCTTCAGCGAGGCCAATGTGGCCGACGCGCGCGCGCCCTGGGGCTGGCGGCCGGCGGCGGCGATGGGCTGATGCACCACCACTCCCCGGGATGGGGGATGGCAGCCGCCGCCGCGCCGCAGAAGCTGAAACCAGAGAGACACCCGCCATGACAACCCGCTCGCTGGCTTCCCTGGCGGCCACCGGCCTGGTGGCGCTGGCCCTCAACGGCTGCCTGATCGTCGCCGGCGACAGCCGCGCCCCGGCGGAGGAGCCGTCGGGCTGGCGGCAGCCGGCATCCCAGCCGGCCCGGCCAGAAGCGCCAGCGGCATCACCCGGCACAGAGCCTGCCGCCTGCAGCGGTTCAACCCGCAGCGCCCAGGAGATCTTTGCCGCCTCCCGCGGCTCCATCGCCGTGGTGCACACGCCCGACAGCCAGGGCAGCGCCTTCGTGGTGAGCCATGGCGGCGGCCGCACCCTGCTGCTCACCAACTCCCATGTGGTGGGGCCCTACAGCCAGGTGCAGCTCCGCTGGAGCGATGGCAGCAGCGATCAGGCCGCCGTGGTGGCCGATGCCGGTGGCAGCGATCCCAGCACCGATCTGGCCCTGCTGGAGGTGAGCGGCAGCCGGGGCACCCCGCTGGCTCTGGCGTCGGGGCTGCCGGAGGTGGGGCAGAACGTGTTCGCCATCGGTGCCCCTAAGGGCCTGGAGTTCAGCCTCAGCCGCGGGGTGGTGAGCCAGCTGCGCGCCGATGGCGACCTCGTGCAGACCGATGCCGCCATCAATGGCGGCAACTCCGGCGGACCGTTGCTCGATGAGCTGGGCTGCGTGGTGGGCATGGCCACCTTCATCCTGCGCGATTCGCAGGGCCTGAACTTCGCCCTCTCCAGCCAGCTGATCAACCCCTTCCTGGCCGCCTCCAGCAGCGCCCGCACCCCGGCTCCCGCCTCACCCCCGAGCGGCTACGGCATCGGCTCCGGCCCCGAGGCCGCCAGCAGCCGCTGCGTGTTCCAGAGCTACAAGACGCCCCAGGCCGAGGAGATCGGCTGCAGCGTCAGCACCCGCCGCAACAGCAACGGCCACACCGTCTACGACGTGGCCTGGGCCGATGGCTACCGCAGCTCCTACGTGTTCTGGCGCGATGGCGACGTGGAGATCCTCAGCAAGGGCGGTGCCGGACAGCCCGATACCCACCTGGGGACCTTCGAGCCGTTCCGGGATGGCGTGGCGATCACCAGCAACGAGGGCAGCGTCACCGTGCTGCCCAACCTCGAACCCTCGCTCAACTGAGCCCAGCGCGTCTCACCGCACTCTCCACTTCCACCACGATGTTCAACCCCGAGGACCCTTCAACCTGGCCGGCCGTTGCTGATGCCAGCCCACAGCTGCAGATCGCCTGCGACTTCAAGAAGCAGGACTGCTTTCAGCAGGCGATCGATCTCTCCACCACCCATCTCCACAGGAGCTGCAAAGGCCTGCAGTCCAGGGAGGGCCGGATCCGCCTGGCGGCTGTCTGGTCCAGCAGTCTCTTCGAGTTCCACCTCGGCCGGCTGGAGCTTCCTGAGGCGGAGCCTCTGGATCTGGACTGGTGGATCAAGCACACCCTGCTGGTCGGCCTTGAGCCCTATGCCCTCAGGACCCACGCCACCTCACTGAAGTGGTGCTTTGACCCTGACTACGGAGACGGTGAGCTCGATGCGATCAAGCGACGGGGTTCCGTCGATCAGGTGGTTGTCGTTGGCTGGGATAAGCACGAGGGCGAACTTTTCCCCAGAGACAGCTATGAGACCGTCTTTTGCGGCTCCGATGACGAATCCGATGCTGATCCCTCCGACCCCATCCAGTACAAGTGCCAGGTCAAGGATGTAACGGACTATGGCTATCGCCTGCTGATCGCAGTTGACGAGAATGGCCCTGGAGACAACCAGCAGCGATTCACTGCCGAGTGCAACCGCTGTTCGAGCGACTGGGCGCGCTTCCTGCAGATCCTCTCCCGCCGGCTGCAGGAGTCGTTCGGGGACTACATCTACTCTCAGGAACACCTCCGCCGGGAGGTGGCCGCTCTGCTGCCCGGAGACGAGCGGGAACCACCGTTTGCCGAACCCGACAAGGTGGAGTCAGGCTGGTACTTTCATGACGACCTGTCCCGTCTCGAGGCCCCCGATCAGGTGTTCCCGGAGCTGGCCTCGGGGGGCAACATCCTGAAGGAACTCTTTTCCGTCAACCGCGCCATCGACGATGCCGAGGTGCGGCGGCGTGACCTGGCCCGCCGGCAGGCCCGCTCCCAGATCGAGGCACACATCGCCGAGCTGCTCACCCTGCGCGGTTTCGCGGTGGTGATCGAGCCCGAGATCCTCTTCCCCCTGGCCGAGATCGCCGTGAAGAAAACACCGGATCTGCTGGTGATCGAGGCAGGCCGGATGATCGCCATCGAGATCGACGACTCCAGCCATGTCGTCAAACTCAAAAAGGATCGCAAACCCAGTTCGATCGTGAACTGGGAGAAGTGGCAGAAGGACCGTGATCTCGATCGCGTGATGCTGATCCATGGCTTTCCCGTCTACCGGGTCAGCCATGAAACAGCTGACAAGAGCCCGCAGACCGTCGTCTCCGAGGTGATGGCGATCTTCTCCAGCCTCAGCGGCCGCCGCCACACCTACTCCTGAGAGCCTCCCGGCCGGTGCGGGGGATGAATCAACCCCGAGCTGCCGGAACGAAGGGACTGCATCCGCGACTCACTGACATGGCCTCAACCCTCGCTTCTCCCCGTACCCGCCCTCAGGTCCGCGGTCCCCTGCGCCGCATGGATCTGGCGGCTCTCCACGGAGAGGTTCATCGCTTCAGCGGCATCGTGGATCGCTTCGGCAGCTTCGCCTGCGGCGAGCAGACCGTGCCCACGATCTGCATCCGTTCGCTGCGGCTGGAGGCATCGGCAGCGCCGGTTCAACCCGATCACTGGTGGTTCCCTCTCCGCGACATCTGGAGCGAGGCCGGTGTGCGGGCCGGTGACACGGTGCTGTTCACCGCCAAGGTGCAGCGCTGCAGCAAGGGTTCGCTCGATCCCGACGCCGCCGACCAACCCGAGGGCACCAGGGGCCGCCGCTGCTCGCGCCCCCGTGAGCAGGTGATCGGCTTCGGCAGGAGTCCACGCTCGGTGGTCGTCACCGCACGGGCCATCGGCAGCCGCGCCGTGGTGCAGGAGGTGCTGAGCGAGAAGGCCGCCATCACGCGCCATCTGGACGTTGCCCGCGCAGAGCTGGAGCGCAGCACCCAGCACCGCGACGCCCTGCTCGCGGACATCCAGCGCCTGCAGGATCAGCTCCATGAGCGCGACGACCGCCTGGCGCACAACGCCCAGGCCATCACCCGGCTGCTGCAGCGGATTCAACGCCGTTGCCACAGTGCCCGACGCAAGGCGGCGCTGGCCGCGCTGCTGGCCCTGGTTGTCGGTCTTGGAGGCGGGCTGGTGATCGGCTCCGGCATCTCCGGCGGCCCGCAGCAGCTGCCATCCCCACACTGGGGGCAGCGACGCGGCTGAGGAGAAGCTGATGGCCATTCCCCTGAGCGGGCTGATCGACCGGGGCAGCCTCGGATTTGCACGTCACCTCCATGAGCAATCAGGGCGCGATGGAATCATCAACTACTGGCTGGATACCAGCTACATGTCTCGCGCTGAGCAGCGTTTCAGCACCAGGCTGTTCCGTCAGATCGACAGGCTGACCGGCATCACCTTCAAAGCAACGGGTTTTCGCAGTAGCGATCTGGATGTCTACTGCGTTCCCAATCTCAAAGGACGTGTGATCGGGCGGGCCGTCCAGACCCGTTTCGGGGCCAGGATCCTCTGGGAAGATGAAGGCGGCAGCCGGCTGACGAGCGTCGAGAAGACAACAATCGCCCATGAACTGCTGCACACCCTCGGCTTGAGCCATCCCTTCGGTGATGGGTACAACCCGGCCTACTCCACCCGGGATACGGTGATGTCCTACAACGAACAGGGTTGGTTTGGTCTGACCAGCTCGGATGTTGCGGCCCTCCAGCACGTGTGGGGCGCATGAGCGCCTGTTGGGCCGGCCATCGATAGGCTCGGGGTCAGCAGCAAGCAAGCCCGCTCTCTCGATGGACCTCACCAGGCTGCTGCCTGAGATTCCGGCTCTGCTGGAGGAGCTCGATGCTCTTCTGGCCCCGCACACCACCGTGGCCTGCCTGGAGACCATGAAATGGCTGGGGGCGTTCATGTGCATCCCAGCGGTACACAAGAGCCTGGTGGGTGCCGCAACCACCGAGGCCGAGGGCGATGCCCTGGTGCAGAGGCACAACCCCAGCCTGCTGATCGTGAGCCAGCACCTCGAGAGCGGCACGGGTCTGTCGCTCGTTGCCCGCAGCGAACGCCGCGACCGCTCGATCAAGACCCTGCTGGTGGCCGATGATGCCAACGAGGTGCTGGTGCGCGAGGCGCTGGCCCGCGGCTGTGACGGGATCTGCTTTCAGTCCGAGCGCTTCATGCCCGCCCTGAAGGTGGTGGCGGGTGGAGGCGTCTACTACCCCAGGGAGGTGGCGGGCGTGCTGCGCCGCCGGGGCGACAGCCCTCCGGCCGATGCTCTCACCGAGCGGGAGCTGGAGGTGCTCGAGGGGCTGATGCTCGGGCTCACGGACCGGCGGATCGGCGAACGGCTGTTCGTGACCCCGGAGACCGTGAAGACCCACGTGAAGCACATCTTCCAGAAGCTGGCGGTCGAAAACCGGACCCAGGCTGCCGTGAAGGGACTCGCTGCCGGGCTGATCTCGCTGGAGGGGGCGATGGCCGGCCGGCTGGGCGATGGTGCTCCGCCACAGGCCCAACAGGCCTGAGCCTTGGCGCAGTTTCTGTCCTGGGCTGCGGCGCTGGCAGGCAGCAGCGGCCGAGGTTAGAAGCGAAGGGAATTGACGCAAGGACCGAAACCGTGAAGAAAGCCCTGATCGCCGCCGGATGCCTGCTCGCCCTGGCCTCCTTCGCGCCGATGGATGCCGCCTGGGCCCAGCGCTCGTCGCAGGTGCAGTTCAAGCCCGGCAACTACGGCACGATGGTGAGCGGCACCATCACCGGCCGGGAATACATCGACTACAAGCTCAGCGCAAGGAAAGGCCAGAAGATGGCCGCCGAGATCGCCGTGAGCAGCACCAACGGCAATGGGACGGTGTACTTCAACATCCTGCCGCCCGGCAGCACGGGGGAGGCCATCTACATCGGCAGCCAGGACAGCGACAGGTCGGCCCTGGTGACCCTGCCCGCTACCGGCACCTACACGATCCGGGTGTATCTGATGGGCAACGACAAGGACGCCGGCAAGAGGGTGGCCTTCAACCTGGATCTCTCCATCCAGTGATCCACACCTCCCGCCCCTGAGCGGCTCGGTACTGGTCAGCTGGGATGGCGCAGCTGCCACCCCAGCAGCAGCAGGGCGGTGGCTGCGATCCAGCTGCCGGCCACCTGGATGGCGATCGGCCCCCAGCCGACGCGCAGCAGCGCAAGAGCGCTGGCGAGCAGCCCCGTCACCAGCCCCAGGGTGAGGGCCTCGGCGAGCACCACGGCCAGGCCGCCGCTGTGGCCGGCCATCGCCGAGCCGCTCACCACAGCGAAGCCGGCGGCGCCCAGCGGCAGCAGGGCGAGGAGCGCCCGGGGAGGCAGAGGGATCCGGAAGCTCACCAGCAGTGCGAGGGCCGTGAGTGCGGCGCTGAGGAGGGGGGCCACCAGCAGCTCCCGCGGCAGGGCCACACCGACCAGAGCGCCGGCCAGCCAGCCTGCCGGCACCCGCCACCACAACCGCTCCAGGGTCCGGGGGCCGTGCTGCAGCGCCAGCAGCACCAGCGCGATCGCCAGCAGCAGGTCGGTGGGCTCCAGCAGCAGCCGGGCGGCACCATCGGCCCAGGCCCCCAGGCCGGTGACCGGCGCATGGGCCAGGGGCAGACACCAGCACCATCCGGGGGGCCGGATCATGCCAGAGCCTTCTGCAGGAACAGCAGCCCCACCAGGGCGATGACCGCGCCGGCGCCGCGGGCGAGAGCACGGCCTCCTCTCCAGCGGCGGGCCTCACCGATCAGGATCCCGGTCAGGTGCAGAAGGCCGGTGGCGATCACGAAGCCCAGGCTGTAGAGCAGGGCATCGCCGCCGCTCGGCAGTTCGGCACCATGGGCATGGCCGTGGAACACCGCAAATGCCGCGACGACCAGCGCCGCCAGAGCCAGTGGCGCCCGGATCTCGAACAGCACCATCAGGCCCATCGCCAGCCCGGAGACGGCGATGCCGATCTCCACGCCGGGGATCGGCACGCCCAGCATGCCCAGCAGACCCCCGAGGGCCATCACCAGCGGGAACGCCACCGGCAGCAGCCAGAGCGCCGGTGGACCGAGCACCACCCCCCACAGGCCCACGGCCACCATCGCCACCACGTGATCGAGGCCCGAGACGGGATGGAGCAGTCCGGAGAGAAAGCCACCGGCGTGCCCGGCTTCCGCATGGGCCAGCACCGGCGCCGGCGCCCCAAGCACAAGCAGGCCGGCGGTGGCGAGCACCAGGGAGAGCGGCAGGAGATGGCGTGGCATCGACAACGTTGTGGCATTCAGCAAGCCTGACCGGACGGGGGGCCCTGTTCGCGATCGCAACGGGTTCTTGATGAAGAGCCGTTTCGGCAGATCACGAGCGGTCACAGCCGGCGCCACCTGCGTTGGCGCATTACCGTCCCGGTCCGAGGGTGATGGCATCGCTCCGGAGAGCGCGCTGACGATCCGGCCCCTGCTCCAACATCCTCACCCGATCACCGGTCTTCCAGGCGTGTGACGCCGTCGCCGTCCACTGCACCGCCCCAGGTGCCCCGGACCCCACGGGAGAGCCCACTGGACCCCTGCCCCCAGGCGCCAGGGTCAGCAGCTCCGCCCCCACCTCGTTCAACCGCAAGCCCGGTGGCCTCGCCATCGGGCTTTGCCATTGGTGAGACAAAGCCATGAAAAAGGCGCCCCGTTTCGGGCGCCTTTGGGCCGGTTGCCGGGTTTTGGACTCGCACCGCCCGGGCCGTGGCCTCTGACCTATGGATACACCCGCCCTGGGCGAGTGTCAGTGCGGCAAGCCGGTCGGTGCTTCTACCGATGGCGGATCACTCGTCCTCGTCACTGCCGCCAATGGGCAGCAGCTTGATCTGCTTGCGGCCGAGCTTGATCTCGAACTCATCGCCGGGCTGCAGGCCCAGCTGGGCGGTGTAGGCCTTGCCCACCAGCAGATTGCCGTTGAACTGCACCTTGGTTTCGTAGCTGAGCTTGCGGCCGGCCTTGCCGCGGCCCTGCCCCGATTCACCGAGGGTCACACCCTTGGCTTCCAGCAGGGCCTCGTAGAAGGCGGTGAAGTTCAGCCGCTCGGTGCCGTCCTTCTTGGTGCTGACGTAGCCGCACTCGCGCACCAGTTCGGACTTGCTGGCATCGCCCAGTTCCTTGACCTTGGCGAGCAGATCGGATCCGCTGAGCATGTCCCCAAAACGTTGATTGGTCTCTACACCTTACTGGCCAGGCTGCCAAGAACCGTGGCCGTGAAGGGGAGAATGCCGACCGTCTTCAGCGGGGAAGGGATTCACAGGCCTCCCCATCGCCATCCCCATCGAGGTAGGTGTGGCCCTGACGAAGGAGCTGCTGGGCGCGTGCAGAGGAGCCGATCTGCCTGCAGGTGTAGCGCCTGCCACCGGGGGTGGTGCCGTCAGGGATGTTGCGCCCCCGCGGTGAACGGCGGAAGTCCCAGGGCCGGGTGATGCCTCCATTCACTTGCCAGACACCAGCGCGTCGCCGACTGGCCCTGACTTCGGCATCCAGGTACTCCCGGGCATTGCAGCCGCTGAGGTACTGCCGGTAGGCAAAGGCCTGGCCGTCCTCCACCAGTGCCAGGCCAATGTTGATCTCGCCGATCACCTCAGCCACGGTGCGGCCATAGCGGTCGGTGGTGTTCACATCCAGCCGCACCGTGGAACCGATTGGTAGCCGCATCCGCAGATAGTCACGGGCGCGCTGGCCATGGGGTTGCTGGGCCATCTCCGGGGCGTCGATGCAGGCCAGCCGCACGGTGATGGCCCGGTCCTGCTGACGGACGCGGATGGTGTCACCATCGCCGATCGAGACCACCCTGCCCGCCGATCCATACCCCACCACCACAGTTGGCAGCAGCAGTAGACACGCAAGCCCGACAAGGGGCAGAAGCCAGCGCCGCTCCAAACGGATCAAGGCGCCTGAGAAGCCGGCGCGCTGCGCTCCAGCAGCAACTCCAGCTGACGGTCCTGACGCTCAAGCACCGCCAGGAATCCCGCCACGGTGATGCCCAGCACGACCATCCAGGCGAGCGAGGTCCCGGCCACCAGCTTCCAGGGGTTGGCCGCCCGTCCCGGCCGCCATGACCTGGGGGCGCTTGAACCGCGACCTGCGCCGGGTTGCTCGGCCTCCAGATCCAGCAGCACCCGCAGGAGGGCCTCCGGCGTCACCGGCACCAGGGCCGAGGACTTAAGCGCTGAGGAGGGTTCAGCCCCACTGGCCTGGGCCGCCAGCAGCTCGCGGCAGTGCTGCAGCCCGCCGCCGGCCCAGAACAGCCCCCAGGCCCGCCGGTCCTGCTGCAACGCCACCCACCGGTGGGGGCGCACATCGTTGCGGATCAGCTGCGCCGCCTTGGCCAGGCTCCAGCTGCGACCGGCGGCCAATGAGGGCTGCGCCTCCAGCAGCAGCCGACCCTGGGGATCACGGGTGTAGCCGGTGGCCACCTGCAGGGAGAACACATCGAGGATCTGCATCCGGGCACCAGGCCGGCGCTGGGCGGCATCGGGCGACCAGAACACCAGCGCCCCGCGCTCACGGGCGATGCAGCGCTTCATCTGCACGTTGGTGGGCATCAGCCTCAACCCCCCAGAGGCGGGACGGCCATTGTGGCGGGATCGGGCTTGCGCGTCTTCTGGTGTGCTCCGATGCTCAGCGGTGCTCTGTTCGGCGCCGACTGCCTGACGAGGACCTGAGCGCCATGAGCTTCCGCTTTAGAAAGACCGCCCGCGTGGGACCTCTGCGGTTCAACTTCGCCAGGAGCGGCCTGAGCTCAATCTCGGTGGGCGGCCGGGGAGCGTCGTTCAACATCCCGGTAGCGCGGCCGGGCCGGGCTCGCACCACGGTGGGCCTGCCGGGCACCGGCCTGAGCTGGAGCGTGGAGGCCCCCGCTGGGCCTGCGGCGGGGCTGCCCAACAGCCGCCGGCTGCGGCCCGGCCAGTTGGAGGACTTCAAGGGCAGCGTGCTCGAGGTGCTGCAGAGCGAGGTGTTCGGCCCGGGAACGCCCGGTCAGCGGCTCTGGGAGGAAGGCACGGTGAGCCGGCTGCTGGCCAATGGTTCCCTGGGCGGCCGTGTGGCCGGCCAGCTGGCGCTGATCGAAACGCCGGAGGCCATGGCGGATTACATCGGCAGCGCCCGCAGCCAGGACGATGCCAAACGCCGTGCCCACCGCTGCATCGAGGCGGTGCGGGAGGCCACGCTGTTGGCAGCGGCAAGGCGCCGGCTGGCGTGAACGGCTGAGCGGTCCTTCCTTCCGCTCTGTCCGTGACGATCGGCGCCGGAACCATCATGTCCAGCGGTTCGCCAGCCAGGGTGACGATCTTCAACCCTTCACCCTTGGTCGCCGTCGCCCCCATCTCTGCTGCCGAGCTGCTGCGCTTCTGGTTCGAGCAGAGCGAGCCGCGGCATTGGTTCAGCAAGGATCCGGCCTTTGACGCTCAGGTGCGGGAGCGCTTCAGCGGCCTCACCCGGCAGGCGATCCAGGGTGAGCTGAGCGGCTGGGCCAGCGAGCCCCGGAGCGGCCTGGCGCTGGTGCTGCTGCTGGATCAGTTCCCGCGCCAGATCTGGCGCGGCAGCGCCATGGCCTTTGCTGGCGACAGCTCGGCCCTGGCCCTGAGCCTGGGGGCGGTGGAGCGCGGCTGGGTGGCGGCTGAGCCGGAGCAGGCGCGGCGGCAGCTCTGGCTGATGTCCCAGATGCACAGTGAGGTGTTCGCCCGGCGGCACCGTGACGTGATCGCCCGCTTTGGGCGCTTCCCCCACCGCAATGCCGCCCTGGGCCGGGTGTCGAGCGCCGAGGAACTGGCCTTCCTGCAGACCCCTGGCTCAGGCTTCTGATCCATCCGGCCCCAGGGTGGCGGGCAGGTGGCCGGTCTTGACCCAGATCGTGCAACCCGCCTCACTCCAGGGCCGATGCACACTGCCCGGCGGATTGCGCAGCCAGCACCCGGCCGCATAGCTGCCCTGCTCGTCCTGGAACACGCCATCGAGCACAAGGATCTCCTCGCCGCCGGGATGGGCGTGGGGCTGAAATCGCGTGCCCGGCGCCCAGCGCACCAGGGCCACGTGCTCCGAGCCGAAGGCGTGCAGCGGCATCACCTCCAGCCCATCCACCAGGCCAGGCCTCCAGCTTCCGCGGTGGGTGTCGATCACCAGCCGCTGCTGATCGCCTGGGTGCATCTGCTGGAGCTTCACCAGGATCGTGCAGCCCGACTCGCTGAAGGGAGCATGGCTGGAGCCGACGGGATTGCGCAGGTAGGTGCCGGCGGGATAGTCGCCCTGCTCGTCGGAGAAGATGCCCTCCAGCACCAGGATCTCCTCGCCACCGCCATGGACATGGCGCTCAAAGCTGCTCCCCGGCGCATAGCGCACGATCGAGGTGGCCCGGGCCACCTCCTCGCCGCGGCGATCCAGCAGGCGCCGCTCCACACCCGCCCTCGGCGAGGGCATCCAGGCCAGGGTGCTGGTGTCGAGCAACGCGCGCTGGCTGAGGTCGGCATGAAGGTGCATGGCCACGATTCTGATCTGGGCAGCTGGGCTGACCTGGCCGGGAGGGGCAGGTGCCTCACTCCTCCAGCAGGGTCTCGATCTGCTCCTTCAGGCGGGGGAGCTGCTCCTTGAGGGTGATCCAGATCTCCTCGAGATCCACCCGGTCGTAGGCGTGGACCAGCACATCCCGCATGCCGGCCATCTCCCGCCAGGGGATGTCCGGATTCTGGGCGCGCAGATCGCGTGAGAGGCGCTTGGTGGCCTCCCCGATCACCTGCAGGGAGCGAATCACTGCATCCTGCAGGTAGTCCGTAGCGGAGAAGGTCTGCTGGTCCGGGATGGGGAACCCCTCGATCCGGTGGATGGTCCTGAGGATGTCCTTCAGGGCGGTGCGATCCCGGGAGGTCATCCCAGGGGCACGGCATCCCGCTCAGCCTCCGCCAGCGCTTCCGGGCGGAGGTTGCGGCGGCGGATCAGATCCACCCGGCAGTGCAGGGCGTCCTCGAGTTCATGCTTGAGGGCCAGCCGCTCGAGCAGCCCGGTGCGGGGCGGCAAATCGACCAGCAGATCGAGATCGCTGGCGGGGCCGGCCTGATCACGGGCCACCGAGCCGAACGCGGCCAGGTTCGTGGCGCCATGGGCCTCAGCGATCGCGCGGATCGTCGGAGCCAGGGCCAGCAGTTCAGCGCGTCGCATCGCTCGGGAAACGCCAGGCCAAGGGTAGGAGCGGCCCATGGCTGGTCCTGGATCCGGCCCCGGAGCCTGCATCCCTACGGTGAAGGCAACGGGGTGGAGGTGCAAACGATGACGATCGACACCCTGCGGAAAGCCCTGGAGTGGTCGACCGTGCTGCACTATTCGGTGGCGACCATCTGGTTCATCGCCTACAGGCGGCACCGGCGCTGGTACGGAGGCCTGATCAAGCGCCTCTTTGGCTTGCGCAAGGCCGAGGTGGATGAGCAGGTCTTTCTCCTGCTCGGCCCTACAAGATCGGCATCCTGCTGTTCTTCCTGGTTCCCAGCATTGCCCTGCGGATTGTCTCCTGATCACCCGGTGCCCGCTGGCGGCGACAGGAGACCCGCTCCCAGGGAACTCGGTTGACATCCACCGGACGTTCCATCGCCACTGCCGTCAGATCAGCCACGCGGAGGGCAAGGTGGAAGCGACGTGCCATGGGATCGCAGGGCTGTGCCGGCGTTGGATCGTCCCACTCAGCTGCTGTTCCTCCCCGGCGCCTCCGGCAACACCGCCCACTGGCGGCCCGTGGCCGAGCGGCTGGTGCACGACGCTGGGCGGCTCCATCTGGGCTGGCCCGGTTTCGGGGAGACACCGCCGGATCCATCGGTGCGGGGATTCGACGACCTGCTGGGGCTGGTGCTTGCCCGCCTGGATCGCCCCACCGCCCTGATCGCCCAGTCGATGGGCGGCGTGCTGGCCCTGCAGGCCGCTCTCGCCGCACCCGGGCGGATCACCCACCTGGTGCTGGCCGTCACCTCCGGCGGTCTGCCGATGGCGGAACACGGAGCCGAGGACTGGCGCGAGGCCTTCCGTCTTGCCCATCCCCGGTTGCCGGACTGGTTCACCACCGCCGAGGTGGACCTCACCGACCAGCTGCCATCCGCTGCGGTTCCCTCCCTGCTGCTCTGGGGAGATGCCGATCCGATCAGCCCGGTGAGGGTGGGTGAGCGCCTGGCCTCACGGCTGCCCGCTGCGCAACTGGTGGTGATCCCCGGCGGCACCCATGATCTGGCGGCGGAGCGGGCGGACGTGATTGCCCCGCTGATCGATCGACACCTCAGCCACCCCCAGCCCCTCAAACCCCCATGAGCAAGACCACCTGCAGGTACTGGAATCCCCTGGCCGGGGGGCAGGAACACCACTGGCGCTGGCTGGAGGGGCTCGAGGGGCAGGTGGAGGCGCTGATCCTCAGCCAGGATCCGGCCACCGGCGAATTCACCCGCCTCACCCGCTTCCACCCCGGTGCCGACACCAGCGCCTTCGGGGCGACGGTGCACGACTTTCCCGAGGAGATCCTGATCGTGAGTGGCCGGCTGTGGGATGAGGCCTTCGGGGCATGGCTCGAGTGCGGCCATTACGCCAGCCGGCCGCCCGGGGAGGTGCACGGCCCTTTTCGCAGTGAGGAGGGCTGTGTGGTGCTGGATGTGTCGTTCCCGCACCGTTTGGGCACGGGTGATGCCTGAGGCCCTTGGCTTCAGAACCAGGCTTCAGAACCAGGGCACTGCGGCAAGGGCTCCGAGGCGGGGCATCGCCACCCACCTCGGCTGCCGAAACCAGGGGCCGCCAGAATGATTTCCAGAGATCGCAAAGCTGTGTTCATGAACAGCCTTGTCGGCAGGTAACGGCTGTTCTCGATTGCCTGGGTGCCCATTGCCGGATCACGGCGCCGGACCGATGGTGATGGCATCGCTCCCGGGAGGCACCAGCGATGGACGACAACCCACCGCAGCAGCACCCGGGAGTGTGCTGACGATCCGGCTCCTGCTCCAACATCCTCACCCGATCTCTGGTTTCCCAGGCGTGTGACGCCGTCGCCGTCCACTGCACCGCCCCAGGTGCCCCGGACCCCACGGGAGACCCCACTGGACCCCTGGCCCCAGGCGCCAGCGTCAGCAGCTCCGCCCCCACCTCGATCAACCGCAAGCCCGCTGGCCTCGCCAGCGGGCTTTGTCATGGCCCATCAGCGCCGGCATTGGTGGGTCGGTAGGGCCGCGTTCGCCATGCCGCGGGCCATCAGGATGGAAGCAGGTGTCGCCACCACCTGCATGGGGTGAGGTTGTGTGAGGCGAATCTGGCTGCCGATCGCGCTCGCTTCCGGTCTCGCCCTGGCGGCGGTCGTCGTGGTGCGTCAGCTGCATCGTCAGGGTTCTGCAGCGTTCGCCAGCGGCAACGGCCGGCTGGAGGCTGTGGATGTGGACGTGGCAGCCCGAACAGCGGGCCGATTGCTGGGCGTGGAGGTCCGTGAGGGCGATCGGGTGCGAGCCGGACAGGTGCTGGCCCGCATGGATACCGCCGTCCTCGAGGCCGAACTGCGCCAGGGCCGGGCCGAGCTGGCCAGCGCGGATGCCGCCATCGCAAGCGCACGCAGCCGTCTGGCGCAGAGCAACAGCCAGGCGGCGGCGACCCGCAGCGTGATCGCCCAGCAGCAGGCAGAGCTCACCCTCGCTCGCAAGCGTCACGAGCGGTCCAGCCGTCTGCTGGCCAGTGGTGCCATCACCCAGGAAACCTTCGACACGGACCGTGCGCGTCTCCAGACGGCCGAGGCTGCTCTGGTCAAGGCCCGGAATGACGCCGCCACCGCCCAGGAGGCCATCACCAGCGCCGCGGCCGATCTGCGTGCCGCCAGCGCTGCCCGTGATGCGGCCATGGCCCGCATCGAACGGATCGAGGCCGATCTCGAGGAAACCCTCCTGCGGGCTCCCACCGACGCCAGGGTTCAGATCCGCATCGCCGAACCCGGGGAGGTGCTGCCAAGCGGCGGCAAGGTGCTGAACCTTCTGGATCTCAGCGATGTGTTCATGACCTTCTACCTGCCTGCTCCCGAGGCCGGTCGCCTGCGCCTGGGAGATGAGGCCCGGCTGGTTCTGGATGCCGCTCCGGATCTGGTGATCCCGGCCCGCGTCACCTACGTGGCCAGCCAGGCCCAGTTCACCCCCAAGACGGTGGAGACCCGCGCCGAGCGCCAGACGCTGATGTTCCGCATCAAGGCCAGCCTCGATCCGCAGCTCGTGCAGCGCTACGAGCGGGGCGCCAAGATCGGCATGCCCGGTGTGGCCTGGGTGCGTCTCGATCCGGCCGAGCCCTGGCCCGATCGGCTGCAGGTGCGCCTGCCTGCGCAGCCATGACCGCTCCAGCCATGACCGCAGCTGCCATGACAGCGGTGATCGAGAGCCGCGACCTGCAGCTGCGCTACGGACCGGTGTGCGCCCTCGATGGGATCAGCCTGCGCATCCCCTCCGGACGCCTGGTGGGCCTGATCGGGCCCGACGGTGTGGGCAAGTCGAGCCTGCTGGCCCTGATCGCAGGCGCCCGCTGGCTGCAGGGCGGGGCGCTGCGGGTGCTGGGCGCCGACATGGCCGACCCTCACCAGCGCCGGAGGGTCTGCACCCGGATCGCCTATCTGCCCCAGGGGCTCGGCCGCAACCTCTATCCCAGCCTCTCGGTGGCCGAGACCATCGACGGCTTCGCGGGACTGTTCGGCGTCGGTGGCCAGGATCGGCGGCGACGCCGCGAGGCTCTGCTGCAATCGGTGGGCCTGGCGCCGTTCGCCGATCGGCTGGCAGGCCAGCTCTCAGGCGGCATGAAGCAGAAGCTGGGGCTCTGCTGCGCCCTGATCCACGAGCCCGATCTGCTGCTGCTCGATGAGCCCACCAGCGGCGTGGATCCGATCTCCCGCCGGCAGTTCTGGCAGCTGATCGCGGCCATCCGCCGGGGGCGGCCGGATCTCACCGTGCTGGCGGCCAGCGCCGACCTGGAGGAGGCGGCCGGCTTCGAGCAGCTCGTGGCCCTGGACGGCGGCCGCCTGCTCGCGGCCGGACGGCCTGCCGAGTTGCTGGACAGCACGGGCAGCACAAGCCTGGAGCAAGCCTTCGTGGCCCTGCTGTCCGCCGGCCGACAGGCCCGTCATCGGCCGGTGGCCGCCCCGCCGCCGCTGGCAGCGGCGGCCGAGGCGGTGATCGAGGCGCAGGGGCTGACGCGGCGCTTCGACGGGTTCACGGCCGTGGACGGCGTCGATCTGCGCATCCAGCGCGGTGAGATCTTCGGCTTCCTGGGCTCGAACGGCTGCGGCAAGACCACCACCATGAAGATGCTCACCGGCCTGCTGCCGCCCACGGCGGGACAGGCCCGGCTGTTCGGCCGGCCGGTGGATGAGCGCGATCTCACAGCCCGCCGCCGGGTGGGCTACATGGCGCAGAGCTTCTCGCTCTACCAGGAGCTCACGGTGGGGCAGAACCTGCGGCTGCATGGCCGCCTGTTCGGCGTGCCGCCGCAGGAGCTCAGCCGCCGCGTGGCCGAGCTTCAGCAGCGCTTCGGGCTGGAGGCGGTGGCCGACCGCCTGCCCGAGACCCTGCCGCTGGGCCTGCGGCAGCGGCTGTCGCTGGCCGTGGCCCTGATCCACCGGCCGGAGGTTCTGATCCTCGATGAGCCCACGGCTGGGGTGGATCCGCTGGCCCGGGATGCCTTCTGGAGCGAGCTGATCCGCCTGTCACGCCAGGAGGAGGTCACCATCTTCCTCTCCACCCACGCGATCCAGGAAGCGGCCCGCTGTGACCGCGTCTCGCTGATGCACGCCGGCCGGGTGCTGGTCACCGCCCCGCCGCTGGACCTGATCCGCCGCCGGGGCTGTCGCACGCTGGAAGAGGCCTTCATCGCGGTGCTGGAAGAGGCGGTGGAGCCGGCCCGCACGTCTGCTGCAGCCAGGCTCGCCCTGCCGCCGCTGGCGTCCACCCTGCCGGCGCCGGCGCCGTTCAGCCTTCGGCGGCTGGGCTGGACCGCCCGGCGGGAGGTGCTGGAACTGCGCCGGGATTCCCTGCGCGCCGTGCTGGCCCTGCTGGGCAGCGTGCTGCTGATGGTGGTGATGGGCGCCGGCATCAGCTTCGACGTGGAGAACCTGCCCTTCGCGGTGCTCGACCGCGATCGCACCAGCCTGAGCCGCGACTACGTGGCCGCCATCGCCGGCTCCCGTTACTTCCATCAACAGCCGCCGATCACCTCTCCCAGCGATCTGGACCGCCGTCTGACCAGCGGCCGGCTCAGCCTGGCGCTGGAGATCCCCCCCCACTTCGGCCGTTCCCTCAAGCGCGGCGAGTCGGCCAGCCTGGGGATGGTGCTCGATGGCGCCATGCCCCAGCGGGCGGAGACGGCCCGGAGTTACATGGAGGGCCTGCACGCCCGCTGGCTGGCCGAGCAGGCGCTGCAGCAGCCGCTGCCGACGGCGGACGCCGAAGCCGTCAGGGTCGAGACCCGCTTCCTCTACAACCCCGAACTGCGCAGCATCACGGCCATGGTGCCGGCGATGATCCCGCTGCTGCTGATGCTGATCCCGGCGATGCTCACCAGTCTCTCGGTGGTGCGGGAGAAGGAGCAGGGCACGCTGGTGAACCTCACGGTGACCCCGCTCACCCGGCTGGAGTTTCTGCTCGGCAAGCAGCTGCCTTACCTGGCCCTGGGGGTGGCCAACTTCCTGCTGCTCACCCTGGTGGCCACCACCGTGCTGGCGGTGCCACTGCGCGGCAGCCTCCTGGGCGCCTGCCTCGGGGCCCTGCTCTACGTCAACGCCTCCACGGCGTTCGGGATGCTGATCTCCTCCTTCATGGGCAGTCAGCTGGCGGCGATCTTCGGCACCACCCTGCTCACCTTCCTGCCGGCGGTGTCGTTCTCCGGTCTGATCGATCCGGTGAGCTCGCTCACCGGTCTGGGGGCAGTGATCGGGCGGGTGTACCCCACCAGCCACTTTCTGATCCTCTGCCAGGGGATCTTCAGCAAGGGCCTGGGCCTGGCGGACCTGTGGCCGGCCATGCTGCCGCTGCTGATCGCCGGGCCGCTGCTGCAGATCCTGGCAGTGCTGGCGCTGCCGCAGACGGAGCGGAGCGCATGATCCGGCTGCCCCTGCGCCTTGCTCATGTGCGCGACCTGGGGCTCAAGGAGCTGCGCAGCCTGCTGCGCGAGCGGTTCCTGCTGGTGCTGATCCTGATCGCCTTCACGGTGTCCGTGGTGGCGGGGACGCGGGCCTCACCCGAAACCCTGCGCCACACGCCGATCGCGATCGTGGATGAAGACCGGTCGCCGCTGTCGATGCGGATCGCCGGGGCCTTCCTGCCGCCCTACTTCCAGGCGCCTCAGCTGGTGGATGCAGCCGGGATGGAGCGGCGTCTGGAACTGGGCCAGGACACCTTCGGACTCGACATCCCGCCCCAGTTCCAGCGCGATGTGCTGGCCGGCCGGCAGCCCGTGGTGCAGCTCAACGTGGATGCCACCAGGATCGGCCAGGCCTTCAGCGGCAGCACCTACGTGCAGGCGATCGTGCAGCGGGAGGTGCGCAGGTTCCTCGGTGGCGAGCAGGATCCGCCGGCGGCGGCGGTGCAGCTGGTGAGCCGGGCCCGCTTCAACCCCGGGCTGAGCAAGGTGTGGTTCGGCTCGATCATGCAGGTGATCAACCAGGTCACGATGCTGTCGCTGGTGCTCAGTGGCGCCGCCCTGGTGCGGGAGCGCGACCGGGGCACCCTCGAACATCTGCTGGCCATGCCCGTGACGCCGCTCGAGATCATGCTGGCCAAGGCCTGGTCGATGGGGCTGGTGGTGCTGCTGGCCGCCGCCGGCTCCCTGGTGGTGGTGGTGCAGGGCGTGCTGCAGGTGCCGCTGGCCGGTTCGCTGCCCCTGTTCCTGCTGGGCACCGGAGTGCACCTGTTCGCCACCACCTCGATGGGCATCCTGATCGCCACCCTGGCGCGCTCGATGCCTCAGTTCGGCCTGTTGCTGCTGATGGTGTTGCTGCCGCTGCAGATGCTCTCGGGCTCGATCACGCCGCGCGAGAGCATGCCGGCGTGGGTGCAATTGCTGATGCTCCTGGCTCCCAACACCCACTACGTGATGCTCGGCCAGGGAATCCTCTACCGCGGTGCCGGGCTGGCGACGCTCTGGCCGGAGTTCCTGATCCTGCTGTCGATCGGCAGCCTGTTCTTTCTGATCGCCCTGGCCCGGTTCCGCCGCAGCGTCGGCAGCCTGGGCTGATGGCTGGGTCGTTGCTTCATGTGGGCTGCTCAGCCAGGTCCTCCTCCACCTCCTCCGGCCCGGCTCCGCCGCCGGCGCGCACCCGTGAGGTGCCGAAGACGGTGACGCGCTGTCAGACGACCGGGCCATCGCGCTGATCGGGCAGGGGCGGGGGCGGGGGTGGCCGGAGCAACGGCACCAGGCTGCTGAGGCCGATCATCAGAAAGGAGAACGCCCCCAGCAGGGCCAGCAGGCGCAGCACCAGGCTGCGGCCGGGGTCCACCAGGGGCTCGTCATCGCCGCTGTCGAGCGGGTACGGGCGATGGGGCGGCCAGCGCCTCTCCGGCATCAGCGGTTCTCCCCCCGGCCGCCGCCGTCCGGTGCCGGGCGGATCTGCAGTTCGGCGCAGCCGGTGGCTGGATCCAGCACGCGCCGGAACTCCCACTCCGGCAGCAGGCCCACCACCAGCTCGGCGGTGGTGCGCACCCGCGAACCGGCGCAGAGATGGCCGCCGGTCACCGCTCCGGCGTGGTCGGCGACGGCGATGTGCAGGTGGGCCCCATCCGGCGAGAGTGTGCCGGCCAGGTTCAGGATCTCCAGCTCCCCGCTCAGGGTGGTGCTCTTCTGCCGGCCGGCCAGCCGCAGCCGGGCCACCGAGAGGCTGCCGATGCCGCTGATCAGGCAGCCGGCCTGCTCGGGCCGCCGGCCCATCCAGTCCTCGAGCGCCAGACGCAGGTCGTCGCCGGGTCTGAGTCGCAGGGGCATGACCCTCATGCCCCTTGCTCCTGCATCGGCCCCCTGGACGTTAACCAGGACAGCCACGACGCCCCCGCAGAGCTCAGGGCAGCCCGGAGATGGAGCCGGATGTCAAGCGACGATATCAAGCGACATGGAAAACCGAGCCAGCTGCGTGCATGCGCGAGGCCGTGGTCCACGTTCAAGCCGATGCACCGCCCACCTGCGCGGTGTGGCCGGGACAGCCCAGACTGGGATCAGGCCCCAACGGGAGTGCTGATCCTGATGCCGGATCCCCATCCCCCCGTTGCTGGCCCGGAGCCGCCCAGCCGCCATGGCGAGCCGTCCCGCAGGCCCTGGTGGCGGCGATGGCGATGACGGGCTCGATCGTGCTGGCCGCGGACGATCCGGGGGCTCTGGCCCGGTTCTATGGCGCTCTACTCGAGGTGGACCCCCAGCCTGGGTTGAGTTCCGCCCACTGGCGGCTGCCCTGGCCGGCCGGTGGGGTCCTGGAGCTCTATGCCCCCGCCCGCAGCAGGCCCCAGCCCCGGCAGCAGGGGCGGCTGGCGCTCTGCCTGCAGCGAACCTCGGCTGGAGCCGACCCCATAAGGGCTCTGGAGGACTGGATCTCGCAGGCGCTGGGCCTGGGGGCAACGCTGCTGGACCCGGCTCGCCGGGACTCCTTCGGGGCGGAAGCCTGGTTGCTCGATCCGGAGGGAAACCGCCTGCTGCTGCTGTTGCAGTGAAGCCCCGGCAGCGGTGGGTGAGCAGGGGGGATGCAGCTGACGCCGCTGTGGCGGCGGAACCATGCGTACACCCGTACCAGCAGGGGCTGGGGCATCGCCGCATCAGCGCAGCGGCACGAAGATCCGGTTGCCGTTGGCGGGGTTGGTGAACACGGCGTTGCCCTGGATCAGCGCCTCCCGCTCCCAGATGCCGCCCAGGGAATCCCGCAGGATCGAGACGGGGGAGCCTTCCTTCACCAGCGTGTAGGTCGTGGCCCTGCCGTCCTCCCAGACGATGCGCACCGTGCCATCGGCGGCGTGGCTGTCGCGGCAGCGGATCGGCTGGTCGTTGAAGGCGCAGTCTTTCCACGGAGCGGCCAGGACCGGCGGGGACATGGCACGGCTGATCAGAGCAGCAGCCAGAGCGGCACTGCCCAGGTGACGGGGCACGGCAGGCGGGGTCGGAGCCTGAAGCATGGCCGGACCCGTCGATGGCGCCCAGCGCATGGGGACGTCTGTGACTGCGCCACGGCCTGGGACTACGCCACGGTCTGGCGCTGCACCGGAAACGCCTCGATCCAGTCATGGTGATGCCGCAGGGTGAGGCGATCGGCGATGGCGACGGAAGCCGTCACCACCGCCGCCGCCCTTGATCTCTGGCTGCTGAGCTCACCGATGGAGGAGGCGGACACCTCCTCCCGGATGACGGGCGCCGGCAGCAGCCAGGGGATGATTCGGAATGAGAACCGTTCTTGGTAGTGTCTCCGGGTGCTTGCCCTGCAGGGCCCGGTCGCCCCTCCCCGATCACCCCCTCTCCGGTCGCCCGATCCATGACGCAGGTCCCCGTCACCACGCCCAGAGCCGCCAGCCCATGGCTGAGCTGGTGATCGCCGGGGCCGGGCCCCAGGCCCTGAGCCTGGCCTGCCTGCTGCTGCAGAAGCGACCCCGCTGGCGCCAGCGTCTGCGGATCCTCGATCCCAGCGGCGGCTGGATGAACCGCTGGCACCGGCAGATGCAGCGCCTGGAGATCGCCTGCCTGCGCTCGCCGTCGCCGCACCATCCCCATCCCAACCCCGATGCCCTGCGCCGCTTTGCCCAGCAACGGCAGCGCAGCCGCGAGCTGGAGGAGCCCTACGGTCTGCCGCACACGGCCCTGTTCGGCGCGTTCTGCCACACCGTGGTGGAGGACTTTCAGCTCGCCGGGCAGGTGCAGCCGGTTTCGGTGGAGGAGATCCACCTGGACGCGGACCGTCGTCCCGGATCGCTGCGGCTGGGCCTGAGCGACGGATCACGGATCCAGGCCAGGCGGCTGGTTATCGCCACGGGGCCGGGTGAGCCCGCGCTGCCCACCTGGGTGCAGCGGATCACGGGGGCCTACCCCGCGGAGGCTCTGCAGCACAGCCACGCGATCGATCTGGCCGCCTGCCGGGGGCTCCAGGGGCAGCACATCCTGCTGGTGGGCGGCGGCCTCACCAGTGCCCATCTGGCTCTGGGCGCGATCCGTCGAGGTGCCCGCGTGAGCCTGCTGTGCCGGGGCGAGCTGCGCAGCAAGCTCTTTGACGCCGATCCGGGCTGGCTGGGTCCGAAACACCTCAAGGCCTTCCGCCTCGAACCCTGCTGGCAGCGGCGCCGGCAGCAGGTGCTGGAGGCTCGCGGCGGGGGCTCGATCACCCCGCAGCTGGCCATGGCCCTGCGGCAGGAACGGGAGCGGGGCCGGCTGCAGATTCATGAGCACTGTGAGGTACGGGAGGCACGCTGGTGTGGCCGCCAGTGGGCGCTGGACTGCAGCGATGGCAGCCGTCTGGAGGTGAATCGGATCTGGCTGGCGACCGGCCACCGGCTGGGCGTGAGCCACCAGCTGCTGCTCCGTCAGCTGCACCGTCAGCGTCCGATCGAACTGGTGGAGGACTGGCCCGTGCTGCGCGGTGACCTGCGCTGGCCGGGGACCAACGTGCACCTGATGGGGGGCCTAGCCGCGTTGCAGCTGGGTCCGGCCGCGCGCAACCTGTTCGGCGGCCGGGAAGCGGCGCAGCGCATCTCCCGCGCCGCCATCAAGGCCTGATCGGCCTCGCCTCGAGGCGGCGGGCCGTGCGTAAGTGGCTTGGGATGCACAGTGTCATCTGTCGCCTCCGAGCCCGCTCAGATTGGGCCCTCCCGCGGGACAGAGTTGTGCCAGAAGATCTGTAGTCTCGGCGATACGTGCTGGCCAATCGTCCATAAGCTACTCATTGATGCTGATGGGATGGAACTGAAACCCAGACAACTAAGATTTGAGCTGCTTCAGAGATACCAACGAATAGCCACCCAGGCCAATACCCGCCATGGACAGGGCAGCAAGGACAAAGAGAAGCGCCATGCCAGCACCAGGCCCAGTGCCTGCCATGCCACCGAGCAGGTTGGCTAATGGACTGCTGGGAAGCAGGGCTGGGTCAAGAACTCGCTCGGCCAGGGGGCCAGCAATCAAAGCGGCTCCAGCGCTCACGACCTGTAACACAAGGGCGTTGGCGGCAAAGACTCGTCCCTGCTGAGCTGGGTGGATCTGGGTCATCCAGATTGCGCTTTCAGAGCTGCCCAACAGAGGAAAGTGGAGCGACGAACAAAACTGGGCCGGGACCCAGACCTGGGGCGATACACCCATGCCGAATACGGTCTTGCTCAGCCCTGCTCCGATGAATCCGGCCAGCATGCCGTTGACCTTTCGGCTGGGGCCACCCCAGACGCTGAGCAGGATGGCCCCAGCCACGCCGCCGATGCCCGCTGCCGTGGCGGTGCTGGCCAGCACCAGGGCACAGCCGGTGGAGCGGGCCAGAATCATTGGCTCATAGATGGCACCGCCCATGTCGTGGAAAAAACAGAACAGGGTGCTGATCAGAAGCAAGGCACGTAACGTGGGCTGTCGCCAGACTTCGCGAAAGCCAAAGGCCAGTTTGGCCATCAGGGGGTCACGGTTCCTGCCGGCTGCTGTAGAAGGCTGGGGGATGAATCGGACCAGCAGGGTAGCGACTGCAACGCCAAAGCTCACAAGATCCAATCCCAGGATCCCCAGCAGGCCGATGTGCGGATGGAGCAAGCCTGCCAGGGCTGGCGCAACGATGGCGGCACCGTAGTGGACAGCTGAGTTCATGCTGTTTGCCCGCGTGAGCTTGTCTGGCGGCACGAGGCCGGAGAGTGAGGTTTCGTAGGCCAGACTCTGAATCTGACCGAAGCTGCCGCTGAGCATCACCGCACCGTAAAGGTGCCACATGGAAAGACATTTGGCGAAGTAAAGCCAGCCAATCGCAATGGCAACAAGGGCAGCAACTGAATCTCCTGCCAACATCAGATGCTTGCGGTTGAAGCGATCGACAATGAGGCCCGCAAACAACGTGATGGGAATGCGAGGCATTTGAGAATAGAATCCCATCATTGCCAGGGACGTTGCCGAACCTGTGGCATCCCAGGCCCAGAGGGTCAGCACAAAATCCGTCATGTAGCTGCCGATGGTCGAGACGAGCTGACCAAACCAGATCACGGTAAACGTACGCACAGGCTTAGTCGACTGCCTCAGGAATCGTCGTCTGCGCTGTTCCAGTCTGAAGTCGGAATGCGCGCAACAGAATCAGTCGTTAATAGGTCTGGAAACTGCTGCCAGGGAATGTTGCCGCTTTTGCTGTCGAGAAAGAACGCGCTCAATTGCAGAGCGGCGTCGGCAACGTCATCAAGGGTGCCATCTTGGATGATCACTTTGGCCAGCAGATAGCTTGGCTTTCCGTCTGCCATCAACGCCATGGAGCAGGGATGGGCGCAAGTCCACAGGCAATTCACGCCGCGAATCTCCAGTTCATGCTGGCCCATCCGGGTGTGGTACAGGTTCTGGATCCGCTCGCACAATGCAGCACCGTCGGCGGCTTGCTCAGGAAGTCGTTGTTCCGCTCCATGGCATGAACGACAGATCAGGAGAGTGGCTTTTGACATGGTTTCGGTCAACCAGGAATGAGGGGGGAGAAGAGTTCAGGCAGTCTCTGCAGAATCAGCTGATCGGTGATTGGGCCCCGGATGTTGCTGCCCCAGAGCTGATAGTCCACAAAGAACAGACGATTTTCCTTGGCGGCAGGAATGTTCTTCAATAGTGGATTCTTGCTCCAGTTTCTTTTCAGTTCTGCCAGCGGACTGAAGAACTCTGAGGGATGCCAGCCTATGATGATGGCGATGTCAGCTTCGAGAGTTGGCAAGACTTCAACCGACGATTGCAGCCATCGCGATCCGGCATTGAGCGTCGTCTGCGGGAAGACGAGCTCAAAACCGATCTGTTCCAGCAAAGTCCCAACAGTGCTATCGGCAGCGATAGCCAGGTCAGTCATGGCGGTGTTGACGGACAGAATCAGGACTCTGGGGAACTCCTCGACCACTGGGGCGAGTGATTGACGGGTTGCTTCAAACTCTTGTGCAAGCTCAGCATTCACTTCGTCAATGGCCTGATCGCGTCCCAGGGCGTTGGCAATACCCTCGATAGTGTTGCGCCAATGCTGAATCCCGTTTCGATAATCGCTGAATAGCAAGGTGGGAGCGATACTTGACAATAGCTTATAGTTATGGCCCGCCAACCAGTCCTCACCGAGAATGAGATCAGGCTGGAGCAGAATCAGCTTTTCAAGCGAAGGACTTTTTCGGTCACCAAGGTTGACAGGCCGTGTTGTGATGCGATTCCCCAGGTAAGGTATTTGCTCTCCTGGATTCTCAAACCGGCCAACACTCAGGGCTTTGCTCTCCGCATAAGCAGCAGGTTGTGCTCCCAAGGACAGAACAACATCAAGGGTGTGCGGGCTGAGCACTGCAATTCTCTGAGGATGACCACAGATTTCCGTGGTTCCCAGTTCATGCTGCACGTCCCGACAATCACCCATGTATAGAGTTGCTTGAAGAGATTGACTTGGGGGGTTTGGCGACATACATGCTGATATCAGAACGCACGCCGCAACACCTGCAATCACTAATCTCAATTGCCAAAGGAACCAGCCTGATTGCATTGTGAATGCCAGGAAGTGCTTAGTGGTCGCTGAGGAAGTCGATCACGACGGTGATTCGGGATTAGTGAGATAGGTGAATAAATCATCGATTACCGCGTCAGCTGCCAGGGGATTGCCGCCTCTCCAGGTGGGATAATGCACGGGGTAAACATGACCACTTTGAACAGCCCTCAGCTCCTGCCATAAGGGATTGTGCTTCAGTTTGGTGATGGTCTGCGCCGCTTCAGGTCCATTGGCGGCAACAAACAACACGTCGCCATCAATGTCCATCAACCGCTCCCGAGATAGCCTGACCAAACCCCCATCAACAGGGACAGCTTGTAGCGTTGGTCGGCGGATACCTACATCAGCCATGATACTGCCATTAAATGAATTGACAACATCAACGTCAATCGTTCCACAACAAGTGTGGGCAAAGGAGACTTCTGGATAATGCCCACTCTTTTGGAGGGTCGCCTTTAGAGACTCAATGCGTTGATAATATCGCCTCCAGACTTGCTGGGCTAAGTCTGTCCTGCCCAACACAATAGTTACGAAGTCAAAATGTCTTCGCCAGGAAGAATAACCGGTCCAATGGTCGGCGACAGTGGGTGCAATACGGGTGAGCTGACTGTATATGGGTTGAATGGAATACTTAAGGCCGATGATTAGATCAGGCTTTAGAGAGGCGATCTTTTCCAGGCTCGGCTGTTCTTGATTGCCTAGTATCTGGATAGAATCTAGATGCTGTGCGAGGTATTCTGGCGGGTTGTCGGAGTAGATAATGCTGGCGACGGGTGTGACGCCCAAGGCGAGTGC
Organism: Cyanobium sp. CH-040; assembly: GCF_024346135.1. GTDB lineage: Bacteria > Cyanobacteriota > Cyanobacteriia > PCC-6307 > Cyanobiaceae > NIES-981. Next base: position 3,079 of record NZ_JAGQCJ010000017.1, on the reverse strand, counting down.
ATTTCCCAGACTGGGCACGCTGAGAGTAATGACACGCTGCGGTTGAGTCGGCACGCAGGTCACTCCAAGCGCGTGACGAACCATGCGACAATTGGGGTCCAGTGCTGCTGGCGTTGCAGTTGTTCTGTCGATTGAACTAATACAGCTCTGAATCAAGGCTGCTATCAGAGCACCGACCAACACGCAGAAGATCTGTTGGCCCCGTGATTTACAGATCGAGGGCAAGAAGTCCATAACCTTTAGGTCTTATGCACCTAGAACTTCCAAGAGACCGTAGCTCTGACTGTTAGCGGGGCACCGTAGGAAACGCGGAGATCACTCTGGCTGGACTCAAAGTATCTAGTATCAAAGATATTCTCAATGTTCAGGCCAATTCGGAACTGCTCTCGCTTGTAGAAAAGTGAAATATCCGTGCGGGTATACCCGGGCAGCTGGAAGGAATTCTCCAAGTCGCCCTGCCGTTCACCCACATAAAATAGGCCGAGTCCAAAGCCCAGGCCCTGGAGCGATCCCTCCTGTATTTCATAGGTTGTCCACAGACTAGCGGCGTTCTCTGGAACGTTGTTGAGCTGATTGCCGACCCGGATCGTGTTGTCGTCGCTAACTTCGGCATCGGTGTAGGCATAGCCTGCTACAATGTTCCAACCAGGCAGAATGGTTCCTGTTGCAGTGAGCTCGACTCCCCGACTGCGCTGTTCTCCGGTCTGTACAGAAAAGTTCGGATTCAGAGGATCCTCAGTAAGCACGTTCGAGCGGGTAATTTCATATAAGGCTAAGGTTGTGGAAAGGCGTCCTTTGATCCAGTCTGACTTAACCCCAACCTCGTATTGAGTTCCTCGCTCGGGTTCAAAAGTGGAATCATCAAATGTCGAGCCTACATTTTGTAAAAATGAGCGGCTGTAGCTGGCATAAAACGCATGCACATCACTGGGTTGGTATACCACTCCCAGCCTAGGGCTAAAGGCTACGTCTTCCTGTGATTCATTTGACCCGTCGCCAAACTCGAATCGCTGCCTGGCCCAATCCACTCGACCACCGATCAGCAGTTTGAGCTGGGGTAGCAAGTCAATCTGATCTTGCAAGTACACACCAATGTTCTCGGTGAGAAAAGTATCCTTCGGAAAGCTCTCAACTAGTCTGCGTCGTGTCTGCCCATACACTGGATCAAAAATATCAATAGGGTCGAGTGTGAATTCCCTGCTGCTGGCCGAGTAAAAGTCGCGGTTATAATCAAGTCCCAGCAGCACTCGATGACCAACGCTGCCTGTCTTGAAGCGACCGACCACATTTGTATCGATCGCCCAGTTATCCTGGGACTGGTCGCTGGTACTGAAGAGACCGCGTTCTAGCGTGCGCTGATCATCCAACAGGTTGGTAGGAAAAAGAGAATTCTGCGGTGAGTTCAAAAAGCTGACGCGAAAGGAGTTTTGAAACTTCCAGTCAGAGTTGAACTGGTGGTCAAGGATGTAGCCGAGACGAAGATTGTCGCGATTGTTTTTGTCAAGCTTGTCATCAGGTTCGCCAATAAAGCGGCTACGGGGAAGCCGTCCATTCACGTTAGGTAGAACCGTACCCGCGGCGGGTAAGCCGCGGTCGTTCGGTGACTCAGCGACTGAATATTCACCCTCAACCGTGAGGCGGGTATTGGGGCTGATCTGCCAAGAGATCGAGGGAGCGATCAGGTAGCTGCGGGTATCAAAGAAGTCGATGAATGTATCGGAAGTCCGTGCCCCAGCGATAAAGCGATACAGCAGGTTCCCATCGCGATCAATGGGTCCAGTGAAATCGATTGACCCTTCGTATGTTTCGAAGTTACCAATTGTCCCTTCTACAATATAGTGTGGGGTCGCTAGCGGCTTCTTGGTGATGATGTTAACGGTTCCGCCCGGGGATCCCTGGCCGAATAACGCTCCGGCAGGCCCTTGCAACACCTCAATGCGCTCAATATTGGGTATGGGACTGCGAGTGGTAATGTTTGTGTCATCGCGCAACCCATTGCGCAGGATGTCTCGTCCCGAAAATCCGCGGATCGTGAAGCTCTGAAATGCGGACTGTGAGGAATTGTCAGGTATGACACCGACAACTGTACGAAGGGCTTCATTGAGGCCTTGAACATCCCGATCCTGCAGAAGTCGTTGGGGTACGACCTGCACAGAAAAGGGCAGATTTCGGAGCGGTGTAGGAGTCCTGCTACCCACACTGGCGTCTGGTACCTGATAGCCGTCATCTCCTTGGCCAGTTACACCAATCTGGATGGCGTCTTCATCCCTGCTCGCCTGGGCCATGCCTGGTCGCAGGCTCAGGACCAGATTTCCTGCTGTTGAGATGACTTGGGCTGTGGGTGGTCCTTCGGTTCCGGTAATGGAGAGCCGCACACTTCCATCCGGCATGCCGGTGACTTGCACCAACGCAATGCCCTCGGCAGGAGCAAACTGCTCTGCGGCATCCTGATTGTCGAGGTTCAGCACTGCATTGGGGATATCAGTGACCAGAGCGTTGCCCTCGACCCGCGTCGGGCCTGCCGTCAGGGTGCGATCGCTCACCAGCTCAACCGTCAACCCCTCAGGGGTTTCACTCACCTGCACGCCAGTGATGACAGCTCTTGCGGTTTCGTTCTGAGCCAGCCAATCCTTCCGCGTCCAGGCGACTCCTGGGGCCCGGACCCCGTCCTCCGGCACCTGCGCTGTTGCTTCATCGGTTCGCGCATGGACCGGAACCGCCGCGACCGCGCCCAGCAGTCCAGCCGCCATCAACAATCTGAACATCCGCGTCTTCGACAGCACTCCGGAAGAACCACTCAGCACACGTCCCGGTTCCATCTGCAAATAGGAATCGTTCGCAATAGACCGTAGTGCGGGGAGTGCTCACTTTTCTCTTCCAGCGGGACGTCTTTCTCGCCCAGCGGGACTTTGATAGGCAGCGGCTGCCGGGAGTGAACGCTGGCTGTGCGCAGATCTAGAGGAGTGGGGTTCCCCCAATTATGAGGACAGGTCCATAGGGGTCACGCCATGACCACCAGACTGTCCATCGATGACCAACCCCACCAGAACCCGGCGCCGGTTCACGGCGCAGCAGAAGG
>NZ_JAGQCJ010000016.1 GCF_024346135.1 Cyanobium sp. CH-040 | reverse complement strand
GAGGCGGTTGCGCTCCGGCGGGGTGCGCTGCCGGCTGGCGCGGGCCGTGCGCCGCGCGCGGCTCTGGCCATCCACGGCGCGGCAACTGGCCTGCAGGGGCGATCGCCAGCGCTGGTGGGGGGGCGGGGGCGGCGCGGGCCGGGCGGGGGGATCGGCGGGCTGGGGGGAGCGAGGGGGTTGGCTCACCTCCTCGAGCAGGTCGAGCAGGGAGCGGCCGCCGCCGGCACCGGAAAGCCGGGTGGTGCCCTCACGCGCCAGCCAGCCCAGGCTGCCCAGGCCGATCGCAGCCAGGGCGACGACCGCCAGAACCAGGGGCTGGAAGGGACGCCTCATGGTCTCTCCAGGGCCAGCCACTGGCGCCGGCGCTCACCGGCCTCGGCGGCGGCGGCGGGATCCAGCTCCAGGCGCCAGCCCTTCGGCCGAGGTGATTCCGGTGTGAGGCTGCCGCTGATCAGACCTCCGTCCCGGGCCGCCACCAGCGGCAGCGGCGTGCCGGGCGCATGGCTGGAGAGCAGTGCGGAGACGTCGTCAGCCGCGCGCAGCCGCTGGCCGGCCAGCGCGATCAGCTCGTCTCCCACCATCAGCCCGGCCCGCTCCGCAGGAGAGTCCCGCAGGACACGCTGTGTCGTCAAGCCCTGGGCCGTCGTCTCCAGCTGCCAGCCCGTCCAGGGTTCCGCCGCTGACTCCGCCCTGAGGCGCAGGCCCACATCGGCCAGGTAGGCGTCGAGGGGCGGATCCTCGAGACCATCGAGCCAGGCCGGCAGCAGGGTGGCCAGGTCGGGCGCCGAAGCGGCGAAGGCGTGGAGCAGATCCGACTCGCCGTAGCCACGGCCCCGGGCACCATGGCTGTGCCACAGGGCGTGCAGCACCGCCGGCAGGGCGCTGCCGTGGCGGCGCAGGTGCAGATCGAGCACCAGGGCCAGCACCGCACCCTTGAGGTAGTAGCTGATCTGGTTGTCGACGGCATAGGCATCGGCCTTGTAGAGCTTCACCCAGGCCTCCTCGCTGCTCTGGCGCAGGCTCTGCAGGCGGCGGCCCGGCGTCAGCAGGTAGCGGCTCAGGTCGGCGCCGAGATCACTGAGCACCTCCTCCTGGGTGCTGAGGCCGGCGGCATGGGGCAGGAGCTGATCGACGTAGCTGGTGACGCCCTCGGCGAACCAGAGGCTCGGCACCACCACCGGCCGGTCGTAGTCGTAGGGGGTGAGCTCGGCGGGCCGCAACCGGCGCACGTTCCACTGGTGCAGATATTCATGGGCCACCAGCTGCAGCAGCTTGCGGCGGCCGTCGGGTTTCGCCAGCCGGCGCCGGCCGTACTGCAGCACCGTGCTGTGGTCGTGCTCCAGACCGCCGTAGCCGTTGTCGGTGAGATGGAGGACGAAGAGGTAGTGGTCCGCCGCCGGCCGCTCCACCCCCATCAGCCGGCAGCAGGCCAGGCACAGCCGCTGCACGTCCTTCAGCCAGTCGGGGTCGTCGACCGCCGGATCCCCCCCGGCCAGGGTGGTCCCCCAGCTCACCCAGCGGTGCGGCACAGCGGCGACTTCGAAGCCATGGCCGCTTTGCGGGCCGGCTTCGACGGGCGTGTCGACCAGCTGGTCGAAGTCACGGGCACGCCATCCGCCGTCAGCGCACGGGGGCAGCGGCACGAAGGGCAGCCAGTCCGGGGGAAGCTGCAGGTGCAGGCGGTGGGGCAGCCAGCGCTGGCCCTGCACCTGGAGCACCACTGCGGCCAGGGCCAGGAAGCCGTGCTCTGGGGTGAGGTGGCAGGTGCGCACCGTGAGCTCGGTGGCCAGCACGCGGTAGCGGATCCGCACCGGGCTCAGCCGGGGCAGGCTCACCGACCAGCTGGCGGTGCCGGTGCGGCGGGGGTGCAGGTGGTCCTGGTCCTGGAGCACCTCCAGCCCCTCGAGCTGGCGCACGTAGTCGCGGATGAGGTACGACCCGGGCGTCCAGCCCGGCAGCGCCAGCCGGAGCTCCTGATCCTGGGGCTGCACCTCCAGGGTCACAGCCACCAGGTGGCTGTGGCAGGCGCGCAGGTCGAGGAGCACCATGGGTCCATGGCCCGGCCGCAGGGAGCTGGCCTGGCTTACCGCAGCGGGCGGGCTGGCCGAGCCGGGGCCGGAGAGCAGGGCGCCGGTGTCTGGAATCACCGCGGCCGCCGATCAGGGACTGACGCGGATCCGGGCGCTGCCCTGGAGGCGGGCGGCCTCAGCGAGCGCCAGCTCGGCGGCGTAGCGGCGGGTGATGGTGGAGAGCAGCTGCTGCAGCCGGGTGCTGCGGCTGATGCGCTGCAGATCCCCCACCAGGGCCAGGGTGCCCTCGGCATCGCGGCGCCAGCCCAGGCTCTGGCCCTCGTCCAGCCGCACCTGCAGATCAACCGCCTGGCGTTCGCCGGCGAAGCCCTCGAGATGGCCGCCCCAGCGGGGCTGCAGACCGATGGCCTCGAGGCTGCGGGCGAGCACGTCGGCGTCGCGCAGCACCGTGGGCAGGATGGACAGATGGGACATGGACGGGATGCCCGCTTTTGCTGACCCTAGCCAGCAGCTGGACGGCTTCCAGTGGCCGTTGCAACCGCCTGAGGCGCCGCCGTCGGCAGGGCGACGGCTGCGGCTGGCGGTGATGGCCTCGGGGGAGGGCAGCAATTTCGAGGCCCTCACCCAGGCCTGCCGGGCAGACCGGCCTGCGGCCGACGTGGTGCTGCTGGTGGTGAACAACCCCGGCTGCGCAGCCCGGGAGCGGGCATCGCGCCTGGGGGTGCCCTGCCGGCTGATCGACCACCGGCTGCAGCCCAGCCGCGACGCCCTCGACGCGGCCCTGGTCGAGGCCTTCCAGGAAGCGCAGGTGGACCTGGTGGTGATGGCGGGGTGGATGCGGATCGTCACCCGGAGGCTGGTGGAGGCCTTTCCGGAGCGGCTGGTGAACATCCACCCCTCGCTACTGCCCAGCTTCCGTGGCATGGATGCGGTGGGGCAGGCCCTGGCGGCGGGGGTGCGGCTGGCCGGCTGCACCGCCCACCTGGTCAACGAGCAGGTGGATGCCGGCCGGATCCTGGTGCAGGCGGCCGTGCCGGTGCTGGAGGGCGACGACCATGCCAGCCTGAGCGCCCGGATCCAGCGGCAGGAACACCGCATCCTGCCGCTGGCGGTGCAGCTGGCGGCCGAGCGGCTGGGGCTGCCGGCCCAGGGATAGATCAGGGGTAGAAGGGAAGCAGCGGCAGGCCGGCGCTCTCCTCCAGGCCGGCCATCAGGTTGAGGCACTGCACCCCCTGGCCGGCCTGGCCCTTCACCAGGTTGTCGATGGCCCCCATCACGATCAGCTGGCCGGTGCGGGGATCGGCCTGAAGCGACAGCAGGGCCCGGCAGGTCTGCCGCACCCACTTGGTGGAGGGATAGGTGCCCACCGGCAGCACCGTGACCGCGGGGGCGTCCCGGTAGGCGGAGCGCAGCACCGTGCTGCAGTCCTCGGCGGTGAGACCGGGATCGCGCAGCCGGCAGTACACCGTGGCCAGCAGGCCCCGGACCATGGGCATCAGGTGGGGGGTGAACTGGAGCTGGATCTCGCGCCCGGCCACCTGGCCGGCGATCTGCTCGATCTCGCTGGTGTGGCGGTGGCCCACCACGCCGTAGGGCGCCACCGCCTCGCCCGCCTCGGACAGCAGCAGATGCTCCTTCGCCGCCCGGCCGCCGCCGCTGGTGCCGGTCTTGGCGTCGATCACGATCCCCCGCGTCTCGATCAGGCCCTGCTTCAGCAGGGGCAGGAGCCCCAGCAGGGAGGCGGTGGGAAAGCAGCCGGGGGCGGCCACCAGCCGGGCCGTGCGGATGGCGTCACCATGCCACTCCGGCAGGCCGTACACCGCCTCGGCGCAGAGGTCGGCGTCCTGGCGGGGCACCTGGCGCGCCTCCGCCACATACACCTCCTGCCAGCGGGCCAGGGAGCGGTAGCGGTAGTCGGCCGAGAGGTCGACCACGCGCAGGCCCCGCTCCAGCAGCGGCGGCACCAGCTGGGCCGCCAATCCATTGGGCAGGCTGAGCACGGCGAAATCGGCGGCGGCGGCGATCGCGTCGGGATCCGGGCTCTGCACCAGGGGATCGCCCGGCAGGGGCAGGAAGGGATTGATCTCGCTCCAGTGCCGGCCGCTGCTGCGCTCCCCGCCGAGGAAGGTCACCGTCAGGGCGGGATGGTCCTGCAGCAGCCGCAGCGTCTGCAGACCCCCATAACCACTGGCACCGATCACGGCCACCCGGTGGAGGGCTGGAAGTGGGCTGGCCATGGCGGGTGAGCCCTGCGCGGGAACAACCCGGGATTTATAAAGGATGATTGCGCCATGGCCCCCGCTGCCCGTAAGCGGCAATGGGGTCCCCAGGACGCCCCATCAGCCGCCCCTGGCGCCGCCCATGAGTCCTGCGACCGGCAGCACCTCCGCCATCCGCTTCGATGCCATCGCTGACGCCCTGGCGGCGATCCGCAACGGCGACGCCGTGGTGGTGGTGGATGACGAGAACCGGGAGAACGAGGGCGACCTGATCTGCGCCGCCCAGTTCGCCACCCCCGAGCAGATCAACTTCATGGCCACCGAGGCCCGGGGCCTGATCTGCCTGGCAATGGAGGGAGAGCGGCTGGACGCGCTCGATCTGCCCCTGATGGTGGATCACAACACCGACGAGAACCAGACCGCCTTCACCGTGAGCGTGGACGCGGGGCCGGAGAACGGGGTGAGCACGGGGATCTCGGCGGAGGATCGGGCCCGCACCATCCAGGTGGCGATCCATCCCCAGACCCGTCCGGGGGACCTGCGCCGGCCGGGCCACATCTTCCCGCTGCGCGCCCGCCAGGGCGGCGTGCTCAAGCGGGCCGGCCACACCGAGGCGGCCGTCGATCTGGCCCGCCTGGCGGGCCTCTACCCGGCCGGGGTGATCTGCGAGATCCAGAACCCGGACGGCTCGATGGCGCGCCTGCCCCAGCTGGCCGACTACGCCCGGCGCCATGGCCTGCGCCTGATCTCCATCGCCGACCTGATCCGCTACCGCCTGGACACGGAGCGGTTCGTACGCCGCCAGGCGGAAGCGGCGCTGCCCAGTGCCTTCGGCATGTTCCGGGCGATCGGCTTCCGCAACGAACTCGACGGCGGCGAGCATGTGGCGATCGTCAAGGGCCATCCGGAGCGGGCCACCGGGCCGGTGCTGGTGCGGGTGCACAGCGAGTGCCTCACCGGCGACGCCTTCGGCTCCCTCCGCTGCGACTGCCGGCCCCAGCTGGAGGCGGCCCTGCGCATGATCGAGACCGCCGGCGAAGGGGTGGTGGTGTATCTGCGCCAGGAAGGGCGCGGCATCGGCCTGATCAACAAGCTGCGCGCGTACTCGCTGCAGGACACGGGCCTGGACACGGTGGAGGCCAACGAGCGCCTGGGCTTCCCCGCCGATCTGCGCAACTACGGCGTGGGGGCCCAGATCCTCAGCGACCTGGGGGTGCACCGGCTGCGGCTGATCACCAACAACCCGCGCAAGATCGCCGGCCTCGGCGGCTACGGCCTGCAGGTGGTGGACCGGGTACCGCTGGTGATGGACCCCGGTGATCACAACGCCGCCTACCTGGCCGCCAAGCGCAGCAAGCTGGGCCACCTGATGGGGGAAGGCCCCACCTGCCCGATCGCCGGACCCACCGCCGTGCTCGCCTGGCATGGCCATCCCGAGGTCGGCAGTGCAGCGGAGGTGCGGGAGCGGCTGGAAGCCTGGGCGCTGGAGCAGGGCCTGAAGCTGGAGCCGGAGGAGGACCCGCGGCTGCTGGCGCTGCTGAACCAGCCCCAGCTGGCACTGCTGCTCAGCAGTGGCGAGCGGGCCTCCCTGGAACCGCAGAACCTGCGCCGGGCCCTGGAGCTGCTGGCCGGCAGCGACGGCACCAGCCGGGTGGGTCTGCTGCTGAGCCCGGAGCCCCAGCGGATCAACCACCCCAGCGCCTCCCTGGAGGCCCAGCAGCGGCCCCTGGGGGAACTGCTGCAGCCCAGGGGCGAGGGACCGCGCCTGGACGCGGGCGTGCTGGTGATCTGGCGCTGAGCCTCAGGCTGAGCCTCAGGTCGAAGGCTCAGTCCTGGATCGTCACCTTGTTGATCCGGCTGCCGTTCTTGAGGGCCAGCACCACATCCATGTTCCCGGTCTGGCCGAAGACGGTGTGCACGCCGTCCAGGTGGGGCTGGGCCTCATGGCAGATGTAGAACTGCGAGCCGCCGGTGTTGCGGCCGGCATGGGCCATGGCCAGGGTGCCGGCCTGGTGCTTGCGGCCGTTGATCTCGCAGTCGATCACGTAGCCGGGGCCGCCGGTGCCGGGCATGCCCTTCGAGCCCTCGCGCGAGTTCGGGCAGCCGCCCTGGGCCATGAATCCGGGGATGACGCGATGGAACGCGAGCCCGTCGTAGAACCCGTCACGGGCCAGCTTGGTGAAATTGGCCACGGTGTTGGGCGCGTCGGCATCGAACAGTTCCAGTTCGATCACACCGGCGTCGGTGTCCATCACGGCACGGGTCATGGGGGCTCGGGGGCAAACGCCGACTGTATGGGGCCGTGCTGAGAATGGAGGGTCGATCGTCCCCCGCCGGCAGCCCTCAACCGTTCATGAGCAGCACTCCTTCCACCGCCACCTCCACCGGCCCCTCGCCAGGCATTCCGCTTCACGAGGCCCGTCTCGGCGTGCTGGGCGGCAGTGGTCTGTACGCAATGGAGGGCCTGGAGGATGGGCGCGAGGTGGTGGTGGACACGCCCTACGGTCAACCCTCCGATGCCCTGCGCCTGGGGCGCATCGGCGAGCTGGAGGTGGTGTTCCTGGCCCGCCATGGCCGGCACCACAGCTACACCCCCAGCGAGGTGCCCTACCGCGCCAACCTCTGGGCGCTGCGCTCCCTGGGGGTGCGCTGGATCCTGTCGGTGTCCGCGGTCGGCTCGCTGCAGGAGCAGGTGCGCCCGCTGGACATGCTCGTGCCGGATCAGTTCATCGACCGCACCCACCAGCGGCCGCTGTCGTTCTTCGGCAACGGGGTGGTGGCCCATGTGACCGCCGCCGACCCCTTCTGCCCCACCCTCAGCCGCCTGCTGGCCGACGTGGGCGAAAGCCTGATGCCGGCAGGCCGGCAGCTGCACCGGGGCGGCACCTACCTGTGCATGGAGGGTCCGGCCTTCTCCACCCGTGCCGAATCGGAGCTCTACCGCAGCTGGGGCTGCGGCGTGATCGGCATGACCAACCACACCGAGGCGCGCCTGGCCCGGGAGGCGGAGATCGCCTACGCCACCCTGGCGATGGTCACCGACTACGACTGCTGGCACCAGGACCATGCCGCGGTGAGCGTGGAGATGGTGATCGACAACCTGAGGGCCAATGCCGACCTGGCCCAGCAGATCATCCGCGTGGCCGCCGAGCGGATCGCTGCCCAGCGGCCGGCCAGCGGTTCGCACCGCGCCCTGCGCCACGCGCTGATGACGCCGAAGGACCAGGTGCCGCTTGAGACCCGGCGGCGGGTGGACCTGTTCACCGCCCCCTACTGGGGGGCGCTGGCCGAGCACGACTGAAGCGGATCCGGATCAGGACGCACCGCCGAGGCTGGCGCCGCAGGCCTCCAGCGCCCGGCGGAGGTCCTCCCCCTGTTCCCGCAGCCGCTGGCGTGCGCTGCTGCAGTCGAGCCCGGTGGCCGCCATCAGCAGGGCACGTTTCACCGAGCCCTCGGCCTGCTCCAGCAGCACGGCGGCACGGCCACGCTCCAGCCCCGCCAGGTCGCGCAGAATGCGCAGCGCCCGGTCCTCCAGCTTGCTGTTGGTGACGGCCACATCCACCATGCGGTTGCCGTGCACCTTGCCCAGGCGCACCATCACGCCGGTGGAGAGGATGTTCAGCGCCATCTTGGTGGCGGTGCCGGCCTTGAGACGGGTGGAGCCGGTGAGAAGCTCGGGCCCTGTGAGCAGGCGGATGTCGATGTCGCAGGGCATGGCGGCCTGATCGGCGGGCACACAGGCCATGGCGATCGCCAGGGCGCCGATGGCCCGGGCATGGTGCAGCGCCCCGAGCACGTAGGGGGTGGTGCCGCCGGCGGCGATGCCCACCAGGCAGTCGGCCGGGCCGAAGCCGCGCTCGTCGAGATCCGTCCGCCCGGCCGCCGCCAGGTCTTCCAGGCCCTCGGAACTGCGCAGCAGGGCCGGTGCCCCGCCGGCCAGCACGCCCTGCACCAGCTCGGGCGGCGTGCAGAAGGTGGGCGGGCACTCGGCGGCATCGAGCACCCCCAGCCGGCCGGAGGTGCCGGCACCCAGATAGAAGAGCCGGCCGCCGCCGCGGAGCCGCTCGGCGATGGCGTCCACCGCCGCCGTGAGCGCCGGCGCGGCGGCGGCCACCGCCCGCTGCGGCTCGAGATCGTTGCGGCAGAAGAGATCCACCAGCTGGTCGGTGGGCAGCTGATCCAGAGCGCTGCTGAGGGGATTGGCCTGCTCGGTGAGCAGATGGCCGCGGTCCTGGGCAGGGACGTCGGCGAAGCTGGCGGCGCTCATCAGAGCAGTCCCTCCAGCTGGCGGCGGAAGGCTTCCAGCTCGGGATCGCCGGAGCTGATGGGCTCGGCGGGCTGCTCCGGCCCGGCCTGGCCCCGGCCGTCCACACCGGCATGGACCTCCTGCTCCTCCTCCTGCCAGTGGCTCACGTCCATGTTGCGCTCGGGCGGAGCGATCAGCAGGCGCTCCTCGGGGCTCTGGGGCACGAAGCCGGCGGGCACGAACCGCGCCTCGTAGCCGGACTGGCTGCAGAACTGCTCCATCTCCGTGCGGTCCAGGGCCTCGACGGTGGGCACGGGGAAGTCCTGGGCCTCGAGCAGGCCGGCATAGCGCTCGGCGTCATCGCGGTTCTCGAACAGCAGCACCACGGTGCGGCCGTTGAGCTCGAGGGAATGGATGCCCTCCTGCTCGGAGCCGGCATCGAAGAGGAGCACATGCACCGACATGGACGGACAGGACAGCGCGGGTGTGGCCTCAGTGTGTCACCGGGGGGCGGGAGCTCACAGCCCGACCGCGTCGTCCTCGGCGGCTTCGTCGGCCAGCTCCTGCAGGCGGCGGTAGAGGGCGGTCTCGGCGTCGCCGGCCTGCTCGGGCACGACGATGCGGATCTCCACGAGCTGATCCCCGCGCTGGCCACCCCATTCCAGTCCGCGGCCGCGCAGGCGCAGCAGGCGCCCGCTGGAGGACCCCGGCGGCACGGTGAGCTTCACGGCTCCTCTGAGGGTGGGCACCACCACCTGACAACCCAGCACCGCTTCGGCGGGGCTGACGGGGAGCAGGTAGTGCACCCGCAGGCCATCGATCCGCAGGCCCTCGGCGGTGCGCACCCGCAGCTGCAGGAAGTGGTCGCCGCCGCCGGGTGTGACGCCGGCCAGGCGCAGCCGCCAGCCGTCACCGGCAATGGGCGGGGTCCACACCTCCACGACGGTGCCGTCGGTGAGTTCCAGCTCCACCCGCTCTCCCTGGAGAGCCTGCTCGGGGGTGAGGTCGACGGCGGTCTCGCTGTCGGAGGCTGCCACCACCGGCGGAGGGGACGGCGGGGCGGCCGTGACCGGGGCGGCGGCGGACCCGGCGGCGTACTCCTCGTCGCCGTGGTCCCGTGCCCTGGAGTCCTGGTCCACGGAGGGGCCATCAGAGCTGCCGGCCGCGGGTCGGCGGCGGCCACCGAAGAGTTCCTCCAGGTAGGTCTCGAAGCTGGGAAAGCCGCTGGCGAAGGGATCCCGGCCGGTCTGCGCAGCCTCCGGCCCGGCCCCGGACTCACCCCGCTCCCAGTCCCGGCGGCGCCGGGGATCGGAGAGCAGGGCATAGGCCTCGTTCACCTGCTTGAAGCGCTCCTCGGCGACGGGGTCGTTGCCGTTGAGATCGGGATGCCAGCGCCGGGCCTGCCTGCGGAAGGCGCGCTTGAGGGCATCGGCGTCAGCGCCCGGATCGAGGCCCAGCACCGCCCAGGGGTCGATGGCCGCCTCGTCGGCGGCGACGGAGCGGGCGCTCACGGCAGATCGCGGTCGTCCCAGGGATCGTCGGCCGGCACGCGCGACCGCTGGCGCCGGCTGGGATCGTCACTGAAGGGCTGCTCAGCGAAGCGCTGGTCGTCGAACGACCGCTCGCGGTGCGTGGTCTGACGGCGGATCGGATCGAAGCCGGCCGACCCATCCTCAGCGAGGGAGCCGCGGCCGTAGCCGCCGGGTTCCCGGGGCTCCCGGTCCAGCCGCTCCTCGCCATCCATCTCCACCCGATAAGGCGGCTCCCGGTAGCGGTCTTCCCTGTATCGGTCGTCCCGGTAGCGGTCCTCCCGGTAGCGGTCCTCCGTGAAGCGCTCCTCGCGGTAGCGGTCGTCGCTGAAGCGCTCGGCGGAGCGGGCCTGGGGCGCGGCCCAGGGATCGCGGCTGGGACGGTTCCAGTCGTCCCAGTCGTCGTCGTCGGAGAACAGCTCGTCCTTGAGGCTGCCAAGGGTGTTCTTGAGGCCCTGCAGCGGCCCCTGCTCGGCGCGGCGCTCGCTGAGCAGGCGGCGGTTGAGTCCGAACAGGGCCTCCTGCAGCTGGCCGGCGGCCATGTCCAGCTCCATCGGATCGCTCTCGCCCCGCTCCTCCAGGGTCAGCAGGTCCTGCACGTCGCGCACGGCCATCTCCACGGCGCGCTGCTGGCGCTCGGCGCCATAGGGGCCGAGTTCCAGGGCCGCGTCCCGCAGGCGCCGCTCGGCCTGGGCCACCAGCGTGAGCGCCTTGTTGCGGCGGTCGATGGCGGCGCGCTTGCGCCGGTCCTCGGCGGCCTTCAGCTCGGCCTCCTCGATCAGCCGGGCGATCTCCTCCTCGCCGAGGTTGGAACCGCCCTGGATGCTCACGCTCTGCTGGCGGCCGGTGGTGCGGTCCATCGCCGACACCTGCAGCAGCCCGTTGGCGTCGATGTCGAAGGACACCTGCACCTGGGGCACGCCCCGGGGCGCGGGGGGAATGCCGGACAGCCGGAAGCGCCCCAGGCTCTTGTTGTCGCTGGCCATCTGCCGCTCACCCTGCAGCACATGGATCTCCACCGAGTTCTGGTTGGCCTCCGAGGTGCTGAACACGTCGCTCCTGCGCACCGGAATCGGCGTGTTGCGCGGGATCAGCACCTTCATCACGCCGCCGATCGTCTCCAGCCCCAGCGACAGGGGGGTGACGTCGTTGAGCATGAGGTCGCGCAGTTCGCCGGTGAGGATGCCGGCCTGCACGGCGGCGCCGATCGCCACCACCTCATCGGGGTTCACCGACTGGCAGGGCTCGCGGGGCACCAGGGTGCGCACCATCTCCTGCACCATCGGCATGCGCGTGGCGCCGCCCACCAGCACCACGTCGTCGATGTCGTCGGCCGCCAGGCCGGCATCGCGCAGGGCGCGCTGGACGGGGCGCAGCAGACGGTCGAGCAGATCGGGACAGAGCCCCTCGAACACCGAGCGCTCCAGGGTGGTTTCGATGTGCAGCGGACCCTCGCCCCCGGTGGCGATGAAGGGGAGGGAGATGGGCGTGCTCTGCACCCCGCTGAGCTCGATCTTGGCCTTCTCGGCCGCCTCGGTGAGCCGCTGCAGGGCCTGCCGGTCGCGGCGCAGGTCGATCTGGTGCTGCTTCAGGAACCCCTCGGCCAGCCAGTCGACGATGCGCCGGTCCCAGTCGTTGCCGCCCAGCTGGGTGTCGCCGCTGGTGGCCTTGACGTCGAACACCCCCTGGGCGATGCGAAGGATCGACACGTCGAAGGTGCCGCCCCCGAGGTCGAACACCAGCACCCGCTTGGCGGCGCTGCGGTCGAAGCCGTAGGCCAGCGCCGCGGCGGTGGGCTCGTTCAGGATGCGCTCCACGCTGATCCCGGCCAGCCGGCCGGCATCGCGGGTGGCCTGGCGCTGGGCGTCGTCGAAGTAGGCGGGCACCGTGATCACGGCCGCCTCCACCGGCTCGCCCAGGTAGGTGGCGGCGTCGTCGCAGAGCTTGCGCAGGATGCTGGCCACCAGCTCCTCGGGGGCGTACTCACGCTCGGTGGCGGGGCAGACGACGCGCACGTTGCCCTGGTCGTTCGCCCGCACCGTGTAGGGCACGCTGAGGCTGCCCTCGTCGAGCTCCTCCCACTGGCGCCCCACGAAGCGCTTCAGATTGGCGAAGGTGTTGCGGGGGTTGAGCACCAGCTGGCGGCGGGCCAGCTGGCCCACGAGCAGCTCCTGGTCGCGGCTGAAGCCCACCACCGAGGGGGTGGTGCGGCTGCCCTCGGCGCTGGCGATCACCACCGGCCGGCCGCCCTCCAGCACCGCGACGACGGAATTGGTGGTTCCCAGGTCGATGCCGACGATGCGCCCCATGGACAGCGTGGAGTCAAGAACCGCCTGGCACCCCCAAGGTACCGGCTTGCCGGAGGCACCGGACCTCCGGACGTTAATCACCACTTAAACAGTCATCGCAGCCGGCTCCGTAAATTTCGACAGACGCCCTTTCGGCACTGCCGGGACCGGGAGTCAGCGGGCCGGCCACAGGGCAGGCAGCTCATGCCGCAGCACGCTCTTCACCGCATGACGACGGATTCATCTCCCCCCCAGCTGAACGCCGACGCGTTCACGCTCCGCCGCCGGCCGCCCAGCGAAAAGCTGGTGGACACCGGCTTCCGCCAGCTCTCCCTGGCCCTGGCCTCGGTTGTGGCGGTTGTGCTGCTGGGCATCTTCCTGGTGGTGTTCACCGGCGCCCGCGAAGCGATCGCGACCTTCGGCCTGTCGTTCATCACCACCTCGGCCTGGGATCCGGTGAACGAAAGCTATGGCGCTTTCGTGGCCATCTACGGCACCCTGGTCACCTCGCTCCTGTCGCTGCTGATCGCCGTGCCCCTGGGCGTGGGCACGGCGATCCTGATCACCGAGGACGTGCTGCCCAAGCTGGTGCGCGATGCCACCGGTCTGATGGTGGAGCTGCTGGCGGCGATCCCCTCGGTGGTGCTGGGCCTTTGGGCCATCTTCGTGATGGAGCCCACCATCCGCCCGGCCCTCGATCTCCTGCACAGCTTGCTGGGCTGGACGCCCCTGTTCAACACCATCCCCAAAGGCCCGGGCATGGCCCCGGCGATCCTGATCCTGGTGGTGATGATCCTGCCGATCATCACGGCCATCTCCCGCGACGCCCTCAACCAGGTGCCGGAGGAGCTTCGCCAGGGGGCCTACGGGGTGGGCACCACCCGCTGGGGAGCCATCTTCAGCGTCATCCTCCCGGCCGCCGTGTCCGCCATCACCGGTGGCGTGATGCTGGCCCTGGGCAGGGCCATGGGTGAAACGATGGCCGTGACCATGATCATCGGCAACTCCAACAACTTCAGCACCTCCCTGCTGGCACCGGGCAACACGATCGCCTCGATGCTCGCCAACCAGTTCGGGGAAGCGGACGGCATCCAGGTGTCGGCCCTGATGTATGCAGCACTGATCCTGATGGTGCTCACCCTCGTGGTGAACATCTTCGCCAAGTGGATCGTGCGCCGCCTCAGCCTGCGCTACTGAGCCCTACCGATGACCACCACCACCCCGTTCCAGCCCGGCAGCGCTCTCTTCGACCGTCGCCCGCTCACCTTCGATCCCACCCTCAAGCGCAACCGCCTCAACAGGCTGCTCACCAGCATCGCCGCCCTGTTCGCGGCCATCGCGGTGCTGCCGCTGTTCCTGGTGATCCTCTATGTGCTGGTGCAGGGCGGACGGCTGATGAGCCTGAGCCTGTTCACCCAGCTGCCGCCGCCCCCGGGTCTGGAGGGAGGCGGCATCGGCAACGCCGTGCTGGGAACGATCATCGTCACCCTCGTGGCCTCGGCCATCTCCATTCCCATCGGTGTCGGCGGTGGGGTGTATCTCACCGAGTATTCCAACCGCGGCTGGTTCTCCCAGTTCATCTCCGTCGGCAACGACATCCTCGCCGGCGTGCCCTCGATCATCAGCGGTGTCTTCGTGTATGGGGTGATCGTCTCCACCAGGGTGTTCTTCGGCCAGAGCTACAGCGCCGCCGCCGGCGGCATCGCCCTGGCGGTGCTGATGCTGCCCACCGTGATCAAGACCACCGATGAAGGTCTCAAGCTGGTGCCCCAGGAACTGCGCTGGGGTGCCTACGGCGTGGGCGCCTCCAAGTTCGTCACGGTGATGCGGATCACCCTGCCGGCCGCCTTCACGCCGATCGCCACCGGCGTGGTGCTGGCGATCGCACGGGCGGCAGGGGAGACGGCGCCCCTGATCTTCACGGCGCTGTTCTCTCCCTTCTGGCCCGAAGGAGTGTTCAACCCGATCGCCACCATGTCGGTGTTGATCTTCAACTTCGCGATCATGCCCTACGAAGCCCAGAACGAACTGGCCTGGGCGGCATCGTTCGTGCTCGTGATGATGATTCTCGCCGCCAACCTTCTGGCCCGCTGGATCAGCAGCTTCTCCCGCACCTGAGCCCACTCCCCCAAAGCTCCCAAGCGTTCTCCATCCAGCGCTCAGCGCCTGCACCCACCATGACCCTCACCAACCCTGCCCCGATGCCGGCCCAAGACGTCTGCATGTCCCTTCAGGACGTGACGATCTCCTACGGCAAGTTCGAAGCTGTGAAGAACGTCTTCATGGACATTCCCAAGGGCCAGGTGACGGCCTTCATCGGCCCTTCCGGATGCGGCAAATCAACCGTGCTGCGCGGCCTCAACCGGATGAACGATCTCATCCCTGGCTGCAGCCTGCGCGGCCGGGTGGTGTTCGACGGCACCGACATCTATGCCCCCAACGTGGATCCGGTGGAGGTGCGCCGCCGCATCGGCATGGTGTTCCAGAAGCCCAACCCGTTCCCCAAGACCATCTACGAGAACATCGCCTTCGGCGCCCGCATCAATGGCTACAAGGGCGACATGGATGAGCTGGTGGAACGCTCCCTGCGCAAGGCGGCCGTCTGGGACGAGTGCAAGGACAAGCTCAAGGAGAGCGGCCTGGCGCTCTCCGGCGGCCAGCAGCAGCGCCTGTGCATCGCCCGGGCCATCGCCACCGAACCGGAGGTGATCCTGATGGATGAGCCCTGCTCAGCGCTGGACCCGATCTCCACCCTGAAGATCGAGGAAACGATGCATGAGCTGAAGCGCAGCTACACCATCATCATCGTGACCCACAACATGCAGCAGGCGGTGCGGGTGGCGGACATGACCGCCTTCTACAACGCCGAGGCCGTGGAGGGTGGCACCGGCAAGGTGGGCTATCTGGTGGAATTCGCCGAGACCGAGCGCATCTTCAACGCGCCCAGCCAGCAGGCCACCCAGGATTACGTGACGGGTCGTTTCGGCTGATGGTCGGCTGATTGCGCACCCGGGCAACGCCGGGCGTCGGACAATCGCAGACAACAAAACAGCCGGCCCGGGGGCCGGCTGGCTGATGTTGAGCGGAGAGGGAGGGATTCGAACCCTCGATAGAGTTGCCCCTATACAGCATTTCCAGTGCTGCGCCTTCGACCACTCGGCCACCTCTCCAGGGGCAAAATGGGGCAACGAAGTGGCAATGTAGCAGCTCACCCTCCCCAGCCTCCCCAGCCCCATGCGCAGCTTCCCGATCACCGTCCACTGGCGCCAGAGCGGTCGCGTGATCCGGCATGAGGTGCCCGAGGGCGAGTACATCCTGCGCAGCTTCGAGCAGCAGGGTGACCCCCTGCCCTTCAGCTGTCGCAACGGCTGCTGCACCACCTGCGCGGTGCGGGTGCTGAGCGGCACGATCGATCAGCGCGAGGCCCTCGGCCTCTCGCGCGAGTTGCGGGCCCGTGGCTACGGGCTGCTGTGCGTGGCCCGGGCGACCGGCCCCCTGGAGGTGGAGACGCAGGATGAGGACGAGGTGTACGAACTCCAGTTCGGCAGACACTTCGGCCGGGGCCGCATCCGTCCCGGCCTCCCCCTCGACGACGAGTGATGGTGACAGCGTGGAGACGATGACCTCTGAGATCGTGAACTCTGTGACCGCGACCTCTGATACCTCGACCTCTGAAACGGCCCTCAGCCCCGTCGCAGCCTGCGACGTCGAGCGGGGCTCGGACCGGGCCCTGCTCGAGTCGGGCCTGGCCATGGGCGCGATCGAGCGGCTGGTGGATGTGGCCCGGCGGGCGGCGGAAGCCGGCGGGGTGCAGCTCAGGGCGCACTTCGGCCGCCTCGAGCAGATCCGCGAGAAAGGCCGCTGCGGCGATCTGGTGACCGAAGCCGACCTGGCCGCGGAGAAGGCGGTGCTGGCGCTGCTGGAGGCCGAGACGCCCGAAATCGGCGTGCTCTCCGAGGAGAGCGGGCGCAGGCCCCGCGCCGGCGAGCTGGAGTGGTGCGTCGATCCCCTCGATGGCACCACCAACTACGCCCACGGCTATCCCTTCTTCGGAACCTCCGTGGGCCTCTGCTGGCGCGGCGTGCCCCTGCTGGGCGCACTGGCGGTGCCCAGCTTCGACGAACTGCACTGGGCCGCGCCAGGCCTCGGCGCCTGGTGCAACGGTCGCCGCATCCAGGTGAGCGGCTGCGAGCGCCTGGCCGATGCCCTGCTGGTGACCGGCTTCGCCTACGACCGCCACACCCGCCTGGACAACAACTACTCCGAGTTCGCCTACTTCACCCACCGCAGCCACGGCGTGCGGCGGGGCGGCGCGGCAGCCGTGGATCTGGCCTTCGTGGCCAGCGGCCGGCTGGACGGCTACTGGGAGCGGGGGCTGGCCCCCTGGGACCTGGCGGCCGGCGTGGTGCTGGTGGAGCAGGCGGGTGGTGTGGCCACCGCCTACGACGGCGGCGCCCTGCAGCTCAGGGAGGGGCGGGTGGTGGCCTGCGGTGCGCGGCTGCACCCCCAGCTGGTGGCCGGACTGCGGGCCTGCAGCCCCCTGAGCGGCGCCAGCTTCGGTGCCCCGGAACTGGATGGCGCGGCGGGCGAAGGCGCTGTGGTGCCTGCTCCATAGGATCCCCCCGTCGCACCCGTCCGGTCCGCTGCCATGGCCCTGCAACCCGCCGCCGGCGCCCGGGACCTCAATCCCCTTGAGGTGGAACAGAACCGGGCGATCTGCGCCACTCTCGCCGAGGTGTACCGCCTCTGGGGCTATCAGGCCGTAGCCCCGCCCAGCTTCGAGCGTCTGGACACGCTCCAGGCCGGCGGCGCCATCGATGGCCGGGAAGTGGTGCGCCTGGCGGCCGACGATCCGCTGGGGCTGCGCCCGGAACTCACCGCCTCGATCGCCCGGGCGGCCTGCACGCGGCTGGCGGCCCGCCCCCGGCCCCTGCGCCTGTGGTCCGAGGGCACCACCTACCGCAGCAGCACCGGCGACAGCGGCCACCAGCGCATCCTCGAGCAGCTGCAGAGCGGCGTGGAACTGCTCGGTGAGCCGTCGGCGGCGGCGGATGTGGAACTGATGCGGCTGCTCCTGGCTGCCGCCGCCCGGCTCGGCCTGGGTCCCCAGCACCGCCCCCGGCTGCTGGTGGGGCACCACGGCCTGCTCACGGCCCTGCTGGCCCAGGTGCCGGAGGAGCAGCGGCAGGCGGCCCGGGCCGCGCTCACCGGCTTCGACCCCCTGGCCCTTGACCGGCTGCCCCTCTCCGATCCCCAGCGGCAGCGCCTGAGTGCCGTGATGCGCCTGCGCGGCGAACCGCCCCAGGTGCTCTACGGCCTCGAGCAGTGGCTGGGACCGGTGCCGCTGCTGGGCGAGCTGGCCGCCACCCTGGAGGCGGTGGCGCCGGCGGCGGCGCGGCGCCAGGTGGCGCTGCGCCTCGATCCCACGTTCCAGCCCCATTTCGCCCTCTACGACGGGCTGGTGCTGAAGCTGGTGTGCCAGGGGGAACACGGGCCGGTGGAAATCGCCAGCGGCGGCCGCTATGACGCGCTTGTGGGGCGCTTCGGCGCCGACCCGGCCGAGGCCGCGGGGGTCGGCTTCGGCTTCGACGTGGAGGCCGTGCGGGAGCTGGTGGGTCTGCCGCCTGAATCGGCGCAGGCCACGGCGCCGGTGCTGGTGAGCTACGGCGGCCAGGCGGCGCTGGCGGGGGCCCTCGATGCCCTGGAAACGCTGCATGCCCAGGGGCAGTGTGCCGAACTGCTCGGCCACCCCGTAGCCAGCCGGAGCGAGGCCGAGCGGGCGGCCGCCGAACGGGGCTGCTGCAGGGCCACCTGGATCGCTGCCTAGGATCGGACCCGCTCCCGGCACGACCATGGCCCACACGATCGTCACCAACGTCTGCGAGGGCGTGGCCGACTGCGTGGATGCCTGCCCGGTGGCCTGCATCCACCCCGGCGAGGGTGCCAACAGCAAGGGCACGGCCTTCTACTGGATCGATTTCGACACCTGCATCGACTGCGGCATCTGCCTGCAGGTGTGCCCGGTGGAGGGCGCCATCCTCCCCGAGGAGAAGCCGGAACTGCAGCGGGGCGGCTGAGGCGAGCCGCGGACCGCCCGGCGGTTCGGTCACCCCTCCCTGCCAGCGATTGAGTCCTGAGGGTGGGCACCCCTACGGTGCGCTCACGATCGTTTTCGTTGACGCCATGGCGGTGCTGGAAGAGAAGGGCCAGATTCAGATCCACACCGAGAACATCTTCCCGATCATCAAGAAGGCCGTCTACAGCGGCCATGAGGTGTTCCTGCGGGAGCTGGTGAGCAACGGGGTGGATGCCATCAGCAAGCGCCGCATGGCGGCCATGGCGGGCGACTGCAGCGAGGGCCCGGAAGGATCCATCCAGATCCGCATCGACCGGGAGAAGAAGACCCTCACCATCTCCGACAACGGCATCGGCATGAGCGCCGATGAGGTGAAGCGCTACATCAACCAGGTGGCCTTCTCCAGCGCTGAGGACTTCCTGGAGAAATACAAGAGCGAAAGCGACGCCATCATCGGCCACTTCGGCCTGGGATTCTACTCCAGTTTCATGGTGGCATCCCAGGTGGAGCTGGTCACCCTCTCGGCCCGCGAGGGCAGCGAGGCGGTGCGCTGGAGCTGCGACGGTTCGCCCAGCTTCAGCCTCGAGGGCAGCGAGCGAAGCGAGCCCGGCACCGATGTGATCCTGCACCTGATGGAGGAGGAGCTCGAGTACCTCGAGCCGTCCCGCATCCGCACATTGGTGACCACCTACTGCGACTTCCTGCCGGTGGCGGTGCAGCTGGAAGGCGAAACCGTGAACAAGCGGGAAGCCCCCTGGCGCGCCAGCCCGCGGGAGCTGAGCGAGAACGACTATATCGAGCTCTACCGCTATCTCTATCCCTTCCAGGGCGATCCGCTGCTCTGGGTACACCTGAGCACCGACTATCCCTACAACCTGCAGGGGATTCTGTATTTCCCCAAATCTACGGGCCGGGCCGACTGGGAGAAGGGTGAGATCAGGCTCTACTGCAACAACGTGTTCGTGAGCGACTCCATCAAGGAGGTGGTGCCGCGCTACCTGCTGCCCCTGCGGGGCGTGATCGATTCGCCCGACATCCCCCTGAACGTGAGCCGCTCGGCGCTGCAGACCGACCGGCGGGTGCGCTCGATCGGCGGTTTCGTGGCCAAGAAGGTGGCCGACCGGCTCAAGCAGCTGCACCGCGACGAGCCGAAGCGCTATGCCGAGATCTGGGAATCCCTGGCGCCGTTCATCAAGATCGGAGCGATGGAGGACGAGAAGTTCGCCGAGCAGGTGGCCGACCTGGTGCTGTTCGGGACCACTGCGCCAGCGCAGGAGCAGCCAGCGCCAGCGCAGGAGCAGCCGGCCGCCACCGACGCGTCACCGGATCAGACCCAGGCCATGGACCCGATCCCCGGCGCCGACGGCAGGGCCTTCACGACCCTGGCCGGTTACCGCTCCCGGCTCAGTGCCGACAACGACAAGCGCATCCTCTACTGCACCGACGAAGCCGGTCAGGCGGGTGCCCTGGCGTTGTGGAAGAGTCAGGGTGCCGAAGTGCTGCTGGCCGACACCTTCATCGACACCCAGTTCATCCCCTGGCTGGAGTACCGCCACGAGGAGCTCAAGTTCCAGCGGGTGGACGCCGAGCTCGACGACTCCCTCCGGGAGCAGGAGAGCGAACTGGCCGATGCCGAGGGCAAGGACAGCTCCGAGAAGCTGCGGGACCTGTTCAAGGCCGCCCTGGCGAACGACAAGGTGACGATCCAGGTGCAGGCCCTCAAGGGTGACGAGGCGCCGGCCGCGCTGATCCTGCTGCCGGAGCAGATGCGCCGCATCAACGACATGGGCGCCCTGATGGAGCAGCGGCTGCCGGGTCTGCCCGACCATCACGTGCTGCTGGTGAACCGCCGCCATCCCCTGGTGGCAGGACTGCTGAAGCTCTCGGCCGGTGCCGTCATCACCACCCCCGGGGCCGGCGCCGCAGGCTCACCCAGCCAGCAGCTATCGGATGACCTGGCCCGCCACGTCTACGACCTGGCACGGCTGGCCGTCGGCGGCCTGGAGCCCAACCAGCTGGCCGGCTTCCAGCAGCGCAGCGCCGGGCTGATGGGCCGGCTGATGGAGCGGGGGCTCTGAGGGAACTCCTGAGCCGAGGGTTGGCGGCAGTGGCCGGTTGGTAGGATCGCCCCCTGCGCCGGTGCTTCCACCGCCGCAGCGTCGTCATCATCAGGTTGAAGGTCATGTCCCGGGTCTGCCAGCTCACCGGCAAGCGCGCCAACAACGGCATGGCCGTGTCGCACTCCCACGTGCGCACCAAGAAGCTGCAGCAGGTGAACCTGCAGGAGCGGCGGCTGTGGTGGGCCGAGGGCAACCGCTTCGTGAAGCTGCGCGTCTCCACCCGCGCCCTCAAGACCATCCAGAAGAAGGGCCTGGGCGCCTATGCCCGTGAGCTGGGCATCAACCTGGGCCGCCTCTGAGCTATCACAGCCGGACCCGTGTCCGGTTCCGATGCAGCGCCGCCGTTTTCTGCGCAGCGCCCTCACAGCTGCCCTGGCCACCGCCACGGCATCCCTGCTGCGTCCGGGGCGAGCCGACGCGCTCGGCGGTGAACTGCCGACGCTCGATGGTCCCGCTCCGGACTTCCGACTTGCCGGCGTGGCTCCGGCCGCCCCCGCAGCCCGGGGCGGCCAGGCCGCTGCCGCGGTGGCGACGGAGCTGGCACTGGAGGATTTCGCCGGCCGCTGGCTGGTGCTGTATTTCTATCCCCGCGACTTCACCGGGGGGTGCACCCTGGAGGCCCGCGGCTTCCAGAAGGATCTGGAGGCCTTCCATCGCTCCGGTGCCGAGGTGGTGGGCGTCAGCGCCGACGACCCCGATTCCCACGCCTCCTTCTGCAGCGAGGAGGGGCTGGCCTTCCCGCTGCTCAGTGATCCCGGCGGCCAGGTGAGCAGGCGCTACGGCTCCTGGATCGCACCGTTCTCCCAGCGTCACACCTTCCTGATCGATCCCGAGGGGATGCTGCGCGCCCGCTGGGTGGCCGTGCGACCCACGGGCCACAGCGGCGAGGTGCTGGCGGAGCTGGTGCGTCTGCAGGCCTCATGACCAGCCAACCAGCACCTGCTTGCCGACGCAGCGCCCCGTGGCCTGCCGCCTGTGGGCCTCGATGAGCCGGGCTGAGCAGATCGGTCCCCCTTGCACGGTCAGCGTGCTGGTCAGCACGCCCTGCTCCACAAGCTCGGCCACCTGGGCCAGCAGGGCACCCTGCCGGGCCATGTCGGCTGTCTCGTAGAGGGAGCGGGTGAACATCAGTTCCCAGTGCAGCGAGAGGCTCTTGCGCTTGAGGGCCAGCACGTTGAGGTCGGCCGGATCGGGATCGTCGATCAGGGCGAAGCGGCCCTGGGGAGCGAGCAGATCCACCAGGGCCGCGTAGTGCTCGCCGGTGTGGGTGAGGCTGGCCACGTGCTGCACGGCGGCGATCCCCAGGGCCTCGAGCTGGGGCCGGAGCTGCTGGCGGTGATCGAGCACGTGGTGGGCACCGCAGCTCAGTGCCCAGGCTCGGCTTTCAGGCCGTGAGGCCGTGCCCACCAGGGTGAGGCCCGTGAGCCGGCGGGCCAGCTGCAGCAGCAGCGAACCCACGCCGCCGGCGGCACCGCTCACCAGCAGCACCTCCCCCCGGCAGGCGCTCGGGTGCTGGGGAATGGCCAGTCGCTCGAACAGCAGCTCCCAGGCCGTGATCGCCGTGAGCGGCATCGCCGCCGCCTGGGCTGGGGAGAGGCTGGCCGGCGCCCGGGAGGCCAGGCGGTGATCGACGGCGTGCAGCTGGGCATGGCAGCCCGGCCGCTGCAGCGCACCGGCGTACCAGACCCGCTCGCCCGGGCTGAATCCTTCCACCCCGGCGCCGCAGGCCACCACCGTGCCGGTGGCGTCCCAGCCCAGCTGGCGCCACTGGCCCGGCGGGGGCAGCTCACGGGCCCGCACCTTGAGATCCACCGGATTCACACCCACCGCCTCCACCGCCACCAGCAGATCGTGGGGGCCGGGCTGGGGATCGGGCAGCTCCAGGTCCTCGAGATAGCCAGGCTCCTCGAGGGCGGCGGGGTGCCGGTAACCGACGGCGCGCATGGCAATCAGGAAGCGGGGGTGAAGGTGGCGGCCAGCAGCTGGCGGTGCACCGCAGCGGCGTCGCGCAGCTCGGCCAGGCGCTGCGCGGCCGGCGGCTGATCGAGGCAGGCCTGCCACTGGCTCAGCAGCACGGCCGGCGGCGGCGGGGCATCCAGTTCCGCCAGGGGGCAGCCGAGGGCGCGGGCGGCGGCGGCCACCTTGGGGTCGTAGCTGAGGGCGGCGACGGGCGCTCCGCTCACCGCCGCCAGGATCAGACCGTGCAGGCGCATGGCCAGCACCAGCCCGCTGCCCGCGCACACCGCCAGCACGTCCTCGGGCCGTTGCGGCGCCAGTTCCCGGCTGCGGGCGGCCAGGGCCTCGCCCAGCAGTCCCTCTGCGAGCAGGTGCTGGAGCAGGCCGCGGTCCTGGTGGCGGTGGAAGGGCAGCCAGAGGATCTCCCGGTCCGGCGCCAGCTGCTCCAGCGCCTGCAGCCAGGGACGCCAGGCCGGGCCCTGCAGCTGGCGGGTGGGCCTGAAGCAGAGCACCAGTGGACCGCCCCGCCCGTGCCAGCCCGGTGCCTCCAGGCTCCACACCGGATCGCTGCCCACACCGGCCTCCATCCCGCCATTGGCGAAGGCGCCGGCCAGCTGGAGCGCTCCGGGCCGCCAGCCGAGCTGACGCGCCAGCGCCGCGGACTGGCCATCCCGCCAGCTGCAGCCGCTGGCCAGCCGCAGCAGCGCTCTCACCAGCAGGCGGCTGCGGCGCCGCCGCAGGGGGCCCAGGCCCTGGGCCCAGAGCAGCACCGGGCGGTGCCGCAGGCGGGCGGCGCCGATCAGCGCTGCGTAGTAGAGGAGGCTGGCGAAGCTGGTGGAGTCCTGCAGAAGGCTGCCGCCGCCGAACACCAGCGCGTCACAGCGGCTCAGGGCCGCCAGCACGGCCTGCAGCCGGCGCCGGTCCACCGTGGCGACACCGAAGCGGCGCTGCACCTCCTCCTGGTCGCGGGCCGTGACGGTGGGGGTGCAGGGGCCGGGCAGCTGGGTGAGCAGCACCGTCAGCAGGGCGTCGTCGCCGAGGTTGTGCTCGCCGTAGTAGCCCACCAGCAGGGGGCGGCAGGGAGGGCTGGCAGGTGCCATGACGGTCAGGCGCCGGTTCGATCGGAGGGCAGCTGAGCCTGCAGCCTGGCCAGCCGGCGGGCGTTCACGCCCAGGTCGGAATCCCCCAGCCGCGACTCCGAGCGGGCCTGCAGCAGACCACGGGCCGGATCGGCCAGCAGCTCCAGGTCGTCCACGAAGCCGAAGATCCGGCTGGTGGCCGTGGCGTGCAGGTAGTCAGCCCGCTGCTCCAGCACCGAGATGCCGGGCGTCCGGGCGAGGGTGACCGCCAGACCGGCCAGGGCGGCCGCCGGATCCGCCAGGGGCCAGTCGGCCCGGGCGCAGTGGGCGGAAGAGGCACAGGGGGGCAGCCGTCCGTCCGGGACACCGAGGCCGTCGGGCCGGGGACCCTCCAGGTGCAGCAGGGAAGCCCCGGCAGGGCCGGGGGCCAGCAGCAGCAGCGCCAGGGCAAGCGCCAGCAGTGGCCAGCGGGGGGCAGGTGGCGGCGGCGATCCGGACATGCTGGCGGGGGCGGTGGAGTTTGCGGGGGAGGAGCAGGCGAGGGTGAAGGGATCTCAGCGCCAGGGCTGGGATCCTGCCCCGGACAGCCACTGCGGCGCTGGAGACGGCCCTCGGGGAGGGGCGGCGGGCGGTTCCGCCAGCCGGGCCAGCAGCGCCGACACGGCCAGCAGAGCACCCAGCCACAGCCAGCGCACCCGGCGCCGCCCGCGGCCCGGTCGGCCGGATCCGCCCGCGGAGCGGCTGCGGCGGGCGGCGCCGGGGCCCAGGGGACGGCCGCAGCGGCCGCACACCAGCCGCCCCGCCAGGCTGCGGTCGGCCTTCACAGACCAGCTGCCACAGTGGGGACAGGCCATGGCAGCAGGCGCTCGGCTGGTCACCATTCCAGCGTGTCGGTGCAGCAGGGCGGCCCCTCGCCATGACAGCCCCCAACTGGTTCATCGCCCTGGTGGTGCCGCCGCAGGCCGGCTGGCACCGGCTCACCCGGCCGCTGCCGGCGGGCGTGCACCCCTTTCAGGCTCGGGATCTGCACCTCACCCTGGCCTACCTGGGCAGCTGTGATCCCGAGCAGGCCGAAGCCGCCTGGCAGGCCCTGAGCAACCTGAAGGGGGAGGCGCTGCAGGCCGCCGCCGGAGCCTGGAGAGCCTTCGGGCCGCGCTGGGCCCCCTCGGCCTATGGGCTCACCCTGGCCCGGGGGCACGAGCAGGCGGCGCGGCTGATCGGCCGCTGGGGCCCGCGGGCCCGCCGGGCGGCCGGCCTGGCACCGGAGCGCCGTGACCCCCTGCCGCATGTGACCCTGGCCCGCAGCAGCCGGCGTCGGGCTGCGGATCTGCGCCTGGCGATGGAAGGCTGGATGGCCAGCGCCGCTGTGCCGGCCCGCGCTGCGGTGCTCAGCGAGCTCGGCCTCTACACCTGGAACCGGCAGCGGGGCAGCCCGGGGGCGCCGCTGTTCGAGCTGGCGGCGCGGCGCTCCCTGGCGGCACCGGACGGTCAGCTGGAGGCGGACGTGTAGAAGCGCAGGGCGAAGGCCCAGAAGGCGCGGCTGATCACCAGGGCCCCACAGGCCAGCAGCAGGCTGGTGAGGGCGGTCAGTGGCGTGAGCCGCCCGAGCAGGGCCTCAGCGGGCACGGTGGTGAGGAAGGCCACCGGCAGCACCAGGGTGAACAACAGCCGCAGGCCGGCGGGGTAGGCACTCACCGGATAGCGTCCGGCCGTCAGCGCCGCCCGCAGCACCTCGGTGGCATTCCAGGTCTTCACGAACCAGATCGAGGTGGCCGCCAGCACGAACCACAGGGCGTAGAGGATCACGGCGGCGGCCAGCAGCAGCACCGCCGCCGCCAGCAGTGGCGCCGGCGGCAGGGCCCCCAGCTCCCGCCGGGCGGCCCAGAGCATCAGCACCACTCCCAGCCCCATCTCCGGCAGGCCGGCGGGGCTGATCGTGCGCAGCGACAGCCAGAACTGACTGTCGATCGGCTTGAGCAGCACGAAATCCAGCGTGCCCTCCTGCACGTGGTTCACGATCCGGCTGAGGTTGGGTCGCAGCAGGGTGCTGGTGAGGCCATCGAGAAAGGTGTAGGCGCCCAGCACCACCAGCACGGCGTTCCAGCTCCAGCCCCCCAGTGCCACCCCCTGGCGGTGGAAGAGCCAGAGCAGCAGCAGGCTGCCGGCCAGGTTGCCCGCCATCGCCAGCAGCTCGATCAGGGCGTTGAGCTGGTATTCCAGCTGGGTGGCCAGAGCGGTGCCCCAGAACCGCCGCAGGGTGCGCAGGTAGCGCAGCACGGGCGCGACGGGCATCGCCATCAGGCCCCCATCGCCGAGTAGCGCCGCACCCCGGCGCGCCAGAGCAGCAGCAGCGCCGGCACCAGCAGCAGCAGCCAAAGCACCATCGCCGCGAGCCCGCCCGCCAGGGAGAACGGCGCCTCGCCGCCCATCGGCATGCCGGCCAGCACCTGGGCCGGGAAGCCGATCAGGTAGGGGAAGGGGGTGTGCAGGCTGAGGCGCTGCAGCTCCGGCGGGAACGCCTGCAGCGGCGCCACCAGGCCCGAGAGGAACACGTAGGGCACGTAGAAGAGGCGCTCGAGGGCGCTGGCCCGCTCGCTCCAGAAGCAGAGCGTGGCGATCAGGCTCTGAAGCAGGAAATGGATGGCGAAGGCGAGTCCGACGCTCAGCACCCCCAGCAGCAGCCGGCCGGGAGCGGGCCAGGCGAAGGCCTGGGGCTGGAGCAGGAAGAAACCCGAGGCGATCACCAGCGCGAAGGGCAGACGGGTGGCCTGCTCCGCCAGATGGGCCGCCACGTAGCGCCAGAGGGGGTGGAGGGGTTGCAGCAGGTAGGGGGAGAGGCGCCCCTCCAGGGCATCCTCCTCGAACTGCCACACCACCCACACGACGCTGAACTGGCGGGCGACGAAGGCGCACACGAAATAGCGGGCGAACTCGGCGGCGCTCAGGCCCAGCAGCGGTCCGCCACCGCCGGCGACGGACCCATGCGCGGCGGCGGAACCGTCCGCAGCGGCGGCACTCCAGAGGCCGAACATGATGAAGGGGAGCACCCCCGAGAGTGCCCAGAGGGCGATCTCGGCCCGGTACTCCGCCATGTAGGCGAACTGCACCGTCCAGAGCGTGCGCGCCACCCGCAGGGGGGGAAGGAAGCTCATCGCGGCGCCGGCTCCAGGGACCCCTGGCGGAACAGGCGCCCGATCAGCTCCTCGATGGGCGGATCGCTCACCTCCAGATCCAGCACCGGCAGCTGGGCCAGCAGGCGGGTGATCGTGGCGGTGAGACGCTCGCGGGGGATCGCCAGGCGCACCTCACAGCCCTCCAGTGCCTCGATCTCGCCGTAGGGCGCCAGCTGGGCGGCGGAGAGGGGGCGGGCCAGCTCCAGGCGCACCTGGCGCCAGGGGGCGAGCCGCTCGCTGAGCTCCGCCAGGGCGCCGTCGTGGAACAGCCGCCCCTCATGGATCAGCAGCACCCGCGGACAGAGGGCAGTGATGTCGGCCATGTAGTGGCTGGTGAGCAGCACGGTGGCGCCGGTGCGGCGGTTGTAGTCCGCCAGGAACTGGCGCACCCGGGCCTGGGCGTTGATGTCGAGCCCCAGGGTGGGCTCGTCGAGGAAGAGCATCTGTGGGCGGTGCAGCAGCGCCGCCATCAGCTCGGCCTTCATGCGCTGTCCCAGCGAGAGCTTGCGCACCGGCCGGGTGAGCTCCTCGCCGAGTTCAAGCATCTCCGCCAGTTCGGCGATGCGCCGGCGCGCCTCCCGTTCGGGAATGCCGTACACCGCGGCATTCACCCGCAGCGAGTCGAGGGGCGGCAGATCCCAGATCAGCTGCTGCTTCTGGCCCATCACCAGCGTGATCGACTCGAGGAAGGCCCGCTCGCGCCGGAAGGGCCGGTGGCCGGCCACCGCCAGCTCGCCGCCGCTGGGATGGATCAGGCCGCTGAGCAGCTTGAGGGTGGTGGTCTTGCCGGCACCGTTGGGACCGAGGAATCCCACCACCTCTCCGGCCTCGATCGAGAAGCTCACCTCCCGCACCGCCTGCACGGACCGCCAGCGGCGGTGCACCAGGTGGCGCAGGGTGCCCGCCAGGCCGGGCTGCTTGTCGGCCACGCGGAAGGTCTTGCGCAGCCCCCGGGCCATCACGGTCGCCATCGCCGCACCCTATCCATAGAGTTGTGCGCCTGACAGCGGCTTCGATGCACGCCCTCTCGCTGCCCACCTGGTGGATCCACATCACCTCGGTGCTGGAGTGGGTGGCGGCGATGGTGGCCGTGCAGCGCCTGGCCGGGGTGCGGCAGGAGGGGGCCTGGCGCTGGCTGGCGCTGGCGATGCTGCCGGCCCTGGTGAGCGCCATGTGCGCCTGCACCTGGCATCTGTTCGACAACCCCGCCGAGCTGCGGGGGCTGGTGGTGCTGCAGGCGGCGCTCACCACCGCGGGCAATGGCGCCCTGGCTCTGGCGGCCTGGCACATCCTGCGCCGGCAGCGGGCGGAACTCCCGCAGGCGCAGGAGGGTTCCGGTGGCTGACGGCGGTGCCGGCCTGGCGCTGCTGGAACGGCTGGGGCAGATCGACCCCACGCCGTTCTTCGTGCTGTCGCTGCTGCCCTATCTCGCCTTCCTCCGGCTGGCGGGGCGCATCGAGGGCTTTCCCGTCCTCGCCCGGCGAGGGTTTCAGTTCACGCTGGTGTTCGTGGCGGTCACCATCGCCGCCTCGGTGGTGGCCCTGCAGACCACCGGCAGGCAGCTGGCGGACGTGGACGCCCTGCACGGCGGCGCGGAGGCCTTCCTCACCCTGGCCAACCTGCTGGTGGCGGTGGGCTTCAGCCGGGCCCTGAGCGGCGGGGCTGGCGCCGGGGCCACTCCGGACGACCGGTGAACAACTCTTACGCCGCTCGGGCTCCTGGCCGCCGCACCCCGGAAGATGGGGCGTCGGCTTGTGCTCCATGTTCGCTCCGCTTCTGGTCCAGCCCCTGGCCATGGCTCCCGCCACCATCACCTGGTCGCCGAAGGTGGCCCTGGTGATGATCGTCTGCAACGTGATCGCCATCGCCATCGGCAAGGCCACCATCAAGCAGCCCAACGTGGGCCTGCAGCTGCCCAACTCCGCCCTGTTCGGCGGGCTCAGCCACGGCGCCATGCTCGGCACCCTCAGCCTGGGTCACATCCTGGGCATCGGCGCGATCCTGGGCCTGGCCTCCCGCGGCGTGGTCTGAAGCCGCTGGGCAGCAGGGGATGGTGCCCAGCGCCCCCCTGCTGCAGCCCTGAAACCCAGCCCTCGAAACGCAACGGGTCGGGAGCCACAAGCAGGGGAAACCCACCGGATGGCGACCATCCGGTGGATTTTGCTGTGGCGCCGCCCAGGGCCCAGGCTCAGACGCCGACCGTCTGCGCCGCGGCGGGTGAACGCAGCACCGCGCCGAAGTGGCTGGCGATCCGCTCGGCCATCTGGGCCGGCGTGAGACCGAGGGCCT
Source organism: Cyanobium sp. CH-040 (assembly GCF_024346135.1). Lineage (GTDB taxonomy): Bacteria > Cyanobacteriota > Cyanobacteriia > PCC-6307 > Cyanobiaceae > NIES-981. Next base: position 35,238 of record NZ_JAGQCJ010000016.1, on the reverse strand, counting down.
GCTTGCTCTGGGCCGGGCTGGCGTGGTCGACCAGCACGTCGGGGATGCCGATGCGCAGCACGGGCACCAGCACGCCGTGATCGTTGAGGCTCTCCACCACCGCGGCACCGAAACCGCCGGGCAGGGAGCCCTCTTCCATCGTCACCACCCGGCCGATGCGGCGGGCCATGGGCAGGATCAGGGCCTCATCGAGCGGCCGCAGGAAGCGGGCGTTGATCACCGCCGCCCGCAGACCCTGTTCCTGCAGCAGACCGGCGGTGGCCAGGGCCGGATGAACCATGGCGCCGTAGGCCACGATCAGCAGGTCGTCGCCGTCGGTGAGCAGTTCGCCACGGCCGATCTGCAGCGGCTCGAAGCCCTCCTCGGCCAGCGGCACGCCCTCCCCCTCGCCCCTGGGAATCCGCAGAGCGCAGGGACCGTCGTGCTGGATGGCCGTCAACAGCATGCGCTGCAGCTCGGCCTCGTCCTTGGGGGCCATCACCGTGAAGTTGGGTACGGCCCGCAGGTAGCTGATGTCGTACTGCCCCTGATGGGTGGGACCGTCGGCACCGACGATTCCCGCCCGGTCCATCACGAAGGTGACCGGCAGCTTCTGGATGCCCACGTCGTGGATCAGCTGGTCGTAGGCCCGCTGCAGGAAGGTGCTGTAGATCGCCACCACCGGTTTCAGGCCCTCGCAGGCCATGCCGGCCGCCATGGTCACGGCGTGCTGCTCGGCGATGCCCACATCGAAGTACTGACCGGGCAGGGCCTTCTCGAGCAGATCGAGACCCGTGCCGGTGGCCATGGCGGCGGTGATGCCCACCACGGTGGGGTCCTGCTCGCAGATCTTCACCAGCGTCTGGCCGAACACCTTGCTGTAGCCGGGCGGCTTGGGCTTGCTGGAGGGGAAGGCCTTGCCGGTGGAGAGATCGAAGGCGCTCTGGGCGTGGTAGCCCACCTGGTCGGCCTCGGCGTAGGGGTAGCCCTTGCCCTTGGTGGTGGCCACGTGCACCAGCACCGGCCCGTCGTGGGCATGGGCCTGCTGGAACAGCTTCACCATGGCGGCGATGTCGTGGCCGTCCACCGGGCCCATGTAGGTGAAGCCCAGCTCTTCGAAGACGGCGCCGAGCTTGGGCACCGACAGACGCTTGAGGCTCTCCTTGAGGTTCTTGAGCTCCGGCGGCAGCTCACCGTGCAGGAAGGGCAGGTGCTTGATCGCCTCCTCGGCGTTGTCCTGCAGGAACTGCAGCGGCTTGCTGTGCCGCATGCGGTTGAGGTGGGTGGAGAGGGCGCCCACCGGCGGGCTGATCGACATGTCGTTGTCGTTCAGCACCACCAGCAGCCGGGTGTGGGGCAGGTGGCCGGCATGGTTGATCGCCTCGAGGGCCATGCCGCCGGTGAGGGCGCCGTCGCCGATCACCGCCACGCACTTGAAGTCCTCGCAGCGGCGGTCGCGGGCCAGGGCCATGCCCAGGGCCGCGGAGATCGAGGTGCTGGCGTGGCCGGCGCCGAAGTGGTCGAAGCGGCTCTCGCTGCGCTTGAGGTAGCCGGCCACGCCGCCCTGCTGGCGCAGGGTGTGGAAGTCGTGGTAGCGGCCGGTGACCAGCTTGTGGGGATAGGCCTGGTGGCCCACGTCCCACACCACCTTGTCGTGGTCCAGATCGAGGGTCTGGTAGAGGGCGAGGGTGAGTTCCACCACCCCCAGACCCGGACCCAGGTGGCCACCGCTGGTGCTCACCACCTCCAGATGGCGGTCGCGGATCTGGCGGGCGATCGCTTCGAGCTCGCTGACGCTGAGGCCGTGCAGTTGGTTGGGATGGCTCAGCTCGCTGAGATGCATCACGACCTGTCTAGTGACGTGCAATCTAGGGGTTGCTTCCAGAGGGCCGGTGCCGATTGCGACACTGGGCTCATGAGTGAGACCCTCGCCACGGCCGCTGCCACGGCCGCTGCCACCGACACCGCCACCAGCGCCGCTGCAGACGCCCCCGCCGACCCGTCCACCGAGGGCTATCTGCAGCGGATCCTGCGGGCCCGGGTCTACGACGTGGCGATCGAGTCGCCCCTCGACGCGGCGCCGAACCTCTCGGCGCGGCTGGGCAACCGGGTGCTGCTCAAGCGCGAGGACCTGCAGCCGGTGTTCAGCTTCAAGCTGCGCGGCGCCTACAACAAGATGGCCGGCCTCAGCCCGGCGGAGCTGGAGCGCGGCGTGATCGCCGCCAGCGCCGGCAACCACGCCCAGGGCGTGGCCCTGGGGGCCCAGCGCCTGGGCTGCCGGGCGGTGATCGTGATGCCGGTCACCACGCCGGAGATGAAGGTGAAGGCAGTGGCCGCCCGGGGCGCCGAGGTGCTGCTGCACGGCGACAACTACGACGCCGCCTGCGCCGAGGCCACCCGCGTCGCGGCCGAGCGCGGGCTCACCTTCATCCACCCCTTCGACGACCCGGACGTGATCGCCGGCCAGGGGACCATCGCCCTGGAGATCCTCCGCCAGTGCTCCACCCCGCCGGACGCGATCTACGTGGCCGTGGGCGGCGGCGGCCTGATCGCCGGCATCGCCGCCTACGTGAAGGCGCTCTGGCCCCAGGTGCAGATCGTGGGGGTGGAGCCGGTGGACGCCGATGCCATGGCGCGCTCCCTGGCCTGCGGCGAGCGGGTGCGGCTGGAGCAGGTGGGGCTGTTCGCCGACGGCGTGGCCGTGCGCCAGGTGGGCGAGCACACCTTCGCCCTGGCCCGCCGCCACGTGGACCGGATGGTGACCGTGAGCACCGACGAGATCTGCGCCGCGATCAAGGACGTGTTCGAGGACACCCGCTCGATCCTGGAGCCCGCCGGCGCCCTGGCCGTGGCTGGCATGAAGACCGACGTGGCCGAGCGACAGCTGCGCGGGCGCTGCCTGGTGGCGGTGGCCTGCGGCGCCAACATGAACTTCGACCGCCTGCGCTTCGTGGCCGAGCGGGCCGAGCTGGGCGAGGAGCGCGAGGCGATGCTGGCGGTGGAGATTCCCGAGCAGCCCGGCAGCCTGCGGCGCTTCTGTGCCGTGCTGGGCCAGCGCAGCCTCACCGAGTTCAGCTACCGGCTGGCGGACCCCAGGCTCGCGCACATCTTCGTGGGAGTGCAGATCCGCGACCGCAGCGACACCGAAGCGCTGATGCGCGCCCTGGAGGTCGCCGGCTTCCCCTGTCTCGATCTCAGCGGCAATGAGCTGGCCAAGCTGCACCTGCGCCACATGGTGGGCGGGCGCCTGCCGGCCAGCGCCGGGCCGGCGCTGGCGCAGGGCGAGGAGCTGCTCTACCGCTTCGAGTTTCCCGAGAAGCCCGGAGCCCTGATGGCCTTCGTGAATGCCCTGCAGGCCAGCTGGAACATCAGCATCTTCCACTACCGGAACCACGGCGCCGACGTGGGCCGGATCGTGGTGGGGGTGCAGGTGCCGCCCGGCGAGCGGGGGCAGTGGCAGGCGTTCCTGGAGGGCCTCGCCTACCAGCACTGGGACGAGAGCGACAACCCCGCCTACCGGTTGTTCCTGGGCTGAGCGGCCCCTGCGGGTTGCAGCGTCGCGGCCGGCCTGCGTAGCGTGCACCCGTGGCTGTGGCCCATCCCGATGAGCAGCGACAGCGATCCCAGGGCCGGCGCCACGGACGCCGGCAGCCCTGCGGCGGTGTGCGCTCTCTCGCTGCCGGCCCGGCTGGAGGCGATCCTCTACCTCAAGGGACGGCCGCTGAGCCTGGCGGAGCTGGCCGAGCTGGCGGGCGTGGACCGCGACGAGGCGGAACTGGGCCTGATCACCCTGATGGCGGACTACGCCCATCGCGACACCGCCCTGGAGGTGCGCCAGGAGGGCAATCGCTACAGCCTGCAGCTGCGCGACGGTCTGGCCGGACTGGTGCAGAACCTTCTGCCGGTGGATCTCTCCACCGCCACCCTGCGCACCCTGGCCACGATCGCCCTGCGCAAACGCATCCTGCAGTCGGAACTGGTGGACCTGCGGGGATCCGGCGCCTACGAGCACATCAAGGAACTGCTGGCCCAGGACTTCATCGAACGCCGGCGCCAGAGCGAGGGCCGCTCCTACTGGCTGAGCCTGAGCGAGAAGTTCCACCGCACCTTCGCGATCGGCGGCGAGGAGTCGGGCGAACCGGCCCTGCAGGTGCCGCCGGCCCGGGCTGCATAGAGTCGCGCCACGGTCCGTTCCCCCGTCCCCCGCTCGCTCACCCCATGGAAGTTCTCTCCCAGCTGCTGCTCGTGTTCAGCAACACGCTGCAGATCTATTCGCTGATCCTGCTGGTGCGGGTGCTGCTCACCTGGTTTCCCAACCTCGACTGGAGCAACCCGGTGCTGAGCACGGTGAGCTCGATCACCGACCCCTACCTGAACGTGTTCCGGGGCCTGATCCCACCGATCGGCGGTCTCGACCTGTCGGCGATCCTGGCGTTCCTGGCCCTCAGCTTCGGCCAGCAGATCCTCGGCAGCATCAGCATGAGCGTGATGGCCGGGCTCTACTGAGCCGCCAGGGCCTGCTCCAGGGGCAGCAGGTCCTCACCCTCGCCGGCCCGGGTGCGCACCGGGGCGTTGAATCCCCTGGCCCGCACGCTGTGGAAACTGAGCGGGCCGGGGGTGCCGGCCGGCACCGCCAGACGCAGGGCGAAACCCGAGCGCCCCGGCTCCACATCACCGATCGTGCCCACCCGGCTGCGGTTCTGCAGCACCGGCTCGCCGCTGGCATCGAGGATGCGGGCGTAGACATCGGTGTCGAACACGGTGCGCCGACCTGGGTTCTCCACCATCCCGCGCAGGGCGTAGCAGCGGGCGCCGCTGGCGCGGGAGCGATCGGGCTGGGCCGCCACGTCGGCGGCAGGGCAGGGCTCCAGGGTCACCTCGCTGACGCTCAGGTCGGCCGCCCAGGCCGGCACGGGCGCGAGCAGCAGGGCAGGCAGCAGCAGGGCCAGGGCCAGCAGCGCCGGCAGAGGGCGGAACCGGAAGCGGCGGCGCGGAAGGCGGCTCAACGGTGGTCTCCTTCGCCGCCGATCACGTCGCGGGCGGCCCGGCTGGCCAGCTTGTCGAGGTTGGCGCGGGCCACCTGGTCGAGCTCGAGGCCCAGTTCGGTGGCCAGCTGGGCCACGTACCAGAGCACGTCGCCGAGCTCCAGTTCCAGGGCGTGCTTCACCTCGGGGGAGAACTCACCGCCGCGGTCGCGGATCACCTTCTTCACCTTGTCGGCCACCTCGCCCGCCTCGCCGCAGAGGCCCAGGGTGGGGTAGATGGGGTTGCTGCCGGCATCCGGATAGCGGGCGGTGGCGCGGGACCGGCGCTGGTAGGTGAGCAGATCCACGCAGGAGCAGTCCGGCAAGGGGCCGATGGTAGTTTCGGCCGGGTCAATGGCGCGCCGATGCATCACCACGATCTCATGCGTCGCACCAAGATCGTGGCCACGATCGGCCCCGCCACCGAATCGCCGGAACGGCTGCGGGAGCTGATCGCCGCCGGTGCCAGCACCTTCCGGCTCAACTTCTCCCACGGCGACCACAGCGAGCACGCGGCGCGCATCGCCACCATCCGCGAGGTCTCCGAGGAGCTCGGGGTGCAGGTGGGCATCCTGCAGGATCTCCAGGGTCCCAAGATCCGTCTGGGCCGCTTCGCCGGCGGACCCATCACGCTGGCCTGCGGCGACAGCTTCCAGCTCACCTCCCGGGAGGTGGCCTGTGACCACACCATCGCCACCGTCACCTACGCCACCCTCGCCGAGGAGGTGCCTGCCGGCAGCCGCATCCTGCTGGACGACGGCCGGGTGGAGATGGTGGTGGAGGAAGTGGACATCCCGGGCCGCACCCTGCACTGCCGGGTGAGCGTGGGCGGGGTGCTCTCCAACAACAAGGGGGTGAACTTCCCCGACGTGCAGCTGTCGATCCGGGCCCTCACCGACAAGGACCGCATCGACCTGGCCTTCGGCCTGGAGCAGGGGGTGGACTGGGTGGCCCTCAGCTTCGTGCGCAACCCCTCCGACCTGCGCGAGATCAAGGAGCTGATCGCCAGCCAGGGTCACCGCACGCCGGTGGTGGCCAAGATCGAGAAATTCGAGGCCATCGACCAGATCGACGACATCCTGCTGCTCTGCGACGGGGTGATGGTGGCGCGCGGCGACCTGGGGGTGGAGATGCCGGCCGAGGAGGTGCCGCTGCTGCAGAAGGAACTGATCCGCAAGGCCAACAGCCTCGGCATCCCGGTGATCACCGCCACCCAGATGCTCGACTCGATGGTGAGCTGCCCCCGCCCCACCCGCGCCGAGGTGAGCGACGTGGCCAACGCCATCCTCGACGGCACCGACGCGGTGATGCTCTCCAATGAGAGCGCCGTGGGCGACTTCCCCGTGGAGGCCGTGGCCACCATGGCCACCATCGCCCGCCGCATCGAGCGCGACTACCCCCAGCGGGTGATCGACAGCCGCATGGCCAGCACGATCCCCAACGCCATCTGCCAGGCGGTGAGCACGATCGCCCGCAATCTCAACGCCGCGGCGATCCTGCCCCTCACCCAGAGCGGGGCCACGGCCCGCAACGTGAGCAAGTTCCGGCCCAGCACGCCGATCCTGGCGATCACCAGCGAGCCCCGGGTGGCGCGCCAGCTGCAGCTCAGCTGGGGTGTGAACCCGCTGCTGGTGCAGGACCAGAACTCTTCCACCGGCACCTTCAGCCTGGCCATGGGCATGGCCCGGGAGCTGGGCTACCTGGAGGACGGCGACCTGGTGGTGCAGACCGCCGGCACCCTGGCCGGGGTGAGCGGGGCCACCGACTTCATCAAGGTGGGCCTGGTGTCGGCCGCCCTGCCCAGGGGGCTGGCGATCGGCAGCGGCTCGGTGAGCGGCCGGGTGCGGCTGGTGGAGGCCCCCGAAGCGGCCGCCCAGATCCAGACCGGCGAGATCCTGGTGGTGCGCGAAACCAGCTCGGTGTATGTGGAGGCCATCCGCAAGGCGAAGGCCGTGATCGCCGAGGTGGGCGGAGACGACAGCCACGCCGCCCTGATGGCCCGCAGCGTCGGCATCCCGGCGATCGTGGGCGTGGCCAACGCCCTCAGCGCGCTGGAGCAGGGCGAGATCGTGACCCTCGATCTGCAGCGTGGCGAGGTGCACCGCGTGGCCCGCAGCCACACCCCGGAGGAGCGGGACGGCATCGTGTAGGCAGCGCCTGATCCGTTATGGCCTCGCGGTTGCCCCTGCCAGAAACCGTCGGCATGGCCTTCGCCACGCTGCGCGCAAACCGGCTGCGCAGCCTGCTGACGATGCTGGGGATCGTGATCGGCAACGCCTCGGTGATCACCCTGGTGGGGGTGGGCCGCGGCGCCCAGAACCTGGCCGAGGGCCAGCTCAGCAACCTGGGTGCCAACGTGCTGTTCGTGGTGCCCGGCAACAACGACACCCGCCGCCAGGGCATCGACTTCCCCCGCACGCTGGTGCTGGAGGACGCCCAGGCGATCGGCGAGCAGGTGCCGAGCGTGAGCCGGGTGGCACCCCAGATCACCCTCAGTGAGGTGGTGCAGGCCGGCGGGCTGAGCAGCAGCGCCTCGATCAACGGCGTGACGCCCGAGTTCCTGCCGATCCGGCAGTTCGAGGTGGCCCAGGGCCGCTTCTTCTCCGCCAGCGACCTCGAGGGCGTGCGGGCCGTCACCGTGATCGGCCCCGACCTGGCGGAGAAGATGTTTCCCGGCAGGGAGGCCCTGGGACAGACGCTGCGGATCCGCAACCAGCCCTTCGCGGTGATCGGGGTGCTGGAGGCCAAGGGGGCCGTGTTCGGCCAGAACCAGGACGAGAGCGCCTACGTGCCCCTCACCACGATGGTGAACAGGCTGTCGGGCCGCGACCCCACCTACGGGGTGAGCCTGAACTTCATCAGTGTGGAGGCGCGCGACGCGGAGAGCATCAACGCCGCCGCCTTCCAGATCACCAATCTGCTGCGCCAGCGGCATCGCATCATCCGCGAGGACGACTTCGCGGTGCGCTCCCAGCAGGACGCCCTGACCATCGTGAGCACGATCACCGGCGGACTCACGCTGATGCTGGCGGCCATCGGCGGCGTGTCGCTGCTGGTGGGCGGCATCGGCATCATGAACATCATGCTGGTGTCGGTGAGCGAGCGCACCGCCGAGATCGGCCTGCGCAAGGCCCTCGGCGCCCGCAGCGGCGACGTGCTGCTGCAGTTCCTGGTGGAGTCGCTGGTGCTGGCGAGCCTGGGCGGCGCCATCGGCACCCTGGTGGGGCTGGGCACCGTGAGCCTGGTGGCGCTGGTGACACCGCTGCCGGCCACCATCGGGCCGTCGATGGTGCTGCTCACGGTGGGCCTGTCCGGATCGATCGGCCTGTTCTTCGGCGTGGTGCCGGCACGGCGGGCGGCGCGCCTGGATCCGATCGTGGCCCTGCGCAGCCTCTAGGCCGGCCGAAAATCCGAAGAAAGGCTGAAGTCCGGACCCCGGTCGGCCAAACAGTGGCCATCGCGACCATATGCACGGCTGCACTGATGGCTTAGTGGTGCTGACGTTCTTCCGGTGTGGTCTTGGAGCTGCTGACCTGCGGTTACCGCAACGGCACCGATCGCATGGTGATCGCCCGCTGCGTGGGGCCCGAGGCGTTCTTCCTGGAACGGGTCGTGTTTCCCTTCGAACTGCTGAGCTTCGAGTGCCCCGCCGAAACCGAACTGGAGGTGTGGACCCACGGTCTGGGCGGCCCGGAACTGCTGGAATCGATCCCTGTGAACCAGCTCACCCTCGACCAGGACAGTCAGGACGGTGCCGCGGTGGCGGCCGGCGGTTACGGCCAGGTGGATCTGCTGGAGACGTGGGCGGCCGCGGGCTAGAACAGCGCCGTTACACTTAGTTAGAAAGTGTCTCAGCTATGAACCAGCGCTGGCGTCTGATCGCTCTGTGGCTTCTGCCCGTGGCCGTGGTGGCCTTCCTGGGCTGGCAGGTGCTCAGCAGCGGCAACCTCGGTGCCAACGCACCAGCCTCGGCCGGGCGCAACACGGCCGTGGCGCGGATGAGCTACGGCCGTTTCCTCGACTACGTGGACGCCGGCCGGGTGACGGCGGTGGACATCTACGACGGCGGCCGCAGTGCCGTGATCGAGGCCGTGGACCCCGAACTCGACAACCGTGTGCAGCGTCTGCGGGTGGATCTGCCCGGCGTGGCACCCGAGCTGCTCAGCCAGCTCAAGGAACAGGGCGTCAGCTTCGACATCCACCCGCCCCGCCAGTCGCCCCCGGTGCTGGGAATCCTGGGCAACCTGCTGTTCCCGCTGCTGCTGATCGGCTCGCTGATCTTCCTGGCCCGCCGCTCCAGCGGCATGCCGGGCGGCCCCGGCCAGGCCATGCAGTTCGGCAAGACCAAGGCCCGCTTCCTGATGGAGGCAGAGACCGGTGTGAAGTTCGACGACGTGGCCGGGGTGGAGGAGGCCAAGCAGGACCTGCAGGAGGTGGTGACCTTCCTTAAAACCCCGGAGCGCTTCACCTCCGTGGGCGCCAAGATTCCAAAGGGTGTGCTGCTGGTGGGCCCCCCCGGCACCGGCAAGACCCTCCTGGCCAAGGCCATCGCCGGTGAGGCCGGCGTGCCCTTCTTCTCCCTCTCCGGCTCGGAGTTCGTGGAGATGTTCGTCGGCGTCGGTGCCAGCCGCGTGCGCGACCTGTTCAAGCGGGCCAAGGAGAACAGCCCCTGCCTGATCTTCATCGACGAGATCGACGCCGTGGGGCGCCAGCGCGGCGCCGGCCTGGGCGGCGGCAACGACGAGCGCGAGCAGACCCTCAACCAGCTGCTCACCGAGATGGACGGCTTCGAGGGCAACAGCGGCATCATCATCATCGCCGCCACCAACCGGGCCGACGTGCTCGATTCGGCCCTGCTGCGCCCCGGCCGCTTCGACCGCCAAGTGCAGGTGGACGTGCCGGACATCAAGGGCCGGCTGGAGATCCTGCGGGTGCACAGCCGCGACAAGAAGCTCGCCGAGGACGTGAGCCTCGAGGCCATCGCCCGCCGCACGCCCGGCTTCTCCGGTGCCGACCTGGCCAACCTGCTCAACGAGGCCGCCATCCTCACGGCCCGCCGCCGCAAGGAGGCCACCAGCCTGGCCGAGATCGACGACGCAGTGGACCGGGTGATCGCCGGCATGGAGGGCAAGCCCCTCACCGACGGCCGCAGCAAGCGGCTGATCGCCTATCACGAGGTGGGCCACGCCCTGGTGGGCACCCTGGTGAAGGCCCATGACCCGGTGCAGAAGGTCACCCTGATTCCCCGCGGCCAGGCCCAGGGCCTCACCTGGTTCTCCCCCGACGAGGAGCAGATGCTGGTGAGCCGCGCCCAGCTGCGCGCCCGGATCATGGGGGCCCTCGGCGGCCGCGCCGCCGAGGACGTGGTGTTCGGCCGCGAGGAGGTCACCACCGGTGCCGGCGGCGACATCCAGCAGGTGGCCTCGATCGCCCGGCAGATGGTGACCCGCTTCGGCATGAGCGAGATCGGCCAGTTCTCCCTGGAGGCCGGCAATCAGGAGGTGTTCCTGGGCCGCGACCTGATGACCCGCAGCGACGCCTCCGACCGCATGGCCAGCCGCATCGACGAGGCCGTCCGCCAGATCGTGCTCAGCTGCTATGCCGACACCGTGAAGCTCGTGGCCGAGCAGCGTGAGTGCATGGACCGCGTGGTGGACCTGCTGATCGAGCGCGAGAGCCTCGACGGCGACGAGTTCCGGGCGATCGTCTCGGAGTTCACCACCATTCCCGAGAAGGAGCGCTTCTCCCCCCTGCTGGCCGCCGCTTCTGCGGACAGCTCCACCCCCCAGCCGGAAGCGGTGCCGCTGCGCAGCCAGGGTTGAGGGCAGGGCTCGGTACCCAGGCCTCTCCAGGCCAAAGGAAAGCCCGCCTTGCGGCGGGCTTTCTGCTTGGAGCAAGTGGGGCTGTTGGACGGCAATCAGCCAGTTCGGCGGCGCTCAGACGGGACGGACCGTGCGCTTTTCGATCACCTTGTCGATCAGGCCGTAGTCCACGGCTTCGCTCGGAGACATGAAGAAGTCGCGGTCGGTGTCCTCCTCGATGCGGCTGAGGGGCTGGCCGGTGCGGTCGGCAAGTTCCTGGTTGAGCTTCTTCTTGAGGTAGAGGATCTCGTCGGCCTGGATGCGGATGTCGCTGGCCTGGCCGCGGGCCCCGCCGAGGGGCTGGTGGATCATGATCCGCGAGTGGGTGAGGCTGCTGCGCTTGCCCCTGGCGCCGGCGCAGAGCAGGAAGGCGCCCATGGAGGCGGCCAAGCCCACGCAGACGGTGTGCACATCAGGCTTGATGTGCTGCATGGTGTCGAAGATCCCGAGCCCGTCATAGACGGAACCCCCGGGTGAGTTGATGTAGAGGTAGATGTCCTTCTCGGGGTCTTCCGCCTCGAGGAACAGCAGCTGGGCCACGATGCGGTTGGCCGACTCGGCCGTCACCTGCTCGCCGAGGAAGACGATGCGCTCGCGCAGGAGCCGGGAGTAGATGTCGAACGCCCGCTCCCCCCGGCCCGACTCCTCGATCACGATGGGAATCGTCGTCACAGGCCAATGCAGATCGCAAGGCCGATCCTACTGAGCCCAGGCGGCTAGGGTCGCAGGATCCACCGTCCAGCAGCGTGAGCGCAGCCCTCACCGTCTCCGACAGCAAGCGCGCCTTCCACCGCGCCTTCCCCCATGTGATCGCGCCGATCCACCGGCGGATGGTGGACGAACTGCTGGTGGAGCTGCATCTGCTCAGCCGCCAGCGGGGCTTCCAGAGCGATGCCCTGTTCGCCTGCGGCCTGATCCAGGTGTTCGACGCCTTCTCGCGCGGCTACCGGCCGGCGGAGCAGCGCGAACCCCTGCTGGAGGCTCTCTGCAGCGCCTCGGGCTTCGACGCCGCCGACCTGCGCAGCCAGCGGGATACCGCCATGGCCGCCATGGGCGAGCACAGCGTGGAGGAGGTGAAGCAGTGGATCGCCGACCAGGGCAGCGGCGCCCCCGAACCGGTGTCCAGCGCCCTGGCGAATGTCCGCCGTCCCGACTTCCACTACTCGCGGCTGGTGGCCGTGGGCCTGCTGAGCCTGCTGGAGAAGGCCCGCGGCGCGGACGCCATGGACCCCGCCGCCATGCGCCAGTTCGCCCATGAGCTCGGCGAGGCGATGGGTCTGCTGCGCGACCGGGTGGACAAGGACCTCAGCCTCTATGCCAGCAACCTGGAGAAGCTGGCCCAGGCCGTGGAGCTGATGGAGGAGACCGTGGCGGCGGAGCGGCGCAAGCGGGAGCGCCAGGGCGCGGCGGTCACTCCGCCGGCGGCGGCTGATCCTCCTGCGGCCGAATCGGCTGGGGCTCCCCCAGCTGCAGACGCCCCTGCAGCCGATTGATCCCACCGCCCCGCCCCGGTGCCGGCTGGGCATCCGCAGGAGCTGCGGCAGGGTCGGCGAGCAGGCGCAGCTGGCGGGCCTGAAGCAGTGACAGGGGCAGCTGGCCAGGAAGCAGGTTGAGGGCCGCCAGGGCCTGCGGGCGGGCCTGCAGCAGCAGCAGCGGCTGTTGCTGGGAGCCCCCGGGAGCCACCGCAGGGGTGTCGGTGACGGTGGGCTCGGGGCCGAGGAAGAGCAGCAGTCGTGGGGGCGTGCCTGCTTCAGCCAGCCAGCGCCAGCCGCCCACCACCCGCCCCTGGTCGTCGCGCCAGGTGGCGGACTGGGGTGCGGCCTTGGGGCCGGCCTTGGGGCCGGCAGGGGGGCCGCCAGATTCCTGAGGGGCGTCCGGCTGGAGGCCTCTGGCGCTGAGGCGCTCCGAGAGGCCGGCGAGGATCGCCGTCCAGGCAGCCGAGTCACCCTTCGCGGGCAGCACCAGCTCCAGGCCGGCCTGGAACGGGCCGATGGGCTGGGGACGCAGGCGCAGTTCGAAGGGACTGTCCTTCACCAGGGCCAGCTCGGCGGTGCCGAGGCCGTACACCGAGGCCACCGCCTCACGCACCTCCTGGCGCTCCAGCAGACCGAGGAGCAGCAGGTCGAGGGAGCGGCCGCTCAGACGCAGCAGCAGGCCCTCGCCCAGGGGGGCGGGGAGTTCGCTGGCCGGCAGCTCAGGCCCGTCCGGCAGCGAGGCCGCCCGCGGGCTGCCGGCCTCGCCCCTGAGCAGCAGCTCACCCGGAACCAGCTCCAGCGCCAGACAGCCCTCCTGCAAAGGGCTCAGCAGCGGGGCCAGCGGGCCGGCCATGGCCTCCAGACCCTGCGGGCTCCAGTAGGCAGCAGGCTCCCGTTCGAGCATCTCCAGGCAGCGTTGCTGCAGCCCTTCCTGGCGGCGGCTGGCCTGCACCAGCTGCTCCTGGAGGGACTGGCGGGCAAGGGGACCGGAGGCCACCACCAGCAGCCCGTCCACCCGCAGGCTGTGGGGGGGATCGGGCAGCGCACCGACGCGGATCGGACGCGGCAGGGGCATCACCAGGTAGGGGCCGCCGGCCCGGTCGTCACTCCAGAACTGCCACCAGATCTGGCGCTGCTGGCGCCAGAGCAGCCGGGCGGTGTCGCCCTCGAGCCGCTGCCGCCAGAGGGGCGGCGGCTCCCGTTCGGGGGCCCCTGGGAAACTCTGCAGCAGACCGGCATGGGGCAGCAGGCGGCCGAGCCCTTCGGCGCGCGGGCGGGGCATGCTCAGCAGCAGCAGGGCGGGGGCGGCCAGCAGCAGGGCCGTCGCCAGGGCCGTGACGCGCAGGGGCGGCAGCCGCCGCAGCAGCTGGGCCGGCGGACGCACGGGCTGCGGCCAACGGAGGGCGGAAGGCCAGCGGAGGGAAGGGGGCCAGCGGAGAGAGGGGGGCCAGGTCATGGCAGCAGGGCGTAGAGAGTGGTGCGCTGACGCACCGGGCGTCCCACGCCGTGGGCGGCGGCGGCCAGGGTGGCGGGCGTCTGGGCCGTGCCACCGCGGGCGCCCGCCATGGTGGTGATGTGCTCCTCCATCAGGGTGCCGCCCAGGTCGTTGCACCCCCAGCGCAGGGCTTCGGCGGCGCCGGCCAGGGTGAGCTTCACCCAGCTGGGCTGGTGGGCGGGGATCCACTCCCGCAGCACCAGCCGGGCCTGGGCGGTGAGACGGAGCATGGCCTGGAGATCGGGCTGGTCGCGGCCCACGCGCGAGCGCAGCGGTGCCGGAGCCGCCTGGCCCACGAACGGCAGCAGCACGAATTCGCTGAAGCCGGGCAGCAGACGCTCGCGGGCCGCGCCCTGCAGGGCCACCAGGGTGAGCAGATGGGCCGCCAGGTCGGCGGAGCGCTCGATGTGCCCGGCCATCAGGGTGCTGGTGGAGGGCAGACCGTGGCGGTGAATCTGCAGCACGGCCGCCACCCAGTCGCGGGCCGTGAGTTTCTCGGGACAGAGCAGCCGCCGCACGCGCTCGGAGAGCACCTCGGCGGCGGTGCCGGGCACCGAGCCGAGACCGGCGGCGCGCAGGCGCTCGAGCACGGCATCGAGGCTGATGCCGTCGCACTCGGCGAAGAACACCAGTTCCTGGGGGGAGAAGGCATGCAGATGGACACCCGGTGCCGCCTCGCGCAGGACCTGCAGCAGGCGCTCGGCGAAGGCGAGCTGGCTGCCGTTGAGCCGGGCGGCGGGATTGAGCCCGCCCTGCAGGCAGAGCTCGGTGGCGCCGGCGCGCACGGCCTCAGCGGCCCGGGCCTGCAGCTCCTCCAGTTCCAGCCAGTAGGCCCCGGGCTCACCGGGATCGCGGCGGAAGGCGCAGAACGAGCAGTGCTGAACGCAGTGGTTGGAGACGTTCAGGTTGCGGTTGACCACGTAGGTCACCGTGTCCCCCATCAGCCGGCGGCGCAGGGCGTCGGCGCGGCGGCGCAGCACCTCCCCGGCCTCTCCCAGCCAGGGACGGCGCAGCAGTTCCAGCACAAGGCCTGCGCGGTGCAGGTACGGACGCGAGGCCAGCGGGGCGGCGCTGACGGCGTCGAGGAGATCGGCGGCAGGCCAGTGGCTGAAGGGCTCAGCCGCCGCGGGATCCGGTGGGGGCACCAGCAGGCTCTCGGCCTGGCGCATGGCCCAGGGGGCCAGCGCCGCTGCCACCGCAGGGGCGATCACGGGCGGCGGCCGAAGGCGGTGGGGGAGCGGGGCTCGGAGGAGCGGGAGGCGGAGGAGCGAGAGGCGGAGCGACGGGAGGCGCCGCTGCCGGAGCGGCTGGAGCCGGAGCCGGCCTTCTCGGCGGCCTTGCGGCGGCGCCGGTCGCGCCACTCCACCGCGGAGAGATAGACCACCCCCACGCTCACGAACATCAGGAGCACGGCAGCGGTGGCCGCCAGCAGCCCAGATGCGGTGAGCAACTCACCGCCGATGGGGAGCTCGGTCACAGGAGGGGTTGCCCGGCGGTGATCAGAAGTTGACGCTGCCGTCGCCGTGGCGGCCCCACACCACCATGGCGATCGAGAAGCTGAACAGAGCGGCGAGAGAGGCCCAGCCCAGGGTGATCAGCATGGAGGCAGGTGGTGGCGACGGCAGCACTGTACCTAGGCTCAATCCATCACGGACGGGCGCTCTCGATGCAACGGCCCATCAGTCTCACCGCCACCAGCAGCGCCACCAGCAGGGCCACGGCCAGCACCAGCGCCGCAGCCAGCGCAGCACCCACCGCCGTGCGGGAGCGGCAGCGCAGCGTTCAGACCTATCCAAACTTCAAGGTGGTGGTGCTCGACGACGACGTGAACACCTTCCAGCACGTGGTGGAGTGTCTGGTGCGCTTCATCCCCGGCATGGGGCCGGAGCGGGCCTGGGAGCTGGCCCACCGCATCGACGGCGAAGGCTCGGCGGTGGTGTGGTGCGGCCCCCAGGAGCAGGCGGAGCTGTACCACCAGCAGCTGGGAGCCGAAGGCCTCACCATGGCCCCCCTGGAGCCGGCCTGATGGGGCGGGTGGTGGTGACCCACAGCACCTACCTGGAGGGGCTGATTCCGCTGCTGCAGCGGCTGGCGGCCCAGCCTGGGGTGAGCACCGTCACACCCGCCGTGATCAGCCGGGTGCGCGGGCGGACCGCCGGCCTGAAGCTGCGCGTGTCCACCCCGATCACCGGCGGCCACAAGCTGGTGGCCCGCCGGGGCGGCAGCGCCCAGGAGGTGTTCGTGGTCACGGAGTGGAGCCGGGAGCGGCTGCAGCTGGAGCTGGACCGGCTGGCGGGGGCAGCACGATGAGGCGGGCATAGGCGCCGCCGTCCCGGAACCAGGGCTCCTCGACCAGCTCCAGGCTCACCTGCAGGCGCTCCGCCGGCAGCTGCCAGCGCTGGCGCACGTAGGCGGCGTAGTCCTCCGCATTGGTCTGGGGAGCCTGCCAGTGCACCACCGCCAGCTCGTTCAGGCGGGTGATGGCCTCCTCCCCCTCCGCCGGCAGACAGGTGGTGTCGCGCAGCACGAAGGTGCGGAAGCGCTGTGAGGGGGACCCGTCGAGCTCCTCGGGCAGGCCCTCGAGCGGGTACTTGTTGAAGTAGAGCCCTCGGGCCCGGGGGACCAGGTGGGCGGGAGCCTTGACGAGCAGCGCGTCGAGGGCCTGGCGCAGGGGATCGGGGAGCAGCTGCGGCTGGAGGGCCGGGTCGGAAGGAAGGTCTGAGGGCACCAGGAGTCGGCCGCGGCAGGCGGGGAAAGGGGTGGACCGCCGTGCCGTTCTGCCCCAGTGTTCGACCTGGTGGAACCAGAAGGGGGTCAGGGTCGGGGCGCCGTTTCCGGCAGCGAGGCCGGCCTACGTTGCTTTCCGCTGAAGACCCCCACGTCGAAGAAGGAGTCAGATCAGAAAACTGTAGAAGGCAGTCACCAACACGGCAGTCCGGCTGAATCCTAAGGCGGCGGCAGGGGCCAGAGGGAGCGCACCGCCTCCAGCCGCTGCCGGGCCTGGGCCTGCACCGCCTCGGGCCCCGGCCCGTCCAGCAGCAGGGTCACGTGGCCGAGCTTGCGGCCGGGGCTGGACTCCCGCTTGCCGTACCAGTGCACGCTGGCGCCGGGCAGGGCGGCGAGGGCGCGGCGCTCCATCCGGTAGGCGTCATCGCCGCCGGCCGTGCCGTGCTCGAAGCCCAGCAGATTCACCATCAGCGCCCCGGGCACCCTGAGATCGACCGGTCCCATGGGCAGGCCGGCCACGATGCGCGCCTGCTGGGCGAACTGGCTGGTGCGGGCCGCCTCGATCGTCACGTGGCCGGAATTGTGGGTGCGGGGGGCGATCTCGTTCACCTGCAGCCCGGCGGGTCCGTAGAAGAACTCGATCGAGAGCACCCCCACGTAGTCGAGGGCGGTGAGCAGGGAGGCGGCGATGTTGCGGGCGAAGGCCTGCACCGCGTTGGGCACGTGGGCCGGGGCCAGCACCCAGTCGCACACCCGGCGGTGCTGGTGGGTCTGCACCAGGGGATAGCAGAGCACCCGGCCATCACGGTCGCGGCAGGCGAGCTGGGAGAGCTCCTGCTCGAACGCCACCACGGTCTCCACGATCCACTGCTGCGGGTCCACCCGGGCCAGCAGGCTGTCGAGATCGGTGCGGTCACGCAGCAGGGCCGTGCCCTTGCCGTCGTAACCGCCGCAGGCGGCCTTGGCCATCAGCGGGAACTGCCAGCCCGGGTGCAGCACCAGCGGTTCGTCGGGGTTGGCCGGCTGAGCTGAATCAGGGCCCACGGCTGCCTCCCCAGCTGCGCCGTGGTCCGCCGGCTCGTCGTCCCGCCGGCGGTGCGGGTGCTGCTGGTGCTCGGGCACCAGCAGCTCGCTCAGGGGCAGCCAGGGGGGAGTGGGGAGGTTGAGGCGTTGCAACAGCTGGCGCTGACCGCGCTTGGACACCAGCGGCTCCAGGGCGCTGAGGCTGGGCCGGAAGGTGACCCCCCGCTGCGCCAGCGGCGCCAGGGCCTCCAGATCGACCCACTCGTTCTCGAAGGTGATGGCGCTGCAGCGTTCGGCCAGGCGCCGGGTGCCCTCGGCGTCGCGCACGCCGGCGCGGATCACGGCGCTGGCCAGGCGTGTGGCCGGATCGTCGGGCTCGGGGGTCTGCACCAGCAGGGGCAGCCTGAGCTCCCGGGCCGCCGCCGCCAGCATCCAGGCCAGCTGGCCGCCCCCCACCACCCCGATCGGCGGCAGGGTGGTGGGGGAAGCGGCGCTGGCGGCGGGCTGGACCATGGCCCGAGGCTAGTGGCAGGCAGCCGCCGGCCCGGGGCCCGCGGAGCTCAGGTGAGGCCGCGGTCACCGGCGAAGGCGTAGCGCACCAGGCTGAGCAGCAGCACGGCCATGAACAGGGCCAGGCCCACGGTGCAGGCGTAGCTGATCTCCAGTTCGGTGAAGGCCTGGTCGTACACGTAGTAGACGATCGTGCGGGTGGCGTCGGCGGGCCCGCCCTGGGTCATCAGGAACACCTCCTCGAACACCTTGGTGGCGGCGATGGCGGAGATCACCCCCACCAGGGTGAGATAGGGCCGCAGCAGCGGCAGGGTGATGTCGAGGTGCTTACGCCAGCCCTCGCTGCCGTCCAGGGCGGCGGCCTCGTAGAGCTCGGGGGAGATCCCCTGCAGACCGGCCAGGAAGATCACCATGTAGTAGCCCAGGCCTTTCCAGAGGGTCACGAGCATCACCGAGGGCAGGGCCAGCAGCGGCGAGGTGAGGAAGCCGATGGGGCTGAAGCGGTCGCCCAGCAGGGCCGCCAGCCAGCCATTGATCAGGCCGTTCTCGGCGTAGAGCCAGCGGAAGGCGATGGCCGCCACCACGATCGACACCAGCACCGGCGTGTAGAAGGCACCGCGGAACCAGTGGATGCCGGGCAGCGAGCGGTTCACCAGCACCGCCAGGGCGAGGGCGCCGAGCACGATCGGCGGCACCACCCCCACCAGATAGAGAAAGGTGGTGACGCTCACCCGGGCGAACATCGGATCGGCCAGCAGGCGGCGGACGTTGGCCAGGCCCACGAAGCGCAGCGGTTCGCTCACGTCGAGCCCGGCCTGGCTGAAGCTCATCACCAGCGCCATCGCCGCCGGGATCAGCACCGAGAGGCCGATCAGCAGCAGGGCCGGGGCGAGGAAGCCCCAGGCGGTGGCGGTGCGGGGCGAGGAAGCGGACATCGCGGAGCGCCGGACGGGGTCATTGTGGGAGATCCCCGCCGGCCCGTCGCCGCGTGACTGCCCAGCTGAACCCGCAACCGCCCGAGCAAGCCGCCACAGGCGCCGCGGTGAGGGCGGATCCGCTGGCGGTGCTGCGGCGGGTGTGGGGCTACCCGGCGTTCCGGGGGCCCCAGGAGGCGATCGTGCGCCACGTGATCGGCGGCGGCTCGGGCCTGGTGCTGATGCCCACCGGCGGCGGCAAGTCGCTCTGCTATCAGGTGCCGGCCCTGTGCCGGAGCGGGCTGGCGGTGGTGGTCTCGCCGCTGATCGCCCTGATGCAGGACCAGGTGGAGGCCCTCCGCCAGCTGGGGGTGGCGGCCGCCGCCCTGCACTCCGGGCTGGAGCGGGAGGAGGCCTCGGGGGTGTGGCGCCAGCTGCAGGCAGGGGGGCTGGATCTGCTCTACGTGTCGCCCGAGCGGTTGCTGGGCGGCGACCTGCTGGAGCGGCTGGCGGCGATGCCGGGGCCGCAGCCGCTGGCCCTGTTCGCCATCGACGAGGCCCACTGCGTGTCGCAGTGGGGGCACGACTTCCGGCCCGAGTACATCCAGCTGGCGGTGCTGGCCGACCGCTTTCCGGCGGTGCCGCGGCTGGCGCTCACGGCCACGGCCGATCCGCGCACCCGCGCCGAGATCATCGAGCGGCTGCGGCTGCAGCAGGGCCAGGTGTTCCTGGCCAGCTTCGACCGGCCCAACATCCGCTATCTGCTGCGGGCCAAGGAGCAGGCGTCCCGGCAGCTGCTGGCGTTTCTGGCCGACCACCGCGGCGAGGCGGGGATCGTGTACGCCCGCTCCCGGAGCCGGGTGGATCAGCTCAGCCGGGAGCTGCAGGCGGCCGGCTTCGACGCGGTTGCCTATCACGCGGGCCTGAGCGGCGAGCAGCGCAGTGCCGCCCTGCAGCGCTTCCGCAACGAGGCCGCCGTGGTGGTGGTGGCCACGATCGCCTTCGGCATGGGCATCGACAAGCCCGATGTGCGCTTCGTGGCCCACGTGGACCTGCCCAAGAGCCTGGAGGCCTACTACCAGGAAACCGGACGGGCCGGCCGCGATGGCCTGCCGGCGGTGGCCTGGATGGTGCACGGCCCCGGCGATGTGCCCCAGCTGCGTCGCTTCATCGACGACTCTGAGGCCAGCGCCGAGCAGAAGCGCATCGAGCACGGCAAGCTCGAGGCCCTGATCGCCTTCAGCGAGGCGGCCGGCTGCCGGCGCCAGGTGCTGCTGCGCCACTTCGGGGAGGTGCTGGCCGAGCCCTGCGGCAACTGCGACGGCTGCCTGGAGCCCAGACTCCTGACGGACGTGACCGTGCCGGCCCAGAAGCTGCTCTCGGCGGTGGTGCGCACCGGCCAGCGCTTCGGGGCCGCCCACGTGGTGGATGTGCTGCTGGGCGGCAGCACCGAGAAGATCCGCCAGTTCGGCCACCAGGACCTGAGCGTGTACGGCATCGGCCGCGAGCTCGACCGGGAGCAGTGGCGCACGCTGGTGCGCCAGCTCACGGGTCTGGGCCATCTGCAGCCGGTGCCGGAGGGCAAGGGGGGGCTGCAGCTGGGGCGGCCGGAGCTGGTGCGGCCCCTGCTGCGCGGGGAGACGAGCCTGGAGCTGCCGTTGCCGCCACCGCGGCAGGAGCGGCGGCGGCGCGGCAGGCCGGCAAGCGGCGGACCTGCGTTGGTGGAGCCGGCGGACGGCGATCAGCAGCTGCTGCAGGCCCTCAAGGCCTGGCGGCGGGAGCAGGCCCAGCAGCAGGGGGTGCCGCCCTATGTGGTGTTCCACGACCGCACGCTGCTGGAGCTGGCGGCCTGCAGACCAAGGGACCTGGAGGGCCTGAGCCAGGTGGGCGGCATCGGGGCCGCCAAGCTGGAGCGGTATGGGGAAGCCGTGCTGTCGGTGCTGCGCAACCAGGCGTGATCAGCGGGTGGTCGTGATCATCAAGCGGTCGTGATCACCACTTCTTGTAGGGGAGGAACTTGCCGCACATCGTGACCTTCACGCGATCACCGGCGGGATTCTCCACTTTGTCCACCTCCAGGGTGAAGTCGATGGCGCTCATGATGCCGTCGCCGAACTTCTCCTGAATCACATCCTTGAGCGGCAGACCGTAGACCTGCATGATCTCGTAGAAGCGATAGATGAGGGGATCGGTGGGAATCACGGGATCCAGACAGCCTTTCACGGGGGGAGTCATCAGCTCGGGCTTGAGGGCAGGATCCAGAGCGAGCACCTCGATGAGCTTGTCGGCTTCCTCACCAGAGGCCGTGGACTGGCCATAGAACAGGCTGGCAATCCAGACTTCATCGCGGCCCAGGAGGGTTTCGAGCTCAGAAAAGCTGATGCCCTTGCTGCGCTTGGCATTGAGCAGGGTGGTGGAGAGGGAAGAGAGAGTCATGACGGAGAACGAGAGGAATAGGGGAACCGCAGGAGTGGCGGAGACGGCTCAGGCCGCTGGGGCAGGGTGGCTGTGGCTGGCCTCAGGTGCGCTCCTCCACCGCTCGGGTCTCGTTGAGCAGATGCTCCTCGAGGCGGATCTTGATCGCCAGGAAATCGGGGTGCTGATCGATCACGCTGCGCTGGCGGGGTCGCAGAGGGGGGAGATCGATGACATCGGCGATCCGGGCGGCCGGCCCACGGGACATCAGCACGATCTTGTCCGACAACAGCAGTGCCTCCTCGATGCTGTGCGTGATCAGCACGACCGTGATGCGGTTGTTCTCCCAGATGCGCAGCACCTCCTCCTGGAGGTAGGCCCTGGTGAGCGCGTCGAGAGCACCGAAGGGCTCATCCATCAGCAGGATGGTGGGGTTGATGGAGAGGGCCCTGGCGATGGCAACCCGTTGCTTCATGCCGCCGGACATCTGCTTGGGGTAGCGGTGCATGGACCGCTCGAGCCCAACCATGGAGAGATACTGCCGGGCCCGCTCCCTGGCCTGGCCATGGCTGAGTTTCGGACAGGCCGTCTCGACGGCGTATTCAACGTTGGCGAGGGCCGTGAGCCACGGCATCAGGGCATAGTTCTGGAAGATGATGCCTCGGTCCGGTCCGGGGCCCTTGATGCGCTCACCATCGACGAGGATCTGGCCTGAGCTGGGGCGGTCCAGGCCGGCGATCAGATTCAGCAGGGTGGACTTGCCGCAACCGGAAGGGCCGATGATGGAGACGAATGTATTCTTTTCGATCGCCAGATCGACACCCTCCAGAGCGACGTACCGGTCTCCTGGCCGGGAGCGGAGACGGGAGAGCAGACTCCTTTCCGATTGAAAGACCTTGCTGACAGCTTCCACCACAACCTGGGCATCTGGAAACGTGCGGACGGCTGCCGCAGTGGCGGGCGAAGAGATCATGGCAGGTGGCATCGACAAGGGGCTCTCAAAGAATCAATCAGAACCAGGAAGGTCAGATCAGAGCTGATAATCAAACCGCTTCTGGAGCCAGCCGAAAACCTGGTCAAGCAGCAGACCGGCAAAGCCGATCACGATGATCGCCACAAAGATGTTGGGCAGAGAAAGATTATTCCACTCATTCCAGATGAAATAGCCGATGCCGCTTCCAAGCAGCATTTCCGCCGCTACGATCACAAGCCACGCCGTGCCCATGGATATCCGCATGCCAGCCAGGATGTTCGGCATCACCGCTGGCAGAACAACCTTGTGGATCGTGCGCAGCTGGGACGCCCCGAGTGAGCGTGACACCCTCAGGAAATCAGGATTGATCGAGGAGACGCCGAATGCCGTGTTGATCAAGGTGGGCCAGATACTGGAAATGAAGATCACGAAGACACCTGTCAGCTCCGAGTCGCGAAAGATAAACAAGCCGATCGGCAACCAGGCGAGTGGGGAGACGGGCTTGAGCAACTGCACGAAGGGATTCAGGGATGCGTCGGCGATGCGGGAAATCCCCATCACCAGACCCAGTGGAACAGCCACCACCACGGCGAGGCCGTAACCGATCAACACACGTCTGAGGCTGATCAGAAGATTGGTGCCGATCCCCAGATCGTTGGGGCCATTGTTGAAGAACGGATCCGAGAGCCACCACACCAGTTCCTCCAGCGTCTTGACTGACCCGGGGAAATTCTTGCCGAGCACGCCTTGCGTTGCCAGGATCTGCCAGATGAGAAGGGCCAACAGAATGCTGAGGCATGAGACGGCGACAGCTAGCGGCCCTGAAAGCCGATTTTCAGGCATAACGCGAAAACAGATCGGGATGAAGGAACGAGACCCGTGCGCTCACCACAGGCACTGCGACAGACAGTGACAGGAACGCAGATGATCAGAAGCCATCACGCTTCTTCTGCTCGTCGATGTACTGCATCGGCTGCTTCGGGTCGAAGGTGTCAAAGGCAAGCTTTTCGACTCGAAACTGCTCCGCCGGTGGGTTCAGGCCCATCGAGCGCTCCAGTTCCTGAGCCTCGCTGGTGAGGAAGATGGAGGCGCTGTTCGCGTCGAAGTCCCCCGCCTGGATCATGCTCGCCGCCTTGCCGAGATCCCAGCGCACCAGCTGGGACTGGATCCAGTTGGCAAAGCTCTGCCATGGATAGGGATTGAAGTCGATCCGATCGGGAACGTTGAACGTCTCACCGAGGCCGTTCTCGAACTTCCCGGTGAGAACAGCCTCCACGACCTCAGGAGGTTGATTCAGAAACGCGCGACCAGAGATGGCCTTGGCGATCTCCACACGGTTGTCCTGCTTGTGGGCGTAATTGGTGGCATCGATGATGGCCTTGTTGAGGGCCCGGAAGGTGTTGGGATGCTCCTGAATCCAGGGCTCGCCGGTGGCAAAGGCACAGCAGGGGTGCCCATTCCAGAGATCCTTGGTGAGCAGGTGGATGAAACCGGCGTCCTCATACACGGCCCGCTGGTTGAATGGATCGGGCATCAGCATGGCATCGAGATCACCCGCCACCAGCTGGGCGATGCTGTCCGGAGGAGGAACAGGCCTGATCTGCACATCGGTGTCGGGGTTGATCCCGCCATGGGCCAGGTAATAACGAAGCAGCAGGTTGTGCATTGAGAACGGGAACGGCACGCCGATCACGAAACCCTTGAAGTCCTTGGCTTCCTTCACCTTGCCGGCATGACGCTTGGCCACCGTGATGGCCTGGCCGTTGATGTTTTCAATGCTGGCCAGCTTCACACTGAAGGGCGCCGTGCCCAGGCCGAGAGTCATGGCAATCGGCATGGGGGCGAGCATGTGATAGGCATCAAGCTCGCCGGCGATGGCTGAATCGCGCACGGCTCCCCAGCTGGGCATTTTCACAACTTCCACGTCCATCCCATAGCGCTCGTAGAAGCCCATGGGTTTGGCCATGATGATCGGCGTGGCGCAGGTGATGGGGATGAAGCCGACCTTCAGGGTCTTCTTCTCGAGATCGCCAACCTCCACCGGGCCGCTGCCGCCGGCCTGTTCGCGCTTGACGCCGCAGTTGGTGAGGGTGACCAGGGCGGCGCCGGCGGCGAGACCCTTGAGAAACGTGCGCCGTCCAAGCGGTGTGGAGCGGCTCACCTTGCTGAAGAACCTGCCGGCCTGGGGCCCGAACGCCGCTGCAAAGGCCTGATCAAGGCCACCCGCTTCCTCGGCCAGATCACGCAGGAGAGCCTCCACCTGCGGGTTGCCACGGGAGGCGTTGCGGAAAAACAGGGCCTGCCGCAACTCGGCGGCGCAGACGGCGTCCGCCACCGGATAGGCGGCGGGATCGACCAGTCCCATGCGCCGCAGATCGTCCATCAACTCCTCCGGTTCCTGGGGCATGTCCGCCAGGAACGCGTCATGGCTGCTTACCGGCTGCAGGCAATCGGAACAGGAACACCCGGCAAGATGGTGGCTGAACTGGGATCCCAGAGCTGGACTCAGGAGGGAAGAATCCGGCAAACAATCTGAGACCAGGGAAGACGCATGTGCCACCGGATCGTTGTCAGCTGAGCGGCAACGTAAGGCGCAGGCGATGGAGATCCGGTCGTAATTGCTACCGGAGTGAAGCGATCACCGCTGTCGCGATCGCCGGGGAGAGACAGCCGGACGATGCCTGGGTGGGGCCAGGCTGCGTGTCAGCTCCCTGGCCTGAGAAACCGGCCCGAGAGCCGTACCGCCAGCACCACCGCGGCGATGCCGTAGGAGGCGAAGGTGATGGCCTGGCCGGCCGTGCCGGCGGCGTAGGTGCCGCGCTCCAGCAGCACGACATCTGCCAGGGAGGCTGCGGTGCCCCAGAGCAGCACCCACACGCTCACGTAGGTGACGCCTCGAAGGGTCTGGTTCATGGGCCGGCTGCGGTGGCCCGACCCTAGGCGCGATGGCGGCAGGAAGGATCAGTGCACCGTGAGCCGCTGGAGAAAGCGGTGGGCCAGCTCCACAGCCGTGGCCCAGTTGCCGGCCTCGCTGAGGCCGGAGGCGCGGGTGGGCTTGAAGCTGTGGTCGCCCGCAGGGATCCAGGCCAGCTCCACCGCCGGGGAGAGACTGAAGGCCTCCACCTCGCCGCGCCGCCCGAAGCTGTCGCGCTCGCCCTGGAGGATCAGGGTGGGGGTGCACAGCTGCTCCAGATGGCTGGTGCGCAGCTGATCAGGCCTGCCCGGTGGATGGAAGGGATAGCCCAGGCAGATGCAGCCGCGCACGCCGGCGGCGGCGGCCAGCTCATCCACCAGCAGGCTGGCCACCCGGCCCCCCATCGACTTGCCGCCGATCACCAGCGGGCCGGCGGCCGCGAGGTCGGCCGCCTCGGCGCGGAAGGCCTCCAGCAGGCGCGGCAGACGGTCGGGGGCCTGGCGGCGGCCAGTGGCCCGCAGGCGCTGCATGTAGGGGAACTCGAAGCGCGCCACCCGCCAGCCGCGTGCGGCCAGGCCGGTGGCGATCGCAGCCATGAACGGGCTGTCCATGGGAGCACCGGCGCCATGGGCCAGCAGCAGGGTGGCGGCCGCATCCGCCGGTCCGTCCAGCAGCTGCATCCCGCGCTCAGCCCAGATACCAGCGCAGCAGGGCCAGCACCTGGCCGGCGGGGCCGTGGCCGGTGAGACACTCGCCGATCAGGGCGGCGGCGAAGCCGACCATGGCCACCCGGCCGTTGAGCCGCTCCACGCCGGCGAGAGCCTGGGTGTTCCAGGGGCGGCGGGTGGTGAGCCCCTCGCCGAACCGCTCGTGGGGTTCGTAGACGTAGCGGGGCGTGGTCATGGCTGCGCGTTCAGACGCCACGAGCCTATGGGTCCCAGGTGGCCGGCGGGCGCTCAGGGATTGAGCGCCCGGATCTGCTCCTTACCCTGCATCGAGAAGCTGGTGATGCCTTTGGCATTGAGATCCAGCTTCATCAGCTCCACCGAACGGATCTGGCTGTTGTCGTAGGTGCGGAAGAGAAAGCGCCGGCGGGCCAGGTCGTTGGCGCTGGTCCAGGTGGTGTAGTCGGCCACCACGTTGCCGCGCTCATCCTTGTGGCCTTCGCGGGCTGCGCCCTTGGGGATGTCGAAGTTGTTGAGCACGTGGAAGGCGGCGAGCACGGCGTCGTCGCCCGTTTTGCCGGGATCCACGGAGGTGGCGAAGGCCGCCGCCCGCACGAAGCGCGAGGGGGGGGTGAAATCACCCGGCAGGCCCAGCATCCCGGCCCCCATGCCGAAGGGCTGCAGCTTCACGCCGCCGATGGTGACCGGCGCGGGGTTGGTGAGCGTGAAGTTCACGTAGTTGCGCAGGTTCGTCATGTGCCAGTCGAACGACGGCGAGTTCGCCATGATCCCAAGGGGGTTGTCATGCACGTTCAGCTTGCCGCCGATGTATTCGATCACGATGCTCTTGCCGCTGGCGTCATTGACGATGTAATGAACTGGGGGTGTGAATCCCCAGGCCGGGTAGACCACGTCCGCCACCACCACATTGGCGATGTTGCGCCGCACCTCCTCCACGCTGGCAAAGCTCTCCAGCAGCCAGGAGCCGAGTTCCCAGGGGGCGAGGGTGCGGCGGGCATCGGCGGGGCTGAAGGCCTGATAGCCGGCGGTGGTGGGGAAATAGAAGGTGCCCACCGCCAGACCCTTCTCGTTCAGTCCATCGAAGATGAAGGGCAGGCCCACGCCGTTGGCGCCGAGCGATGCATAGCGGGAAGTCCAGCGCATGCCCGCCCTGCCGCCGGGCGCCGTGCCGGTGCGCGCGTAGCCCCGCGGCACCATGATCACCTCGGATTCGAGGTCGAGCGCGAACTCCAGAGTGCGCGCGAAGACGACATCGCCGTTGCTGGCGATCAGGCGGATGCCGGTGCAGGCCTCGGCGGTTTGCGCCACCAGCAGGGCGCCAACGGCGAGGGCGTTGGCGACCAGATTTCTGACGGTGCGCTTCATCGGATGCGTTCCGAACACGAGTGCGGGAGAGGAGTGCGGGAGATGGGCTGGGCAGGCGGGTACCAGGGCCTGCCATTCGGCAGTTTGTGCACAACCATGGCAGGCGGACTGAGGCTTAAAGATCTGTTCAGAACCGGGCGTCCCGGCCGGCGGGTCAGGGCCCCTGCCAGAGGAAGGTGTTGAAGGGTCGTGCGCCCAGCTGGCTGCGGTGGCCCAGGGTGTTCTGGGTGGAGAGACTCACCACGGCGCCGAGGCGGTCGGCCAGCTTGAGGCACTGAGGAAACTGCTGGGCGGTGTAGCACTGCACGTCGAGCTGATTGCAGCCGGTGCTCGGAACCAGGCCGGCCTGGAAGGGCTGGATGCTGCAGAAGATGGGCTTGGTGTACACCTGCCGCAACCAGTAGAAGTCCGCCAGGGTGTAGTTGGCGAAGAAGTGATCGTCCACCTGGATGGCGTCGCCGTGGCGGGCTTCGTGCACCAGATCCGGGATGCGCAGGGCCCGGTACTGGGGGGACTGCACCCACACCACGGGCAGGAGGCCGTGGCGGCGGGCCGCCTCCGCCGCCTCCCGCTGCATCGCGTCCGACACCTTGCGCACGTCGAGGAACACCACCCGGTAGTTGCTGGCACGGATCTGGGCCATCACCCCGTTCAGCGACTGGCGGGTGCCGTAGTACCAGATCTGCGGCTGCGACAGCCAGGTGCCGTTGGGGGCGGCCTGCACCGGCAGCGCGCCGAGGGCCAGGGCGGCAGCCAGCAACCGGCATGCCGTGCGGGCCAGACCTCCCATCCAGCGCGGAATCATTGCCCGGGCTCCCGAAGCGGCGTGACATGCCCGCTGATGACGAGCACGGCTCCATCCTCAACCGGCCCGCCAGCGATGGCGACGGACTCGCCAGGATGGTGCGCCCGGCGTCAGGGCCTGGCCCAGGCTGCGCCACACCCGAGAGACCCGTGACGACCACCCTGCCGACCGCAGCCCTGACCGCAACCTTCGCGGAGTTCGCCCAACGGGCCGACTACTCACTGATGGATTCCCTGCGGGCGGATCCTCAGGCCAGCGGCGATGGCCAGGATCACCGGCCCCGCCAGGTGTTCTCCGGTCACTACGTGCCGGTGACGCCCACGCCGCTGCCGGCGCCGGAGTACGTGGCGCACAGCAGCACCCTGTTCCGGGAGCTGGGGCTGAGCGATGCGCTCGCCCACGACGAACGGTTCACGCGGCTGTTCTCCGGCGACATCAGCGTGGCGCGGGAGCCGATGCGACCGGTGGGCTGGGCCACCGGCTACGCCCTCTCGATCTACGGCACCGAATACACCCAGCAGTGCCCGTTCGGCACCGGCAACGGCTACGGCGATGGCCGGGCGATTTCGGTGTTCGAAGGCGTGTTCAACGGCCGGCGCTGGGAGATGCAACTGAAGGGCGGTGGCCCCACGCCCTACTGCCGCGGCGCCGACGGCCGTGCCGTGCTGCGCTCCAGCGTGCGGGAGTTCCTGGCGCAGGAGTTCATGCACGCCCTGGGGGTGCCCACCTCACGGTCGCTGACGCTGTACATGTCGCGAGCGGAAACGGTGCGCCGGCCCTGGTATGCGCCGAACTCGCGCTCGTTCGAGCCCGACATCCTGGTGGACAACCCGGCGGCGATCACCACCCGCGTGGCACCGTCGTTTCTGCGGGTGGGCCAGCTGGAGCTGTTCGCCCGCCGCGCCCGCAGCCAGGCGCATCCGGGTGCACTGGACGAGCTGCGGATGATCGTGGTGCACCTGATCGAGCGCAACTACCGCTCGGAGATCGATCCGGGCCTGGAGTTCAGCGATCAGCTGGTGGAGCTGGCGCGACTGTTCCGCGGGCGGCTCACCGCCCTGGTGGCCCACTGGATCCGCGTGGGCTACTGCCAGGGCAACTTCAACAGCGACAACTGCGCCGCCGGCGGCTACACGCTCGACTACGGCCCCTTCGGCTTCTGCGAACTGTTCGATCCCCGCTTCCAGCCCTGGACCGGCGGCGGCGAGCACTTCTGCTTCTTCAACCAGCCGGCGGCGGCCGAGGCCAATTACACGATGTTCTGGAGTGCCCTGCGGCCACTGCTCAAGGGTGATGCCGAGGCCCTGGAGCGGCTGGATGCGATCCGCGACGGCTTCGCAGGCGTGATGGGCGAGGCGATCGAGGCGATGTGGGCCAGCAAGCTCGGCCTGGCGAGTTACGACGCCGACCTGGTGAACGAGCTGCTGCAGCTGATGGTGCTCTCCAAGGTGGACACCACGATCCTGTTCCGCAGGCTGTCCGATATTCCCGAGCAGCTCTCACCCCTGAAGGAGAGCTTCTACCAGCCCAGCTCGGAGCAGCTCGACGCGCGCTGGATGGCCTGGCTGCAGCGCTGGCGCGATCGCCTCACGGAAGGCGGCGACCTCAGCGCGACATCCGCCGCGATGAAACGGGTGAACCCGGCGATCACCTGGCGCGAGTGGCTGGTTGCTCCGGCTTATGAGAAGGCTGCGGCAGGTGATTTCAGCCTGGTAAGGGCACTCCAGGAGGTGTTCAGCCATCCCTACGACCCGCTGCCCCCCGAGCTGGCGGCCACCTACGACCGCCTCAAGCCCGGGGAATTCTTCAACGCCGGTGGCCTGTCGCACTACAGCTGTTCGTCCTGAGGATCGTGAGCACGGGAAGCGCCAGGAACGGCAGTCCCATGGCGATCAGCACGACGGGGAGAACGAACGAGCGGCTGTAGGCGGTGTCGCCGCGCACCGTTGCGTCGACGGTGCGGCCGACGTCGGACGCCCCGTTGCCGCCGGTGAACCCACCGGTGACGAGCCGACCGCCGATCTCCCACTGGGCGATGCACTCGGTGCGGTACGTCGAGGCTCCACGGATGATCGCTCCCGATGTGTCGCACTCAAGCACCCTGGCCTCAACGCGCGTACCGACCGCCCGCTGAACCAGCAGGAACCCTCCGCCACCGACCAACGCTGCAGGAATCGCCAGCAGGATCGTCCATACGACGGCGTCGATCACCCGGCCGCCGGGGCGTGGTGCGGATGGCGATGAGGGCGTGGGGCGCCGCTGCAGCGCCCGCTCGACGAGCAGTGGAATGCCCCTGGACCGCCACCATTCGACATCGACCGATCCGCCGGACATCCCGCCATGGTCCAGGTGTGGCCGGTGCACGACCCGCTGGTCGGTCTGATCGATGTCGACATCGGCCACGCGACGCAGGGCGTCGACGTAGGCCGCACGGATCGCCTCGCGATCGTTCGGCGTGGGCGTCGCCCCGACGAGCTCACGCATGGCCTGCCAGGCATGCAGATCACCGCGCAGGCCCCACTGCCGGTGGTTGACGTCGAACCCGTCGCCAAGTCGTCCGTCGCCGGGTTCGTCCGTTCGGTGTCCACAGGTGGGGCATCGCAGCACACCCGCCACACCGCCCACAGGCTGGAGC
This sequence comes from Cyanobium sp. CH-040, assembly GCF_024346135.1. Classification (GTDB taxonomy): domain Bacteria; phylum Cyanobacteriota; class Cyanobacteriia; order PCC-6307; family Cyanobiaceae; genus NIES-981. The sequence continues at coordinate 4,437 of NZ_JAGQCJ010000016.1, read as the reverse complement.
GGCGATCCGTCGGCAGCGCATACCTCCCCGAGCATCCGGTGAACCTCGATCCCGTTCTCGTCCACATTCAGCTTGTGAAGGTACTCGTGCCAGAGGACGCCCTCGCGGTGGCTGGCTGCCTCAGCTCAGGTTCAGGATCGCATCGCTATGGCGACGGATCTCCGGAAAGCGCTGATAGGCCATCCAGACCTCTTCAAGATCAACCTGGTCGTAGGCATGAATCAGGACATTGCGCATCCTGGAGGTAATCTTTGGCCAGGAAGGTCTCTTCGCTGTCGATCGGGTAGCCCAGAGCTCGATCGAAAACTGACAGGACATCGATCAGAGCCTGGCGATCACGCGCGTCCGTCACAGGGGGATGGCTTCGGCTGCCACCTTGGCTTTCAGTTCCGGCTTGAGGTTGCGACGGCGGATCAGATCCACCCGGGTGAGCAGCAGATCCTCCAGAGCGGATTTCAGATCGGCCCGGTCGAAGAGGCTGGCGCCGGCGGGAAGGTCCACGAGCAGATCAACATCACTGCCGGGCAAGGCCTGACGTGCGCTGTGGGGTGCCATCCGACGCTAAACCGCCAACCCCATCCCCTGCATCCACCCGGCCGGGATCGGCCTCTCCAACCGCCAGCAGTTCATCCTCCTGTTTCAGAGCAACTCCCGGAACTGCTGAGGCGTGAGACCGGCATCCCGGGCAATGGCACCCATGGTGATGGCGTTGATCGGATCATGACGGGGAATGACCAGGCGCCGCTCGCCATTGCTCATGATCAGATGCCCGGATTCCCTCACCACCCGATAGCCAAGTTTCTGGAACACCCGCACCGCCTCCGTCTGGCTGATCCCCGGAAGTCTGGGCATTACACAGCCAGCTCGAGCGTTTCCACGCTCTTCACGCCGGCCTCCTCAGCCTCGACCTCAAGCCAGAGAGTGATGGCCTCACGAATGTTGCTGAGAGCTTCCTCGCGGCTGTTGCCCTGCGAATGACAACCGGGCAGGTCGAGGCAGCTCACAGACCAGCCCTCTTCGGTTTCCAGCAGGCGGATGCGGTAGGTCATGAAGCCGGCCCATCGTGAGCTCCAGTCTGGCCGCCCTCCAACCGCCAACGCCGCTGCTATGCGTGGCATCAGCCTGGCAGCCACCCCGCCGGGATGGGTCGCTCCTACCGCGCGCAACAAAGTCACCGGAACGGCTGGATGACACCCCCCGCGCGCCCGTCTGACCCTCGTGATGCATGGTGCGCTGGTCGGTGGGGGAGGCGGCGGTGGTGGTGCTCTGGCTCTCCCGGTGGAACAGCGACGGCCCCAGGGCAGGGCTTGGTCCTGTCGGCCAATCGCTCAAGGCCAGATCGAGGAAGGGTGACGCCCAGGGTTTGTGCTGCGTGAAGAGGCACGGCAAGACCCGGCAGGATTGGGCAACCTGACGCCAGCTGGACGAATCCCGATGCCGCTTCGCTCGGCCACAGAGTTTCCGGTGACGCCCGATGCGGAGGCTCTTGAGACGACGTACCAGGAATGCCGCGCAGCCCTCGTCTCGGCCAACCGCTCACGAGGGATCCTCAAGGCCCAGAGCGACCGGCGGGGTGTGGTGATCGCGGAGCTTCAGCGGGAACTGGTGGAGCTGGAGGCGGATCTGGCCGACGAGGCGCGGGCCAAGGCGCGGCTTCATGCCCTGAACGCCAAGCTCGGCACGGTGATCCGCGAACTGGAGGAAACGGGCGATGCGATGGTGGGGCTCATTGACGAGAGCGAGCGCCAGAGCGGCTTCTGGCTCGTGGAGATGTTCCGCCGCTTGATCGAGCAGGCCAGGCGCTGGCGCACGGTGAAGGCCAGGGCCGCGGCGTTGGCTTCAGAAGCAGATGCGGTGCGGAATCCCTCCAATCAACTCGGCGAGCGGCCATGAGCGCGGGCCCGTCGATTGCCGATCTTCTGGAGCAGACCAACCGGGACCTTGCGGGCACCGATGCCAGGGTGTACCGGCGGGTGGGCGCGCATCTTCTGCGGACGGGAACTGCCCTGCAGTCCCTGCAGGATCCTGAGTCAGCAGGATCTCAGGCCACGAAAGCCCTGCTGGGGAAGGGCTGTTTCCTGAAGCAGTCTGTGGCGAGCCTGAAGCGGCTTTGCAGGGAACACGGGATCAAGGGCTACTCGAAGCTGCAGAAGGCTTCTCTGGCCAAGCTTCTGGAGCACCATGGCGTCACACCGCCCCTGCCTCCCCTGGAGAGTTTCACGAAGAAGGAGCTGGTTGCTCTGGTGAAGCAGTTGCTTGGCGATGGTTGAGGAAGGCGACCACCTGAACCCTGCCTAGGATCAGGATCAGTGTCCGTGCCTTCGCAGGGCCATGCTCACCCTGCCTCGCCAACTCAGCGAAGCGTTGCGGCTCACCCCGGCCCAGTTCGCTGATCTCTGTGCCGCGAATCCGGATGCTGTGCTGGAGCTGGCGGCGGACGGCAGGTTGATCGAGATCACTCCTGCTGGCGGCGAAACCGGACGGCGCAACAACCAGCTGGCTGTGCAGCTGGGTCTGTGGGCCCGCAGCCAGCCGGGCTGGTGCGTGTTCGACAGCTCCACGGGTTTCCAGCTCCCCGATGGCTCCGTGTTGAGCCCGGATGGCAGTGCGGTGCGGCTGGAGCGCTGGCAGGCCCTGACCCCGGCCGAGCGCCAGGGTTTTCCGCCCCTCTGCCCCGATCTGGTGGTGGAGCTGGCCAGCCCATCCGACCCGCTGCTGGACCTGCGCCGCAAGATGGAGGCCTATCAGGCGAATGGGGCGCTCCTGGGCTGGCTGCTGCTGCCCGAAACCCGTTGCGTGGAGGTGTGGCGTCCCAGCGGTGAACCGCAGCGGCTGGAGGGGTTGGCGGTGCTGGACGGTGAGCCGGAGCTGCTGGCCCTGCGGCTGGATCTGGCGGAGCTGTGGGCCGCGTGAACCATGGGCAAAGGGCCTGTCTCGACTCGCAGGCGGCGGTGCGCAGCACCCTCAAACCCCGCGCCTCATGGTGGATGGTGCGCTGGCCGGTGGGGGAGAAGAGGGCTTCGCTCTTGTTGAGGGTCAAGAACAGCAGGTCGTTCTGGCTGGGGTCGTGCCAGAGGACGCCTTCGAGGTGGATCCAGGGGGCGTCGTCGCGCAGGATGCCAAAGGCGGCCTCGATCTCGGCGCGGCTGTAGCGGCCGTGGACGCGCAGGATCAGGTTCCGCGATGAAAATCGTCAGAGGACTTCGATGAACGTCTCCGCGTCGACCCCTGCCTGACGAAGCACGCTTCCCAGCGTCCCCACTGCCAGATCACGGCGATGGAGAGGCACCACGCAGGTCACATTGGCGTCGCCACTTTCAGGATTGGGGGACTGTCTTCGCAGCACCACATGGGAGCCTTTCTGGCGCACGATTTCGAAACCGAGGCGCTGCAAGGCGGCGATGACGGCAGATGCCGGCAACCGAGGCAACTTAGGCAACGTTGACCTCGAAGGTGGTCAGCAGCCGGGGCTCCAGCGCAGGTCGCGGACATTCCTCCAGGTAGAGCTCGGTGGCTTCGCGCAGGTTGGCCAGGGCTTCCTCGATAGTGTCGCCTTGGCTCGCGGTGCCGACCTCCGGGCACTCCGCCACGTAGACCTCGTCTTCCCGGTAGAGGATCGCCGTAAGGCGCTGGGGGGTGGCGGTCGTCATGGTGGCCGGGATGGTTTTGCCACCAGTCTGGCGGGTCTCAAACCGCCAACCCCATCCCCTGCATCCACCCCGCCGGTATCGCCCGCTCCAGCCGCCAGCGAATCGCCATCGGCCGCTCCCCCTCGTGGCTCACGTACCGCGCAAACCCCAGACAGCGAAACGGCTCGGTGACACCACCGGCGCGGCCCCCCTCACGCCGGTGCTCGCGCACAAACAGCAGCACCCGTGAACCCCGCGCCTTGTGGTGGATGTAGCGCTGCCCGGTGGGGGAGGCGGCGGTGGTGGTGCTCTGGCTCTCCCAGTGGAACAGCGTGGGGCCCAGGGCCAGGTCGCGGTAGCGGGTGGTGGGGGAGAAGAGGGCTTCGCTCTTGTTGAGGGTCACGAACAGCAGGTCGGTCTGGCTGGGTTCGTGCCAGAGCACGCCCTCGCGGTGGATCCAGGGGGCGTCGCCCGTCAGGATGCCGAACGCCGCTTCGATCTCAGCGCGGCTGTAGCGGCCGTGGACGCGCAGGGGCACCGGCAGGGCCCAGCTCACCGCCGCAGGCGGGTGAAGCCGGCACCGCAAGGGCACCGTGGACTGTTCTTGGAAGCATCGCGATGATGAAGCCCATGACCACCACGCCGATACCTCTGGTAACCCGCGAGGCGCTACTGGCGTTCTGGGGTTCCCCCGATTTCGTGGACAGGCCTCAGGGGTTCACAAGGGTGAGTGTACGGGCAGCGACGAACTGCTGCTCGTAGTCGATTGGGCTGAGGTAACCGATCGTTGAATGGCGCCGTTCGCGGT
>NZ_JAGQCJ010000015.1 GCF_024346135.1 Cyanobium sp. CH-040 | reverse complement strand
AGTGCGTTCATGCGGTGTGAGAGCAGCTGATCTTGAGAGGCCAGCGCACCAGTCCCTACGGGAAGCTTGTGACCCTGCGCGCAGCTGTGGAAGCCGTGGGCGGCACGGGATGTTGCCGGTTGCCGGGACGCTGCAAGGGACGATGAGTTGGCAGGGCTGGCATCGGCCTGTTGCTTGATTTCTGACGGGCCCCTTGGCCGTCGAAGACCTTGGGTTTTGTCCTTCAACCCTGGGTCATTGCTCGAGCGAACGGTGTGTGAGTTGAAGACTCCTCTCCTCGCTTCCCCTGCTGGAGTCTCTGGGCATCTAGCTCTGGGCATCTAGTCTGCAAAAGGCTATGCTCAAAGCCTGAGTGTGAGATAACAGCGTGTCATCCTTTCCCGGTGTCTCGGACCCTGCCAAAAAGATTATCGTCGCTCTTGATGGTATGTCTCCTGACTCTGCACTGGCTTTTGCCGGTTCGATCCGGGAGCTTCTCTGGGTCAAGGTGGGGCTTGAGCTGTTTGTCGCTGGTGGGCCTGATGTTGTTCGGACGCTGAAGGGTCTTGGCAAACGGATCTTCCTGGATCTCAAATTTCACGACATACCAGCCACCATGGCCGCCGCCTGTCGGCAGGCCGCAGCCCTCGGCGTGGAGTTAATGACGGTCCACGCCTGTGCAGGCACAGACGCGCTGAGAGCCGCTCAGCGCGGAGCAGTGGAGGGTTCCACCGCTGCAGGATTGGACGCGCCCAGGCTGTTGGCCGTGACCGTGCTCACCAGTTGGCAGCAGCAGGCCTTCCAGGAGCAACTTCAGGTGCAGACACCGATCCAGACCTACGCCAGCCACCTTGCGGATCTGGCTGTGTCAGCCGGTCTGGGTGGCTGCGTCTGTTCACCCCATGAGGTGCGTGGCCTGCGCGCCGGCCTCCCTGATTCCTTTGCGATCGTCACCCCTGGCATCCGCCCGGCCGGCAGTGCCCATGGTGACCAGGCCCGCATCACGACCCCCGCTGATGCTCTGGCGCTGGGGGCCACCCAGTTGGTGATCGGCCGCCCGATCACCTGCGCTGCCGATCCGCAGGGGGCCTTTGCCGCCTGTTGTCAGTCCCTCAATGGGTGCTGACCACCGAACGCGATTCGGGCACCAGCTCGGCATAGAGCTGCTCCAGCGCATCGATGTTCTTCTGCAGCGTGTACCGCTCCAGAACCCGTTTGCGGGCCTGCCGTCCCAGTTCGGCGGTGAGCACCGGTTGATCGCGCAGCACCGGCAGCAGGGTGCGCAACTGTGTGGTGACTCCCTGGGTGCGGATGACGATCCCCGCGCCACCATCGAGCACTTCACCATCGGCGCCGGCATCGGTGGCCACGCAGGCCGTGCCGGAGGCCATCGCTTCGAGCAGAGCCAGACTCAGGCCCTCGACCAGGGACGGCAGCAGAAAGACTTCGGCGAGCTGCAGCAGGGCCACGCGCATCTCCAGACGCGGCTCATACCCCCACCACACCACATCGGCATCCCGGCTGCCGGACTGCAGCAGACCCCTCAGGGGTCCGTCGCCGACGATCACCAGCACACAGCCGGCCGGCCGCACCAGCCGCCAGGCTCTGAGCAGGGCTTCCACGTTCTTTTCGGTGGACAGCCTGCCCATGTAGAGAAACACCCGCCTGTCGCGGAAACGCTGTCTCAGGTCCGCCAGTTCCAGGCTGGGTGGCTCGGGAGTCGGACACCAGACGTCGGCATCGACGCCGTTGGGAATCACGGACAGCCGCTCGGATGCCACCCCGAGTCGCTCAAGCACCTCCGCCTGGAGGTCGGAGAACACGATCACCCGGTCGAAGCGCGCCAGTGAGCGCGCGTAGAGCTGGTAGGTGAGTTGCTGGGTGCCGGCGGCGAGGTTGCGCGAGCCGGAGTCGAAGGCGGGGTGAAAGGTGGCCACCAGAGGCAGGCCCAGCTGCTGGCAGAGATCCGGCAGGCGGAAGTCCAGGGGGGAGAGCGTGAGGCTGGCGTGCACCAGGTCGGGTTGCAGGCGCTCCAGGGATTCCCGCAGCTCCCGCTGGGCCCCCGGGGAGGGGATGGTGTACACCTGCGATTTCAGCAGGTAGGGGAGGGCCACATCCGGCGAAGCCTCGGCGCTCTCGGCGCTCAGCTCGCCAGGCTCGTGGAGGCCCTCGAGCTGCCCTGCGCCGGCCTGCCCCTCATCGTTGGCACCACCCCCATCACCCGCACCGCTCTGCGAAGAGCGGGTCTGGAGGTCGCTGACGCCGAACTGGCTGGCGGCGGGAGTGTCGAAGTGGATGAAGCTCACCCCGTGCCCACGCTCCCTCAGGGCATGGGTGGTGTTGAGGCCGTAGGTGACGTTGCCGCAGAACGGAGATTTTTTGCCCAGCCAGGCAATGTGAGCCACCCAGCATCCGTGCGCGCTGCGTCGACGCTACCAGCGACGCCAGGGCCGCTCGGCCACCGCCGCCGCCAGGGCCAATGCGGCCAGCACCTGCAGCACGGGCAGCAGCCCCCAGCGGCTCACCGTGGCTCCGGCGAGCACCAGAGGCAGGCTCAGGGCGATGTTGATGAGGTTGTTCTGCAGGCCGAACACCTTGCCGCGCAGGGACGCGGGGGTGTCCTCCTGGATCGTCGTCTGGGTGGGGATCGCCAGCAGGGCTGCGCCGACCCCCAGCAGGGCGCACAGCAGCAGCGTGAAGGTGAGGTTGCCCAGCAGCTGACCGAGCAGCAGCAGGCTCCAGCCGATCAGCCCGAGCCCGAGGGCGGCCAGTTGCCGTCGGCCGATGTGCTGGGCCAGCTGCGCCACCGACAGGGCTCCTGCGGCCAGCCCCAGGCCGCTCATGGCCAGCAGCACGCCGAAGCGGGTGGGGCCCAGGCCGGGCACGGCCGCGGCCAGGCTGATCGCCAGCACGTAGAGCGCGGCCAGAAGGCTGTAGAGCAGCACCAGCTGCGCCAGCGCCCGGGCCACCCGCGGGCGCTGGCGCAAGACGGCCAGCCCCTGGCCGATCTCCCGCCACAGCGAGGGCTCATGCCGCCGGCGCGGTTCGCTGTGGTGGCGGATGCGGCTGATCGCCAGCGCCGCTGAGCCGTAGCACAGGGGCAACAGCAGAAATTCGCCTCCAGCGATCCCCAGCTGCTCCAGTCCGTGTCGGAGCAGCAGCAGAATCGGCTCCCCCAGGGCGAAGCCCACGATCGTGGTGGCCATGCTGGTGGTCTGATAGACGGAGTTCGCCGCCAGCAGCTGGGTCTGGGGGATGAGCGTGGTGATCGCCGCCTGTTCGGCGGGAGCGAAGAACTGGGTGAGCGCCGATTCCAGGAACGTGAGCCCCAGCAGGGCCCAGTAGCCCCAGCCCAGCCCCAGCCACTGAGGCCCGTCGAGCAGCGCCAGGGGGACGAACAGGACCAGCAGGCCCCGCAGTCCGTTGGAGGCCACCATCACCCTGCGCTTCGGCCAGCGGTCGGTCCAGGCGCCCGCCACGGTGCCCAGCAGCACCGCCGGCAGCGTGTTGGCCGCATACACCCCCGTGGCCAGCAGGGTGATCATCTGGGCCCGCGTTTCCGGCAGGTCGAAACCCACCACCCCGGCGGCTTCAGCCAGGGCCGGATTGCTCGCCGGCGTGCTGCTCACCCAGTGCTGGGCGATCAGATACACCATCAGCACGATGTAGAACTTGTCGGCCAGCTGGGAGCAGATCTGCCCCAGCCACAGCCAGCGGAAGTCGCGTTGCTCCAGCACGGCTCTCACGCCGGTGCCCTTCCCCTCGCTGGTGCGCGGTTGGCTCACGGCGTGCTCTCGTTCACCATCGCCACGCCGCCGGCCAGCAGGCGGAAGGCCCGCGGGCGCCGTCCGAGGTGTTGCCCGCACCAGCAGTCCACCAGCTCCAGCAGGCGCAGCCACACCGCGGCGGGGCCCATCAGCACGCCGTCCCGGCGCCGCGGCAGTGCCGGCCGCACCAGCCGCTGCAGCAGCGCCACCTCGGACGCGTTGAGCAGCAGGCGGGCCTCGGGCAGGGCCCCGATCACCAGCCCGTCGGCCGGCACAAAGCTGCTGCGCCAGCTCCAGTCGCCGACGGGGGGAGCCAGGGCCGCCCCTGTGCGGGCGCAGCGGCCCAGCGGCAGGGCGTAGCCGCCGAGCGCCAGCAGATGCACCGACCCCTGCACCGCCACCGCCACGGCCTCCAGGGCCGCCCCCTGTGCGCGCACCAGGTCCTCCAGCCGTCCCAGCTGCATCAACAGATCGCCCAGCATCCCAGGCGCCGGGGCATCGCTGGGGACAAGGGCCAGGCAGAGCTCCGCCAGGGCCTGCGCCGCGGCCAGAGCCTCCAGTTGCTGGCCGAGGCCGCCGTAGCTGCGCAGCACCCGCAGCTGCCGGATCCGCCTGAGTCCCCGGCTGCCCGCCACCTGCAGGCGCAGATGGGTCAGCGGCACGGCTGCCGCCAGGCTGCTCGACGGCTTGCGGGCCCCGGGCACCGCCAGACGGCTGAGGCCATGGCTGTCGCTGAGCAAGGTGAGCAGCCTGTCGCGCTCCCCCAGGGGCTTGCAGCTCAGGGCCAGGCCCTCCATCTGGAGCTCGGCCACCGGTGCCTCAGGAGCGCAGGGCCTGCATCAGCGCCACCCCGCGGCTGGTGCCCAGCCGGGTGGCGCCGGCCTCCACCAGCGTGAAGGCCTGCTCGAGATCGGCGATGCCCCCCGAGGCCTTGATGGCGGCCCGTCCCCGTGCCAGCCGGTGCAGCTGCTCCACCTGGGCCGGGCTGACCGCACCACCGAAGCCGCTGCCGGTCTTGAGAAACCTGGCGCCGGCGTCGATGCTGATCTCCACCAGCAGCTCCAGCTGGGCCAGTGCCAGCCGGCTCACCTCCTGAATCACCTTCACGGGCAGCCCCAGCTCGCAGATGGCCGCCAGCTCGCCGAGCACGGCATTGCCGTCGCCATCGACCAGGGCGCCGAAATCGGGCACCACATCGAGTTCATCGGCGCCGGCCGCCGCAGCCGCCTCGGCTTCAGCCAGCTTCACCGCCGCCGGGATGGCCCCGAAGGGAAAGCCCACCACGCTCACCAGCCTGGGGGCGGGGCCGCGGCCCTCGCCCGGTCGCGGCAGCCGTTCCCGGGCCAGGGAGACCCAGCGGGAGGCCACGCACACCCCGGCAAAGCCGTAGTGGCGGGCCTCGTCGCAACAGCGCTGGACGGCGTCCCGGCCCTGATGCGGATCCAGCAGGGCGTGGTCGATCAGAGGGGCCAGGTCGGGCCGATCCTGGCTCACGTGTCCTTGGGCTGGATCACCCCGTAGCCGCCGTGATTGCGCAGATACACCACCTGGATCTCGCCGGTCTCCGCATCGCGGAACACGTAGAAGTCGTGGTCGATCAGCTCCAGCTGATGCACGGCCTCATCCAGGGTCATCGGCGGCATCTCGAAGTACTTGCGCCGCACGCCGCGGCTGGGCAGCTCCGGCTCCTTGCCGTCGGTGAGGCTGGCGCCCGGCGGTGGCAGCGTGGCGGCGCCGGCTTCCTCGTCGCGTGCCGAGCGGTGCACGGGTCCCTGGTGGCGATCCTGCAGACGCTCCTTGTAGCGGTTCAGCTGGCGGGCGAGCTTGCTTGCAACCAGATCGATGCTGGCGTAGAGATTGTCGCTGCGCTCCTGGGCACGGATCACGGTGCCGTTGGCGAACATCGTCACCTCGGCGATCTGCTGCGGCACCCGCGGGTTGCGGGCCACAGAGAGATGCACATCAGCTTCCTTCACCATCCCCTCGAAATGGTTGATGGCTCGGATGAGCTTGGTCTCGGTGTAGTCCCGGATGGCCGGGGTCACCTCAAGATTGCGGCCATGGATCAGCAGTTTCATCAGTTGGCAGCCGCCTCCGGTGCTCTCACACCTCAACGGTAGGAACCCGTGACCCCGGCCCCCAAGCCCGACGCAATCCTTTTTGAAGCCGTCGATCCGGTGCCCTTCCCGGCGGCGTGGGCTGCCCAGCGCCGGCTGCAGCGCCGCCTGCTGCAGGACCCGGCCGCTGCCGGCGCCCTGCTGCTGCTGGAACATGAGCCCTGCTACACCCTCGGCCGGGGTGCCGCCACCACCCATCTGCGCTTCGATCCGGCCTCTCCACCGCTGCCGCTGCACCGCATCGACCGGGGCGGCGAGGTGACCCACCACCTCCCGGGCCAGCTGGTGCTCTACCCGGTGCTCAACCTGCAGCGCCACGGGGGCGATCTGCACCTCTATCTGCGCCTGCTCGAGCAGGTGGTGATCGACCTGCTGGCCACGCTCGGCCTTGAGGCCGGACGCATCGAGGGCCTGACCGGCGTGTGGCTGGAGGGACGCAAGCTGGCGGCGATCGGGGTGGGGGCGCGGCGCTGGATCAGCCAGCACGGCCTGGCCCTCAATGTGGACTGCAGCCTGGAGGGCTTCAGCGCGATCGTGCCCTGCGGTATCCCCGACCGGCCGGTGGGTCGGCTGGCGGACTGGAGGCCGGAGCTCACCGCGGCCGACCTGCGCCAGCCCCTGCTGGCCCGTTTCGCCGAGCGTTTCCAACTGCGGTTGCGGCCCCCCACCGCCCAGGAAACCCTGGAAGGGTGGTAAGCCTTGCCCAGTCGTACAGCTTCCATGGCCCTCGCGGAGGTCAACTGGACCGCCAGCCACCGTGACCGGCAGGCCCTGGCATCCCGTCAGGACTGGAGCGACCTCAGCGGACTGGAGCAGCTCTGGCCCGCGCTGGCCCGGCAGCACGGGGATGCCCCGGCGCTCGACGCCCCCCATGCCCGTCACCCGGAGCGGTTCAGCTACCGGCAGCTGCAGCACAGGATCGAGCAGGCGGGCGCGGCATTCGCCTCCCTGGGGGTGCGGGCCGGTGATGTGGTGGCCCAGTTCGGCGAGAACGGTCCCCGCTGGCTGATCAGCGACCAGGGCCTGATGCGCGCCGGTGCCGCCGATGCGGTGCGCGGCAGCGCGGCGCCGGTGGATGAGCTGCGCTACATCCTCGAGGACTCCGGGGCCATCGGCCTGGTGGTGGAGTCGGCTGCGCTGCTCGAGCGGCTTGCCCTGCCCCCAGCGCTGATGGACCCCCTGCGCTTCGTGGTGCTGCTGGAGGGGGAGCCCTCCGGAACGCCCCTGCCCGTGCCCTGTCTGTCCTGGGGTGAGCTGCTGGAGCGGGGGGAGAGCGCCCTGGCGGAGGGCCGGCCCGCCCCAATGCCGGCGGCGGATCCGACCCGCCTGGCCACCCTGCTGTACACCTCCGGCACCACGGGGCGTCCGAAGGGAGTGCCCCTCAGCCACGCCAACCTGCTCCACCAGCTGCGCAACCTCGGCGTGGCCGTGGCCCCCCGCCCCGGCGACCGGGTGGTGAGCGTGCTGCCGATCTGGCATTCCTATGAGCGCAGCGCCGAGTACTTCCTGCTGTCCTGCGGCTGCTGCCAGACCTACACCACCCTCAAGCAGCTGCGCAGCGATCTGCAGCGGGTCCGGCCCCAGTACCTGATCAGCGTGCCGCGGTTGTGGGAGGCCCTGCTCTCGGGCTTCGAGGATGCCCTCGCCGGCATGCCGTCCGCCCGGCGGCGGCTGATCCGCGGGGCCCTGGCCAACAGCTGCGCCTATGGCCTGGCCAGGCGCCGGTCCCGCGATCTCACCCTCACTCCCGAACCGGCCGTCCAGCGCCTGCAGGCCACCCTCAAGGCGGCCCTGCGCTGGCCCCTGCACCGCCTGGCTTCGGCGCTGCTTTGGCCCAAGGTGCGCGGCCAGCTGGTGGGGGGTGAGCTGCGCACCGCGGTGAGCGGCGGCGGCGCCCTGGCGCTGCATGTGGACAGCTTCTTCGAGGCCATCGGCATCGAGCTGCTGGTGGGCTACGGCCTCACGGAGACCAGCCCGGTGCTCACCTGCCGCAGGCCCTGGGTCAACCGCCGCGGCAGCGCCGGCCAGCCCCTGCCGGACACCTCCATCCGGATCGTCGATCCGGAGCGGCGGCAGCCCCTGGCCCTCTGTGCCACCGGGCTGGTGCTGGCCCGTGGTCCCCAGGTGATGAGCGGCTACTGGCGCAAGCCCGAGGCCACCGCGAAGGTGCTCGACGGCGAGGGCTGGTTCGACACCGGCGACCTGGGCCGGCTGCTTCCCGACGGCTCCCTGGTGCTGACCGGCCGGGCCAAGGACACGATCGTGCTCAGCAGCGGCGAGAACATCGAGCCCGGGCCCCTGGAGGAGGCCCTGGTGGCCAGCGCACTGATCGAGCAGGTGATGCTCGTGGGCCAGGACCGCAAGCAGCTCGGCGCCCTGCTGGTGCCGCGCAGCGAACCGCTCGAGGCGTTCGCCCGTCAGGCCGGCGTGCCAGTGCCCGAGGACGGCGTGGCTGAGCCGGCGTTGCTGCGCGCCCTCACCCGGGAGTGCAACCGCCTGCTGGCGGCCCGGCCGGGGTCCCGCCCGGATGAGCGCCTGGGCGGTGTGGCGCTGGTGGACCCCTTCACCATCGAGAACGGCCTGCTGACGCAGACGCTCAAGCAACGCCGGGATCGCATCGCCGCGCGCGATGCCGCGGCCATCGACGCCCTCTACAGCTGAGCGCCGCCGGCTAGGGCTGCAGGGCCCGCGGCGATGCGGCGGCCGCCAGTTCCGCGAAGAACGCCCGGTACTGGGCCGGCCCCCCGGGGAACAGGGCATCGAGGCGCAGCGGATCCCCTGGGTCGGTGAGCCCCCGCAGGCTGCCATCGGCCATGGAGGGTCTGCACACCTCACCGCCGCTGCTGTCCACCAGCACCACCCGGTTGGGCCGGTCGAAGCGGCGGCCCAGGTCCTGGAGCAGGGTGAGGAAGCCGCGGTCGCTCCCTCCCCGCCGCCAGCTGCCGGGCGTGGGTCCGGGGGTGGAGGTGATCGTGTCGCCGATTCCCACCAGCTGAGGCATCAGCTCGGGGGGAATGCGTGCTTCAGCCAGGGCCAGCAGCTCCTGGTGGCTGCGTGGTGCCGTGCGCACGTTGAAGGCCTCGCCCAGGGGATGCACGCCGTGATGGCGGGCGATGTGCCGGTTGAGCAGCACCAGCAGCCCCGCCTCCTTGATGGCGCCGCGCAGCATGAACTGCACGTCGGTGGTGCCGATCCCCGCCGCCGACGCCCACACCGGCTGTTCGCCGCCCTCGTCATCGAGCACGTTGGGGGCGATGTGCAGGAAGAACCGGTCTGCCAGCCCGCTGCGCCCGGCTTCGTCCAGCAGCCGCTGCATCAGCTCCAGCAGCCCCTGCTGCAGCTCCCGCGCCAGGGCCAGGGGCCGCGCGCTGGCGGCGCTGAGGCGGAACAGGCCGTTGAGATTGACGGTGGGGGAGAGGGGGTTGTCGAGCACCGCCAGCGCGATCTGGTGTTCCAGTGCCTCTGCCTTGAGCTGCGGCAGCAGCTGCGGCAGCCAGGCCCGCAGCTCCTCGGCCATGCGGGCGGGCAGGGTGGTCAGGAAGGCCAGCTCAGCGGCGCTCACACCTGGTGTCGCCACCTCGCCGTGGCGGTTCTGCAGCTGCACTCCACCCGCGGCCAGGCCAGGCAGGTAGAGCCCCTCGCGGCCGGGCTCCCGGTCGCAGCCGAGGGCCCGCTCCACCAGCCTGTTCACGCCGCGGCGGCCCTCGTGCTCGCCATTGGTGAGCACGCTGAAACTGCCGTCCAGGCGACGGGCATCCCGCACGTAGCTGCCCTCCAGCCGGCGGCAGAGCGGATCGCGCACCAGATCCATGCACACCCCGTCGAGGTCCTGCACCAGCAGCAGGCCCGCCGGATCCCCGAGCCGGGGACGGAGCTCGCTCAGCAGCTCGGCGGGGGTGAGGGCGTCCACGTCACGGGGCGGCTGCCCTCACCCTGCCAGGGTGGTGTCTGGAACGGTGGTTGACCGCTGACGGACCGGCTGACAGCCTGTGCGCTGCAGGAGCGATTCCATGGCCGACGGCACGATCACGATCAAGCGCACGATCAGCGTGCGGGCCGTGGTCACCCCCCTTTGGAAAGAGGATGCGGAGCGGGAGCTCACCAACGCCCTGGCCAACAGCGACAGCCAGCTCGCCCAGCTGGAGCGCGAGGGCCAGCAGGTGGTGGACGAGATCCGGCGGCAGAGCCTCAATCCCCTCGATCCGCGCGTGCAGGAGCAGGTGGCCTCGGTGCAGCAGCAGGTGTCGGCCAAGCGGGCCGAACTGGAGGAGCAGAAGCGCCAGATCATCGAGCAGCAGCGTCAGGTGCGGGAGCTGGAGCTGGAGCAGGTGGTGGAGCAGGGGCAGCTGGAGAGCGTCATCGACGTGCAGGTGGGCGACAACCTGGTGGAGAAACTCCAGGCCGCCGTGCTGGTGCGTGACGGGGTGATCCAGGCGATCGAAGGCGCGCTCTGAGGCTCCTGCACCGGGGCTCGTAAAATCCGCCCCGACACCGCGGCGCATCCGTTGGCCACCCACGAAATCTTCATGCCCGCCCTCTCCTCCACCATGACGGAGGGCAAGATCGTGGAATGGCTCAAGAAGCCCGGCGACCGCGTCGAGCGCGGCGAGTCGGTGCTGGTGGTGGAGAGCGACAAGGCCGACATGGACGTGGAGGCCTTCCAGGAGGGCTTCCTGGCGGCGGTGCTGATGCCCGCCGGCGGCACCGCGCCCGTGGGCGAGACCATCGGTCTGATCGTGGAGACCGAGGCGGAGATCGCCGAGGCGGCGGCCAAGGCCCCGGCTGCTCCGGCAGCTGCCGCAGCCCCGAGTCCAGCCACGCCACCCCCGGCGGCCCCAGCGGCGCCCGTCCCGGCTGCCGCCGCGCCTGCACCGGCCCCGGTTCCTGTGGCGGCAGCACCCGCTCCCGTGGCCGCCGATGCCGCTCCGGTGCGGGCCCCCGCCTCCACCGCCAGCGGCCGGGTGGTGGCCTCGCCACGGGCCAAAAAACTGGCCTCCCAGCTCGGTGTCGATCTCGGTGCCCTGCGCGGCAGCGGTCCCCACGGCCGCATCCAGGCCGAGGACGTACTCGCCGCCAGCGGCCAGCCCATCAGCGTGCCCCGTGTGGCGGAGGGCAGTGGCCCGGCGCTGGCTTCGGCTCCGGCGGGCGCGGGTGGCAACGGTGCCGCGGCTCCGGCCCCCGGGCCGGCCGGCCAGGCCTTCGGCCGCCCGGGTGAGGCCGTGGCGTTCAACACCCTCCAGAACGCCGTCAACCGCAACATGCTGGCCAGCCTGGCGGTGCCCTGTTTCCGGGTGGGCTACACGATCACCACCACCAGGCTCGACGCCTTCTACAAGCAGGTGAAGAGCAAGGGCGTGACGATGACCGCCCTGCTGGCCAAGGCCGTGGCCGTGACCCTGGCCCGCCATCCCCAGGTGAATGCCGCCACCAGCGCCGACGGCAGCACCATGACCTTCCCTGCCGCCGTGAACGTGGCCGTGGCCGTGGCCATGGAGGACGGCGGCCTGATCACGCCGGTGCTGGCCGACGCCGACCGCACCGACATCTATCAGCTGGCGCGCAACTGGGCCGATCTGGTGGCCCGGGCCCGCACCAAGCAGCTCCAGCCCGAGGAGTACAGCACCGGCACCTTCACCCTCTCCAACCTGGGCATGTTCGGGGTGGATCGCTTCGACGCGATCCTGCCTCCCGGCACCGGCGCGATCCTCGCGGTGGCGGCCTCCCGGCCCACGGTGGTGGCCGGCATGGACGGCTCGATCCGCGTGGCCAGCCAGATGCAGGTGAACCTCACCTGCGACCACCGCACCGTCTACGGAACCCATGCCGCCGCCTTCCTCAAGGATCTGGCCCAGCTGATCGAGACCAACCCAGAGAGCCTTGCGCTCTGATCCGTCCGACCTGCGGCTCTCCAGCTACGACTTCCAGCTGCCGCAGGACCGCATCGCCCAGCGGCCGGTGGAACCCCGGCATGGGGCGCGGCTGCTGGTCGTGGATCCCGCCGGGGAAGGCGAGCCACCCTTCGCGCGCCATCGCAGCGTGTGGGACCTGCAGGAGGAGCTGCGTCCCGGCGATCTGCTGGTGGTGAACGACACCCGGGTGCTGCGGGCGCGGCTGCAGGCGCGCCGGCCCGGCGGCGCCGCCGTGGAGCTGCTTGTGCTCGAGCCCTGGCCCGAAGCCCCAGGTCAATGGCTGTGCCTGGCCAGGCCGGCCAGGAAGCTCAGGGCGGGTGACTGGCTGGAGGTGGTGGCGGAGGGGCAGCCGCCCCTGGCGGTGCAGGTGCTGGGCAGCGATGCCGACACCGGGGGCCGCATCGTGCAGTTCCCGCCGGACTGCACGGATGCGGCGGCCCTCGAGCCGCTGCTGGTGCGCTACGGCGCCATTCCCCTGCCGCCCTACATCCACGAGCACGACGCCTCCGACAACGACCGCTACCAGACCCGCTATGCCGCCCGGCCCGGAGCCGTGGCGGCCCCCACCGCCGGCCTGCATCTCAGTGATGAGCTGCTGGCGGCGATCCGCGCGCGCGGGGTGGAGCTGGCCACCACCACCCTGCATGTGGGCCTGGGCACCTTCCGGCCGGTGGAAACCGAAGACCTGCGCCAGCTCGAACTGCACAGTGAATGGGTGGAGGTCTCCCCCCAGCTCGTGGCGGCCGTCGCGGCCTGCCGCGCCCGCGGCGGACGGGTGATCGCCATCGGCACCACCTCGGTGCGCAGCCTGGAGGCCGTGGCCCAGCTGAACGGGGGCATGCTGGCGCCCCATACCGGTCCGGTGAACCTGGTGATCCAGCCCGGCTACCGCTTTGCGGTGGTGCAGGGCCTGCTCACCAACTTCCATCTGCCCAAGAGCTCCCTGCTGCTGCTGGTGAGCGCCCTGATCGGCCGCGAGCGTCTGCTGGCGCTCTACGCCGAGGCGATCGAGCGCCAGTACCGCTTCTTCTCCTACGGCGACGCCATGTGGATTGCGCCGGAGGCGGTGCTCAGTTCAGCGGTGCCAGGCTGATGAAAAAGCCCCCGGTTGCTGCCGGGGGCCGAAGCTGGCCAGGGGGGCCAATCCGATCAGGCAGCGGCCAGGTTGGCGGCCACGAAATCCCAGTTCACCAGCTTCTCGAGGAAGGTGGTGATGTAGTCGGGGCGGCGGTTCTGATAGTCGAGGTAGTAGGCGTGCTCCCACACATCCATGGTGAGCAGGGCCTTCTGGCCGTGGGCCAGGGGCAGGTCGGCGTTGCCGGTCTTGGTCACCTTGAGGGTGTCGCCGTCAAGCACCAGCCAGGCCCAGCCGCTGCCGAACTGGGTGGCGCCTGCGGTCTTGAACTGCTCCACGAAGGCCTCGAAGCTGCCGAAATCGGCATTGATCTTCTCGGCCAGGGCGCCGCCGGGCTGGCCGCCGCCACCGGGCTTCATGCACTGCCAGTAGAAGCTGTGGTTCCACACCTGGGCGGCGTTGTTGAACACACCGGCCTTGCCGGCATCACCGGCCACGCTGGTGATCGTGTCTTCCAGGCTCTTGCCCTCCAGCTCGGTGCCCGCGACCAGGTTGTTGAGGTTGGTCACGTAGGCGTTGTGGTGCTTGCCGTGGTGGAACTCCAGGGTCTGACGGGAGATGTGGGGCTCCAGCGCGTCGAGTTCGTAGGGCAGGGCGGGGAGCGTGTGAGCCATGGAACAGGATCGGGTGCTTGTTGTTGCCGGCCGGTGTGCCTGGCGGCGGCATCCTAACGATCGTTTCAGATTTCCTTGGCGCCGCCGGGGTGGGTTGGGCCGTGGTCAGCCCCGGATCTCCAGCAGTTCCACCTCGAAGATCAGGGTGGCATTGGGGGGGATCACACCGCCGGCACCCCGTTCGCCATAGGCCAGATCGGGGGGGATGACCAGCTTGCGCTTGCCGCCCACCTGCATGCCCGCCACGCCTTCGTCCCAGCCCCGGATCACCCGGCCGGCGCCGAGGGGGAAGCTGAAGGGGCCACGGCCGTAGCTGCTGTCGAACTCGCGGCCGTTCTCCAGGGTGCCCCGGTAGTTGACCACCACCGTCTGGCCCGCCTTGGCCTCGGGGCCGTCACCGGGCGTCAGGTCGGTGATGCGCAGGCCGCTCTCGGTGACCCGTTCCTTCGGGGCCACCAGCTCGCCCCCCAGGGCGCTGGCCTGGGCGAGTTGCTGGTCGGAGGGAGGGTTGTTCTCGGTCATGGAGTCGCTCTCGGGAAGGGAGTCGCCGCCAGGAGCCATGGTGAAGAGGGTGGGGTTGGGGTCGTCGGGATCGAGTTCGAAAGCGCCGCGTTCGGCAACCGGGACCGGGGCGCTGCCGCGCACCATGGCCGTGTCCGTGCCGGTTGCGGCCACCACCGGCGTAGGGCTCACCAGCTGGCTGAACAGCGCCAGCAGCAGGCAGGCCACGCACACCGTGGAGCTGATGAGAATGTCGCGCATGACCGTCACGGAGATGGGCCGATTGTGACTCACCCGGCAGCGCAGAGCCCCAGCACAGCCGTGACCCAGCCGTCCGTTCAGCCGTCGCGGTCGCCCTGACCGCGCTGGCGCAGCGTCTGCTCGATCCGGTCGATGCGGCCGCGCAGCTCGTCAAGCTCGCGCTGCAGGGGGATGCCCAGATCCTGCAGCAACTGGTCGCGGTTGCGCTCCAGCTGCCGCTCGGCCTGCTCCTCGAGGCCGGGGGTCTCGCCCCGAATGGCCCTGAGCACATCCTCCACCAGGGCAGGGGCGTGGCTGGGATCGAGCTTGCCGCTGCGCACCCACTCCTGACTCACGTAGCGCAGGCGGTCAGCCACCAGCGAGGTGGTGCCCAGGCCCCGGAGCAGCAGTTGTTGCAGGGGGTTGTTCGGGTCCATGGAGGGGAGTGTGCTGAACCATGCCAACCATGGCGCTTCCTACCGTTGCTGGCCATGAACCAGCGTGCGCAGCTGCTGCCGGGTCTGCTTCGGACCGTGCTCCTGGCCGCACTGGGCGGTGCGTTGGCCGGCGGGGCTCTGCCACCGGCCGGGGCGGTGCCGCTGCTCTGGCTGGCCCTGGCCCTGCTCTGGGCCCTGGCCGCCGGTCCGGCGGCTGTGCCGGCGGCAGCCTGCTGGGGCGCGGTGGCGGTGCTGGTGAGCCACCGCTGGCTGCTGGGGCTGCATCCCCTGGACTGGATCGGCGTGCCCCTGCCCCTGAGCCTGCCGCTCTGCTGGCTGCTGCTCCTGCTGATCTCGGCCCTCGGCGGCGCACTGGTGGGCGTTTGGGGCTGGTGTGCCGTCCGGTTGCGGCCGGCGCGCGCGAGCAGTGCGCTGGTGCTGGCCCTGGGCTGGGGCCTGGCGGAGGTGCTGCTGGCCCGTGGCCCCCTGTTCTGGATCGGCCTGGGGGGCTCGGCTCTGCCCGGCGACCGGGCCCTGGCGGGATTTGCTTCGCTGGGTGGGGCGGGGCTGGTGGCGGCCCTGCAGCTGCTGATCGGCTGGGGGCTGTGGCGGGGGTATCAGGAGCGGCGGCGGCTCGGCCTGCCGGGACTGCTGGCGGCGGTGGTGCTGCCGCTGCTGCTCCTGCATGCCGCCGGGGCCACGCTGCTGGGCGGGGAGGGCGGTGGTGCCGCTGCCGCTGGGGCGGTGGATGGCTTGCAGAGCCAGGAGCGGGTGCTGGTGCTGCAGCCCTCGATCCCCACCCGGGAAAAGTTTCAGTGGGCTTCGCGGCGGCGCCTGCAGCGCCAGCTCGATGGGGCGATGGCGGAGGCCGGGCGCCGGGGGGCTGATCTGGTGGTGCTGCCCGAGGGGGCCCTGGGGCTCGATCCGGTGCTGCAGCAGCCGGCTGCCGCGGAACTGCTCACCGGCGGGTTCCGCAGCGCCGCCGGGGGTGGCGATGCACCTGAGCAGCGCAGCTCTCTGCTGCGCTTTGCCGCCGGCACCCGTCAACCCGCCGCGGCCCTCGACAAGCACCGGGTGGTGCTGCTGGGGGAGTGGGTGCCGCTGCGGGGACTGCTGCAGTGGAGCGGTCTCTCGGCCGTGGGCGGCGTGGAGCCCGGCCCGCCCTCGCGGCTGCTGCCGAGGCCCACGGCGCCGATCGGCGTGGCGATCTGCTACGAGATCGCCGACGGCCATGCCCTGGCGGCCGCCAGCCGCGACGGCGCGCTCTGGCTGCTGGCCAGCGCCAACCTCGATCCCTACCCGCTCACCCTCCAGCGCCAGTTCGAGGCCCTGGCCCAACTGCGCGCGATCGAATCGGACCGCTGGCTGGTGAGCGTGGCCAACACCGGCCCCAGCGGCCTGATCTCACCCCAGGGGGAGGTGAGGCGGCGCCTGCCCGCCTCACAGCCGGGCCTGGATCTGTTGACGGTGCCCATCGAGACCACCCTCACGCCCTACGCCCGCTGCGGGGAGCTGCCGCTGCTGGCCGTGGGGCTGCTCGCGGCCGGCTGGCACTGGCGGAGGCCTTAAAGGTGGTGATCCTGGCAGGCACGCCAACGGCCTCCACTGGTCACCAACTGTCGCCACTGGTCAAGAAGTCTCAAGTGTCTCGGACCTTGCTCTGTGGTTCGAACAGAGTGAGGTCAGAGATGAGATGAGCTGACCCGGGCTGCAGGGCTTCGCTCCGCAGTTCATGACTCCGTAGGGATTCGCACTCCCTGGCTGGCCTGCTCCAGAAGAGCAGGGAGGAGAAGATTACGAGAAAGAGCCGCGTAACCAGAGCGCTCAACCCGATGCAAGTGGGAGGGTTTCGATCATGGGCAAGGTATTCACGTTGGATGGCATCAACCAGGATCTGCTGAAAGGGTCCCGCGGTGATGACATCGTGCAGGGAAGTCCCGACAGGCCTTCGATCAGGAATGGTAAGAGAGGCGAGATTAGGCTGCTGCAGGGAGATGACATCATCCGCAGCGAAAAAGACATTCTTATTTATGGAACGATAAGCCTGGAGAGCGGACGGGATGTGATCACGGGCGTTAGATCAGTTTCTCTTTTGTACGACTGGAAGGAGGGGCTGTACACAGGCTTTGTCCGAACAGGCAGGGGTGCCGATCGGATTGAGGTTTCAGGGGGTCCTCTCGTTGTCGGAGAGGATGCTCATCTTGGGATGGGGGTGGCAACGATGAGATTCTTGCCCAGGATCTGTTGATGGGCCCTGGTTTTCTTCGCACTGGAGCTGGAGATGATCGTATTGATGTGGGCGACGGCAAGATCATCGCTCCCTTCTACGCTCGACTTGAGCTTGGCGATGGTGATGACACCCTCATTGCCCGCGGCGGCTTGGAGGCTACAAGTGAGGGGACAACTGTGTCTTTCGGCACTGGCAATGATCTTGTTGATTTCTCTCAAGGAGGAATTGATACGTTTGGCGGTAAGACCGGTATCGAAACTGCCTTGAATCTTGGCTCTGGTGATGATCGAATCATCGGCTTCCCACAAGTTCCCGAGCCCTGGCAGTTGGATAGCCTTTGGACTAGCCCGGCAGGTGTTGTTCGGGGAGGCAAAGGCAGGGATGCGTTCGTGCTGCCGGAAGGGGTATATGAGATCAGCGCAGATCGGATCAGCACTAACGAGACATTCTTGCCAGTGGCTGGATTCAACCTCCTGGAAGGGATCAACGGCGGGCGGTTTTCCTATGCCCCGGGCATCCTGACCGTGAATGAGAACGGCATCGCGTCGTTCTCGCCTGGGTTGTAGAGTCACCCTGGCTGAGTGGGCGAGCATCCACCTATTTTGTGGCCAGCTACGGGCGCGTGAATCAGCCCGCCCGTTGGCGGGATCTCCTCTTCGCTACTGTCAGGCGAATAGGTTGGTCTTGTCGGACAGCCGGGTTGGCGTGGGACCGTTACGATCCTTGACGGTGGAACCATCTGGCTCTGGCGCCCAGTCAGATTGAATGCAGAGATAGGGAAACGCAGAGCTACGGAGTGGATCGACAAGTCAGAATTCATGATCTTGGTGATCTGTCGATCTGATTGGCCTGGTTGAATCGATGATTTTCTGAAGACGTATCGTCCGAGGAGGCGTGTTAATCATGGGCAAGGTATTCACGTTGGATGGCATCAACCAGGATCTGCTGCTTGGTTCCCGCGGTGATGACATCGTGCAGGGAAGTGCCGACAAGCCAGGTGTCTGGAACGGCCGCAGGGGGGTTATCCGTCTGCGGCAAGGTGATGACACGATCCGCAGCCGCACCCGCATCCGTCTGTATGGGGAGACGTCCATGGGGGCTGGGGATGACCTCGTCACGGGCCGAGAGTCCATCGGTTTGCGTGCCGTCGACAACTTCAACGGCAGCCTGGATCTGGGGCGCGGGCATGACCGGGTCGAGGTGACCCACGGATCCCTGGTTGTTGGTGAGGACAGTTGGGTGAACACCGGCGCGGGCAACGATGTGATCACAGGCGCCGGACTGTCTCTTCTGGGTGGATTCCTTGATGCTGGGCCCGGCGATGACCTGATTGATGTGGGCGCTGGCCGCATTTTCGCCAGCCTTGCAAGCGCTTTGATGGGTGACGGTGATGACCGGCTGGTGGCTCGTGGGGGCTTGCGCTTGAGCGATGCCGGCGTTGACATGGGCGCCGGAGACGACACGGCCGATGTGGGCGCTGGTGGGATCGATCTCTGGGACTCGGAATGGGACTCGATCCGCCTGGGCGGTGGCAATGACCGCCTGGTCGGCTTTGCCGCCATCCCTTCGGCCGAGTTTCCGCCCAGCAGTTCCGGCGGGGTGGTGAGAGGCGGCAGGGGCAAGGACTCGCTGGTGCTGTCGGAGGGTGTCTACAGCGTGACGGCCAATCGCGTCAGCACGGCTGAGACCTATCTGAATGTCGCCGGATTCAATGTCCTGGAAGGGATCAGCGGCGGGCGGTTTTCCTACGCTCCCGGCGTGTTGACGGTGAATGAGAACGGCATCGCCACGTTCGTGCCTGAGCTCTGAACGTGCTAAAAACTGATGTTGTCTGGAGTCTGTCTGCGCCCAGAAGGCTGACGCAGGTTCTCAAATTCAAGTGGAGCCAAGCGGACTCGAACCGCTGACCCCCTGCATGCCATGCAGGTGCTCTACCAGCTGAGCTATGGCCCCTTGTTGAGTGCGGGCGTGGGTGCGGGGTGGACCCCGGCGCTCCCTCGTGAACCGCTCCGTGAGCTTACACCGTGGCCGGACCGGCTCCTCAGACCTGCCGCCACACCGCCACCAGGCGGCCCTGCACCGTCACCTGGTCAGCAGGGAGCTCGATGGGCTCGTAGCTGGCGTTGGCCGCCTCCAGACGCACGGTGGAGCCCTGGCGGTGGAAGTGCTTCAGGGTGGTGCCGCTGCCGGGCACCAGGGCGCTCACGATCGTGCCGGGCCTGAGGCGGGAGGGGTCGTGCACCGGCTCCATCAGCACCACGTCGCCGTCGGCGATGTGGGCGTCCACCATCGAGTCACCGTTGACGGTGAGGGCGAACAGGTCGCGCCCCCCGACCGCGGCCTGCAGGTCGAGGTGCTCGCGCACGTCGTCGAAGGTTTCCACCAGGCCGCCGGCCGCCACCGCCCCCAGCACCGGCACGCCGCTCGTCTCCTGGCCCAGCAGGCGCAGGGTGCGCGCCTGGCCTTCCTCCCAGGTGAGCCAGCCCTTCTGCTGCAGGAACCGCAGGCGGCTCTGGATCGGCGCCGGCGAGCGCAGGCCCATGGCCTGCATCATCTGCCGGATGGAGGGGCTGTGCCGGTGCTCGCGGATGTACCCCGCCAGCCAGTCGTAGAGCTCCTGCTGGGCGGGGGTGAGCTCCTGGCGCTCGCCACGGCGGGGATCGACGCCCAGCCGGGCGCCCAGGGATCGGGACGGAGACAGCACCACGACCTGCGGGGATGCGGCGGAACTGATACAGATGTACCCGCCGGTGAGCGCTTTGTCCAGTCCTTCGGGATCAGAGTCCGCCCAGCAGGGCCACCAGCAGGGCCTGCTGGGCATGCAGGCGGTTCTCGGCCTGGTCGAACACGCGGCTGGCGCTTCCCTCCATCACGCCGGCGCTGATCTCCAGCCCCCGGTAGGCCGGCAGGCAGTGGAGCACGATCGCCCGGGGGTCCGCCTCGGCCAGCAGCTCCTCGTTCAGGCACCAGCCGGCGAAGGCCCGCTGTCTGGCGTCCTTCTCCTCCTCCTGGCCCATCGAGGCCCACACGTCGGTGTAGAGGGCATGGGCGCCGCGCACCGCCGCCACCGGGTCGTGGATCACCTCCACCACCGAGCCGCGCTCGCAGGCGAGCTGCCGGGCGCGCTCGAGGACGGCGGCGTCGGGGGCGAAATCCGGCGGGCAGCCCACCCGCACGTTCACCCCCAGCAGGGCGCCGCAGAGCATCAGCGAGTGGGCCACGTTGTTGCCGTCGCCCACGTAGCTGAGGGTGAGACCTGGCAGCGCCCCGAAGGCCTCCTGCAGGGTGAGGTAGTCGGCCAGAGCCTGGCAGGGATGCTCCAGGTCGGTGAGGGCGTTGATCACCGGGATCGAGGCCCAGTGGGCGTACTCCTCCACCTCCGCCTGCGCGAAGGTGCGCACCGCCAGGGCATCCACGTAGCGGCTGAGCACCCGGGCCGTGTCGGCGATCGGCTCGCCCCGTCCCACCTGGCTCACCGAGGGGTTGAGGTCGATCACCTGACCCCCCAGCCGGGCCATGGCCACCGAAAAACTCACGCGGGTGCGGGTGGAGGCCTTGCTGAAGATCAGGCCGAGCACCCTGCCGGCGAGCTCCACCCGCCGATGGCCGCGTTTGAGGTCACCTGCCAGGGTCAGCAGGGCCCCGGTCTCCTCCGCGGTCAGGTCGGCGGAGGAGAGCAGGTCGCGGCCGCGCAGCTCGGCCAGACAGGTGATGGCTGTGGCGGACTGCATCGGGGCCACTGCAAACACCCCTTATGCGGGATCGAGGGGCCCGGCGTCAAGAGCGCACCGCCTCAGGCGGCCACCGCAGCCTCCTCCGGCATCGTGCTGCTGGCCAGGAGATCCTTGAGCTCGTCGCCTTCGATCACTTCCTTGTCGAGGATCTCCTGAGAGATGCGCTCCAGCAGATCGCGGTTGTGGCGCAGGATCGCCAGGGCCCGGTCATGGGCACGATCCACCAGGCCCCGCACCTCCTTGTCGATGGCCTGGGCGGTGGCATCGCTGACCACCCGCCGTGGGTTGGTGGGGCCGCCGAGGAAGCGGCTGCCGCCCTGCTTGTCGTAGGCCAGGGGACCGAGGGTTTCGCTCATGCCGAAGGTGCCCACCATCTGCTCGGCGATGTCGGTGGCGCGCTGGAGGTCGTTGGCGGCGCCGGTGGTCACCTCGCCGAACACCACCTCCTCGGCGCTGCGGCCGCCCAGCAGGGTGGCGATCTGGCCCTCGAGATCCTCCTTGGAGTTGAGGAAGCGCTCCTCGGTGGGGAGCTGCAGGGTGTAGCCCAGGGCGCTCATGCCCCGGGGCACGATCGAGATCTTGGCCACCTTGCTGCCACCCGGCATCAGGTGGCCCACGATCGCGTGCCCCACCTCGTGGTAGGCCACCACCTTCTTCTCGTCGGGCTGCAGCACCCGGCTCTTCTTCTCGAGGCCCGCCACCACCCGCTCGATCGCCTCGTTGAGGTCGCCCTGCTCCACCGAGGTGCGCATGTTGCGGGCGGCCAGCAGAGCGGCCTCGTTCACCAGGTTGGCCAGGTCGGCACCGGCGAAGCCGGCCGTGGCCTGGGCGATGCGGTCGAGGTCCACACCCGGGGCCAGCTTCACCTTCTTCGCGTAGATGTCGAGGATGGTGCGCCGGCCGGAGAGGTCGGGACGGTCCACCAGCACCTGGCGGTCGAAGCGGCCGGGGCGCAGCAGGGCGGCGTCGAGGGTCTCCGGCTGGTTGGTGGCCGCCAGCACGATCACCGGTTTGTCCTGGGCGGAGAAGCCGTCCATCTCCGTGAGCAGCTGGTTGAGGGTCTGCTCGCGCTCGTCGTTGCCGCCGACCACGCCCATCGAGCCCGAACGGCTCTTGCCGATGGCGTCGAGTTCGTCGATGAAGATGATGCAGGGCGCCTTCTTCTTGGCCTCTTCGAAGAGGTCGCGAACGCGGGCGGCACCGGCGCCCACGAACAGCTCCACGAATTCCGAGCCCGAGATGATGAAGAAGGGCACGCCGGCCTCACCGGCCACCGCCTTGGAGAGCAGGGTCTTGCCCGTGCCGGGAGGGCCCACCAGCAGCACACCCTTGGGAATGCGGGCGCCGATGGCGGCATAGCGCTCGGGCTTCTTGAGGAAGTCGACGATCTCGGTGAGCTCCGCCTTGGCCTCATCGACGCCGGCCACATCGGCGAAGGTGACCCGCGATTCCTCATCGGGCACGTACACCCTGGCCTTGCTCTTGGTGAAGCTCAGCGCCCCCTGGGCACCGCCGCCCATGCCGCTGCGGCGGGCGAAGAACTGCAGCACCAGGATGAAGATCAGCGGCGGCACCACCCAGCTCAGCAGGGTGGTGAAGAAGTTCGGTTTCCGGGGCGGCGCCGCGGCGAATTCCACCCCGTGCTGCTCCAGCCGCTGGGGCAGATCCATGTCGAAGATCGGCGTGGTGGCCAGCACCGTGGGCGCCCCCTCGGCCGGGGCCTCCTTGAGCTCGTAGCGGATCTGATCGGAGGTGATGTAGGCGCGGCGCACGGTGTCGTCGTTCACCTGGTCGATGAACAGCGAGTAGGGCACGCGCGGCACCTGGGTGGCCGGATTGGGCAGGAAATTGCTGAACAGCAGCAGCACGCCGAAGCCGATCAGCAGCAGGTTGATCAGGCCGAAGCGCCGGCTGGGGCGGTTGTCGTCCTGGCGGATGGGCATGGCGCGCGGCCTCAAGCTCGGCTCAGGCTAGGTCTGCTCGCTGGGGGCCGATCCGCTGCCGGGGGGGGAGAACCGAATCCTGCCGTTCGGTCGGGGCGCCCCGAACTCGCCGGACAGGGCGGAGAGGGGCAGACTTCTGCGGAGCGGAGGCGAATCGAGCCGATGTGCGGTCGCTACGCGCTCACCAGCAGCCTGGATGCCCTCCTGCCTCGCCTGCGCGGGCCGCTGCCCGAAGGGCTGGTGGAGCACTACGCCCCCCGGCCGCTGATCCGGCCCGGGGAACCGCTGCTGATCCAGCGCCAGGAGCAGGGGCGGCCGCGGGTGGATCTGGCGCTCTGGGGGCTCCTGCCGGCCTGGGTCCGCGATCCCCACGGAGCCGCGCGGCCGATCAACGCCCGCAGCGAGACGGTGGCTGAGAAGCCCAGCTTCCGGGGCGCCTGGCGCCACCGGCGCTGCCTGATCCCCGCCGACGCCTTCTTCGAGAAGGGTCACCGCATCGCCCGCCGCGACGGGGGGCTGTTCTGGCTGGGGGGGTTGTGGGAGCGCTGGCTGGGCCCTGACGGCGACCAGCTGGAGAGCTGCTGTGTGCTCACCACGCGGCCCAACGACCTGATCGCGCCGATTCACGGGCGCATGCCGGTGGTGATCCCGGCCGGAGCCGAGGGCGCCTGGCTGCAGGCCGCCGACGGCGGGGCACTGCGGCGCCTGCTGCCGCTGCTGGAGCCCTGGGATCCGGCCGGCTGGCAGCTGGGACCGCTAGACCGGCCCCAGCTGGATCTGCCGATGCCATGAGCGAACGGGTGTCTGACTACCCGCGGCCGCCGGCCCTGGCGGCCAGCGGCGAGCTGGTGCGCGTGGAGGCCCTGGGGCAGGTGCTCGCGGAGACCCGCCGCTCCCTGCGGGTGCTGGAGACCTTCCATCCCCCCACCTACTACCTGCCGCCGGACGCCGTGCGCCAGGAGCTGCTGCAGCCCTGCCCCGGGGCCACGTTCTGCGAGTGGAAGGGGGTGGCGCGCTACTTCGATGTGGTGACGGATCCCGGCGGTCCCGCCGAGCGGCGGCTGCGCCGCGCCGCCTGGACCTACCCCGAGCCCAGCGCCTCCTTCGCTCCCCTGGCGGGCTGGATTGCCGTCTACCCCGCCCTGATGGACGGCTGCTGGGTGGACGGGGAGCGGGTGATCCCCCAGCCCGGCGGCTTCTACGGCGGCTGGATCACCTCCCGGGTACAGGGACCGTTCAAGGGCGACCCGGCCCACCCGGAGCTTGTATGAGCGTGCGGGTGGGAAAGGGCATGGCGGCGCCGTGGGCCGCCACCACCTCGCCGATGCGCAGCAGCAGGTCCTGCCGCAGAGCCCAGCCGTCGAGCACGTCGCCGCTGGTGGCATGGCAGAGCAGGCGCAGATCCAGGCTGGACTCCCCGTAGCCGGTGAAGTTCACGGCCCTGGTCTTGTCCTGGTCCACGCCGGGATGCTGAGCCAGTGCGCGCTCCAGGTCGGCCACGATCGGTTCGATGCAAGGACGGTCGTCGTAGCTGAGGCCGAATTCGATCCAGATCCGCCGCTTGTCGGTCTCGGCGATGTTGGTCACCGGATTGGCGGAGAAGATCGTGTTGGGCACGAAGATCGGTTGACGCTCCAGGGAGCGCAGCTGGGTGTAGAACCAGCCGATGTTCTCCACGCTGCCGGTGAGGCTCTCGTTGGGAATCTCGATCGTGTCCCCCACCACGAAGGGACGGTTGATGTACAGCATCAGCCCGCTCAGGGAGTTGGAGACGATCTCCCTGGCGCCGAAGCCCACCGCGGCTGCACCGAAGCCTCCGGCGGTGACCAGCACCGCCGCCGACACGCCCAGCAGGCGCATCACCTCCAGCGCCAGCACCACCAGGGCCGTGATGCCGATGAGCTTGGTGAGCACATCGAGCAGGAAGATCCGCTCCTTCTCGTCCAGCGCCGGCAGCAACTGGGCGGCGTAGCCGCTGCTGTGGGCGCTGATCTCTCCCTTCCAGCGCAGCAGCGTCCAGGCCACCCCCAGCACCAGCAGCAGATCGCGGATCTCGCGCCCGTCGCGGTCCAGGGCGATCAGCGCTGGGGAGAGCAGGGATCCCAGCCACCAGCCGAGCGTGCAGAGCAGGATCGTGACGGTGACGCTCAGCCGTGCCGCCAGCAGCAGGCCGCGCACCATGCCGCCGCGCCGCAGGCGGCGGGCCACAAGATTGATCACCAGCAGGCTGATCAGGCTGAGCGCCAGGCCCGTGAGCGGCAGCTGCAGATCGAACGGCAGGGGAGTGGTGGGATCCGGCATCGGCTCCTTTCCAGAGGACTTGCAGATGCCACCTCCGCTGGTTGGCCCCCTCAGGGAGCCTGGAGTCGCCAGAGCAGGTCCGCTCCCAGACGGCGCGGATCCTCAGCCAGCCAGGACGGCACCTGATCCATTCCAGTGAACCCCAGCTCACCCAGCGGTGTGCGGGCGGGGGTGCCACCCATCACTCTGGGGGCGATCACCGCCGCGATCCGCTGCACGCAGCCATCCCGCAGCGCCGCCGCGGCCAGCTCGGGGCCGCATTCCCACAGCACCTGGTTGCAGCCGCGCTCGGCCAGGGCCTCCAGCAGCGCCCGCGGTGTGCAGGCCGCCAGCAGCCGCCGCTCGATCCCCCGCTCGTCCAGCCGGAAGCGGCGCTGGGGCGGTGCCCCCACGCCGTGGGCCACAAGGGTGCGGGCCTCGTCCTGGTCCCAGAGGCGGGCCTGGGCAGGCAGCTTCAGGCTGCGGCTGAGCACCACCCGCAGCGGCTCCGGCCGCCGCAGGCCGCGGCTGGTGAGCAGTGGATCGTCGGCGCGCACGGTGCCGCCGCCCACGATCACCGCATCGCAGCGGCTGCGCAGCTCATGCACCCACCGGCGGGCCTCCCCGCCGCTGATCCACTGGCTGGCGCCGTTGCTGAGGGCGGTGCGGCCATCGACGCCCATCGCCCACTTGAGGATGCCCAGAGGCCGCCCGCTGGCCTGGCGGTGCAGGAAGGCGGCGTTCAGCTGCCGGGCCTCGGCCTCGCACACCGCGCTGATCACCTCCACGCCGGCCGCGCGCAGGGCGGCGACGCCGCCACCGTTGACCCGCGGGTTGGGGTCGGTCATGGCGATCACCACGCGCCGCACCCCGGCGGCGATCACCGCCTCGCTGCAGGGCGGCGTGCGCCCCTGATGGCAGCAGGGCTCCAGCGTCACCACCAGGGTGCCGCCGCGGGCCCGCTCGCCGGCCTGGCGGAGAGCCACCACCTCCGCATGGGGCTCCCCGGCCCGGGCATGGAAGCCCTCGCCAACCAGCGTGCCGGCGGCGTCGAGCACCACCGCCCCCACCAGGGGGTTGGGGCTGGTGTGCCCCGTGGCCAGGGCCGCGAGCTGCAGGGCTCTCTGCATCCAGGGGCGCCAGCGGGCGGCCTCCGGGCCAGGGTCCGTGCCGGGGAACGAGGTGTCGGCTGTCATGGTGACCAGCCTGGCCCAGCGGCGCGACCCGTCTCGATCAGTGTGGGGTCCCCACGCTGTCCACCCCCATGCCGTCCAGGGAGGACTGGAAGCTGCCCTCCAACCCCCAGCTGCTTCGCTTTCTGCTGCTGGTGGCAAGCGGCTGGGCGGCCATGCAGCTGCTCGCCACGTTTCAGGTGGTGCTGCTGCTGTTCAGCGCCGCCGCGGTGCTGGCGGTGCTGCTGAATGTGCCGGTGCGCTGGCTGGGCCGGCTCCTGCCGCGACCCCTGGCCATCGCCGTGAGCGTCACTGCCGCGCTCACCGCCGGACTGGGGCTGGCCTGGGTGCTGGGCCTGCAGCTGGTGAGCCAGGGCAGTCAGCTGCTCGCCCAGCTGGAGGCGGTGATGGCGGATCCGGGGCTGCCCTTCCGTGCCCGGCTGAGCACCTATCTGGACCAGCTCGATCTGGAGCGGATCATCGAGCTCGTGCGCTCCAACTTCGACACCGGCATCGGCGTGCTGGGCGGTGCGGTGGGGAACCTGCTGGGCCTGGTGTTCCTGGTGGTGCTCACGGTCTACATGCTCGTGGACGACGGGCGGCTGTGGCGCTCGCTGCTGCAGCTGCTGCCGCCGGAGCGGCGCGCTCAGGTGCACCGCAGCGTGCGCCGCAATGTGCTCGGCTTCCTGCGCGGGCAGATCACCCTGGTGATCTTCCTCACCAGCACCAGCCTGCTGGCCTTCGGCCTGCTGGGGGTGAGGTTCCCCCTCATCCTGGCCATCGTGGTGGGGGTGCTGGACGCGATCCCGGGGATCGGGGCGACGCTGGGGGTGATCATCATCAGCGCCGTGGTGCTGGCCACCCAGGGGTTCGGCATGGCCGTGGGCGTGCTGCTGGCGTCGGTGCTGCTGCAGCAGGTGCAGGACAACGTGCTGCAGCCCAGGGTGATGGGCCGGGTGCTCTCGATCCCGCCGCTGGTGGTGTTTCTGGCCCTGTTCCTGGGGGAGCGGATCGCCGGCCTGCTGGGCATCTTCCTGGCCATCCCGGTGGCCGGCATGGTGGTCAACTGGCACCGGGACCGCGACGGTCAGGACCCCGCCAGGCCGGGCGGGGCGGAGGGGAGCGCCGATGGCTGATCGCTTGCCAGGCTGCGCCATTCGGCCACCACGAACGGCGGTACGGGCAGCTCGCTGAAGACGCCCGGCAGGGCCAGCCGCAGGCTGCGGTTCTGGCCCAGATCGGCGAGCAGAGGGGCCAGGTCGAATTCGGCCGCGGCGGCCCTCCCGTCGGCGGCCAGCCGGGGATTGCTGAGGGTGAGGTCGGCGAGCTGCCAGCGGCGCCGGCCGCTCCGCACCGTCAGCGGGGTGGGGTGCTCCAGGCGCACCCTGCCGGGATAGCCCACGATGCGCAGCTTCAGGGTGCCGCCGGGCGGTCCCTCCCGGTAGGCCACCAGTTGCCAGCTCCGGTCGTCGAGGTCGCGCAGGCTCTCGAGGCTGCGCAGCACCGGCTGCCCGACCTCATCGCTGTGGGCGTGCAGCTGGGCACCGGCGGGCTGGGGGGTCAGCAGGTTCAGGCCCCCCAGCAGGCAGATCAGGATGAGCGCGGCGCGGAGGGAGACCCCGAGCAGGACGGCGCGACGGGCCATGGCGCCTCAGCCTGCCGGGCTCAGGGCCGGCCGCCCGGCCCCCGGGATCGGTTGCCAGCCGGTGTGGGTGGCCCAGAGGGCCCAGATCGCCATGGCGCGCAGGTAGTGGCAGGCGCGGAAGGTGTGCACGGCCGTGATCGCCTCGGGGGTGCGGAACTGCAGCCCGCCCGCGTACACCTGCTCCACCACGGCGCCGGTGATGGCGAAGGCGGTGCCGGTCTCGCCCATCAGCCGGTAGTAGGCGGCCAGGCCGAAGTTGATGCCGGTCCACACCTCCAGGGGGTGGGTGCCGTTGGGATCGAGGGGGGTGCCGTCGCGGCGCAGGCCGTTGGCCACGCCCAGTTTCCCTGCGTTGAAGCGCTCGAAGCAGGCCTCGCGGATCGCCCCCAGGGCACTGCGGGCCCGCTCCTCGGCCACCACCGGCGGCAGGTCCAGCAGCCGGGCGTAGAAATCGCCGCAGAGCTGGTCGGCCATCACCACCGGCGTGCCGCTCTCGGCGTCGATCTCGTAGTACTCGCCGTTCCAGAGCAGCCGGTCGAAGTTGGCGCGGCTCTGCTCCAGCCAGCCGCTGAACTGCCGCTGCTCGCCGCTGGTGTCCAGCCCCAGCTCCAGCTGCAGCCTCTGGCCCATGGCCAGGGCCGCCTCCAGGGCCGCGATCCAGAGAGCGCCGCAGTAGGCGCTCACGCCCTTGAGCGGCCAGTCGTCGAAGGTCTGGTCCGGCGCGCCGCCGTTGTCCGGCAGGCCGTCGTTGTTGGCGTCGAAGGTTTTCAGGTAGCGCAGGGCATGCACCGCCGCCGGCCAGCAGTCGGCCAGGAAGCGCAGGTCCTCGCCGCCGGGGGCCAGCCGGAAGGTGCGCCACACCTGCAGCACGAAGTCGCTGGCCAGGTCCTTCCAGAGGTTGCAGTCCTGGTAGGCGGTGTAGTTGCTGGCGTCCCAGGGACGCTCGTTGGGGGCGCCCAGGTCGTGGGGGGTGGCGCCGGCCACCTTGCGCGGCGCCTCCACCCGGCCCTTGCCCTGGGTGAAGTACCAGCCGATCGGCCGCGGCGTGGGGTCGGCCGCCGGGATGGCGCGGGCGAAGCTGCGCAGCACGGATTTGTCGAGCTCCGGCCAGAGCTGCAGCAGGGCGAAGGAGCCGTAGAGCCGCACGTCGAGGCTCTCGTACCAGGCGTAGTCCAGGCACTCCAGCACCCCGAAGCGGCCCACCGGATCCTCCGGGCTGGCGGCGGTCCAGAGACTGCCGCCGGAGGCCAGGTCGTAGAGCTCGTTGAACAGGGCCATGCGCAGGGGCTCGGGCAGGTCGTCCCGCTCCAGCACCGGCTGCTGCCAGGCTTCGATCGCCGTGTGCCAGTCGCGCCAGTCGCGCAGGGCCTCGGCGGCGATGGCGGCGGCGCTGGTGCCCTCAGCGCCAAAGAAGTCGGTGTAGCGGCGCAGGCTGCGCGTGCCGGTGGCGAAGGCCGTCACCGGCAGGTCCCAGCTGATCACCAGCGGGATCTCGATGCTCTCGCCGGGTTCCAGGCGGCAGCGCACGGCCAGGGCGGCGCTGGCCGGGTCGTGCTCGCCGCTGGCGCGGTCGTTGTTGCTGTCGGCAATCGAGCCGTCGCGGGCGAACGGCTCCCAGAGCTCGGCGCCATCGCTAGCCGGGTTCCAGCGGCTGCAGCGCTGGATGGTGAGGCCCGGGTGGCGCTGCTCCAGGCCGGGGTCGGTGGCGATGCACCACTGGCCCTGGCCCTCGCCGATCGGCGCGCTGCGCTCGCCGTCCAGCAGAACGCCGCACAGGTTGTCGATGTCCACCCAGCGGTTGCGCTGGCCGGCGCTGCGGCCGACCGCCGGCACGTAGTTGTGCTCGGGGCTGCCGTCGTCGCGGAAGTGCACGGCCGCCGCCGGATCGGTGTTGGTGAACCAGCCGGTGGTGTTGCGCCAGCTCAGCAGCAGCGAGAGATCCAGCGGCTGGCGGCCGGGGTTGCGCAGGGTCCACACGAACACCGCCACCGGGTAGCTGCTGCGCCGGTAGTCGCCCGGCAGCACCGGACTGAAGGCCTGGCAGCTCACCTCGGCGTCGAACACGCCGCCGTAGTGGGTCCAGCTGAGGGGATAGCGGGCGGCGTAGGTGCCCGTGGCCTGCTCCGGCGTGCTGGCCGGATACCAGCTCCAGGAGCTCAGGGGCTCGCCGGCCTCAGGCCGGGAGGCGTCGGCCTCGGGCTTCACCGCCAGGGCGTGGGCGCGGCTCTGCCGGCCGTCGCTCTCGAACAGCGCGAACTGGCAGTCGGGAATGACGCCGAACCAATGCTCGCCGCCGTCGAGGTGCCAGAGGTTGAAGGAGCCGTCGGGGGCGCGGCCGATGCAGCCCGCCCCGAATCCCCCCAGGGGCATGCCGTGGTTGGGGCCGTCGTCGAGGTTGCTGGCGTAGCGCACCGTGTAGGGCCGCTCCCAGCCCTGGCCGAAGGGTCGGCTCCAGCTGGCCGCGGGGGGGCGCCAGGGCCTGCGGCCGCGCCCCCCGCTCAGCAGGGACGTGAGCGCGGGAATGCCGGGGCGCGCCATGGTCAGGAGGACAGTGGGGCCAGCTTGTCAGAGATGGTTGTCCACCTCCTGGTCGATCAGCGCATCGAGGGTGACGGCGGTGCGCACCAGCGCCTGATAGCGCTGCACCAGGCGCCGGTTGCGCTCCAGCCAGCCGGCGGGATCCGCGCCGCCGGGGGCGATGCCGTCGCCGTCACTGTGCAGCAGCTCGAGGTCGCCCTGGCGCTGAAGCAGGGCGAGTACCAGTTCATGGAGGCGCTGGCGGCGGTCACTCATGGCGCCGGATCGTTTCGGGGTGGCGTGTGCTGCCGGTGGAGAGCTGTCGGGCTGCGCCGGTGTCGCCATGGGTGAGCATCATGGCGGCACCGGCGGTGGGGCGCTGAACGGCAGCGACAGTGGGATCGAGGGCGGGCTGGCGGGTGGCCCGATCGAGGTGGTGGGCTGTGATGCCGGCGGCCTGGCGACCCTCGCGCCGCCGCAGCGGGCCCTGGTGGAGGCGGCGGCGCTGGTGGCCGCACCGCGGCGGTTGCTGGCCCAGCTGGCCGACGTTCTGCCGGCCCATGCCCTGATCGTCAGCGACCGCCCCGAGGAGCTGGTGCAGCGGCTGCGGGACGCGCTCCGGCAGGGCCGCTCCTGTGTGGTGCTCGCCAGCGGCGATCCGCTCTGGTTCGGCATCGGCCGCACGCTGCTGGAGGCCTTCGGCCGCGACGCCCTGCGTTTCCATCCCGCCCCCAGCTCCCTGCAGCTGGCCTTTGCGCGCATCGGCCGGCCCTGGCAGGACGCGCGCTGGATCAGCCTGCACGGCCGCGATCCCGAACCGCTGGCCGCGGCCCTGCAGCAGCGTCCGGCGGCGCTGGCGGTGCTCACCGATCCAGGCCGCGGCGGTGCGGAGGAGGTGCGCCGTCTGCTGGCCGCCTCGGGTCTGGAGAGCGCCTACGCGCTGTGGCTGTGCGAGCGGCTGGGCCATGCCGCGGAGCGGGTGCAGCGGCTGGCGCCGGCGGATCCCCTGCCCGCCGATCTCGACCCGCTGCATCTGGTGCTGCTGATCGCCCGGCCGCCGGATCCGGAGCCTGCCGAAACGCTGCCGCTGTTCGGGCTGCCGGATGGTGCGTTTCTGCAGCATGACGACCGCCCCGGTCTGATGACCAAGCGGGAGGTGCGCGTCCAGCTGCTGGCCGAGCTGCAGCTGCCGGCCCGCGGCGTGCTCTGGGACCTCGGCGCCGGTGTGGGATCGGTGGGTCTGGAGGCCCTGCGGCTGCGGCCGCAGCTGCAGCTCTGGGCCCTGGAGGCCCGGGGGGCATCAAAGGCGCTGATCGAGGCCAATGCCGCGCGGCTGGGGGTGCGGCCGGCGGCGGTGCTCGAGGGCCGCGCTCCGGAGGGGCTGGCTGAGCTGCCCGATCCCGACCGGGTGCTGGTCGGCGGCGGCGGCCGCCAGCGCCGGGCGATCCTCGAAACCGTGCTCGCGCGCCTGCGGCCGGGCGGAGTGGTGGTGATCCCCCTGGCCACGCTGGAGGCCCTGGCCGAGCTCAGACCCGTGCTGGAGGCCGCCGGGCTGGCGGTGACGGTGAGCCAGCATCAGGCCTGGCGGGGAGCTCCATTGGCGGACGGCACCCGCCTGGCGCCGATGAACCCGGTGCTGGTGCTGACGGGGCGGCTCCCGATCAGAGGATCCAGCCGGCGTTCACCTGAGTCACCCCCGCCAGCGTGATGGCGAAATCGGCCTTGCCATTGCCGGTGACGTCCGCTTCCAGCAGCCCGCCCTCGAACCTCACCTCCGGGGCCTTGCCGGCTTTTCCGGAAAAGGATTTCCCCTTCAGGTAGGTGAAGGTCCGCAGCTCGGGAATCTCCGACAGGTCGATCCTGTCCCCGGCCTTGCCATCGAAATCGGTGATGCGATCCCGCGTCCTCCGTCCCGCGGCGCTGTCCTTGAGAGCTGTGTACAGGAAGACATCCCTGCCGATGCCCCCCGTGAGCACATCGGCGCCGGCACCTCCCAGAAGGTCGTCGTTGCCGCCGCGGCCGCGCAGCACGTCGTTGCCCTTGCCTCCGAGCAGACGGTCGGCACCGCCCCCTCCCAGGAGCCTGTCGCTGCGGTCTCCTCCCCGGATCACCCGGGCGATCGGGATTTCGGCGATGCCTCCCCCGAGCGCGACATCGCGGTAGCCGATATCGGTGTCCTTCCAGCGGCCCTTGGCAGCGGGGTTGAAGTAGATGTGCACGAAGTCCTCACCCGGGCCGTTGCTGGGCTCGCCGCTTGGGTAGCCGGGGGTTCCCCGCGGCACCCAGTTGCGGTAGGTGGCGTTCTCCCCTGAGGACCACTCCCAGGTTCCCTCCCTGCGGATGTCATTGAGGCCGATCCACAGGCCGCAGGGGTCGAAGGCGATCGGCGCGTAGGTGCGGGTGGCCCAGCGGTTCTCCGCTGCGTCATTGATCGTGATCAGGTTCCCGCCCAGCCTGCGGGCCTGCCGTTCCGCCCCCTCCCAGCTCAGCCGCTGCTGCGTGCCGTTGACCACGGCCCCGCGCACCAGTGTGTAAGCCGAGGCCCCGCGCTTGAACGTGGCGGAGCGATCCAGGCCGGGGTTGGCGGTGAGGAACTCCCGGTAGCTGGCCAGGCGGAAGCCCATCGGTGGCGCGGCAGAAGAATCACGACCCTAGGTTCCGGATCTCCGGCCGCCAGGGTTCGATCCGCACCGTGGTGCCGGGAACGATCCCCAGGCGCGCCGCCTCCCCGGCCGCCAGTTCGAGGACCCCCTCCACCGCTTCGGCCGGACCGTAGCTGGGGCAGGGCAGCCGGGGGCAGGGCCTGGCACCGCCCTCGATCGCCAGCACCCGGCCCTCGCGCACGAAGATCATGTCGAGCGGTTCCGGGGTGCGGTGCATCCAGAAGCGGGCCGGTGCCGGCGGGTCGTAGGGGAACCACATCCCCCGCAGGGGAGGAAGGCGGGGCCGCTCCTGCAGGCCGAGGGCCTGGCGGCGCGGGGTGTCGGCCACCTCCAGCTGGATGCAGCGCTGGGGATCGAGGCACCAGCGGGCCGTGATCGGCAGAACCTGGGGCGGGCCCGCCTGGTCGTCGCTGCGCACCGCCGGCGCCGCGCCCAGGGCCGTTGCCAGCGACGCCCCCAGCAACAGCCCGCCCATCACCAGGCCCATGCCCGGCGGTCGCGCTCCAGTGCCCATCAGGCTCCGGCCATGGGGGGCATGCCGGCACTCAGGCAGTAGCCCTGGCCGCGGATCGTGTGGATGAGGCGCCGTTCGCCTTCCTGCTCCAGCTTCTGGCGCAGGTAGCGCACGTACACCTCGATCACGTTGCTGGCCATGCCTCGCTCGTCGTTCCACACCTGACGCAGGATCTGCTCACGGCTGACCACCGTGCCCTGACGCTCCAGCAGCAGCAGCAGCAGCTGGTACTCGCGGGCCGTCAGGGCCACCGGCCGGGTGCCGCGCTTCACCTGCCGGCTGCTGGGATTGAGGCTGAGGTCGGCCACCTGCAGCAGCGGTGAGGGAACGCCGCTGCGGCGGCGCAGGTCGAGCTGCAGGCGCAGCCGCATCAGCAGGTCGCTGGCACCCTGGTCGGGCAGCCAGAAGTCGTCGGCGCCGGCGCTCAGGCAGCGCACCCGGCCTTCCACCGAGTCGGCCTCCACCGCCAGCAGGATCGGCACCTCGCCATAGCGCCGGCGCAGTTCGCCGATGACGCCTGCCTCGGCAGCCGCCAGCAGCACCAGGTCGGGGTCCGGCCTGGCCTCGGTGAGGCTGCGCAGGGCCGTGTAGCCGGAGGCCTCGAGGCGCCCGGCCTGGGCCTCGGCCTCCGGCCCGAGCAGCAGCAGGCGGGTTTCAGTCATGACCGCGCTCAGGACAGCGCTCCGTTGGCGGGTTTGGCCACGTGCGGCAGACCCCAGCCCAGCTTGTTGCGCAGCACCGCGAAGAATTCGTGATCGGCGAGGCGAACGAACCGCACACCATGGTCACTGC
The DNA here is from genome assembly GCF_024346135.1 of Cyanobium sp. CH-040. GTDB lineage: Bacteria > Cyanobacteriota > Cyanobacteriia > PCC-6307 > Cyanobiaceae > NIES-981. The sequence goes on along the minus strand of NZ_JAGQCJ010000015.1, from coordinate 32,039 downwards.
GCCGGATCAGGATGCGGTCCTCCGGCCAGATGTAGCAACCGGCGCTGCCATCCACCACCATCATCAGCCGCTCCGGTGTGGCCGGGAACACCGTCACCGGTTCGCGGTCGTTGAACACCAGCGCCCGCGAGGCCAGGGAGTGGGGCGCGATCGGGGTGAGCTGCAGCACCGGGCAGTCGGGGGTGATCACCGGGCCTCCGGCGCTGAGGGCATAGGCGGTGGAGCCGGTGGGGGTGGAGAGGATCACGCCGTCGGCGGCGATGTCCACCGGGGCATGGCGGCCGATGGCGATCTCGAAATGGCACATCGAGGTGAGCGGCTCCCGGTGCAGGGCCATCTCGTTGAGGCAGAGCACCTCCCAGCGGCGCTGCTCCGCGCGCATCACGCTCACCACGAGCATGGTGCGCTCCTCCACCGTCCATTGGCCGGCGATCACCTGCTCGAGGGCCTGATCCAGCTGGTTCAGATAGGCCTCGGCCAGAAACCCCAGATGACCGGTGTTGATGGTGAGGATCGGCACGCCGATCGGTGCGGTCTGCCGCGCCGCCGAGAGCACCGTGCCGTCACCGCCCAGCACGATCGCCAGCTCCAGTTCCTCGCTGAAGCAGGCAGGCACGCAGGCCCGGTAGCCGCGGCTGCGCAGGTGCTGGTCGGGGTTGGCGAAGCCCACCATGCCGCCGGAGCTGCTCACCCGCCGCACCTCCCAGCCGTGGGTGCCGAAGCGCTCTTCGAGGGCATCGGCCGTGCTCACGGCCAGGGCCTTGCCGTCATTCACGATCAGTCCGACGCGGGGCACCGATCGCGGGGCGGGGAGCTGCTCGAAGTTTATGGCCGTGCTCAGAACTGCTCCAGGAAGCGCAGATCGCTGGTGTAAAGGCGGCGGATGTCGTCGATGCCGTGGCGCACCATGCAGAAGCGCTCCACCCCCAGGCCGGCGGCGAATCCGCTCCAGCGCTCCGGATCCAGCCCCATGCCCTCCAGCACCGCCGGATCGACCATGCCGCAGCCCATCACCTCCAGCCAGCGGCCCCGCCACTGCACGTCCACCTCGGCGCTGGGTTCGGTGAAGGGGAAGTAGCTGGCCCGGAAGCGCACCGGCAGGTCGCCGAAGAAGCGCTGCAGAAACGCCGTCACGGTGCCGCGCAGATGGGTGAAGGCCAGGCCCTCGTCGATCGCCAGCACCTCCACCTGATGGAACACCGGCGAGTGGGTGGCGTCCACGGCGTCGCGGCGGTAGACGCGGCCGGGTGCGATCACCCGCACCGGCGGCGGGTTGGTCTCCAGGTGACGGATCTGCACCGGCGAGGTGTGGGTGCGCAGCAGCCGGCCGTCCTGCAGATAGAAGGTGTCCTGCATGTCCCGGGCGGGGTGGTGCTCGGGGATGTTGAGGGCGGTGAAGTTGTAGTAATCGGTCTCGATCTCCGGGCCCTCGGACACCCGGTAGCCGAGGCCGCTGAAGATGTCCACGATCTCCTCGATCGTGCTGATCAGGGGGTGGCGCCGTCCCACGGGCACGAAGCGGCTGGGGGCCGTCACATCGAGGCTTTCCCGGGCGATGCGGGCGGCCATGGCGGCCGAGTTCAGGGCCTCCAGGCGCTCGCTGAGCAGGGTCTGCAGCTGCTGCTTGAGCACGTTGGCGCGCTGGCCGATCACGGGCCGTTCGGCGCCCGGCAGGGTGCCCATCGCCCCGAGCACGGCCGAGAGCCGGCCCTTCTTGCCCAGCAGACCCACCCGCAGCTCCTCGAGCTCTGCGGCGCTGCCGGCCCCGGCGATCGCCGCCGCCGCCTCGCTCTCCAGTTGCTCGAGCCGGGCGGTGAGATCCTCCAGCGACACGGTGACGCTCACGACAAACCAGCAGTTGGGGGCGAGGTGGAGACTGTAAAGAGCAGCCCCCGCAGCGATGCACCCCTTGAGGATCCTGATCAGCAACGACGACGGGGTCTTCGCCGCCGGGATCCGCACCCTGGCCAACGCCGCCAACGCCCGCGGCCACCAGGTCACGGTGGTCTGCCCCGACCAGGAGCGCTCCGCCACCGGCCACGGCCTCACCCTGCAGACCCCCATCCGCGCCGAGCGGGCCGATGAGCTGTTCGACGACGGCATCAGCGCCTGGGCCTGCAGCGGCACCCCCAGCGACTGCGTGAAGCTGGCCCTGTTCTCGCTGCTGGAGGAGTGGCCGGATCTGGTGCTCTCCGGCATCAACCATGGCCCCAACCTGGGCACCGACGTGCTCTATTCCGGCACCGTGAGCGCGGCGATGGAGGGCACGATCGAGGGCCTGCCGGCCCTGGCGGTGAGCAGCGCCGATTTCCAGTGGCGCCAGTTCGAGCCCGCCGCCACCCTGGCCCTGGATGTGGCCGAGCGCATGCTGGCGGAGGGCTGGCCCCAGGGCCTGCTGCTCAACCTCAACGTGCCGCCGCGGCCGGCCGAGAGCATCGGCCCGCTGCGCTGGTGCCGCACCGCCGTGCGCCGCTACACCGACCAGTTCGAGCGCCGCGTCGATCCCCGCGGCCGCACCTACTACTGGCTGGCCGGTGAGGTGGCCAACGACCTGGAGGCGGCCGTGGCGGGTCCGCCCCAGTGGCCCACCGATGTGGCCCACGTGCATGCCGGCGGGGTGGCCCTCAGCCCGCTGCAGCCGGAGCTCTTCTGGATGGGCGACACCGCCACCCTGCCGGCCCTCGAGGGGCTGGGCACCGAGGGCCTGGCTGCGCAGAACGCTCAGCGCACCCTGTAGATCCGCTGCAGCATCCAGAGGCTGAAGAGCAGACCGATCAGGTGGGCGAACAGCACCTGGGTGTTGCCCAGCACGGTGAACATCTCGATCGAGGTGATCGGCAGGCCCACCACCCGTCCGCCGGCGCCCGGGGTGGTCTGGATCTGGGCGCCGAAGAAGCCCGGCACCTGCTGGGAGGCCTGCACGAACAGGCTGCCGGCCATGGCCTGATACCCCACCGCCGCCAGCGTCAGTCCGCCGAGGTCGGCCAGCAGCCCGCGCTTGAGCAGCCGACCGGTCTCCCCCCGGCTGGGTTTCACGGCACTGGCCAGGGCCCGGCCGCAGCGCACCACCAGCCAGCTCTGCCACACGCTCCAGAGCAGCACCAGGAAGGCCAGGGTGGTGAGGCTGATGCCGGGCCCCAGGCCCAGGGCCCGGGCGGAGTTGGCCACCAGCCGGCCGCCGATGTTGTTGAACACCAGCACTCCCACCACCACCACGCCCAGGGCCACCTGAACCCAGAAGCGGATCCAGCCCATCCGCCGCAGGGCTCCCGAGAGCCTCTGCAGATCCAGCTCGTCGGTCATGGGCGGGCGCAGGGATGCCCCCAAGCTGCCATGGGAAGATCGCCCGGGCATGCCGAGGCTTCGGGAACTGTCGCGTTGATTCCCCTGCAGACACCCCGGCAGGCCAGCCGTCCCACCGCCATCGCCCTGGGCAGCTTCGACGGGCTGCACCGCGGCCACCGCCGCGTGATCGCCGCCGTCACCGCCGCCGGCGCGGGCGTGCCCACGGTGGTGAGCTTCTGGCCCCATCCCCGGGAGGTGCTCCACGGCGAACCCCGCCTGCGCCTCGACCTGCCCTCGGAGAAGCTGGAGCTGCTGGAGCCGCTCGGCATCGCGCAGCTGGTGCTGGTGCCGTTCGACCGCCAGCTGGCCGCCCTCGAGCCCGAGGCCTTCGTGGATCAGGTGCTGGTGGGTCAGCTCGACGCCCGCCGCATCGCCGTGGGCGACAACTTCCGCTTCGGGGCCGGCCGCTGCGGCGATGCCCGCGACCTGCAGGCCATCGGCAGCCGCCGGGGCATCGCGGTGACCGTGCTGCCGATGCTCTGGGACGGCGCGGAGCGGGTGAGCAGCAGCCGCATCCGCCGGGCCCTCGCCGCCGGCGACATCGCCGAGGCCCGCCGGCTGCTGGAGCGCCCCTACCGCTTCCGCGGGGTGGTGGTGCGCGGCCGGGGGCTGGGGCGAACGCTGGGCTGGCCCACCGCCAACCTGCAGGTGGACGGGCGCAAGTTCCTGCCGCTGGAGGGGGTGTACGCCGCCCGGGCGCAGCTGCAGCGCGGGGCCGGCGGGGAGGGCGGCTGGATGCCGGCGGTGATGAACCTGGGGCCCCAGCCCACGGTGGATCCCGCGGCCCCCTCGGCGGTGGAGGTGCACCTCCTCGACCGCCGCCTCGAGCTGGTGGGCCGCGAGCTGAAGGTGGAGCCGCTGGCGCTGCTGCGCCGGCAGCAGCGCTTCGAGGACCTGGAGGCGCTCAGCGCCCAGATCGCCGCCGATGCCGAACGGGCCCGGCTGTTATGCCGTGGGGTAGGCGTGGGTGAGGCCCCAGACGATGAAGGCGGCGATGCCCCCCAGCAGCAGGATTCCTGAGACGAGCACCAGCATCGGCCTGTCGCCCCCGCCCTGATCCACGCCGCTGCCCATCGTGAGGATCTGCCGGCCGGCAGCATGTCGGTGCAGCCAAATTACCCAGCCACCGCCCGTCGCCATGGTCACGTCCGACACTCCTTCGCGCCCGGCCGGGGCTCCCTCCGGGGCGGCGCCGGCGGAGCTGGCCGCGGTGCACCGGTTGCTGGACGCCAACCTCGACCGGGCCCGGGAGGGCCTGCGGGTGCTGGAGGACTGGGCCCGCTTCGGCCTCGAGCGCTCCGATCTGGTGGCCCGCACCAAGGACCTGCGCCAGCGGCTGGGGCGCCTGCACCGCGACGCCTACAAGCGCGCCCGGCACACCGCCACCGATCCGGCGGCCGGTCTGGGCCACCCCGCCCAGGCGGAGCGACAGCAGCCCCGGGCGGTGGTGGCGGCCAATGCCGCCCGGGTGCAGGAGGCCCTGCGCGTGCTGGAGGAATTCGGGCGGTCCGTGGATCCGCAGCTGGCGGCCGAGGCCGCCGCCATCCGCTACCGGCTCTACGACCTGGAGGTGGAGCTGCTGGCCCGGGACGGGGCGGGCGGGCAGCGGCGGCGGCAGCTGCTGGACTGCCATCTGTATCTGGTGACCAGCCCGGTGCCCGGCCTGGAGCCCGTGGTGGCCGCCGCCCTCGCCGGTGGAGTGCGGCTGGTGCAGTACCGGGCCAAGGAGGGCAGCGTCGGCGACGACGGCAGTCCCCTCACTGACGGCGTCCGGCTGCAGCAGGCCCGTGCCCTGCGCCAGCTCTGCGCGCGCCATGGGGCCCTGTTCATCGTCAACGACCGCATCGATCTGGCCCTGGCGGTGGACGCCGACGGCGTGCATCTGGGCCAGGGCGATCTGCCGCCGGCGGTGGCCCGGCGGCTGCTGGGGCCGGAGCGCCTGATCGGCCGCAGCACCCACGCCATCGAGCAGCTGCACCAGGCGGTTGCCGACGGCTGCGACTACGCGGGGGTGGGCCCGGTGAACGCCACGCCCACCAAGCCCGGCCGGGAGCCGGTGGGGCTGGCCTATGTGCGCGAAGCCGCCGCCGCCTCTGCCATTCCCTGCTTCGCCATCGGCGGGATCACGGCTGCCGGGGTGCCGGCGCTGCGGCAGGCCGGCGCCGAGCGGGTGGCGGTGGTGCGGGCGATCACCGAGGCCGCCGACCCGGCGGCCGCCAGCCGCGAGCTGCTGGCCGCTCTGGAGCGGGAGCACTGAGCCGCCGCCGCGCGGGGCGGTCGATGGGGCGTGGCGCAGGACTGGCCAGCGGGCGGCCCGATCCCCGAGCATGGCCACATCTCACCTGAGCCGATCGTGCCCGCCGCCGCCCAGCCCGGTGACCGCCCCGGCCCGACGATGGCGCTGCAGGTGAACGGTGAACAGCGCCGCTGCCCCTCCGGGCTGACGCTGCCCGAGGTGCTGCAGGAGCTGGGCTACCGGCCCGAGCTGGTGGTGGTGGAATTCAACGGCGAGATCCTGCCCCGCAGCCGCTGGGGGGTGCAGACGGTGCAGGAATCCGACGTGCTGGAGGTGGTCACCATCGTGGGGGGCGGTTCCTAGATTCCATTCCGGGGCTACGACCTGGCCCCGACACCCTCGGGTTTGCCCATGCCTTCCTCCCACTCCACCAGCCGGGGCCTTCGCCTTCGCCGGCTCTTCGCCTGGCTGGCTCTGCCGGCCCTGGTGCTGGGCCTGCTGCTGGTGCACCCCCAGGCCTCCTGGGCCGCCAGTGGCGGCCGCATCGGCGGCGGCAGCTTCCGCTCGGCTCCCTCGATGCCGCGCAGCTACGGCGGCGGTGGCGGCCTGCGCGGCGGCTACGGCGGGGGCTACGGCGGCGGCATCGGTGGCGGCGGCATCGGCTTCCCCTTCCTGATCCCGATCTTCGGCTTCGGCGGCGGCGGCCTGTTCGGCTTCCTGGTGCTGATGGCGGTGGTGGGCCTGATCGCCAACGCCGTGCGTGGCGGCGGCGGCCCGGCCATGGGGGGCGCGGCACCCGGGTCCCTGGCTCCGCGGGCGGATGGTCCGGTGAGCATCGCCCAGCTGCAGGTAGGGCTGCTGGCCTCGGCCCGCCAGCTCCAGGCCGACCTGCGCCGGCTGGCCGGCACCGCCGACACCAGCACCAATGCCGGTCTGCAGACGGTGCTGCAGGAAACCACCCTGGCGCTGCTGCGCCACCCCGATCTCTGGGTCTACGCCGGCGCCGAGGTGGGCCAGGTGCCCTTCGCCAGCGCCGAGGCCACCTTCAACCGCCTGTCGATGGCCGAGCGCAGCAAGCTCGACCGCGAACTCACCACCAACGTGGCGGGGCGCCGCACCCAGCTGGACGGGGCCTCCGTGGGTGAAAGCGATGCGGCCAGCGACTTCATCGCCGTGACCCTGCTGGTGGCCAGCCGCCGGCCGATCAGCCTGCGCGGTGCCGACAACGCCGAGCAGCTGCGCAGCTCGCTGCAGGCCCTGGGCTCGGTGACGTCCGCCGATCTGCTGGCTCTGGAGGTGATCTGGCAGCCCGATGGCGCCGGTGAGAGCTTCACCACCGAGCAGCTGCTCACCGCCTATCCCGACCTGCGTCACGTCTGAGGATGCGCAGGGCGGCCATCGCGGCGCCGTAGCCGTTGTCCACGTTCACCACGCTCAGGCCAGGGGCGCAGCTGGCGAGCATGCCGTGCAGGGCGGCCAGCCCGCCGGCGCTCACGCCGTAGCCCACGCTCACCGGAACGCCGATCACCGGCTGGGGCAGCAGGCCCGCCAGCACGGTCGGCAGGGCCCCTTCCATGCCTGCGCAGGCGATCAGCACGTCGGCCTCGGCCAGGGTGTCCAGGCGGTCCAGCAACCGGTGCAGCCCCGCCACGCCCACATCCAGCAGCAGGTCCGCCTGCAGGCCATGGCAGCCAAGCGCCAGCCGGGCCTCGGCCGCCACCGCCAGATCGCTGGTGCCGCCCGCCAGCACCGTCACCCGTCCCCGCTCCGGCATCGGATCCGGCAGTCGTCCGCTGGTGAGACAGCGGGCTTCGGGGTGGTAGCGGAGGGCTTGTGGCTGCTCCGGCGTCGCGGCCAGCAGGGCCTGCACGGCCGCGGCCTTCTCCGCGCTCACCCGGGTGGCGAGCACGATCTCCCCGGCGGCCTCCAGGGTGCGGGCGATGGCGGCGATCTGCTCGGCGCTCTTGTGCTCGCCCCACACGGCCTCCACCATGCCCAGCCGCCCCCGGCGCTGCAGATCGAGCCTGTGTTCAGGAGTGAGCCTGTGTTCAGGAGTGTCGCCGCTGCTCACTGGGGCTCCAGCTCGCCTTCGAACACCAGCGGAAAGGGGTTGCCCCGGCTGTGGCCGGTGGCCTGCCGGGCGATGTGCTCGAAGCGCTCCTGCACCGCCGCCAGTTCACCGCCGGGGATGGCCTGCCACTGGGCGCGGCTGGCCCAGCGGATCAGCAGGGTGGCCTGCTCGCGTCTGGGATCCCAGTAGAGCTCCCGTCCCAGAAAGCCATCCTGTCGCGCCAGCCAGGGCCCCCAGCTGCCGCGTTCGGCCTCCAGCCAGGCCTCCCGCTCGGCCGCCGGCACCCGCAGGCGCAGCTGTTCCACCACCGCCGTCGGGTCAGGTTTGGCTGGCTCCGGACGTGCTGGCTTGGGACGTTCTGGCTTGGGACGTTCTGCCCGGGGACTGTCTGGATGGGGGCTGTCTGGATGGGGGTTGGCTTGCTGAGGGGAAGCTGGCATGGCCCGGGCAGGGGAGGCTGGCAGGGCGTAGGCCGGCTGGCCGCCGAGCGGGACCAGAACGGTGAGCAGGGCCAGAACCCAGGCCAGCATCCTGGCGCGGGCGCTGCGGCTCTGGGGCTGGGCGCGGCCGCGGGACGGCTCCGCAGCCCGGCTGGGTGTCGCCGTCATGGCTGCAGCAGCAGGGCCACCGCATGGCAGGCGATGCCCTCCTCACGGCCGGTGGGGCCGAGGCGCTCATTGGTGGTGGCCTTGACGCCCACCTGCTCGGGGCTCAGCCCCATGCGCCGGGCGATGGCCGCGCGCATCGCCTCGATGTGGGGGCGCAGCCGGGGACGCTCGGCCACCACCACCGCATCCACGTTGCCCACGCTCCAGCCCTGCTCGCGCACCAGGGCCACCACCTGCTCCAGCAGCTCCAGGCTGTCGGCACCCTTCCAGCGGGGATCCTCAGGGGGGAAATGGCGGCCGATGTCCCCCAGCGACAGCGCCCCAAGCAGGGCATCCATGATCGCGTGCACCAGCACATCGGCGTCGCTGTGGCCATCGAGGCCGAGGCCGGTCGGGTGCTCGAGCCGCTGGCCCCCCAGGATCAGGGGTCGCCCCGGCACCAGGCGGTGGATGTCGTAGCCGTTGCCGATCCGGAGCTGCATGGCCTGGGCGGGTGATCGCTGCTGCCCGGTGAGTCTTTCACCGGCTGCCATCCGCCTCCCCGCGCGGTACCACCTGCAGGTGGGTGCCCTCGCGGCCCATCACCATCACCGCCTGGCCGGGCAGCAGCTGCCGCCCTGGCTCCAGGTTGGTGGCCGCCCAGCTCTGGCCCTGCCAGAGCACCCGTCCCTCGCCGTCGGCCTCGAAGCCGCTCAGCACCTGGGCCTGATCGGCGGCGTGGGGCAGCGGGATGGCCCGCTCCCGGCGCCGCTGGGACCAGCGCTGCAGCCCCAGCAGCAGCCCCCCGGTGAGCAGGGCGAAGAGCAGCAGCTGGCCGGCCGGAGGCAGGGGCAGCAGGGCGATCGTCAGCGACACCGCCAGGGCGGCCAGGGCGCCGGCCAGCAGGCCCTCGAATTCCGCCCCCAGCCCTTCGAGCAGCAGCAGCGTCAGCCCCACTCCCAGCCAGATCAGCGCAGCGACAGCCATGACCGCAGGAGCGCTGCTCCTGGTGAGACTCCTCCATGCTGCCTAGCCTGACGGGTGCCGTCGAATCCGGCCCTGCGCTGGCCGCTGCTGCCCATGGATCCCCTCTTCGGTGTGCCCGCCCTGGTGGTGCTGGCGTTCCTGGGCATCAACAGCGTCAAGGTGACCAGCGGCGGCCAGTCGCGGCTGGTGGAGCGCCTGGGCAAGTACGACCGCCAGCTGCAGCCCGGGCTCTCCTTCGTGCTGCCGGTGGTGGAGAAGGTGGTGAGCCATGAATCGCTCAAGGAGCGGGTGCTCGACATCCCGCCCCAGCAGTGCATCACCCGCGACAACGTGGCGATCGAGGTGGATGCGGTGGTGTACTGGCAGCTGCTCGAGCACGCTCGCGCCTACTACGGCGTGGACAACCTGCAGGCGGCGATGGTGAACCTGGTGCTCACCCAGATCCGCGCCGAGATGGGCAAGCTCGACCTCGACCAGACCTTCACCACCCGCAGCGAGGTGAACGAGGTGCTGCTGCGCGAGCTCGATCAGGCCACCGACCCCTGGGGGGTGAAGGTGACCCGGGTGGAGCTGCGCGACATCCACCCGTCGCCGGGGGTGCAGCAGGCGATGGAGCAGCAGATGACCGCTGAGCGTCAGAAGCGCGCGGCGATCCTGCGCTCCGAGGGAGAGAAGGAATCCCAGCTCAACGCCGCCCGCGGCCGGGCCGAGGCCCTGGTGCTCGATGCCAAGGCCAAGCAGGAGGCGCTCGTGCTCGAGGCCCAGGCCCAGGCCCAGCAGCAGACCCTGCTGGCCCAGGCCCGCGCCGAGGCCGCCACCCGGCTGGCCGAGGCGATGCAGGCCAACCCCGAGACCTCCGAGGCGATCCGGCTGCTGCTGGCCCGCGACTGGATGGCGATGGGTGAGGCGATGGCCGGAGCCCCCGGCGGCAGCGTGCTGATGGTGGATCCCCAGAGCCCGGCCAGCCTGCTGGCGGCCCTGCGCGGTGTGCAGGCGGGACCCCAGCAGACGCCTCCAAAGGGCTGAGGGGCCGCGGTCGCGGGTCGCTTCTAGGGCTTCCTCTGCTGCTCCTCCGGGGTCTGCTGGCTGGCCTGCCAGCGCGCGAACAGATCGGGCCGCCGCTCGCGGGTGCGCTGCTGCTGCTGCTCCAGGCGCCAGCGGGCGATGGCGCCGTGGTCGCCGCTGCGCAGCACCTCCGGCACGGTCATGCCCCGGAACTCCGCCGGCCGGGTGTAGTGGGGATGCTCGAGCAGCAGCCCGCTGTGGCTCTCGTCCTCCAGGCTGGCGGCGGTGCCCACGGTGCCGGGCAGCAGCCGCACCACCCCGTTGATCACCACCGCCGCCGGCAGCTCACCGCCGGTGAGCACGAAATCGCCGATCGACACCTCCTCGTCGGCGAGGCTGCGGATGCGCTCGTCGAAGCCCTCGTAATGCCCGCAGAGCAGCACCAGCTGCTCGTAGCCGTCGGCCCAGCGGCGCAGGTCGGGCTGGGTCAGCGGCCGCCCCTGGGGGCTCATCAGCAGCACCCTCCGCCGCGGCAGCAGCGGAATCGCCTCCACCGCCGCGAACACCGGCTCGGGCTTGAGCACCATGCCGGCGCCGCCGCCGTAGGGCTCGTCGTCCACCTTGCGGTAGCGGTCGGTGGCGAAGTCGCGCGGGTTGTGGGTGTGCAGCTCGGCGATGCCGCTCTGAAACGCCCGGCCGATCACCCCCAGCGCCAGCAGGGGCTGCAGGGCCTCAGGCGCCAGGGTCACCACATCGAGGCGCATGGCTGTTGCATCGCGGCCCATGGCTGTCGCCGCCGGCTCAGCCGTCGGCGGGAGCCTGCCGGCTCACCCGGCGGATCTCGGAGCTGAAGCTGGCGCGGCCCGGGCTGCCGTCGGCCCGGTGCTCCAGCGTCGAGCGCAGGCGCAGGTTGGGCTTGGTGAACCAGATGCGCTCGCGCAGTTCGCGCCTGTCGTCGGCGATCACCAGCTCGAGACTGCCATCGGGCCAGAGCTGCCAGGTGCCGCGGCCTGTGCCGCTCTGGAAGCTGCCGTCGCCGGCGAACAGGAGTTGGCTGGAGGGCTCCCCCTTGGGCCCCACCTGCAGACCCCCCGGGGAGTCGGCCGCCGCCGGTTCCAGGTAGGCCACCACCAGTTCGCCCCGCTCACTGGTGTGCCACTCATCCCCTTCGTCGGCGTTGTCCATGGACTGCGCCAGCGCGAAACGGCTGCGCAGGCTCATCCATTCGCCGGCGCAGAAGCGCAGAAAGGCCTCGATCGATTCGGGCGGGAAGGCGGGCGATTCGGGCGGCAAGGCGCTGTCGGGATCGGGAGGCTGGCTCATGGGCCGATTCTCTCAGCTGCCTCAGTCGTCCCGATAGCCGAGCTCGGCCAGGCGGGCTGCGCTGCGCCGCCAGCCCGGCAACACCTTCACGAACAGCTCCAGATAGACAGGACCGCCCACCAGCTTCTCCATCTGCAGGCGGGCGCCCTGGCCGATCGTGCGCAGCATGCGTCCGCCCTTGCCGATCAGGATGCCCTTCTGGCTGGCGCGCTCCACCACCACCGTGGCCAGCACGGCGGTGCGCGGGCCGTCGTCCACCACCCGCTCGATGCGCACCGCCACCGAGTGGGGCACCTCCTCGCGGGTGTGGCTGAGCACCTGCTCGCGGATCAGTTCCGCCATCAGCAGCTGCTCGGGCTGGTCGCTCACCGCGTCGGGGGGATAGAGGTGGCCGCCCTCCGGCAGGTCGGCCGCCAGGGCCTCCACCAGGCCGGTGGTGCCCTCGCCGGTGAGGGCGCTCAGCCGGTGCAGGGGCCAGGCCAGCGGCGGCTGCTCGCCGTCGCCCAGCAGCATCTGCCGGTAACTGGCGGCCAGCTCCTCGGCCTGCTCCGGGTCCACCTGGTCCCACTTGTTGAGGGCCACGTGCACCGGCTGGCGGCAGTGACGCAGCAGGTCGACGATGAATCCGTCGCCCCGGCCGGCGCTCTGGCTGCCGTCCACCAGCAGTAGCACCAGGTCCACGTCGCCGATGGCCTTGCGGGCCGCCTTCACCAGCCGTTCACCCAGCAGGTGATGGGGCTTGTGGATGCCGGGCGTGTCCAGCAGCACCAGCTGGGCCGCGGGGGTGGTGAGGATGGCGCGCAGGCGGTGGCGGGTGGTCTGGGCCACCGGCGAGGTGATCGCCACCTTCTGGCCCACCAGCTGGTTGAGCAGGGTGCTCTTGCCCACGTTCGGGCGGCCGATCAGGGCCACGAAGCCGGAGCGGAAGGGACCCGCAGCGCCGCTTTGCCCGGCATCGGTGCCGGCCAGCAGGCGTGCCGATTCGGCGGGGTCGGGAATCGGCAGGGTGAGGCCGACATCGGCGGCGGGGATGGCCAGGCGGCCAGGCCCGTTGACGCTGTCGGGGGAGCTGGCGGCGTCGGGGGGGCTGGCGGCGCTGGAGGGGTGCGGGTCCATAACCTCAACACTGCCAGTCCGGTGACCCCAGCGCCGCGTGCCATGACCAGCACTCCCCTCGAACCCAACTTCCAGCAGGCGATGGAGATCACGGCTCAGTGGCTGGAGCTGTGGGAGAACGGCGAGCTCAGCGATGAGGTGCTGGCGGACCGGGTCGCCGAGCTGGTGGCCAGCCGCGACGGCGGCCGCGGCTTCTTCGTGGTGAGCCTGGCCGGTGACTGCCCGCTGATGGATCGCCTCCCCGATCCGCTGGTGATGCAGCTGCGGGCCGCCGGCGCGGGGGTGGTGGATCTCACGGTGCGCAACCTGGCCATGAGCACGGCCATGGCCCTGCACCATCGGCGCGCCGGTGACGCCGGCCAGCAGGCGGGCTCGGAGCGCGTGCGGCTGCGCTGCACCGAGCTGCTGCGCCAGCTCGAGTCCGTGGCCGTGAAGGACCGGTTGGAAACCCTCCTGGCCGCGGCCCGCGACGATCAGGGGGAGGACGTGGCCTTCCTGCAGCGCTGGGGCTACGACGCGGAGCAGCGGGCGGCGATCACGGCCGCCATCGAGGCCGTTGCCGAGTGAGGCCGGACGGCGGGGGGCTGCCCGGAGATTGGATGCTCTGCGCGTGAACAACAGGTTCTGTACAACCTGTACAGAACCTGTGGGTCCTGAAATCTGCAGGCCCTGAAACTGGATGTCCTGAAACCCAGATGGGCCGTGAATCAGGAAGCCGTCAATCGGGTACGGACTTGAAATCCGGGGGTGAGCCAGAAAGGTGGAGGCTCAGGATCAGCCTGAAATGTGGAGACTCAGGATGCGCTTGAGGACAGGAATCTGAGTCGCTGGAATGTAAGTGACCCAGACCCAGATCACGCTGCTCGATCAGGCTGATCCAGACCGGATTGAGGATAATCAGTCGCGGCGGCCGCCACCCTGGAGGGCGATGATCAGGCGCAGAATGAAGATGAACAGGTTGATGTAGGTGAGATACATCCCCAGCGCCCCGGCCAGGTACTGCTCGTCGTTGTAGGTGCGGGGCATCGTGTAGAAGTCCACGAAGGCCGCGCCCACGAACAGCACGGTGCCGAAGCCGGCGATCAGCAGTTCCAGGCCGGTGCCGCCGAACATGCCGGGCACGAAGATGCTGCCCACGATCTGCACCACCATGGCGATCAGCAGGCCGATGATGCCCAGGCCCACCACTCCGGCGAGGGCCTGACCGACGCTGTCGCTCATGCGACGGCCGACGACGGAGGCGATCACGAAGGTGATGCCGGTGGCCAGGGTGGCGGTGCCGATGGCGCCCACGCCCGCCACGCTCAGGGCGTAGGCGACGATGCCGCTGAGGGTGAAGCCGGTGATCAGGCTGTAGGTGGCCAGCAGCGGCAGGGCGGTGCCATTGTTGCCCTTCATGGCCACGTTCTGGGCCACGAAGAAGAGGATGAAGTTGCCGATCAGGGCCACCCAGAACAGGGGCATGAACAGCGCCGGGCTGCTGGCCATGAGGGTGAGGCCGCCCAGCACGCCGCCGGCGGTGAGCACCATGCCGCCGCCCACGTAGGGCAGGGCCTTGTTGACGACGTTGGGCCCCACCAGGGCGCTGGACTGCGCCTCGCGGATGGCCTCCTGGAAATTGCTGCTGGCCGGCATGGGGCCCCGGAACTGAGAACTTCGCCCATCCTGCCAGTGCCGGAGCGGACGCGGCGGAAGCTGTGATCCTTGCCGCGGTGCGGATTTCCTCCTTCAGCGCGGGCGGGCTGGGCTGGCGGCGGTGCCGGCGGCGCGGCGTCTGTCGCGCTGCTCATAGGCGCTCACCAGGCGCTGCACCAGGGGATGGCGCACCACGTCGGCGGCGCTGAGATGGCAGATCGCCACGCCCTCCACGCCATCGAGCACCTGGGCGGCTTCCGCCAGGCCGCTGGGCACCCCCGGCGGCAGGTCGGTCTGGCTGGGGTCGCCGGTGACCACCATGCGCGAGTTCTCGCCCAGGCGCGTGAGCACCATGCGCATCTGGGCGCCGCTGGTGTTCTGGGCCTCGTCGAGGATCACGAAGGCGTCCGCCAGGGTGCGGCCGCGCATGTAGGCCAGGGGCGCCACCTCGATCACCCCCTTCTCCAGCAGCACCGCCGTGCGCTCCGCCCCCAGCAGGGTGTGCAGGGCGTCGTAGAGCGGCCGCAGGTAGGGATCCACCTTCTGCTGCAGGTCTCCCGGCAGAAAGCCGAGGCGCTCGCCGGCCTCCACCGCCGGACGGGTGAGGATCAGCCGCTCCACCCGCCGGTCCTGGAGCATGCGCACGGCCAGCACCGTGGCCAGGAACGTCTTGCCGGTGCCGGCCGGCCCCAGGGCCAGGGTGAGGTCGTGGCGCTCCATGGCCTGCACGTAGGCCTTCTGGCGCAGGGTGCGCGGCCGCAGCAGCCGGCCGCTCTGGCTGCGGGCCAGCACCAGGTTGCCAAGGTCGCGGTGCTCCTCGCCCCTGCCACTGTCCAGGGCCTGCAGGGCGGTGTTGAGGTCCACCTGGCTGATGCTCTGGCCCTCCTGCCAGAGGGGACGGAGCAGGTCCAGCAGATCACAGGCCCGCTGCAGCTGGCTGGGGCGAGCGCGCAGGGACAGGTCGAGGCCCCGCAGCACCAGCGTTGCACCGGTGAGGGCTTCGAGTCGCCTGAGGGTGACTTCGCCCTCGCCGGCAAGGGCCAGGGCTGAGGCCTGGGACGGCAGGGAGAGGGTGGTGGAGCTGAGTCCGTCGGACTCGGCCAGGGGCCCGGATGTCAAGCCTCGGCGGGGGCCTCTTCGGCAGCGGCGGCGGCAGCTGCTTCAGCGGCGGCGGCCTCTTCGGCAGCCTTGGCTTCAGCGGCTTCGCGGGCGGCCTGCTTGGCAGCAGCCTCGCGGGCGGCCGCCTGCTTCTTCTGGCCCACCACCACTGAGGGGCGCACGCTCTTCTCCACCAGGCCGCCGCGCTCCAGCAGGGTCAGCACGGTCTCGGTGGGCTGGGCACCCTGGGACAGACGGGCGCGGATGGCCTCGGTGTCGAGGCGGGTTTCCTTGGTGCGGGGGTTGTAGAACCCCAGCTCCTCGAGCGGGCGGCCGTCGCGGCGGGAGGTGCTGTTCACGGCCACCAGGCGGAAGCTCGCTTCCCGCTTCTTGCCAAACCGCTTCAGGCGGAGCTTGATCATCGTGGCCTAGCCGCAAAAGGTGCAAAGAGCGACTCTACCTCGTGGCTGGCGGCGGAGGATCAGAGGTCGCCGAAGCCCTTGCGCTTCTTCGCCGGTCTGGGGGCCTTGGCGGCGCCGCGGCCGCGGCCCGGCGCGCCCGCGGGCATGCCGCCCATCCCCGGCATGCCGCCACCCATGCCGGGGAAGCCGCCCATGCCCGGGAACCCTCCGCCCATCCCGGGCATGCCCGGCATTCCGCCCCCCTGGCTCATCTGCTTCATGAAGCCGCGCATCTTCTGGAAGTCGGTCAGCACCTTGTCCACGTCGGCGGGACTGTGGCCGCAGCCGCCGGCGATGCGCCGCCGCCGCGACGGGCTGGAGGCCAGCAGATCGGGGTTGCGGCGCTCGGCCTCGGTCATCGAGCCGATCATCGCCTCGATCCGCTTGAGCTGCTGCTCCCCCTGCTTGAGCATGCCGTCGTCGATCTTGTTCATCCCCGGGATCAGCTTCATCAGGCCCCCGAGGGAGCCCATGCGCTTGATCAGGCGCATCTGCTGCAGGAAGTCGGAGAAGTCGAAGGTGGCCTCCTGCAGCTTCTGCTGCATGCGCGCCACGTCGGCCAGCTCCACCTCCTTCTGGGCCTTCTCCACCAGGGTGAGCACGTCGCCCATGCCCAGGATCCGGCTGGCCATGCGCTCGGGGTGGAAAGGCTGCAGCGCCTCCACCTTCTCGCCGGTGCCGATGAACTTGATCGGCGCGCCGCTCACCTTGCGGATCGAGAGGGCGGCGCCGCCGCGGGCGTCGCCGTCGAGCTTGGTGAGCACGGCGCCGGTGATGCCCACCTGCTCGTGGAAGGCGCGGGTGAGCTCGGCGGCCTCCTGGCCGATCATCGAATCCACCACCAGCAGCACCTCGTCGGGCTGGCAGGCCTGGCGGATCCGCACCATCTCCTCCATCATCGACTGATCGATCTGGAGGCGGCCGGCGGTGTCCACCAGCACCGTGTCGAAGCCTTCGGCCTTCGCCTTCTCGATGCCGGCGGCGGCGATCGCCTCCGGCCTGGCCTCTGTGCCCAGACTGAACACCTCCACCCCGATCTGGCCGCCGAGGGTCTGCAGCTGCTCGATGGCGGCGGGACGGTAGACGTCGGCCGCCACCAGCAGCGCCTTGCGGCCCTTCTCCTTCAGGTGCAGGCCGAGCTTGGCGGTGGCGGTGGTCTTGCCGGCGCCCTGCAGGCCGGCCATCAGCACCACCGCCGGCTCACCCGGCTTGCCGCCGGCCGCCAGAGGCGCGTTCTCGCCGCCCATGGTGTCCACCAGCTGCTCGTGCACCACCTGGATGAACTTCTGGTCCGGGCTGATGCCGCGCACCACCTCCGTGCCGAGGGCCTTCCGGCGCACCTCATCCACGAACTCCCGCACCACCGGCAGGCTCACGTCGGCCTCCAGCAGGGCGCGGCGCACGTCCTTGAGAGCGCCCTCGATGTTGGTCTCGCTGATGCTGGCCTGACCCCTCAGGCCCTTGACCGCATCCTCGAACCGCTGGGAGAGCTCATCGAACATGGCGTGGCGGCCGCTGGGGTGATCCGATCGTAAAAACCTGGCGGCGGCGCCCCCGCCGTTGCCCCCCGGCCCGGCGCCCCTCAGGTCGCCCGCTCGAAGCTCACCAGCCGCCAGGTGCCGCCTTCGCGGCTGAACACATAGCGGTTGCGCAGGGTGAGGTTGCTGGGTTGGCCCACCGCCTTGCCCTCGCCATCGAGACGTTCGCCCCGGTAGCGGATGGTGACCACGGCGGCGACGCGCCCGGGGCTGTTGGCCTCGATCCGCAGGTTCTCGACGCTGGCGTCGATGCGCTGGGTCTGGTTGCGGGACTGGTCGGCCCGGCGCTCGCTCCGGAGCAGGCGCAGCTGGGGCGCCTGGGCCAGGTCCTCCAGGGAGGTCGGAGCGTCCTCGCCGGCCAGCACGCTCGCCTTGGCGGCCAGCCAGGCCTCCAGCAACGACTGGATCTCCTCGGCGCTGGGCTGGTCGCTGCGCAGCGGCAGCGCGGCGGCCTCGGGCCTGGCCGGGCTGCCGGGTTTCTGCGGGGGTTCAGCGGTCGCGGCGCCGCTGGCCGGTGCCCCCGGCGCTGCGGATCCTGGAGCCTTCCCCTGGCTCTGGCCTGCTCCAGCGGCCTGGCCGTTGGTGGCGTTGCTGCTGGTGGCGGGCCCGACGCTCACCGGTGCCGGACGGGGCCGCAACAGGGACACCAGACCGAGTCCCACCAGAAGCGCGGCCAGGGCGCCGGTGGCCAGCAGCAGCGGCCGCCGCCAGCGAGGGGCCAGCGCATCCGCGAAGCCGTCGTCCTCCCGGTCGGCGTCGTCGCCGTCGATCTCATCGGCGTCCCCATACCCGAGCGAGCCCAGACCCAGCAGGGCCTGCGCGCCGGCCAGGGCCGCGCCGCCGGCGCTGGGCGCGAACACCTCGTCGGCGCTGGCCTCGGCCTCCAGGCCGTCGAGATAGGCCTGCACATCGCGGTCCGCGAAGTAGGCCTCGAGGTCGGGGTCGGCCTCCAGATCGCGGTAGCCGGGCAGCACATCGCGGGCCAGCCACTGGCGGCAATAGGCGCACACCTGGGCCAGGGAATCGCTGCTCTGGCGCCGGGCCCACTCCAGCAGCTCCTCGCTGGCGTTGCCCGCGAACAGGGCTTCGGCGCTGTCCGCCTGGCCCAGCAGGAGGTGCAGGCAGGCCAGCAGCGGACGCAGGTCCGCCTGGCCCCGGGCGAGCAGCCGGTCGCGGGCCGCACCGATCCGCTCCGGTTTGCGCTGGGCGAAGCCCGAGGCGGTGAGGGCCGTGATGGCGAGAAAATCTGCCCGGCTCGAGCGGGATGCCCAGCGCTCGAACAGATCGATCTGTTCCTGCACCGTCAGGTACTGGCGGATCTGGCGGAAGAAGGCCTGAAACTCCTCGACGCTGAGATCGCCCGGGCTGGGCCCGGAGTTGCCCTCGCCCTTGCCCTCGCCCTTGCCTTCGCCCTCGAGCCAGCCATCGAGCCCGCCGCGCTCCTGCACCAGCTCCTCCAGCAGGCTCAGGCCCTCGCTGCGCTCCTGGGCGGAGCCGAGGTCCCGGCTGAGCAGATCGAGGATGCGGTAGGGGCGCAGCACCCGGCGTTCGTCGGCGAGCTGCTGGCGCAGTTCGAGCTGCTGCCCCGTCCTCTGCAGCAGCTGCTGTCCCTGGGCCAGCAGCTGGGAAGCGGCCTCATAGCGCCGTTCTCCACGGAGATCCCGGGCTCCCTGCAGGCAGGCCAGGCCGGCCAGCAGACCCAGGTCCGCCTCGCGACCGCTGCCGAGGGCCGGCGCCTGGGGTGGTTGCAGAGCACGGCTGGTGAGTTCGAAGCAGTCCAGGGGCAGGTCCGCCTCCAGCAGCAGCAGCAGCCCGGCCACCTCCTTGCTGGCCGGCACGTCCAGGGCGGCCTGCAGTGTTTCCCCCTCGTCGCTGAGGGCGGTGAGCTCGGATTCGTAGTGGGCCCGGCGCTGGGGGTCGCTGAGCAGGTCGGCGCTGCTGTGCAGGAGCTCCTCGCGGGCCCTGAGGGTGTCGGGCGTGAAGCCGTGCTCGGGGGGACGGTCGATGCGCTGCTGGAGGGTGCGCAGCACGGCCTGCAGATCAGTGGTCGGGCTCACGCCGAGCAACCGGAAGTGATCGATCGGCAGGTCCAATCCCCAGGGATGGCGGGTGACTGACTGTAGTCAGGGTGAACGCTGCTGCCCGGATGGCCGCCATGGACACTGCCGCTGCTGCCGGACCCCGTAAAGTTCGCCCACCAGAACTGGCTTCTGCACCGCTTCTGCACCGCTTCTGCACCGTCAGCCAGGCGAAGGCATCCGCAGCTTTCTGACACCCGCAGCTTTTCGACACCAGCAGCTTTTCGACGATGACCCAGGCAGACACGAGCCGTGACGCGACCGGCGGGACGCTGGAGGCCTCCGGAGCCCCCGGCTGTTCGGCCGAGTCCACCCACGTTGCCGGGCCCCATGCCGAGCGCCTGGAGAATCTCTATCCGGGAACTCCGGCCACCGTCGACCGCGAGCAGGGCCTGGTCCTCTACCGCGACATGGTGCTGGGCCGGCGCTTCGAAGACAAGTGCGCGGAGATGTACTACCGCGGCAAGATGTTCGGCTTCGTGCACCTCTACAACGGCCAGGAGGCCGTCAGCACGGGCGTGATCAAGGCCATGAAGGCCCAGCACGACTGGTTCTGCAGCACCTACCGCGACCACGTGCATGCCCTCAGCTGCGGCGTGCCGGCCCGCGAGGTGATGAGTGAGTTGTTCGGCAAGGAGACCGGCTGCAGCAAGGGCCGCGGCGGCTCCATGCACCTGTTCTCCCGGGAGCACCACCTGCTCGGCGGCTATGCCTTCATCGGCGAGGGCATTCCCGTGGCCCTGGGAGCCGCCTTCACCAGCCGCTACAAGCGCGACGCGCTGGGCGATGCCTCCAGCGATTCCGTCACCGCCGCCTTCTTCGGTGACGGCACCTGCAACATCGGCCAGTTCTATGAGTGCCTGAACATGGCGGCGCTCTGGAAGCTGCCGATCCTGTTCGTGGTGGAGAACAACAAGTGGGCCATCGGCATGGACCACAACCGCGCCACCAGCGATCCGGAGATCTGGCGCAAGGCCGCCGCCTTCGGCATCCCCGGCGAGGAGGTGGACGGCATGGATGTGCTGGCCGTGCGCGCCGCCGCCCAGCGCGCGATCGAGCGCGCCCGGTCCGGCGAGGGGCCCACCCTGCTGGAGTGCCTCACCTACCGCTACCGGGGCCATTCCCTGGCCGACCCCGATGAGCTGCGGGCGCAGGCCGAGAAGGAGTTCTGGGCCCAGCGCGATCCGATCAAGCGCCTGGCCGTCCATCTGACCGAGCACAACCTGGCCAGCGGCGACGAGCTCAAGGCCATCGACAGGGAGATCGATGCCGAGGTGGCCGATGCCGTGGAGTTCGCCCTGGCTGCTCCGGAGCCCAGCGGTGAGGAGCTCACCCGCTACATCTGGGCCGAGGACTGAATCCCAGGCCCGGATCAGAGGCCGTGCAGCCGGGCCTGCTCCGCCGCGGCCCGGAACACCAGGCTGTGCCGCTCCACCAGACGGGGCAGGACGTCGTAGCCACCGCCGATCACCGTGGCCACGGCGATCCCTCGCCGCAGGCAGGCGTCCAGCACCAGGTGATCGCGCCGCAGCAGGCCGGCGCTGCTGAGGGCCAGCCGGCCCAGCCGGTCGTGGCGGTGGGGATCGACTCCGGCGTTATAGAGCACCAGCTGGGGCCGCAGCCGCTCCAGCAGCTCGGGGATCAGGTCGCCGATGGCGGCGATGTAGGCGTCGTCCTCGAGGCCGTCCGCCAGGGCCACGTCCAGGTCGCTGTGGGCCTTGCGCAGCGGGAAGTTGCTGGCGCAGTGCACCGACACCGTGAACACCCGTGGCTCGCCGGCGAAGATCGCCGCGGTGGCGTCGCCCTGATGCACATCCAGGTCGACCACCATCACCTGCCGCACCGCTCCCTCCTGCAGCAGCACCCGGGCGGCCACTGCCACGTCGTTGAAGATGCAGAAGCCGCTGCCGGCGCTGGCGAAGGCATGGTGGGTGCCGCCGGCCAGGTGGCAGGCCAGGCCGTGGCGCAGGGCCAGCCGCGCCGTGAGCACGGTGCCGCCCACCGACAGCCAGGTGCGCCGCACCAGTGGCGCCGTGGCCGGCAGGCCGATGCGCCGCTGCTCCCGCTCCCCGAGCTCGCCCCGGCTGAAGGCCTGGTGGTAGCGGCGGGGGTGCACCAGCTCCAGCCAGCGGCGGGGCGCCGGCAGGGGCTGGTGCAGCTGGGCGGGGTGCGCCAGATCGCGCTCCACCAGGCACTGATGCAGCAGCCGGAACTTCGCCATCGGGAAGCGGTGGCTGCTGGGCAGCGGCGCCGAATAGGCCGGGTGGTAGATGAGGGGAGGCCGCAGCGGGCGCAGACTCAGAGCGTGCTGGGCATTCTGCGGGTGAGATTGCGCAGCTTGCGCAGGGCCTTCAGTTCCACCTGCCGCACCCGCTCCCGCGACACGTCCAGCTGCCGGCCGATCTCCGCGAGGGTGTGGCGCTCCTGGCCCTCCAGCCCGAAGCGCAGTTCCAGCACCTGCCGCTCCTGATCGCTGAGGTGGCTGAGCCAGCGGCTCAGCTGCTCGTGGTGCATTCCCCGCTCCACCCGGTCGAGCGGTTCCTCCACGGCGGTGTCGGCAATCAGATCGCCCAGGAAGCTGCGGCCCTCGTCGCCGTTCACCGGCGCGTCCAGGCTGGAGGTGGTGAGGGCCTGACGCAGCAGGCCATCCAGCTCGGCGACCGGCATGCCCATGGCCTCGGCGATCTCGCTGCGGCTGGGCATGGAGCCGAGCTTGTGGGCCAGGTCGAGGCTCACCTTGCGGATGGCACTGAGGCGCTCGGTCAGATGCACCGGCAGCCGGATGGTGCGGGACTGGCAGGCGATCGCCCGGGTCATGCTCTGGCGGATCCACCAGAAGGCATAGGTGGAGAACTTGTAGCCGCGGGTGGGATCGAATTTCTCAACAGCGCGCTCCAGCCCCAGCGAACCCTCCTGAATCAGATCCAGGAGTTCCAGTCCCTTGCCCTGGTATTTCTTGGCCACGCTCACCACCAGGCGCAGGTTGGCCTTCATCATGCGCTGCTTGGCCCGCTGGCCGATGCGCAGCACCTTGCGCTGCTGAATGCTGAGCTCGCCCGCCGCGCCGTCAGCGGATGCGGGGCTTCCGTGGGGCACTGAAGGATGCACAGTCGTGCCGCCTGAGTTACTCTGCAGAGCAGGGAGTCGGGCCGGGTTGTGATCCTCCAGCAGCCGCATCATCGCCTGCACCTGGTTGCCCAGTTCGATCTCCTCCGCTGGTGTGAGCAGCGGTTCACGGCCGATGCTGGAGAGATACCAGCTCACTGGATCACTGCTTCGCCGCCTCTGTCCTTCACTGGCGCGCCCTTCGCTTGTCCGCAGGCTGGAGGCAGGCATCGCTGGACACGACGGGGCCCGTCACTATCCGGCAGGTTTTGTTGAAGCAATGGTGTTTTCAGTAACCCTTCAGCTTTTACTTGTAAAACAACACAGAGGCGTTCGCCAGGCAGCGGGCCACGGCCTGGGGTGAGGCCCCGCCCGCGCCGCGCTCCTGCAGGTGCAGGCCGGCGCCGGCATGGGCCAGGCCGGCCGCCGCCAGCAGGGCATCACCGGGATGCTCTGCCGCCGCCAGGGCCATCGCACCCAGCGCGGCCGCATACCCGGCCAGCACGTCCCCCAGGCCCGCCCGGGCTGCCGCCGGGGCCGCCTTTAGCACCTGCCGGCAGCCGCCGCCGGGGCCGGCCACCACGCTGCGGGCACCCTTGAGCAGCACAGCCGCACCGGTCTCGCGGGCCGCCGCCGCCGCCGCCGCCAGGGCCTCGGTGCCCCGCAGGTCGGGAAACAGGCGATCGAATTCCCCCCGGTGCGGCGTCAGCCAGGTGGGGCCGCGCCGCTGCCGCAACCAGGGGCCGGCGCCCTGGCCGGCCAGCCGGTTGAGGCCATCGGCATCCAGCACCAGCAGCCCCTCGAAGCGCTGCAACCGCTGCCAGGCTGCCGATTCGGCGTCTTCATCGAGGCCGCCATCCGCGCCGTCCAGCGGCGCGGCGCCCAGTCCAGGACCCACCAGCAGCGCATCGAGCCGCTCCAGATCGGCGGCCTCCAGCTGGCCCAGGGCCAGGTGGCCCCGGGCATCGCAGGCCAGGCGCCGGCTCACCACCACGTGGGGGTGAACGCTCCAGAGTCCGTCGGCCAGGGCCGAGGGCAGGGCGGCCCGGAGGCTGCCGCAGCCGGCGGCGCTCGCCCCTGCCAGAGCCAGGTTCGCCGCCCCCCGGTAGCGCTCGCTGCCAGCCACCACCAGCAGCCGGCCGCGCCCGTACTTGGCCGCCGCCGCCGGCAGGCGCGGCCAGGGGGCAGCGGCCAGATCGTCGGATCCGAGCCCCAGGGGCTGATCGGCGGGCAGCGCCGTCAGCAGCGCCGGCGGCAGGCCCAGGTCGAGCCGCCGCAGCTCGCCCACCCACTCCAGGGCGCCGTCCTGCACCAGGCCGGCCTTCAGCAGTCCCAGGGTGTAGGTGTGGCTGGCCCGGGCGGCTGTTCCCCCCAGGCAGCGGCCGCTGTCGGCGCAGAGGCCGGTGGGCACGTCGATCGCCACCAGCCGTCCCGGGCGCTGCAGCTCCCGCAGCCTGAACAGCTCCTGCAGGGCCGGCTCCGGCGGCCGCCGCTGGCTGATGCCCAGCAGCCCATCGATCCAGAGGCAGGCGGCGGCCGGATCCGGGGCGGCCTCCAGGCGCGGAATGCCCAGCCAGGCGGCATGGCGCAGGTGGCTGGCGGTGAGGGGCTTGTGGCGCTCGAACGGACTCCAGATCGCCACCGCCACCCCGGCCAGATGCAGTTCGCGTGCCACCACCAGGCCGTCGCCACCGTTGTGGCCCGGTCCCGCCAGCACCACCGCCCCCTGCCGCTCGAGCAGGCCGCCGTGGTCGGCCAGCAGCTGCCGGCTCAGGGCCAGGGCCGCCTTCTCCATCAGGGCCTCCACCGGCAGGCCGGAGGCGAAGAGATGCTCCTCCAGCGCCGCCATCTGGGCGCCGCTCACCAGCAGGTGGGCGGCGTCCCGCGGCGGCCAGGGCGGGGGTGTTGGCTCCGCAGGCGGGGCAATGGCAGTCACGGCAGGGGCAGGGCTCTGCGTCTCATGATGGGGAGAGACGACCGTGCCACCCAGTCCTTGACCGCTTCCTGCCCAGCTGGATCCGCCACTCTTGCTCCTGCGGCCACTTCTGCGGCCACTCCTGCGGGCGCGGCGGCCCTGGAGCGCCTGCGGTCCTGGCCGGGCGAGCACCGGCTGGCCGTGGGTCTCTCCGGCGGCGTCGACAGCTCCCTCACCGCCGCCCTGCTGGTGGAGGCGGGCTGGCAGGTGGAGGGTCTCACCCTCTGGCTGATGAGCGGCAAGGGGGCGTGCTGTGCCGAGGGCCTGGTGGATGCCGCCGGCATCTGCGAGCAGCTCGGCATCCCCCATCACGTGGTTGATTTCCGCGAGCACTTCCGCGAGCAGATCGTCGATTTCCTCGTTGAGGGCTACGCCGCCGGCGTCACCCCCCTGCCCTGCTCGCGCTGCAACCGGGAGGTGAAGTTCGGCCCGATGCTGGCCTGGGCCGAGGCCGAGCGCGGCATCGGCCGCATCGCCACCGGCCATTACGCCCGCGTGCGCCACGCCGAAGCCGGCGACCCCCTGCCCGTTCCCGGTGAGGCGGCCGGCCGCCATCAGCTGCTGCGCGGTCTCGATGGGCGCAAGGACCAGAGCTACTTCCTCTACGACCTGCCCCAGGAGTCCCTGGGCCGGCTGGTCTTTCCCCTCGGTGAGCTCACCAAGGCCGACACCCGCCTGGAGGCGGCCCGCCATGGGCTGCGCACGGCCAGCAAGCCCGAGAGCCAGGACCTCTGCCTGGCTGACCACCACGGCTCGATGAAGGCCTTCCTCGATGCCCATCTGCCGCCGCGCCAGGGCGAGATCGTGCTCGCCGACGGCACCGTGGTGGGCGAGCACGACGGCATCGAGCACTTCACCATCGGCCAGCGCAAGGGGCTGGGGGTGGCCTGGAGCGAGCCGCTGCACGTGGTGCGCCTCGATGGCGCCATGAACCGGGTGGTGGTGGCGCCGCGCCGGGAGGCGGCCCGCGACGGCTGTGATGTGGGGGCGGTGAACTGGGTGTCGATGGCGCCGCCCACCGAGCCGCTGGATGTGCAGGTGCAGGTGCGCTACCGCAGCGCTCCGGAGCCGGCCCTGCTCACCCCCCTGCCCGCCAGCGACGCCGACCGGGCCGCCGGCCGGCCCCACCGGGTGCGCCTGGCGTTCGCCGAACCCCAGTTCTCGATCACCCCTGGCCAGGCGGCGGTGTTCTATGCCGGCGAGGTGCTGCTGGGCGGCGGGCTGATCCAGCCCTGATCACCAGTAGGGATCCACCGCCAGCTCAACCGTCAGCTCGCCGCTGCGGCTGGGGGGCACGGTGGCGATGCAGGCCCGCACCACGCGACCGTTGACCTCGATCTCGCAGGCGCCGCAGCTGCCCCCCAGGCAGCCGGTGGGGATGGCGACGCCCGCCTGCCGGGCCGCCTCCAGCCAGGCGCTGCCGGCGGCCACCGCGCTGGTCGTGCCGTTCGGCCAGTGGATGGTGACGGTGCGGGAGGCCATCAGGGGGCGAGCAGCGGCTCCAGGTTGACGTGCTCCGTGAAGGCGCCGGCGAGGCGCTCCAGCAGCTGGTCCCGCTGGCGGCTGTGGTGGGGCTGATCGAGGCTCAGCGGGGGCAGGCCCCGGCGCCGGCGCAGCCGGTTGAGCCAGTGGCGTCGCCAGGGGCCGCTCTCGAACACCCCGTGCAGGTAGGTGCCGGCCACCAGGCCGCCGCGCTCGCCCACCGCCTGCCACCAGCCCAGCCCGTCGTCGCTGGCCAGGGCCCCGGGCGCGGGCGCCACAACGGTGGTGCGGCCGCGGTGCAGCTCGAAGCCCTCCAGCTCCAGAGCGTCCGGACACTCGCTGCCGCCGCCGTCGGGCGCGGCTGGCCAGAGGGCCTGGCTGCGGCGCTGGCGCAGGGCCTTGGTGCCGCCGAACACGGTGCGCAGCGGCAGCAGATCCAGTCCGCGCAGGCGGCTGGGGGCAGCACCCTCGAGGCCCTCGGGGTCGTGGAGCTCCCGCCCCAGCAGCTGCAGGCCGCCGCAGAGGCCGAACACATGGCCGCCGGCGGCCAGGTAGCGGCGCAGCTCGCCATCCAGTCCGGCGCGGCGCAGGGCCGCCAGGTCGCCCAGGCTCTGCTTGCTGCCCGGCAGGATCACGGCATCGGGATTGCCGAGGGGCTCACCCGGCCGCAGCCAGCGCAGCCGCACGCTGGGTTCGGCCTCGAGGGGATCGAGGTCGGAGAAGTTGCTGATCGAGGGCAGCCGCAGCACGGCGAGCTCCAGCTCGGCGCCGGCCTTGCGGCCGCGGCGCTCCAGCAGGTCGAGGGAGTCTTCCGGAGGAAAGAGCTCCTCCAGCCAGGGCATCACCCCCAGCACCGGCACCCCCGTGTGCCGCTCCAGCCAGCACCGCCCCTCGTCGAACAGTTCGCGGCGGCCGCGGAAGCGGTTGATCAGCAGCCCGCGGATCAGGGGCCGCTGCACCGGGCTGAGCAGGGCCAGGGTGCCGACGATCTGGGCGAACACCCCGCCCCGCTCGATGTCGGCCACCAGCAGGCAGCGGGCGCGCAGGAACTGGGCCAGGCGCAGGTTGGTGAGGTCGCGGGCCTGCAGGTTCACCTCCACCGGGCTGCCGGCCCCCTCCAGCACCAGGCGGCCGCCGGGGTGAGCGGCCTGCAGCTCGTCCAGCCCGGAGCGGATGGCGGCCCAGCCGGGCCGGAACCAGTCGCGGTAGTAGTGCTCGGCGCGGGCCGTTCCCACCGAACGGCCCATGTGGATCACCTCGCTGGTGGAATCGCCCCGGGGCTTGAGCAGCACCGGGTTCATGCTGTGGTGGGGTTCGAGCCCGGCGGCCCAGGCCTGCAGCGCCTGGGAGTAGGCCATCTCCCCGCCTGTCCGGTCCACCCAGGCGTTGTTGCTCATGTTCTGGCCCTTGAAGGGCAACGCCTGTTCGCCGCGGCGGCGCAGGGCCCGGCAGAGCGCCGCCGTCATCAGCGATTTGCCGGCACCGCTGGAGGTGCCCAGCACCATCAGGGCCGGTGGCGGCTGGGCCGGCTGGGGCATCAGGAGCGGGCCATCAGAGGCGGGGACGGCGGCGGCGGAAGTGTTCCAGCATCCGCTCCCGCAAGCCGGCACGGGGGATCTCGCCCTGGATCTGCGCCAGCAGGCGGCGTCCCATCGGCGTCAGCCGCACCCGCTCGGTGAGGCCCTGACCGTCCACCTCGCGGCGCAGCACCCCCAGCCGGATCAGCCAGATGAAGTGGGCTTCGGCCCGCTCGGGCGAGACCGGCAGGAAGCAGAGCCGGCGCCAGTCCTGGCTGGACGCCAGGCTGCCGCTGCTCAGGGCCGTCTCGCCCACCTGGTCGTAGAAGGCGCGCCGGAAGGGCAGGCAGCGCAGGGAGCGGCTGGCGCGACGCAGGGCACGGCGTTCATCGACCGGGGGAGGATCTGCCGTGGCCCCGGCGGCAGGCGTGCGGGGATTGTCGGTGGGGCTGCTCAGTTGGAGCCTCCGGAGAACAGCGCGTCGATCTCGGCGCCCCTGCCCGCGGCGCGGGGCTGGGCCAGGGGCAGCAGGCTGTGCTCCCGGGTGGCCACCAGGGTCATGTCGCTCCAGCGGAACAAGCCGGTGTAGCCGTGGTTGCGGAAGTCCACCGGCCAGGTGCCGGTGGCGTCCTCGAGCTCGAGGGTGTCACCCCGGCGGCGAAACACGTAGCGGCGGCCGTCTGCGGTGGACACGGCGTAGCGGCTGATGCCGGAGTCACGGCTCACCACCCGCAGATCACAGTTCCCGTCGTAGACGGCACGGCCGCGCTGGCTGAGGCTGCACAGCCCGCGCGATCTGCTCACCTCCCTGTCCGGGTTCGGAGAGGCGGCGAACAGATCGCGGGTGAGTGCATCGCTGACGCGTT
Source organism: Cyanobium sp. CH-040 (assembly GCF_024346135.1). GTDB lineage: Bacteria > Cyanobacteriota > Cyanobacteriia > PCC-6307 > Cyanobiaceae > NIES-981. The sequence continues at coordinate 3,614 of NZ_JAGQCJ010000015.1, read as the reverse complement.
TCCGGCGGGAATCGGTCCAGCAGGTGCTTTCGCGGACGCTGCACACCGCACCGTTGCTGAGCCGGAACTCGCTGGCCGGCGGCCGGCCGCTGAGGCTGGCGCTGAGCCGCAGGGCGGCCGAATTGCCCAGATGCTGGCGGGTGAGATCGACCGAGGGGCCGCTGCCGTTGAAGCAGGTCATGGCGATGCGGTCGCACACCACTCCAGGGGCCGGACTGCTGATGCCGCCGAACATCTGCAGCTGGGCCTGGGCCGGCGCCATCCCCAGGCTGACGGCGGCCAGCACCGGGAGGGCGCGCACGGCGGAGCGCACGGCAGGGCGGAGGGGCGGCATCGGCAGGACTCCCGGGCGCGGGCACAGGTGATGGGTACGGTACGAAGGCAGCGGTCCGATCGGCACGCTCCCGTGGCCGTTGCCTGTGTCCCTGTTCCCCAGGTGCCCGATGCTGGTGCTCGCCTCGGCCTCCCCGGCCCGCCGCCGTCTGCTGGAGCAGGCCGCCATCCCCCACCGGGTGGTGGTGAGTGGCGTGGACGAGGAGGAGATCGTGGACTCCGATCCCCGCCGCCTGGTGCAGCGCCTGGCCCGGGCCAAGGCCGAGGCGGTGGCAGCCCGCCTGGACCCGGCCGCGGCGGCGGAGCCAGCGCTGGCCGTGCTGGGTTGTGACTCGCTGCTCAGCGTCGACGGCGCCGTGCATGGCAAGCCCGCCGACGCCGCCGAGGCCGTGGCGCGCTGGCAGGCCATGGCGGGCCGCTGGGGCGAGCTGCACACCGGCCACTGCCTGATCCGCCCTTCGCTCAGCCTGCCGGTTCACCCGCCGGCGCCAGAGCCCGCTCCCCTGCTGGCGACGGTCACCACCAGGGTGCTGTTCGCCGACATCGATGAGAACGAGATCCGGGCCTACGTCGCCAGCGGCGAGCCCCTGCGCTGCGCCGGAGCCTTTGCCCTGGAGGGGCAGGGCGGGCTGCTGGTGGAGCGGCTCGATGGCTGCTTCAGCAACGTCATCGGCCTCAGCCTGCCGTTGCTGCGGCGCTGGTTGCAGCCGCTCTGATCCGCAGAGGCCGTTGCTTGCGTGACCGCGGCCGTCAGCGCTCCATGAACAGCTGGCTGATGCCGTCGCTCTGAAGACGGCCCAGGGGCAGCGCCGGGTGTTCGCGCGTGGCCACCAGGGTCATGTCCCGCCAGCGGAACACGCCGGTGAGGCCGTGATCCACGAAGGTGGCGGGCCAGCTGCGGTCGCCGTCGCTCACCTCCAGGCGGCCGCTGCGGTCGCTGAAGGTGAGCTGGCTGCCATTGGGCTGCCGCACCACATAGCGCGTGACGCCCCGCTCGCTGTTGGCCACCCTGCGCAGGGCGCACACGCCGCTGTACATCTCGCGGCTGCCCCGCATCAGGTTGCAGAGACCCGCGAACCGGTTCACCTCCCGCTGGCCGCCGATGCCGGCGCCGGCGAACAGCTGTTCGCTGAGCTGGGTGGCCACGGTGCGGCGGCCGAAGGCCTCGCTCCAGCAGGTGCGGGCGCGGACATCGCAGAAGCTGCCGTCGCTGAGGCGGAACTCGGTGGGTGCCGGCTGACCGGAGAGCTGGCGGGCGAGCCGCCACTCGGCCCAGGAGCCCATGTGCAGCCGGGTCTGCGGCAGCGAAACGCCGCTGCCGTCGTAGCAGATGCGGGTGGCGGTGTCGCAGATCACCCCGGGAGCGGGGCTGCTGATCGCGGAGCTGACCACTCCTGAGGGATTGCGGCCCTGCGCTGCCCAGGACTGGGCCGACACCGGGACGGGCGCCAGTCCGGCGGTGCCGAGCACGGCGGTGGTGAGGGCGGTGGCGCTGAGGGCGAGGCCCGTGCGCGTTGCCCTGTTGGATTTGAAGGAGATCATCGGTGTGTGTGAAGAGCCGTTCCGCACCTGATTGCGGTGCTGCTGTGAACGTTATGGATCACACAGGTCTGATCTCTGACAACTTCCCGCGCAGATCTGACTGAATCTGACGTCTGCTTCGGCAGCAGGACGCTGGCCCAGCAAAAAGCCCCCGCCGCATGGCGAGGGCTGGCTGGTCATTCCTCGGGAAGAGGGTGGAAGCTGATCGTTGCGGATCAGTCCAGATCGGGCATGGCCAGCGTGGGCTCTGCCTGACGGTCGATGCCCTTCTCGAAACCGGCGGCGGCGGCGCGGGCGCGGCCGGCGTGCCAGAGGTGACCCACCAGGAAGAAGAAGGCGAGCACGAACTGCGTGGACGCCAGCCACTGGCGGATGTTCACGAAGTTCACCGAGTTGGGCTCGGTGATGATGCCGCCCACCGAGTTGATGGAGGCGTTGGGGGCGTGGGTCATGTATTCAGCCGCGCGGCGCACCTGCCAGGGCTGGATGTCGTTCTGGAGCTTGTCGAGGCTGAGGCCGTTGGGGCCGCGCAGGGGCTCCAGCCAGGGGCCGCGGAAGTCCCAGAAGCGCATGGTCTCACCACCGAAGATGATCTCGCCGGTGGGGGAGCGCATCAGGTATTTGCCCAGACCGGTGGGACCCATGGCGGAGCCGATGTTGGCGCCGAGGCGCTGGTCGCGCACCAGGAAGGTGAAGCTCTGAGCCTGGGAGGCTTCGGCGTTGGTGGGTCCGTAGAACTCCGAGGGGTAGGCGGTGTTGTTGAACCAGATGTAGGCGCTGGCGATGAAGCTCATCAGGCTCAGGGCGCCGAGGCTGTAGCTCAGGTAGGCCTCACCGTTCCAGATGAAGGCGCGACGCACCCAGCCGAAGGGCTTGGTGATCACGTGCCAGATACCACCGAAGATGCAGATCAGGCCGATCCAGATGTGGCCACCGATGATGTCCTCCATGGAGTCCACACCGATGATCCAGCCCTCGCCTCCGAAGGGGGCGCGGGTGAGGTAGCCGAAGATCACCCCGGGGTTGAGGGTGGGGTTGCTGATCAGGCGCACGTCGCCGCCGCCGGGGGCCCAGGTGTCGTAGACGCCGCCGAAGAACATGGCCTTGAAGACCAGCAGCAGGGCGCCGACGCCGAGGAGAATCAGGTGATAACCAATGATGTTGGTCATCTGATTCTTGTCGCGCCAGTCCTGGGAGAAGAAGGAGGAGTAGTTCTCCAGGATCTCGGGGCCGCGCAGGGCGTGGTAGAGGCCGCCGAGGCCGAGCACGGCGGAGCTGATCAGGTGCAGCACGCCCACCACGAAGAACGGATAGAGGTTGGTCACCTCACCGCCGGGGCCGACGCCGTAGCCGAGGGTGGCCACGTGCGGCATGCAGATCAGGCCCTGCTCGTACATGGGCTTGTCGAAGGTGAAGTGGCTCACCTCGAACAGCATCATGGCGCCGGCCCAAAACACCATCAGACCGGCGTGGGCGACGTGGGCGCCGAGCAGGCGACCGGAGAGATTGATGAGGCGGGCGTTGCCGGCCCACCAGGCGTAACCGGTGGAGTCGAGGTCCTTGCCCCCGACACTCACCAGGCCGGAATTAAAGGGCGTTTCCACGGGGCAGTACCTCTTCAGGGAAGACGAAGTTTTCGTGCGGCTGGTCAGCCGGTGCCATCCAGGCCCGGATGCCTTCGTTGAGAAGGATGTTCTTGGTGTAGAAGGTCTCGAACTCCGGGTCCTCGGCGGCGCGGA
>NZ_JAGQCJ010000014.1 GCF_024346135.1 Cyanobium sp. CH-040 | reverse complement strand
CAGGGTGGCACCGGCCTGATGGGCGGCGGCGGTGATGGTGTCCCTGAGGAAGGCTTGATCGTCGAGCCGACCTGGATCGCAGTCGTAGAGCTCGAGGATGCAGTGTTTGCCCACCGTGTCGCAGGTCGGGGGCGTGGCGACCTGGGCTGCCGGGGTGTCGGCTGCGGCGAGGGAGGACTGGGCTGCGCTCCATCCAGGGTTGGGGTGCAATGCCTGCAGGGTCTGGTTCATCAAGGGAACGGACACACAAGCAGCCAATCTACGGTCCTCGCGACGGTTGGGCTGTGTGCTGCCGAACGCAATCCGGATCCGCCCACAGCGCGGCCCGCAGAGCGGCGACGGCGTTTGAGTGATGGCGTCGCGCCGCCCCGCTTCCCCCGCGTCATGGACCCGTCGTCGTTGCCAGCCGGCGCCGCCACAGCCGCCGCCACAGCCGCCGCCGCCGCCGCAGATGAAGCCGAGCCCACCGTGCTGGTGCTCAACAGCGGCAGTTCCAGCGTCAAGGCCTCCCTGCGCGATGGCCGTGGGGGGCGCCTCTGGCAGGAGCAGCGGGCCTGGGACGGCGGCGGTGGCCAGACCATGGAGGCGCTGCTGGAGCAGTGGCTGGCGCCCCTGATCGCCGCCGCCGACCCCGCCCCCAGCCTGGTGGTGCACCGGATCGTGCACGGCGGCGCCGCCTTCAGCCGGCCCACCCGGCTCAGCGCCGGGGTGCTGCAGCAGCTGCAGGCGCTGGTGCCCCTGGCTCCGCTGCACAACGGCCCGGCCCTGCAGGCGATCGCCTGGCTGCAGGACTGGCTGGCGGCCCACCCCGCAGCGGATCCCGCTGGATCTCCGGGCCCGGTGCCCCAGTGGGCCTGCTTCGACACGGGCTTTCACGCCACCCTGGCTCCCGCCGCCTTCACCTACGCCCTCCCCGGGGACTGGCGCCGCCAGGGGCTGCGCCGGTACGGCTTCCATGGCCTCAACCACCATCACGTGGCCGAGACCGTGGCCGCCCGCCACCCCGCGGCCCGGCGGCTGATCAGCTGTCACCTGGGGGCCGGCTGCTCCCTCTGCGCCATCGCCATCGCCGCCGACGGCACGGGCCGGAGCATCGACACCACCATGGGGTTCACGCCCCTCGAGGGTCTGGTGATGGCCAGCCGCAGCGGCAGCGTCGATCCCGGCCTGCTGCTGCATCTGCTCCGGCAGGGCACCAGCCCCGGCGATCTCGACCATGCCCTGAACCATGCCAGCGGGCTGCAGGGACTCTCCGAGCTCAGCGGCGACATGCGCGAACTCCGGCAGGCCGCCGGCCGGGGGCATGCCGGCGCCGAGCTGGCCATCGCCGTGTTCCGCCATCGCCTGCTGCAGGGCATCGGCGCCATGGCCGCCAGCCTCGGCGGGGTGGACGTGATCGCCCTCACCGGCGGCATCGGCGAGCACGACGATGCCCTGCTGGCCGAGCTGCGCGAGGCGCTCGGCTGGCTGCAGCCGCAGGTGCTCGTGCGGGTGCCCGCCGACGAGGAGGGACTGATGGCCCGGCAGTGCCTGGCGGCCGCGGCTTGATGTTCCCTTAACCGGCTCTCGTCAGGCTGGGCGTGTCCGTCCGATGGTCTTATGTCAGCTCCCACGGCTGATCAGCAGCTCCTCGAGAGCATGCAGGCGCTCAGCCACAACGGCGCCATCCTGGAGTTCGAGCCCGGCGCGGTGATCTTCAGGGCCGGTGACCGCGGCGATTGCATGTTCGGCGTTCTGGAGGGCAGGGTGCGGCTCACCTGGGGGGATGGCTCCCAGGCCGAGATCCTCTCCGCGGGGCAGTGCTTCGGACAGGGAGCCCTGGTGCAGCCCGAGCGTCGGCGTCACGGCACCGCCACTGCCCTCGAGCCCACCCGGCTGGTGCTGATGCAGCGGCAGGGCATGCTCTTCGCCCTCGATCAGCTGCCCGTGTTCGGCCTGCAGCTGCTGGAATCCACGGAGCGCCGGCTGCAGACGCTGCGCGCGCTCGTCGCCTGAGCCGCCATGAACCAGGCCGAAGCCTTTGCCACCATCCCGGTGGCCGCCGTCGCCTCGGATCGCTCCTTCGTGGACGATGAAGCGCGGCTGATCCGCGAGCAGCTGCTGCGCCGCACCCCTTTCCGCTCCATGGCCCTGCCGGCCTTCGGGGAGCTGTTCTCCGGCCTGCTGCTGCGGCTGCGCGACCGCGGCTGGCAGGAGCTCGTCCAGGAGGCGGCACCGCTGCTGCAGCCCTCGCAGCGTGAAACCGCCTTCGCCCTCGCTGCCCAGCTGATCCACTGCGACAGGGATGTGACCGCCGCGGAGATCGCCTTCCTCGAGCAGGTGGCCGGCACCCTCGAGCTGGCGCCGGAACGCCGGGATCAGATCCTCGAGGTGTGCGCCCTGCTCAATGCCGATTGCCTGGCCTGACCCCTGCTGCCTGAGCTGATCCCTGCGCTCAGCGCTTGACGCCGGGTACGAAGCGGCGCTCGTGCTGGGCGCCGGCCAGCATGCGGTTCCAGTAGAGCGCCGGCAGGATCTTGCGCTTCACGAACCACATGCTCCAGCGCTCCTTGGTGGGGTCGAGCGGGAACGAGGGCACCGGCTCCTGCTTGTAGTTGAACTCGGCCATGATCGCCTTGCCGTAGCCGGTGATCAGCGGGCAGCAGCTGTAGCCGTCGTAGGCCGCCTCCAGGGGCTGGCCGTCGAGCAGGGCCAGCAGGTTGGCCACCAGCACCGGCGCCTGGCCGCGCACCGCCGCGGCGGTCTTGGAGTTGGGCATGCCGCTCACATCGCCGAGCGAGAACACATTGGCGAAGCGCACGTGCTGCAGGGAGAACTGGTCCACCTCCACGAAGCCGGCGGCGTTGGCCAGGCTGCTGCCGGCCACCACATCGGGGGCGGCCATCGGCGGGGTGACATGCAGAAGGTTGTAGGGGATCACCTCCTCGCGGCTGCTCTCACCCTCCGTCACCCTGAATACGGCTTCCTTCGTGTCCGGCCGCACGGCGGTGAGCACATGGTTGTAGCGGGCGTCGATGCCCTTGCGCTTCACCACCTCCCGCAGCGGCGCCGCATACACGGGCACGCCGAAGATCCCCGGAGTGGCCGTGGCGTAGATCACGCTGGCCTGCAGCTTCTTCTTCTTGAAGACGTCGTCGGCGAGATAGGCGATCTTCTGGGGGGCGCCGGGGCACTTGATCGGCATCGGCGCGCAGGTGAACACGGCGTTGCCGCCCTCGAAGGCCTGGATCGCCTCCCAGGTGTAGGTCGCGTGATCCTTGCTGTAGTTGCTGCACACGCCGCCCTGGCCCAGGGCCTCGGGGAGCCCTTCGATGCGGTCCCAGCAGAGCTTCAGGCCCGTGGCCACGATCAGCACGTCGTAGCTGATCGCGCCGTGGCTGGCGGTGAGCACCGTGTTGTGGTCGGGATCGAAGCCGGTGGCGGCGTCCTCGATCCAGCGCACGCCGGAGGGGATCAGATCGGCCTCTGGGCGGCGGGTTTCCTCCAGGGTGAACACCCCGCCGCCCACCAGGGTCCAGCCGGGCTGGTAGTAGTGCTCCCGCGAGGGCTCGAGGATCGCCACATCGAGGGCGTTGCGGGCCCGCTTGAGCTGTGCCGCCACAGTGATGCCCGCGGCTCCGCCGCCGACGATCAGGATCTGGTGGTGGGCCATGGAGGCGCGGGTACCGGTGGAGCCTCACCATTCCACCAGCGCATCAGGCCGATTCCAGCCTGCGTGGGGATCGCTTGACCGGATTGTTGGAATCGCTCGTCGGGTGGATCGAGGCGCTCAGGCGGCCGGCTGCTCCACTTCCCGCTTGAGCAGCACATAGAGATAGTCGGGCGACTTGTAGCGGGTGGGCAGGCATTTCTGCAGCAGGCTCAGCCGTTCCCAGCACACCGTGCGCTGGATCGCCTCGAAACTGCGGCCGTCGCGGATCAGCAGGCGCAGGGCCTTGCAGTAGGTGGGATAGCCCGCCTCGAGTTCCCCGATCGTGAGCTTGGCAGCAGCACCCATGGGCCTTTCAGCGGATTGTCTGGCTCAACCATAGGCAGCGGCCTGCCGCCCCTCCGTGTCGCCGGTCACCCCTGTCCCGGCCGGCGACATGAATCCTTACGGGTCCGGCCGGGGGCCGGTCAAGGGCCGGGCCGGTGCCTGGGCCCACCTCTGGCAGGGTGGAGACGCAGGGGCGCCGGGCCGCGGGCCCGCCATGGCGATGACGGCTGGCGAACAGAACCGCAACCAGACCCGCAACCAGACCCCCGGCCAGGCCCCCAGCCAGACCCCCGGCGGGACGCCCGCGTCGAATCCCGACCGGCTGCAGCGGCTGACGCTGCGCCAGCCCGACGACTGGCATGCCCACCTGCGCGACGGGGCGATGCTGCAGGCGGTGGCCCCGGCCACGGCGGCCCAGTTCGCCCGGGCGATCGTGATGCCCAACCTGCGGCCCCCGGTCACCACCGTGGCGGCGGCCGAGGCCTACCGGCGGCGCATCCGCGAGGCCCTGCCCGATGCCAGCCGCTTTCAGCCGCTGATGACGGCCTACCTCACCGACAGCATCGATCCGGCTGAGATCGAGCGCGGCTTCGCCGCAGGGGTGTTTACCGCCTGCAAGCTCTACCCCGCCGGCGCCACCACCAATTCCGATTCCGGCGTCACGGCGGTCGCCCGGATCGAGCCGGTGCTGGCGGTGATGGAGCGGATCGGCATGCCGCTGCTCATCCACGGCGAGGTCACCGACGCCGAGATCGACATCTTCGACCGTGAGGCGGTGTTCATCGAGCGGGTGCTGGCGCCGCTGCTGCAGCGCCACCCCGGCCTGAGGGTGGTGCTGGAGCACATCACCACCGCCGACGCGGTGGACTTCGTGCGCAGCGGCCCGGCCAACCTGGCGGCCACCATCACCCCCCACCACCTGCACATCAACCGCAATGCCCTGTTCGCCGGCGGGCTGCGGCCCGACTTCTACTGCCTGCCGGTGGCCAAGCGGGAACTGCACCGCATCGCCCTGCGCGCCGCCGCCGTCTCCGGCAACCCAAAGTTCTTCCTCGGCACCGACACCGCCCCCCACGATCGCGCCGCCAAGGAGTCGGCCTGCGGCTGCGCCGGCATCTTCAACGCCCCCTTCGCGATCGAGAGCTACGCCGCGGTGTTCGAGCAGGAGAACGCCCTCGATCGCCTGGAGGCCTTCGCCAGCGAACACGGGCCCTGCTTCTACGGTCTGCCCCTCAACACCGGCACGATCACCCTGGTGCGCGAGCCGGTGACGGTGCCCGAGCGGCTGCACCTCAACGACGCCGCCGGCACGGCGGTGGAGCTGGTGCCCTTCCACGCCGGCGAGACCCTGCCCTGGCGGCTGGCCAGCTCCCAGTGATTACGAGGTATGTCGGGCGGTCGCGCGGTTCCGCTCCCCTGCTCTAGCAACAGGCCCAGGCTGCCCCCGGCGATGGGCTTCTTCATCCAGCTCACCGAGGCCATGGCCGATCGCCAGTCGCTGCTGGTGACCGGCCTGGACCCCAACCCCGAGATGCTGCAGAGCTGGGCGGCGCGGCGCGGCATGGCCAACCGCTCCTTCCTCAGCCAGGCCCGGCACTGGATCAAGGCGGTGATCGAGGCCACCGCCCCCCACGTGTGCGCCTACAAGCCAAGCCTCGGCTTCTACCAGGCCCTGGGGCCGGTGGGCCTGGAGCTGCTGCTGGAGGTGCGCGAGCTGGTGCCGCCCGATCTGCCGCTGATCATCGACAGCAAGCACGGCGACCTCAACTCCTCCTCCGCCCTCGCCCACTACCTGTTCCGCGAGCTGGCCGCCGACGCGGTGAGCCTCTCGCCCCTGCCCGGCCAGGACATCGCCGCCCCCTTCCTGCTCTATCCGGGCAAGGCGGTGGTGATGACCTGCCACAGCTCCAACCAGACGGCCCGGGTGATCCAGCACTTCCCCAGCGAGGAGGATCCGCTGTTTCTGCGCATCGTGCGTGAGACCCTGCTCTGGGGCACCCAGGAGCAGCTGCTGCTGGAGGTGGGTACCAGCGATCCGGCGATCCTGGCGCGGGTGCGGCAGGTGGCCCCCGAGCACTTCCTGATCCTGCGCAGCCTCTGGGGGGAGGAGGAGAAGCTCGAGGCCATGCTCCAGGCGGGCCTCACGGCCTCCGGCGACGGCCTGCTGCTGCCCCTGCCCCAGAACCTGCTGGTGGAGGACGACATGGCCGAGCGGGCGGCGGCGCTCAAGGCCCAGATCAACGCCATCCGCGACCACTGGCTGGAGGAGCGGCCCGGCAGCGGCAGCTGCGCCCTCTGGCAGGCGCCGCCGGCGGCCGATCCGATGGATCAGCTGATCCTCGATCTGTTCGACATCGGCTGCCTGCTGTTCGGTGAGTACGTGCAGGCCTCGGGCGCCGTCTTCAACTACTACATCGACCTGCGCCAGATCATCTCCGATCCCAACCTGTTTCACCGCGTGCTGCAGGCCTATGCGGGCTGCATGGGGGAACTGGCCTTCGACCGCATCGCCGGCATTCCCTACGGCTCCCTGCCCACGGCCACCGGCCTGTCGCTGCTGCTGCGCAAGCCGCTGATCTATCCCCGCAAGGAGGTGAAGGCCCACGGCGCCCGGCGGCTGATCGAGGGCGACTTCGAGGAGGGCGACCTGGTGGTGGTGGTGGACGACATCCTGATCACCGGCGGCAGCGTGCTCGAGGGAATCGCCAAGCTGGAGAGTTCCGGGCTGGTGGTGCACGACGTGGTGGTGTTCCTCGACCACGGCGGCGACCACGACCGCCATGCCCGCGAGCGCCTGGCGGCTGCGGGTTACCGCTGCCATGCCGTGCTCGACATCGAGCGCATCACCCGCGTGCTGCACGGCGCCGGGCGTCTCAGCGATGCGCAGGCTGCGACGCTGCGCCCCGGCCTGGCGCTGGGCTAGAACCGCCGCGCGTCGCCACCAGGCCGTGAAGGGCAGACCGCAGGGGTCGATCTCCGACCCGTTCCTGCGCCGGCCGGTGCTCACCGTGGTGGTGGCCCTGCTGGTGCTGCTGGCCGGGGTGATCAGCCTGCCCGGGCTGCAGGTGGAGAACCTGCCGGAGATCGCGCCGGGGCGGGTGTCGGTGAGCGCCAGCTACCCCGGGGCCAGCCCGGAGGTGGTGGAGCAGGGGGTCACCTCCCTGCTGGAGAAGCAGCTCAACGGCCTCGAGGGGCTCGAGCAGATCCGCTCCACCAGCTCCACCGGCAGCAGCAGCATCACGCTGAGTTTCGAGGGCGGCAACCCCGAGCTCAACCAGATCAACACCCAGAACGAAGCCGCCGTGGTGCAGCCGCGCCTGCCGGGGCCGGTGGCGCGCTTCGGCGTGCGCGTGCGGCGCAGCTCCGACGACCTGCTGATGGTGCTGAGCGTCAGCGCCGAGCGCGAGCGCTACGACGACATCTTCCTGAGCGGCTGGGTGGAGCAGGTGCTGATCGACCGCCTGCAGCGGGTGCCTGGGGTGGGCGACGCGCGCCTGTTCGGCGGCAGTCCGCTGGCCTTCCGGCTCTGGCTGGATCCCCAGCGCCTGAATCTGGTGAACCTCACGATCGCCGACGTGCGCGACGCGCTCGAGGAGCAGAACGTGCTGGCGGCCCTGGGCCAGGCCGGAGAGGCGCCCGCCCCGGCCGACCAGATGCTCTCCCTGCCGCTGCGCATGGAGGGGCGGCTGCGCACGCTGGCGGAGTTCGAGGACCTGGTGGTGGCCCGCGGGCCGGCCGGCGGCGTGATCCGGCTCCGGGATGTGGGCCGGGTGAGCCTGGGCGCGGAGGACTACGGCTCGATCGCCACCAACCTCGACGGCAAGTCCACCGTGGCGATGGGGATCTTCCAGCGCGACGGCAGCAACGCCCTCGAGGTGAGCCGCGGCATCGGCGAGGCCCTCGACGAGCTCAGCGGCCGCATCCCGCCGGGGGTGGATCTGCAGGTGATCATCGATGAGGCCGAGACGGTGCGCCAGAGCATCGACCGCACCCTGGCGGGCCTGCGCGACGCGGTGCTGCTGGTGTTCTTCTCCCTGCTGCTCGGGCTGGGCAACAGCCGGCTGGCCCTGATCTCGGCCCTGGCGGTGCCGGTGGCGCTGGTGGGCTCCCTCACCGTGCTGCGCCTCGCCGGCAGCTCGATCAACACCCTCACCCTGTTCGGCATGGTGCTGGCCACCGGCCTGGTGGTGGATGACGCCATCGTGGTGAGCGAGGACATCGGCCGGCGCCTGGAGCGGGAGGATCCGCCGCTCCAGGCGGCCCGTGAGGCGATGGCGGAGCTGGGCGGGGCCGTGATCGCCACCTCCCTGGTGCTGGTGGCGGTGTTCCTGCCGGTGCTCACCCTGCAGGGCAGCACCGGCAGGCTCTACGCCCCGATCGGGCTCACGATCGGCGCCACGATCCTGTTCTCCACCTTCAACGCCCTCACCTTCACACCGGTGGCGGCCAGCCGCCTCCTGCATGCCGAACAGCGGGAGCCGCGCTGGCTGCTGCGCCTGATCGATCCCCCCCGCCGCGCCCTCGAGGCCCTCGAAGGTCCCTACGACCGCTGGCTCACCAAGGCCCTGGCCTGGCGCCGCCGCGTCGTGGCGCTGCTGCTGGTGGGGCTGCTGGTCACGGCCTGGGCCTACCAGCAGCGCCCCAAGGGGTTCATTCCCCAGGAGGACGGCAGCCAGCTGCGCGGGGTGGTGGTGCTGCCCGACGGCATGGCCCTGGGCCGCACCCAGGCGGTGATGGAGCGGGTGCGGGAGGTGGTGCGGCAGGAGCCGGCGGTCGTGTCGGGCAACTTCTACGCCGGCCGCTCCTTCGGCGACAGCGGTCCCAACAAGGGCATCTTCTTCCTGCGGCTGCTGCCGATCGAGGAACGCCCGCCTGGCGAGCAGACTCCGGCGGCGATCGCCGGGCGGCTGAACCGTCAGCTGGCCGGCGCCATCGGCGATGCCCAGGTGGTGGTGATCGAGTCGCCCACGGTGCGCGGCTTCGGCAGCGAGGGGGGGATCGAGTTCGATCTGCTCGACACCAGCGGCGGGCGCCTCAACCTGGCCGAGTTCCAGGCCGCCGCCCAGGCCTTCATCGACGCCGCCCAGGCCACCGGCGCCTTCGAGCGGGTGACCACCCGCTTCAGCGCCGACGCGCCGCTGCTGCGGCTGGAGCCCGACCGCCTGCAGCTGGCGTCGCTGGGCGTGGAACTTCAGGATCTCGTCGATGTGCTCGGCGCCAGCTTCGGCAGCGACTACGTCAACGACAGCTTCGAGGGCGACCGCATCCGCCGGGTGATCGTGCAGCTGGAGGGGGGCGACCGCCGCGACACCGCCGATGTGCTGGCGCTGCGGGTGCGCAACCGCGACGGCCGGCTGATCCCCCTCTCCCAGCTGGTGCGCGTGCGCGACGACGTGGGCCCCACCGTGATCAACCGCACCCGGCTGCTGCGCTCGATCTCGATCCGCGCCCAGCCCAAGGCCGGCGTGAGCACCGGTCAGGCGATGGCGCGGCTGCGCCAGGTGCGCGCCGACCTGGGCAGCCAGGTCACCGATCTGGAATGGGCCGGTCTGGCGCGGGAGGAGGCTCGGGCCGGCGGGTCCAACGAGCAGGTGTTCCTGCTGGCGGTGGTGGTGATGCTGCTGCTGCTGGCCGCCCTCTACGAGAACTTCATCGATCCGATGATCATCCTGGTGACGGTGCCGCTGGGCCTGCTGGGCGGCATCGCCGGGCTGGCCCTGCGCGACCTGCCGCTGGATGTGTACGGCCGCATGGGTCTGCTGGTGCTGGTGAGCCTGGCGGCCAAGAACGGCATCCTGATCGTGGAGTTCGCCAACCAGCGCCTGGCGGCCGGCATGGCGCTGGAGCCGGCGATCCACGGGGCCGCCGTGGCCCGCCTGCGGCCGATCCTGCTCACGGCGATCTCCTCGCTGGCCGGCTTCCTGCCGCTGGTGTTCGCCAGCGGCGCCGGGGCCGTGAGCCGCCGCAGCATCGGCACGGTGGTGTTCTCCGGCCTGCTGATGGCCACCGTGCTCAGCCTGTTCGTGGTGCCGGTGGTGTATCGGATCGTCAAGGGCATGGAGCTGCGCTGGCTGGAGCGGCAACAGAGCCGGACCCCATCCGCAGGCTGAGGAGCTGATTGCATGAGCTGAGCAGCTGAGCAGCTGAGCGCATGAGCAGGATGGGCGCATGAGCACAGCGGCACCCAGGCCACGGCAGAGCGACGGCGGCGCTTCCGGCCCGCTCACCCAGCTGCTGCCGGGCCTGGAGCGGCTGCTCCACTACCGCGCCGGCTGGCTGCGCAGCGATCTGCTGGCCGGCATCACGGTGGCGGCCTACCTGATTCCCCAGTGCATGGCCTACGGCGAGCTGGCGGGGCTGCAGCCGATCCAGGGCCTGTGGGCGATCCTGCCGCCGCTGCTGCTCTACGCCCTGCTGGGCTCCTCCCCCCAGCTCTCGGTGGGTCCGGAATCCACCACCGCCGTGATGACGGCGGCAGCGGTGGAGCCCCTGGCCGGGGGCGACGCCGCCAGCTATGCGCTGCTGGCCAGCGCCCTGGCGCTGCTGGTGGGGGCGGCTTGCTGCCTGGGGGCCTGGCTGCGGCTCGGCTTCCTGGCCGATCTGCTCTCCAGACCGATCCTGGTGGGCTACATGGCCGGTGTGGCGGTGATCATGATCACCGGCCAGATCAGCCGGATCAGCGGTGTGCCGCTGGAGGCCGACTCCCTCGCCGGCCAGCTGCTGGAACTGGTGCGCCACCAGGGAGAGATCCACCCACCCACGCTGCTGCTGGCGGCCGGGGTGCTGGTGTTCCTGGTCTGGGTGCAGCGCCGCTTCCCGCAGGCACCAGGCCCGCTGCTGGCGGTGCTGCTGGCCAGCGTGGCGGTGGGGGTGTTCGATCTCGACCGGGTCGGGGTGGCCGTGATCGGCCCGATCCCGGCGGGTCTGCCGCCGCTGGCCATCCCGGGCGGCATCACCGCCGGCAACCTCACCTATCTGCTCTCCACCGCGGTGGGCATCGCCCTGGTGGGCTATTCCGACAACGTGCTCACGGCCCGGGCCTTCGCCGCCCGCGGTGGCTACCGCATCGATGCCAACCAGGAGCTGCTGGCGCTGGGCACGGTGAATCTGGGCAGTGGCCTGGTGCAGGGGTTTCCCGTGAGCAGCAGCGGCAGCCGCACGGCGATCGGCGATTCCCTCGGCAGCCGCTCTCAGCTGTTCTCGCTGGTGGCCTTCGCGGTGGTGATCAGCGTGCTGCTGTTCCTCAGGCCCGTGCTGGCGCTGTTTCCCAAGGCGGCCCTGGGGGCGATCGTGATCTACGCGGCGCTGCGCCTGATCGACGTGCCGGAGTTCCGCCGGCTGCGGCAGTTCAAGCGCAGTGAATTCCACCTGGCGCTGATCACCCTGTTCGGCGTGCTGGCCACCAACCTCCTGATCGGCGTGGGGCTGGCGGTGGCGCTGTCGATGCTGGATCTGCTCGCCCGCCTGATGCGCCCCCACGATGCGGTGCTGGGGTCGGCGCCGAACCTGGCCGGCCTCCACGATGTGAACGACTGGAAGGGGGCCACCACCGTGCCGGGGCTGGTGATCTACCGCTACGACGCGCCGCTGTGCTTCGCCAATGCCGAGAACTTCCGGCGGCGGGCCCTCGAGGCGATTGCCGCGGAACAGACGCCGGTGGAGTGGTTCGTGCTCAACGCCGAAGCGATTGCCGAGATCGACATCACGGCCGCCGATGCCCTGCGGGACTTCGCCGTGGAACTCCGCAAGCGCGACATCACCTTCGCCATGGCGCGCGTGAAGCAGGACCTCTACGCCCTGCTGGAGCGGGCCGGCATCGTCGAGCGCCTGGGTCCGGAGCGGTTCTTCCCGACCCTGCCCAGCGCCATCGCCGCCTTCAGCGCCCGCAGTTCAGGCTGCTCTGCATCCATTTCCATCGCTCCCCCCTAGCGGGCTGGAGTCCGCCCCTTCCCGGCGGGACAATGAACCCATCTGCAGGCGGCGGCACTTGCGCAGTTCTCTCCCCGGAGCGGCAGTCCCTCCCAGGGCGTGGTCGGCCTGGGGTTCACTGCTGCTCGGCCTGGCCGTCAGCTCGGCCGGCTGCGCCCCTACGGACACCACCCCCCTGCCCAAGCCGCTGGCCGTGACGGCGGACGCGGTGATCATGCACCCCTTTCCCGAGGAGATCACCACCATCAGCACCCTGGAGGCCCCGGAGGAGGTGAACCTGGCGGCCCAGGCGGGTGGTCGCATCGAGAGCCTGCGCATCCGCCAGGGCGATGCGGTGCGTGCCGGTCAGCTGTTGGTGGTGCTCGATCAGACCCAGCTGCGCGAGGAGGTGAAGGCCCTGGAAGGCCAGCGGGATGAGAGCCGGCTCAACTTCCAGCGCTTCGACTTCCTGGCCCAGCAGGGTGCGGCCAGCCCGATCCAGCGCGATGCCCTGCGCCAGAACTTCCTGGCGGCGGAGGCGGCTCTGAAGGCCAAACAGGCCGATCTGGCCTACAAGGATCTGCGGGCGCCGATCGATGGGGTGGTGAGCGATGTGGCGGTGAAGCCGGGCGACGTGATCCGCGCCGGCACGCCCTTCACCACCATCCAGCGCACCACCCGGCTGCTGGCCCGGGTGGACGTGCCATCCCGCTTCGGCCAGCGGGTGCGTCCCGGCCAGCCCGTGCTCGTCAATCCCCCCAGCGGCAACGGTGTCGTGGAGGGGCGGGTGGTGTCGATCGACCCCCGCGTCAACGACGCCACCCAGTCGTTCCTGGCCAAGGCCGAGCTGGACAATGCCGACGGCCGCTTCCGCAACGGCGAGCGGGTGCGCACCCGTCTGGTGATCGATTCCGTGTCCCAGCTGGCGGTGCCGGCCGTGGCGGTCACGCGCACCAGCGGGCAGACGTTCGTGTTCGTGGTGGGCAGCCTGCAGGAGCTGGAAGCCCAGCCCGGCAACGTGCCCCTGGAGCCGCTGCGGGCGCTGCCGCCCGATACCCGCTTCGCGCTCAAGCTGCCAGTGACCCTCGGACCGCTGCAGGACAACCGCTATCCGGTGATCCAGGGCCTTCAGGCCGGCCAGTCGGTGATCGTGAGCAACCTGTTCAGCCTGCGCCACGGCACCCCGGTGACCGTGCCATGAGCGATCTCGACCAACGCGTGCTGCAGCTTGAGCAGAGGGTGGCGGAGCTGGAGGCCGAGCTCGGGCAGCTGCGGGGAACCCTGCTGCTGGTGGGTGACGTGCAGCGCTACTCACGCCTGCGGGATCTGCTGGCGGCCGGCGATCTCGACGCCGCCGACCGGGAGACGGCCCGGCTGCTGCTCGACCAGCTGATGGACCGGGACGGCGATGTCAGTCCGGAATCCCTGGAGCGCTGTCCGGCGGCGATGCTGGCGATCATCGATGGGCTTTGGCAGACCAGCAGCGAGGGCCGGCAGGGTTTCGCCGTGCAGCAGCGGCTGTACCGCGAGCTGGGCGGCAGCCGCGACACGCTGATCGCCCAGGACACGGCCCTGTTCGAGCAGTTCACGCGCAGGGTGGCCTGGCCGACGGTTGCGGGGGTGGGGTTCGCGCTGCCCGAGGAGCTCACGGTGCCGGTGGCCGCGGCCCTCGATGAGCAGGGACTGGCGCCCCCTGGCCATCTGCCCCTGCGCTGCTGGGCCAGCGACTACGGCCTCAAGGCCGCGAACCTGTTGATGGCCCGTCTGATCGAGGTGTTCGCCGCCTGAGGCGGCGCCGCTGGGCCTGGGCGATCGTGGCGAAGCCGGCCCCCACCAGGGCACCGATTCCGGCTCCCACACGGGGATAGGCCCGGTAGAGACGCTGGTACACCGGGCTGCGGAAGCGCTCCCGACCTGCCGGGTCCTGCGCCAGAGGCTCGATCGAGCGCCCCAGCCCGGCACCGAGCACGGCCCCGATCACGGCGGCGAACAGGCGCTGGCGGTTGGCCCGGTTCATCTCAGGCCGGCTCGATGCTGCTGTCCATCGGTGCCTCGTCGCTGAGGTAGCGGCGTTCCAGCCCCTTGATGATGACGTAGATCACCGGTGCCACCCCCAGGCTGAGCACCGTGGCCACCAGGTAGCCGCCGAAGCTCACGGTGCCGATCGACCAGCGGCTGATGGCACCGGCCCCGGAGGCGGTCATCAGCGGGATGTAGCCCACCAGGCCGGAGGCGGCGGTCATCACGATCGGCTGGAAGCGCACCTTGGCGGCGTTGATCGCCGCCTGGGAGAGGCTCATGCCCAGCGACAGGTATTCGTTGGCCTGCTCCACGATCAGGATCGCGTTCTTGCTGGCCATGCCAATCAGCATCAGCAGGCCCACCTGGGCAAAGATGTCGTTGCTGATCACGGGCCAGAAGCCGCCGGCCTGGAGCAGGGTGGCGCGGCCCCAGATCGCCACCATGGCCCCGAGCGTGGCCAGGGGCACGGTGAGCAGGATGATCATCGGGTCCACGTAGCTGCCGTACTGGGCCGACATCACCAGGAACACCAGCACGAAGGCCAGGGCGAAGATCGCCGTGGTGGCGCCACCGGCGCTCCTTTCCTCCAGCGAAAGGCCGGCCCACTCGTAGCCGAAGCCGGGGTCGAGGGTGGCGGCGGCCAGTTCCTCCATGGCGGCGAGAGCCTGGCCGGAGCTGTAGCCCGGAGCAGGCACGCCCTGGATCTTGATCGATTCGTAGACGTTGAAGGCGGTGATCGTGGGCGGAGCTATGAAGGGTTCGGTGCTGAGCAGGGTCTGCAGCTGCACCAGATCACCGCTGCGGGAGCGCACGAAGAAGGCGCCGATGTCACCCGGCTGTCGGCGTTCCTCGGCTTCGGCCTGCACGTAGACGCGGTACTGATCGGCGCCGAGGATGAAGTCGTTCACATAGGTTCCCCCCAGGTAGGCCTGCAGGGTGCCGAAGGTCTCCTGCACGTCCACATCCAGCGCCTTCGCCAGATCCCGATCCAGGGTGATCGACATCTGCTCGGTGGCCGGTGTGAAGGTGGTGGTCACCCGGCCCAGCTCCGGCCGCTCCACGCTGGCGGCGATCAGGGCCTGGGCGTTGTCGATCAGCACATCCATCGGCTGGCCGCCGCGGTTCTGCAGATGGAACTCGAAGCCGCCGGTGGCCCCCACCCCGTCCACCGGCGGGATGTTGGCCGCGAAGGCGAGGGAGCCGCTCACCTCGGCGCGCAGCCGGGCGTTGATCGACTGCAGCAGGCTGAACACCGACTGGTCGGCATTGGCCCGCTGATCCCAGGGCTTGAGGCGGATGAAGAAGAGATATTTGTTGTAGGCATTCCCCTCCAGTCCGTAGCCGGCTGCCCCCAGAAAACTCTCAATGTCGGGGTAATCCCTGAGGATCTCCGTCACCTGCGCCACCTGCCGCTGGGTGTAGGGCAGGGACGCCGTGGGTGGGGACTCACCCTGGATGATCATCAGGCCCTGATCCTCGTCGGGAATGAACCCCGTGGGCACGATCGTAAGCATCAGGTAGGTGGCCAAAAGACCGGCCACGAAGATGGCGAACACCACATAGCGCAGGCGCACCAGCTGCTCGATCGTGCGGCCATACCAGGCCACCAGCCCGCCGAAGAGGCGATTGAAGCCCCCGAACAGCCAGCCCAGCCCGGCATTCAGCAGCCGCTGTACCCCATCGGGTCTGGCCCCCTCGGGCCGCAGGAACAGGGCGCTGAGGGTGGGCGAGAAGGTGAGCGCGTTGAAGGTGGAGAACACGATCGCCGCCGCAAGGGTGACGGCGAACTGGCGGTAGACGATGCCGGTAGTGCCGGGGAAGAAGCACACCGGGATGAACACCGCCAGCTGCACCAGGGCTGCCGTGATCGTGGGCGAGGCCAGCTCGTTCATCGAATCCAGGGCCGCCTGCAGGGGCTTCATGCCCTGGCTGAGCTTGGCCTTGATCGCCTGCACGATCACCACGGCATCGTCGGTCACGGTACCGATCGCCAGGATGATGCCGAACATGGTGAGCTGGTTGATGCTGAAGCCCAGGCCCAGCACCACCGCCATGGCGCCCACCATCGCCACCGGCATCGCCAGGGCCGGCACGATGGTGGAGCGCCAATCCTGCAGAAACAGCAGGATGGTGAGCACGGCCATGATGATGGCATCGCGGAGGTTCCCCGTCACATCCGCCAGGGAGGTGGTGACGAACAGCGTGGAGTCGTAGGGAATCTCGTAGCGCAGACCGACGGGAAAGGTCTGCGAGAGCTCCTCGATCCTGGCCTTCACCCGATTGCCCGTGTCGAGGGCATTGGCACCGGGCAGCTGATACACGAACAGGGAGGAGGAGGGCTGTCCGCTCTGACTGGTGTCGACGTCGTAGTTCTCTGCGCCCAGCTCCACCCGGCCCACATCGCTCACCTTCACGAGGGTGCCGTCGTCACCCACCTTGAGCACCAGGTTCTCCGCGTCGGCCACGCTCCGGAACCGGCTCTGCGTCACCAGGGGGATGGCCACCTCCTGCCCCGCAGGACTCGGCTCCTGCCCGAGACGGCCGGCCCCGGCCTGGATGTTCTGGTCCAGCAGGGCGCGCTGCACGTCCATCGGCGTCAGCCCGGCGCTGGCCAGTCGCGCCGGATCGAGCCAGATGCGCATGGCGAAGCGGCGTTCGCCGATGATCTTCACGTCGCCCACGCCCGGCACGCGCCGGATCTCGTCGATCAGGTTCTGATCGACGAAGTTGCTGAGGAACAGCTGGTCGTAGAGGGGTTCGCCGTCGGCTCCGGTGTCGGCGTAGAAGCCGTAGGCCACCAGGATGCTCGGCGAGGCGGCCTTCACGGTCACCCCGGTCTGCTTCACCACCTCCGGCAGGGTGGGTTCGGCCTGCGCGACCCGGTTCTGAACGTTGACCTGGGCGATGTTGCGGTCAACATCGACGGGGAAGAAGACGTTGATATTGCTGATGCCATCCGAGGAGGTGTTGGAGGCGATGTATTTCATATCCTCCACACCGTTGATCTCCTTCTCCAGCGTCCGCGTGGTGGTGTCGAAGGTGGTGCGGGCGTCGGCACCGATGTTGGTGGCGGTGACCTGGATCTGGGTGGGTGCCAGCTGGGGCAGCTTCTCCAGCGGCAGCAGCGGGATTGCCACGCCACCGATCAGCAGGATCAGCAGCGAGCACACCGTGGTGAGCACCGGATTGCGGATGAACCGATCGGAAACGCTCAACGCAACCCTCTGCGGCGAAACCTGAGATTAGGAACCGCGGCAGGTGGGCCCGATCCGGTGTTGCTGAATGGAATGAAGGGATGCTCCCCAGAGACCGTGTCGATGGCCGTGAGTCTTCAATCCCCGTAGGCCACGACACAGGCCGCATTGAGCAGCTCCGCCTCCTCAGACGTCCGGGGTGTCCGTCCGTCGAGGGTTCCCTGCTGACAATCCGCCCTCATCTCCACCGTGCCGGTGTCGGTATTCACCACGAAGGTCACCCCCTGGCTGCCGGCGGGTTCCACGCTCGGGTAGTAGAGCTCATAGCTGGTGTTGGGCACCGCGATGTAGGTGACCTGATCGGTGATGGCGTCATCCACGGCAGCGTCGATGATCGCGGCGGTGGTGAGCGCGGTGACGCCCCAGGCCGCGGCGCTGGCGCCCCACCAGCCCCAGGGGGGAGAACTCCAGCCGCCATACCAGCCGTAGTTCCAGGGGCGGGCATAGCCCCAGCCCGGCCGGGCCCAGCCCGACCAGTAGTTGTCCCAGCGGTTGTCGGAGCGGTCGCGGCGCAGGTCGGTGCGGTCGGAGACGCGGTCGCTGCGCTCGTCCTGGCGGTTCCTGGAGCGGTCCGTGCGGTTCTCCTGGCGGATCTCGGTGCGGTCGGTGCGTTCACCCTGGCGATCGCCGCGCTGGTCGGCACGCTGACCCTGCCGATCGCTGCGTTGGTCGGTGCGCTGGCCCTGTCGGTCGGAGCGCTGACCCTGGCGGTCTCCGGCCAGGTCCTGACGTCCCTGCTGACGGGAGGAGGCGTTCTGCTGTCGGTTGCCGGAGCCCTGGCCACCCTGGACCTGCCGGCTGCCGGAGGAGGTCGCCTTCTTGCTGCCGCTGCTGAAGCCACCGGCGGGCTTGCTGCTGCCCCGGAAGGCGCTGCCGCCATTGCTGTAGTTGCCGAAGCCGGTGCGGCCGGAGGAGCTGCGGCTGCCGCCAGTGCTGCGGCCGTAGCTACGGCCGCCACCGCCACCGCGGCCACCGCCACCGCCGCCGCCACCCCGACGGGCCAGCAGCAGGTCTTCAGAGAGAACGGCAGTACCGGCTCCAGGACCGGAGCCGGCCATCAGCGGCAGTGGCTCGAGAGCCAGGCAGAGGCTCAGCCCCACCAGAGTGCCCACTCGGAGAACGCGGTTCATCGGTTGATGGCCTCCAGCAGACGGGTGCAGCCGTCGTCGAAGCAGGCGATCTCGGTGCGGCCGTTGCTGCCGAAACTCAGACCCATCCGGTCGCGGCCCGCCAGGGCCGGGCCCCCTTCCTCGCGCACGCTGTTGAGGTAGTTGGGGTTGACCACGCAGAAGGCGCGGTCGTTGAAGCAGAGCTCGTTGGCGGAGAAGCGGATGGTGGCGTTGCGCACCGGCCCCCAGGTGTTGCTGGTGGGATTGAGGGCCTCGATCCGCACATAGGGCTCATCGAACACGCGGTAAACCAGGGTGCGGTTGCCCACCCGGTGCCGGTATTCGGTGGCGTCGCCCACGTCCACGGCCTCCACCACGCAGGGCACGGGGGCCATGCGCTGGATGCTGCAGGTGGTGTCGAGCGAGTAGAGGGTCTGCGCGCCGGCGGCCCTGGGGAGGGCCACGGTGCCGAGCGAGATGGCGGAGCCGAGCAACGCCAGCAAGCGGAGCGAAGTCATGGAGTCGAGGAGGGAGAACCCGGCGAAGCGTTCAGGGGCCGTTGCTCCACTCTGTGCACCAGCCCGTGCCCGGTCAACGACCGGTCACCCTTGCTCACAACCAGCCGCCGCGCCTGCTCCGGGCACTGTTGGCTTCAGTCGCGGCTGTCGTCGAGGCCATCGCGGTCATGGCTGTTCCGGTCATCGCTGCCGCGCATGCTGAACCGCCCGATCAGCACCCCCAGCACGATGGCCAGGTAGCTGTTGCCGGCCACCGCCAGGGCAATGCTCAGCATCTGCGCCGCAGGCGTGATCGGCAGGATGTCGCCGTAGCCGGTGGTGGTGAGCGAGACGAAGGCGAAGTAGTTCAGCTTCACGAAGTCGAGCCTCCAAACCGGATCCAGACCGTCAGGCCCGTGCGGGGTGAGGTCGACGCCGGTGAAACTGCCGGGGGCCACGGTCTCCACGGCCGCGCTGAGGATGCCGCCGGAGAGACCCAGCATCAGGTAGCCCGCCAGGGCGCCGCTCAGCACCGCCTCGTCGACGCTGCGCTCCTTGCCCAGCTGATGGATCAGGCGCTGGGCGCTCCAGAGGCTGAACAGGACCCAGAGCACCACCACCGGCACCCCCGTGTCGCGCAACTCCAGGGGGGTGAGCAGCCAGAGCCCGCCCACGGCCAGAGTGGCGATGCCCGTGCCCCGGTACAGCCGCCGGTGGAGGGTGCCCCGGCGGCTCCGCTCGCCGCCCCCCCCCAGGGCTCTCAGCATCACCACTCCCAGGGCCAGATAGCCGGGGGAGGCCAGCCGGTTCCAGGGATCGGGAAAGGTGAAGATGGCGAGCATCGCCATGCAGGCGACCAGCAGCAGTCGGTAGTGGTGCTGGCGGGTTGCACTGGCCACGGGGTTCAGGCCTCCAGCTGGCAGTTCACGCTGAACTCGAACGGCACCGCCGCCGCGGGCAGGGAAAGGAGATGGCTGACGCTGGCGGCCAGGTCCTGCGGCTGGGTCATGGCCTGACGGGGGATCGCCGTGACGGCGGCGGCCATGTCGGTGTTCACCCAGCTGGGGCAGATCGCCGTGACGCGGATGCCGTCGTCCCAGCCCTCGTTGCGCATCGCCTGGCAGAGGGCCAGCAGGGCGAACTTGCTCACCCCGTAGGCGGCCAGCCGCCCCTTCATCCGCTTGCCGCTCATCGACACCAGCGTGAGCACGCGCCCTTCGCCACTGGCGGCGAGCAGCGGCCAGGCCGCCCGGCTCAGCCGCCAGGGGCCCATCAGGTTCACGTCCAGCACCCGGGCGATCTCCTCCTCCTCCCCGTCGGCATGGAGGAGCCCGACCCGCGAGAACACCCCGGCGCAGTGCACCACCGCATCCACGCCACCCCAGCGCTCCGCGGTGGCCTCCACCCAGGCCCGGGGGCCGCGGGGATCGTCGTCCCCGGCGCCGGCCTCGTAGGGCTGGATGAGCAGGCGATCCGGCTCTTCAGCGCCCAGCGCCGCCACGCTGGCCGGATCGCGCACGCCGGCACTCACGCGGTGGCCATCGGCCAGCAGGCGCTCGGCGATGGCACGGCCGATGCCGCGGCTGGCGCCGCTCACCAGCACCGTGCGCGGGCTGGGGACGTTGGCGGGCTGGGGTGGGGCGGCAGTCATGGGTCTGCGGAGCCGGCCCGCACGAGCGCGCTGGCCGGATAGCGATGCACCAGGTGGACCGGTCGTTCCAGGGTTGCATCCCTGGTCATGCCCTGCCGGGCTCCGGGGCGGCCAGGCGCAGGCGCGGTCGCACCGCCGCCGCCGTGGCGTCCACCGCGCTCGCCGGCGTGACCGGGATGGTGTGCTGCAGCTCGGCGGCGCTGAGGGGTTCATCCCAGCCGAACTGGCGCTCCAGCACCTCCAGATCGGCGTCGGAGGGGTCGCGGCCGCGGCGCTGGCGCTGCTCGATGCGCTCCCGCAGCAGTGCCGCCGGTACGCTGAACTCCAGGATCAGCAGCGGCAGCCCGGCCCGCTCCGCCACCGCCGCCATGGCGGCCCGATCGCAGCGGCGCAGAAAGCAGGCATCCACGATCACCGTGAAGCCCGCAGCCAGCACCGCCGCCGCCAGGGCCGGCAGACGCTCGCCGAACAGCTCCTCGCTCACCTCCGTGGCGTAGGGGTCGCCGCTGCGGCTGGCCCGGGCTGGGATGCCCCAGAGGCCGAACATCCGCTTGCGCTCCACGTCGGAGCGCAGGCGGATGGCTCCCAGCTCGGCGGCCAGGGGGCCGGTGTGGTGCGACTTGCCGCTGCCGGACAGTCCATGGCAGATCAGCAGGGCCTGGGGGGCCGGGGTGATCGCGGCCTCGGCCAGCGCCAGGTAGGCCGCCACGGGGCCGTCGCCGCTTCCGTCGCCGCTGAGGGCCGCCACCTTGGCGCGCACCAGGGCCCTGTAGCTCACGGTCCAGCGCCACAGGGCCAGGCCGCCGTAGTCGCCGCTGCACTCCAGCCAGTGGTTGAGCAGTCGGGACCCCAGGCCTGGATGGCCGCGCTGCTGCAGATCCATCACCAGGAAGGCCAGGTCGCTGATCACGTCGATCCAGCGCAGGGCGGGGCTGAACTCGAGGCAGTCGAACACCTCGATCCGGCCTCTGCGCAGCAGCATGTTGCCCAGGTGCAGATCGCCGTGGCACTCCCGCACCCGGCCCTGCCCGAGCCGCTGGCGCAGCAGCGACTCCAGGCCGGTGAAGGCGGCGGCGTTCCAGGCAGCCAGCCGCTCCAGCCGTGGCTGCAGGGCGGCGGCGGCCCGCTCCCGCAGGCAGGTGACATTGGCCTCCACCGGCTCCCGCACCGCCGTCGGGGTGCCGTAGGGCCCGTCGGCGGGAGCGATGGCGGCGGTGGCGTGGAAGTGGGCCAGGGTTTCGGCCAGGTCGTCGACGTGCGCCCCGCTCACCTCTCCCCGGGCCAGGGCCGCCGGCAGCAGCGCCTCCTGGGGGAACTGGCGCATGCGCACCGCCACCTCCTGCAGCGGGGTTCCCAGGATCTCCGCGTCGCTGCGGTCTTCCGCCAGCTCCCGCAGGCGCGGCCCCTGCTCGGTGGGCACCACGGCCGCCAGGCCCAGGTAGAGGTCGTGCACCAGGCGCCGGTTGAGGCGCAGCTCCTCGCGGCAGTCGTGCAGCCGGCGCTCCAGGGTGGTGAAGTTCACGAAGCCCAGATCCACGGGCTTGCGGAGCTTGTAGGCCACCGGGCCGGTGAGCAGCACCCAGGAGATGTGGGTCTCGAGCACCGTGATCCTGTCCACGGGATGGTCGTAGGCCTCGGGGCTGCGCAGGGCGTCGATCAGCGCGCTGGTCACGCTCACTGGACCCCCCGATCGCTGGCCGTTGCCGTCGCGTTGAATCCAAGCAGATCTGCAACGATCCACACGCCCTCGGCACTGCCAGGCTCCGGCCGCGGCTAAGCAGGGCGCGGAATCTGCGCTGCTGCCATGGGGCGTGTCGTTCGCTGGGGGCTGGGCCTCCTGCTGTTGGGGGGGCTGCTGCTCGCCGGCCTGGTGCTGCTGCCGCTGGGCGAGTGGCTGCCGGGCGGCACAGTGGCCGATGTGCCCACCGCCCATGTGGTGAACGGCACCGCCTTCAACCGCCTGTTCCCGCCGGCCGGCCCCGGCGAGCAGCTGGTGTTCACCCAGGAGAAGCGGGGCTTCAGCGAGGCCCGCCTCAAGCAGGGCGACGCCACCCTGGCCCTGCTGGCCATCTCCGACACCGCCACCGCCCCGGAGGCCCGGGATAAGTTCAGCGCCAGCGATGACCGCATCCAGGGCTGGCCCGTGGTGGAGCAGGGCCCCCAGGCCAGTGCCCTGCTGGTGGCCGAGCGCTTCCAGGTGAAGGTGATCGGCCAGGGCGCCGGCCTGGACGTGAGCCAGCGCCATGAGCTCCTGGACGCCTTCGACCTGAAGGGGCTGGCGGCGCTGCAGGCGCCGGCCCTGCCCCGCCGCCAGGCCGACCGCGGCCCCGCTCTCCAACCCGTTCCCCAGCCCGCTTTCCCATCCGCTGCTGAGGCCGCATGAGCGCCACCGTTCTCGAGCGCCTGGAGCGCCTGCCCCGCCGCAACCTCACCGTGCTGGCCCTCAGGGGCATCAGCACGGTGGTGCCGGGGGACTGGCAGAACATCACCTCCGCCGACGCCCTGATCCGCGAGGTGATGGGCAGCGACGATCCGGCCCTGATCGCCCAGGTGCGGGCCCGGGCCGATGTCCTCAGCCGCGCCCGTCACGAGGGCTACGGGCGGGCCCTGAGCCTCTACGAGGCCGTGAACCGCTCCCAGCAGGCCGCCGGCGGGCTGCGGCTGCTGGCCAATGTGGGCGGCGCGGTGCCGCTGCTGCGGCGGGTGGCCGACCTCACGCCGGCCAGCGACACCCTGCAGGCGGCCGATCTGGGGCTCAAGGTGGCCGCCGAGCTGCTTGCATTCACCCAGGTGAACGGCCTGCCGGGCGACAGCTTCGGCGACTTCGCCGCCGCCCTGGCGGAGTACGGCAGCGAGGCGCGGGTGCGGATGGCGGCGCTGGTGTGCTTCGACGCCCTGCTGCCCCTCGGCGATCAGGCGCTGGAGCGGCTGGACGCGCTGCTCGGCCAGGTGGGCCAGGCGGACCTGCGCCAGCTGCCGGGATATGCCGGTATGGCCTCCCTGATCCCGGGACGGGGCGAGGCGGCCCACCTGGACTTCATCCGCCGCGGTGTGGACACCTGGCTGGGCTGGGCCGGCGGCTTCGTGGGCGGCCTCGGCCTCACCGGCCAGAAGGCGGTGCGGGCCCTGGAGACCACCCTCGGGCCCTGGCAGGGCCGCTTCGATCAGCTGGCCACCTTCCTCGACGTCTTCACCGACACCTACCGCCACACCGGCACGCAGGCCGTGGCGCGTCGGCTGGTGGAGCGGGCGGCCGCGGAGATCTGAGACCCATGGCACCGCCACCGCTCACCCTGCGCGCCAGGCTCTCGGTTCTGGCCGCCCTGCTGGCGGTGCTGGGGGTGTTCGCGCTGGCCTGGCAGCTGCGCCGCCAGTACCACCAGCGGGCCGTGGCCGCCTGCGCCCAGCTGCGCGCCGAGATCGGCGCGCTCAAGCGCGGGGAGTTCGACGTGCGCCTGCGGGAGATGCGCACCATCCGCCTCAATCCCGCCCAGGCCGAGACGCTGCGCAACGCCGATCCCGACGCCTACGCCCGCTACGCCGCCACCTACGGCCAGCTGGTGGACCAGGTGGCCCAGACGGCCGATCGCCTGGGCGAGAAGGTGGATCAGTTCCAGCGGCAGGGCTGTGTGGATCTGGGCTCCACCCCCTGAAGCCCGGCGTCAGTCGAAGCCCAGCAGGTCGAAGATCTCGCGGTCCTTGAGCGATTCGGCCTCCAGCGGTTCCACCGCCTCCAGCATGTTGCGTGCCAGGCGTAGGTACTCGTTCTGCACCGCTTCCACCTCCGGGGTGGCCTCCATCTCGAAGATCGTGCACTTCTTCAGCCGTGAGCGGCGGATGGCATCCACCGCCGGAAAGTGGGCCATGGTCTTCATGCCCACGCGGTCGTTGAAGCGGTCGATCTGATCGGTGTCCTCCGAGCGGTTGGCCACCACGCCACCGAGACGCACCTTGTAGTTCTTCGCCTTGGCCTGGATGGCGGCGATAATCCTGTTCATGGCGAAGATCGAGTCGAAGTCGTTCGCCGTCACGATCAGGCAGTAGTGGGCGTGCTGGAGCGGCGCCGCGAAGCCGCCGCACACCACATCGCCGAGCACATCGAAGA
Organism: Cyanobium sp. CH-040; assembly: GCF_024346135.1. GTDB lineage: Bacteria > Cyanobacteriota > Cyanobacteriia > PCC-6307 > Cyanobiaceae > NIES-981. The sequence goes on along the minus strand of NZ_JAGQCJ010000014.1, from coordinate 50,516 downwards.
TCACCACGTCGGTGTCCTCGAGCAGGTGGTGCTCCTTGAGCAGCTTCACCGTCTGGCCGGTGACGTAGCCGCCGCAGCCGGTGCCGGCCGGCGGCCCGCCGGATTCCACGCACATCACGCCGTTGTAGCCCTCGAACACGAAATCCTCCGGCCGCAGCTCCTCGGTGTGGAAGTCCACGGTCTCGAGGATGTCGATCACCGTGGGCACCATCTGCTTGGTGAGGGTGAAGGTGGAGTCGTGCTTGGGATCACAGCCGATCTGCAGCACCCGCTTGCCCAGCTTCGAGAACGCCGCCGAAAGGTTGGAGCTGGTGGTGCTCTTGCCGATGCCGCCCTTGCCGTAGACGGCGATCACCAGGGCGCCCTCCTCGATGTGCAGCGCGGGGTCCTGATGCACCTGCACGCTGCCCTCGCCGTCGCTGGGGTTTCCGATCGAGGCAGGGGGCTGAAGGGTGGTGGTCATGGCTGCTGGGAGACCTGGTGGCTGGGTGAAGGGGCTGCTGGCAGAACGGGCTGCCGGCAGAAACGGCTGCGGAGGAGCGCGTTCTCAGAGAACGTTGCCGGGAGAAAACTGGGGGAAAGCTGGGAGAAAAAAACAGCTGGGAGAAAATACCTAGAGGCCTGGCAGATCCGCGCGGCCTGGTGCCATCCAAGACCCCGGCATCACCGCCTGGGTGGCACTGGTGCAATCCGAAACATCGCCACCGGCGCTGTCACCAATCGGTGACCAATCGCAGCTCATCGGCTGAAGTGGGCCTTGGCCTCGTAGAGGGTTTCGCCGTCGATGCAGGCCAGACCCCGCTCCCGCGCGAAGGCCTCGGTGTTGCGCCGCACCTTGCCGCGCACGAAGAAGGGAATGCGGGCCAGTTCCGCCTCGCCGTCGGCGGTCCAGCGCAGCTCGCCGTTGCCCGGGGTGATGGCCGTGGGATGGCCTGGCGCGGCCTCCTGGGTCGGTGCCGGTGCCGGCGCGGGGGCAGCTTCGCCCAGGTGGCTGCGGTGGCCCTCCACGAATTCGAAGTCGTGGCGGAACATGCCGATCAGGTGTTCCTCCAGCCCCATCATCAGCGGGTGCACCCAGCTGTCGAAGATCACGTTGGCCCCCTCGAAGCCCATCTGGGGTGAAAAGCGGGCGGGCACGTCCTGCACATGCAGCGGCGTGCTGATCACGGCGCAGGGAATGCCCAGGCGCTTGGCGCTGTGGCGCTCCATCTGGGTGCCGAGCACCAGCTCGGGGGCCGCCTCGGCGATGGCGGCCTCCACGGCCAGGTAGTCGTCGCTGATCAGCGCCTCCAGGCCCAGCTCCTTGGCCGCAGCACGCACCTCCCGGGCCTGCTCGCGGCTGTAGCTGCCCAGGCCCACCACCTGGAAGCCCAGCTCGCGGCTGGCGACGCGGGCGGCGGCGATGGCGTGGCTGGCGTCGCCGAAGATGAACACCCGCTTGCCGGTGAGGTAGGTGGAATCCACCGAGCGCGAATACCAGGGCAGGCGGGAGCGGCGTTCGGCCTCGCACACGCCGTCGGCGCCGGGCTGCAGCTCGGCCGGCAGCTCCATCCCCAGCACCGTGTGCAGCTCCCGCAGGAAGGCCACGGTGGCGCCGATGCCGATCGGCACGGTGCGCACCGCCGCCATCCCGAAGCTGCGCTCCAGCCAGCTGCACAGCGTGCCCGCCACCTCCGGGTAGAGGCAGAGGTTGGCGTCGGCCGTTGGGATGCGCATCAGGTCGGCCGGGCGCGCCCCCAGCGGCGCCACCACCGCCACATCGATGCCGTAGCAGGACAGCAGCTGCGTGATCTCGCGCACGTCGTCGCGGCAGCGGAAGCCCAGCAGCGTGGGGCCCAGCAGATTGACCCGCGGCCGCCGGCCCTCGGCGCGCCAGCGGGTGGGATCGGGCTTGGGCGTGCCCGGAGCCGGCAGCTGGGGCTTGAGCAGCCCCCGCACCAGTTGATACAAGGTTTCAGCAGCACCCCAGTTCTCCTTCTTGGAGTAGGCCGGCAGCTCCAGGCTCACCACCGGCACGCCGCCCAGGTCCATGCCGGCGGCCAGGGCACCGGGCTGGTCCTGAATCAGTTCGGCGGTGCAGCTCTCGCCCACCAGCAGGGCCTCGGGCTGGAAGCGCTCCACCGCCTCGGCGATCGTGCGCTTCACCAGCTCGGCGGTGTCGCCGCCCAGATCCCGCGCCTGGAAGGTGGTGTAGGTCACGGGCGGACGCTTGTCGCGCCGCTCGATCATCGTGAACAGGAGATCGGCGTAGGTGTCGCCCTGGGGTGCGTGCAGCACGTAGTGCACGCCCTCCATCGAGGCGGCGATGCGCATCGCGCCCACGTGCGGCGGGCCTTCGTAGGTCCAGAGGGTGAGTTCCATCAGGCGAGCGGGCGAATCAGGCGAACGAGAGGGCGGCGCGGCGCCGCAGGGGACGGGCGAACAGCTCGGCCAGATCGCCGGCCTGGTCGATGCCGTGGATGGGGCTGAACACCAGCTCGATCGACCACTTGGTGGCCATGCCCTCGGCCTCCAGCGGGTTGGCCAGGCCCAGGCCGCAGAGCACCAGATCGGGACGCGCCTCGCGCACCCGGGCCAGCTGGTTGTCCACGTGCTGGCCCTCGCTCAGCCGGGTGCCGACGGGCAGCAGCGCCAGCTCCTCGGCCATCAGCTGGCGGTCGAGATAGGGGGTGCCTATCTCCACCAGCTCCATGCCGCACTCGCGGGAGAGGAAGCGGGCCAGGGGAATCTCCAGCTGGGAATCGGGCAGCAGGAAGAGCCGTTTGCCGGCCAGCACCTCGCGCTGGGGAGCCAGGGCGCGCCGGCCGCGCTCCACCAGGGGATCCAGCACCTCGGCCACCCGCTCCTGCCCCACCCCGAAGGCGGCCGCGGCCGCGGCCATCCAGGCCCGGCTGCCCTCCACCCCGAAGGGATAGGGGGCGCGGATCAGTTCGGCGCCCCGATCCACCAGGGCCCGTGCCGTGCCGCTCAGGAACGGCTGGGCCAGCAGCAGCCTGGTGCCGGGGCCCACGGCCGGCAGCTCGGTGGAACGCCGCGGCGGCAGGCTGGCCACCCGTTCGATGCCGAGCCTGCGGAACAGGCTCACGAGCCGGTCTTCCACCGCATCGGCCAGGGTGCCCACGATCAGCAGCTGGTCGGGCAGCTGAGCCCGCGCGGCAGCGAGCTGCTCGGCTGTGGGCATCAGCGGGATCAGGGCCTGCAGGGCACCGTCCTCCCCCTGGGTGAAGGTGGTTTCGATGCCGCTGCCGCTGTAGTTGAGCACCGTCACCCGGCCCCGGTGCTGCTGGCCCAGGCGCTCGGCCGCCTTGGCCAGATCCAGCTTGATCACCTCGCTGGGGCAGCTGCCCACCAGAAACAGGGTGCGGATCTCGGGGCGGCGCTCCAGCAGCTGGGCCACCAGCCGGTCAAGCTCCTCGTTGGCGTCGGCCAGACCGGCCAGATCCCGCTCCCCCAGGATCGCAGTGCCGAAGCGCGGTTCGGCGAAGATCATCACGCCGGCGGCGCTCTGGATCAGGTGGGCGCAGGTGCGCGAGCCCACCACCAGGAAGAAGGCATCCGGCATGCGCCGGTGCAGCCACACGATCGAGGTGAGCCCGCAGAACACCTCCCGCTGGCCGTTCTCGCGCAGCACCTCCGGCGGCAGAGGCTGCTCGCGCTCCATCACCGTGGATCCAGCCATGCTCTCCGCCATGCCGGGGGGCTCCGCCGCCGTTGCTCTCTTCAGGGTGGGTGTGTCGGGGGGCGTGGGGCCAGAGAGCTGTGGGAAAACTTCGGGATCACGCCCGGCTCCCCCGGTTTCAGCGGTGCGTCCCGGGTTCCAGGCGCAGATCCACCGTGCACAGGCCAGGCTCCAGGGCTTGCCAGGCGGCGGCCGTCGCGGCCGTCACCCGGCTCGGGGCCTGGGGCTGCCAGCCACCCTCGGCGCTCTCCAGTGCCCATTGGGCCAGGGGTTGCCTGGGTTCACCGGCCTCAGCCACCTCGGCACCCATCAGCTGCAGCACCAGCGGCAGGTGCGGCGCGATGCCGGGATGCAGGCAGGGGTAGAGGCGGTGCTGGCGGTAGCGCACCGCCAGGGGGGCCTCGCCGAGGGGCAGGGGGCGGCCGTTGAGCCGCAGCTGGAACCGCCGCCGGAAGGCCGCGCTGCTCTGCACCTCGAAGCGCTGCAGGGAGCCGTCCACGAAGCGGCTGGTGAAGCCCCCCTCCCGCGGAACGTCGCAGATCAGCGGCCAGGGCTCCAGGGCCGGCAGCAGGCCCATGTGCTCGCCGGGATCGTCGCCCTGCCAGTGCAGCAGCGGCGGGAAGCGCCAGCGCCAGATGGCCTGGAAGGGCTCGGCGGCCAGGGGCAGGCCCGCCTCCGCCAGATCCGCCAGCACCAGCTCCAGGTCGTGCCACAGGGCCGAGGGCAGGAGCATGCGGTCGTGCAGGGCCGATCCCCAGTCGCGCAGCCGCGCCGGCCGGCGTTCGGGGCTGAGCAGCATCGCCGCCAGCGAGCTCCAGAGCAGGGCGATGGCCGCCGTCCAGTCCGGCTCGGGCAGGGTCTCCAGGGCCCGGAACTCGATCAGCCCCAGGCAGCCGGCCGGCGTGCCGGGGTTCCAGAACTTGTCGAGGCTGATCTCGCTGCGGTGGTTGTTGCCGGAGCGGTCGGCGTGCAGGTGCCGCAGGGTCTCGCCGATCAGCTGGCGCTGGTCGCCGCCGCCGAGCCCCTCCAGGAAGCGGTAGGCCAGTTCCAGGTCGAACAGGCCTCCCAGGGCCTCATCCGGCCGCGGCGCCTGGGAGGCCGGACCGACGCTGGATCCGCTGAAGAGATAGCCGAGGCTGGGATGGTGCTGGAAATAGCGCAGCATCCCCACCAGCCAGGCGGGGCGACCGAAGAAGGGATGGCGCTCGAGGCTGGGCCCGCCCCAGAGCAGGTGGTTGCCGCCGCCGGTGCCCTCCTGGCCGCCCCCGGCGCCGGCCTTCCAGCTGCGCATCCCCACCTCGGCCGCCGCCTCGTGCAGCAGCCGGATCCAGTGGCGGTAGGCGCTCCAGCCGGCGCACACCGGCAGGTTGATCTCCAGCACCCCCGGATCGGCCGCCAGGCCGAGCACGTCCCAGCCCTCCGCCGCATCCACCGGCAGCAGGCCGCTGAACTCCGGGGGCGCCAGGGGACCGCCGCTCCCATGCCCGCGGGCCTGGTCGCTGATGGCCCGCAGCAGCACTTCGGTGGGCCGGCGCTCCAGCGGCGGCAGGAACAGGCTCCAGCCTTCGGCATCGATCTCCAGCGTGAGCAGCTGGCAGGGGATGGTGGCGGGGAAGTGCTCCAGCGGCAGCCGCAGCCCCGCAGGGCCCGGCGCCCGGGTGAGCAGGCGCCGCTCGCGGGGCAGCTCCCAGCGGCTGCTGCTCCATGCCTGCCCGTCCCAGGTGAGCGGCACGGCCCACACGCGCCGCTGGGGATCGAGGGGATCGCGCAGTTTCCTGGAGTGCAGGCGCACCCCGAGACCCTGGCCCAGGCGCTTCAGCCAGTCCTTGGCGGCGTCCGCCGCCAGCGGATCACCCTCGCCGTCGGGCACGGGCCAGGGGGCGATCGGCCTGCCGTCCAGTCCGGTGACCAGGCGCAGCGCCCAGCGGGGATTCACTTCCCCCTCGTAGCGCTTGCCACTGCAGTAGATCAGGGTGCTGCCGGGCCAGGTGCGCCGCTGGATCGCCCGGGCCATGGCGCGGGCCATGGGCAGCTTGGTGGGGCCATCGGCCGCCACGCTCCATTCGGCCCCCTCCGGCTCGAGCGGCACGTAGGTGGGTTCCCCCCCCAGGGTGAGCTCGATCCCCGCCCCGCTCAGCCGGGCCTCGGCGCGGGCCGCAGCCGCCTCCATCCAGTCCTGGTCCATAGACGATGGTTGGGGCCCGGGTGTGGACCCGCACGTTGGGTCCCATGCTGCCTGGGCAGGGTTGGTTTAATGGCCCGCAGGTCCGGAGCAGCGGATCCACAGGCCCCCCTTCCGCGGATGGCTCCCCCTTCCTGGCGCCGGCGCCGTCCCCCCTCCACACGCATCCGGCGACCTTGGCGAGCCCCGGTTGCCCTGGCGGTGCTCGTGAATCTGGCGGCGCTGGGCTACCGCCTCACCGAGGGCTGGGACTGGGGCGACTGCTACTGGATGGTGGCGATCACCCTCAGCACCATCGGCTACGGGGAGGTCAACCCTCTCTCCACCTCCGGCCGGGTGGTCACCGCCCTGCTGATCCTGGGGGGCCTGGTGGTGGTGCAGATCAGCATCCAGGGCGTGCTGGGGCTGAGTGAATCGGGCTACTTCCGGCGCCTGCGCGAGCGCCGCTTCCGTCGCTGGCTGAACACCATGCAAGATCACGTGATTCTCTGCGGCTATGGCCGCATCGGCCGGGAGATCGCCGCCCAGGTGCGTCGCGAGGGCGTCGAGCTGCTGGTGGTGGAGACCGATCCGGAGCGCCGCGAGGCCGCCGAACAGGAGGGGCTGCCGGTGCTCGCGGCTGACGCCACCCTCGACGAAACCCTCCTGGAGGCCGGCATCCACCGCTGCCGCTCCCTGGTGGCGGCCCTCTCCAGCAATGCCTCCAACCTCTATGTGGTGCTCAGCGCCCGCGGGCTGGCGCCGGTCTGCCGCCTGATCGCCCGCTCCGACAGTGACGAGGCCGAGCGCAAGCTGCGTCTGGCCGGCGCCGATGAGGTGGTGAGTCCGTACGTGAGCGGCGGCCGGATGATGGCGGCGACGGCCCTGCGACCCATGGCCGTGACCTTCATGGATCTGCTGGCCGGCAGCGACTGCGAGGTGGAGGAGTTCCTGCTCAGTGACGACCCGACGGATCTGGGCCGGCTCAACGGCATGAGCCTGGGGGACCTGGAGCTGGGCCGGCGCACCGGTGCGCTGGTGCTGGCGGTGCGCCAGCCTCGCCGGCAAGCGACCAACGAGCGGCAGTACCGAGGCGCCAGCTACCGGCTTCCTGAGCAGGATCTGGTGGCCAATCCGGGCCGGGAGCAGCGCCTGGAGCCGGGCCAGCTGCTGGTGGTGATGGGCAGCAAGGGCCAGCTGCAGCAGGTGAGCGAGCTGCTGGGCTCAGCCCTGATGAGGGTGGATCAGATGACCGGCTGAGGATCAGTCGCCCGCGTTCCTGTGCTCAGGAATCGGCCTCCTCGAGGATCTGGCGCTTGAGCTCGATCTGATAGCCCTCGGTCATCGCTTCGAGGGCCTCGGCCTCCTGCTCGTCCACCTGCAGGGCCTCGGCCAGCACCATGTCGGGCACCTGGGTGGAGCCCACGGCCGTGAGCGCCATGCCCAGCGAGGCGCTGTCGCGGTGCCAGATCGAGGCCGCCTCGGCCAGCTTGGTGAGGGTCTCGTCGCTCACCGTCTCGCCGCTGCGCTGGGCGATCGCCGCCGCCAGCCGCCGGTCGTCGAACACGGCCGCCGCCGCCAGGTGGGCGGCATGCAGGGCCCCCAGGCTGTAGAGGGCTTCGGAGCGCAGGGTCACCAGGCTCTTGCCCAGGGCCCGCTCCCGCACGCCCTGCCAGGGCACCGACGGGATGGCCTCATCGCCGGCGGCAGGCCCCGCATCGAGCTCTCCCAGGGCCGGCAGCTTGCGGCTGCCCAGGCCGATCTCGGACACCGCCTGGGGATCGAGCCGTTCCCCCAGGCGCCGCAGCCAGCGCCCGACTCCCCTGCGTAGACCCCTGCGTAGACCGCTGCTCAGACCGGTGCGTAGTCCCATGGCTGCCCCGCGACTGATCCCACTGTGGCCCCGATCACGGTCCACTGTCGCGGAAGCGGTCCCGGATCGCCTCCGCCTCACGGCCGCGGCGCCGCAGGGCGGCCACGCAGTCGCCGTCGAGCTTGCCGAGCTCCACCAGCCGCTGCAGCTGATCCAGGGCGGCCTCCAGAGTCCAGGGGGACTTGTAGGGCCGGTGGCTGGTGAGGGCGTCGAAGACGTCGGCCACGGCGATGATGCGCGCCTCCAGGCTGATCTCCTCGCCACGCAGACCACGTGGGTAGCCCGATCCGTCCAGGCACTCATGGTGATCGGCCACCACGTTGCGCATCATGGCCACCTCGCCCCGCTCCTGCAGATCGAGATCGGCGATCAGCTTCTCCAGCAGCTGCACACCCATGTGCACATGGCTCTCCATCAGGCGGCGCTGCTCGGCGTCCAGCTGACCGGGTTTGAGCAGCACCTCGTCTGGGATGCCGATCTTGCCGATGTCGTGCAGGGGGGCGAAGAGGTGGAGATGCTCGATGTACTCATCGCTGAGGCCATGGCTGGCCTGCAGCTCCCGGCCGATCAGGCGGGCGTAGTGGGCCATGCGCTCCAGATGCCCGCCGGTCTCGGTGTCGCGCAGGTTGGCGAACTCCCGCGCCACCTGGGCCGAGGTGGCGATCGAACGCACTAGGTCGAGCTCCTGGCCGATCGTGAGCGTCACCAGCACGGCGAACAGCTCCAGGCTGCGCTGCACCGGTGCTGTGAAGGCCGCCGGCTGGAGGGAATCGAAGAACAGAAAGCCGATGAAGCTGCCCCGGTGGGCCAGGGGCACGGTGAAGGAGGAGCGGTACCCCTGCTCCAGCAGCCAGCGGGAGTGGGGCGTGTCGCCCTTGATCACCGCCGGGATGTCGTCGATCACGCGGCTGCCCCCGACGCTGGCCAGCCGGTGCAGGGCGGAGGTCTCCGCCAGCCGCCACTCGTAGGCCTCGATCGGCACGCCGCTGCGGGTGCTGTTCACGAAGGTGCGCAGCAGGTCGTCGCGGGGGTCGTAGAGGGCGCAGCCGATGCGGTCCACCGCCGGCACCACCTCCAGCAGCTGGCTGTGCAGCTGGCGCAGGCGGGCCCCGAGGCTGTCGCCGATGGGGGCGCGGGTCACGGTGGCGGGCGGGGGCGGAACCATACGCTGCGGTTCTAGCCCCGGGGCGGCCGCCCTGTCAGGACGCGGTGTCCGCCGAGGCGGACCCGCTCACCTGGATCGGCTGGCCGTGGCGCAGGCTGATCAGGTTGGACGTGATCACCGCCTGGCCGGAACTCAGGCCCGCGAGCACCGGGTAGCGGTTGTTCTGCAGGGAGCCGAGCCGCACCGGCACCTGGATCGCGAAGCGGGTGTCGGGCGGCAGGGCGCGCAGGCGCTGCAGATCCACCCGCCCCGGGCTGCGCTCCAGGTCGGCCAGGCTGCCGGGCACGAACACGAAGGCCTGGCCGGACTGCTGGGTCACCGCCTGGAAGGGCACCGCCAGCTCCTGGCGTTCCTCCAGCAGCAGCCGGGCGCGGCTGCGCTGTCCGCTGCGCAGGCTGCCGGCGCTGTTGTCGAACTCGGCCTTGGCGAGCAGGAACTGGCTGGCGCCGTCGATGAGCGGATCCACCGTGCTCAGCTGCCCCCGCGCCAGTTCGCGCTCCGTCTCCGAGTCGATCAGCACCACCGCCTGACCCGGCCGTACCCGCTCGGCCTGCAGCGCCGGCACCTCGAGCCGGGCCTGCAGGCGGTCATTGCGCACGATGCGGGTGAAGGGGCTGTTGGCCTCGATCACATCGCCCACCTTCACCTCCAGATCGGCGACGATGCCGCTGATCGGGGCGCGCACGTTGCGGAAGCCCAGGTCGGCCGTGGCCGCCTCCAGCTGCTCGCGGGAAGCCACCGCCCGCAGGCGGAACTCATCGCGCTGCTCGGCACTCACGGCTCCCTGTCGGGCCAGATAGGCGTAGCGCTGGTAGTTGATCTGATCGGTACGGGCCTGGGCCTGCAGGCGGGCCACGTCGGCCCGGGCCTGGATCTGGTCGAGCACCAGCAGCAGGTCCCCTTCCCGCACCGGGCTGCCCTGGCGCACGCGCAGCTCCCGGATGCGTCCGTCCGCCTGGGAGGAGAGCTGCACCTCCTCGATCGCCTCCAGGGTGCTGATCGTGTCGATCGCGGTGCTGAAGGCGGTGGGGGCCACTGCGGTGGTGGCCACCGTGAGCGGGGGAGACGACGGCCCTCCGCCCTGCTGGTCCGGACGGCAGCCCAGCAGCAGGGGCAGCGCCATCAGCGCCGCCGCGGCCGAGCCGGCAAGCCGACGCCGGCCGGCAGACCCACCGCGAAGCACTGCCTGGGCTGGGTTCCTCGCCAAGGGATCACTCCGGTAGCGGGTGCTGGGGCCGAGTGTATGCAGTCCGTTCAGCCGACCGCTTCGGGGGTGTCGCGGAAGTGGCTGAGCGCCAGGCGCACGAGCGGCGCCCCCACCAGCTCGAACGCCACGGTGGAGCCGATGGCCAGGCTCAGCACCGGCGCGGCCCCTTCCCCCAGCTGGTCGGCAGCCACCAGTGCCATGCCCACGGCCAAGCCGGCCTGGGGCAGCAGGGCAGCTCCCACCCAGCGCCGGGTGAGTGGGTCGGTGCCGGCCCAGCGAGCCCCCGTCGCAGCCCCTCCCACCTTGCCGAGGCAGCGCAGAAGCACATAGGCCAGGCCCACGCCCCCGATCCGGCGCAGGCCGCCCACATCGAGCGAAGCCCCCGCCAGCACGAAGAACAGGGCCATGAACGGCAGTTCGATGCCCTCGATGGCATGAAAGGGGTAGTCGTGATGGCGGGCGAGGTTGGCGATCACCGCCCCCATCACCATCGCGGCCACCAGGTAGGACACCTGGAACTGCGCCGCCAGCCCGCCGCAGAGCAGCACGATCCCGAGCGCCTCCAGCAGCATCGGCTGTCCCTCGCGGATGCGCCCGGTGAGCAGGGCCGCCGGCAGTCCCACCGCCAGTCCCACCAGCGCGCCCCCGCCCAGCTCCCGGCAGGCCCACAGCAGGGGCAGCAGGGGGGAGGGGTCCTGGCCCTGGCTTGCCCGGGCCAGGGCCAGGCCGATCCCGAACAGCAGCAGGGCCCAGACGTCGTCCAGGGCGGTGATGCCCAGCAGCAGGTCCGCGAACCGGCGGCGGGGGCCGCTGCCGCCGGTGAGCTGGGCGACCACGTCGAGCACGGCGGTGGGTGCCGTCGCCGCGGCGATGCAGCCCAGCACGGTGGCCTGGGCCCAGTCCAGCCCCAGCAGCATCAATCCCATGCCCACGCTCGCCACCGTGCCCACGGCCTCCAGCAGCGAGATCAGCACCACCTGGCGGCCCTCATGGGCCAGGGAGTGGTGGCTGAGCTTGCCGCCGATCAGGAAGCCCACCATCAGCAGGGTGATGTTGGCGATCACCCCGAACTGCGCCACCAGCTGGGCAGGGATCAGAGCGAGCACGGGCGCACCGCTGATCACCCCCAGCAGCAGCAGCAGGGTGACCCGGGGCAGCGGCGCGCGCTCGGCCAGCGCCGTGGCCAGCAGCGCCAGCAGCAGGATCGAGCCCAGGCTGATCAGCAGAACGGCCATGGTGAGAGCTCAGGCATCGCGGTCATCCGGGCCGCTGTCATCGACGTGATGATGCCTACCCCGGAACCGGCTGACGCTCAGATGTAGAACATCTGCTGGGGCTGTTCTCTGGCATCGCGCTCCTCGAGCAGCTGCTGCAACGTGGTGGCGTTGAGCAACCGGCTGCGCTCCTGCTCCAGCTGGCGCGCCAGGCTGGTCACCGCGCCGAAGGCCGCACTGCTGCGGTCGCCCTGGCGCTCCGGTTGCGAGCCTCGCTCCAGGCAGGTGATCACCTCCGCCACGGTGATCTCGCCCGGCGCCCGGGCCAGGCGAAAGCCGCCCCGGGGGCCCCGGACGCTGCTCAGGATTCCGGCCTTGCGCAGGCTGGTGAGCAACTGCTCCAGATAACGATCGGGGATCTGCTGACGCCGGCAGATCTCTCCCACCTGCAGGGGGGTTCCCTGCGCCTCCACGGCAGCAAGCTCGATCAGGGCCACCAGGCCGTACTCGGTCTTGGCGCTGAACGTCACGGGCCAACTGCGGGCGGGTCCGCCCCATCCTCTCAGCTGAACCCCGGTGCAGGGGTGGGGATTGCATGTCCCCCGATCAGGGCCTCAGCGCATGGTGTCTGCGGCACGCTTCAGGCCAGGCCAGACCAAACTGCACCGGTGTGGAGTGGAATCCGTTTGCGGATCCCTCGTGCTGCGGATACCGCCGCGCATCCGGGGATGGCTCTATGGGCAGGTGCTGCCGTTCTGCAGCATGCTCACCGCGCGCATGGGACGGCGCCGCTGGCGCCCGGGTGGGGCGTTGGGCGGCGGTTCCGCTCAGCGAAGGGCCGCCGGATGCGTCCGGTTCGCGGTATGCCCTGCGCCATCACAGGTCACTCCCCCACGGGGCAGATGCGGCGGATCAAGGCATCAACCGAATCCGGATCCACCTCTGGCGATCCGGCCGGGATGGCATCGTCCGGTGATTGGCTATGCTCGGGATGTTGATGGGGTCAACCATGCTGACTGGACAGGAACTTCTCGCCCGGGTGAAGGAGCTTGGCGACGCGTCAAAATCCGAGCTCGTGCGCGAATGCGGCTATGTGAGCACCAAGAAGGACGGCACCGAGCGCCTCAACTTCACCGCCTTCTACGAGGCGCTGCTGGAAGCCAAGGGCGTGAGTCTCGGCGATGGCGCCGGCCAGGGCCGGGGCAAGGGCGGCCGCAAGCTCAGCTACGTCACCAAGGTGCAGTTCAACGGCAACCTGCTGGTGGGCAAGGCCTACACCGCCCAGCTGGGGCTCCAGCCCGGCGACGAATTCGAGATCAAGCTGGGCCGCAAGCAGATCAAGCTGGTTCCCATCGGCGGCGCCGACGAGGAGGAGTGAGTCCGAGGGGCGGGATCGTTCCGGTCCTGCCCCTGCCGCCGGTTGCCCTCTGTGAAGGCTGCAGCTGCCTGTCAAGAGTCCCCGACTCCACCTCCCCGGCGTCTCCCCGGGTCTGTCAACCCTGAACCAGGCTCGTCACGGTCAGGTCTCTGGATCGCGACAAGCTGATTGCAATATGCCACCACCTTGCTGGATCCATGCGGACTGGTTCGGCGGCGCATCAAACTGCTCAACGCCACACACCTCGACGGAACCTAGCGCAAGTCTTCTCTTCCTCTGCAGGAGTTGGATTTTGTAGCTGATATCCCTAGATTTGTCCTGTCTTGCCATGTTGGCCATGTGGGTCAGGTTCTGGGGAACCAGGGGGTCGATTCCAACGCCTGGGCCGCACACGCTCCGCTATGGCGGCAACACAACATGTGTTGAGGTGCGCACCGAAGCGGGAGAACTGTTCATCCTTGACATCGGTAGCGGTGCCTGTGGCCTGGGTGCAAGCCTGATGGCCTCATCGCCGCCGTCGCAGCAAGGCCATATTCTTGTCAGCCACCTGCACTGGGATCACATCCAGGGCTTGCCATTCTTTGCTCCTCTTTATGCACCTGACGGTCTCTGGAACATCTATGCTCCCAAACCTTTGGAGGGAACAGCCAGGGAGGCCTTTGCCATTCAGATGTCGCCCCCATTCTTCCCGATCACGCTGGATCAGCTGACGGCCAGACTTCACTTTCATGATCTTCAGGAGGGGACGTTCCAGATTGGTGGGGCGACCGTCACCACACGATCTCTGAACCACCCTGGTCCAACACTCGGTTATCGCATTGAGGCTGATGGCGTGGCTCTGGTTTATGCGTGTGATCATGAACCCTGTGGCAATGAGGTTTCAACTTCCTGTCAGATCCTTGACCCACGGGATTACGCCCATGCAAAATTCCTGGCAGATGCCGATCTCGTAATTCATGACGCTCAGTATAATGCTGGCGAATTTAGTCTCAAGCGTGGATGGGGTCACAGTGTTGGCGAGTATGTTGTGGAACTGTGCCGGTTGGGGAGAGTGAAACATGTGGTTCTCACACACCATGACCCCATGCGAACAGATCTGATCATCGATGAGTCCCTGGAGCAGCTCCGCCGAGGATTCGCCGATCGGATCGGTCTGCCCAGGGTGAGTGCGGCTGCAGAGGGGGCCGTGATCAATCTGGGAGTCGCCCATGGCAGTGGTTGAGACGACCCGTGCGCTGGCGAAGTCCAACAGATCCAAGCATAATATTTTCGAGCTCCAATCCGTTGATTGCGAGGACGTGTCCTTAAGCAATCTCCGAGTGCTGTGAGGCTTGCTGGCCTCCGGTGGCGTTGGATGGTTGGGCGACCTCATCGTGTCCTACCCCTTGATCAGCCCTTGACGATGTCATCCATATCTGCAGAGGCTGGATGGTCTGCTCTGTCGACTTGACATGAGGTCGATAGGTGTCTGGCTCGAACGGCTGTCCGCCCCTGCTGGATTGCGTTCAATCATTGCAGATTGCGATTGTTTGATGCAATGCCCATAGCTTGGGAATGACCCCTGCGCACGGTCTCACAGATGGCTGAGCATCGCGCCACTCAGGCAGCATCAGAACTTGGATACCTCTCGACTAGTGAACTTGACTTCCGGGAAGAGGTAATTTACTTTGTCATTGTAGATCGTTTTTATGATGCTACAAGTGATGAGGAGGAGCTGGCAGGTCTATGGGACCGAGGAGAGAAAGAAGGGCTGTATGACAAAATGTGGCTGCATTGGGGTAAGTACTGGGGCGGCAATCTTGATGGCATCATTCAGAAAGTACCCTATCTTAAAGAACTTGGCGTAACCGCCGTGTGGCTCTCGCCTCTGTTTGAACAGGTAGACGATATGCAATTTGACCGTGCTCCCATGCATGGTTATTGGACCAAAGACTTTCGTAGAATCAACCCGCGCTTTATACGTCACGATGATTGCAATACGCTAGATCGTTCATCGACTTTGGCCGACCTGGTAGCGGCACTTCACGGGGCCGGTCTCAAGTTGATTCTGGATGTCGTTTGCAACCACAGTTCGCCTGATATCAACGGCAGCAAAGGGAAGGTATTTGACGATGGGAAGCTTATTGCTGACTTCTATCATGATGACAAGAACTTCTACTACCACTATCCTGAAATAACCGACTGGGACGACGAGTTCCAGTTGATCCATGGTGAGATGGCTGGACTGGCAACATTCAATGAGAAGAACATCGACTTTCGTAACTTCATAAAGTCTGCAATCAAGAGCTGGATTGATGTGGGTGTTGATGCTCTCCGAGTTGATACTCTTAAGCACATGCCGATCTGGTTTTGGCAGGAGTTCACCTCAGACATGAAGGCTCATCGAGCAAATCTCTTCATGTTTGGTGAATATGGATTTGGTAAGCCATGGGATCCTCGGACTGTTGCGTATGCCAACGATACTGGCATGTCAATCCTTGACTTTGGGCTTTGTGATGCCATCAGATTTGCATTCTCCGGTCAGCAATCTGGTGGCTTTAGGCTCGTTGAATATTTGCTTAGCTTTGACTATGTATACAAGCGAGCAAACGAGCTGGTTACCTTTATAGACAACCACGATATGCCACGCTTCCTTTCAATATGTCCTGACGAGAGGATGTTGGAAATGGCAACCGTTCTGCTGTTTTCCCTTCGCGGGGTACCCTGTCTCTTCTATGGTACTGAGCAATATCTTGTCAACAACACTGATGGCGGGCAAGATCCCTATAACCGCCCAATGATGGCGTCGTTTGACACGGATTCTAGGCTATTCAAGCTGGTCGCGGCGATGTCGCGACTTCGGCGAACAGTCCAAGCACTCAGTCTTGGTGGCTGTCAGGAGCGTTTTCTCTCGGAAGATATCTATATCTTTGAACGACGCTATCGCGATTCATGGGCGCTGTGTCTTTTTAACAAGGGAGAGCAAGCCACGATCACTGTCAAGCACCTCACGATCCCAGATGGACAGCATCAATGCGTGATCAGTGGTGAGTCCTTTCCTATACGTGATGGCAGTCTTGTGGATCTGCAGCTGAAACCCGCTTCCATGCATGTGCTTGTCAATGCCGGATCAAGAGTATGTGGTCAGACTGTTGCGGTGTTTCAGCTCAATGGTGTTGAAACCAGACCGGGACAATCGCTCTGTATTACCGGTGATTGCCCTGAACTGGGCGAATGGGATCTAAGCAAAGCGTATGGACTGGAATACGTCAATCGGAACACTTGGATTGCTGAAGTTCCCTTTACGCAGACAGCGGGTGAAGTTATCCATTGTAAGTTTGTAATTCTCAATGCTGATGAGAGCTTTGAACATGAGAATTTAGTCCGCCGTACTCTGCTTCTCCCTTCCGACGGCAGGGTCAAGTTTGACTGTGTATGGGGTTACTGCTGAATGAAAGACGAATGGTTGCCGTGATCTTTGAGGTTGTCAATCTCGTTCGGATGCTTTCCCGGAGTCTCTGATATTGACAGAACTATGTGGAGGAGTCCGACAATTCCTTAGCTGCCGTATATAGGGAATTTGTTGGTATCTGTTTGGTAATGAATCCAGTAGCTCGATGTCTTTTGTTGCATCCAGGCCTCGCGGTCGGCTCCAGATCTTCTCAACGACATCTGCAAAGTGCCGCTCCTCCGGCGAAGACTGAGTGTAATGGCCACGGATTTCAAACACCTCCACTGACTGGTGAAAGCCGCGAAGGCGACAGACATCTACCTTTACAATTGTATAGTTGTTTTTATGCGGTCCTAGCGAATCAATGAAAGACCGAGTGGCAAGGACCCTGGTTCCATAGACACGATTCTGGTGTTCCAGGCGACTGCAGAGATTAACCCTTGCACCAACGATCGTATAGTTTACGCGATCGTTTGAGCCAATGTTGCCGACCACGACTTCTCCAAAGTCAAGCCCAAAGCAAGTTTCAAAGGTTACTTTGAATCCTTTAAGATGCCACGTCTTATTGAGCATCTGGATCTCCCTGTCACAACGCAACGCAGCTTCGAGGCACTGAAGCGCTGGATTGGGAACTGGTTCGGGTGCTCCCCAGAACACCATGGCTGCATCACCAATATACTTATCCAGGGTTCCATTGGTCTCCTTGGATGTGCGATCAAAAATCTCAAAGTATTCATTGAGCAAGGACAATGTTTCTTTTGGCGTTAAATTCTCAGAAAGACTTGTGAAGCCAACGATATCGCTGAACATGATTGCCAACTCACGCGTCTCACCATCCAGGCACATACTCCCATCACCGATGACAAGTCTTCTCACCAGATCAACAGGTACATAGCGGCTGAATGCTCCCAGCGCACCTTGCATCTTCTGTAGTGACCTGTTGATCGCATGGATTTCCTGAATCCACTGAGCTTCAATTGGGCTATTCATCTCTGGGCCTTCCAGATCCAGGCTTGAAAGAGCTTGATGACGGTGCTCAATCTGTTGTAGGGGTCGTGCCAGACGTCGACCGAAGAGCACAACACCAGGAAGGATCAGCACCAGTCCGACTCCGAAACCGCGCATTAAATGCATCAGGATATGAAGCCTCTCTTCGTTGATACTCTCGGCATCAATGTCAATACCTAAGACTGCCTCAAAACTGCCATCCCGCTTTTCCAATGGCAAATAGCCTGAAAGCCAGGTTCCCCACTGATCTTTAACAAAATGGCGATCGATTACAAACTGCTTTGCCTCCCACACCCTGTGCAGTGCATCGGTGCTGTCGGATGTTGGCATGATCTGCCCTGGCGCAAGAAACCCCTCTTCAGTGGGAGCAGTGCCATCGACCACGACTGCATAGCTTGAGTATCTGTCCATGGGTTTTCCTTTCACCTTTCTCACGATATAGACATATTTGATTCCTTTCAGCCTCGGGCGATTCGAGCTCTCTGTGATTGCCACCAACCGCTTATTGATTAATCTGAAATAGGACTCGTCCATCTGATCGGGATTCTGAATTCTGGCCAGCTCATCTGGATCGAGTTCTGCTGCAACCAATTCAGCAATGTCTCTCAGACGCTCCTCCTGTCGCTCTTTGGTCAGAATCCTGGATCCTCTGAGAACAGCCGCACCTGTGATCAAGGTTGACACGATCACAAGTCCAGTCAGCAGGGAGGCCAGTGTCGGCGAAATGTGCAGCCGTCTCCAGGGTCCCATGGGCAGTGCCCCAGCACAGTTGGAATATCCTTGTTGGCTCGCTTCAGCAGGCGAAGCGTACCGTCGCGACGTGCTCGATCCGGTTTCGCCGAGCTCTGACTTTGCAGGCTTCACGATTCTCTCCTCTTATCGGATTAAACTGCATGACACCACTCTATTGCTGGTTCGTGATCATCATGGTGGCATCGGGGTAATGTTGTGGCATCGCTACCGATCACTGCCCTTCCCAAGCCTTATTCTCCCCTGATCGGATCTTCTGGGTTCTCCTCGGCCGTCCAGCCTGTTGATCCCTGCAATCGCGACCTGTGCAATCGCGACCTGAGAGAACCTTCCCCCACTTGAGGAGAGCACCTGCGTTCATGCGAGCCCCGGCGTGTAGCCTTGGCGACCATCGGCACAGCTGACTCATTCATCAATGGAGCCCCTGTCATCCAGGATTCGGTGCACCAACCCGGCGCCTGTCGATTGGTGGCCATTGTGACTTGTGCCTTTCATGGCAATCGCTAACATTGAGGAGTCGCCAAGCCGTGCCGGCCAGACGAATGCAGATTAAATTTTACGGTGTTCGCGGCTCAATATCCGTCTCAGGTGACAAGTACATTGAATTTGGTGGGAATACTACCTGCATTCAGATCATGGCACCAGAGACACGGCGAATCGGTGTCATCGATGCTGGAACTGGCATCAGGCAGCTGGGCTCCGACTTTCTCGCCATGGACACCGATCAAAAAGATATCTTTTTGGCGTTTACGCATTTTCACTGGGATCATATCCAGGGCCTGCCTTTTTTCGCGCCTGCCTACAACCCTGAAATGACTATTAATATTCTGGCCAAGGGTGGCAGTGAAAAGGTTAGTCGACTCAGGGATATCTTTGCTGTGCAAATGCAGGAAATCTATTTCCCCGTCGCTCTCGGAGACATGGGTGCCCACTTTAATTTTCTGCTGATGGAGAATAGTACTCAAACGCTTGTCCCCCCAGACGATGTTCCTGTCGTCTTGACGGCAGTCAGGCATAGTCACCCAGGCGGCGCATACAGCTACCGTTACGAGCGAGCTGGCAAGTCCTTTGTGTTTTGTACAGATATCGAGCACGGAGAAACCATCGACCAAAACATTGTGGAGCTTGCTCAGGGCGCAGATCTTCTTATTCATGACGGCCAATATTCATCGGCCGAACTTCCCTCTAAAAGGGGCTGGGGTCATAGTAGTTATGAACAGGCTCTTGAGGTGGCCATGAGGGCCAATGTCAAGCAGCTTGTGGTTACACACCACGACCCGGATCACGACGATGATTTTCTCCGCGCCGCCGAGAGGTCCTGTCGCGATGTGTTCCCTGAGACAACCTTTGCTCGGGAGGGCATGGTCGTTTCCACCTGAGCCGCAGGATCTTCGGAGCTTCTCCAGGCTCACCGGGATCGATATCCAATCCAGCGCTGGTGAAAGCGATGAGAATGAAGACTCCTGTCCCGATCGTGGCCGCGAACCGTCATGCCGGCACGTGTCGTTCCCGAGATCCTCGTTCTGCAGCACCAGGAGCTGGTGGGTGCAGGCTCGCTGCCGGAGCTGGTGGCGGCGCGGGGCTGGACCCTGCGGCTGTGCCGCCTGCATCGCGGTGATCCCCTGCCACCGCCTCAGGTGCCGGGTCAGATCCTGGTCGTGCTCGGCGGCACAATGGGCGTGGCCGACCGGGAGGATCCCGGTTGTCCCTGGATGGGCGCCGAGCTGGGGTTGATCGCCGCCCGGTTGCGGCAGCGGGCTCCCGTGCTGGGGCTGTGCCTGGGGGCGCAGATGCTCGCCCATGCTGCCGGCGGCCGGGTGGAACCCCTGCTGCAGGGGGACCCGCCCAGGGCCCTGCCCCAGGTGGGCTGCGGCGCGGTGCAGTGGCTCGCCGCCGCGGATCGGGAGCCCGTGCTGGCTGGGTTGCAGGTCTGCGAGCCGGTGTTCTTCTGGCACGGCGACCGCGTGCGCCTGCCCGCGGAGGCGGTGGTGTTGGGATCGTCGCTGGCCTGCCGGGAGCAGGCGTTTCGCATCGGCCCCAGCGCCTGGGGGCTGCAGTTCCACGCCGAGATCACCCCGGCCCTGGCCCGCTCCTGGGTGGCGGCGGTGCCGGCGTTCGTGCGGCGGGCCCACGGCCCGGATGGGGTGGAGCGGGTGATGGCGGATCTGGACCGCTGGGGCGAGGTGATCGAAGCGCGCAACCGCCTGCTGCTGGGCAACCTCCTGGACCAGCTCGCCGCAGCCGCTTCTCCGGGCGCGTCAGGTCAGTTTTCGCTCGGATCCTCCTGAGTGCCGGTGCCTGCCGCGGCCTCGCCGCTGAGCCACTGCTCCGGAGCCGGCATCTGCAGGGGATGGTCGCGATCGAGCGTCTTCAGCGCTTCGAGGCTCTCGGCGGCGCGCACCTCCACCGCGTAGCGCATCGAGGAGTTCACCCCCGTGCCGCGGTAGCGGCCGCTCACGGGTGCCGCCAGGTGATGGTCGGGGGCTGCCGCCAGCGCCACGTGTCCGTCGGCCACCGCCAGTCCGAGGCTGGGGTCGTAGCCGCGCCAGCCGCCCCCGGGCAGATACACCTCGGCCCAGGCGTGCAGTTCGTGCTCGCTCACCTCCTCCGGGTGGTGCATCGAGTAGCCGCTCACGAAGCGGGCGGCCAGGCCCAGGCTGCGGCAGGCCTGCACGTAGAGCATGGCGGTGTCGCGGCAGGCACCGGAGCGGCTGCGCAGCGTTTCCACGGCCTGCATCGGTTCGCCGTCGGGTCTGCCGATGTGATGGAAATCGTGGTGGATCGTGTCGGCCAGGTGCATCAGGAAGGCGCTGGCGGAGCCGTCCACCGCTGCCGCCAGTTCCGCCGCCCACTCCCGCACCGGATGGGCGATGGGCGTCACACCCTCCAGGCAGGGCGCCAGGGAGAGGGCTTCATCCGGCGGGTAGGAGGCCGGCAGGCCCAGGGCCGCCGGATGGGTGATGATCCAGTCGAAGGGGTTCTCCCTGAGGGTGCGCACCACCATGTCCACCTCGAGGGTGAGCTGCTCCTGCACCTCCGCGAACCAGAGCACCACCGCTTCGGTGCCGTCGGCCTCGAGCACGCGAGTTCTGCCGCTCGGCTCCGGCGTCACCCGCAGCTCATGGTGCAGCAGCCGCTGGGCTGGATCACTACGGGGGGTGAGCCGCAGCGTGGTGGGCTCGAGGAACACCGCCCGCCCGTAGGCGTACCGGAGGGCGTGGCGAATGTGAAAGAACATGCGTGCGGGTGCCTGCCGGCCAATCCTCCCCAAAGGTGCGTCGCCTTCCGCAGGAGATCACGGCGGGCTCACAGTTCTTGGTGCACAGTTCTTGGCGCACCGTGTTGCCCGTGCTCGGCTTCAGGGCTGGCGGCCCTGGGGCTCGGCGCCGAACAGGGGCCCCAGATCCTCCAGGGCCGAATGCCGGCGCAGCTGCTGCTCCATCGCCTGCAGGGTGGCGGTCAGGTTCCGCGGCTGCCGCTGCCGTGTCTCCATCCTGCCTGCGGGCGCATCGTGGCCGTACCCATGCGTTGATCCTGGGCGCACTACCGGTAGCTGTTTCAACGGCAACATGCGTGTGTGAATTAGGCATCAGAGCCTTGAAATAGAGCTTTTAACCTCATGCCACTCCGTCGCATTCGGCTTTTGGAACTCAGGACTCTGTCGCTGATCAGTGAAGCACTGCTGGCTGTTTGTCTGACCACTCTGGCTTACCAGGGCCGGATGGTTTGCCTGGAGCAGAGGGGCTATGTGCGCAGTCCCCGCCGCCAGGACGTGAATCGCATGCGGGAGCGATTGCAGGAGCTGCTGGAGCTTTCCTGACTTCCAGCGCTGCCGGGCCGATCGGCCACGGTTTCGGGCAGGGCAAGGATTTGATCTCGGGCGAGAGAAGGGGTGCGCCTGCGCTCGAGCTGCGATCAGGCCGCAGAGCACTGGCAGGGATCACGCCATCCCGTGACAATGGCTGGTCACCTGCCTGCGCCATGGCCCGCCTGGAAGCTCTGCTCGCCCCTGCCGCCGATGGCGAGCGGCTGCGGGCCGCGATGGCTGCTCTGGCCGGGGATCTGGGCGGCACCTTCACCTGGCTGGACAGCCGCAACACCTCGATTGCCCTGACCACCGGCCCGCGGGCGCTGACGGTGCAGGTGCTGCTGGAGTTCCGTCCGGGAGGCGACCTAGGAGTGCTGGTGAGCAGCCGGGAGGGCATGGGCAACGGCGCGCCGCTCAGCACCGCCGTGCTGAAGCGTCTGCTGGCCGGCCTGCAGGCGGCGGCGCCTGCCGCCCTGGTGCGCTTCCGCTCCGACCGCGATGGCCCGATTCGTCAAGCCGCTGCGGCCTGAAACAGGCGGTGATCGCGATTGCTTGGCTGGGGCGACAGCACCGATCAGCAGCCCTGAAGGGTCACGTGCTTCCCCTGGAGACACCCGTTTTCCGCAGGTTTTCCCCAGGCCTTCAGGCAAGACTCACGGCGCCATGAGTTCCTGCGCCAGGGAGCGGGGAAAACGCCAAGCCCTTGACAGCGGGGCAGCTGCTGTCGCGCCCGCTACCGGAGACCACTGAGAGCGACTGCACCGCAAGGAATCCCGCCGTGATCCGGGTGGATCTCATGCCTGGTTCGGCCGTTGACGCCCAGGCGGTTGCTGTGGGCTGATGGAGGGGATCAGCGCGACTGCCTGAATGACGGCGATTCCGGATGCCATGGCACCCCACGTGAGTGTGGAAAACCAGTTCCCGGAGGATCTGTACGACGCCATGCGGCGGTTCATCGCTGCGCATCCCGATTGGGACCAGTACCGGCTGCTGCAGTCGGCGGTGGCTGGGTTCCTGTTTCAGCAGGGCTGCAAGGAGCCCGCCGTGGTGCAGCATTACCTCGACGCCCTGTTCCGCCGCCAGGGTGTGATCGCCGACTGAGTGGTGCCCCAGGCGTCCAGGGGTGAAGCTGAGAACCAGCGCTCCGGACGTCATGGCCCGTTCGCCCTCCTGTTGCGGCTCGGAACAGCCGGCTGCGGTGCTGTGGCAGATCCAGGCCATGGACTGCGCCAGTGAGGAGAGCGAGATCCGCCATGCCCTCCGGGATGTGGCCGGCATCGCGGAGCTGCGCTTTCAGCTGGCCAGCCGCACCCTGGCGATCAGGGCCGATGCCGCGGCGCTGGCGGAAGCGGAGGCGATCCTGCGCCGGCTGGGCTATCCACCGCGGCCGCTCACGACCTCTGGCCCTGCGGCTCCGAGCGTTCAGGCGCTGCCCTGGGTGCGGATGACCACGGCGCTGGTGCTGGCTGCCGGCGCGGAAGCA
The DNA here is from genome assembly GCF_024346135.1 of Cyanobium sp. CH-040. Lineage (GTDB taxonomy): Bacteria > Cyanobacteriota > Cyanobacteriia > PCC-6307 > Cyanobiaceae > NIES-981. The sequence continues at coordinate 27,360 of NZ_JAGQCJ010000014.1, read as the reverse complement.
GCCCATCTGCTGCCGCCGGCCCTGGCGGTGCAGGGACTGGTGCTGGCGCTGTCGGCGGCGGCCATCGCCCTGGTGGGCCTGCCGGTGTATGGCAAGGGGCTGGCGGCCCTGCGTCAGGGCCGGCTCAACATCAATGCCCTGATGACGGTGGCGGTCACCGGCGCGTTCGCGGTCGGCCACTGGCCCGAGGCGGGCATGGTGATGGCGCTCTATGCCCTGGCGGAAGCGCTGGAGGCCCGGGCCGCGGACCGCGCCCGCCAGGCCATCCGCCGCCTGATGCAGCTGGCCCCCGAGCACACCACCGCCGAGCTGCAGCCCGGCACCTGGAGTCGCATCCCGGTGAGTGCCGTGGCCGTCGGCCAGCGGCTGCGGGTGGACCCCGGCGAGCGCATCCCCCTCGACGGGCTGGTGCGCAGCGGCCACAGCGCCGTCAACCAGGCGCCGGTGACGGGAGAGAGCCTGCCGGTGGAGAAGGAACGGGGTGATCCGGTGTTCGCCGGCAGCCTGAACACCTCCGGCTCCCTGGAGATCGAGGCCACGAGCACGGTGTCCACCAGCACCCTGGCGCGGATCATCCATGCGGTGGAGGAGGCCCAGGCCTCGCGGGCGCCGATCCAGCGCTTCGTGGATCGCTTCGCCGCGCGCTACACCCCCGCGGTGTTCGTGCTCGCCCTGGCGGTGGCGCTGCTGGCACCGCCGCTGCTGGGACTGACGCCGCTCGAGGCGGTGTACCGCGCCCTGGTGCTGCTGGTGATCGCCTGCCCCTGCGCCCTGGTGATCGCCACCCCGGTCACCCTGGTGAGCGGCCTCACCGCCGCGGCCCGGCGCGGCATCGTGATCAAGGGCGGTCTGTACCTGGAGCAGGCCCGGCGCCTGCGCACCCTGGCGTTCGACAAGACCGGCACGCTCACCACCGGGCGCCCCTGCCTGGAGGCCTTCGAGGCGATCGACGGCCGGGTGCCGATCGAGCAGCTGCGCCAGTGGGCCGCCTCGCTGGCCAGCCGCAGCGACCACCCGATCGCCCGCGCGATCGCCGCCGGCCTCGATGGCGAACGGCTGCCCGTGGAGGCGCTCAGCGCCGCGGGCGGGCGCGGCGTGGCCGGGATTGTGGCCGGGCGAGCGCTGCGCCTGGCCAGCCACCGCTGGATTGCAGAGCTGGGGCTGGCGCCTGCGCAGCTGGAGGAGCGGATGGCGCGCCACGAGCGGCAGGGCCGCAGCGTCAGCCTGCTGGCCGATGAGCGTGGTGTGCTGGCCCTGATCGCCGTGGCCGACCAGCCCCGCCCCAGTGCCGCGACGGCGGTGCGGCGCCTGCGGGAGCTGGGCCTGGAGCTGGTGATGCTGAGCGGCGACAACGCCCTCACTGCCCGGGTGATCGCCCGGCAAGTCGGCATCGAACAGGTGCACAGCGAGCTGCTGCCCGAGCAGAAGCTGGCGGCGGTTGCCGATCTGCAGCGCCGCGGCCCCACGGGCATGGTGGGTGATGGCATCAACGACGCCCCGGCCCTGGCCGGCGCGGCGATCGGCTTCGCCATGGGCGCCGCCGGCAGCGACACGGCCATGGAGACCGCCGATGTGGTGGTGATGGACGACGACCCGATGCGTCTGGTGGACACCATCGGCCTGTCGCGCCGCACGATGGGCGTGCTCTGGCAGAACATCGCCCTGGCGCTGGGGATCAAGGGGGTGTTCCTGGTGCTGACGCTGCTGGGCAGCGCCACCATGTGGCAGGCCGTGTTCGCGGACATGGGCACCAGCCTGCTGGTGATCGCCAACGGTCTGCGCCTGCTGCGGCAGCGCTGGCGCTGAATTCAGCTGGCGCTGGCCTGCCCGGGTCCGGCCGATTCCAGAAAGGTCTGCACGGTCTCGTTGAAACGGGCGGGTGCCTCCAGGTTGACGGCATGGCCGGCGCCTGGAATCACCACCAGGCGGGCCTGGGGGATGTGCCTGCAGGTGAACCCGATCTCCAGCAGATTGCCGGGATGCTCGCGTTCGCCGACGATCAGGCAGACCGGTGCCCCGAGCTCGCCAAGCCGTTGGGCGGCAGGTGGATCGGGGGGGATCTCCGGATCGGCGTTGCACCAGTGCCAGCCCGGATAGTCCAGCAACAGGGTTCTCAGACGGGCTGAGACTGCGGGATTCTCCAGCGAGGTCCGGAGGATCTCGATCGTGAGGAAAGCCTCGTTGCCGGCCCGTGGTCCGAACCGCCGTGCCTGTTCACGGGCGGCGCTGAACACCCGCTCGACGGGAGCCATCAGATCCGTGGGCCAGTCCACCCCCCGGGCGCCGCTGCCCACGGCGATCAGGGAGCGCGTCAACCAGGGGTGCTCCAGCGCGAAGTCGACCGCCACATAGGCGCCGTCCGAATGGCCGAGCACATGGGCCGGCCCGGCGCCGAGATGCTCCAGCAGTGCCTTCAGGTCGTCGACATGGGAGTAGGGCTCAGCGGTGGGATTGGCCGAGCGTCCGTAGCCGCGGCGGTCGTAGCGGATCACCCGATGGTGCTGGGAGAACGCCTCGAACTGCCCATCCCAGTAGCGGGCGTCCAGCGCGAATCCATGAATGAGCACGAGCGGATCTCCCACCCCCGCCACCTCGACGTACAGCCGCGTGCCGTTCACATCCACGCATCCGGCGTAGGGATCGGTCATGTTCCGTCTTCCAGTGGAACCCGCACGCTGAGGAGGGAACAAGGGCGGTGGTTCCTCGGCTCCATCGCCACGACTGGCCCTCTCCCTCCGACCTCCATGCCGCCGCCGCCGCCGGGCCTGAATCCGGAGGCCTTGGTGCACTGCGGGAGCAGGGTCGTCATGGGGGCGTGACCTGCTCCAGCTGGCTGCTCTCGACCCACGCACGGCTGCGGGCGACCAGTGCCTGGACACGCTGGGGATCGGCAGCTGGCCGCTGGCCGGCGGCCACCGCCCTGTAGAGGTCGGCCACGCTCCAGGCCGCCGTGCGTGGATCGGTGCTCCAGCGAGGGATCAGGTGCAGATGGAGATGCGGCGCTCCCTCGCCGAAGGCGATGGCATACACCCGATCGCAGCCGGTGAGTCGCTGCACCAGCTGGCTGGCATGCCGCACGGCCTGGCCCCAGCTGAGTGCCTCCCGGTCGCTGAAGGCCAGCGGGCCGGCCAGGTGGCGGCGAGCATCGAGCAGCAGCCAGCCGGCCAGGGGGGCCGGGTCGGGATGGTGCCGCAGCAGCCAGAGTTCGGTGCGCGCGATCTCGTAGGCGTCGGCACTGGCGGCATCGTCGTGAAGCCGACAGATGCCGCAGGCGGGACTGGGATGGGTGGGGGTCATGCAAGACGCGGAGTTCGTTCAGCGGCACCGACCTGGGCATCGTGATCCGGCTGAACCAGGAAGCGGTTCTCCTGGCGGGTGCCTTGGCCCCATCCGTCATGGCGCCAGCCTGGCAGGCCCTCTGGGTGGGACGCAGGGGGCCAGATTTTCAGCCCATCCGCCAGTAGCCATGGCTCACCTGGAGGCCCTGCTCGCTCCTGCCGCCGACGGCCTGAGCTGCGTTCCGCTGCCACCCCCTCGCCCACCCCGCCAGAAGGAAGACCTCCCCGCGCTGCTGATGGGTGAATCAGATGGCTTTTCCTCGTCCGACCATGACCCTACCCATGCGGATGAATTGCATGCTCAGAACTTGCGCTGGCTGTGAAGCGTTGACTGCTGGGCGGACAACACAGCTGGAACCATGATGCGCGGCTTTTCCCCTTATGCCCCTTGCGGCGACGTCCGTGGGTCTGCTCCTGGTCGCCAATCCGATAGGCAATCTGCCAATCTCTCTCTCCTTCACAACCGGAGACCGCAAGAGCGAGCTGGCCATCGCCCGAATCTGTGCTGTCACGGTGGCGGTCACTCTGCTGGTCTCTGACTGCCTGGGCATCCCCCTCATCTCTGGCCTCGATTGCCATGCAGATGTTGTATGCGGGGCTGGGCAGGGGTTTTCCCGGCCTGGCGGGTTCAGGCTGAGTGTCAATCGCTTCACCTGCACTGGCCAGAGTTGAACGTTGCGCGCGATGGTGCCATGGTGCCGTTGGTGGCTTGCTTCTTCAGCAGCCTGCCGGTGGGTGTGCCGTCAACGTGGCCCCGGATCCCAGGAGCCTGAAGGTCGCTCGCATGATTGACGCCACCATGACGGTGGCCTCAGTGCTGACGGTGGATGTGGAAGTTGCTGCTGGTCATGCCGGCGATGCCTGGCCTTACTGCCCAGGGCGCCTCCGCCCCTATGGATTGACCATCACCGCGAGCTCCTGCAGATCATGTCGCCATGGATTGTGCGGCAGTTGATTGTCGGGAGCGAATCATGAACGAGTCTTCCAGGCCTCTCTCCTCGCCTGGATGCTGGGCTTCGGCTTGGCACGATCGAGAGCAGGTTGCCAGGCCATTAGGCTGAGGGATTGAAGATGAAGCGTTGATGGTCGACAGTTCCCTTGCATCCAAGAAGCTTGCATCTCCGGGTAAGAGCCGCTGGGAACGGGCCAGGACCCGCCTGTCCAAAGCGATGGGACTCCTGCTGCTGTTGATTGCCGGGATGACCCAGAGCAACTGGGAGCTGCATTACGACGCGTTTGCAACACTTCTCTATGCGCTTGGCCTGGTGTTCGTGGCGATTGCCTGCACGGGCCGCATCTGGTGTTCCTTTTATCTTTCGGGCCGCAAGGATTCCATCCTTACCACTGAAGGGCCATACTCTCTCAGTCGCAATCCGCTGTATTTCTGCAGTGCCCTGGGAGTGATTGGCATTGGCCTCTGCACTGAGACCCTATTCTATCCACTGCTCTTCGGGCTGATTTTTGCGATCTATTACCCCGGAATCATCCGTCGTGAAGGGATCCGCTTGCGCGAGCTGTTTGGCGATGCCTATGTGGCTTATGTGCGGGAGACGCCCGCTTTTTTCCCCTCCTTCAGGCGTTTCTCCGAGCCCCGGCAGTGGCAGGCCAATCCCGTCCTCTTTCGCCGCCACATCATCAACGATACGGTCTTCGTCTTCCTGGCGGCGCTGCTTGAGCTGATCGAGGGCCTCCGGGAGGCAGGGTTCATCCCGCATCTCCTTCACGTCTGGTAAGTCTTTGGAGATTCGCCGCTTCATCCCCATGGTGCACGCAAGGCCGAGGTGGATGAGCAGGTCTTTCTCCTGCTCGGGATCTACAAGATCTGTGAGTTCGACTTCCGTGAGTTCGACGGGCCCCGCCAGCAGCGCTCGGTGGTGGTGCTGGTGCTGGCGGATCGCTGAGCCCAACGGTGGGGCGAGCAGGGCGGTTCCCCCTTGACCAGCGGCACCCCGCTGCAGTGGACACGGCCAATGGCTTGACCCGGTGGCCCTGACCATGCCCCCCCCTGAGGTCGATGGCCCATGCCGGTGCGGTTCCTGGCCTGCCGGAGCTGCTGGAGCACATTCACAGCCAGGTGTCGCCGGAGATCCGGATCCACTGCCGCCCGTCCCCGGCTTTCTCGCACGCGCCGGGCCGTGTTGGCTTCAGGCCGGTTCCACCAGCACCTGCTGCATCACCTCCAGCAGGCCATCGGCCAGGGGGCGGTGCTCCTGCAGACGGCTGCTCCAGATCGTTCCTGCGAGCAACTCCTCGGCGCTGACCAGGGCCATGTCCTGGCCTTCCAGCAAGCGCAGCTGCTCCAACGGCACCGACAGCTCAGAGCGGAACACATGGGCGGTGCGCCGGTGGATGTGATGCACCATGGCCAGCTCCAGGCTGGGGGGCTGCCAGCTGATCTCCTCCAGCAGCTCCCGGCGCAGGGCCTGCTCGGGGGTTTCGCCGGGATCGAGATGCCCGCCGAAGAGCCCCCAGCAGCCGGGGGCGACGATGGTGGGGATCTCGTCGCGCAGCTGCATCAGCCAGCGTCCGTGCCGCTGCAGCATCGCCAGGGCGACTTCAACGGCCATCGCTGCCGATCAGCCTGCCGCCGGCCGGCGCTGCTGTGCCGCGAACAGCGCTGCGCCACCGGCGGCCAGTACCAGGCCACCGCTGACGGCCAGGAACACCAGGGTCTGCAGCAGCAGCAGGACGATGCCCAGGGCTGAGGCTGCCTTGATCTGCACCCTGGCCTTGATCAGCAGGGTGAGCAGCAGCAGCACCGTGGCCTTGAGGGTCAGCACCCTGGCGGTGCTCAGGGGGCAGAACGGGTTCAGAAACACGGCGGCAGTCCTGTTTTGCCCATCCTGGCGTTGCGTGGGGTGGGCAGGAGCGGCGGCGGCTCCATCCCTGGCGCGGCTCTTCAGGCTGGACGGCAGTGAGCCTGTTGAGGTGCTATTTGCGGAATAGACTTGGACAGGGCTGATTTGTCTCTAGGGGAAGACCTTCACCTCTACAGACAGCAAGGTACAGACAGCAAGGCAGCAGCGAGAAAGAAAAACAGCCCCAGGGAGCTCACCGGGGCTGAACCTTGCCGCTCTCAAGATAGGCCGCGCTGCCCATGAGGCAAGTCCTGTGACCTGCAAAGACCATGAAGAGGACGCCGGATCAGCCGTTTGTGCGAAGCAATGAGCATCAACACCCATTGCCTGATCGTGTTCCTGATCTGCAGGTTCCACCATCAAGAAGTGGTGGGTGCTGCGCTGCCTCCATCCGCCCGGGGGGCAGCGGGCCGGGGCATGACGTAGCCGGTGCAGATGTTGCGATGCAGGGTGACAACCCCGGCCAGCGCCAGATGGCCCCCGGTCCACACCGTGGCCGCCAGCGCCTGGACCGTGATCAGCAGCGGAACAGCACGGGTCAGTGGCTGCGACCAGCTGATGCCATGGCCCGCGCTGCGGTTCTCTGGCGGTGGGGAGCTGCCGGATAACGCTGCGTGAAGTGCGACAGCCGGCTGAGGGGTGAGCGGGCCCTGAGGGCGGCTTGCCGCTGCTGGTCACGGAAGGGGCGATCCAGCTCGTCCATGGCCGCGGTGTCGCCAAGGTCCTCGACGCCGTAGAGCAGGGCGATGATCCGCTCCGGATCCATGTTCTCGGCCGCGGCTTCCTGCCAGAGCCGCTCCGTGCGCTGCCGGTCGCCGCGCAGGAACTGGGCCTCGGCGAGCTGGCGGGTGAGCGCGAACAGGAGCTGCCGTTGCTTGAACTCATCCAGGCTGCCCTCGAAGTGACGAGGGAAGTCGCTCGTGGCCATGCCCATTCTGCTGCTTCCTGAGTCCTAGGAATGCCGGCGGCGCGGCGCACGGGCCGGGCGGGCTCCGGACATGAAATGTAGCTGTTGCTACCAATGCTGCACCTCGTCTGGATGGGCCGAGGATGGCCGCCTGTCGCGGGCGGTGCAGGCAGCGCTTGTGCAGCCGGCCAAGCACCCTGGCTTGGTGCTGTTCATGGCCAAAGAGGGATCCGGTGATTTCGGCGAACTCCCGGGGACGAGGGCGAGCTGTTCCTGGACTGTCTGCGCCAGGACCCATCAAGCGACCTGATCGAATCGCTCCTGCACGCCGGCGATCTCACCACCACCCTGACCATGGACGGCGCAACCATCGAAGTCGAGGAGTCGGGCGCAGGTGCACCCTGCCTCGATCTTCGCGCCATCGAACTTCCTGCGGCTGGTGGTGGATGCGGACGTGGTGAAGGGCGCAAAGGACGCCGAAGTGACCGCGCGGGTGAGCGCATGGGCGGCGGAGCGCGGCGGAACCGCTTGCGTAGCCCTTGCGCCACCCCGCGCACACTGAGGCAACCTGCACGCCCACCTCTGCGGCCTCCGGAGCCCGCCAGGAAACAGCGCAAGGATCGGCCTACCGGTTTGCGCGGTTTGTGCGCACTGTGGAGGGCAGATCCCTGAGAAGTCAGTCGGGGCGACAGGATTCGAACCTGCGACCTAGTGCTCCCAAAGCACCCGCGCTACCAAGCTGCGCCACGCCCCGCCGCCCACCACCATACGTGGTGATTGCCTGTCATGCCTGATGGGGCCTGATATCTGGCGCCGCAAGGCTTCTGGTCACTGGGGTGCCTCTGGCGGCCCGCTTGTCGCAGCTCGTCGCTGTCCGTCCCGATTAGGCTCCTCTCAGCTCTCACCCAGCTCTCACAGCTATCAGCTCTCATGGCGTCCAAGCAGCAGGATGCGGCCTCCGCTCTGTGGGTGCGAGGGCTGCGGGCCAACCTCCTCGTCTCCGTCGGGCGAGCCTGGAGCATCAGCCCCATGAGGGGCAAGGCGAAGCTGTTCGTCCGCTTTGATGACGGGAGCCGCCGCTCTGTAGTGCTGCCGTTCGCGTGGGTTCCGGCCCAGGCTCGGGAGATTCAGGCGGCCGTGGAGCGGATCGCCGAGCAGGTTGTAGGCGGAGCGTCGCTGGCCGAGGCAGCGGCCCCCTTCACCGGAGGCCAGAAGGTGGCTCCCACACCTCCAGCGGAAAACCCTGACCTCCTCACCCTCTGGACCCGCTTCGGCGAGGACAAGGTCCGCAGCGGGCGGATCAAGCCCACCACCTGGGCGAAGGACTACAGGCAGACCGAGAAGCGGCTGGTCCAAGTGGTCGAGAGGGCAAGCAACGCCAAGGAGTTGCTCTCCAAGCTCGGGGAAAAGTGGGATGCAGGTTCCCGCCGCCGTCAGATCGCCGTGCAGCACGTTGCAGCAATGCTGCGCTGGGCCTGTGACGAGGATCTCCTGCCGCCTGATCGCTGGACACCGCCGAGCAGCCTGACCCGCTTCGTTGGCGAAGCCCTGGCCAAGAACGAGGTGGCAGTCCCGCTCACCGACGAGCAGATCCTGGGGTTGCTGGAGGCTCTGCCCGGTGATGCGGCTGGCCAGCGGTGGGGCTACGCACTGCGGCTGATCGCTGCCTATGGGCTGCGGCCTGTCGAAGTACTGCATTTGCGCCTCCGGCCCGATGGTCAGCTCTGGTGTGACTACCAGAAGCGGAGCGGGGGCGGGGTGACCAAGCCTCGGCCACTGAGGGCGCTTCATCCTGAGTGGGAGGAGGAGTGGGAGCTGCGGCAGCGGCTGACGGCGGGAGAGGCGCTGCCCCCGTTTGGTGGAGGGGTTGCCGATGCCGCCAGGCGTTACCTCGTGCGCCAGGAGGCTTGGCAGCGACTTGCACGAATGGGCTGCACTGTCTACGGCTTCCGGCATGGCTACGCCCTAAGAGCACATCAGACCTATGCACTAAGCCCCAGGGTTGCTGCTGCATTGATGGGCCACTCTGTCAATACGCATCAGTCGGTCTACGGCTCCTGGGTCGATAAGGTGACAATCGACGAAGCCATCCGGAGGGGTCTCAACCACCGGCAGTTGACGAAATGAGACAGGCCCGTGTAGGGTTTATGGACGCCAGATGTCCTTCCTGGCGGGCGCATCAGCAACCCACGGCCTGGGCCTGATGTGAGGCAAACGCCTATTAGGCTCTGCGTGAGGCAGGGTGCCGCAGCCGAAAGCGGCGCAATGACGCTATCTCCAGAAGGCTGTCAAGCTCTACTTACCTTTCACATGACATCCGCAGTACATGCGGGGCCTTGGGTGAGTGCGGAGAAGGCCGCTGCTGAAGTTGGTATTTCGCGCGCTTCGCTCTATAGGCTTCGCCAGATTGGAAAGCTAAAGCCTGGTGTTCATTTTATTAAAACACTGCCAGGCAGGACAAGTCGTGTTCTTTGGTGCCCTGAGAAGATAAGGGAGGAACAGGCTGCCTGGACAAGTGTTCGTCGCCGCGCGCATTAGAGTTGCATGCGTCTATGTTGAGATAGGGGTGCCATGGCCTTGGAGTGCATGCAGGCCTGAGGTCGGTGTTGGTCCGTCGCACCTTAAGGCGTAGCATTCTCAGCCCACATTGGCGCCTGAGCAACCCGCTGAGACAGAACAGCTAGGGAGTTGACATTTGGTCCTTTTGGTGCAGCTATGAGTCCCTACCCAAAGTTGAACACTTAGAAAAAGCTTGCGTCGACATAAAGGTATTCGCGTTCTTTCTACATTTGCATCTATCTGTTCTGCAGTGTCTCTGCCTGTCCCATGACTATACACAGGCAAAGGACGACGCTATGCAGTGAGCCAAGGGGGACTTTACATCGCACACCGGACACACCAGCGCACGGCTGGGTAAACACAACTGAGTTGTTTCAAAAATCCCAATTGGCAGGAATACACTCTATGACCTACGCACCAAGGCCTGTCAACTGACAACTGTTGGCGCAGCCTCCATTCCCCGACTGTTACAAACATCTGGGAATTGCCCTGCCTCCCAAACTTATGATTCTAGAGACGTTTGCTTTGCCAGGTTGCGTCGTCCCAGCTCCAGTCCGGCCAGCTTCCTAACCCGATTAAGCGTGGGGCCAGCCGGATGATCTCGCGCAGCTGGCCGTGCCGAGGCGAAGTAACTTCGCGTAGGATGCGTCACGGTTCATGGACAAGACTTAACGTTGTGGAGAATTGGCGAACTGAGCATAGAAGGTGCAGAGATGAAGCATGGCATCATATCCTCTCGCTGTGCGAAGTCCATGGCGACTATGAGCAGCTTGATGATCTCCAGGAGCTAAATGATGCCATTTTTGAGATACTCGAAGGTCTCAATGGAGCCTTCCATGGGCTTTCGGACTCCTTATCTGGATTCGAGAGCTTAGAGTTAATAGGGATCCAGAGGCTCCAGAATGATGCCGAGGTAACCTCTAGTATTATTGAGGATCTTGAAAACCAGGCGGAAAGGGTGGCCAAATGTTATCTTGATGCTCTCGCCCGACTTCTAGGATCTGCTGGTTAACTCAAAATGCGCCCTTGAATCATCTCACGACTGTGTCTCAGGAAGGCCTGTGGTCAGGCCAAGTTTCCGAATACAAAGTACGGCAAGACTTATTGTTTCCTCGTTTAAATACTTTTCTCGTAGGGCGACCGTCCAGGTCTTCTCTGTGTGGAGGAGTATTGGCTTGGAATCCTCACTCAGTCGGCCACCTGGCGAGGCATGTTCTCTAATGCCTAGACGCAGGCTTGTGCGGAGTGTTAGGAGCTGACCACTAGGGTCCAGAATTCTGTGACGGCCTCATACCAGGTTCAACTGGACGGTCACCGCGAATTCCCTCCGAGAGTTGCTTCAGCGGCCTTGATCACAAAACTCTCAAGTCAAAGAGCAAGTATTTCTCTGTGGATTCTGGATAGCTCAATCCTGAACATCTTCCCGGTGGTCGTCTGAACATAAAAGTAGTCTAACTCCTCGCCTGAGTCTTTGCTGATTGGCCCTACGTAGGGTATGTCTATGGCTTTCTTTGGTAGAATCACTGGATCTGCAGGGTTGATGCAGCATTCACTTCCGGGAGCTGTGTATAGCCACCACAGGCTTTCCTTTACTGCATTTCTTCGTTTGGCTCGACGCCTGGCTAGCGCCCACTTGTTGCAATAGCCCACATCGCGAATTCCAATACTTGTCTCGCCTGCATTGATAGCATGTATGCCAGGGCGAACAACGCCTCACGCGAATTGCAAATTGCTTGGCACGAGCATAAGCCTTTCTTCTTTGTCCCTAAGTCTCTGGCAGAAATTCAACGTGCTGAGGAGCGCGCCATAGGCTGCGATCACGAGTGTTACCCATTCTCGGAGCGAGTCCGCATTATCCATTAGCTTTCTGTCGACGTGCATCGAAAGCCTAGGGAAGCTCTAAGCAACAGGGGCTTGAGCGGCTCCTGAGATCAGACACCGCCGGATTGCTCCTACGGCTGTGCTCAGGGACTGATCTGTGCTCAATCAAGGTGATCTTATGCCCCTTTTGCGCTGCCCTGCACCCGTGAATGGCCTCATACGGGCACACCACTCCCCTGATCATGAAGACACAAGCAACTGACGCCGTGCGAGGAACAGATTCGTCAGTGCTGCCAGCACGTTGATTTTGCAGCGGTTCTTGGCGAGGCCGCGCAGGCGGGTCTTCTGAAAGCCGAACTGTTGCTTGATCACCCGGAATGGATGCTCACCTTTGGCGCGGATGTGGGCCTTGGCTGTCTCCACCAAATCGTCCAGCCGGCCATCAGGTGTATCGGGCAGTGCTCGCCGCTTACCGGGACGCATGGCCACCCGAAACTCCGTTGTCTTGCCTGCCATCTCCGGCCTCTTGGCGATTCCCTGGTAACCAGCGTCGGCGTAGACCACCTTTTCCCCACCATGCAGCAGCTCAGCTGCTGGGGCGAGGTCATGCACGATGGCGGCAGTGGTGACGACGGAGTGGATCAGGCCTGAGTCTTTGTCCACGCCCGCGTGGATCTTCATGCCGAAATACCACTGGTTGCCCTTCTTGGTCTGGTGCATCTCCGGATCCCGCTCACCAGCCTTGTTCTTGGTGGAGCTGGGGGCGGCGATCAAGGTGGCATCGATGATCGTGCCCTGCTTCATGGCCATACCCCGTTCCCTGAGATGGACCTTGACGGTCTCGAAAATCTGCTCGCCGAGGTTGTGCTTCTCCAGCAGGTGCCTAAAGGCCAGGATCGTCGTCTCATCGGGGATCCGGTCGCTGAGCATGTCGATTCCCGCAAACCGGCGCATCGTCGGCACTTCGATCAAGGCATCCTCCATCGCTGGATCACTGAGCGAATACCACTGCTGCATCAGGTGTATCCGCAGCATTGTGGCCAGCGGGTATGGCGGACGGCCGCCTTTGCCGCTGGTCTTGGGGTAGTGGTGCTCAATCAGAGCGATCAGGGCCTGCCAGGGCACCACCGCGTCCATCTCAGCCAGGAACTTCTCACGCTTGGTGCGCTTCTTGGCGGTGGTCTGCTCGTAATCGCCAAATCCCAGCTGCTTACCGCCCATCAACCAAGTCCTGACCTGTGATCACAGCACCATTATCCCGTGGTCAGGCTGGGTTTTCCAGGGTTTCCCTAGCAGGCGGTGTCGGCTCTAGCGATAGTTGGCTTGCCGCGCACATATTCTACTCAACTCACACAACTGTAAAAGCACGGACGAATCGATTAGGGAAAGCTTCGACAACTGATCAACGAGAAATGTCAGCAAGGCATAAAAGTAGCCTCGCGATAAAACTCAACGGGGACCGTGAATTGTCAAGGCCTCGCTTAGTAAAATGTATTTTCGGTCAAGGGAAGAACCAAGGGTTTTCAGTTGAACGCAATAACCAATTATCTGCATGTGCAGTAATAATGGCCTGTGTCAGGGTTGTAAACTCTTGTGCAGAAAGGCTGCGGGCCTACGCACAAGCCGCTGCAGCTAGTAGGAGTTGCATTGCTGCAAGAAGAAGAAATATTGACAGTTATATCTTCGGGAGAGCATCCTAGGCGCTTTGCCTCGGATTGTCGAAAGTCTATCTCGGTTGCTGCTTCCCAAAAATATTCATCGTCGATACAGACAGCTTTGAAACCAAATTTAGAATAAACCTTGATGTCTGGATCGAGTCCGGAAGGGACTGGAGGGGCAGGGTCATCCTGCTCATACACTTTAACACCGTTAAACTCAATCATTTTTGTTTGTAGAATTGGATACTAAATAAATGCTAGAGATCTTTTTTTCTCGGAACTTGCCAGCTCCAAAAGCTTCGCAAAACGTAATAACTTGATGGGGTCTCAGCCTTTGGAGGCTCTTAGAACAATGTCTTGGTCGGCTCCTGAGATCAGACATCGCCTGATTGGCTCCTCTAGCTGTGCTCAGGGATTGATCTGTGCCCAACAAGGGTGATCTTATGTCCCATTTCTGCTGCCTTGCACCTGTGAATGGCCCGTTTGGGCACACAAGGATGCCGATGCCAGGACCCGCATGGCCCGCAGGCTCCGGAGCAAGAAAGGAAGCGCGCTCTACGCCCAGCGCAAGGCGATCGTGGAGCCGGTGAACGGCCAGATCAAGGAAGGGCGAGGCCTGCGGCGCTTTCTGTTGCGCGGCCTGGAGAAGGTGAACGGCGAGTGGCACCTGATCGCCGCCACGCACAACCTGCTCAAGTTGTTCAGGTTCAGGCAATCTCAGCAGCAGGCGCTGGCAGTAGCGACGGGATGAGGGCAAACAGCCTTGCCGGCATCGGCGCGGGCTGCATGCGCACCACATTGATGGGGCTTAGGACGAAAACGGCCAGGGCAACCGAGATCAGCGCAGCCGGATTGCGCTGCGAGTGCTGGCCTGGAGCCCTATTGGCAACAAACTCCGTAGTCCCGGCTCCTCGCCGCCGATGAAGGTCTCATCGACCTCCACGGTGCCTGTCAGCCGTTCCCGTCCAGGACGCACCAACACCGAGCGCAGCCGGTGCAGGATCATCCACGCGGTCTGAATCAAGCCGATCTCCCGGGTGCGCCTCAAGCTCAACGCGGCGATGCCGTCCTTGGCGCTCGCGAAGAGCCAGCAGGCGTTGAACCACACCGTCAGCGGCGTGCATGTGCGATCGAAGATTGTGCCCGCCGTAATCGAGGTGCGGGCATAACAGCCAGAACACTCGAACCGGCCATCAACGAGCTGCCAGCCGCCCGCGTGACCGCAAGACGGGTAGACACGAACCCTAAGGGCCAGCGCAGCCACGCCAGACAGTCCTCATCCGTACGGAAACCCGCCTGTATCTCCCCGAACGACTTCGAGTAGTCCACACCGGCACGGGGCCTAGCCATCCAGCCAGGGTAACTCATGTAAATGGAAAGCCGAGATAGAGAATTACAATCTGACCCAGCGGTTGCCTTGAAATCTGAGAAACTCGTCAACATCAAAACGTGAGAAGCGAGCCAAACCTTCTCCTGCCCATACTGGCTTAACGTTGACTGCATTATCTGCTCGGTGCTTCCAATATTCGCCTATGGTAGAGAATACGCTATTGCCTCGAACTGCTATGGCAAACATGAGATCATCATTCCTGCCCCATGTAAAGGCAATATTGGCGCCATTACTCACAAGCTGCGTAGATATCTCATTAACATACAGCTTGCCAGGATCACGAGCGTGAGGCCATAGCCACTCATAGCTAATCACTGTGCCATTGCGCCGGATCTGGTACCCATCTTGATTGCGTCCGACAATGGAAAAAAGGATGCCGTTGCCAACATCAAGGCTTGCAAAAATATCCGGAGATCTGCCATCGCGATAAAGATTTGCCGATGCGGCGGCCAATTGATCAGAAGTTGAGACTAGGCTTTCACGATTACAGATATCAACTTGCATACTGGACTGGACAATGCTCGAGGCTACAAGATTGACAATGTCATCAGATCCGGTTACAGCCTGGTGCCTCCAGTAATACTCTTGGACATTTTTCCAGTAAAGGTCGGTGTTCTCCTCGACAAGTGCTACCTCTCGTTCTTCGTCCGGAGCAAGCTCGAATCTACCAAGGTATTTGAGACTAGGATCACATGATCCATTTGCGTTAAGCCCAGCCTTTATGTCGTTGATCGTAGCGAAAGGAGATTGATTTTTGATGATAACACGTGCCATGCAAAATCCCTGCGTCTCGAAGCAATTGTAGGCAACCTGGAATTCCAGCAATGCATTGATGCAAATCGTAATAGAGCTCTTTCGTTTGTACGGGTGTCGGTCGACAGAAAAGTCGCTCGAGCCTTCTGGAGAACCTAGAAAACCAAATACGACCACGTGATGAGAAGTGATAGATAGGTTGGGTGACAGATATCCACCAGAGCTCATTAGGAGTTCGCGGAAACACCCCGCCGCCACTGCCAAAATGGGATAACTGCTCAGTCGTTGATGCGAGGTCAACAGGAGCGCAGCGGCTCCCTGTTCTCCTACGTGTCGATCGAGGAGCGGATCCCGGCCAACCATTCACTGCGGCGGATCTGGAAGCTGGCTCATCAGGCCCTCGATCGCCTCAACCCCACCTTCTGCCAGCTTTCCCCCTTCGAGGGCCGGCCATAGGTTCCGCCGGAGCAGTTGCTGCTGGCTTCCCTGCTGCAGGCCTTCTACGGGATCTGCTCCGAACGGTTGTTGCTGGAGCAGCTCAACTACAACCTGTTGTTCCGCTGGTTTGTGGGGTTGAGTCCCGATGATCCGATCTGGCACCCGACGACGTTCACCACGAACCGTGAGCGGCTCTTGAACGAGCAGGTGATGGGCAGGTTCCTTGACAAGCTGATGGGGGCTCCGGAGGTGAAACCGCTGCTCAGCAACGAGCATTTCTCGGTGGATGGCACCCTGCTGCAGGCCTGGGCCTCCCATGCCTCACTGGAGCGGATCGATGGCTAGGACGACCCACCGCCACCACCCTCGGGGCCGGGAGAGGGATTTGGACAACCCAAAGCAGGGAAGAAGCGAGCCAAAGGAGACTTTCGCGGCGTCAAGCTCAGCAACGAGACCCACCGCTCCAGCTCCGACCCCGACGCCCTGCTGGCCCGCAAGTCCATCGTCCATCCAGCAGTTCTCAGCTGTCGGGGCCACGTGCTCATGGACAACCGCCATGACCTGATCGTTGATTGTCGCGTGACCTTGGCGGACGGCTACGGCGAGCGGGAGGCGGCTAGGGCGATGGCCGCGGATCTGAGCGGGGCCCACCAGAAGACTATCGGCGCCGACAAGAACTACGACACCCAAGGGTTCGTGGCCCAGATGCGCCGGCTGGGCGTGACGCCGCATGTGGCCCAGAACACCGCTCGCCCCGGCGGCTCGGCGATCGATGGCCGCACCACCGGTCACAAGGGCTACACGCAGTCGATCAACGCCCGCCGGGGGATCGAGAAGGTCTTCGGCTGGATCAAGTAGTGCGCAGGCCTGCGGCAATTCAAGTTGCGCGGCCAGGAGAACGTCAGCGCCGTATTTGGCCTGTACGTGATCGCCTACAACCTCATCGGGCTGGGCAACCCTCTCAATCCTACTCTGCAGGCGTCATGAACATCCAGTTGCCCAGAGGTGTGGCCAGACGGTGGCAGCGGAGGAGCAGAAATAGTCCCCCAGACAGCGCAACTGAGGGCTCCGGACACCTGACACAGCTAGATCAGCTGAGTCAGGCAGAAATCAGACCGCGGGAAGGAAAGATGCGACCTAAAAAAGGGCTTTTTTGCAAACTCCTAATCGGCGTCACGTGGGCGTGGGGCAGGCCATGTAGCGTTGCGTGGGGTCGAGGTTTTTGTCGCGGCCCAACCCCTAGTTGCTTCACATCCCCTTGTCTGTGAGCAACCTGAGGAGACAGAACCTCTAGGCAGGCACGGAGTTACCCCCCAATAGTTGCTAACGCTGACAGTTCGCGCTCGGGGGAAACATCAATGTATCGAGCCAGCATGTTTAGGTTTGTGTGGCCGGTAAACCGTTGAACGGTTTTCAAATCAATCCCCTGCATGGCCATGGTAGTCGCCAGACTTCTCCGGAAAGTGTGGGTGCTGCAACCAGTTGGCAGACCTGCCACCCTGATGGCCTTCCGCAGGGCCTTGTCGACCGCCTGAGGGCTGATCGACTGTGTCGTAGATGTCCTGGAAGGGAAAACGTACTCGGAGGGCCTTGGAGCGGTTCCGATTAGTGTGCACCACCACTCCCTGTAGGCCACGAGCTCAGCAGCCAGCCTCGGCCCGATCAGGGGCTCCCTGGTGGTGCTGGTCTTGGTGGTCACGCGCCTGAAGACGATGCGATCGTGATGCAGGCATGCCCAAGTGAGGAGCGTCGTCTCCCGCACCCGCGATCCTGTGAAGCGCATGACCTGGCAGAGGGTCCGTACAGGCATGGATGGAATCGCCATCACCAGCCGTTCAAGCTCAGCGGGCGTCAGTGTCCGAGCCTGGCCCGATCGACAGACCTTGGGCATGGCAGGCTCAAGGAGTTGGTGTTTCGATCATAACAACAACTCGCCAGTGTTGCTTGGACATCTGAGGAGTCAATGGAGGCCAATCCGTGGGTGAGACTGCCTGAGACAACAGGGCTCATTGATAACACCTTGATGATGATCTTGTCAACTTCTCAAGGGCGTGGAATGCAGTCGCTCGACAGGAATTGATGACCCTGCGGTTCAACTCTTGACATCTAAGTCCAGTGACTGGCCGTTTGAGTCGAGTTCTTTCTAACCAACAACCCTCTTACCGAGTCAATAGTTGAGTCTGGAATCGACTCTCAGCGCGATGGATATGACTGATTATCGAGGCAGGATTGGGATTTTTCACCCACAGCTCGACTGTGTCAAAGCCTCCCCATTCTTGGTTTCAGCCCGCCGCTCCGCTTCCAGATCTCGAAGCATGTCGTCGTAGAAGAACTCCCACATGAACTGGTCTTCGGTCATGGGCGCCCCACCAGGGGTCCAGACCGGGGTGACCCCATCCGGGTAGAACTCGCCGTTCTCGGGGCCAGACCCCCCTATATGTGCCTCTACCGCTCCTTTTTCCGAAATTGCCTGAGATCCATTGCGGGGCGTGGGATCTGATTTACGGAACGATTCCCAGGTCTCACTGGTTTCGGCCGCCCTTTCCGAAAATGCCTGACCGGTCTCGGGAGTCCCACCCGAGACGCTTGGAACGTCCTCGGGATTTTCGGAATCAGGGGCATTTTCGGAAAGATCTGCCTTTCCGAAATTGGGGTCGTTCCGAAAATCACTTCCCTTCTCCCCCAATTGATTTGGGGTATTTTCGGAAAAAATACCTTCATAATCGTGCATATATAGGGGGGAGGAGCTGTTGACCCGGTAGGTGGGGGCTGGCCGCCCCTTCTCACCTGAGACCCGCTTCTTCCCTTCCTTCACCAGCCCCTTCTTGACCCACCGGCCGACCCAGTTCCTCACGCTCCTGTCTGAAGGGACCTTCAACCCGAGCCCGATACACATCGACTTGATCTCGTCATAGATCTCAGCGACCGTCATTGGATCATTCTCCGGATCCTCGGTCCTGTCTTTCAAGACCTTCAGCACCATCGTGTAAGGATCCGGATCCCCCTGCCCGTTGTTCTCCCTCCTCTGCGTTGGCGTGTAGTCATCCAACGTGAACTCAAAGTCCACATTCCTCTCGCTGACCAACAGGTCCCCCTCCCTCCCGAGCCTGGACTTCCCGATCTGGATCATCCGGCAGGCTTCCGCCTTCCTGCCCCGCTCCCTGAGGCTCTCCAGCTCCTCGTCCGTGGGCTTCCGGAGGTGCCAGGTCTCATCCACCGCTGCGGCCAGGTAGCGGGTCCCCCGAAGCTCTCCCTGAGCGTTGTCGTGGTGGATCCACAAGAAGCAGGTCGCCGGGAAGCCGTCCTCGTCGTTGCTGCCGTTCATCGCGGCGTACTCGTAGAGAGGCATGGCGAACGCCTTCTTGTGCTCCTCGGCCTGCATGCGGGTGGAGGCACTCCCGAGGCTGTCTACAACCACCAAGATTGGCTTGTACTTGAGGATCCACTCCCGCATCTTCTGCACATGGTTGAGCTGGAAGTAGCTCTTGACAATGAACCGATGTGACTTGTAGTCAATATCATTGTCCTCGCAGTCCTGCAGCAGCTTTCCGACCGACTGGTCGTTGCTGATCCAGAGGACGTTGCCTTCGGCTGCCTCGACATCGAGGCCCCGGACCTTCATCGTCTTGCGGTTCAGGATCGCTCTGACCAGGGCCAGGCAGGTTGAGGTCTTCCCGAGCCCGCCTGCGGCATGGAGGATCACCTGGGAGGGCTTCACCAGTAGATCGGGGATCACCGGGTTGAGTCTCTGGACCCCCTCCCACCACTCAGCGTTGTTGGCCTCCTCGCTCTTCTTGAAGTAGCGGTACTCGTTGAGAGCCTCCATGCACTGGAAGCCAGACATCCGGCGTCCTGTTTCCAGCGCCAGCAGGGCCATCTTGTCCAACTGGACAGCCGGGTTCTTGTTGTCCTTGTAGATCTTGAGCAACTGCTCAAGGAACTCATCCGCCCCCATGGTGACCTTCGGCACCTCGGTGGTCTTCTGCACCGGCAGCGCATCATCCGGGTAGTGGAACCCGAGTTCGGTCACGATCCGCTGGACGTACTTCTCCAGGGCGGGGCCCGTGGGTTTGCCCACAGCCATGTCCCCGGTCTCCACCTTGTGGACGAAGTCGAGGACGTCACCACCAACCCCGCAGGCTTTGCAGTCCCAGCAACCGTTCTCGGGGTTGAACTGGAACGCTGTCCCCGACGAGCCACCATGCCAGGGGCAGTAGTTCATCATCTGAGGCCGGGAACCCCCGCGAGGCTTCCACCTCTTGAAGTTCGGGTGCTTGAAGATCAGATCCTCCAGCCTCGGTATCAATGCGTTCTGGACCGGGCCGTCTTTCTTGAAGAACCAGCCTCGGATCTGAGGCGGCGGCAGCAGGGTTTCTCCAACCTCGTCGGTCAGGTCACGCAGATCCTCCTCGGAGAGGAACTCCACAGGCTCGCGGAACGAGCCCATCACATCGCACAGCCAGGCTGGGGCCTCAGCAGGCTTGCCCCCGTTGTAGTTCAGGAACCGGTACGGCTTCTTGGTATCTGGATGCGGGCTGTTTGGAAGAACGCTCTGGCACTTGTTGAAGCGTATAACGACCTCTTCGTAGTCGTTTTCAGCCGCCTTGCGGGTCTGGAGGTCGTCCTGCTCCAGCCCCCAAGTGCCGTCCAGACGCAAAACTAACTTATTGACGTGATCCAGTTCCTTATACAAGAACTCCGGAAGCCGGTACAGAATCTGCCTCCGACCTGGCTTTCCAGACGTCCACGACATCGTCGTCTCCTCGCCCAGCGGCTCGTAGGCATCCCCGAGCACGGCTTTCAGCCTCGCGTCAGCCTCGGGCCCATCGATGTCAATCGCCACCAGGCCATGGGAGAGGCGACCGGTGACCACCCCGAGCCCGCGATAGGCGCTCTTGGCGCGGTATTCAGACTCGCACTGCTTCTCAGACAGTGCTTCGTTCTGCCAGCCTGAGACGTAGGTGTCCTTTCCTGCTACAGGAATGATCGCCCAGTGGGAGGGGAAGACCCCTCGCTTCCAGAGGTCGAAGACACGCTCCCCTTCAAATAAAGATGAATTGTGTTCTTCAGATTCAGATGAGGTGTCGTTACCAGGTTCAGTCATAGCTCAATTAGGACAGAGTGCTTATTTGCCGACAGCAAAAGTCGTCGACCAGAAGGGTGCGCCCGGCCGAGGATGCATCTGCTGCAATAGCCAGAAGCTAGCAGAAATAAGCGGCCCCAGATAGATCCGAATTGACTGAGACTATCGCTGCCGTTATTTCTCTGGTCAAGAGAAGGGGCTATACCTCATAGTCAATTGCCTCAGGTCTAACTCAAGAGTCTTGTCACTCGCTCTATAGCGATGCCTCGGATTGAGACTTTGATCAGGTCGGCCATAATTGCAGTCTTGCAAGGCGCTGTGCCTTAATGGCCTGAATGGCCTTAGGCAGTGTCATTGCCCCCGAGCCTGAGAATTTAATGGATCAGAAGAGTAACAATGCTGACCAGAATGGCCCAGGACTCTGTTTGGATGGACGCGTCGGTTCAGAGATCCATCAGGGATTAGCGGTTGCCCATCTGCATGCAGTGGGAACCGACAAAGTCGCTCTGATCGCAGGCAGATCCGTCCGGCCTCCTCAAAATGCCCACAGGGTCACCCCCCACCTGATGCCCGACCAGGAGCAGCTCGACGAGTTCCTCGGTGCCCTGGAGGCCCTGCAGGGCCAAGCCGGGAACGGCAAGCTGCGGGCGCTTCTGGACTGGGACGAGGCCACCTACGACGCTGTGAAGGCCGAGCTGGTGGCCAAGGGCATCGTGGTGAACGGCAGGGGGCGCGGGGGCTCTGTTGCGCTGGCTGGGGCGGCCACGCCACCCTCACTAGGTCCCTCGGTTCAGTCCACTCCTCAGCGCAGCATGACGGCAGCTTCAGCACCAGTCGGCCCCCAGCCCACCGGCAAGCAGAACCTCTCCTCTTTCATCTGGGCAGTCGCCGACCTGCTGCGGGGCGACTACAAGCGCAGCGACTTCGGCAAGGTGATCCTGCCGTTCACCCTGCTGCGGCGGCTGGACTGTGTGCTGGAGGCCACCAAGGCCGACGTGCTGGCCGAGAAGGAGCTGCGGGAAGCCTCCGGCCTGAACCCCGAGCCGTTCCTGCTCAAGAGGGCCGGCCTGCTCTTCTACAACACCTCACCGCTCGACATGAAGCGGCTGATGGGGGACCAGGACCACATCGGCGAGAACCTACGGGCCTACATGCAGGGGTTCTCCCCCGCCGTGCGGGACATCTTCGAGAGCTTCGAGTTCCACACCCAGATCGACAAGCTGGCCAAGGCCGGCCTGCTCTACCTGGTCACCGAACGCTTCGCGGGGATCAACCTGCACCCGGAGGTGGTGAGCAACGCCGAGATGGGCACCGTGTTCGAGGAGCTGATCCGCAGGTTCGCTGAGGAATCCAACGAGACCGCCGGGGAGCACTTCACCCCCCGGGAGGTGATCCGGCTGATGGTGAACCTGCTGTTCATCGAAGACGACGACGCCCTCAGCAAGCCGGGTGTGGTGCGTACCCTCTACGACCCGGCCGTGGGCACCGGCGGGATGCTGAGCGTCAGCGAGGAGCACGTGGTGGAGCACAACCCGCTGGCCCGGCTGGTGATGTACGGCCAGGAGCTGAACCCGGAGTCCTACGCGATCTGCAAGGCCGACATGCTGATCAAGGGCCAGGACATCCGCAACATCATCTTCGGCAACACGCTCAGCGACGACGGCCTTCAGGAGCTGCTGTTCGACTACATGCTCTCCAATCCACCATTCGGGGTGGACTGGAAGAAGATCGAGAAGGAGATCCGCAAGCAAGCCGAGCTGATGGGCTACGAGGGTCGCTTCGGCCCCGGCCTGCCTAGGGTCAGCGATGGGTCACTGCTGTTCCTGCTGCACCTGATCAGCAAGATGCGCCCAGCGAGCGAAGGCGGCAGCCGCATCGGCATCGTGCTGAACGGCTCGCCACTGTTCACCGGGGGAGCTGGCTCAGGCGAAAGCGAGATCCGCCGCTACGTGCTGGAGAACGATCTGCTGGAGGCGATCGTGGCTCTGCCCACCGACATGTTCTACAACACGGGCATCAGCACCTACATCTGGATCCTGTCCAACCGCAAGCCTGAAGCGCGTAAGGGCAAGGTGCAGCTGATCGACGCCAGCGGCTTCTGGCAGAAGATGCGCAAGAGCCTGGGCAGCAAGCGCAAGGAGTTGAGCCCTGAGCACATCGAGGAGATCACCCAGGTCTTCGGTCGCTTCGAGGAAGTGGAGAAGGACGGCAAGCCCATCAGCAAGATCTTCCGCAACGAGGACTTCGGCTACCGCACAATCACGGTGGAGCGGCCTCTGCGCGACGAGGCCGGCAACGTGGTGCTGGGCCAGCGGGGCAAGGCGAAGGGGAAGCCACAGGCCGACAGTAGCCTGCGGGATACGGAGAACGTGCCGCTCTCCGAAGACGTGGAGACCTACTTCGCAAGGGAGGTGCTACCCCACGTGCCGGATGCCTGGATCGACCATGACAAGACCAAGGTCGGCTACGAGATCCCCTTCAACCGCCACTTCTATGTGTTCACCCCACCCCGGCCCTTGGAGGTGATCGACGCAGAGCTTAAGCAGGTGACGGATCGGATCCTGGAGATGATCGGAGGGCTGTCGGCATGAGCTTTCCCAGGTATCCGGCATACAAGGATAGCGGCGTTGAGTGGCTGGGAGAGGTGCCGGAGCATTGGGAGGTCAAACAACTCAAGAACTGTTTGACTGCTAATAATGGTGGGGTTTGGGGAGAGGAGCCGACAGGAAGGAGTGACACAATTGTTCTGCGCTCTACAGAGCAGACCGTTGACGGACTATGGGTAATCGATCAGCCGGCATATCGCTATCTGTCCGAGAAAGAGAAAAAAGGAGCATCCCTTAAGTCTGGGGACCTGGTGATTACAAAATCAAGCGGTAGCAGTCTACACATTGGAAAGACTTCCCTTGTCACAGACGAAGTCGAGGCGCTGTCTTGTTGCTACTCGAACTTCATGCAGAGAATCACACCCTGCTCGATGTTGCTTCCAAAACTTGTTTGGTACTGGCTAAATAGTGACATCTCTCGACATCAGTTTAACTACTATTCAAGTTCTACGACTGGGCTTGCAAACCTAAATGCAGGAATAATTGGTCGAATTGCGCTTTCCCTTCCGCCGAAAGCCGAGCAGATCCAGCTTCTATCGTTCCTCGACCACGAAACCGCCAAGATCGACGCACTGATCGCCGAGCAGCAGCAGCTGATCGAGCTGCTCCAAGAGAAGCGCCAGGCCGCGATCTCCCATGCCGTCACCAAGGGGTTGAACCCAGACGTGCCTATGAAGGACTCAGGGGTGGAGTGGCTGGGGAAGGTGCCGGAGCATTGGGAGATCAAGCGAATGAAGCACGTTGCTCGCATGGAGAGTGGCCATACACCTGATCGGAAGATTAATGCCTACTGGCAGAACTGCGACATCCCCTGGGTGTCCCTGAATGACACTGGCTATCTTAGAGATCATGACTACATCACCGAAACAGCTTACTCGATCAATTCGCTTGGCATAGAAAATTCTTCCGCTAGGCTATTGCCCGAACGAGTAGTTGTGTTCTCACGCGATGCAACTATCGGCCGCTGTGCCATAACCACTAGGCCAATGGCAGTTTCCCAACACTTCATCGCTTGGGTTTGCAGTGAGGAACTAAGGCCTGAATACCTGTTATTGCGTTTGCGTTCGATGACTGCGGAGCTTGATCGACTGACGGCAGGGGCCACTCTTAAGACAATTGGAATGCCTGATGTGAAAACTCTCGTCACTCCTCTGCCTCCGTTGTGTGAGCAAGACGCAATCGTCGACAAGGTTGCCGCTATTACAAAGGACCTTGATGACCTGATGACAGATGCTTCCAGAGCTGTTGCCCTCCTGCAGGAGCGCCGCTCCGCTCTGATCTCCGCCGCCGTTAGCGGCCAGATCGACGTGCGTGGTGTCGTTCCAGCTGAGGTTGCCGCATGATCCACGCATCGATCGGCAAGCTCCAACGGGTTCCTCTGCGTGAGGTTTGGAAACATGAAGCGTACGACTTCACCCAATGGTTACAGGAGAACATCGACATTCTCAACGATTCCCTCGATCTCAATCTCGTCACGGCAGATCGGGAGCAGGCAGCGGGTTCGTTCAGCATTGATCTCGTCGCTGAGGACGAGGATGGCACGACCTATGTGATCGAGAACCAACTTGAGAAGAGCAACCACGACCACCTGGGCAAGCTCATCACCTACCTCACCGCCCGAAGCGCCAGGGGTGGGATCTGGATCGTTTCCGAACCTAGGCCAGAACACGTTGCTGCCATGGCTTGGCTGAATGAGTCGGGCAATGCGGACTTCTATCTAGTGAAGGTCGAGGCTGTGCGGATTGGCGATTCACCTGCAGCACCTCTCCTCACCTTGATCGTCGGCCCATCAGAAGAGGCGAAGGAAACGGGGCGAGCCAAGCAGGAGTTGGCGGAGCGATACGACATCCGCAAGCGTTGGTGGACTGCTCTGGTCGCACACCCCGGCGCAAAGCTTCATTCCCACATCACTCCAGGTTCCTACTCATGGCTTGGTGTCTCTTCAGGCATCCGAGGGCTGAACCTGAATTACGTCGTCACCCAAAGCGAGTGCGGAGCAGAACTGTACATCGATCGCGGTAAGGATGCTGAGGAGGAGAACACTCGGATCTTCGATGAGCTACTGGTCTCCCAGGCCCAGATCGACAACGCCATTAGCTTTCCGGTCAGTTGGCAGCGACTCGACAGTCGCCGTGCCTGTCGCCTCCGGATTGATCTCCCAGGCGGTTATCGATCGCCCGAGGAGGAGTGGCCAGCCATTCAGGCGAAGCTGGTTGAAGCAATGACCCAGCTGGAGCAGGCCCTACGGCATGTGCTGAAGACCCTCACGGTGGGGCACCAATGAGCCTTCACAAGGAGATCAACTTCGAAGCCGAGATCGCTCAGCACCTGCGTGCTCATGGCTGGCTCTATGCCGAGGGCGATGCCGCTGCCTACGACCGAGCCCGTGCTGTCTTCCCCGCCGACCTGCTGGCCTGGGTCCAGGAAACGCAACCCGACGCCTGGGAGGTGCTGCAGAAGAATCATGGCGCCAATGCGGCCGACACCCTGCTGAACCGCCTGCGGGCTCAGTTGGATCAGCGCGGCACCCTGGACGTGCTCCGCCAGGGCATCGACCTCCTTGGCCTCAGGAAGCCGCTGCAGCTGGCCCAGTTCAAGCCGGCCCTCGCCCTTAACCCCGAGATCCTCAGCCGGTACACCGCCAACCGGCTGAGGGTGATGCGGCAGCTGCGCTACTCCACTCACAACGAGAACAGCATCGACCTCGTGCTGTTCCTCAACGGCATCCCGGTGGCCACGGCCGAGCTGAAGACCGACTTCACGCAGTCGATCGACGATGCGGTGGATCAGTACCGCTTCGATCGCAACCCCAGGCCCAAGGGGCAGAGCCCAGAACCGCTGCTCTCCTTCCCCAGTGGTGCCCTGGTGCATTTCGCCGTGAGCACCCGGGAGGTGCGCATGACGACCAAGCTCCTCGGCCCAGGCACCACCTTCCTTCCCTTCAACCGTGGCGACGATGGCGGCGCCGGCAACCCTCTCGACCCCGAGCGTGGCTACCGCACCGGCTACCTCTGGGAGGAGGTGTGGGAACGCCACAGCTGGCTGGAGATCCTTGGCCGCTATCTGGTGGCCAGCCGCGACAAGAAGAAGCAGATCAAGGAGGTGGTCTTCCCCCGCTACCACCAGCTGGATGTCACCCGCAAGCTCCTGGCTGTTGTGCTGGCTGAGGGTGCGGGAGGCAAGTTCCTGGTGCAGCACTCGGCCGGTTCAGGGAAGACCAAGTCGATCGCCTGGTCTGCCCACTTCCTCGCCGAACTGCACGACGACGACAACCGCAAGGTGTTCGACACGGTGCTGGTCGTCTCCGATCGCAACGTGATCGACACCCAGCTCCAGGAGGCGTTGTTCGACTTCCAACGCACGACCGGCGTGGTGGCCAGCATCACCAATGATGAGGGCAGCAAGAGCAGCAAGCTCGCCGAGGCCCTCTCCGGCGACAAGAAGATCGTGGTCTGCACCATCCAGACCTTCCCCTTCGCGCTGGAGGAGGTGCGCAAGCTGTCGGCCACCCAGGGCAAACGCTTCGCCGTGATCGCCGATGAGGCGCACAGCTCCCAGAGCGGAGAGGCCGCCGCCAAACTCAAGGCCGTGCTCAGCGGAGAAGAGCTGGCCGAGCTGAACGATGGTGGCGAGGTGAGCATGGACGACGTGCTGGCCGCCCAGATGGCCGCCCGCGCCAAGGACACCGGCATCACCTTCGTGGCCTTCACCGCTACCCCCAAAGCCAAGACGCTGGAGCTGTTCGGCAGACGCCCCAACCCCGCCGAGCCGGCCAGCGACACCAACCGGCCCGAGCCTTTTCACGTGTACTCGATGCGCCAGGTGGGGTTCCCCCGATTCTGAGGACAAGTCGACAAGGGTCACGTCCTGACCACCAGACTGTCCATCGATGTCGAACCCCACCAAGACCCGTCGCCGGTTCACGGCGCAGCAGAAGGCGGAGGCCGTG
>NZ_JAGQCJ010000013.1 GCF_024346135.1 Cyanobium sp. CH-040 | reverse complement strand
GGAGAGTGGTGGTCATGAGAACAGGGGTTGGAAACGAGAGTTCCGGACGACCGGCCAGGCGGAGCTGACGGCGGCCCTGCCGCAACGGCAGGGCAGGCCCGGAGGGATGCAGGACGGGAACCCGTCAACAAGCAACGTAACAGAACATTGCGGGGTTTGTGAAGGGGCGTTGCAGGGCGGCGGGGCCGGGCCTCCTGTCCTGTCCTCCTCATCGCGACTCCGCCCAGCCATCGCCGTTCTGCCCTGGTGCCATGTCCCGGTCCCCGCTCATCACCTGGAGCCCGAGCGTCACCCTGGTGCCCACCAGGGTGTGCTTCAACGCCTGCGGCTACTGCAGTTTCCGGCGCTCGCCGGCCCCCGGGGAGCTGGCCGGCGACGGGCCGCTGTCCGACGGTCTCGATGCCGGCGCCGCCCGGGTCCGCCTCAAGGCCAGTCCGGCCGCTCGCGAGGTGCTGCTGCTCAGCGGTGAACTGCCCCCCGGCTCCAGGGGCCGGGGAAACTGGTTCGCGCGTCTGCGCAGCCTCAGCGCCCTGGCCCTGGCGGCCGGGCGCCTGCCCCACACCAATGCCGGACCGTTGTCGCTGCGGGAGATGTCCGCGCTGGGGCGGCTCAATCCATCCCTGGGGTTGATGCTGGAGGGTCTGGGCCCGGCCTACGACGCCCTGCACCGGCAGGCCCCCAGCAAGCGCCTCGCGGTGCGGCTGGGTCAGCTGGAGCAGGCGGGCCGGCTGGGCATTCCCTTCACCACGGGCCTGCTGCTGGGGGTGGGGGAAAGCGCTGCGCAACGCCGCGATGCCCTGGAGCTCATCGCCCTGCTGCAGCGGCGCTGGGGCCACATCCAGGAGGTGATCCTGCAGCCCTGGCGGCCCGATGGCACGACCGCCGCACCCCTGCCCCCGGAGGCGGTGAACGCGCTGCTGAGCACCATCGCCGAGGCGCGGCGGATCCTGCCGCCGGAGGTGCACCTGCAGCTGCCGCCCAACCTCTGGCCCGCCGATCGCCTGGTGGAGGCGCTGGAGGCCGGCATCGACGATCTGGGCGGGATCGACACCGGCGATGTGATCAACCCCGCCTACCCGCAGCCGCCCCCTCCGGCACTGGCCGAGCGCCTCGCGCTACGGGGCTGGCGCCTGCGGCCCCGGCTGTGCGTGCATGACCGCTGGATCCCCTGGCTGCCGGCGCCGCTGCGGCGCCGGGCCGAGGCCATGGCCCAGCAGCTGGCGGCAGCTGGTTAGCGTCCGCTCATACCTGCCGGGTTTCCGAGCCTTGAGCGCCGCGAGCGACCACCGGGTGCTGCTGGTGCGGCTGCCCTGCAATCCCATCTTCCCGATCGGCCCCATCTACCTGGCCGATCACCTGAACAAACAGTTCCCCGGGTTGCCCCAGCGCATCCTCGATCTGGCCGCGGTGCCGGTGCTCGACGTGCACCGGGTGCTGCGCCACACCGTGGACGCCTTCCGGCCCACCCTGCTGGTGTTCTCCTGGCGCGACATCCAGATCTACGCGCCGGTGGACGGCCGCAGCGGCAACCCGCTGCAGCACTCCTTCGAGGTGTTCTACGCCCGCAATCCGCTCAAGCGCCTGCGCGGCGCCCTCGGCGGCCTGGGCCTGATGACGGCGTTCTACGGCGAGCTCTGGCGCAACCTGCGGCTGGTGCGGCAGGGGGTGCAGCGGGCACGCCGCCACCACCCCCAGGCCCGGGCGGTGATCGGCGGCGGCGCCGTGAGCGTGTTCTACGAGCAGCTGGGCCGCACGCTTCCCCGGGGCACGGTGGTGTCGGTGGGGGAGGGGGAACCGCTGCTGGAGAAGCTCATCCGCGGCCAGTCGATCGCCGGCGAGCGCTGCTTCGTGGCCGGTGAGGCGCCCCGGCCGGGGCTGATCCACGAGCAGCCCGCCGGCATGGAGAAAACCGCCTGCGACTACGCCTACATCGCCCGCATCTGGCCCCAGCTGGAGTGGTACCTGGAGGGCGGCGACTTCTACGTGGGCGTGCAGACCAAGCGTGGCTGTCCCCACAACTGCTGCTACTGCGTCTACACCGTGGTGGAGGGCAAGGCGGTGCGGGTGAATCCCGTGGAGGAGGTGATCGCCGAGATGGGCCAGCTCTACGCCCGCGGTGTGCGCGGTTTCTGGTTCACCGATGCCCAGTTCATCCCCGCCCGCCGCTACATCGAGGACGCCAAGGCGTTGCTGCGGGCGATCCTGGCCCAGGGCTGGAACGACAT
This sequence comes from Cyanobium sp. CH-040, assembly GCF_024346135.1. Lineage (GTDB taxonomy): Bacteria > Cyanobacteriota > Cyanobacteriia > PCC-6307 > Cyanobiaceae > NIES-981. Next base: position 80,000 of record NZ_JAGQCJ010000013.1, on the reverse strand, counting down.
CCGCTGGGCCGCCTACATCCGCGCTGACAACCTCGACGCCGAGCTGGCCGAATTGATGGTGGCCACCGGAATGGAGTACTTCGAGATCGGCATCACGTCGGGCTCCCAGGAACTCGTGCGCAAGATGCGCATGGGCTACAACCTGCGCACCGTGCTGGAGAACTGCCGCCTGCTGGCCCGGGCCGGCTTCCGCCACCACGTGTCAGTGAACTATTCGTTCAACGTGATCGATGAGCGGCCCGAGACCATCCGCCAGACCGTCGCCTACCACCGCGAACTGGAGCGCATCTTCGGGGCCGAAAAGGTGGAGCCGGCGATCTTCTTCATCGGTCTGCAGCCCCACACCCACCTGGAGCAGTACGGCTTCGAGCAGGGGCTGATCAAACCCGGCTACAACCCGATGAGCATGATGCCCTGGGCGGCCCGCAAGACGCTCTGGAATCCCGAGCCCATGGGCAGCACCTTCGGCCGCATCTGCCTGGAGGCCTTCGACACCAACCCCGGCGATTTCGGCCGCACGGTGATGGACCTGCTGGAGCGCGACTACGGCCTGGCCCCGCTCGAGGAGGCCCTGCATGCGCCGGTGGAGGGGCGCCGCGCCCTGGCCACGGCCGTGCGCTGAGCGGCGAGCAGGACGGCCAGCACGATCCAGCCGCTGAGGCCGCCCAGCGGATTGACATCCCCCTGGCCGGGGCCCACCCACCAGCCCGGTGCCTCCGTCCGGATGGCCACCAGCCCGTGCTGCACCAGAAACCAGCCCCCCACCAGGCCGCCGTGCAGGCCCACGGCCCCCCACAGGCTGCCGTGATCGAGCTGCCGCTGCCGGGCCAGGGCCACCCCCAGCAGCAGCAATCCGCCCAGCAGCGCCGGCGCCAGCAGCCCCGGGGCCCGGTACCAGGGATGCACGAGCGCGAAGATCAGCGCCTGCAGCGGTAGCGCCTGGCGGCCCCAGCGCCCCAGCGCCAGTTCGCCCCAGAGCCAGCCGCGGAAGAGGAGTTCCTCGGCGAAGCCCACCCCCGGAACCAGGGCCAGGGCGTTGGCCACCTCCGCCGGGCGGAGCTCCCCCAGCCAGCGGGCCTGGCCGCTGAGCAGCAGGCCGGCCGTCAGCGCGACCAGCAGAACCGCGGCGACCGTGAGGCCCCGCAGGCCGCTGCTCAGGGCCAGTCGCCAGGGCACCGTCACCCCGAGCCGGCACCAGGGATCCCCGCACCCCCAGCCACGCCGGATGCGCCGCGGCAGGGTGGCCAGCAGCAGCAGCAGCGCCAGCACCAGCCCCGCCAGATCGAGCTGGTCGGCCCGCAGGCCGGGGGCCACCAGGGCGAGCGGTCTGGCCAGCAGCCAGCCTGCGGCCAGCAGCAGGGGCATGTAGAGCAGGGTGGCGAGCCAGTGGGGCGGAGGCGGGAGGCCAGGTTCGCCCGCCGCCGCCATCAGCTCTCGGGCTCCAGGCTGCTGGTGAGCCCCTTGGCCTTGAGCGCTTCGCAGTAGAACTCCGCCGGCTCCAGGTCGCACACGATCACCAGGCCCACGCCGGTGTTGTGGGCCTCGAGCATCACGGCGATGGCGTCCTGCTCGCTCAGGGCAGGCACCACCTGGCGCAGGGTGGTCACCACGTATTCCATGGTGTTCACCGGGTCGTTGTGGAGCAGCACCTTGTAGCGGGGCGACGGCTTGCGCACCCGCTGTGTCTCCTTCTCGATCACCGCCGCCCCGCCCTCGCGGCTGGGGGTCTGGGTGGCTGTGGGTCGGGTGGTCATGGCCACGGCTGACATGACAGCACCTCCATTAAAGGGCCCGGATCCTGCGCATCGCCTCCTCCACGTTGCTGCGGTTGTTGAAGGCCGAGAGACGGAAGTAGCCCTCGCCGGCGGCGCCGAAGCCGCTGCCGGGGGTGCCCACCACGTGGGCCTTGCCGAGCAGCCGATCGAAGAAGCCCCAGGAGTCCACACCGGCAGGGGTCTTCAGCCACACGTAGGGGGCCTGCTCACCGCCGAACACCTGCAGACCGGCGGCGCTCAGCTCGCGGCGGATGATCGCGGCGTTCTCCATGTAGAAGCCGATCAGGGCCTTCACCTGGGCCTGGCCCTCGGGGGAATACACCGCCTCGGCGCCGCGCTGCACGATGTAGCTCACGCCGTTGAACTTGGTGCACTGGCGGCGGTTCCACAGGCCCCACAGCTCCACCGGTTCGCCGTTGGCGGCGGTGCCCATCAGGCCGCGGGGCACCACCGTGAGGGCGCAGCGGGTGCCGGTGAAGCCGGCGTTCTTGGAGAAGGAGCGGAACTCGATGGCGCACTCGCGCGCTCCCTCGATCTCGTAGATGGAGTGGGGCAGGCTCGGATCCTGGATGAACGCCTCGTAGGCGGCATCGAACAGGATCAGGGCGCCGTTGGCGCGGGCGTAGTCCACCCAGGCCTGCAGCTGCTCCCTGGTGGCGACGGCCCCGGTGGGGTTGTTGGGGAAGCAGAGGTAGATCAGGTCCACCTTCTCGCTGGGGATCTGGGCCGTGAAGCCGTTCTCGGCATGGATCGGCAGGTAGGTGAGGCCGCCGTACTGGCCGGCGTCATCGGCCTCGCCGGTGCGGCCCGCCATCACATTGCTGTCCACATACACCGGGTACACCGGGTCGGTCACGGCGATGCGGTTGTCGGGCCCAAGGATGTCGAGGATGTTGGCGCTGTCGCACTTGGAGCCGTCGGAGACGAAGATCTCCTCGGCCGAGATCTGGCAGCCGCGGGCCTGGAAGTCGTGGGTGGCGATCGCCTCGCGCAGCCACAGGTAGCCCTGCTCGGGGCCGTAGCCGTGGAAGCCCTCGCGGGTGCCCATCTCATCGATGGCCGCCTTCATGGCGGTGCGGCAGGCCTCGGGCAGCGGCTCGGTGACATCGCCGATGCCCAGGCGGATGATCGGCGCGCTGGGGTTGGCCTCGCTGAATGCCTTCACCCGCCGGGCGATCTCGGGAAACAGGTAGCCCGCCTTGAGCTTGAGGTAGTTGCCGTTGACCTGAACCACGGTCGCGCAGGAATCGTTGGCGGCATCCTGCTATGGCGCCCGCCGGCCTGCGGGCTGGCCAGGCTCCATACCATCGGTCTGTGCCTCCGGTGTCGTCCATGCCCCCTGCCCTCGCGGCTGCCCCGGTCGACTTCGACGCCCTGATCGACCTGGGCATCAGCAAGCCGGCCCGCTACCTGGGCAACGAGCTGGGGGTGCAGCCGCGCGACTGGGAGCACGACTGGGGCGCGGCCGGCGTGCGCTGGGCGCTCACCTACCCCGAGGTCTACGAGGTGGGGGCCAGCAACAGCGGCCACATCATTCTCTATTCGATCCTCAACAGCGTTCCCGGCCAGCTGTGCGACCGCAGCTACCTGCCGGCGCCCGATCTCGCCGCCCGCCTGCGCGAGCGCGGCGCGCCCCTGTTCGCGGTGGAAAGCCGTCGGCCCCTGGCGGCCTTCGACATCCTCGGCTTCTCGCTCAGCTACGAGCTGGGGGGTACCAACATCCTCGAGATGCTGGAGCTGGCCGGCATCCCGATCCGAGCGGCCGATCGGGGCGACCTGCCGCTGGCTCACCCGGAGGCGCCTCCGCTGATCTTCGCCGGCGGTCCCACGGCCACCAGCAACCCCGAGCCCTTCGCCGCCTTCTTCGACTTCATCGCCCTGGGTGACGGCGAGGAGCTGCTGCCCGAGATCGGCCTGGTGGTGGCCGAGGCCCGGGCCGCCGGCCTCAGCCGCCGCCAGCTGCTGCGCGATCTGGCCCAGGTGCCCGGGGTGTATGTGCCCGCGCTCTATGGCCCCGGCGCCGATGGCGTGAGCATCGAGCCCCTGGAGCCCGAAGTGCCGGCCCGGGTGCAGCGGCGCACGGCCACGCCGATGCCCCACTACGCCATGGGCCTGGTGCCCCACATCGAAACCGTGCACGACCGGCTCACGGTGGAGATCCGCCGCGGCTGCACCCGCGGCTGCCGCTTCTGCCAGCCCGGCATGCTCACCCGCCCCGCCCGCGACGTGGAGCCCGAGGCGGTGGTGGAGGCGGTGGAGGAGGGCATGCGCCGCACCGGCTACAGCGATTTCTCCCTGCTCTCGCTCAGCTGCTCCGATTACCTGGCTCTGCCGGCGGTGGGGGTGGAGCTGCGCAACCGCCTCGCCGACCAGAACGTGAGCCTCACCCTGCCCAGCCAGCGGGTGGACCGCTTCGACCGGAACATCGCCCACATCATTGGTGGGGCGCGCAAGGGCGGGCTCACCTTCGCGCCCGAGGCCGGCACCCAGCGCCTGCGCGACATCGTCAACAAGGGGCTCACCGACGCCGAGCTGCTCTCCGGCATCCGCACCGCCATGGAGAGCGGCTACCGCAAGGTGAAGCTGTACTTCATGATCGGCCTGCCGGGGGAAACCGACGCCGACGTGCTCGGCATCGCCGACACCTGCCGCGCGCTCCAGCAGCAGTGCCGCGACCTGGGCCGGCTGGAGCTCAATCTCACCATCTCCAACTTCACGCCCAAGCCCCACACGCCGTTCCAGTGGCACAGCGTGAGCACGGAGGAATTCCGGCGGCGCCAGCAGCTGCTCCGCACCGCCCTGCGCCAGCTGCGCGGCATCAAGACCAATTTCACCGATGTGCGCCTCTCGGCGATCGAAGACTTCATCGGCCGCGGCGACCGCCGCCTGGCGCCGGTGATCGAGGCCGCCTGGCGGGCCGGGGCGGGGCTGGATGCCTGGTTCGAGTCGGCTGAGCGCAGCTACGCGGCCTGGACCGGGGCGATCGAGGCGGCGGGTCTAGGCGGACGCTACCGCCAGCTGGAGCTGGGGGCCTGGAGCGCCGTCGAGGCCATGGAGGCTGACGACCTGGCGGCCTTCTGCCGCCAACCCCTCCCGTGGGATCACATCGATTCGGGCCTCGACAAGGCCTGGCTGGCCGACGACCTGCAGCGGGCCCTGGCGGCGGCGGTGGTGCCCGATTGCTCCTTTGAGGGTTGCAGCAGCTGCGGCGTCTGTGGGCCTGAGCTCGGTCACAACGTGGTGATCCCGCCGCCACCGGTGCCGCCGGCCGTGCCCCAGCGGGCGCCCGCCAGCGAGCGGGTGTGCCGGCTGCGCATCGGCTTCGCCAAAACCGGCTCTCTGGCCCTGATCAGCCACCTCGATCTGCTGCGGCTGCTGGAGCGGGCCCTGCGCCGCACGGGGCTGCCGGTGAGTTTCACCGGTGGCTTCCACCCCCTGCCCCGGCTGCAGGTGGCCCTGGCCCTGCCCCTGGGGGTGGAGGGCACGGGCGAATGGCTCGATCTGGAGTTCACCGAGGTGGTGGATCCGGCCCTGGTGCGCACGCGTCTGCAGGCGGAGCTGCCGCCGGGGCTGCAGCTGCTCTCGGCCGCGGTGGTGCCCACCTTCGGCCCCAGCCTCAGTCAGGAGCTGGCGGAGGCCTTGTGGCATTTCAGCCTCAGGAGCACCGCTACAGCTCGTGGAAGTGCCCCACAGAGGCTGGACTGGCAGGGGGCGATCGAGCGGCTGCTGGCGGCGGACGCCTTGATCTGGGAGGACACCGACAAGAAGGGCCGGCCGCGGCAGCGCGACTGCCGTCCCGACCTGCTGGATCTGCGCCTGATCGAGACGGATGGCGCCCAGGACGTGACCGCCGGCCGCGCCCGCCTGGCCGTGCACGCCTCAGTGGACGCCGCCGGCCGCAGCCTCCGGCCGGATCAGCTGGCCCACTGGCTGGGCCGAGAGCTGGGGGTGCCATTGCGGTGTGAGCGTCAGTGCCGCGCAGCCCTGCTGCTGCGGGAGGGAAACGGGGGTGAGCGTCCGTGTTAACTTTCAACCAAGGCGACCATGCTGTCTGCCGCAGGCTTTCCGCTGGCTTCACCGGCGCCACAAGCTTTCTCAGTGCCATCAGCAGCAGGTGGCCCTACCGCACAGATCTCCTCTGAGCTGTATCCACCTCACTCATCACAGCCGCTGCGCCACGCGAATTCGACCCGGATTCCTGCTGACCTCGCTTGATGAGTCCGTCGCTCTTCAGGGTTTCCAGGGCGGGCAGCGCCCGGAAACTCTTCCGTTTTGATTCTCGGTGGCCTGTGCGAGCCACTCACCCTGCGGCTGCATCCCGGTGTCGGCCCTCTGCCATCAGCACACGATCCAGCTGCCGCCGTTCCACCTGGCCGGGCCCAGCATGGCCCAACTCCCTTAACCCATGCCCCAGCAGATTGTCATTGCCGAGCAACTGCGGATCGCCGCGGTTCTCAATGATGAGCGTGTTGATGAACTTGTCGTAGCTCAGGGCCGCTACCAGATCGGCGATGTCTACCTCGGCACGGTGGAGAATGTTCTCCCCGGCATCGACGCGGCCTTCGTCAACATCGGCGAGAGCGAGAAGAACGGCTTCATTCATATCACCGATCTCGGCCCCCTCCGCCTCAAAAAAGGCGGCGCCGGCATCACGGAACTGCTCGAGCCCAGGCAGAAGGTGCTGGTGCAGGTGATGAAGGAGCCCACCGGCACCAAGGGGCCCCGTCTCACCGGTAACCTCACGCTGCCGGGACGTTTCCTGGTGCTCCAGCCTCATGGCCAGGGGGTGAACATCTCCCGGCGTATCGATGGCGAGCACGAGCGCAACCGGTTGCGGGCACTCGGGGTGCTGATCAAGCCGCCCGGCGCCGGACTGCTCGTGCGCACCGAGGCCGAGGGGGTGGCCGAGGAGCTGCTGATCGATGATCTCGAGGCTCTGCTGCGACAGTGGGAGGCCATCCAGGCTGCAGCGGAGGCGGCGACCCCGCCGGTGCTGCTGAATCGCGACGAGGATTTCATCCATCGTGTGCTTCGCGATCTCTATACCCCTGATGTCACCCGGGTTGTCGTCGACACCGCCGGGGCCGTGGGACGGGCCAATGCCTTCCTCGGTGTCGACCACGCCAACGTGCTGGTCGAGGCGCATGCGGAGTCCACCGAGATCCTCGAGCACTACCGCGTCAACGCGGCGATCCGCGACGCCCTCAAGCCGCGCGTCGATCTGCCCTCGGGTGGTTACGTGATCATCGAGCCCACCGAGGCTCTCACCGTCGTTGACGTCAATTCCGGCTCCTTCACCCGCTCCGCCAACGCCCGCGAAACGGTGCTCTGGACCAACTGTGAAGCGGCTGTGGAGATCGCGCGGCAGCTGAAGCTGCGCAACATCGGCGGCGTCGTGATCGTGGATTTCATCGACATGGACTCCCGTCGCGACCAGCTGCAGCTCCTGGAACACTTCACCCAGGCTCTGCGCGACGATTCAGCCCGCCCCCAGATCGCCCAGATCAGTGAACTCGGCCTCGTGGAGCTGACGCGCAAACGTCAGGGCCAGAACATCTACGAGCTCTTCGGCCGCGCCTGCCCCACCTGCGGAGGTCTGGGTCACGTGGCCGTGCTGCCCGGTACGGACACACTCCAGCCCCTGGCCAGCACGGCCGGTCTGGTGCGCTCCGCCGCCTCCGCCCGGGCTGAGGTGCCGGCTCCCGGAACTGAGACGGAATCTGCCGGCAGCGGCCGCCGCCGCAGGGGTGGTCGCGGCCGTGGCTCTGCAGCGGCGGCACCTCTCGAGGGCACGGCTGCCCAGCCGCCCCTCTCCGCCGCTGCCGCCCCCGCGGTCGAGCCGGCAGCCGAAGCGGTGCTTCCCGGCGGCCGCCGGGGCGAGCCTGAGGTGGTGGCGGTGCCCATGGATGCCGACCAGGAAGCCGTCTACGGCTGGCTCGGCCTCAACCCCGTTCTGCTGCTGGAGGAGCCCCCCGCCGCCGAGAGCGTGGTGGTGCGGGTGATCCGCCCGGGTGATGACGCCGATGTCGTTCTCGAAGAGGCGCGCCGGGAGCTCAGCGCCAGTGGCTCGCGGCGGCGGCGCGGCCGCGGCGGCCGGGGCGGGGCCGCCGAAGCCGTGGCTGAGCTTCCGCCAGCGGCTGGCCGTGAGCCCGTCACCGACCCCGGATCCGCCTTCACTCCCCCAACCCCCTTCACCGCCACAACACCGGCTCCCGTCGAGATCACTCCGCTGCCGGTGCAGCTGCAACCGGAGCCCGTGGTGACCGTGCTGGTGCCCACGAGCCCGCGGGAGGAGCCGGTGCCCCAGCCCGTGGCTGAGACCCAGGAGCCCGACGCGGACGACGCCGATCAGCCTCGCCGGCGGCGGCGGCGTTCCTCGGCCGCGGGCTGAGGGCTGACCCTGTGGTCGCCGACCCCTGGCTGGGGCGGGATCCGCAGTGTTGTGCCGGTGTCGACGAGGTTGGGCGCGGCTGCCTGTTCGGTCCGGTTTTCGCCGCAGCGGTGGTCCTGCCGCAGGCGTCGATCGCGCCCCTGCTCCAGCTCGGCCTCACCGACAGCAAGGCCCTCAGCGCCCGTCGCCGCGCCGCCCTGGTGCCGGCCATCCGGCAGTGGTCCAGCGCCTGGGCCCTCGGCCAGGCGTCCGCAGCCGAGATCGATCGGCTCGGCATCCGCGCCGCCACGGAGCTGGCGATGCTGCGTGCCCTCCAGAAGCTGCCCACGGCGCCCGAGCTGCTGCTGGTGGATGGGGTGTTGCCGCTGCGCGGCTGGGAGGGCAGCCAGTCCACCCTCGTGCGGGGCGATCGCCTCTGTGCGGCCATCGCCGCCGCCAGCGTGATCGCCAAGGAGAGCCGCGATCAGCTGGTGCGTGAGCTGGCCGTGCGCTACCCCGGCTACGGCCTTGAGCGCCATGCGGGCTACGGCACCGCCCGGCACCGCGCCGCCCTGCTGAAGCTGGGGCCCACGCCGCTGCATCGCACGAGTTTTCTGAGCCGCCTGCTCGGCCTCAGCCCTGGCGGCACCAGTGCTGGAAATCCTCCACCACCTGCTGGCCCACGCGGCTCTTGATGCCGAGCAGGATGCCCGCCAGCAGGGAGCGGCCGGTGCTCTCCAGCACCCGGGCCGGGATCAGCTTCAGCAGCGGCGGCTGGCTCACCTCCACGCTCAGGGTGGCCTCTCCCTCCAGCCCCTGATCCCCGGCCACCATCCAGGAGTGCAGGCTCAGCTGGAAGTCGTCCACCAGTCCCAGCCCCTCCAGCTGACAGTCGATCGCCTCCAGCTCCAGCCGCCCCGGACTGGAGCGCGTGCGCAGCTCCACCACCGGCTGGATCTGCAGCTGGAACACCTGCAGGCGGGTGACGGTGTAGCGGTAGTGCCGGGGAGCCAGGGTCTGCAGCTGGTTCGGATTCAGCAGGGCTCTGACGACCCTCTCCTCCTCGCCCAGGTAACTGGCCAGTCGATCGGCCTGCTCGCGCACGGGCAGCTCAAGCTGCTGACTGGCGCTGAACGCGAGGGGCATGGCCTGCGGCCCGGCGCGGCATGATCCTATCGGCCCGCATCCGGGCCCTCCCTTCCTTCCGTTCTGGCCTGATGCGCGTCGCCTTCCTCGGTCCCGCCGGCACCTATGGCGAGCAGGCAGCGCTGCAGCTGATTCAGCTGGAGGGGCTGGCCGATGCCGAGCTGGTGCCCCAGCTGGGTATCCGTGGGGTGGTGCAAGCCCTGGCCGACGCCGATTGCGAGGCGGCGGTGGTGCCGGTGGAGAACTCCGTGGAGGGCGGGGTGACGGCCTGCCTCGATGCCCTCTGGGAACATCCCGACATCACCATCGCCCGGGCTCTGGTGCTGCCCATCCGCCATGCCCTGCTGGGCAGCGGCCCGCTCCAGGGCGTCAGTGAGGTGCTCTCCCACCCCCAGGCCCTGGCCCAGTGCAGCCAGTGGCTGGCCGACCATCTGCCCGGCGCGCTGCAGCTGCCCACCAGTTCCACCGCCGATGCCGCCCGCATGGTGGCCGGCAGCCGCTTCCGGGCTGCCATCGCCTCCCGCCAGGCCGCCACGGAGCACGGGCTCACCGAGCTGGCCTATCCCATCAATGATGTGCCCGGCAACTGCACCCGTTTTCTGCTGCTGCGCCGCGGTCAGCGCCGCCGTTCCGGTCCCCTGGCCAGCCTGGCCTTCTCACTGCGCTCCAACCGGCCCGGTGCCCTGCTGCAGGCCCTGGCCTGCTTCGCCCACCGCAGCCTGAACATGAGCCGGATCGAATCGCGGCCCTCGAAACGGGAGATGGGCGAATACATCTTCTTCGTGGATCTGGAGCTGCCCCCGGAGGACCGGAGTCCGGCCGCCGCCCTGGCCGCCGCCCTCGAGGAGCTCGAGCCCCTCTGCGAGCACCTCGCGCTCTTCGGTGCCTACCCGCTCACCACCCTGGTCTGAGCGGCGGGCTTCACACCCCGGAACACGCCGAACTGCATCAGGCCCGTGGCGAAGGCCCAGTGCATGAGCAGGATCGTCGGTGCCTCGCGCAGACCCTGAAGCACCGCCTTCGGCCCCAGGCCCAGCACCGCCCCGGGACGCCGCACGCCCTCCAGGATCGAGTCGATCCACGACGGCAGGGTGGCCGAGGTCCAGTCGGCGGTCTCCACCTGCAGGCCGCCGGCCCAGGGACTGCCCTCGAGGTTCCGGCGCAGCGAGCGGATGCTGGCGAACTCCGGGTGGGCCCACTGTTCCAGCAGCTGCCGCATCACCCAGCGCTCCCGCCCGTTCATGGCGCCATCGGCCGGATCGCGGCGGTTCCAGTCCGCCAGCGCCAACCTGCCCCCGGGCCGCAGCACGCGCAGCAGTTCATCGGCGTAGCGCTGCTTGTCGGGCATGTGCGGGCAGGCCTCCACGCTCCAGACCGCATCGAAACCGCCGTCAGGCAGCTTCAGATCCAGCGCGTCCATCACGGCGAAGCGGCAGTGGGGCAGATCGCCGGGAGTGAGAAGCCGGGCCCGCTCGATCTGGGCCGGGCTGATGCTGATGCCCAGCACGTCCAGGCCGTAGTCGCGGGCCAGGATGCGGGCGCTGCCGCCGATGCCGCAGCCCACATCGAGCACCCGGGCGCCGTGGGGCAGCTGATCGAGCCCGCTCCAGCGCGCCAGTTCGTGCACGAAGGCCACCTTGGCCTGGCGGAAGTCCACGCCCCCGGGCCTGGCTGGCGGCTCGCCGTAATGACCGAGGTGGATGTGATCGCCCCAGAGCCGCTCGAGCAGCTGGTCTTCCGTCCAGCGGTCATAGGCTGCCGCCACGCTGCCGGCCCCGGCGTAGCGCCGGGTGCGACGCAGCCAGAGGGCACCGCCCGTGGCGGTGACGGCCAGGGTGGCCAGGCCCGCGGCCAGGGGCCAGCTCATCAGGGTCATGGGTGGTGAAGGAAACCTGGGTGCTCGCAGGCGCAGCAGCGGGGCTGCCTACTGGGGCTGGAACGTGTCCTTGAGCACCGTGCGTGCCGCCAGCTGGCGACGGGTGTGATCGAGCAGCTGGAATTCCTGGCGCAGCCGCTCGGCGGTGTCGGTGATCTCCAGCAGCGCCTGCTGGTGATCGGCCACGGGTCCGCCCAGGTGCGAGCCGATCCAGAAGGAGAGCTCCCGCGGCAGATCGGGCAGGTCGCTGGGCAGCTGGGCCGGCTTGCCCACCAGCTTGGCCGTGAGTTCCACCACGTCGCGCAGGGCCTGCCGCACCTCCTCGGCCAGGTCGCGCACCTCGGTCGGTTCGGCCTCCGCCGAATCCTCGATCCAGCTCACCAGCGCCACGCGGAAGGGGGCCTCGCGCACGATGTCCAGCACCCGGAAGCGTTGCTGACCCATCGTGACGATGTTGCTGCGGTCGTCCTCCTGGGTCTGGCAGTGGATCACCTCAGCGCAGCAGCCCACATCGGCCATGCGTCGCTTCTGGGGGTCCCAGCGCACCACGCCGAACCGCCGGTCCTCCGCCATCACGGTGCGCAGGAGCATGCGGTAGCGCGGCTCGAAGATGTGCAGCGGCAGCACTTCCTGGGGGAAGAGCACCACATCCGGCAGGGGAAACAGGGGCAGCTCCCGTACGGCCAGTTCTGCCATGGCTTGTTCAGGAGGTGCCCGTCGATCCTAGAAACAGGCCCTGTGTTCCGCGTCGCTGGCGAAACACAGGGCTGCTGATCCGAGACAGTTCAGAGAGGCGCGATCAAGAGAGGTGCTTCGGAACCGGGCTGGATGGACCAGCATGGCTTCGGGTGCCGATCAGAGCTTGACTTCGATGTCCACGCCGCTCGGCAGGTCGAGCTTCATCAGGGCGTCGATCGTCTTGGCCGAGGGGCTGTAGATGTCGATGATCCGACGGTGGGTGCGGGTTTCGAAGTGCTCACGCGAATCCTTGTCCACATGCGGGGAGCGCAGCACGCAGTAGATCTTGCGCTTGGTGGGCAGGGGGATGGGGCCGATGGCCGTGGCTGCCGTGTGATCGGCCGTTTCAATGATCTTGTCGCAGGACAGATCCAGCATGCGGCGGTCGAACGCCTTCAGGCGGATGCGGATCTTCTGCTGGGCGATGGTGGCGGACATGGATCTGGGGGAAGACGATGGAGCCCCCGGGAGACGGCGGTCATCCGAAGACTGGAATTGTCGAGGTGCGGGAGAAGGCAGCAAAAACTGCCTGCTCGCAAACCGTATCAGGGGGCGTGGCGCCGGAGGATGGCTACAGGAGCAAAGCTCCCGGATCAAGGGGCCCCGGAGGGCCCCGAACAGCTGATCAGAGGAGAACCTTGTCTCTCAGTGCCTCACTCGAGGATCTTGGAGACCACGCCGGCACCGATGGTGCGGCCGCCTTCGCGGATGGCGAAGCGCATGCCCTGCTCGATGGCCACCGGGCAGATCAGCTCGCCGGTCATCTTGATGCGGTCGCCGGGCATCACCATTTCCACGTTGGCGCCTTCGTCAGAGGTGAAGGCGGTGATCTGGCCGGTCACATCCGTGGTGCGGATGTAGAACTGGGGCCGGTAACCGGCGAAGAAGGGGGTGTGGCGGCCGCCTTCCTCCTTCTTGAGCACGTACACCTCACCTTCGAACTTGGTGTGGGGGGTGATGGAGCCGGGCTTCACCAGCACCATGCCGCGCTCGATGTCGTCCTTCTGGATGCCGCGCAGCAGCAGACCGACGTTGTCGCCGGCCATGCCCTCGTCGAGCAGCTTCCGGAACATCTCCACGCCGGTGACCGTGGTCTTGCGGGTGTCCTTGATCCCCACGATCTCGATTTCCTCGCCCACCTTCACCTTGCCGCGCTCGATCCGGCCGGTGGCCACGGTGCCGCGGCCGGTGATGGAGAACACGTCTTCGACCGCCATCAGGAAGGGCTTGTCGATTTCGCGCTCAGGTTCGGGGATCGACTCGTCGACAGCGTCCATCAGCTCGTCGATCTTCGCTTCCCACTCGGCGTCACCCTCGAGGGCCTTGAGGCCGGACACCTTGACCACGGGGATGTCGTCACCGGGGAAGTCGTAGCTGGAGAGCAGCTCGCGCACTTCCAGTTCCACCAGTTCGAGGATCTCCTCGTCGTCGACCATGTCGCACTTGTTGAGGGCCACCACCAGAGCGGGCACGCCCACCTGCTTGGCCAGCAGGATGTGCTCCTTGGTCTGGGCCATGGGGCCGTCGGTGGCGGCCACCACCAGAATGGCGCCGTCCATCTGGGCGGCACCGGTGATCATGTTCTTCACGTAGTCCGCGTGGCCGGGGCAGTCCACGTGGGCGTAGTGACGCTTGCCGGTCTCGTACTCGACGTGGGCGGTGTTGATGGTGATGCCGCGCTCACGCTCCTCGGGAGCACCGTCAATCTGGTCGTAGGCCTGGGCCTTGGCCTGACCCTTCTTGGCCAGCACGTTAGTGATGGCGGCGGTGAGGGTGGTCTTGCCGTGGTCCACGTGGCCGATGGTGCCAATGTTGACGTGGGGTTTGTTCCTTTCGAACTTCTCGCGAGCCATGGGGGTAAAGAATCGGGGGTTGGTTGGGTAGGGAAAAGATCAGGACTTGCCCTGATTCTTGGAGATGATGGCCTCGGCCACGTTGCGAGGAACTTCCTCGTAATGGCTGAATTCCATCGAGAAGATACCCCGACCCTGGGTCATGGATCGGAGCTGGGTGGCGTAGCCGAACATTTCGGCCAGGGGGACCTTGGCCTGGACCTTGGACTGCCCGTCTTCGACGGACTGTCCTTCGACCTGGCCGCGGCGGGAGGAGAGATCGCCGATGATCGATCCGAGGAAATCCTCGGGCACCTCGACCTCGACTTTCATCATTGGCTCAAGCAGCACAGGACTGCACTTCTTGACGCCATCCTTGAAGGCCATCGAGCCGGCGATCTTGAACGCCATCTCAGAGGAGTCGACGTCGTGATAGGAGCCGTCGACCATGGTGACCTTCACATCGATCATCGGGTAACCCGCAAGCACGCCGGACTCGCAGGTTTCCTTCATGCCGGCTTCGGCCGGACCGATGTATTCCTTGGGCACGACACCGCCAACGATCTTGTTGACGAACTCGAACCCTGAGCCCGGCTCCCCGGGCTCCATTTCGATCACCACATGGCCGTACTGGCCCTTGCCTCCGGTCTGACGGGCGAATTTGCCCTCGCCTTTGGCACTGGCGCGGATGGTTTCCCGGTAGGACACCTGGGGAGCACCGATGTTGGCCTCCACCTTGAACTCGCGCAGCATACGGTCCACCAGGATCTCCAGGTGAAGCTCGCCCATACCGGCGATCACGGTCTGGTTGGTCTCCGGATCCGTGGACACCCGGAAGGTGGGATCTTCCTCGGACAGGGAAGTGAGCGCCTTGGAGAGCTTTTCCATATCGCCCTTGGTCTTGGGCTCCACGGCCACCGAAATCACGGGCTCGGGGATGTAGAGCGACTCCAGGATGATGGGATCGCTGTCGACACAGAGGGTGTCACCTGTGGTGGTGTCCTTCAGGCCGAGCACCGCACCCAGGTCACCGGCCCGCAGCTCATCCACTTCCTCGCGCTCGTCGGCCTTGAGCACGATCAGGCGGGAAATGCGTTCCTTCTTGTCCTTGGTGGAGTTCATCACGTAGCTGCCCTTCTGCAGCACGCCCGAATAGATGCGCACGAAAGTGAGCTTGCCGAAGGGGTCGGCCATCACCTTGAAGGCCAGGGCGCTGAAGGGAGCGCTGTCGTCGGCGGGACGCACCGCTTCGCTGCCATCGGGGAGCACACCCTGGATCGGGGGCACATCCACCGGTGCGGGCAGGTAATCCACCACCGCATCGAGCAGCAGCTGCACACCCTTGTTCTTGAAGGCGGAACCGCACAGCATCGGCACCAGACCGTGCTTGAGCACCCCCTCGCGGATGCCGCTGCGCAGCTGCTCCTCCGACAGCTCACCCTTGTCGAGGAACTCCTCGATCAGGGCTTCGTCGGTCTCGGCCACGGCCTCCATCAGCACCGCGCGCCATTCCTCCACCTGATCGGCCATGGCGGCCGGCACATCGGTCTCCTCAATGTCCTTGCCGAGGTCGTCCTTGTAGATGAAGGCCCGGTTCTTGACGAGATCGACGATGCCGCTGAGCTCACCTTCGGCGCCGATCGGCAGCTGGACCGGCACGGCCTTGGCCTTGAGGCGATCCTTGATCTGCCCGTGCACCTTGAGGAAGTCGGCGCCGGTGCGGTCCATCTTGTTGACGAAGACCATGCGCGGCACGCTGTAGCGGTCGGCCTGGCGCCACACGGTTTCCGACTGGGGCTGGACGCCACCCACCGCGCAGAACACTGCGATCACACCGTCGAGCACCCGCATGGAGCGCTCCACCTCAATGGTGAAGTCGACGTGCCCGGGGGTGTCGATGATGTTGATGCGGTGATCCTTCCAGCTCGTGGAGATGGCCGCCGCGGTGATGGTGATGCCCCGCTCACGCTCCTGGGCCATCCAGTCGGTGACGGCGGCGCCGTCATGCACTTCGCCCATCTTGTGGACGACGCCCGAATAGAACAGGATCCGTTCGGTCGTGGTGGTCTTGCCCGCGTCGATGTGAGCGGCGATACCGATATTTCTGACGCGTTCCAGTGGAAAGGCGCGGGCCACGGGTGTGATCTCCGAAGGGTCGACGAAAAGCGGGGGCCACTCTAGTGATCCGGCCCCCTGGGCGAACTGAGGCTGAGCTCAGTAGCGGTAGTGGGCGAAGGCCTTGTTGGCCTCGGCCATCTTGTGGGTTTCCTCGCGCTTGCGGACGGCGCTGCCGGCCTCGTTGGCGGCATCCATCAGCTCGCCGGCCAGCTTCTGGGCCATGCTGCGGCCGTTGCGGGCGCGCGAGAAGTTCACCAGCCAGCGCAGGGCCATGGCCGTGCCCCGTTCCTGACGCACTTCCATCGGCACCTGGTAGGTGGCGCCACCCACCCGGCGGGCACGCACCTCCACCAGGGGGGTGGCGTTGCGAACGGCGGTTTCGAACAGCTCCAGGGCATCGCTGCCGGTGCGTTCGTGAATCAGGGTGAAGGCGTCCGAGAGGATGCGCTGGGCGGTCGACTTCTTGCCGTGCTTCATCAGCCTGGCCACCATCATCGAGGCCAGGCGGCTGTTGAACTGGGGATCGGGCAGAACCGGACGCTTCTCAGCGGCGTTTCGGCGGGACATGGAGGGACGGGAAAAGGGCTGGTGGAGAGGATGCCGGAGAACTGGCTGATCAGATCAGAGCGCGGGTCCGGCGGCCCGGCGATCACTCCTTGGGAGTCTTGGCGCCGTACTTGGAGCGGGCCTGGCGCCGGTCCTTCACCCCGGCCGTGTCCAACGTGCCGCGGATGATGTGGTAGCGGACACCGGGCAGGTCCTTGACCCGGCCACCGCGGATCAACACCACCGAGTGCTCCTGCAGGTTGTGACCGATGCCGGGGATGTAGGCGGTCACCTCGAACCCGGAGGTCAGCCGTACCCGGGCCACCTTGCGCAGCGCCGAATTGGGCTTCTTGGGGGTGGAGGTGTACACGCGGGTGCACACACCACGCCGCTCGGGGCAGGCGCGCAGGGCAGGCGACTTGGTCTTGCGCGTGAGTTGCTGACGCTCGGTTCGGATGAGCTGCTGAATGGTGGGCATCGAGGGCCGGAAGTACGGGTGCCGGAACGACTGGTCGGACGTTCCGACCTCAATCGACAATCCGCCACCTTACCGGGTCGCCCGCCCCCTCCCCGCCAGCGGGCTGAACGCTGCCCCGCAGGCGCAGGTCCTCACGCCTTCGCCGCTGCGCACCAGAAATCCACCCCCGCTCAGGTCGCCGCGGTAGTCGAGGCTCAGGCCCGTGAGCAGAGCCGCCTGGTCGTGGGGAGCGTGCAGGGTGACGCCGTCGGCCCGGGCGATCGGCACACCCGCCAGGTGCCCTGGCCGCAGCCGGATCGTCCACTGCTCGCAGCCTCCCTCCACGAGATCCAGATGCATCAGACCCGGGGTCCCGGCCACCGCGGCCTGGCGTCCCAGCTCAGCGGCGGCGGCGGTGGTCAGGCGCAGGCTGTGGCCCTTGGGCATGGCGGTGGGGTCGCTCCGGGGGCTCGTGGTCCGGACGCTGAATCCCATCGGCCACTCTCGCAGCCTGCGTCGGCTTCAGGGCACCAGGCCGACACCGTTGTGCACGCTGCCCACCACGCCCCGGCCCTTCACCTGCAGGCTGCCCCCCATCACCAGCCCCGTGGAACTGCCGCCGTCGAGGTTGAGGGCGTCCCGGAGTCCCATCCCCTGGAGCACCTGGGCGGTCTGGGCCAGCGTGGGCCCGGGGTTGCCCTCACCCTCCAGGGTGATCAGCCACACCTCCCGGCCGTCGCTGGCCAGCACGGTGCGGGGCGCTCCCTGGCTCATGAAGCTGGCGGCAAAGCCCTCGGCGGTGCCGTTGAGCACGTTGCGGCCGTCCTGCAGCAGCAGCGGTCCACCGCCGATCAGCTGCTGGGCATCCCCCAGCGGGCTGCTGGAGCGGCTGCTCAGGCTCAGGCGCTCGCCTGGATTCCAGGGCAGGGTGACGCCACCCCTGGCCACGAACAGGGTGTCCCCGGTCCGCAGCGGCACGCCCCGCTCCAGGGAGAGGCTGTCGAAGCTCTGCTGCACGGTGTCGCCGCGCACGAGCACGGCCGTTTCGCCACCGCTGAGGGCCTGATAGGCCTGGCCCCAGTCGGAGGTGTAGCGGCTGATGCCCCGCTGCACGAAGCCGCTGTTCACCACCACCACCGGCAGCCGCCTGCCGTCGGCCCCAGTCACCCATTCCTCCAGGCTGAGCCGCCCGAAGCGGGGAAGCTCGCGGCCGTTCCAGGCCGCCACGCCGCGGTTGAGGATCGGGCCTGACAGCCAGCGGCCGTCGCGCTTGAGGGCCCCGAGCGGCAAGCGGCGCACCCGGTTGAAGAAGCCCCCGTTGATGGCCACCAGCGCCTGGTTCTGCTGGGCCAGCTGGGTGAGCGTGCCCAGACCGGTCATGCCCCCCGGCTGCACCAGCGGCATCAGCTGCAGCGGGCCGTTGGCCGGTTCCACCCGCACGGCATTGATGCGCAGGCCCTCGCGGCCGAGCCGATCCCAGCGCACGCCCCGTCCCAGGAGCGCCTGCAGGCGGGGATCGATCGGTGCCGGGGCCGACGGCGCGGCCGGCGCGGCGTCTCCCGGCAGATCGATCACCAGCCGGTGGGGCTCCCCGAGAGTGAACACCCTGTCGAGGGTGGCTGCGCGGCTGCTCAGGGCAAGGCCGCGGCCGTCGCGCCGCGTCGTCAGCCCCAGAGCCTGCAGCTGCTGCTGGCCCATGGCATCGGCGCTGATGCCCACCAGCAGCCCGCCGGCCGTGGTCTCCACCAGCGCCGGACCGGCCAGATCGAGCACCACCCGCCGCACACCCGGCTGGCTGGAACTGCGCACCTGCAGCAGGGCGGCCATCGGCAGATCCAGGCGCAGGCGATCCTGCTCGACCCGGGTCTGCACCCCCACGGCCTCAAGCAGGGGCAGGGCGTCGATCGCCACTTCGTCGTCGAGGGCCTGCTGGGCCCCTGCAGGCACCTTCAGGGGCCGACCGAACCACTCCAGATCGAGGCTGCCGTCGCTGAGGCTGCGGCTGCTCACCCCGAGCTGGTTCTGGAGCACTTCCAGGGGCAGCCACAGCTGGCTGGCGCCGGTCTCCGCTCCGATCCAGCGCCAGCGGGCCTGCTGGGACCGTCCGTTCACCAGCAGCACGGCGCCTTCGCGCGTCACCTCCGCCCTGGCGCGCGTGCCGCTGCGCGGCACCGGTGGCGGCATCCGGGGAGCGGCCAGGGCCGTCCCCTCCAGCAGCGCGCCGGCCAGGCCGAGGCACGTCAGGGCCATCAGAGCGCCACGCCGCGTTGCTCCCCCAGCTCCGGTCCAGGCATGACCGGCCCGAACCGGAGGCGCCGCCGGCGGAGCTGACTGTGCGCTGGTCATGGCCTCTCGCCTCTCGCTCCACCTTCGGCCGCTGACGTTAGGGCCGTTTCGGGGCCGCGAATCCCTAGGATCTGTCGTTCCGCAGGTGCATGCTCCCCCGGGCGCACGCAACACCGGCCCAGCTCCGGTCTCACCGGCCAGGCGACGTGGCCCTCCGGCCAAGACGACACGGCCCCCGGCCCGGGATGCGTCCCGGGTCCAGACATGCCCCCTGTCCACTGCCAAGACTTTCCGCCGGAACGCTTCGGGTTATGCCACGACTCCCCCGCCCCGCATGGCCCCACTGCGACAGCCCCGCTCCGGCGGCCGTGGCCGGGGAGAAGGACGCCTGCGGGGTGGGCTTCGTCGCCTCGTTGCGCGGCGAACCCAGTCACTGGCTGCTGCAGCAGTCCCTGCGGGGGCTGGGCTGCATGGAGCATCGCGGCGGCTGCGGCGGTGACGGTGATTCCGGCGACGGTGCCGGTGTGCTCTGCGGCATCCCCTGGCGCTTCCTGGAGGCCGTGTGGCCGGAGGCGGCCGGCAGCGCCGACTCCTCCCGGGGCCTGGGCATGGTCTTCCTGCCCACCGATCCGGTCCGGCGGGAGCAGGCCCGCCGGTTCTGCAACGAGGAGGCGGAGCGGTTCGGCCTGCGCAGCCTGGGCTGGCGGACCGTGCCGGTGGATCCGGACGTGCTCGGTCCCATGGCCCGTGGCACCGCCCCCTGCATCGAGCAGTGGCTGCTGGGGGCCGAGGTGCACGGCGATGCCCTCGATGCCCTGCTGTTCCGCCTGCGCCGCCGTTGCGGTGACCGCGCCCGGGAGGCCTGGGGCGCCGCCGGCGCCGGCGACCTCTACTTCGCCTCCCTCAGCGGCCGCACCGTCGTCTACAAGGGCATGGTGCGCTCCGAGGTGCTCGCCGCCTTCTACGCCGACCTGCGCGATGAGCGCTTCGCCGTGACCTTCGCGGTGTACCACCGCCGCTTCAGCACCAACACCCTGCCCCGCTGGCCCCTGGCCCAGCCGATGCGCCTGCTCGGCCACAACGGGGAGATCAACACCCTGCTCGGCAATCTGAACTGGGCCCGGGCCGCCGAAACTCACCTGGAGGCGGTCTGGGGTGATGCCGCCGCCGATCTCAAGCCGGTGGTCAATCCCGCCTTCAGCGATTCGGCGAATCTCGACGCCACTCTCGAGCTGCTGGTGCGCAGCGGCCGGCCGATCACCGACAGCCTGTTCACCCTGGTGCCGGAGGCCTTCCGCAACCAGCCCGACCTGGAGAGCCGCCCGGCCGTCCAGGCCATGTACGAGTTCAATGCCTGCACCCAGGAGCCCTGGGACGGCCCGGCGCTGCTGGTGTTCGCCGATGGCCACAGTGTCGGCGCCACCCTCGACCGCAACGGTCTGCGGCCGGCCCGCTACTGCATCACCAGCGACGGCTACGTGGTGATGGGCTCGGAGACCGGGGTGCTCGATCTGGAGGAATCCCGGATCGTCGAGAAAGGACGGCTCGGTCCTGGCCAGATGCTGGCGGTGGACCTCGAACAGGGCCGCCTGCTGCACAACTGGGAGGTGAAGGAGGAGGCCGCGGCCCGCCATCCCTACGCCGCCTGGCTGGCCGAGAACCGGCGCAGCCTGGCAGCCCAGCCCTGGGGCCAGGAGCAGCTGCTGGGCGACCTGGAGCTGCTGCAGCAGCAGACGGCCTACGGGTTCACGGCCGAGGATCTCGATCTCGTCATCGAGGACATGGCGGGAGCTGGCAAGGAGCCCACCTACTGCATGGGGGACGACATTCCCCTGGCCGTGCTCTCGAGCAAGCCGCATCTCCTCTACGACTACTTCAAGCAGCGCTTCGCCCAGGTCACCAACCCGCCGATCGACCCGCTGCGGGAGAAGCTGGTGATGAGCCTGGAGATGCATCTCGGCAGCCGGGGATCCCCCCTGCGTCCCGAGCCGACGGGAGCCGCCGGACTGCATCTGGACACGCCGGTGCTCAACGACGCCGAGCTGGCGACGCTGGCCGACCAGGGTCTGCCCACCGTCCGGCTCTCCACCCTGGTGCCCGTGGCCAGTGGCCCGGCCGGGCTGGAGCAGGCCGTGCGGCGACTGCAGCACGAGGCCGAGGCCGCCGTGCGTGACGGGCACCAGATCCTGGTGCTGAGTGACCGCGTCGGCATCGACGGCAGCCCCGGCTGCATCAATGCCACCACCACCTACGTGCCGCCGCTGCTCGCCGTCGGGGCGGTGCATCATCACCTGCTGCGGCTGGGTTTGCGTCTGAGGGCCTCCCTGGTGGTGGACACGGCGCAGTGCTGGAGCACCCACCACCTGGCCTGTCTGATCGGGTTCGGGGCGAGTGCGGTGTGCCCCTGGCTCACCTGGGAGACCACCCGCCACTGGCTCGCCCAGCCGCGCATCCAGAAGCTGATCGAAACCGGCAAGCTGCCGCCTCTCGATGCACAGCAGGCTCAGGCCAATGTGCGCAGGGCCCTCGAGGACGGCCTGCGCAAGATCCTCTCCAAGATCGGCATCTCACTGCTGGCCAGCTATCACGGCGCGCAGATCTTCGAAGCCATCGGCATCGGCGCCGATCTGATCGACCTGGCCTTCTGCGGCACCACCAGCCGCATCGCCGGCCTGAGCCTGAGCGAGCTGGCGAGCGAAACCCTCACCTTCCACGCCAAGGCCTTCCCCGAACTGGATCGCACCAAGCTCGAATTCATGGGCTTCGTGCAGTACCGCACGGGCGGCGAATACCACCTCAACAGTCCGGAGATGGCCAAGGCCCTGCACGCGGCCGTCAAGGCCGGGCCGGGCTACGACCACTTCGCCACCTACCAGACCCTGCTCAACAGCCGGCCGGTGACCGCCCTGCGCGACCTGTTGGAGCTGAAGCCGGCCGCCACACCGCTGCCGATTGAGCAGGTGGAGAGCGTCGAGAGCCTCTGCCGGCGCTTCTGCACCGGGGGCATGAGTCTGGGGGCCCTCTCCCGTGAGGCCCACGAGGTGCTGGCGGTGGCGATGAACCGCATCGGCGGCAAGAGCAACAGCGGCGAGGGCGGCGAGGATCCGGCCCGCTTCCACGTGCTCAGCGATGTGGATCAGGACGGGCGTTCATCCAGCCTTCCCACCATCGGTGGACTGCGCAACGGTGATTCAGCCTGTTCGGCGATCAAGCAGGTGGCATCGGGCCGTTTCGGGGTCACCCCCGAATACCTGCGCAGCGGTCAGCAGCTCGAGATCAAGGTGGCCCAGGGCGCCAAGCCCGGTGAAGGCGGCCAGCTCCCCGGCCCCAAGGTTGATGACTACATCGCCTGGCTGCGCAACAGCAAGCCCGGCGTGCCGTTGATCTCACCGCCGCCCCACCACGACATCTATTCGATCGAGGACCTGGCCCAGCTGATCCACGACCTGCATCAGGTGCATCCCGCCGCCAGGGTGAGCGTGAAGCTGGTGGCCGAGATCGGCATCGGCACCATCGCCGCCGGTGTCGCCAAGGCCAACGCCGACGTGATCCAGATCTCGGGGCACGACGGCGGCACCGGCGCCTCGCCGCTGAGCTCGATCAAGCACGCCGGCACCCCCTGGGAGCTGGGCCTCACCGAGGTGCACCGCGCCCTGCTGGAGAACGGCCTGCGCGACCGGGTGCTGCTGCGCGCCGACGGCGGCCTCAAGACCGGCTGGGATGTGGTGATCGCCGCCCTGCTGGGAGCCGAGGAATTCGGTTTCGGCTCGATCGCCATGATCGCCGAGGGCTGCATCATGGCCCGCGTCTGCCACACCAACAACTGCCCGGTGGGGGTGGCCACCCAGAAGGAGGCTCTGCGCCGCCGCTTCACCGGCCTGCCCGAGCACGTCGTCAACTTCTTCCTGTTCGTGGCAGAGGAGGTGCGGCAGCTGATGAGCGTGCTCGGGGTGGCCACCATGGATGAGCTGATCGGCCGCAGCGATCTGCTGGGCGTGCGTGACGTGGCCCTGGCCAAGACCAGTCGCGTGGACCTCTCCTGCCTGCTGGACCCGATCCCTGAGGCCGCCGGCCGTCGCTGGCTGCAGCATGACCGGGCCGCCCATGGCAACGGTCCGATCCTGGAGGATCAGCTGCTGGCCGATGCCGAGGTGATGGCCGCCATCGAGACCCATGGCCGCCTCCAGCGCACCCTGACGATCAGCAACACCGACCGCAGCGTGGGTGCCCGGCTGGCTGGCGAGATCGCCGCGCGCCATGGCAACAGGGGTTTCGGCGGCGAACTCGATCTGCGCTTCGAGGGGGCCGCAGGCCAGAGCTTCGGTGCCTTCCTTCTGCAGGGCATGACCCTGCACCTGCTGGGTGACGCCAATGATTATGTGGGCAAGGGGATGAACGGCGGCACCATCACCGTGGTGCCCCATGCCGGTGCCATCGATCCAGGCCGTCAGGTGATCCTGGGCAACACCTGCCTCTACGGCGCCACCGGCGGTGAACTGTTCGCCCTCGGCCGGGCCGGGGAGCGCTTCGCCGTGCGCAACAGCGGCGCTGCGGCTGTGGTGGAGGGTGCTGGCGACCACTGCTGTGAATACATGACCGGTGGCGTGGTGGTGGTGCTGGGCAGCACCGGACGCAACGTCGCCGCCGGCATGACGGGCGGTGTCGCCTTCATCCTCGATGAGGACGACCGCCTTGCCGATCGCGTCAATCCCGACACCGTCGCCATCACCGACCTCACCACCGCCGAGCAGGAGGCCGTGCTCAAGCCGCTGTTGGAGCGCCACCTGGAGTGCACCGGCAGCACCCGCGCCGCCCAGATCCTGGCCGACTGGCCCAGCTGGAGGCCCCGCTTCCGGCTGCTGGTGCCGCCCAGCGAGAAAGCGGCGATGGGCCTCGCCGAGAGGGAGGTGGTGGCCGCTGCCTGACTCCGGAGCGCTTGCCATCTCTCCTCAGGACTCATTCAGGTCATAACAGAGTCGCTGGTGCGTCGATCCCAGGGGAGGCTGCCTCTGCCCATTCACTTCAGGCACGAGACCTTCGGCCAAAATCCTGGTCTGCTTATGCTGGTGCGAGCCTTGCCTGTTGGCTGGCCTTGTTGGTGTGTTTCGACAGTCTGCTGAATAGATCGGGCTGTCAGCGGATATCCCTGATCTTCAGTTAATCCTCAGCTTAGAACGCAGTGCTCTCACCACATTTTCATCAATCATCTGAAGTTGTCGATGAGAGGGCCTCAAGCACTCCGGATTTCAAGGCGGCCTACCTTCAAGATGGCAATGTCTATCTTGTCCTGGCTTCTGAGCCCAGCCATGATTGGCTGCTTGAGGTTGATGACACGATTCAAGGATTTGAGCCGTGCGCTCGCCCTAGGCTGAATTTTGTTGATCATCAGCTCGATCTTGCTTTCGATCAGCCAGTTGTCAATGCTGACTATGAAACTACCTGTTCGGACTGGACAGAGATTGTCGTCAGTGGTGAAAAATACTGCGTTGTCCAAATTAAAGAAAGGGGTTCCCGGCTGGCAGTTCCCGTCATCTCTGACTGGTCATTCTCGGCTCGAATCGTGGGCAATCGCTCGGCGATTGTGTTGTATGCAGGATTTCAGAACTGCGAGGCGACAGTTCGCGTTTCGATTGCATCTGCCGACGGCGAAGTGCTCTCTCAGTCTGTTTATGATAGTAATTCGGCTTATCGTGGTGGCCAATCCCTGTCAGACTTTCAGCTGATCGAACATAAGGTTTCACGGCCGCTAAACCGGGACCAACTGATGGTGGTTACGGTTGAAGTTGTGTATGTATCATTCACAGGAGACGAGGAAGGCCCAGGTCCACTGATTATTTTATCTTCCCCCCAGTTCGTGCAGCGCCTTGGTCGACGGGATCGCGCGGCAGCTCAGAGTTTATTGCATGTTGAGGGAGCGTCATCATTTGTTCTCTCTGAGGACATCTGGCTAAAGGCTCCTCTGCCTGTTCCCGTGAGATATTCAGCAATCAGACTAAGGGTCTTGTCCCATCCTGGTGCTCATCCAGTTATTGACCAGTTGATCGCAAGAACCAAGCTGAGGCTGATTGAAGATCACGGCCATTCAATCAAATGTAGAGCTCCGGTTGGTTCCCAATTTTTGCTGCGGATCAATGGAGTACCGGCTAAGCGGGTGAGCTTCTTTGGTAAACGCGATCAGTGGATTTCGATTCCCAGTCAGTTTCTATCTGGTCGCTATACCCTGCTTGACTTTCAGGACCTTTCCGGTTCTCTCAGCTGCTGTCAGGTGTGGCTGAAAACTCCAGAGGTGTTAACAAATCTGCCAGTTCTGCAGAACAATGTTTCTCCACCCTATCCCGACCACCTTTCGGCTGCTCAATCCTATCGATTTAGGGCGTTGTGTCGATGGTTAGAGTCGGATAGCAAGCACACACCAGACAGAACAGATCTGGCACGACTTATTGCAATTCTCGATCAGGGTCCAGTTGGCCGTAGCACCTATGAACCAATCGAGATTCCAACAAGCCTGAAACCTCTTGTCTCGATCATTATCCCTTGCCATAATCAATTTGCCCATACCTATTGTTGCCTCGCATCTATTGCACTTGCTTGGAGCCACGTTCCTTACGAAGTGATCCTTGTAGATGACGGGTCTGATGATGAAACAACTAACGCTGTCTCCGTCTTCAAGGGGATAAAAGTCCTTCGCAATGAGACCCCACAGCGATTTATCAAGGCCTGTCATGCAGGTGCTCGGGTTGCCCAAGGAGATTACTTGGTGCTTCTAAACAATGACACAGAGGTTACGGTATCTTGGCTCGATCAACTTCTGGAAGGATTCCGACGTTTTCCTAGGGTGGGAGTCTGCGGAGCGAAGCTTCTCTACCCTTCAGGAATCTTACAGGATGCTGGTGGAATTGTTTGGAATAGTGGTAATCCTTGGAACTATGGGCGTGGCGAAAGCCCCCACGATCCACGCTTTCGCTATGCACGTCAGGCTGACTATCTTTCTGGTGCTGCTTTGATGATTTCTCGGGAAGCCTGGGATCAAGTCGGCGGATTGAGCAGCTATCTAGAGCCGATGTATTTTGAGGATACAGATCTTTCCTTTAAAGTCCGAGCCTCAGGCTACACCACTTGGTACATTCCCTCGGCAACTGTTTTTCATTACGAGGGGGCAACGAGTGGAACTGATATTTCTGATGGTTTTAAGGCTTTTCAAGAAGTCAACCGCCCTAAGTTTAAACGTAAATGGTCGCTTGCCTTCAAGCAGCTTGGTGCCGAAGGTGAACAGCCGGATTTGGTGAAGGATAGGAATATTTCCTTTCGTGTTTTATTTGTCGACGATAAAGTCAGTATGCCTGATAAGGATGCTGGCTCTTTTGCTGCCGTTAACGAAATTCAGCTCCTCCAGTCTTTTGGGGCAAAAGTAACATTCTTGCCCGCTAACCTGGCGCACTTCGGAGTTTATGTTGACCGCCTTGAGAGGCAGGGAGTTGAAGTCATAACAGCGCCATTTTATCTCTCACTGGAAACTTTTCTGCTGGAGCGTGCTGCCGAATTTGACTTGTTCTATGTCAATCGGTATGACGTTGCTCAAGCGGTGAACCATTTCATTCGACGCTCCAACCCCAGTGCAAAAATAATTCTAAATCTCGCGGATTTGCATTATCTCAGGCTTCTTCGTTCTGCTTCATCCCAGCGTTCGCCAGAGGCATTTGATCAGGCCATGATCGTAAAAGATAGGGAAGTAGAAATGATGAAGCAGTCGGATCTTGTCTTATCTTATTCTTCTGAGGAACTGGCAGCAATTGATTCTAGTACAAACTGCCAAGCTGAATCGGCTATTTGCCCCTGGTTCGTGCGCTTTCCCCGCGATATCCCCCATCGTCGTGGACGAAACGGGATGTCATTTGTTGGCAGCTATCTTCATCACCCCAATGTAGAGGGTATACAATGGTTCTGCCATTCCGTGATGCCACTCCTAGAGCAGAATCAAGGTGGCCAGTATATGCTGCACCTTTATGGTTCCAGAATGCCGCAACACATTAAAGAGCTCTCCTCAGGGCATATTCTTGCCCATGGATATGTTGAAGATGTTTCTACAGTCTATACTCAGCATGCCGTTTTCGTTGCGCCACTGTTAAGCGGCGCCGGGGTCAAGGGTAAGGTCATTAACGCATTGGCGTTTGGTATTCCCACTGTGCTTTCTCCTTGCGCTGCCGAGGGCATAGGCCTTCGCGATGGTTTTGACTGCCTGATTGCGCGCAGCCCTGACGAATGGCGTGCCGCTATCACGGCCTTGATCGAGGAGGAAACTCTTTGGAACAAATTGTCGGCAAATTCCCGTGAGTTTGCGAAGACTTGTTTTTCCTACTCCAAGGCTCGTCGCCAGATGTGCAAGATTCTAGAAAAGGTTGAGATTTTCGTTGGCGATGATCAAGGATCTGCCGCTGAAGGTTCTGCATCTGCATACATTTAAGTGCGCCGGCACCACGTTCAGTTGGATCCTTGAGAAAATCTTTTCATCTCAGGTTTTGTATGTTGAGTCAAGCAACTCAAGTGCCAGGCTGAGTTGGCAAAGAGTCGAGCAGAGCCTTGATCTTCAGCCTTACCGGGCTCTTACATCCCATTTGATTGACTGCCCTCCTCCCGGCGAGCTGGCTGCCCTCAAGGTTTCGTTTGTTCGCAAGCCATGGGATCGCTATCAGTCTGCCTTTCGTTTTGTCCGCGATGTTCAGCATAAGCTGCCCCAGGAGACTTCCTTTCGTCATTACATGGAGTCTCAATATAAAGGCATATTGGCAAACTTTCAAAGTCGTCATCTATCACCGCAGGGTCTTCAGGGTTTCCAATTTCGTCAGGGTTGGCAGTTGCGGCCCGATCTCATTGATATGGATCGAGTCGACTTGTTTGTAGGCGTTGTCGAGCGATTTGATGAGTCCTTGGTCGCGCTTGAGCATCACTTCCAGGCCCTAGGCCTTCCGTCTGATCTTTCCTACGCCGCTCCCCTCAACACAAGATCTCCTGGTGCATTGGCGTCTGACTCCGCAGTTGTGGCTGATGACGTTTCTCTTGACTCAATGCCCAGTTGGATTCTGAACATGCTTGAGCTGGACCAATCTCTTTGGATCAGGGCTTGTCAATCTCTTGATCGGCAAATTGTGGAGATCCCCGACTTTGAGGGGAAGCTCAATAGCTTTAGGGAGCGATGCCTCAGACTTTCTTCTGACTGCGATCTCGTGAATTCGATCAGCGTGCAGCCGCCAGCACGTTGGGTCTATTTAGATTGATGTGCGAACTGGTTCATAACTGATTTCTGTTCCTTGAGATTCCTGCGAGAACGTCAATCTCTTTAGATACATTCTTCCAGTCCAGGCCGGAAGTTCTGACGGCGTTCTCGATGAGCATTCTTTCGCCTTCAGTCAATAAAAGGAAGTCCTCGTCCGGTTCGGTTTTGTTGTGTTGGCTTACTTTTTCAGATTGGCTCGCTCCGCTTTTCATGCCTGCCGTGAGGCTTGGTATCGCCAAGTCTCTTTGAAATACACTGAGCGCCCATGCGGTCGCTTGTGACGAAAAGATGTTGTTGGCTGGCTGGAATGCTGGCCGAGCCTTGCTGATGGCAGCAAAATACATGCGTCTGCGTTGAATCTCGGGGACCACTCGATTGACGGCAAGCATGGCTACTAATACATGCTTCGCCAGCGAAACATTTCTCCGCTGGCTTGTCTCTGGTATTTCATCAGTGGTCGCGCCAGCAGCAAGCAGAACACGCTCAACCAGAGAGCTTGACGGTTCATAAGCAATGATCTGCGTTGAAATGTGATGGCGCATTAGGTTTTGAATAATGCTGGAGTAGCATTGTTTCTTGGCTTCCTGGTGAAGGAAGTCGTCGGGACTTCGAGTTTCGCCTACCAGTGGATCCTTTACTCTCTGGTTGTATAGTGACGATGCCCTCAGAATCGGATCTCTAACCACGACCAGGGCAGTTGAGTCCCCTGGGTCGCTGAATTCGTGGGCGGTCAGCCAATCCAGCAACTTGCTGCAGGAGTCTCCGAGGCTGAGGTACTCGCTGCTGATGACTAACTGCTTCTTGCCTGCCGCTGCCACTTCTGATCTCAGCTGATTGGCGATGGATTGCTCTGGCAAGGGCTCGGCGTCCTCCCTGCCGAGTTCTGGAACCAGGCTGAATATCAAGTTGTGATGAGAGCCGTCGGGCCACCGGCCAATCTGGGGATAGTGAAACGCCGCAAAGCTTTGAGTTGATAGAACATTCTGAACTGCGCTTGTGCCGGTTTTATGTGGCCCTATGTGCAAGCACACTTTCACGTTCAATACCCCTCTCGTTGTGTGTTTTCTGTGTGTCCCTCGATCTGGTGGCGGCGTTCACCTGGGTTCTTGAAGCATCAGCCGCCGCACCTCACCGGCGTGGTAGCTGCTCCGCGTCAACGGAGAGCTCACCACCTGCAGAAACCCCAGCTCCTGCTCGCCGTGCCGGCGGTAAGCCTCGAACTGCTCCGGCGTCACGAAGCGATCCACCGGTAGGTGCTTCGGACCGGGTGAGAGGTACTGGCCGATGGTGACGATGTCCACGGCGTGACGCCGCAGGTCGGCCATCACCGACCGCACTTCCGCGTCGCACTCCCCCAGCCCCACCATCAGGCCCGATTTGGTGTAGGCGCGGGGCCAGCCCTCGCGCACCCGCCGCAGCAGCTCCAACGAACGCCCGTAGATCGCCTGGGGCCGGGCCCGCTTGTAGAGCCTCGGCACCGTTTCGATGTTGTGGTTGAGCACATGGGGGGCTGCCTCCATCACCGCGGCCAGGGCATCCCAGTTGCCGCAGAAGTCCGGAATCAGCAGCTCGATCGTGGTGTGCGGGGATCGCCGGCGCACCTGTTCGATGCAGGCGACGAACTGGCTGGCGCCGCCGTCGCCCAGGTCGTCGCGGTTCACCGCGGTGATCACCACATGGCTGAGTCCAAGCCGTTGCACCGCTTCCCCCAGCCGCTCGGGCTCGGTGGGATCGAGGCTGCGCACGCTCTTGTCGAAGTCGATGTCGCAGTAGGGGCAGGCGCGGGTGCAGCCCGGCCCCATGATCAGGAAGGTGGCGGTGCCGCCGGCGAAGCATTCGCCGATGTTCGGGCAGCTGGCCTCCTGGCACACCGTGTTGAGCTTCAGGTCCACCAGCAGGTCCGCCACGGCGCCGATGCGTTCGCGCTGCGGGGCCTTGACGCGCAGCCAGTCGGGTTTCAGCAAGGCGGCGACGACCCCGCTCGGGCCGGTTGGGACGGCCCAGGACTCTAGAAACGCCCGGAGGCAGCGGGCCGAAGCATCATCACCTACAGTCGGGCCATCGGGATGTAGCGCAGCTTGGTAGCGCACTTCGTTCGGGACGAAGGGGCCGCAGGTTCGAATCCTGTCATCCCGACTTGTCGGTGATCTCCGCCCCCGGATACCCCCGGGGCGTCACCACCCAGCCGCCGCTGCTGCGGCTGGTGCTGTTGCCCACCAGCACCAGCGTGAGCATGTCCACCTCCTCCACCGGCAGCGTGTCCAGGGTGTGCACCGTCACCTGTTCCTGGGGGCGGCCCAGCTGGCGGGCGACCACCACCGGTGTGGAGCTGGGGCGCTCTGCCAGCAGGAGTTCGCGGGCCCGCTCCAGCTGCCAGTGGCGATCCCGGGACCGGGGGTTGTAGAGGGCCACCACGAAATCGCCGGCCGCCGCCGCCCGCAGCCGCCGCTCGATCACCCCCCAGGGGGTGAGGCGGTCGCTCAGGCTCACGGTGCAGAAGTCATGCATCAGCGGCGCCCCGACCCGGGCCGCGGCCAGCTGCAGCGCCGAGAGGCCGGGATGCACCGTGAAAGCGGGGCGTCCGTCGGCGGGCCGCCGCAGCCACAGGTCCAGCGCCAGCCCGGCCATGGCGTAGATGCCGCTGTCGCCGGAGGACACCAGCGCCACGTTCAGTCCCTGGCTGGCCAGGTCCAGGGCCAGGCCGCAGCGGGCCTCCTCCTCTGTGAGCCGGCCGTCCCAGCGCAGCTGGTCGGGGCGGCGCAGGGGTTCCAGCAGGTCGAGGTAGAGGCCGTAGCCCACCCACACCGTGGCGCCGGCCAGGGCGCGACGGGCATCGGGGGTGAGCAGGTCCAGGCGCCCCGGGCCGCTGCCCACCAGATGCAGCTGCCCCTGCTTGGGCAGCCACTGTTCCCCGGCCAGGGCGATGGCGAGGGTGGCGGCTCCCTGCTCGCCGCTCATTGCCCGCTCCACTTGCTTGCCCGCGAGCAGGCGGGCCGCCGGTCCTGCGGCCAGCAGGGCCGAGGCTTCGGCCACGCTGGCGGTGCCCATCTCGGCCGCCACCACCGCCGAGGGGTTGGGCACGGCCACGGCGGCCAGCTCAGCGGCGGGGAACCAGCGCAGCGGCCAGCCGCGCCGGCTCGCCAGCGCCAGCAGGGCCGGTTCATCCGCCTTGCGGTCGATGCTGGCCACCCCGGCCACGGCCTGGGGAGCCAGGTTCAGGTCCCTCAGCCGTCCATCCACCAGCCGCTCCAGCAGCGCCAGGGAGGTGTGACGCTCACAGCCCAGCCCCAGCCAGAGGCTGGGAGGATGCCAGCGGCAGCCCGGACCCTGCTGGATGGTGATGGCCAGATCAGCCGGCGGCGGTTCCTCCGGCTGGAGCGCTTCGATGGGAGTGAGCTGGCGTGATGCCTCCAGCCGCTGCCAGAGGCGGCAGCCGGCGTCCTGCGACACCCGCAGCCCCGCCTCCGGCTGGGCGGCCTGCTTCATCAGGGCGCTCCAGGCGTCAGTGGCGCCAGCCCGCCGCCAGCCCCAGTCGCGGCCGAAGCTGTCCAGCGGCAGGTGCATCCGGCCACTGCTGCTGCCGGTGCTCACCACGCCAGCGCCGAGCACGGCCGCCACCAGCTGAGCGAGCCGCTCGGCACCTCCCTGATGCCCGCCCAGCAGGGGGATGGCGTAGCGCCCCTGGGGATCGAGCACCACCACGGCCGGATCCTCCTGCTTGCTCGCCAGCAGCGGCGCCACCAGCCGCACCACCAGCCCGCAGGCGCCCACCACCACGAAGCCCCGGGCCTGGCTCCAGTGTTCGGCCATGCTGGCGGAGAGGCGGGGCTCGCCGCTGAGCAGGAGGGGTTGATCGATCAGGCCGGCCTGGCGCAGGGGCTCCAGCAGAGCTTCACCACCGGGACTGAAGCTCAGTCCCCACACTCCCTGGCGGTTCATGCCTCCGGGGGCTCCTGAGTCTGTGGGCTCGCAGCTCCTGTGCCCGCTTCTGCGGCGGGATCCGGCTGGTCCGCCCTGAGGGGGGCTTCCGGTGCTTCCGGCTCGGCTGCCGGACCTCCGGGTTGCGCAGACACGGCTAGATCGGAGGATGCGGCCCCATCCAGAGGTGGTTCCACGCCAGCCTCGGGATCGCCGGTCTCCTCTCCGGCCTGCACCGGCCCATCGGCGCTTGCCGCGGCCGGCGGCGGCCCTGCAGCCTCAATGCCGCCGTCGGCTGCATCGCCCGAAGGATCGGCCGGTGCCGCTGCCGATTCCGCCGCGGGGCCGGCGGGGGGTGCACGCTGGACCTCGCCCAGCAGGGCCGCCAGCTCCGTTTCGCTGAGCGGGCCCCCCAGCCAGCGGGGCCGGGGACCTCCCCCCCCCAGGTTCACCTCGCGCACGAGGCTGTTGAAGGGCGGATTGATGGGGTCGCCGCGCTCATCCACGAGCTCCAGCAGCACACTGTTGCTGCCGCTGCGCCATCCCTTCAGCCACAGCGGCGTGTTCTGGTCGATCAGCACGCTGTCCCCGTTGATGGTCACTCGCACCCTCCAGCGCCGGTCGCCCTCGCGCAGACCCTGAAGCGGGGCATCCCTGAGCAGCCAGTCCAGCAGCACCGGCTCGGCGGTGCTCAGCTCCGCCGGACTGGCGGCGATCAGCTGAGCGCTGCCCGCAGCCGGCAGTCCCAGGGGGTTGATGGCTGCACGGTGCACGCGGATCTGGGCGGAGGCCCCCGGGCGCTTGACCGTTTCCCCCCAGGGGCGGGCTGCATACACCGTGATCCGATGGCTGCCCGGCGCCAGCTCCGCCATGGGCACACTCAGCCGGAAGCCATCCGAGTCCGGTTGTGCTTTCGTCAGGCGCACAGGCGCAGCCTCGTCCACCTGCACCGCGATGTGGGCTCCCAGCCCCAGCCCACCGGCGTCCGCCAGAGGCCAGTCGCTGCCTGTGATCTCCAGGATCCACTCCCCCGGCGGCAGCAGACTGCCGTCCCGGGGAGCGGCGATGGTCACCCGGGGACGGTGCTCCGACAGCACCGCCGCCAGCTGCTGCACGGCCGGGGGGGGCGCCACCTCCTGCAGCCGTCCTGCCGGACGGGCGGAGGACGGGGCGCCGGCCGCCTTCGATGCACCCGCCTGGCTGCTGCGGGTGCAGCCCGCCGGCAGCAGCAGCACCAGCAGCAGCAGGGCCAGGATCAAGCCCTGGAGGGGCGCCGCCCCGGAGAGCCTGCGCCGTGGTTCGCTGCCGGCCCGCATCACCCTCGTCTCTCCAATGGGTTGCTGCGGGCATTCTGCTGGCCGGAGCGATCCGCGCACCGGGGCGGCACCGGCGGTGATGTTCGCAGTGAAGATATAAGTATTGCGGTTCGAATGGTGATTTCCTGATAGTGCTTACTGGCCCCGAGAGGCCAGTCCACGACTGGGAATCAGGCCTATTGAACCTTTGTAACTGAGCCCCGAAGCCCTTTGAAACTGGCCCCTATACTGCGCCGAGCGGTCCCCTAACTGGGGCCCAAGCCCCAGCCGCGGCAGGGGGTTTGGTGATTTTTCGCCGAACCCCCCTGCGGCTGGAGCCCATGGACCGACGGGCCTGTCCCGCTGGTTCCATGGGGCCCGCCGGTGACGGCGCGCCTGCTGGTTTCCAGAAGGCGCGCCGTCACCGGCAGGGGTGGGGACCCCCACCTCGACTCCGTCCCTCGAGGAACGTCTCGATGACCATCAGCCCACCAGAGCGTGGGAAAAAGGCCGAGGCCATGGTCGACCGGAACCGCGTTCCGGCCACGTTCGAGCTTTTCGAAAAGCCCGGGCATTTCGACCGCAGCCTGGCCAAAGGTCCCAAAACCACCACCTGGATTTGGAACCTCCACGCCAACGCTCACGACTTCGACAGCCACACGAGCGACCTCGAAGAGGTCTCTCGCAAGATCTTCTCGGCTCACTTCGGCCACCTGGCCGTCATCTTCATCTGGCTGAGCGGCGCCTTTTATCACGGTGCCCGCTTCTCCAACTACACCGGCTGGCTGGCTGACCCCCTGCACGTCAAGCCTTCAGCCCAGGTGGTCTGGCCCGTGTTCGGCCAGGAAATCCTCAACGGTGACGTGGGTGCCGGCTTCAACGGCATTCAGATCACCTCCGGCCTCTTCCACGTGTGGAGGGCCTGGGGCTTCACCAATGAGTTCCAGCTCCTCTGCACGGCCATCGGTGCCCTGGTGATGGCCGGCCTGATGCTCAACGCCGGCGTCTTCCATTACCACAAGGCAGCTCCGAAGCTGGAGTGGTTCCAGAACGTTGAGTCCATGCTCAACCACCACCTGGCAGGTCTGCTGGGTCTGGGCTCCCTCTCCTGGACAGGACACCTCCTGCACGTGTCCCTGCCGACAACGGCTCTGATGGACGCCATCGATGCCGGCCAGCCGCTGGCCATCAACGGCAAGACCATCGCGTCCTACGCGGACATCCCGCTTCCCCACGAGTTCATCAACCAGGACGTCCTGTCCCAGCTCTATCCCGGGTTCGGCGCCGGCATCTCGGCGTTCTTCACCGGCAACTGGGCTGCCTACAGCGACTTCCTCACCTTCAAGGGTGGACTCAACCCGGTCACCGGCAGCCTCTGGATGACCGACATCGCCCATCACCATCTGGCGATCGCGGTGCTGTTCATCGTGGCTGGCCACATGTACCGCACCAACTGGGGCATCGGTCACAGCCTGAGGGAGATTCTCGAGGGCCAGAAGGGTGATCCCCTGCTGTTCCCCGCTCCCAATGGTCATGACGGCCTGTTCGAGTTCATGACCACCAGCTGGCATGCTCAGCTGGCCGTGAACCTCGCCCTGTTCGGCTCGCTCACGATCATCGTGGCGCATCACATGTATGCGATGCCGCCCTACCCCTACCTCGGGATCGACTATCCCACCCAGCTCTCGCTGTTCACCCACCACATGTGGATCGGCGGGTTCCTGGTGGTCGGGGCAGGCGCTCACGCGGCCATCGCCATGGTGCGCGACTACGACCCCGCCCAGCACATCGACAACGTGCTCGATCGGGTGCTCAAGGCTCGCGACGCCCTGATCAGCCACCTCAACTGGGTGTGCATCTTCCTGGGCTTCCACAGCTTCGGCCTGTACATCCACAACGACACCATGCGTGCCCTGGGCCGTCCCCAGGACATGTTCAGCGACTCCGCCATTGCCCTGAAGCCCGTCTTCGCGCAGTGGATCCAGGGTCTGCACGCCGCCGCTGCCGGCACCACCGCTCCCAATGCCCTTGCGGGTGTGAGCGAGGTGTTCAACGGCTCCGTCGTCGCCGTGGGTGGCAAGGTCGCCGCCGCCCCCATTCCCCTGGGCACGGCGGACTTCATGGTCCACCACATCCACGCCTTCACGATCCACGTCACCGTGCTGATCCTGCTGAAGGGTGTGCTGTATGCCCGCAGCTCCCGTCTGGTCCCCGACAAGGCGAACCTCGGTTTTCGCTTCCCCTGCGACGGCCCCGGCCGTGGCGGCACCTGCCAGGTGTCGGCCTGGGACCACGTGTTCCTGGGTCTCTTCTGGATGTACAACTCCCTGTCGATCGTGATCTTCCACTTCTCCTGGAAGATGCAGAGCGACGTCTGGGGCACCGTCAACGCCGACGGCAGCGTCCAGCACATCACCAACGGCAACTTCGCCCAGAGCGCGATCACCATCAATGGCTGGCTGCGTGACTTCCTGTGGGCTCAGGCCGCACAGGTGATCAACAGCTATGGCTCCAGCAGCAGCGCCTATGGCCTGATGTTCCTCGGTGCCCACTTCATCTGGGCCTTCAGCCTGATGTTCCTGTTCAGCGGCCGCGGCTACTGGCAGGAGCTGATCGAGTCCATCGTCTGGGCTCACAACAAGCTGAAGGTGGCGCCGGCCATCCAGCCCCGAGCGCTGTCCATCACCCAGGGCCGCGCCGTGGGTGTCGCCCACTACCTCCTGGGTGGTATCGCGACCACCTGGTCGTTCTTCCTGGCCCGCATGATTGCGGTCGGCTGACCTTTCCTGACCTTTCCCAATGGCAACGAAATTTCCTTCGTTCAGCCAGGGTCTGGCACAGGACCCGACAACCCGCCGGATCTGGTACGGCATCGCCACGGCTCACGATTTCGAGAGTCACGACGGCATGACCGAGGAGCGGCTTTACCAAAAGCTGTTCTCCACCCACTTCGGACACCTGGCCGTCATCGGCCTCTGGGTTTCGGGCAACCTGTTCCATATCGCCTGGCAGGGCAACTTTGAGCAGTGGGTCACCGATCCTCTGCATGTCCGTCCCATCGCTCACGCGATCTGGGATCCCCACTTCGGTGAAGGGGCCATCACCGCCTTCACCCAGGCCGGTGCCTCCTCTCCGGTGAACATCGCTTACTCCGGTCTGTACCACTGGTGGTACACGATCGGCATGCGCACCAACGCCGAGCTGTACCAGGGCGCCATCTTCATGATGATCCTGTCAGCCTGGGCCCTGTTCGCCGGCTGGCTCCACCTCCAGCCCAAGTTCCGCCCCTCGCTGGCCTGGTTCAAGAACGCTGAATCCCGTCTCAACCACCACCTGGCGGTTCTGTTCGGTTTCAGCTCCATCGCCTGGACCGGCCACCTGGTGCACGTGGCGATTCCCGAGTCGCGCGGTCAGCACGTCGGTTGGGACAACTTCCTCTCCGTGCTGCCCCACCCCGCCGGTCTGGCTCCGTTCTTCACCGGCAACTGGGGCGTCTACGCCCAGAACCCGGATACCCCCTACCAGGTGTTCAACACCGCTGAGGGTTCCGGCACCGCGATCCTCACCTTCCTGGGTGGCTTCCACCCCCAGACCGAGGCCCTCTGGCTCACGGACATCGCCCATCACCACCTGGCGATCGGCGTGATCTTCGTGATCGCCGGCCACATGTACCGCACCAACTTCGGGATCGGTCACTCGATCCGCGAGATCCTCGAGGCCCACAACCCTCCCAAGGGAACCCCTGGGGATCTGGGTGCAGGCCACAAGGGTCTCTACGACACGGTCAACAACTCCCTGCACTTCCAGCTCGGACTTGCCCTGGCCAGCCTCGGTGTGGTCACCAGCCTCGTGGCGCAGCACATGTATGCGCTGCCCTCCTATGCGTTCATCGCCCGGGACTACACCACGCAGGCAGCCCTCTACACCCACCACCAGTACATCGCCATCTTCCTGATGTGCGGTGCCTTCGCCCACGGTGCGATCTTCTTCATCCGTGACTACGACCCCGAAGCCAACAAGAACAACGTGTTGGCCCGGATGCTCGAGCACAAGGAAGCGATCATCAGCCACCTCAGCTGGGTGTCCCTGTTCCTCGGCTTCCACACCCTCGGCCTCTACGTCCACAACGACGTGGTCGTGGCCTTCGGTACCCCCGAGAAGCAGATCCTGATCGAGCCTGTGTTCGCCCAGTTCGTTCAGGCCTCCTCCGGCAAGGCCCTCTACGGCATGGATGTGCTGCTCTCCAACCCCGAGAGCATCGCCGCCACCGCCTGGCCCAACTACGGCGCCGTCTGGCTGCCCGGTTGGCTGGAGAGCCTCAACTCCGGCACCAACTCCCTGTTCCTCCAGATCGGTCCTGGTGACTTCCTGGTGCACCACGCCATCGCGCTGGGTCTCCACACCACCACCCTGATCCTGGTGAAGGGCGCCCTGGATGCCCGGGGTTCGAAGCTGATGCCCGACAAGAAGGACTTCGGCTACTCCTTCCCCTGCGACGGCCCCGGCCGTGGCGGCACCTGCGACATCAGTGCCTGGGATGCCTTCTATCTGGCTGTCTTCTGGGCTCTGAACACCGTGGGTTGGGTGACCTTCTACTGGCACTGGAAGCACCTCGCCATCTGGCAGGGCAACGTCGCTCAGTTCAACGAATCCAGCACCTACCTCATGGGCTGGTTCCGCGATTACCTGTGGCTCAACAGCTCCCAGCTGATCAACGGCTACAACCCGGCCGGCACCAACAACCTGGCCGTCTGGGCCTGGATGTTCCTCTTCGGCCACCTGGTCTGGGCCACCGGCTTCATGTTCCTGATCTCCTGGCGTGGTTACTGGCAGGAGCTGATCGAGACCATCGTCTGGGCTCACCAGCGCACACCGCTCGCCAATCTGGTGGGCTGGCGTGACAAGCCCGTGGCTCTCTCGATCGTTCAGGCCCGTGTGGTGGGTCTCGCTCACTTCACCGTGGGCTACTTCCTCACCTACGCCGCCTTCCTGATCGCGTCCACGTCCGGCAAGTTCGGCTGATTCCCTCCCGGGATTGAGGCTGTACTCCGTTTCGACCCAACGACCTTGAACCGAGCGGGTGTTCTCTCAAGAGAACACCTGTTCTCCTCTCGAGGGACACATCACCCCGGCCCGTGCCGGGGTTTTTTGTGTCATGGCGCGGGCCAGTGCGGCGATCCGGCCGTGGGTTCAGGGCGCCTGCCTGTCAGAGCGTCTGCGTTCGAGATAGTTGCTGCGCACGTACTCCCAGTCCTCGCAGCGGAGTTCATCGCCATCGGTGATGGCCCTCTCACCGTGCTGACACTCCACCATCGCCTGATGTCCCTGGCGCATCAGGGCCTCGCCGGTCTTCAGGTTGCAGCCCGTCAGCGCCAGGCCAGCCGCCAGCAGAAGCGGCAGCCGGATGGCCGGGATGCCCGGACGCGGCGTCGGGCGGTGTGGGTTCAGCCTCGTGGTCGTTGCGGGCATGGTCTGCGCTCAGCGGCACGTCAGGTTCCGATCATCCTGCTGAGACCCCTGCCTGGGCCAGGGCCCTGAAGGCAGTCAACCCTGACCACAGAGAGCATTGACGACAGAGAGCCTTCCAAGCACTGCGTGCCCAGCCATGAAAAAGGCCCCGTGTTGCGGGGCCAGGCCGACCTGATCGGTCGGAACGGTTTGGGTGAGGGCGCTGTCCCGGGGTGTGGAAACAGCCGAGAGGTGTGGAAACAGCCAGGAGGGGATCTGTGAGGGGATCTGTTGCCTGTCGGCGTCAGCTGGCGCCCCAGATTCCACCCAGGTGAGCCAGGGGGCTGTTGAGCGCCATGCTGGAGAGGAACCAGGCGAAGGCGGCGCCGCCGCAGCCGCCCAGCCAGAAGCCACTGGCGAACTCAGCCCAGCCTGCCTTGGTGAACAGATCGGCAGGGGGATTGTCGACCGTGGCATCAGCCGGCTCCACATTCGGCCCGGTACCCGCCGTGCCGTAGATCGAGAGGCAGACGGTGAGGATCGAGACCAGACCGATGGCCGCCAGCAGCCCGGCCGTGCTGGCGTACTCGGTGGCGCGCAGGGGGCCGGTCACGGCGAAGGGCCCGTAGAGCAGATAGCCGTGGGCCATGCCCACTTCCAGACCCCGGCGATTCGGGGAGAGGGACGGCCGGTAGGCGGGCAGCGCGTTCAGGAATGCCTTGCTGAAGTAGCTGCTGTTGACGGGAGTGGCCAGATTGCCGACGCAGGGGTCGGCCACGGGGGTCACGGTCATGGGGTGGTTCTCGAAGGCTGGGCAGTGGAGGGCTGAGTCGTGGACGACTCAGCTGGATGACTCAGGAGTGGGTCGCTGAGCAGGACGGGGCTCTGCGGTGCAGATCGGCAGGGATCAGGTGCTCGGAGGCCGACAGGATGGCCCTGGAGTGCCCCGGCAAGGTCATTCGGTGGCTTCGATCACGTTGAACAGCAGGGCCATGGCCACGGCCGGTCCGATGATGCCCACAAGGGGAACGAACACCGAAGGCATCCAGGCAGCGGCGAAATCTCCAGTCATGACATGGGCCATAGTTACCGCCGGTACTGTAAAGATTGCTCCCAGAGGGGCTTCCCGGCCCCGCCGACGGCGACATAAAAGTTCAATCCATGAGCCCGACGATCCTTGGCGGAGTCGCCGCACTCCTGCTGTTCGCCTACTGGTCGCTGCGGCGCCGATCGCCGGTGCTGCTGCGCTCCACCGACGCCAGTTCCATCGCTGCACTCAACCGGGCCCAGATCGCCCTGGTGCGCGGCGACGCTGGCGACCGGAGCGCCGTTGTCGCCGCTGCCGTCCCTGAGCCGTCCACCTCCGGGGCCGACCCCGCCCCGATCCCGCCGCCCCCTGACGCCCGTCAGCGGGCCATCCTCCTGGCCCGGCTGGAACGTCAGCTGAGCGGAGATGCGTCCTCGCGCCTCCAGGCCATGCGCACGGCCCGGCAGTGGGGCGATATGGCGGCGCTGCCCGTGCTGCGCCGTGGCCTGCGGGATGTGGACCTTGCCGTCGTCCTGGAGGCAGCGCAGGGCATGGAGCGCTTCCGCTGCAGCCCGAGGGCGGCTGCTGGCGCTGGGGTGGCCGGGGCTCAGCTGCCGCTGCCCCGCAACGTGTCGCGGATGCGGTAGATCGGCCGCCCCTGGCTTTCGTGATAGGTGCGCATCTGCAGTTCGGCCAGCAGGCCGAAGCAGAACAGCTGCACACCGGCGAGAAAGCTGATCAGGGCCACCAACAGCAGCGGCCGGTCTCCGAGATCCACTCCCAGAAGGAGCTTCTCGCCCACCAGCCAGAGGCTGATCAGCAGCCCTGCCCCCATCGCCACGAGACCACCCAGCCCGAACACGTGCATCGGCCGGGTGAGGAAGCGCTTCATGAACCACACGGTGAGCAGGTCCATCAGCACCCGGAACGTGCGGTCGATGCCGTACTTGCTCCGGCCGAAGCGACGGGCGTGGTGATTCACCTGCACCTCCGTGATCCGCGCTCCCTCGATCGCCGCCAGGGCGGGCAGGAATCGGTGCAGCTCGCCATAGAGATTGAGATCCTCGATCACCTCCCGCCGGTAGGCCTTCAGCGAGCAGCCGTAGTCATGCAGGCGCAGGTCCGTCACCTTGCCGATCAGCCGGTTCGCCACCCTGCTGGGCAGCAGCCGGCTGAGGGAAGCGTCCTGGCGCTGGTGCCGCCAGCCGCTCACCAGGTCGTAGCCCTCCGCCAGGCGCGTGAGCAACAGTGGAATGTCGGCCGGATCGTTCTGCAGGTCGCCATCGAGCGTGACGATCACCCGGCCGCTGCTGGCATCGAAGCCGGCGGCCATCGCCGCGGTCTGGCCGTAGTTGCGGCGCAGCAGCACCGCCACCAGTTCCGGCACCTCCGGCTGCAGGCGCTTCAGCTCGGCGGCGGTGCCGTCCCGGGAGCCGTCGTCCACCAGCACCAGCTCGAAGCTCAGGCCCAGCGGGCGCACCGCGGCCAGCACCTGAGCCACCAGCGGCGCCAGGCTCTGCTCTTCGTTGTAGAGCGGCACCACCACCGAAAGATCCATGGCTGCGGCGCGGCTGGATGGAACCTACGCGGGCAGGGGGCTGCCGTCGTGAGCGCGCATCACCCGCCCGGCCCCGCGCAGCTCACTGCGGTAGTGCCGGGCCACCGGATGGTCGTTGCGCGGATTCAGGTCGTCGATGCCGATGCCGTTGCGGCCGTGCTCCCGGCCGGAGCTGTGCAGATAGCGTCCGCCTCCCAGATGCAGACCCACGTGGGTGCAGCGCCGGGGCGTTCCGAAGAAGATCAGATCCCCGGCTGCCAGCAGATGGGTCTGCCCGGGGCGCACGGCCACGGGCTGGCAGAAGCGTTCCTGAAGGTAGGCGTCCCGCGGCAGCCACACACCGACGCTGGCGTAGGCGGCCTGCACCAGGCCGGAGCAGTCGAAGTCCGGGCCGATGGCGCCGCCCCACAGGTAGGTGTTGGGCCGCTCCGCCGCCGCCAGCGCCCAGGCGAGCACCGCGTCGAGCAGGCCCTCGATGGCGGCCCGTTGCAGCAGCCGGGGCCTGGGTCGGTTGGCCGCCACGGCAACCCCCAGCAGTGCCTGCGGGTCCACCCAGCCCGGGTAGCCATCCTCCAGCAGGCGCACGCGCAGGCGCTGCGGGGTCGACGCCCCGGCGGACTGGCTGGTCTGGGCAGCGCCGAGCAGCTGCAGACGCCGGCCCGCTGCCGCCTGGGTGGCCAGACCGTCACCCCGCGGTCCTGCCTGCAGGTTCAGTGCGGCCTGGAGCGCCCAGACACTGCCGGGGCGGAGCAGCTCGGCCGCCACTGGCGTCCCGCTGGCGAGGCCGGGAGGTGTTGGAGCGCTGGGCTGGGGAGCCATGTCTAATGTCGCCGCAACAGGTGCCGGTAGCCATGGCGTTCTACAGCCCCAGTCCGGCCATGGAGCAGATCCTGGCGGATCTGGTCCGGGCCCTGGAGCTGGATGGACGGGCAGGCCTGAGCCAGCGGCTTTCGATCACCTGGGTGCGCTACGCCTCCCCGCTCACCGGCTCCGCTGGCGATTCCGGCGCTGATGCGGCCGCGGCGTCGGCACTGGGGGCGAGCTGGGGCGGGGGGCGCCAGCGCTATCCCGCCAGTGTGGTGAAGCTGGTGTATCTGATCGCCGCCGAGGCCTGGCTGCAGGACGATCTGCTCGAGGATGGTCCCGAGCTGCGGCGCGCGCTGGAGGCGATGATCCGCGACTCCAGCAACGACGCCACGGGCCTGGTGCTGGACCTGCTCACGGGCACCACCAGCGGTCCGGAGCTGCCCGCCACCGCCATGGACAGCTGGGTGAGTCAGCGGCAGCTGGTGAACCGGTGGCTCGGCGAGCTGGGCTGGCCCGAACTGGACGGGGTGAACGCCTGCCAGAAGACCTGGAGTGACGGGCCGTTCGGGCGGGAGCGGGAGTTCTATGGACCCGAAGGCGGGAACCGCAACCGCCTCAGCACCGAGGCCACCGCCAGGCTGCTGCAGGCCGTGATGGCGTCCGCCATCGTGTCTCCGCCGGCCTGCGCCCGCATGCGCGCCGTGCTGGCCCGCAGCCTCGATCCGCTGCAGCGCGCGGCCGATCCGGAGAACCAGGTGGACGGCTTTCTGGGCGAGGGACTGCCCGCGGCGGCCCGGCTGTGGAGCAAGGCGGGCTGGATGAGCCAGGCCCGCCACGATGCGGCCTACGTGGAGGCCGAAGGCCATGCCCCGTTCCTGCTGGTGGCCTTCAGCGAAGGCGAGGCCTGCGCTGGCGATTCCTCCCTGCTGCCTGAGATTGCGCGCCGGCTCAGCGCCTGCTGCCGGCTCGGGTGATCGCCGTCGGGACGATGGACAACGGAGAGGGAGGGATTCGAACCCTCGACAGAAGTTGCCTCCTGTAACTCCTTAGCAGGGAGCCGCTTTCAACCACTCAGCCACCTCTCCAGCGGCTCCAGGAGCTTACCTGAACGCATCGGGCCGGCCGGGCGGGTCTGCGTCGGCTTCCGCTTCAGCCGCCCCGGAAGATGCGCTGCACGCGCCGGCCGTCGACCTTCACCAGCAGGTCGTAGGGGATCGTGCCCGCCTGCCTGGCCACCTCCTCCGGGCGCAGCACCTGGCCCTCGTGGGCCCCGAAGATCAGCACCTCATCGCCCACCGCCGCCTCCGGCAGCGGCTCCAGATCGATCGCCATCGAGTCCATCGACACCCGGCCCAGCACCGCCAGGCGCCGGCCCTGCATCATCACCTCGCCCCGGTTGCCAAACCGCCAGGGCACGCCGTCGTTGTAACCGGCGGCCACGATGCCGATGCGCTGGCGCTGGGCGCTCACCCGGTAGGTGCCGTTGTAGCCGATGCGCTGGCCCTGGCTGCAGTGGCGCACCTGCACCAGGCGGCTGATGAACGCCACCGCCAGCTCCAGCTCGATCGCGCCGGCCACGGCCGGCGAGGGATGCAGACCGAACAGCCCCAGACCCAGCCGCACCATGTCATGACGGGAGGCCGGGAAGCGCACGGCGCCGGAGGTGGCGGCCGCGTGCACCAGCAGGGGCGTGCCCAGGTCCCGGCGCAGCTCGTCCACCACCGCGTCGAACCTCTGCAGCTGAGCGGTGGTGTCGCCATCGGCGGCGGGATCATCGGCGCTGGCCAGATGGGTCATCACGCCGCTCACGGTCACGACGCCGGACTCGCGCAGCAGCCGGGCGGCGGCCAGGGCCTCCTCCGGCGCCACACCGAGGCGACCCATGCCCGTCTCGATCTCGAGGTGGACATCGAGGCGGGCGCCCATCGCCTGCAGGGTCGCCACCAGGCTGCGGGCGAAGAGCAGGGAATAGACCACCGGCGTCAGCCGCCAGCGCACCGCCTTGTCCACCT
Source organism: Cyanobium sp. CH-040 (assembly GCF_024346135.1). Taxonomy (GTDB): domain Bacteria; phylum Cyanobacteriota; class Cyanobacteriia; order PCC-6307; family Cyanobiaceae; genus NIES-981. The sequence goes on along the minus strand of NZ_JAGQCJ010000013.1, from coordinate 35,520 downwards.
CATCGGTGTCCATCAGCATCACCAGCACCGGCCGGTGCACGCCGGCCCGGCGGATGGCGGCACCCTCGTCGGCGGCGGAGACCCCGATCCAGTCGATGCCGCTGTCCTGCAGCGCCGTCGCCAGTCGCGGCAGTTCGGTGCCGTAGGCCCAGGCCTTGAGCACCGCCAGCATTGCCACCCCGGGGCCGCAGAGGCTGCGGAAGCGGGCGATGTTGTCGCGGATGGCGTCGAGATCCACCAGCAGGCGGCGCGGCGCCATCGATTCCCAGATCGCCCGGGCCGCGCTGCTCAGCTCCTGGCGGGCGGCACCCTTGAGCAGCACGGTGTCTCCGGGTTCGGCGAGCTGCCGGATCGTCTGGCGCAGGGCGGCGGTGTCGCCCAGTTCCCGGGCCGCCTGGCCGGGATGGCGCACATTCCAGGCCGCGGCAGTGTGGCTGCGGGCAGGGTGGGGCAGCAGCAGCAGCTCCGCGAAGCCCCGCTCGGCCGCCATTCGCCCGATCAGTTCGTGTTCCCGCCGCTCGCCGGAGCCCAGATCCGCCATCCCGCCGAACACGAACAGGCGTCGGCCGTCCCCTGGGAAGGAGGCCACCGTGGCCAGGGCGGTCTGCACCGAGAGCGGATCGTCGCTGGCGGTGTCGTTGACGATCGTGATGCCCTCCGGAGTCCGCCAGGTCTCCATGCGGGTGGGACCGAACGTGTAGTCCTGCAGCACCTCCACCATCTCCTCGGCTGGCACCCCCAGCCGCTGGGCGGCGGTCATGGCGATCACCAGGTCCTCGATGAGGGGCTGGGAGCGGGTGCGCACCCTCACCTGGGCCTGGCTGCCGCCCAGATCGAGGTGCAGCAGCATCCCGCTGCCCTGGGGGCTCTGGCCCAGCAGCCGCGGCGGCCCCGCGCCGGGGTGGATGCGGGGGCAGGGCAGCGGCTGGGCGTTCACCAGCGGGTCATCCGGGGCGATCACCCAGCCCTGCTCGTCCATGTCCTGGAACAGGCGCATCTTCTCCCGTGCCGTCACCTCGCGGCTGCCGAAGCTGCCCAGGTGGGCCAGGCCCACGTTCACCAGCACGCCGTGGTCGGGCGCCAGGATCGCCGCCAGGCGCTCCATCTCCCCCGGGGCCGAGATTCCGGCCTCGAACACCCCCAGCTCGGTGCCGGGTGGAGCCGTGAGCACCGCCAGGGGCACGCCCACCTGGCTGTTCCAGCTGCCGGGGCTGGCGGCCACGCGGAAGCGGCCGGCCAGCATGGCGGTCAGGGCGGCCTTGACCACCGTCTTGCCGTTGCTGCCGGTGATCGCCACCACCCTGCGGATGTGGGTGCGGCGGTACCAGGCGGCGAGCCGCTGCAGGGCCAGCAGTGGGTCGTTCACCAGCAGGCGGGCACAGCCCGGCCGCCCCGCGCCGGCGTCGGGGCAGCGGTCCCGCCGCAGCACCACCAGCGACGCCCCGGCGGCTTCGGCCGCCTCCACGAACTCGTGGCCGTCGCAGTGACGGCCCCCCAGGGCCACGAAGAGATCGCCCGGCAGCACCCGGCGCGAGTCGATCGCCACCGCACGCGGGGGCTGCTCCGCCGGCACTCCCCGCAGCTCGCCATCCAGCAGGGCGGCCAGCTCTCGTGGTGCGGGAAGGGTCATGGGGCAGGGCGCTCCGGAGGCATGCCCGGTCGTGGACGACACCGACCCAAGGGATCAGCCTCGTTAGCATTCTGACGATCCCGGTTGTGGCGATGGGGCACGTTCTCGTCCTCAATGCCTCCTATGAACCCCTCAACATCACCAGTTGGCGGCGGGCCATGGTGATGCTGCTCAAGGGCAAGGCCGAGGGTCTCGAGCATGATCCCGGCCGGGTGATCCGCGACGATCTGCTGCTGCCCACCGTCATCCGGCTGCGCCAGTTCGTGCGGGTGCCCTACAAGCCCCTGCCGCTCACCCGCCGCAATCTGTTCCAGCGGGATGGTCATCGCTGCCAGTACTGCGGTTACAACGGTGAGCGGCTCTCGATCGACCACATCCTGCCCCGCAGCCGGGGCGGCAGCGACAGCTGGGAGAACGTCACCACCGCCTGCCTGCCCTGCAACGTGCGCAAGGGGAACCGCACCCCACGCGAGGCCGGGATGCGCCTGGCGCGGGAGCCCCACCGTCCCCTCAGCGGTCCCGGTTTCGAGGCCACCCGCCTGGTGCGCGCCGGGGTGCACCGGGAATGGGCCAAGTACGTGATCGGACTGGAGGTGGTGCCCACCGACGATCCGGCCGCCGGCCCCCTGGCGGCCTAGCGCACCCGGCACGTCAGCCGGTCTGCCGCGCTGCCGGTAGACCTCAGCCGTCGGCACCGCTGGCCCCGGCGGCCAGTTCCTCCAGCCGCCTGCTCTGGTCGGCCGCGACGCAGGCACCGATCAGGTCCGTGAGCTGGCCGTTGAGCACGGGCTCGAGGGTGAAGTTGCGGCCCAGCCGGTGGTCGGTCACCCGGTTGTCCTTGTAGTTGTAGGTGCGGATCTTCTCGCTGCGGTCGCCGCTGCCCACCTGGGCCAGGCGGGCGGAGCGCTCCCGGGCCTGGGCCGCCGCCAGCTCGCGCTCGTAGAGCTTGGCCCGCAGGATCTCCATGGCACGCTCACGGTTCTGCAGCTGGGAGCGCTCCTGGGTGCAGAACACGCGGATGCCGGTGGGCTTGTGCAGCAGATCCACCGCCGTCTCCACCTTGTTCACGTTCTGGCCGCCGGCGCCGCCGGAGCGGGCCGTGCTGATGTCCAGATCGCCCGGATCGATCTGCACCTCCACCGGATCGGCCTCCGGCATCACCGCCACCGTGGCGGTGGAGGTGTGCACCCGGCCCTGGGACTCGGTGGCCGGGACCCGCTGCACCCGGTGGACGCCCGCCTCGAATTTCAGCTGGCTGTAAACGCCGTCGCCGCGGATGGCAAGGATCAGTTCCTTGTAGCCCCCGAGTTCGGCCTCCGAGGCACTCACCGGCTCCACCCGCCAGCCCACGCTCTGGGCGTGGCGTTCGTACATGCGGGCCAGATCCCCGGCCCAGATGGCCGCCTCATCGCCGCCGGCACCGGCGCGGATCTCCAGCATCACGCTGCGCTCATCGCGGGGATCGCGGGGCAGCAGGGCCAGGGTGAGGCGCTGGCGCAGTCCGCCGATCTCCTGCTCCAGCCGGACCAGCTCCTCACTGGCGAGGGCTGCCATGGCCTCGTCGTCCTGATGGTCGCGGAGCAGGGCGCGGGCCTGATGCTGCTCCTGCTCCAGGCGCTGGAGCTGCTGCTGATCCAGCACCAGGGGCTCCAGCCGGGCCCGTTCGCGGGCGATCCTCTGGAGCTGCGCGGGGTCGGCGGCCACGTCGGGATCGGCGAGCTGCCGTTCCAGGGTGTGGAAGGTGCGCCGGGCCGTTTCCAGGCGCTCGTGCAGCAGGGAGGTGTCCATCACGGAAGTGAGCGCCGGCCATACCGCCGGGAGATGCTGGATGCTCAGCGGCCGCCATGACGAAGGCCGGATGCCAACGGACATCCGGCCACGTGTGATGCCGCCCCGTGCGGGTCAGCCGTCAGGCAGGGGTGCAGGTCTTCAGGCGCCGGTCTCGGCGCTCTCCTTGTCCTGCTTGCCGGTGGTGCTGGCACCACCCATGCCGTACTTGCGCATGAACCGATCCACCCGGCCCTCGGTGTCGAGGATCTTCTGGGTGCCGGTGTAGAAGGGGTGGTTGCCGCTCCACACATCAACGTGGATCTCGGGCTGGGTGGAGCCGGTGGTCATCACCACTTCTCCATTGCAGACCACCTTGGCTTCGGGGTACCAGGTGGGGTGGATGTCGGCCTTGGGCATGATCAGCGCTTCGAGAACTGGGGGGCTTTGCGGGCTTTCTTGAGGCCGTACTTGCGCCGCTCCTTGGCGCGGGGGTCGCGGCTCAGGTGGCCTTCGGTCTTCAGGGGCCTGCGGTTCTCGGGTGAGAGCTCGCACAGGGCGCGGGCGGCGCCCTGTTTGATGGCATCGGCCTGGCCGGTGAGACCGCCGCCGCGCACGTTCACCAGCAGGTCGTACTCACCCTCCAGACCCAGGGTCTGCAGGGGAGCCTTGACGGCAGCCAGGTAGACGGGGTTGTAATTGAGGTAGTTGTCGCCCGGGCGGCCGTTGATGGTCACCGAGCCACTGCCGGGGATCACACGGACGCGGGCCACGGCGGTCTTGCGACGGCCGGTACCCCAGTAGACGACTTTGGCGGAGCTCATTGGGCTGCAGTGGCGGGGTCGAGGGCGAGAACCTGGGGATTCTGGGCGGCGTGCGGATGCTCGCTGCCCTTGTAGACCTTCAGCTTGCGGAACAGCTGCCGGCCGAGAGCGTTGTGGGGAAGCATGCCCTTGATGGCCTTCTCCACGATGCGCTCTGGGATCCGAGCCTGAAGGTGGGCGAAGGTCTCGGTCTTCATGCCACCGGGCCGGCCGGAGTGGCGCCTGTACAGCTTCTGGGTGGGCTTGTTGCCGCTCACCCGGATCTTGTCGGCGTTGATCACGACCACGAAGTCACCCGTGTCGAGGTGGGGGGTGTAGCTGGGCTTGTTCTTGCCCCGCAGCACGGAGGCCACTTCGCTGGCCAGGCGGCCGAGGGTCTGATCCGCAGCGTCCACCAGGTACCACTGGCGGTCGATCGAATCGGTGGATGGCAGAGGAGTCTTGTTCATAGCGCCTGGTCGGGCACCGGCAGGCCGTAGGGGGCAGGGCTGGCGGTTGAAGGGGCTGACGTGACGGCTGCAGTCGGCTGGCATGGCAGCCGCAGCGTCCGTGACGGTCAGTCCGTCGCTCAACCTACCGCTCGGCCGGTTGAAGGGCCTGCGGCTCGGCGGATCGGCGTAGGCCAGCTTCTCAACACCACCGGAGACTGCTCAACTCCTCGCTGATCCGGGTTGCCCTGTTGCGGGAACTCCGGAGCGGACGGGGGAGCGGCTGAGCTTGTGGAGGGGCCAGTCACGGCGGCAGGGCTTGCGTCCCTGCTGCCTCAATCCGGCGCCTGATCCGGTGGATCGGAGAGACCCAGCTGATACCGCGGTTGACAATCGTACCAGGCGGCAGGAGGGAACACCTGCTGCGCGTAGCCGACGCGAAGCAGGCAGAGGCCCTGGGGCGGGGCCGCTTCCTTCACGGCCGCCCGTTCCCGCCGGCGCCAGCGCCGCTCGAACTCCGTGGCACTCAACCGCCCTTCCCCCACGGCCACCAGCTGCCCCATCACCAGCCGCACCATCCCGTACAGGAAGCCGCTGGCCTGAAGTTCCACACTGATCAGATCCCCCTGCCGCTCCACAGCCACCTCCTGCAGGCAGGTGCGGCTGTGGCTCCGGCGGCTGCCGGCCAGCTGGAAGGCGGCGAAGTCGTGCTCGCCGAGCATCATCTCGAGCATCGTGCGCATCGGCTCCACGGCGATCGGCAGCCTGTAGCGATGCCAGCTCCACGGCTGGAGGAAGAGATTGGGTCTGCGGCCGTTGTAGATGGTGTAGCGGTACCGGCGGTAGCAGGCCGAGAAGCAGGCGTGCCAGCCGGCAGGCACCTCACTGGCGGCGCGCACCCGGATCGTGGACGGCAGTCGTCCGTTCAGGGCCTTGGGCCAGCGCGCTGCCGGGATCGGCCCGGCGCAGTCGAAGTGGGCCACCTGGGCTGCGGCGTGCACGCCGGTGTCGGTGCGGCCGGCTGCGAGGCAGTGGCCAGGACCGTCGGGGTCGAGGTCACGCAGAGCAGCCTCCAGCGTGGCCTGCACGCTGGAGGCATTGCGCTGGCGTTGCCAGCCATGAAAGGCGCTGCCGTCGTACTGGAAGCAGAGGGCGATCCGCCGCAAGGGCAGGGGCAGCTGAGCCACCGCTCTCGGTCGTGCCAGGCCCTGGTCTCAGACCAGCTCGATGATGGCCATTTCGGCGTTGTCGCCCCGGCGTGGCACCGTGCGGATGATCCGGGTGTAACCACCGCTGCGGTCGCCGTAGCGCTCCTGGGCCTTGTCGAACAGGGCGTGCACGAGCTGCTTGTCGTAGATGTAGCCGATCGCCCGGCGGCGGGCGGCAAGACTGCCGTCCTTGGCCAGGGTGATCATGCGTTCGGCTTCGTCACGCAGGGCCTTGGCGCGGGCCTTGGTGGTGGTCACACGACCTTCGCGGATCAGCTGGGTGGTGAGTCCACGCAGCATGGCCTTGCGTTGGTCGGCGGGGCGTCCCAGCTGGGGGACTCGGCATTGGTGTCGCATGGTGCTTGGGTCCGGGGATGGTCGAAGGCCGCCGATCAGGCGCTGGTGCGGCTCTGGGGCAGGGTGATGCCGATGCGCTCGAGCGCTTCGATCACCTCGTCGGCTGACTTGGAGCCGAAGTTCTTGATCTCCAGCAGATCTTCGTAGCTGAAGCCCATCAGATCGCTCACGGAGTTCACCTGGGCCCGCTTCAGACAGTTGTAGGCGCGCACCGAGAGGTTCAGTTCCTCCAGGGGGATCTGGGCTTCTGCGGAAGGCTCCGGTTCCTGGCCAGGCTCCTCGACCGCCGTCAGGCTGGCCAGGGGCTGGAACAGGGCGATCAGCTGATTGGCAGCCTGGGCCATGGCGTCATCGGGCGTCACGCTGCCGTCGGTCTCGATCTCGAGCCGCAACCGCTCCCGGGCCGAACCACCTTCGCCCACGGCGGTCTCATCCACCGAGTAGTTGACCCGCTTGACGGGCTTGAACACCGCATCGATCTGCAGCAGATCGATGGCGCTGGTGTCCTCGGTGTGCCGGTCCACGGGGCGGTAGCCGACGCCACGCTCCACGTGCACCTCCATCTCCAGGCTGTGGCCATCGGCCACGGTGGCGATCAGCCGGGAGGGATCGATCACCTGGACCTGGGAGGAGAACTGGAGATCAGCGGCGGTCACGGTGGCCGGGCCGGTGACCACCAGCCGGCCGATCTCCAGGTCCCGGCTGCGGCTGTTGACCGCCACCTGCTTGCAGTTGAGCAGGATGTCGAGCACGTCCTCGCGGACGCCGGGCACGGTGGCGTATTCGTGATTGACGCCGGCGATGCGCACGGCGGTGATGGCGCTGCCTTCGAGGCCGCCGATCAGCACGCGGCGCAGGGCGTTGCCGAGGGTGGTCGCCTGGCCGCGATCCAGGGGACCGATCAGGAACACCCCGGTCTGGGACCGGTCTTCGGCGACCTGGTGCTCGACCCGGTCAATTTGGTAGTGCAGCACGGTCTGAAGGCTCGGAAGGTTGACGGGTTGTCCGCTCTGGGGACGCGGCAGGCTCAGACGCGACGGCGCTTGGGACGACGGCAGCCGTTGTGCGGCAGTGGCGTCACGTCGCGGATGAGGGTGATTTCCAGGCCGGCCACCTGCAGGGCGCGAATGGCCGTCTCACGGCCGGAGCCGGGACCGCGCACGAGCACTTCGATCTGGCGCATGCCCTGATCCAGGGCGCGGCGGGCAGCGGCTTCGGCGGCGGTCTGCGCCGCGAACGGGGTGCCTTTGCGTGCCCCCTTGAAGCCGCTCGCTCCTGCGGAACTCCAGGCGATCACCTCTCCGGCGGTGTCGGTGATCGAGACGATCGTGTTGTTGAAGGTGCTCTGGATGTGGGCAACACCGTTGGGAACGTTGCGCTTGGCCTTCTTGGGGCCGGACTTCTGGGGAGGCTTGGCCATGGGGATGGGCCTGCGGATGCAGGGAAGGTGATCGGAAACGGAGGCTGGGGCCCTGGTGACGGGTCGGCGCGGTGGCGACCGGCGCGGTGAAGCGGAGCCGGAGACCCGGCAGGACCCTGGGGTGTGCGGACGCCCCTGGTGAGAAGCGGACGGCCCTTACTTCTTCTTGCCCGCCACGGTCTTGCGGGCGCCCCGGCGGGTGCGGGCGTTGGTGCGGGTGCGTTGACCGCGCACGGGCAGCCCGAGGCGGTGACGGCGGCCGCGCAGGCAGCCGATGTCCTGGAGGCGCTTGAGGGCCATGCCCTCCTGGCGCCTGAGGTCGCCTTCCAGGGTGTAGGCCTCGGCCGCGCCGCGCAGTTTCTGCACGTCGGCGTCATCGAGGTCCTTCACCCGGGTGTCCGGGTTCACCCCGGTTTTGGCAAGGATCTTCTGAGCACGGGTAAGACCGATGCCATACACATAGGTGAGGGCGATCTCGATCCGCTTGTCGCGGGGAATATCGACGCCGGCAATCCGAGCCACGGGAAAACGAGTGAGGGGCAGGGGGTGCCCACCCATGGGTGGGTGGGGTAGGCCGCCCGCAGGCGGCCGGCGCAGGAGTTCAGCCCTGGCGCTGCTTGTGCTTGGGGTTGGTGCAGATCACCATCACCCGGCCGTGCCGCCGAATCACGCGGCACTTGTCGCACATTTTCTTGACTGAGGCGCGCACCTTCATGGGCGGTGGGCTCTCCGAATTTGCAAACCGCCACCCTATCACAGCCGTCAACCGTGGTTCAGGCGGCGGGGGCCTACTCCAGCAGTGCGGCGATCCGGCCCGCGACGGTCTCCATCGTGCCGTCGGCTTCCACGGCCTCCAGCAGTCCTCGCTCCCGGTAGTAGCTGATCAGGGGGGCGGTCTGCTCGCGGTACACCTCCAGGCGATGGCGGATGACGGCCTCGTTGTCGTCGGCCCGTCCCCGGCTCAGCAGCCTCTGGAGCAGCACGCCATCGTCGAGCTCCATCAGCACCACCAGCTCGATCGGCTGGCCCAGATCGTCAAGCAGCTCCGCCAGAGCTTCTGCCTGTGCCAGGTTGCGGGGAAAGCCGTCGAGCAGCCAGCCGCCGCCCTGGGGCTGGCCTTCCAGCCGGCTGCGCACGATCGCCAGCACCAGGGCATCGCTCACCAGCTCTCCCCGGGCCATCACCGCTTCGGCCTGCTTGCCCAGCTCCGAGCCGGCGGCCACTTCCGCGCGCAGCAGGTCGCCTGTGGAGAGGTGCAGCAGGCCGCGGCCCGCTGCCAGCATCTGGGCCTGGGTGCCCTTGCCCGCGCCGGGGGGGCCGAGAAACAGGAGGCGTCGCTTCATCGCTTCGGGGATCGGGTGGTGGAACGGAGGGGCGGCTGCGCAGGGTTGTGGTCCCCTGGCGGGGCTCACTGGCGCACCATGCCCTCGTAGCGCTGGGAGATCACGTAGGTCTGCACCTGCTTGGCGGTGTCGATGGCCACCCCTACCAGGATCAGCAGCGAGGTGGCGCCGAGGCCCTGGAAGGTGCGCACCTGGGTGGCCCCCTCCACGGCGGAGGGGATGATCGCCACGGCCCCCAGGAACAGGCCGCCCAGCAGGGTGAGCCGATTCTGCACCGCGCTCAGATAGCTGGCGGTGGCCGACCCGGGGCGCACCCCGGGAATGGCCACGCCGCCGCGCTTGAGGTTGGTTGCGATGTCCACCGGGTTGACCGTGAGGGAGGCGTAGAAGAAGGCGAACCCGCAGATCAGGGCAAAGAACAGCAGGGCATACAGCCAGGGGGTGCTGCTGTTGGGGTTGAGGTAGCCGGCCACCTGGATCAGCCAGGGTGCGCCGGTGAGGTTGGCGATGGTGAGCGGGAGGAACACCACGGCCGAGGCGAAGATGATCGGCATCACCCCGCCGGCGTTGAGCTTGAGGGGGAGGTAGCTCTGGCGGGCGGCCAGCACGCCGGCCCCGCCCACCTGACGCTTGGCGCTGACGATCGGAATCCGGCGGTTGCCTTCCTGCACGAAGATGATGCCGACGATCGTGACCAGAAAGACCAGCACCAGCACCACGATGCCGCCCACGGTGCTGCGATCCCCGCTCTGGGCCAGCTCGATGGTGGAGCCAAGGGCCCGGGGCAGGGTGGCGACGATATTCACGAAGATCACCAGGGAGGCGCCCTGACCGATGCCCCGTTCGGTGATCACTTCGCTGATCCACATCACCACCATCGAGCCCGTCACCAGGGCCAGCGCGGTCTGGATCACGAACACCGGCTCCGACAGCCCCTGGGTGGCGTACTGCCGCAGGATCAGGGCGAAGACAATGCTCTGCAGGATGCCCCAGCCGAGCGCCACGTAGCGCGTGATCTGGGCGATCTTGCGCCGGCCGGCCTCCCCTTCGTTCTTCTGCAGGTCCTCCAGCTGGGGCAGGGCTGCGGTGAGCAGCTGGATGATGATCGAGGCGTTGATGAACGGCAGGATCCCCAGCGCGAACACCCCCAGCGTCGACAGGCCGCCACCGGTGAAGATGTCGAGGAAGCCGATCAGCTGGCCGCCCCGGGCCAGGAAGTCCTGGAACGCCACCCGGTCGATTCCGGGCACCGGGATGTAGATGCCCAGCCGCACGACCAGCAGCAGACCGAGGGTGGTGAGCACACGGTCGCGCAGGCCTTTGGACTGAATCAGCTGGCTGAGGATTTCGCCGGCGCTGGGATTGCGTCCCCGACTGACGAGCATGGTGGCTGGGGCGGTAGGGAGGAGGGGCACGGCGCCGCTGGGATGGGCGCTGGGAATGCCGGCCAGCCGGAGGTGGCCAGCAAAAAGCCGCCCGCCGGTGACATGGCGGACGGCTCAGACCCTAGGGCGGAGGGCCTCCGGAACTGTTCAGATCACCTCGCAGGTGCCGCCTGCGGCTTCGATCTTGGCCCGGGCGCTGGCCGTGAAGGCGGCGGCCTGCACCGTGAGCTTCACGTTGAGCTCGCCGTTGCCGAGCACCTTGAGAGGGTGCTTGGGGCTGGTGACGATGCCGTCCTTCACCAGGGAGTCCAGGTTGACGGTGCTGCCCGCTTTGCAGTCGGCCAGCCGGGCCACGTTGAGCACCGTGAACCGGCTGGGGTTCACCAGTTCGAAATGCTTGAGCTTGGGAATCCGGCGGTACAGGGGCATCTGACCGCCCTCGAACCCGGGACGGGTGGGACGGCCGGAACGGGACTTCTGACCGCGCATGCCGAAGCCGCAGCTCGCGCCCTGACCTGCTGCGATGCCGCGGCCCTTGCGCAGCTTGCGGCGGCGGGCGCCTTTCTGGGGCTTGAGGGACTGGAGGGTGATGGTCATGGCGAGGCTTCAGGAGTAGATCTGCTCAAGGGAGATGCCCCGCTCCTTGGCGGTCTCCTTGTGGGTACGCAGGGCGGCCAGGGCGTCCATGGCCGCACGGGCGTTGTTGAGAGGGGTCTTGGAGCCGAGGCGCTTGGCCAGCACGTTCTTGATGCCGGCGAGCTCCAGCACCGTGCGGATCGAACCGCCGGCGATCACCCCGGTACCGGGGGCTGCCGGACGGATCAGCACGCTGGCGGCCCCGTCGCGGCCGTTGCTGAGGGTGGGGATCGAGCTGTGGCGGGTGAGGGGCACCTTCACCAGGTGCTTCTTCCCGTCGGCCACACCCTTGCGCACGGCGCCGATGACATCGCCGGCCTTGCCGACGCCCACGCCCACCTGGCCCTTCTCATTGCCGACGACGACGATGGCCCGGAAGCTCATCTTCTTGCCGCCTTTGACGGTCTTGGAGACGCGGCGGATCTGCACCACCCGTTCCTGCCACTCGGAGTCGCGCTCCTGGCCGCGGCGGCCTTCCCGGCCGCGGCCGCCCCGGCGGTCACCGCCCCGTCCCTCGCCGCGGCCGCGGCGCTCCTGCTGACCCTCGGCTGCCGGGGGGACATCGGCGGCCCCGGGGATGGTGGTGGACTGAAGCTGATCGTTGGTTTCGGTCATGGTGAGAGCAGGGATCAGAACTGAAGGCCCGCTTCCCGGGCGGCATCAGCCAGGGCCTTGACCCGGCCGTGGTACAGGTTGCCGCCGCGATCGAAGACCACCTGGGAGATGCCCTTGGCGAGGGCGCGCTGGGCGACCAGCTGGCCCACCGCCACTGAAGCATCGCAGCTGGCGGAGGACTTGAGACCGGTGCGCAGCTCCTTGTCGACGGTCGACGCCGAGCAGAGGGTGCTCTGGACGCTGTCGTCGATCACCTGGGCGTAGATGTGGTTGTTGGAGCGGAAGACCGCCAGGCGCGGCCGCTCGGAGGTGCCGCTGAGGTGGCGGCGCAACCGGCGGTGACGCTTCTGGGTCTGCTGTTTGCGGGAGAGGGAAGACATGGGAATACAGGCTAGATGCGCTCAGACAGACCTCATTTTTTGCCGGTCTTTCCGGCTTTGCGCAGAATGCGCTCGCCCTCGTATTTGATGCCCTTGCCCTTGTAGGGCTCGGGCGGGCGGATGGCGCGCACCTTCGCGGCCTCGTTGCCCACCAGCTCCTTGCTGGCGCCGGAGACCAGCACCGTGGTGTTGTTCTCCACGGCGAAGGTGATGCCGTCGGGCGGCACAAGTTCCACCGGGTGGCTGTAGCCGGCGCTGACCACCAGCTTCTTGCCCTGCACCGCAGCGCGGTAGCCGACGCCGGTGATCTCCAGCTTGCGGGTGTAGCCCTGACTGACGCCCTCGACCATGTTCGCCACCAGGGTGCGGCAGAGGCCGTGACGCTCCCGGGAACGGCGGTTGTCCTGGGCCGGGGCCACCACGAGGGTGTTGCCCTCCTGGCTGATGGTCACCCCCTCGGGCAGGGTGCGGCTGAGTTCCCCTTTGGGACCTTTGACGGTGACGTCCAGGCCGTTGAGGCTGACGTTCACCTTGTCGGGCACGGGGATGGGGGCTTTACCGATACGTGACATGGCTGAATCTCCCTGATCAGTAGACGTAGCAGAGCACTTCACCGCCAACGCCCTGCTTGCGGGCATCACGGTCGCTCATCACACCCTTGGAGGTGGAGATGATCGCCACTCCAAGGCCGCCGAGCACCTTCGGCAGCTGGCGGTTGTTCTTGTAGATGCGCAGGCCGGGCTTGCTCACGCGCTGCACCGAGCGGATCGTGGGCTGGCGGTGCTTGCCGCTGTATTTGAGCTCCAGCACCAGCTGCCTGCGCACGCCGTCACCTTCCTCGCTGATGCCGGCGATGAATCCTTCCTGCTGCAGCACATCAGCGATGCTGCGCAGCAGTCGGGAGGCAGGGATGCTGGTGGTCTCGTGACGCTTCTCACTCGCATTGCGGATGCGGGTGAGCATGTCGGAAATGGGATCGTGATTGGCCATGGTCGGGTCCGAAGAGGGCTCAGTTGCTGCGGAACGGCATTCCCATCTCGCGGAGGAGGGCCCGGCCCTCTTCGTCGTTACGGGCGGTGGTGACGATCGTCACATCCATGCCACGGATGGCATCGATCTTGTCGAAGGAGATTTCGGGGAAAATGATCTGCTCACGGATCCCCAGGGTGTAATTTCCCCGTCCGTCGAAACTCTTCGGGCTGACACCGCGAAAGTCGCGAATGCGGGGAAGAGCCAGGTGAATCAGACGTTCCAGAAAGGCGTACATGCGCTCGCCGCGCAGGGTGACGGCCACGCCGATCGGCATGCCCTGGCGGATCTTGAAGCCGGCGATCGCCTTCTTGGCTCGTGTGACCACAACCTTCTGTCCGGTGATGGTGGCGAGTTCCGCGATCGAGGCCTCCAGGGCCTTGGCATTCTGGGCCGCTTCACCAAGCCCCCGGTTCACGGTGACCTTCACCACCTTGGGAACTTCGTGAATGTTGGAGAGATCCAGATCCTTGAGAAGTTTGGGCTGGATCGTCTCCCGGTAGCGCTGTTTCAGGGACATGGGGGGAAAGGGGGTTGCGCTTCTGGTCTGGGTCAGAAGGCTGGACGGGGCTGAGAGCTGGAGTGGTTGGTGTAGAGGATGGGCTGCTGAGGGGCGCCGAGTTCTGAAGAGGATCCCGAATGGATCAATCCAGGAATTCCCCGGTTTTCTTGAGACGACGCTTCTTGGTGCCGTCCTTGTCGGTCACGACCTCCACCCTGCTCGCCACCTTCTGGCTGTTGGAGTAGAGCATCACGTTGGAGGCATGCAGGGATGCCTCTTCGGTGACGATGCGACCGGTCTCGCCCTCCTGGGTGGGCTTCACGTGGCGGGTGCGGAGGTTGATTCCCGCCACCACGACGCGATTCTCGTAGGGCAGAGTGCGCAGCACCTCGCCGGTCTTGCCTTTGTCCTTGCCGGCGATCACCTGGACGGTGTCGCCCTTCTTGATGCGCATCTTGGTGCGCACGGGGGCCTTGGCCCTGGGGGTTGCGGTAGCCATGTCAGATCACCTCCGGGGCGAGGGACACGATCTTGGTGAAGTTGCGCTCGCGCAGCTCCCGCGCCACGGGGCCGAAGACACGGGTGCCCTTGGGGTTGTTCTCGTTGCCGAGGATCACGGCGGCGTTGTCATCGAAGCGGATCGCGTTGCCGGTTTCGCGCCGCAGGGTGGCCTTGGTGCGGACCACCACGGCCTTGACCACATCCGACTTCTTCACGCCCATGTTGGGCATCGCGTCCTTGACGGCGGCCACGATCACGTCACCGACGTGGGCATAGCGACGGTTGGTGCCCAGCACCCGGATGCACTGGATGCGCTTGGCGCCGCTGTTGTCAGCGACGTTGAGGAAGGTTTCCTGTTGAATCATCGGTCGGTCCTCCTCAGTTGGCGGCGGAGGTGTTGAGCACCTCGGCCACGGTCCAGCGCTTGGTGCGGCTGAGTGGGCGGGTTTCGGTGATGCGCACCTGGTCGCCCACCTTGCAGTTGTTGGTTTCGTCGTGCGCCTTGTAGCGCTTGGTGCGGCTCACCGTCTTCTTGTAGATGGGGTGGGGAAAGCGGTTTTCCACCGCCACCACCACCGTTTTGTCCATCTTGTCGCTGACGACGATGCCGACCCGTTCCTTGGTAGCCATGGGATTTGCGGGGGAATCAGGAGGCGGATGAGCTGGGCTCGGCAGCCGGGCTGCCGGAGCTTTGACGCTCGTTCTGCACCGTCAGCAGGTGGGCCAGCTTGATGCGGGCTTCCTTGAAGCGGTGGGTGCCTTCCAGACGGCGGGTCGCCTGCTGGAAGCGCAGCTCGAACAGCTCACGCCGGGTGGCGTTGATCTGGTCGCTGAGCTCGCCATCGGCGAGCTTGCGGGTGTCGGCAATCGAGGGACGAGCCATGGTCAGGACTCCACGGTGGCGACCGCCTCGGCGGCCAGGTCGGCTTCCTGATCCGCCAGGGTCAGGAACTTGGTCTTCACGGGCAGCTTGTACTGCGCCAGGCGCATGGCTTCCTTGGCGATCTCGGGGGTGATGTCGGCACCCCCCATCTCGAAGAGGATGCGGCCCGGCTTGATCACGGCCACCCAGAATTCCGGGTTGCCCTTACCGGAGCCCATGCGGGTTTCGGCAGGCCGCATGGTCACCGGCTTGTCCGGGAAGATGCGGATCCAGATCTTGCCTCCCCGCTTGACGTAGCGGGTCATGGCCCGGCGGCTGGCCTCGATCTGGCGCGAGGTGATCCAGCCGCACTCCTGGGCCTGGAGGGCGTATTGCCCGAAGGCGATGGTGTTGCCGCGGGTGGCGATGCCGCGCATGCGGCCGCGCTGTTGCTTGCGGAATTTGACGCGTCGTGGACTCAGCATGGTTCAGGCCTCCTGATCACTCCTGGTTGGAGCGGTCTTCGAACTGTTGGGGCTGCCGGCTGGCCCGGCGGCGCGGGGCGGCACCCATGGGCGCCTGATCTGCCTGGCCGGGCAGCACCTCACCCTTGAACACCCACACCTTGATGCCCAGCACGCCGTAGGTGGTGCTGGCCACCCGGGTGGCGTAATCGATGTCCGCGCGCAGGGTGTGCAGAGGCACGCGGCCTTCCCGGGTCCACTCCGTGCGGGCGATCTCGGCGCCGTTGAGGCGGCCGCTCACCTGGATCTTGAGGCCGAGCACACCGGCGCGCTGCGCCCGTTGAACCGCCATGCGGATGACACGGCGGAAGGCCACCCTCTTCTCCAGCTGCTGGGCGATGTATTCGGCCAGCAGGTAGGCGTCGGCGTCGACCCGCTCCACCTCAACCACGTTGATGCGCACCTGGCGATGGGCATCCCCCACGGTGTTCTGGATGCCGGCACGCAGTTCCTCGATGCCGCTGCCCTGGCGACCCACCAGCACACCGGGCCGGGCGGTCTTGAGTTCCACCTCGAGCTGGTCGGCCTTGCGGGCGATCAGCACGTCGGAGATGCCGGCCGATCCGTACTTCTTGTGGATGAACTTGCGGATGCGGTCATCCTCCTGGAGGAGGGTGGGATAGGTCTTGCTGGGGGCGTACCAGCGCGAGCGGTGGTCCTGGGTGATCCCCAGGCGCAGGCCGGTTGGATGGATCTTGTGTCCCATCGGGCGGTGTCCTCGGGGTCAGGTGGAAGGAGCCACAGCGATGCTGATGTGGCAGGTCTGTTTCTTGATCGCGTAGGCGCGACCCTGGGCACGGGGCCGGAAGCGCTTCATCGACGGGCCCATGTCGGCACTGGCCTGGCTGATCACCAGGGTGGCCGGATCCAGGCCGAGGTTGTGCTCGGCATTGGCCACGGCGCTGCGCAGCACCTTGGTGATCGGTCCGGTCGACCTGTAGGGCATGAACTCGAGCAGGATCAGCGCATCGCGGTAGCTGCGGCCGCGGATCTGGTCGAGAACCCGGCGCACCTTGGAGGCCGAGCCGCGGATGTAGCGGCCATGGGCCTGGGCCTGGGCCTGGGCTGGGGTGGTGTTAGCCATGAATCAGCGGCCTCCTTTCTTGTCCTTGATGTGGCCCTTGAAGGTGCGGGTCGGGGCGAATTCCCCGAGCTTGTGGCCCACCATCTGCTCGGTGACATACACCGGCACATGCGACTTGCCGTTGTGTACGGCGATCGTGTGACCGATCATCATCGGCAGGATGGTGGAGGCCCGTGACCAGGTCTTGATCACGGACTTGTCGTCGGCTGCGTTCTGCTTTTCAACCTTGCGCAGCAGGCTGTCGGCAACGAACGGACCTTTCTTGAGTGAGCGTCCCATGGCAGTTCAGGCGGTGAGCAAAGCGGTGTGGGTCATCAGGAATCGCGTCCGCCACGGCTCCGCTTGGAGGTGCGGCGACGTTTCCGGAGCACAAACCGGTTGCTGGGCTTGTTCCGCTTGCGGGTCTTGAGGCCGAGCGCCGGCTTGCCCCAGGGGGTGACCGGGCCGGAGCGGCCGATCGGTGCGCGGCCCTCACCACCACCGTGGGGGTGGTCACAGGGGTTCATCACCGAACCGCGCACCTCGGGGCGGCGGCCCAGCCAGCGCTTGCGGCCGGCCTTGCCGAGGCTGGTGTTGCGCACCTCGGCGTTGCCCACCTCGCCGAGGGTGGCGTAGCACTCGCGGCGTACCAGACGCACCTCCGTGGATGGCAGCTTGAGGGCCACGTAGTCGCCTTCCTTGGCCATCACCTGGGCGCTGGCACCAGCCGTGCGCACCATCTGGCCGCCGCGGCCGGCGTAGAGCTCCACATTGTGGACGCTGGAGCCGAGGGGGATGGCCGAGAGCGGCAGGGCGTTGCCGTTCTCGATCGGGGCTTCGGGGCCCGACACCAGCTCCTGGCCGATCTGCACCCCGGCGGGAGCCAGGATGTAGCGCTTCTCGCCATCGGCGTAGAAGAGCAGGGCCAGACGGGCGTTGCGGTGGGGGTCGTAGTGGATGGCCGCCACCTTGGCGACCACGCCGTGCTTGTCGCGGCGGAAATCGACGACGCGGTAGAGACGCTTGTGGCCGCCGCCGCGGTGGCGGCAGGTGATCACACCGCGGTTGTTGCGGCCCTTGCGGCGGTGCTTGGCCACCACCAGTCCCTTGATGCGGTCCCTTCCGGTGACCTCAGCAAAGTTGCTGGCCACGCGGGTGCGGGTGCCGGGGGTGGTGGGGCGGTAATTGCGGATTGCCATGGAATTTCAGACCCCTCAGGACTCAGGGAACAGCTGGATGGCGTTGCCCTCCGCCAGTCGCACCACGGCCTTCTTCACCTGGGCGCGCTTGCCTGCGAAGCGGCCCACCCGCCGGGTGCGCCGTGGCGGGTTCATGGTGCTGACCCCCACCACCTTGACGTCGAAGAGCTCCTCGACGGCCGCCTTGATGTCGGGCTTGGCGGCGCGGTGATCCACCTCGAAGGTGTACTGGTTCAGCTCGAGGGCACGGGTGGCCTTCTCGGTGATCAGCGGCCGGCGGATCACATCCGCGAGCCGTCCTGCAAAACGCTCAGCCATCGCCGTAGACCTCCTGAATCTTCGCGAGTGCCGCCTCGCCCACCAGCAGGTGATCGGCGTGGAGCAGATCGAACACGTTGAGCTGATCGGCGGCGATCAGCTTCACCTTGGCGAGGTTGCGCACCGAGAGGCGCACCACCTCGCTGGGGTTGTCGAGCACCACCAGCACCTTGGCGCCGTCGGCGATGCCGAGGCGGGCCAGGGCAGCCGTGATCTCCCGGGTCTTCGGGGCCTCCAGGGAGGTTCCGAAATCCTTCACCACGGTGATGGCGTCGATGCGACTCATCAGCGCGGTGCGCAGGGCCAGGCGACGCTCCTTGCGGTTCATCGCCAGGTTGTAACTGCGGGGCTTGGGCCCGAAGATCACGCCGCCGCCGGGGCGCAGGGGGGTGCGGATCGAACCCTGACGGGCCCGGCCGGTGCCTTTCTGCTTGTAGGGCTTGCGGCCGCCGCCGGCCACCTCGGCGCGGGTGAGGGTGCTGGCCGTGCCCTGGCGGGCATGGGCCAGCTGCCGCACCACGGCGCGATGCACGAGGTCGGCGGCGGAGCTTTCCTTGGCGACCTTCAGGTCAAGGCTGGCCTTGCCGGCCTCCTTGCCCTGCCAGTCGCGAACAACACAATCAGCCATCGTTTCGCTCCTCAGTTGCCGCTCTTGGCGCCCACCCGGTTGGCCGGGCGGATGTTGAGCAGGGCGCCGGGCTTGCCGGGCACCGAGCCCTTCACCACCAGCAGGTTGCGCTCCGCATCCACCTTCAGGATGGTGAGACCGCGGGTGGTGGTCTGCTTGCCGCCGTAGCGGCCGGCCATGCGCTTGCCGGGGTAGATGCGGCCGGGGGTGGTGCCGGCGCCGGTGGAGCCGGGCAGACGGTGGTTCTTGGAGCCGT
The DNA here is from genome assembly GCF_024346135.1 of Cyanobium sp. CH-040. GTDB lineage: Bacteria > Cyanobacteriota > Cyanobacteriia > PCC-6307 > Cyanobiaceae > NIES-981. Next base: position 16,645 of record NZ_JAGQCJ010000013.1, on the reverse strand, counting down.
GGCTCATCGGGCCGCGGCTGAAGCCATGGCGCTTCTGGTAGCCGGCGAAGCCCCGGCCCATCGTGTCGCCGCTCACATCCACCTTCTGGCCAGCCTCGAAGTCGCCGACGGTGACCGCGGAGCCCAGCTCCAGGCCATCGACGCTCTCGACGCGGTACTCCTTGAAGTGGCGCAGCAGCTCTTCACCCGACTTGGCCAGGTGGCCGCGGGCCGGCTTGTTGACGAGCTTCTCGCGGACGTCGCCGAAGCCGAGCTGAACGGCGTTGTAGCCGTCGGTGGCGGTCGATTTGAGCTGGGTGATGCGGCAGGGGCCCGCCTCGATCAGGGTGACCGGGACGGCCCTGCCTTCATCGTCGAAGAACTGGGACATCCCCAGCTTCTTCCCGAGAATTCCGATGGACATGGGAGGGAGGTAGACGCCAGCTGGACATCCGGTGAAACCTCCGGACCGGCGAGGCCGGGACCCGGGTGGAACCGGTGGGGCTGCAGCAGTCGTGACGGTCGGGCTCGGCCTTGGCGGCCGCACGGGACTGGGAACAGGCCCGGTGCGAAATCCAGGGGGCTAGCAAGACGGATCAGGACCCGTTCAGCGGCGGCTGGGACTTGCCTGGACCGGACCGGTGGACCGGCGCGTTCAGGCAGTTTCCCGGAGGAGCGGGCGGTAAGACCCGTTCCAGTGGCCGGAGAGGACCACCACCACTGGTGATCCGGTGTCAGGGTCCGGAGGCCCGGCTAGCGGACGGGCGCAGACTTCTGGCACAGCGAATGACTGTACCCCATGGCGTTCCACCCTTCCAGGTGGCGCCAGGTGGCGTCCATGGCCTCCCGTGCCCGTCCCGGCTGTCAGACTCACACCAGCTTTCCAGCCCACGATGCCGCTGCTGCTCACCGGCCGAGGTTTCCGTCAGGAGCTGGAGCGGGCCGGTGCGCTGGCGCTGTTCGCTCCCCTCGAGGGCGGTGCCGAGACCCGGCTGCTGCGCAGGCTGCGGGCCGCCGGCTACCGGGCCCAGCTCACCTCCGCCCGCGGGCTGGGCGATCCGGAGTCCTTCCTGTTCGGGCTGCACGGCGTCCGTCCACCCCATCTGGGGCATCAGAGCGTGGGGCGCGGCGCCGCCGTGGGCGAGGTGCAGCGCGTGATGCCCCAGCTTGGACCTCTGCTCGAGGGCAGCCAGCCGATGCTGCTCTGGCTCCTCGAAGGGCAGGTGCTGTCCTCCACCGAGCTGGCGGCGCTCGTGTCCCTCACCCGGCGCGAACCTCGCCTGCGCGTGGTGGTGGAGATGGGCGGCGCCAGGGCCCTGCGCTGGCAGCCCCTGGCCGAGTTGATTTGACCCCTGCCGACCGGGCCCTCGCCAGCGGCCGCTGGGTGAAGTGGATCGCCGGCGCCAGCAATCAGGATCTGGAGTCCATCGAAGACCTGGCCGGGATCTATGCCCTGGCGGGCGTCCACTGTGTGGATCTGGCGGCGGATGCGGCCGTGGTGGCGGCCGCACGTCGCGGCCTGGCCTGGGCGGAGGCCCACGGCGCCGCGCCTCCCTGGGTGATGGTGAGCCTCAGTGACGGCGAGGACCCCCACTTCCGCAAGGCCTGGTTCGATCCACGCCGTTGTCCGCCTGATTGCCCACGCCCCTGCGAGCGGGTCTGTCCGGCCCTGGCCATCGGTGAGCGGGCGACGGGCGCGCCGGGGGTGCTGGCGGAGCGCTGCTACGGCTGCGGCCGCTGTCTGCCCGCCTGCCCGCAGGGCCTGATCGAGGAACGCTCGCTGGTGCTGGAGGCGGGCACGGTGGCGCCCCTGCTTGCTGAACTCCGGCCCGATGCGGTGGAGCTGCACACCAGCCCCGGGCGGCAGCAGGCCTTCGAACAGCGGCTGCGGCAGCTGCGCGCCAGCGGGCTGGCGCTGCGCCGCCTGGCCGTGAGCGCCGGAGCGGAGGTGTCCCTGCCGGAGCTCTGGCAGCGGTTCGCCGCTCTGCGCGCCTGGGGCCACCGACCCCTGTGGCAGCTGGACGGCCGGCCGATGAGTGGTGATGTCGGCGCCGGCACCGCCCGGGCGGCCGTGGCCCTGCTGGCCGCGCGCAGCACCGGGATGCCACCGGGCCCCCTGCAGCTCGCCGGGGGCACCAATGGGAGCAGCCTGCCGTTCCTGCAGGCCCGGCCGGAGGTCGCCGCGGCCTGCTCCGGTGTGGCCTTCGGGGGGGTGGCGCGCCGTCTCCTGCAGCCGCTGCTGGCGGCGGCCCAGGGGCGCGGCCGGGCACTGCGCCATGACCCCGAGCTCTGGCCCCGGGCCCTGGAGCTGGCCCGGTCGCTGCTGCAGCCCTGGCTAGAACGGTCCTGATCCACCCATGTGGTTCCCCGGTGTCCAGCCCGCAGTCACCCCAGCGCATCACGGACGATCTGGACCGGCTGCTGGCGGTGCTGCCGGCCCCGGTCGCCGCGGCCCTGCCGGCCGGCCGGGAGCGCGATCAGCTGCTGGAGGTGGTGCTCGATCTGGGTCGGCTGCCGGAGGCCCGTTACCCGGGCCGGGTGGTGGAGCTGGCCACCCGGCCGGTCGAGCGGGGCGACCTGGCCGCCGTGGTGGAGCGGCTGGGTGCCTTCGGCGGCGACAACCGGGCCGGCATCGAACGCACGCTGCACCGCATCAGCGCCATTCGCAACCGCAGCGGCGAGATCGTGGGCCTCACCTGCCGGGTGGGCCGGGCCGTGTTCGGCACCGTGGCGATGGTGCGCGATCTGCTCGATTCCGGCCGGTCGCTGCTGCTGATGGGCCGCCCCGGGGTGGGCAAGACCACGGCTCTGCGCGAGATCGCCCGCGTGCTCGCCGATGAGCTGGGCAAGCGGGTGGTGGTGATCGACACCAGCAACGAGATCGCCGGCGACGGCGACATTCCCCACCCGGCCATCGGCCGCGCCCGGCGCATGCAGGTGGCCCGGCCCGAGCTGCAGCACCAGGTGATGATCGAGGCGGTGGAGAACCACATGCCCGAGGTCATCGTCATCGATGAGATCGGCACCGAGCTGGAGGCCCAGGCGGCGCGCACCATCGCCGAGCGCGGCGTGATGCTGGTGGCCACCGCCCACGGCAACGAGCTGGCGAACCTGATCAAGAACCCCACCCTCAGCGACCTCGTGGGCGGGATCCAGTCGGTCACCCTGGGAGACGAGGAGGCCCGCCGCCGGCGCACCCAGAAGACCGTGCTGGAGCGGGCCGCCGAGCCCACCTTCCCCCTGGCCGTGGAGATGCACAGCCGGCGGCGCTGGCTGGTGCACCTGGATGTGGCCGCCACGGTGGATGCCCTGCTGCGCGGCCAGGCCGCCCGGCCCCAGGTGCGGGAGCTGGCCGAGGACGGGCGCGTCAGCTGCGCGGAGCCCCATCCCACGCCGCCTGACTCCCCTGCCCTGCTGCGCCCACGGCCGCTGCCCCGCTCCCTGTCTCCCCGGCGGGACGAGGGTGTGCCCCCCGCCCGCTCCCCGCTTCCGGACTCCACACCCCAACCCACTCCCGCGCCGCCCCAGCTGCTGCGCGTGTACGGCGCCGGCATCCCCCGGGTCCTGCTGGATCAGGTGGTGCGCTCCCGGGCCCTGCCCGTGCAGGTCGTGGCCGGCGTGGAAACGGCCGACGTGCTGCTCAGCGTGCGCCAGCAGCTGGGCCGCGACCCCCTGCTGCGCCGCCAGGCCCGTGAGCTCGGGCTCCCCATTCTGGTGATCAAGAGCACGGCGGCGCCCCAGCTGCAGCGGGCCCTGGAGCGGCTGCTGGAGCGCCATGGCGGCCACCAGCCGCAGCTGGCTGCGCCCGACCCTGCCGGTGATGACGCCCATGGCGCGATGGAGGAGTGCCGGCTGGCCGTGGAACAGGTGGTGCTGGCCACGGGCCAGCCGGTGGAGCTGCTGCCCCGCAGTGAGGCGATCCGTGGCATGCAGGCAGAGCTGGCAGCCCGTTACCGCCTGCGCACGGCCGTGTTCGGCCGGGGGGATCAGCAGCGTCTGCGGGTGTTCCCCGCCTGAGGGGCGGCGCCGGACCGGCAGCCGTTGACGAAGGGCGGGGCGCTGTGGGTAACTGTCTAAGCACCCGGGCCAAGGCGTCGGGTGTGCCGCGTGAACCCAGGTTCCGTGGGCTCCTGTTGGGCCGTCGCCAAGTGGTAAGGCAGCGGGTTTTGGTCCCGCCATTCCTAGGTTCGAATCCTAGCGGCCCAGTTCTGAGCACCCCCTCTGCGCGCCGTGCCGCGAACGCCGCTGTTGGTGTGTGACTTCGACGGCGTGCTTGTGGACGGCATGCCGGAGTACTGGTGGTCGGCCCGTCGGGCAGCCCTGAGACTGCGGCCGGACCTGGACCTGCCGGCGGAGGCGCCGCCAGGCTTTGCCCGTCTGCGGCCGCTGATCCACAAGGGCTGGGAGATGGTGCTGATGGCGGCTGAACTGTCGCGGGCCGATCTCGATCTGGAAGCCCTGCTCGCGGCCTACGCGGGGGCTCTGCCCGAGGCCCTCAGCCGCTGGGGCTGGCATGCCGACCAGCTCCAGACCGCCCTGGAGGAGGTGCGCCGCCAGGCCGTTGCCGATGATCTGCCGGCTTGGCTGGCCCTGCACCGCTTCTACCCCGGGGTGATCGAGCGGCTGCAGCGGCTGGCCGGCGAGGGCAGCGCCTGGCTCGTGCTCACCACCAAGGGGGGCGCCTTCGCCCGCCGCCTCCTGGAGGAGGCGGGACTGCAGCCCCGGGCGGTCTTCGGCCATGAGCAGGGCAGCAAGCCCGAGGTGCTCGCGCGGCTGCTGGCGGAGTCCCGTCCGCTGTGGTTTCTGGAGGACAGGCGACCCACCCTCGAGCAGGTGTGCGCGCGGCCGGATCTCGCCGCCGTGCGCTGCTTCCTGGCCAGCTGGGGCTACCTGGCCCCCGGCGATGGCCACGATCTGCCCGCGGCCATCCACTGGCTGGAGCCCCACCAGTTCGAGAGCCCCCTGGCGCAGTGGCCGGGATCCGATAAGGTACGTGTGTACTAGGCGCCTCTGAGACGCCGGCCCGCTTCGGTGGCACTTGCTTGCCGGGACCGCAGGGTGTCCGCCTGGCGGAATTCTTCCGGCAGGATCGCTCCGCGGCCCGCTCCATCGCACCAACCGTTCCATGCCCGGCCCCATGCCTGCCGATCCGAAGGCTCCTGATCCCAAGGCCGCCGATCCCAAGGCCGCCGCTTCGCAGTCCGGTACCACGACGCCCCCCAGCACCATGCCAAGTTCCGCCCTGTCCACAGCCGGCAATGGGGCCGCTTCCCCCGCGACAGCGGCGACCACGTCGGCGCTGAGTTCCGCTGATGCCAAGGCCGCCGCCGAGCGCGACAAGGCCCTCGGTCTGGTGCTCAACCAGATCGAGCGCAACTTCGGCAAGGGTTCGATCATGCGCCTGGGCGATGCCTCCCGCATGCGGGTGGAGACCATCTCCACCGGGGCGCTCACCCTCGATCTGGCCCTGGGTGGTGGCTATCCCAAGGGCCGGGTGGTGGAGGTCTACGGGCCGGAGAGTTCCGGCAAGACCACCCTCACCCTGCATGCCATCGCTGAAGTGCAGCGTCGCGGCGGCGTCGCCGCCTTCGTGGACGCCGAGCACGCCCTCGATCCGGTGTATGCCGCGGCCCTCGGGGTCGACATCGAGAATCTGCTCGTCTCCCAGCCGGACACCGGTGAGATGGCGCTGGAGATCGTCGACCAGCTCGTGCGCTCCGCCGCCGTCGACATCGTGGTCGTCGACTCGGTGGCCGCCCTCACTCCCCGGGCTGAGATCGAGGGTGAGATGGGGGATCTGGCCGTGGGCAGCCAGGCCCGCCTGATGAGCCAGGCGATGCGCAAGATCACCGGCAACATCGGCAAGTCGGGATGCACGGTGATCTTCCTGAACCAGCTGCGTCAGAAGATCGGCGTCACCTACGGCAATCCCGAAACCACCACCGGCGGCAATGCGCTGAAGTTCTATGCCTCGGTGCGTCTGGATATCCGCCGCATCCAGACGCTCAAGCGCGGCACGGAGGAATACGGCATCCGCGCCAAGGTGAAGGTGGCCAAGAACAAGGTGGCCCCGCCCTTCCGGATCGCCGAGTTCGACATCCTGTTCGGACGCGGCATCAGCACCCTGGGCTGTCTGCTGGACCTGGCGGAGGAGACCGGCGTCGTGGTTCGCAAGGGCGCCTGGTACAGCTATGAGGGCGACAACATCGGCCAGGGCAGGGACAACACCATCGCCTGGCTGGAGCAGAACCCCGAGCAATGTGCCCAGGTGGAGCACCTCACCCGTCAGAAGCTCACCGAGGGCTCCGAGGTCACTGCGAATTCCATGAAGCCTCTGGCGGCAGCCGCCCGGGCCGGCGGAGTTCCCGCGGTGGGTTGAGCCGCCGGGCGAGCGCCACTCCCGGCGAGCCGGTCAGGAGGCCGCCCGCCGGGTCGGCAGCGCCATGGAGCTGGCGCTGCTTCGGGTCTGCAGGCCGGGTGTGATGGACTCCTGCAGGAGCTGGGCGACACGGTGGAGTTCCTGGATCGCCTCGGCGCCCTCGAGCTTCACCAGTTCGTGACCGTCGCGGGATTCGACCCAGCTGATGCCGAAATCGGACACCAGGAATCGCACCATGTGATTGGTGCCGAGGTTGGCCACGAAGGAGGCGCCATGGCCGTCGCGGCCATCCCCGCAGCTGTAGCAGGTGGCAGCCATGCCATGGTCCTGGAGACTCCGGGCGAGGGCGTGGAGGCTGAGCACCAGATCGTGGACGAGGCAGCGGTATTGCTCCGCCAGACGCGGGAACATGGCCGAGTACGGATGATTCGGTGACTATAAGGTTTTCTTCAGCTTTGGGCGCGTGTGGGGCTGCGGCGTGAGGGTTCCCCCACCCCACTCCTGCGCGCCAGCCCAGCTTTCCCGTCTGTGCCCTGCGACTCAGCCGTCGGCCAGGGTCCACCAGCCGGCGGCGGGGCCGATGAAGCGCACGGTGACCCAGAAGATCACCAGGGCGGCGATGCCGATCCAGGCACCCCGGGAGGTGATGCTCACGAAGCGGTCGGCCTGGTTGCGGGTGAGGGGCAGCCAGGGTGCCAGCCGTGGCGAGTCGTCGGCCCTGGCGTTGGCCGCGGACCTGCTCTGCGGCTTGGTCTGCCGAGGCGGCAGGCCCTGCATGCTGCGACGCCTGGCTTCTCCCATCGGATTCCTCGTGGCCTCGGCCCAGGCTAGTCAGGCCTGTCGTGCGGCCCGGGCCGCGGCGTCGCTGCCGTCGCTCAGCGGGGCAGGAGGCGGCTCAGGGCCAGCCAGGGTTCCAGCGCCGTGAGCACCTGCCGCCCCCAGCTGCGACCCCGCAGCCGGCCATCGAGGATGGCCAGGCGCCCACCGTTGCGGCGCAGACCACCGACGGCCAGCTGCAGCCGCGTCAGACCCTCTGGCAGCAGGCGTTCGCGGAACCAGTCACGACCCTGGCGGCGCAGGGACTGCACCTGGGCGGCGGTGAGCGGGTCCTCCAGGCTGGCGATCGGCAGCAGCGCCACGATCAGCTGGCAGGGGAGGGGGAGACGCTGCTGGTGCTCCAGCCACCAGCTCCAGCGGCAGCACACCACCCCATTGCTCTCCGGCGCCGTGTGCTCATGCACCACCCGGCTGCCGAACTCGGCGGCCAGCGCACTGACCAGACCCAGCCGCAGCTCGTCGTCGTCGAGCAGGATCACGCTCACCCCCGCCTGCCCCAGAACCAGCCGCCGGCTCTGCTCCAGCAGGTGTTCGCCGAAATGGGGACTGTTGGGCAGCGGCTGCCTGAGGGGGGCGAACAGGGGCAGCGGGTCGGCCAGCGGTGGATCACCGAGCTCCACGCAGACCTCCGGCGCCAGCCCCAGCGCGCCGCTCAGCTCCACCGTGGGCCCCAGCTGGCCCAGCACCACGGCGCCCCGTCCTTCGAGCAGGCCCTCCAGCACCTGCAGGGGTTCGAGCGGCTGGCGATGCAGGGTCCACTCCATCAGCCGGGCATCCCGCTGGGCCCAGCTGGCCCAGCGCTCGTCACCGCTGGCCAGCCAGCGGCGCCATGGCTGCGGCAGCGATCCCAGCAGGGCGAGCAGCTGCCGCAGCGGCGCCTCATCCTCCGGGGCCAGGGGCACCAGGCCGGCGGCCGTGCGGGGGTGGTGCAGCACCCGGCGGCTGAGACGGCCGTGCAGCTCCAGCAGCGCCTCCGACGCCCCCGGCTGGGCACGCCGCAGCTGATCCCAGTGGCCGGTCTCGAGCCGGATGGCGAGGGCCTCCCGCAGGCCGGCATCGAGCTGTTCGGCCTCGGGAATCACCAGCTGGCGCTCTCCCAGCCCCCCGCTCTGCCAGGCCTCCACCAGCTGCCGGTGACTGAGCAGCCACACCCTCGCCCCGCCGGGATCCGCCCCCTCCACGCAGGGCAGGGCCAGGCTGGCGTCGGCCGCCACCAGACGGGGCAGCTCCAGCTGCAGCAGCCGCCGGCGCAGGGGCTCGCTCAGCACCACCGCCAGGGGCGTGTCGCAGAGGGCCAGGGGAACCAGCAGGCTGATCAACCAGCTGGGGTCGGTGCCCGGGGCCAGGCGCACCAGGGTGTGGTCGCCACGCCGCAGGCTGCGGGCCACCAGCCGGCTGAGGCTGAGGTGGTGGGGCCAGCGCCCGCCACCTTCACGCTGCAGCAGCGCCTTGAGCTGGTGGTGGGCGCGGGCTTCGAGCATCCGCCGTCAGCCGGTGCCCCTCGATCGTAGGAAGCTGACCAGAGGGCTCTGCAGCCGTGATGACAACTCCAGGTTCCCCGGCCGGTTCCCCGGCGGTGCCCGTCGGCCGCCTCCAGGGGCCGATCGGCCTGGTGGGGCTGGGGTTGATCGGAGGCTCCCTGGCGCTGGATCTGCAGCGGCAGGGCCATGGGGTGCGAGCCCTGGTGCATCGCCCCGCCACGGCCGAGCGGGCCCGCCAGCGCGGGCTGGCCCAGGTGGTGGACACCGATGCCTCGGTGCTGGCCGGCTGCCGGCTGGTGGTGCTGGCGCTGCCGCTGGACCGCCTGCTGCAGCCCCCGGCCGAGCTGGTGGCCGCACTGCCCCCCCAGGCGGTGGTCACCGACGTGGGCTCGGTGAAGGTGCCGGTGCTGGAGCGCTGGCGCCGCCTGCATCCGCGCTTCGTGGCCAGCCATCCCATGGCCGGCACCGCCGATGCCGGCGTGGAGGCGGGCCGTGCGGACCTGTTCCGCGGCCGCCCCTGGGTGGCGACCCCGGCCGTGGACACCGAACCGGAGGCCCTCGCTGTGGTGCGGGCCCTGGCGGAGTCCGTGGGGGCGTGCTGGCTCACCTGCGCTGCCGAGGCCCATGACCGGGCCGTGGCCCTGATCTCCCACCTGCCGGTGCTGGTGAGCGCTGGCCTGCTGCTGGCCGCTGAGCGCGGTGCGGCCGCCGCGGCGCCGACCTGCGACCTGCCGCAGCTGGTGCGCCTCCTGGCGTCCAGCGGCTTTGCCGACACCACCCGGGTGGGCGGAGGCAATCCGGAGCTGGGCGTGCTCATGGCCCGCTGCAACCGGGAAGCCGTGGCCGAGGCACTGGTGGCCTACCGCGCCAGTCTCGACGATCTGGAGCGGCGGCTGCTGGCGTCCGACTGGGACGGGCTGCAGGCCGAACTCGAGCGCTGCCGCAGGCTGCGTCCCGAGTTCCTCTGAGCGCCCCGGGCGCCCTCAGGCCCCGAGCTGCAGCGGCCGGCCGCGACGGGCCAGCAGCTGGCGGCAGGCGGTGAGCGCCGAGAGGCTCACGCCCGCAGTGCCTTCGCCGGGATGGATGGAATCCCCGCAGAGCCACAGGCCGGGCAGCGGTGTGCGGCTGGCCAGGCCGAAGGGGCCGAAGCAGCCCGGCCGCTGACCCAGCCCCCCCACGAAGCCGAAGGGCCGTCCGGTCCAGCGCGCGAAGCCCCGCGGCGTGGCCAGTTCGGCGTGCAGCCAGGCGTCCGGCGGCAGGCCGAGGCCCTGCTGCAGCCCTGCCTGGATGGCGGCCTGGGTCTCCGCCTTGGCGGCGGCATAGGCGCCGGGTTCGAGCCCGAACCAGGGCCGGGCCTCGGTGAACACGCTGGCGATCAGCGTGGCCTGACCCGCCGGGGCGCGGCCATCCCCCTCCTGACTCACCGACACGAACAGGGCTCCCGGGCTGGTGCCGTCGAACTGCAGGTGGGCGGGGGTGGCCGGCGCCAGCGCCCGGCGCGGCACCGCCGCGTACAGCACCAGGGCGCCGCTGGGGTCGGGGAGCGTCTGCAGGCGCCGGCCGTAGCCCGGCGGCAGCTGCTCACCCAGCAGATCGGGCAGGGCCTGGGGCGGGATCGCCAGCACCACGTCGCGCGCCAGCCGGCGGTAGTCCCCGCCCTGCCGGCCCACCGTCGCCTCCAGCTCCCAGAGGCCGTTGCCGGCCCGTCTCAGCCGCTGCAGCCGGTGTCCAAGCCGCAAGCGGCCGCCGCCGGCCGCCAGTGCCGTCTCCAGCTGGCTGCTCAACGCCTGCATCGAGCCGTGCAGGTGCCAGAGCCCAAGAGGCTCCTGACCCATGGCCAGCACGGTGGCGCCGTAGAGGGCTGCGGTGCGCTCCGCCGGCTCCTGGGAGTAGAGGCGCAGCTGCAGATCGAGAAAGCGGCGCAGCCGGGTGTCGCCGCCGCAGCCGCTCAGGCGCAGCAGGTCGGCCACGCTGGAGGCGATCAGCGGTCCTGAGAGCAGGTTGCCGGCGCCCAGGGCCCGCAGCGTCTGGCCCAGGTCCCAGAGGCTGCGGGGGGGCAGCACCGGATCGCGTCCGGCGAACTCCCAGTTGGCGCGGTGCAGCGCGGCGCAGAGACGCCAGAAGGGTTCGCTGCCCGGAAAGTGCGCCTGCCGTTCCTCACGCCAGCGCTGCGGATCCCGCCACAGCCGCACCGGCCCGCCGCCGTCGGCGAGGTGCACCACACAGGCGGGGTCCAGAGGCGTCGCCGCCGGCGGCGTCACCCCCAGATGGCGGAACAGGCGGGCATGGCTGCCCCCCGGCTCCAGGCCCGCCACCTGGGTGGCGCCCACATCGAAGGTGTAAGGGCCGCGGCGGAAGGTGCCGGCACAGCCTCCGCTCTGGCGGTGGGCTTCCAGCAGCTCCACCGTCAGACCCTCCCGGGCCAGCAGCGCCGCGGCCGTGAGGCCGGCGATGCCTGCCCCCACCACCACCACATCCAGGGGGGCATCGGCCGGGGGCGTCTGGAGGGCAGGCCGCAGCGGGGATGGCCTTGCGGGCAGTCGCATCGCGCCATGCTGGCAAGGCCCCCCTGCCGCCGCGTCGTGTCCGATCTCCCCCAGGCGCTGCTGGCTTCCTGGCTTGCCGAGCGGCTGGAGGTGACCCTGACGCAGCTCGCCCCGGTGGGGGGTGGCTGCATCCATCAGGCCTGGCGCGCGGATCTGGCCGACGGACGCCGCCTGTTCGTCAAGACCAACCGGGCCGAGGCCCTGCCTCTGCTCGAGGCGGAGGCCGCCGGCCTGCGGGCCCTGGGCGTCTGGGCTCGCCCTCCCCTGCGGGTGCCCGAGCCTCTGGCCGTGGGAGTTGCCGGCACGCTGGCGGTGCTCGTGCTGCCCTGGCTCGATCTGCACAGCGGCGGCGGCGGTCGGGCCCAGGACTGGCGGGAGCTGGGGCGTGGACTGGCCGAGCTGCACCGCCGCAGCCGCGGCGGCTCAGCCGGGCGCTACGGCTTCGAGACCGACAACTTCATCGGCTCCACCCCCCAGCCCAACACCTGGCACAGCGACTGGGCCGGCTTTTTTATTGACTGCCGCATCGCCCCCCAGCTGCGACTGGGGGCGGCGGCGGGCAGGCATCTGCGGGGCGTCGAGCAGCTGCTGGCCGCTCTGCCGGCGTGGCTGGGCGCCCATCGCTGCGAGCCTGTGCTGGTGCACGGAGATCTCTGGAGCGGCAATGCCGGCCTGCTGACACCGGGATCGGGGGCCGCCCTGTTCGACCCCGCCAGCCACTGGGCCGACCGTGAGGTTGATCTGGCCATGGCCGGGCTCTTCGGGGGATTTCCGGCAGCCTTCTTCCAGGGCTATGAGGACACATGGCCTCTGCCGCCGGGCGCCGATGTCCGGGCCCAGCTCTACAACCTCTATCACCTGCTCAACCACGCCCATCTGTTCGATGGCGGCTGCGGAGGCGGCTACTGGCGCCAGGCCCAGGCCAGTCTCGACCGGCTGCAGGCGCGATTCAGCCCAGGTAGTCGCGCCTGAGGTTCTGGATGCGCGTCATCACGGCGCTGCGCTTCTCGCCCGTGGTGAGGTTCTGCCAGCTCCACTGGCCCACCACCACCAGACCCAGCAGTTCCAGGAGCCCCGGCACGATCGGCAGCAGGTTGATGGTGTCGAGCACGCCCTTGATCAGGATCTGGGCCACGATCACCACCAGCAGGATCCCCACGGCCTTGCCGATCCGGCCCATCTGGCTCCAGTCCACCTGCTCCAGCAGGGTGTTGGCCTGGCCGAGGATCTCGCTGTAACGCTGGCTGAAGCCGGCAGCGGCGTCCTCGACGGCGCTGGTGCCCGCCGTGCCCTCCACGCTGGCGGCCACATCACCGGCGGCTTCGCTGCCGACGCTGGCATCGGCGCCGGGATCGGCGGTGGTGGAGAGGATGTCGCTCATGGACCTGCGTTGCACACGGTGGCGGTCGTTCATAAGGTATCGGGGTGCTCAGCTCTGCGCCAACCGCCCTGGGGGCAGATCAGCGGCTGCGCATCCAGCTGTCCTGCCTGTTGCGTTCAGCGGCGCCCGATGAGGGCTGCCTGCTGTTGCTCGGAGACCGGCGCGATCCCGCCGGCCGGTGGTGTCTGCGCCGGCTCTGGCCCTGTCTGAACGTGTGGCCTGCGCCGTCTGAGCGGCACGGGCGCTTCGCCATCGACCCGCGGGAGCAACTGCTGGCTCAGCGCTGGGGCAGGGCCAGGGGTCTGGATGTGCTGGGCCATGCCCACAGCCATCCCACAGGCCTTCCGGTCCCCTCCGCCACGGACCTGGAGCTGTGCGTGAGACCTGCCCTGATGCTGATCCAGGGTCAGGACGGCGAGCAACGGCTCTGGTGGCTGGCGGAGGAGGTGGAGCAGCCCCAGCCCCTGCCATGGAGAATGGAGGATTGAACCGGCCGGCAGCGCCACCATGCTCCCTCCCGACATCAGCGGCGTTCAGCTCAGCCCCGATGAGGTGGCCCGCTTCTCGCGCCACCTGATCCTGCCGGAAGTGGGCATGGACGGCCAGAAACGGCTGAAGGCGGCATCGGTGCTGTGCGTGGGCACCGGCGGGCTGGGCTCACCGCTGCTGCTCTACCTGGCCGCGGCCGGCGTGGGCCGGATCGGCATCGTCGACTTCGACGTGGTGGATCACTCCAACCTGCAGCGCCAGGTGATCCACGGCACCAGCTGGGTGGGCAAACCCAAGATCGAATCGGCCAAGGCCCGCATCCTCGAGATCAACCCCCACTGCCAGGTGGATCTCTACGAGACGGCCCTCACCAGCGAGAACGCCCTGGCGATCATCGAGCCCTACGACCTCGTCTGCGACGGCACCGATAACTTCCCCACCCGCTACCTGGTGAACGACGCCTGCGTGCTGCTGGGCAAGCCCAACGTCTACGGCTCGATCTTCCGCTTCGAGGGCCAGGCGACGGTGTTCAACCTCGATGCCGAAAGCCCGAACTACCGCGACCTGTTCCCCGAGCCGCCGCCGCCGGGCATGGTGCCCTCCTGCGCCGAGGGCGGCGTGGTGGGCGTGCTGCCCGGAATCATCGGCGTCATCCAGGCCACCGAGGCCGTGAAGATCATCACCGGCATCGGCACCACCCTCAGTGGCCGGCTGCTGCTGTTCGATGCCCTGGGCATGAAGTTCCGCGAGCTCAAGCTGCGGCCCAGCCCGGAGCGGCCGGTGATCGACAAACTGATCGACTACCAGGAATTCTGTGGCGTGGGCGGCACCGCCCCTGGCCAGGAGGAAGCAGGTGCCGTGCCCAGCATCACCGTGGCTGAGCTGAAAACCGTGATCGATGGCCAGATCGAGGACATCCTGCTGCTGGATGTGCGCAACCCCCAGGAGGCCGACATCGCCGTGATCCCCGGCGCGGTGCTGGTGCCGCTGGACCGCATCGAGAGCGGCGAGGCGGTTGAGGACGTGCGCCGCCTGGCCGAGGGCAAGAAGCTCTATGTGCACTGCAAGATGGGTGGCCGCAGCGCCAAGGCCCTGATCGCCCTCGGGCGCCACGGCATCGAGGGTGTGAATGTGAGCGGCGGCATCGACGCCTGGAGCGAACAGATCGACCCGGAGGTGCCGCGCTACTGATCGCCCCGCCGATTCAGTAGTCCACGCCCCGCTTGAGGTCCACGCCGCGCTCGGCGTAGTGCTTGTGGCACACCATCTCCGAGTGCACCGAGGCCAGGTCGAAGTAGGCGGGGCGGTTCTTGCAGCGGCCGGTGAGGATCACCTCGGTTTCCGCCGGTTTGCGCAGCAGCGTCTGCAGGATCGGCTCCACCGGCAGCAGCTCCAGATCCACGGTGGGGTTGATCTCATCGAGGATCACCGTCTTGTAGAGCCCGCAGGCGATGGCCGCCCGGGCGATCTCCCAGGCCCGCTCGGCCTCCACGTAGTCGATCGGCAGCTGCTGGCCCCGCCACACGATCGCGTCGCGGCCGGAGCGCAGGTGATCCACCAGGTGCGGATAGCTCTCGCGCAGGGCAGCGATGGCCGCATCCTCGGTGTAGCCGCTGCCCCCCTTCAGCCACTGCAGGATCAGCACCCGGTGGCTCTTGTCCTGGCTGATGCCTCGCCCGATCGCCTGCAGGGCCTTGCCCAGGGCACTGGTGCTCTTGCCCTTGCCCTCGCCGGTGTAGATCTCGATGCCATCGAGACCCTGGCGGGAGGGCTCGCCCTCGCGCTCCGGCTCCTGGCCGGCGCCCGGGTGCTGGCGGCGGTGGCCGCGCATCTCCGAGTGCAGATCCGCCAGCTGGATCAGCTGGGCCGGGGCACCGCGGCCCGTGCAGATCACCTCCATCCCCGCCGGCTTGGCGGCCAGCGTGCGGCACACCTCCTCGCTGTCGAGCAGACCCAGATCGAGCACCGGGTTGAGCTCATCGAGCACCACCACCGAGTAGAGGTCGGAGGCGATGGCGCCCTTGGCAATGTCCCAGCCCCGCTGGGCCTCCTGCCGGTCGAAGCGGGTGATGGCATCGGCGCCGAAGTACTCACCGCGCCCCGTGCGCACCTGATCGATCAGGTGGGGGAAGCCCTGCTGCAGCGCCTCGATGGCGGCGTCCTCGTCGTAGGCGCGGCCGGGCCCCTTGAGAAAACGCAGCAGCAGCACCCGGGTGCGCCGCTGCTCGCAGATGCCCAGGCCGATGGTGCGCAGCACCACCCCCAGCGCCGCCTGGCTCTTGCCCTTGCCGTCGCCGTCGTACACGTGCAGCTGGCCGTGCACGCGCTCCTCGCTGCCGGCGGCCGTGCGGATGCCGATGCCCCGGCCGGTGCCGCGCTGGCTGCCCCGCTGCGGCGTGCCGGTGCTGCTGGAGCTCATGGCGCGGGGACAGTGGAACCGATGCTACCCAGCCTCGCCGGCCACCCAGTCTCCCGGCCGCGCCGTCCGCGAACCTGCCAGGATCCCTGCGGCCGCTGCCGGGTTCACCGATGGCCTTCACCCTCCTGGACTCCCTGCCGGCTTCGCTGGAGCGGGGCCTGAGCGATCTCCGCCACCAGGTGGCGGCACTGCCGCGCGTCGTGGTGGCCTACTCCGGGGGCGTCGACAGTGCCCTGGTGGCGGCCATCGCGGTGGAACAGCGGGGCGCAGCCGCCCTGGCCGTCACCGGCGTCTCACCGGCCCTGGCCCCCCACCTGCGCCGGGAGGCCGCGCAGCAGGCGCGCTGGCTGGGCATCCGCCACCGGGAGATCCCCACCGCCGAGCTGGCCGATCCGGCCTACGCCGCCAATCCCCAGGAGCGCTGTTACGCCTGCAAGCGGGAACTGCACGGCCTGCTGGCGCCGATCGCCGCCAGCGCCGGCGGCGCCGTGGTGCTCGATGGCGTCAATCACGACGACCTCGGGGATCACCGGCCGGGCATCCGTGCCGCCCGGGAACATGGGGTGCGGTCCCCGCTGGCGGAGCTGGGCATCGACAAAGCCGGCGTGCGGCGGCTGTCCCGAGCCCTGGGGCTGCCCTGGTGGGACAAACCGGCCCAGCCCTGCCTGGCGTCCCGTTTCCCCTACGGCGAGCCGATCACGGCCGCCAGGCTGCAGCGGGTGGCGGCCGCCGAGGCCTGGCTGCTGCAGCAGGGCTGGCCGGAGGTGCGGGTGCGCAGCCAGGGGGAGACCGCCCGCATCGAACTGCCAGCGGCCCTGCTGGCTCAGGCCTGCGCCCGCTGGGCCGATCCCCAGCTCAGAGCCGAGCTGGTCTCCACCTTCTTGGAGCTGGGCTTCAGCGCCGTGTCGCTCGATCTGGAGGGCCTGGTGAGCGGCAAGCTCAACCGCGACCTGTGATCTTCAGGCGTTGCCAGCCCTCCCCCGGGCGCCCCCGTCTCAGGCGGCCAGGAGCTGCTCGGGTTGCGCCGGCTCGCGCTCGGATGGCTGACGTTGCGAGGCGGCGATGGCGGTGGGGGTTTCGCGGCGGAAGCTGGTGAGCCGGTGGCGGCCGGCGCCCAGTTCCGCTGCGAGCACG
>NZ_JAGQCJ010000012.1 GCF_024346135.1 Cyanobium sp. CH-040 | reverse complement strand
GGGACGGGGAGGACACGGAGCTGCTGGAGCTGCTGGCGGGGGATGAGGAGCTGCCGGAGGAGCGGGTGGACGGGGAGTGCCTGAAGGGAGACCTGCGGGCGCTGCTGGAGCAGCTGCCGGAGCTGCAGGGTCGGGTGCTGAAGATGCGCTACGGCATCCCCACCGACGGAGACGTCCTGGCCGAGCCCATGAGCCTGAGTTCGATCGCCAAGGCCCTCGGCATGAGCCGCGACAAGACCCGCAACCTGGAGCGCAAGGCGCTGGAGGGCATCCGCTCCCAGTCGCGCCGGCTCGAGGGCTACCTGGCGGCCTGATCCAGCGGGCTGCCGGCGGCGCTGGCGTCGACCCACTCGCCGGCCAGCGTCCATTCCCCCAGGCTGCGGCGCTCCTCGAGATTGCGCCGGCCCACGTAGCGCCGTGCCTCCGGGTGCCGCCGCCACCAGGCAGCGGCGCGCTGTTCGTACTCCGCCTGGCGCAGAGCTCCCGGGGGATGGGTCTCGAGTCCATCGAGGATCAGGTCGGCCCGGGGGCGGCTCTGCCCGTGGGCGGCGTTGAGTGCCGCGAAGGCCCGGCCCTGCGCTGCCGGGTCGTAGACACTCGCCTGCAGCAGCGCCTGGGCATAGTCGTCGGCCTCGTGTTCGGCGGCCTTGCTGTAGGGGCGTTGCAGCAGCAGCGCCACAGTCCCGTCCGCCAGCTGGGCCAGGGTGCGGAACCCTCCCAGGCGGCGGCTGAGCAGCTCGAAGCGCACCCGGGCGAAGCAGTGCCCCAGCTCCACATGGCCGAGTTCATGGGCCAGCACCGACACCAGGGCGGCCTCGGACTCGAGCAGCTCCAGCAGCTCGGCGCACACCAGGATCACGCCCCCCGGCAGGGCCCAGGCATTGGCCGTGCCGCAGGCTCCCACGGCGTAGGCGCGGTAGCGGAACGGGCGTTGGCTGTGGGGGGCCAGGCCCGCCATCAGCGCGTCGAGGTAGCGCTGGTCGGGGTCGTCCGGCCGCACCTGGGCCTCGAAGCGCTGGCGCAGCACCTCCCCGAGAGCCTCCTCGTCGACATCGCCGACGGGCAGGGCCCGGCTGGCCAGCCGGTCCACCAGATGCAGCGGGGTGCCCAGCAGCTGGAAGGGCGTGGCCAGGGAGCTGCGCAGCGGCGGCGCCGGCCGGTCGCGCCAGAGCAGGGCGATCAGCCCGGCGCCGAAGGCCAGCAGCACGGCCAGCGCCGCCAGACGCCGGTTTCTTTGCGGGGCCGCGGAGGACTTCATCGCAGTCCGGATCTCAGTCCAGCCTGCCGCCGAAGCGGCTGGCCAGGGCATTCATGGCCAGCATCAGCACTCCCACCCCCACGAACACCAGGCCGCGCAGGCTCAGGTCGGCTGCGGACATGTCAATCCAGAGCAGGCGCACCAGACAGGCCGCCAGGCCCGCCAGGGCAAGGGTGCGGAACGGCGGTTCCCGCAGCAGCAGGCCCAGGGCGAAGACCACGAAGGCCTGGGCGGCCCAGAGCAGGGTGAGCAGCGAGCGGTCGTAGCGCAGGGCGAGGTAGTAGGCCACGGCCGCGAACAGCGGCAGGTACAACCAGCGGAACGGGCGGCGGGCCACCAGCCGGCCGATCCAGGCCAGCGGCGGCAGCCCGCCGGGGTTGCGCAGCAGGGCCGGGTCGAGCCAGCGATGGGCGGCCACGATGAACAGCACCTGCAGGGCGATCGCCAGCAGTCCGAGCAGCTGGGGCCGGCTCGCCCAGTGCAGGGAAGGCGAGGGCAGGGTGGCCAGGATCGCCACCAGCGTGGCCATCGCCAGCCAGAACAGGAGCACCGCATACACCTGCAGCCGGTTCGCGAACAGCCGCCGCAGCGGCGGGCTGAGCAGGGCCACGGCCAGTGCTGACCAGGCCAGCGGCCGCCAGAGCAGCTCCACCTCGTTGAGCACCAGCACCGCCACGGCCAGCAGGGTGGCCTCCAGCAGGCAGGGTTGCAGGCGCCGCCAGAGCGGCAGGCGCCGCAGGCCGGCGGCCGGCCGGAAGAACCAGCCATAGAGCAGCACCAGCACCGCCAGCAACTCGATCAGCAGGCGGCCCGGCAGCACCAGCGGCCCCAGGGTCACCGCCGCCGGGCTCTGGCTGATCACCAGCAGATAGGCGCCGCCGTAG
This sequence comes from Cyanobium sp. CH-040, assembly GCF_024346135.1. Taxonomy (GTDB): domain Bacteria; phylum Cyanobacteriota; class Cyanobacteriia; order PCC-6307; family Cyanobiaceae; genus NIES-981. The sequence goes on along the minus strand of NZ_JAGQCJ010000012.1, from coordinate 105,263 downwards.
GCCAGCAGGTTGATCAGCCCCAGCCCGAGCAGGTGCAAGGCATCGCGCGGCTCCAGGCGATCGGCTGTCTCCAGGTGCAGCAGGGCCAGCAGCAGCCAGGCGACTCCCGGCAGCAGCGGGGAGCGGGGGGCCAGCAGCAGGTAGACCCCGAGGCTGAGGCCGAGGCTGAACAGGTCGAGGCCCAGCCCCCGGGCCAGGGGCCAGGCCGCGCCCTGTTGCCGCACCCGCGGCCGCCGGCGTCCCGCCCCATGCAGCACCAGGGCCAGGGCCAGGACGGGCGCCAGATGCAGGAGCAGGGCACCGGGCTGCCAGGGCTGGCGGCTGAGCAGCAGCTCCCAGCTGACCCCGTGCACCACCGCCACCGCTGCGGTGCTGCCCGCCAGCAGGCCCTGCGGCCGCCAGCGCCGGGCCAGCACCAGCAGCAGGCCGAGCCCGGCCAGCGCCAGCCAGTTCCGTTGCGGCGCTGGCAGGCAGGCCAGGCTGCCGGTGAGCGCCAGGAGCGCGCCCATCCACCCCCCCAGCCAGCCCCAGGGCACGGTCAGGCGCCACCGGTCCAGCAGCAGCAGCAGGGCGGTGAACAGGGCCGCGCCGCCCAGCAGGGCGGCGGCGTGGCCGGCGGGCAGGGGAGCGGGGGTGCCCGCCGAACGCAGCAGCAGGGTGGCCAGCACCAGGCTGGTGCCGGTGCCCTGGAGGAGCAACCAGCCGGTGCGCCGGCTGGGCACGGCCTGGCGGTTCGCCAGCAGCAGCAGCGCGACCAGCGTGGGCGGCAGCAGCCGCGCCGCGAGGGGGGCCGCCTGCCACGGCTCGGGGCGCAGCAGCCACAGCCACAGCTGTCCGTGCAGACCCACCACCACGCCGTTCAGACCGGCTCTCACGCCGCAGGCCGGCCAGGGTCGTGCCAGCACCAGCAGCCCGCCCAGCAGCGCGGTGATCAGGGCCGGCCGCCAGGGCTCGGGACTGGTGAGCGCCAGCGCGAGGAGCAGCGGCACGCCGGCCAGCCAGCCCAGCAGGGGCGGCAGGGGCAGGGGCACGTCCCGGCGCCGCAGCAGCACCTGGGTGAGCACCAGCAGCAGGCCGGAGGCCAGCAGCACGGTGGTGGTCTGCCCCGCCGGCGCGAGCGGCCCCACCGGCAGCCGCTCGGTGGCCCCTGGCAGACGCTGCAGCAGCGTCACCAGCGCCATCGCCATGGCGCTCAGGGCGCTCAGGGCCCAGCCGGTGCGGCGGATCCACGCCTGCCGCTGCGCCGCTCCCAGCCACAGGAAGGCCAGGCACTCCGCCTGCACCACCAGCAGCAGCAGCAGGGGGTTGGCCACCAGCGGCTGCAGGCTGAACAGCGCCGCCACGGCGAAGCCCTGGCCGGTGAGGGCATCGGTGAGCGCAAGCCAGGGCCAGCCCCTGCGGCGACAGCGCTGGGCGAGCAGCAGGGCGGCCACTGCCACAAGGCCGAGGCTCAGGGCCCGCACCGCCGCCTGGCGCGGATAGAGCACCAGAGTGACGGCGAGGCCGGCCGCCTGGCTGAGCACCAGCGCCAGGGGCAGGGCGCGCAGCTCGGGGTGGCGCCAGCGGCGGTGGTGCTGCAACAGGGCGCCGCCCCCGAACACCAGCACGGCGGCCAGGGCCGCCCCAGCCCGCAGCCGGGGATCCACCGCCAGCAGCGGCTGGCTGCGCACCACCCAGGCCAGGTGGTAGAGCACGTAGGCCCAGGTCACCACCAGCTGGTGACCGCTCCAGCGGCGGCCGGGCGGCAGCCCCAGGCCGGTGAGCGCCACGGCGCTGGCGATCCCCAGGATCAGGCCCGACTGGGGCACGATCGCCAGCGGCACCAGGTTCACCACCACGTGCAGCGAGGCCACGGTCTGGGTGCGTGCCAGGGCGGCCAGCAGCAGGTTCGCCAGCACCGCCAGGGCGATCAGGGCCAGGGCCGGTTCCGGACGGTCGATCCACTGCAGCCCCAGCTGGGGGAGGCCGCCGGAGGCGGTGCAGGCGAGCAGGAACAGGGCTCCCCCGCCACTGCGCATCCAGGCGCTGAGGTTGCGCCAGCGGGGGCGCCCGCCCACCAGCAGGGAGGGGGTCGTCAGGCCCAGGGCGACCAGGCTGGTGAGCAGGAAGCGTTGCAGCGGCGAAAGTCGCAGGGCTGCGTGGATGGCGATGAAGCTCACCCCCGCCACCAGCACCACCACGCCGAGGATCCCGGTCCAGTTCTCCACCAGCAGCCGCTCCAGGCGTTGCCGCAGGTCGGGGCCGAGTGGCGGCTTCCCGCCAGTCGGCGATCCGGGCGGCAGAGGGGGAGGGGGCGCGGGCGGTGCGAGCGCCGGTGGCGGCGGGGGGGCGGCGGCTGCGGACGGCTCCGGGGCCTGCAGCCAGCGCGGCAGGGGCTGGGGTTGGGGCGGTGGTTCGGGGGCGGCCCTGGCGGAACCCGGCCCAGCCGCAGGCCGGGGGGTCTCAGCCAGCTGCCGGAGCGGTTCCGGCCGCTGGCCTTCCAGCTGCTGCACGGCCTCCTCGAGCCGGTTCAGCCGCTCGCGCAGCAGCCGGCGCTCGCGCAGGAGCAGCCCGAGACCCACCAGGCCGAGCAGGACCCAGAAGCACACGGCGGAGGCTGGCTGGTGGCGCCCCCTGCCTAGCGGGGGCGGGGGCGCTCCGTCAGCGCCTTGTCACTGCCGTTGACCGCCGGCCGGATGAGCTCAGAAGAACTGATCGAAGTTGTCGAAGTCCACGGCACTGAAGGTGCCGTTCTCCACCTGGGCCATCAGCCGCTCCAGCTGCACCCACAGGGCCCCGGCGGTGGCCACCGAGAGGATGAACGACACCAGCAGCGCCACCCCGGAGGAGAAGCCGAACACCTGCAGGCTGCCACCGATGAACAGCGTCACGCCGATCACCACGCCGATGTAGGGCAGGGTGGTGACGCCGCTGCCCAGGGGCAGCAGGGCCAGCCGGTCCTGCTTCCAGGCCTCCAGCTTGTCGCGCACCAGCCGGGCGAAGGTGAGGCCGCAGAGCACACCGATGGCCAGCCCCAGGCCGGCCACCAGGTAGGGCGGCTGCATCAGCACGCCCACCTCCAGCAGGAACGCGGCGGCGTCCAGATCGCTGAACAGCTCCACGGCGCCTGCATCGCCGCCGGGTTCGATGGCGGCGAGGTGGCTGGCGGCGGTGAACAGGGCGGAGGACAGGATCGGGGTGGGAGGAGTCGGGGCGGAAAGGATCACAGGGGGCCGCAGGCTGGGGCTGACCCTAGAGGCGCTTCAGGCGGCCGGAGCGAGCGGGTTGAGCCGGGCCAGCACGCCCCCAGCCAGCTTGGCGGGCGTGAAGGTGCGGCGCAGCAGCCCCACCAGCGCCCGCAGATCCTCGGTGTGCAGATGGTCTCCCTGCACGAGGGTGAGCAGCAGCCGCTGCCGCAGGCTGCTGCCTTCGGGGCCCAGCAGCAGCTTCAGGCCCGAGCCCATCACCGGCAGCAGGTCCGGACCGGAGCCGCTCCCCTCGACCACGGCCAGCAGGTTCTCCAGCCGCTGCACCCGCAGGCGGCCGTCGCTGTCGAACAGCACCTCCAGCAGCTTGTCGCGCATCTCGGCGGTGTCGCCCGCCAGCAGGCGCCGGGCCACGTAGGGGTAGGCCACCCGGATGATCTTGAAGTCGGGGTCGAGCCGCAGGGCCAGACCCTCCTGACTCACCACCGCCCGGATGATCAGGGCGAAGCGGGCCGGCACCCGGAAGGGATAGTCGTACATCAGCTCGGAGAACCGATCGGTGACCGACTTGAAGTTGAAGCTGCCCACGTTCTCCCCCAGCGCGCCGCCCAGGGCATCCTCGAGGGCGGGGATGATCGGCTCGCGGTCGCTGTCCGGCTTGAGAAAACCCAGCGCCACGAAGTCCTCCGCCAGGGCGCGGAAGTCGCGGTTGATCAGATGCACCACCGCGCCGGTGAGGGTGAGCCGGTCGGCGTCAGTGATCGAATCCATCATCCCGAAGTCCACATAGGCCACATGGCCGAGGGCGCCGCTGCGGCCGGGGAGGGCGAAGAGGTTGCCGGGATGGGGGTCGGCGTGGAAGTAGCCGAACTCGAGAAGCTGGCGCAGGCCGGCGATCACGCAGGTGCGGATCAGGGCGGAGGGATCCAGACCCTGGGCCTCGAGGGCCCGCCGCTCCTGCAGTTTCGTGCCGTGGATCCAGGTGGTGGTGAGCACGTGCCGCGCGCTCAGCTCGCGCTCCACCTGGGGCACCGTGACTTCCGGGTGGTGCTCGAACAGGGTGGAGAAGCGCTCGGCGTTGTCGGCCTCGCGGCGGTAGTCGATCTCCTCGAACAGGGAGCGGCCGAACTCGTCGATGATCTCGGCCAGCCCCACCCCGAGGTTGAGCGGCAGCAGCGGCGCGCTGAGCGTGCCGAGCAGGCGGATCAGCACCAGATCACGGCGGAGGATCCGCTCCAGGCCCGGGCGCTGCACCTTCACCGCCACCCAGCGTCCGTCACCCAGCCGGGCCCGGTACACCTGCCCGAGGCTGGCCGCCGCCACGGGGTAGTCGGGGAACTCCTCGAACAGCTGGCTGGCGGGGGCGCCCAGCTCGGCCTCGATCGTGGCCAGGGCCACCGCCAGGGGAAAGGGGGGCAGGTTGTCCTGCAGCTGGGTGAGTTCCTCCAGCCAGTCGCGCCGCACCAGATCCGGACGGGTGGAGAGCGCCTGGCCCACCTTGATGAAGCAGGGTCCCAGGTTGGTGAGGGTGGCGAGGATGCGCTGGCCCAGCCGGCGCTGCACCGCGGCGTCCCGGCTGCCGCCGCGCAGTGCCAGCACCAGCGTGAGGCTGCCCAGCTGCCAGAGCACGCTGCCCAGCCGGCCGAGGAGCATCCAGGGCCGCCGCATCAGCCAGCGCCGGTCGGCCCTCGGGTCGTAGACGGGGCTGGTGGGGGCGGCGGTCAAGGGCGTGGCGGGCCGCCGGCGGCGGCGGGGGCGATGGCCAGACTCTAGAAAGCGCGCACCGGTTCCCTTGCTCCGTTCACTGGCGCCTGCCCCCGGTCGTGCGCCGGATCCCCTGCCGCTGGGCCGGGCGCTCAGGGCCCGGTGGCCGGGACCGCCCTGGAGCCGGCCCCTGGAGCTGCATCTGCCCGCCCATGGCCGCGGCCGCGGCCTGGCCCCGGACCTGGCGGCCCTGCTGCGCCAGCCCCCCGGCAGCTGGGACCTGCCGGAACTGCCGGCCATCGGCGGGCTCCTGGAGCCGGTGGGGGCCGTGGCCGACGCCCAGCGGGCCTGCGCCGAACTGCTCGGCGCCGAACGCTGCTGGTTTGGGGTGAATGGCGCCAGCGGCCTGCTGCAGGCGGCCCTGCTCGCCCTGGCACCGCCGGGCAGCAGGGTGCTGCTGCCCCGCAACCTGCACCGGTCCCTGCTGCACGGCTGCGTGCTGGGACAGCTGCGGCCGGTGCTGTTCAACCTGCCCTTCGATCCGGCCAGCGGCCTCTGGCGGCCTCCGGACGCCCCCTGGCTGGAGCGGGTGCTGGCGGCGGCCCTGGCGCAGGGGCCCCTGGCGGCGGTGGTGCTGGTGTCCCCCACGTATCAGGGCTTCAGCGCCGATCTGGTGGCGCTGACCCCGCTGGTGCACGCCGCTGGACTGCCGCTGCTGGTGGACCAGGCCCACGGCGGCGGCGAGGCCCTGGCGGCCGGAGCCGATCTGGTGGTGCTCTCCTGTCAGAAGGCCGGCGGCGGTCTGGCCCAGAGCGCCGCCCTGCTGGCCCAGGGGCCGCGGCACGAGCCGGCGGCGATCGCCCGCAGCCTGCTCTGGCTGCAGACGTCCAGCCCCAGCGCCCTGCTGCTGGCCTCGGCGGAGGCGGCCCTGCGCCACGCCGGCAGTCCGGCCGGCCGTGTCCGCCGCCGCCGCGCCGAGGCCGTGGCGGCCCGGCTGAAGCGGCGCTGCGCCGGTCTGGGCCTGCCGCTGCTGCGCAATCACGATCCCCTGCGCCTGGTGCTGCACACGGCTGCCCTGGGCATCAACGGACTCCAGGCCGACCGCTGGCTGCTGGAGCGGGGCGTGATCGCCGAGCTGCCCGAGCCCGGGGCGCTCACCTTCTGCCTGGGGGAGGTGCCGCCGCCGGGCGTGGCCCGCCGCCTGCCGCGGGCCCTGGCCGCGCTGGTGCGGCAGCAGGGGGGCGATCCCCTGGCGCCCTTCAGCCCGCCGCCGCTGCCGCTGGTGGCTGAGCCGGAGCTGGCCCTGGACCGCGCCTGGCGGGCACCGGCCCTGGCGGTGTCGCTGGCGGAGGCCGCCGGCCACCTGGCCGCCGAGCCGCTCTGCCCCTACCCCCCCGGCATCCCCCTGCTGGTGCCCGGGGAGCGGATCGACGCCGCCCGGGCGGCCTGGCTGGCCGCGGAGGCCCTCCGGTGGCCCGGCCAGATCGCTGATACGGTGAAGGTTGTGGCCAGCTGACGCCCCGTGGCCGGACCACCAACCCCCTTCAGCTGGGACTTCGTGACGCCGGGGTTGCCCGACGGCGCCTTCGCCGACGCCCCCGGCTTCAGCCCCACGCCGATGGAGCTGCGGGTGATGCTGCTGGCCCACCTGCGGCCCCGGGCCGACTCGCTGGTGTGGGACGTGGGCGGCGGCACCGGCGCCCTGGCCCTGGAGATCGCCAGGCTGATGCCGGCCGGTGCCGTGCACACCCTGGAGCGGGACCCGGAGGCGATCGCCCTGCTGGAGCGCAACCGGCAGCGCTTCGGCATCGCCAACCTGCACATCCACGCCGGCGCGGCCCCGGACGACCTGGAGTTGCTGCCGCCGCGGCCCGACCGGGTGCTGCTGGAGGTGGGCCGTCCCCTCGGCGCGGTGCTGGCGGCGGTGTGGCAGGCGCTGCAGCCCGGCGGCCGGCTGGTGATCAGCACCGCCAGCCTGGAGGGGCTGGTGGATGCCACCGACACCCTCAGCCAGCTGGCCGCCCGGGATGTGCAGGTGGTGCAGGCCACCGTGCACCGGATGCAGCGCCGCGGCAGCCAGGCCAAGCTGGCGGCGGCGGAGCCGCTGTTCCTGATCGCGGCCGAACGCCCTTGAGTCCGCCGCCGCCCCTCGCCACGCCTACCCCGTCCCGGTCCCGCAAGGCCACCTCCCTGGCCCGGCTGGCGAGCGGCTGTGCCGTGGGCGGGTTCGGCCTCGTGGTGGTGACCCTGGGCGGCTGGTGGTTCACGGTGGCCGTGGGGGTGATCGTGCATCTGGCCCTGCTGGAGTTCTTCCGCATGGCCCAGTTCAAGGGGATCCGCCCCGCCACCAAGACCACCCTGGTGGCGGTGCAGCTGTTGCTGTTCACCACCCAGGCGGCCAGCCAGGCGGCCGGCGCCGGCGGCTGGCTGGTGGCCGACGTGGCGGCGGCGGTGCTGCCCGCCTCCGGAGCGGTGATCTGCGGCTGGCTGCTGCTGCAGCCGGTGACGGGCACGATCGCCGACATCGCCGCCTCGATCTTCGGACTGTTCTACCTGGGCTTTCTGCCCAGCCACTGGATCAAGCTGCGGGCCCTGCCCGACAGCGGGCTGGCGCTCACCCTGCTGGCCTGCCTGCTGATCGTGGCCACCGACATCGGCTCCTACGTGATCGGCCGGCGCCTGGGGCGGCGGCCATTGTCACCGATCTCCCCCGGCAAGACCGTGGAAGGCGCCCTGGGCGGGGTGGCCTGCGCCATGGCCGTGGGGCTGATCGGCGGGTTCTGGATCGGCTGGCGGTGGGGCTGGCTGATCGGGGCGGTGCTGGGGGCGGTGGTGGCCCTGTTCGCGGTGGTGGGCGACCTCACCGAATCGATGATGAAGCGCGACGCGGGGCTGAAGGATTCCGGCGACGCCATCCCCGGCCATGGCGGTGTTCTGGACCGGATCGACAGCTACCTGTTCGTGCCGGCGGTGGTCTATTCCCTGGTGACGCTGGTGCTGCCGTTGCTGCAGCGTTAGGCCCACCCCTGGGGGATGACTGCTGGTGGATGGCTAGGGGATGACCGTGGCTTCACCCTCCAGCACCACCATGCCGGCTTCAACGGCCACCCGCTGCAGCCGCAGGGGCGGTTCGAACGGCAGCAGGCTGCGCAGGCTGCCGTCCAGGCTGGCCACCTCAACGCCGCCCTCGCAGGACCGCAGCGTGGTCTCCAGTTCCACCGGTCTGGGCTCCGCCACGCCCTGCGCCACCAGCACCAGGCGCTCCCCCCGCACCTGCAGGCCCACCAGCGGCGTGATCCCCACCAGTTCCTCGGCCAGCTGATCGGCGATGGCGCGCCAGCGGGGCTGGGCGAAGGACCGGCTGAGCCCCGCAGCCGTGAGGCTCACCAGTCCGCTGACGCGAAAACTCTGCTGCAGCTGCACGCCCTGCCCCCGCCAGAGGTGGCCCATCTGCACCTGCAGGGGCCCGCTGACCAGCTCCACCAGCTCCAGGTCGAGGTTCTGGTAGGTGACCCCCCGGGCCTTCACCTGCACCCCGGCCAGGCGGCCGCGCAGCAGCGCTCCGGCGGAGCCCCGCAGCTGGATCTCCAGGGTCTCCACCCGCTGGCACTGCTGACGCAGCCACAGCTGCAGGGCGGCCGAGAGCAGGTGCAGCAGCGGGCCACCCTGATCGGGGCCTGTGCCGTCCGGGCCGGCGGGGGGTGGCGGAGGCGGGGGGGACTGGGTCACGGCGTGGTGGCTGGCCGGCGCAGCCAGGTGGCCGCCACGGTGTCGGGCTGGTCGATGTGGGGCAGGTGGCCGCAGTGCTGCAGCTCCTGCACGCGATCGCCCAGGAGGTCCAGAACGGCCCGTTTCTGGGGGGCGCGCAGGATGCGGTCCTGGGCTCCCCAGAGCACCTGCAGCGGCTGGGGCGGCAGGGGGGTGCCGCAGCCGGCGAAGCCTCCGGAACGGGCGAAGGCGGCCAGGGCCTCGGCCCAGCGCGGTGCCTGCAGGTGCAGCGAGGCGATCTCCAGTTCCGCCGGCCCCACGCCCCTGTCGGGATCGGCGAAGGCGCTGCGGCAGAGGCCGCGGCGCACGCCCTGCAGGGCCAGGAAGCGCACCCCCAGGCCATCGAGCAGGGGCGGCAGCGGCATGGGCCGGCCGCTGAGCCCCGCCGGTGCCAGCAGCAGCAGGCGGTCGATGCTGCCGGACAGGCGCCGGGCCAGCTCCACCGCCACCGCGCCCCCCATCGAGGCGCCGATCAGGCCGATCCCCCCTGCGCGGCTGCCCGAGCCCCGGCGGCCGCCGTCATGCTGCTCCGCGATCGCCGCCAACAGCCGCTCCAGGTGGTCGAGCACCGGTCCCGGTCCGTAGGGGCCGGCGGCGGGGCGCGGCGTGAAGCCGAAGCCGTGCAGGTCGGGGATGAACAGCCGGTGGCCGGCGGCCAGCAGCGGTGCCAGCCGGCGGAACTCGAGGAAGGAACTGTCGAAGCCGTGCAGCAGCAGCAGCGGCGCTCCCTCCCCGAGCACCGCCACGGGCCACTCCCCCGGCAACCCGGCCAGGGACCACCACTGCACCCGGGCGGCCAGGTCGCGGCCCTGGGGATCGAGCAGGCCGGCGGCGGCCTCACTCACCAGCGCCCTGCAGCGCTCCTGCTGGTCGCGGGGGATCACGCCGGCTGCCGGTCTGGGCTGCAGAGGGCCTCGCTGGTGGTGCTCACCATCGCCGCCAGCAGATCGGCATGGCCGACTGGGAAGGGCAGGTGGTGCAGGTCGGAGCCGGGGGCGCAGGCATGGACGCACACCGTCTCCAGGTCGCTGAGGCTGGCCTGGCCCAGGCCCAGTTCCGCCAGCGTGGAGGGAATCCCCAGCCGCCGGAACAGGGGCAGCAGCTGCCGGCGCGCCTGGGCCGCGAGCTGCTGCCCGCCCACCAGCTCCTCCAGCCGCAGCTGCACCAGGATGCCGAAGCCCACCTTCTCGCCGTGCAGGCTGCCGTGGCATGCGGCCAGGTGGGTGAGGCCGTTGTGAACGGCATGGGCGGCCACGGTGCGGCAGCGGGCGCCGCCGAGCCCACCGATCAGGCCGGCGGTGAGCCCGCAGGCCTCGGCCACCCGCACCCAGGCCTGGCTGGGGGGCTGGTGGGGCTGGGCGGCGTCGGCGAGGGCGGCCTCGGCCTCCAGCAGCAGCTGGTCGCGCAGCACCCGCGCCATCTGCACCGCCTGCTGGATCAGGCCGTCGTGGCTGCCGCCGCTGCTCACCGCGGCCTCGTACCACTTGGCCATGGCGTCGGCGATGCCGCTCGCCAGCGTGCGGGGCGGGGCCTGGCGCACCAGCTGGTGATCGAACACCAGCAGATCCGGGCAGCGGTCCAGGACCACATCCCCGAGGAAGGCGCCCTGGGGTGAATAGAGATTGGAGAGGGCGGTCCAGCCGGCGCAGGTGGCGGCGCTGGTGGGCACGGTGACGCAGGGCAGTGCCAGCCTCTGGGCCAGCAGCTTGCCGGCGTCGAGCACCTTGCCGCCGCCGGCGGCCAGCACCAGATCCACGCCCCAGCCATGGGCCTCGGCCTGCAGGCGCTCCAGATCCTCGGCGCAGCAGTCGTGCTCCAGCTCGGCCTGGCGCACCCCCAGGCCGTCGGCCTCGACCTCGGCGGCGAGCCGCCGCCGCAGCTCCGCCGTGGTCCGGCTGCGGCCGAGCAGCAGCACCTCGCGGCCGAGGCCGGCGATCAGAGGACGGGCGTCGGTCCAGGCTCCGGCACCGCGCAGGACCCGCGCCGGAGCGATGCTGTGGCTGCTCAAAGAGCCGTGGCTGCTCACGGAGCTGTGGCTGCTCCTGGCGGGCGCGCCCTCGCCGGTGGGTTCCGCGCGGGGGTGTGGGCTCTGGGCTGCGGTCATCGCACAATCGTATGCAGTGGCTGGAGCCAGCGGCCATGACGCGCGCCGCCATTGCCGTGGACGCACCGCTCACCCGGGACGCCGCGGTGGCCATCGCCGAGGCCGGCGGCAACGCCGTGGACATCACGGTGGCGGCAGCCCTCACCGCCACCCTCAGCGAGACGCTGATGTGCTCCCTGGGCGGCTCCGGCTTCCTGATGGTGCAGCGGGCCGCTCAGCCGCCCGAGCTGATCGACGGGGCCGATGTGGTGCCTTCCGGTGACCCGGGCAAGGCCGACGTGTGGGAGATCAGCCTGCCCTACGGCGATGGCATCACCCTGCGGGCGGGACCGGGCTCGGTGGCGGTGCCCGGTCTGCTGGCCTGTCTGCATCTCGCCTGGCGGCGCCATGGCTCGCTGCCCTGGCGGGAGCTGGTGCAGCCGGCGCTCGATCTGGCCCGCCGGGGCTGGCCGGTGGGGGTCACCACGGCCCGCTGGCTGGCGATCGCAGGCGAGCCGCTGCTGGCCCGCCAGCAGGCGAGCCGCGACTGCTTTCTGGCCGCTGGCCGGCGCCCCCTGCGGGAGGGGGAGCGGCTGCGGTTTCCCGGCATGGCCAGCACGCTGGAGCTGGTGGCGCGCGAGGGAGCCGCTGCCCTCTATGGCGGCGATCTGGGGGCTGTCTGGGCCGAGACCATGGCGGCCTGCGGCGGCCTGGTGACCCTGGCCGATCTGGCGCGCTACCGGGCCGTGGTGCGCCGTCCGCTGCGGCACCGCAGCAGCGGCTTCCAGCTGGCCCTCAACCCGGCGCCGGCCCGGGGCGGTGCGGCGCTGGACCGGTTGCTGGCACTGATGGAGTGCAGCCCGGTGGAGCGGCGCCGGGGGGCGCCCTGGCTGCTGCACCAGGCCCGCGCCCAGTTGGAACTGGCCCGCTGGCGAGAGGGGCCGCGGCGGACGGCGCCGGCCAGCACCACCCAGATCAGCGTGCTCACGGCCAGGGGGGACCGGGTGTCGCTCACCCTCAGCAGCGGCTACGGGGCCGGGATCACCATCCCCGGCACCGGCATCGCCTGCAACAACAGCCTGGGCGAGCCGGAACTCAACCCCGGCGGCTATCTGGCCGCGTCCCCCGGCACGCGCCTGCCCAGCAACATGGCTCCCACCCTGGCCAGCCACGGCGACGGACGGTTGCTGGCCTTCGGTTCGCCCGGTGCCAGCCGCATCACCACCGCCCTGGCCCAGGTGTGGTGGCGCTATGCCAAGGAGGGTCTGGACCTGGAGGCGGCGATCACGGCTCCCAGGCTGCACGTGAACGCGGAAACCAGTCCGCGGCCACGGCTGTTGCTGGAGCCCGGTCTGGAACCGGAGCTGGAGTCTGATGCCGTGCCGCCAGAGCTCAAGGCCGAGCTTGAGGCCTTCGAGCTGCGCTGCTTCGACGCCCCCGACATGTACTTCGGGGGCGTGAAGCTGGTGGCGCAGCTGGCGGATGGATCCCTGCTGGCGCTGGCCGATCCCCGGCGGGGGGGATCGACGGCAGTCACCGGCGGGGGGATCTGAACCGCCGCTGGATCAGGCCCCGGCGCCGGCCAGTTCCGGAACCGCCGGTGCGGCGGTGTCCTGCTTGCGGATCACCACCTGCTTGTCGTCGTTGACGTCCACCAGGGCGTGGTCGCCCTCGCCGATGCGGGCGCTGAGGAATTCCTCGGCCAGGGAGTCCTCGAGCAGGCGCATCACGGCACGGCGCAGGGGGCGGGCGCCGTAGGAGGGGTTGTAGCCCTCCTCCACCAGCCGCTCCTTGAAGGCGTCGGTCACCGCCAGGTGGATGCCCTTCTCCTCCATGCGGCCGAACACCTCCCTGAGCATGATCTCGGCGATCTCCTTCACCTCATCGCGGCTGAGCTGACGGAAGACGATGATCTCGTCGAGACGGTTGAGGAACTCGGGGCGGAAGTACTGCTTGAGCTCCTCGTTCACCAGCGAGCGGATGCGGTTGTACTGGGTTTCCTCTGCCGCTTCGCCGGAGAACTCGAAGCCGAGGCCGCCGCCGCCCTTCTCGATCACCTTCGAACCGATGTTCGAGGTCATGATGATCAGAGTGTTCTTGAAGTCCACCGTGCGGCCCTTGGAGTCGGTGAGGCGGCCGTCCTCCAGCAGCTGCAGCAGCAGGTTGAACACATCGGGGTGGGCCTTCTCGATCTCGTCGAACAGCACCACCGTGTAGGGCCGGCGCCGCACCGCCTCGGTGAGCTGGCCACCCTCGTTGAAGCCCACGTAGCCAGGAGGCGAACCGATCAGCTTGCTGACCGTGTGGCGCTCCATGAACTCCGACATGTCGAGGCGGATCATCGCCTCCTCGCTGCCGAAGAAGTAGGCGGCCAGGGCCTTGGTGAGCTCGGTCTTGCCCACGCCGGTGGGGCCGGAGAAGATGAAGCTGGCGATCGGCCGGTTGGGGTTCTTCAGACCCACGCGGGCGCGGCGGATGGCGCGCGAGACCGCCTTGACGGCTTCGTCCTGGCCGATCAGGCGCTGGTGGAGGGTCTCCTCCATGTTCAGCAGCTTGGCCGACTCGCTCTCGGTGAGCTTCTGCACCGGCACGCCGGTCCAGGAGGCGACGATGTGGGCGATGTCCTCCTCGGTCACGGTGGGACCGCGGTCGATGTCCTCCAGGGCGTGGGCCTCGCTGGCCGCGACCGTGGGTTCATCGCTGGTTTCCGCGTCGGCGGTGGCGCCTTCGCTCTTGCGGGCCTGAAGGATGTTGCGGATCTGATCGCGCAGCTCCACCTCCTTGTCGCGCAGTTCGCCGGCCTTGGCGAAGTCCTGCTCGCGCACGGCGTCCTCCTTCTCCTTCTGCACCGCCCTCAGCTGCTTGTCGATCTCCTTGGCCGCCGGGGGCAGCTTGGAGTTCATCAGCCGCACACGGCTGCCGGCCTCGTCGATCAGGTCGATCGCCTTGTCGGGCAGGAAGCGGTCGGAGATGTAGCGGTCGCCCAGGGTGGCGGCGGCGATCAGGGCCTGATCCTCGATCGTGAGCCGGTGGTGCTCCTCGTAGCGGTCCTTGAGGCCGCGCAGGATCTCGATCGTGTCCTCCACCGAGGGCTCGCCCACCATCACCGGCTGGAAGCGCCGCTCGAGGGCGGCGTCGCGCTCGATGTGCTTGCGGTATTCGTCCAGGGTGGTGGCGCCGATGCACTGCAGCTCACCCCTGGCCAGGGCGGGCTTGAGGATGTTGGCAGCATCGATGGCGCCCTCGGCGGCACCGGCGCCGATCAATGTGTGCACCTCGTCGATCACGAGGATCACGTTGCCCGCGCCGCGGATCTCCTCCATGATCTTCTTGAGGCGCTCCTCGAACTCGCCCCGGTACTTGGTGCCGGCCACCAGCAGGCCGATGTCGAGGGTGAGGACGCGCTTGTCCTCGAGGATGTCGGGCACATCGCCCGACTGGATGCGCTGGGCGAGACCCTCGGCGATGGCGGTCTTGCCGACGCCGGGCTCGCCGATCAGCACCGGATTGTTCTTGGTGCGGCGGCCGAGGATCTGGATCACCCGCTCGATCTCGTGCTGGCGGCCCACCACCGGGTCGAGCTTGCCGTCGGCGGCCTGCTGGGTGAGGTTGCTGCCGAACTCGTCGAGGGTGGGGGTCTTGGTGGAACCCTTGCCACCGCCGCCGCCGGCGGCCACCTCGGCGGTCTCGCCGAGCATGCGGATGACCTGGGTGCGGACCTTGGCCAGATCCACGCCGAGGTTCTCGAGCACGCGGGCGGCGACGCCCTCACCCTCGCGGATCAGGCCGAGCAGCAGGTGCTCGGTGCCGATGTAGTTGTGACCCAGCTGGCGGGCCTCCTCCAGGGAGAGCTCCAGCACCCGCTTGGCGCGGGGGGTGAAGGGGATCTCCACCGCCACGAAGCCGGAGCCGCGGCCGATGATCTTCTCCACCTCCACGCGGGCGTCCTTGAGATTGACGCCCATCGACTTGAGCACCTTGGCGGCGACGCCCGTGCCCTCGCCGATCAGCCCCAGGAGGATCTGCTCGGTGCCCACGAAGTTGTGGCCCAGCCTGCGGGCCTCCTCCTGGGCCAGCATGATCACCTTGATGGCCTTCTCGGTAAACCGCTCGAACATGGGGCGGGGCCTGTTGCACGTTGGTCCAACCTATCAGGATTGACAGGGAGGGTGTGATCGGCGCGACCCGGCGGGCAGATCCCCCGTGGCACCAGCGCCGGCAGGTGTTCTGAGTGCAGCAGAAGGCTCTGGATTCAGCCGTTTTCGCCATAACAAAATCCGGTAAACCGAACCGTTCCGCAACAGGAATAGCTCCGTCTGCCGCCGCTCAGGCAGGGCAGATCGGGATCAGGGGATCAGGGGCTCAGCCGAGGCGAAGCCAGTGGATCAGGGCGTCGTCGCCGTTGCGGTAGTAGCCGGGGCGGCGGCCGGCCTCGTGGAATCCCAGCGAGCGGTAGAGGGCCAGGGCCGCGGTGTTGCCGCTGGCCACCTCCAGGGTGGCCCGGTCGGCGCCCCGGCCGGCGGCTGCCGCGAGCAGGCTCTGCAGCACCAGCCGCCCCAGGCCGCGGCGCCGGGCGCCGGGATCCACCGCCACCAGGGTGATGTGCAGCTCGTCGAGCACCAGCCAGCCGCAGGCCATGGCCTGCAGGCGCTGCTCCTGCCAGAGGCCCAGTCCCGGGCGTTGGGGATCGGCCAGCTCGGTGTGCCACTGGCGGCGGCTCCAGAGCCCGTTCAGGCAGCGGCCATCGAGGGCCAGGCAGGCCTCCAGATCGGCGACCCCCAGCGGCGCCGGTTCAGCAGGCACGGCCGCGGGGCCGGGGAGTTTCGTACATTCTGCGTTTCGCAACCTCCGTGGTCCGGCCATGGTGATCTCCAGTCAACCCACCGGCCTGGACCGCGCTGGCGACGAGGGCCTGTGCGGCCAACCCTTCGAGGCGGACCGCGATCCGGCCAGTCCCAACCGCAACCTCACGCCGCTCACCACCACGGTGGACTCCGAGGGGCGGCTGACCGTGGGCGGCTGCCGCCTGAGCGAGCTGGCCCGCACCTACGGCACACCGTTGTATGTGCTCGATGAGGCCACCCTGCGCGCCTGCTGCCGCGCCTACCGGCAGGCCCTGGAAACCCATTACCCCGGACCCTCCCTGGCGCTCTACGCCTCCAAGGCCAACAGCTCGGTGGCGGTGACCGCCCTGGTGGCGGCCGAGGGCCTGGGCCTCGATGCCGTGTCGGCCGGAGAGCTGCTCACCGCCCTGCAGGGCGGCATGCCCGCGGATCGCATCGTGCTGCACGGCAACAACAAGAGCCGCGACGAGCTGGCCCTGGCCGCCCGGCGCGGCGTGACCGTGGTGCTCGACAACTGGCGGGACATCGAACTGCTCACCGACCTGGCCCCCGGCCTGACCGAGCCGGTGCGGCTGATGCTGCGCTTCACGCCCGGCATCGAGTGCCACACCCACGAGTACATCCGCACCGGCCACCTGGACAGCAAGTTCGGGTTCGACCCCGACCAGCTGGAGGCGGTGCTGAAGCACCTGGCGGCCTGTTCCTGGGGGCGGCTCACGGGTCTGCACGCCCACATCGGCTCGCAGATCTTCGAGCTGCAGCCCCACCGCGACCTGGCCGGCGTGATGGCCGACGCCCTGGCCCTGGCCCGCTCCCTCGGGCACCCCGTGACTGATCTGAACGTGGGTGGCGGCCTGGGGATCCGCTACGTCGCCAGCGACGATCCCCCCAGCATCGAGGAGTGGGTGCGGGCCGTGGCCGAAGCCGTGGCCCAGGCCTGCCGCCAGCGGGATCTGGAGCTGCCGCGGCTGCTCTGCGAGCCCGGCCGCTCCCTGGTGGCCAGCGCCGGCGTGACGCTCTACGCGGTGGGCAGCCGCAAGGAAATTCCCGGTCTCCGCACCTATCTGTCGGTGGACGGCGGCATGAGCGACAACCCCAGGCCGATCACCTATCAGTCGCAGTACACCGCTCTGCTGGCCGACCGGCCCGGCGCCGAGGCCAGCGAGACGGTCACGGTGGCCGGCAAGCACTGCGAGTCCGGTGACGTGCTGCTCCGGGATGTGGCCCTGCCGCCGGCCACCAGCGGCGATGTGCTCGCCGTGTTCAGCACCGGTGCCTACAACGCCTCGATGGCCTCGAACTACAACCGCATCCCGCGCCCGGCCGCCGTGCTGGTGCACGACGGGCTGGCCGATGTGGTGCAGCGCCGCGAACAGCCGGAAGACCTACTGCGCTACGACGTGCTGCCCGCCCGCCTCTCACCGGTATCTTGACGAACAGGTTTCGGTGACGGTGTGAGCGGGCTCTGGCTCGGGAGTTGGCTCCGGGTACTCGATCCGCGCCTGTTCATCGACCTGCTCCTGGCGTTCGGCCTGGGTGTGGTGGTGCTCGGGCGGGTGCGCGAGCCGCGCACCCTCTGGCTGCTGCGGGGCTATCTGCTGCTTGTGGCCCTGGCCTGGGGGGTGCAGCGCTTCGCCAATCTGCCCCTCACCACCAAGCTGGTGGATGCCCTGGTGCTGGCCTGCAGCCTGGCGCTGGCGATCCTCTGGCAGGGTGAGCTGCGGCGGTTCATGGAGCTGCTCGGCACCGGCCGGCTGGGGGTGCTGGTGGGCAGCCGCACCAGCGACGCCTTCAATTCGGGCTCCGTGGCGGTGCTCAGCGTGGCGGCCGGCCGCCTCTCCCAGGCCCGCCGCGGCGCCCTGATCGTGGTGGACCACGGCAGCGACCTGCGTCCGGAGGACTTCCTCAACCCCGGCATCGAGCTCGATGCCCAGCTGTCGGTGGATCTGCTGCTCAACCTGTTCACCGCCGACACGCCCCTGCACGACGGCGCCGTGCTGGTGAAGGGCAGCCGGATCCTGGCGGCCGGGGTGATCCTGCCCCTCTCCCGGCAGGGGATCAACCGCTATGGCACCCGTCACCTGGCGGCGCTGGGCCTCACCGAGCGCTTCCACCGTTGCCTGGCGATCGTGGTGTCGGAGGAAACCGGCACGCTGTCGCTGGCGTGCCAGGGGCGGCTGGAACGGCCGATCACCAGCAGCCGGCTGCATGACCTGCTCAGCGAAGCCCTGGCCAGGCCGGCTGGACGTAGCGTGGCCAAGGACACGCCGGATTCCCGCGGATGAGTCGCGCTCTGGCGACCAACAGCCACTCCCTGCTGCGTGGTGCCCGCCAGCCGCTGCCCGCGGCCCTCGACCAGGCGCGCCTGCCCGCCCACGTGGCCGTGATCATGGACGGCAACGGCCGCTGGGCGCGCCGGCGCGGCCTGCCCCGGGTGATGGGGCACCGGGCCGGCGTGGAGGCGCTCAAGCGCACCCTGCGCCTCTGCAGCGACTGGGGCATCGGCGCGCTCACCGCCTACGCCTTCTCCACGGAGAACTGGAACCGCCCGGGGGAGGAGGTGAGCTTCCTGATGGCCCTGTTCGAGCGGGTGCTGCAGCGGGAGCTGGAGGGGCTGGAGCGGGAGCGGGTGCGGATCCGCTTCCTGGGCGACCTGGCTCCGCTGCCGGGCGGTCTGCAGCAGCTGATCGCCGAGGCCACCGCCCGCACGCAGGCCAATGACGGCATCCGCTTCAACGTGTGCACCAACTACGGCGGTCGCGCCGAGCTGGTGGCGGCGGCCCGTCGGCTGGCCGAACGGGTGGCGCGCGGAGAACTCGATCCGGCCTCCATCGACGAGGCCGCCTTCGCGGAGGGGCTGCACACCGCCGGCGAACGTGACCCCGACCTGCTGATCCGCACCAGCGGCGAGCAGCGCCTCAGCAACTTCCTGCTCTGGCAGCTGGCCTACGCCGAGCTGCACATCACCGAGGTGCTCTGGCCCGACTTCGACGAGGCGGCCCTGCTGGCGGCACTGGTGGACTACCAGAGCCGCCAGCGCCGCTTCGGTGGGGTGGATCCGGCCCCGTGAATCCCGTCACCGCCCATCCCGCCCCCAGCCCTCGCCAGCACCTGTGACCGCTTCTCCGCAAGCTCCCGCCCATCACCCCGCCCCCCACTCCGCCACCAGCCGCCACGACTGGAGCCGGGCCGAGATCCAGGCGCTTCTGGAGCTGCCGCTGATGGATCTGCTCTGGCGGGCCCAGGCGGTGCACCGCCTGGCCAACCCCGGCTACCGGGTGCAGCTGGCCTCGCTGCTGAGCGTCAAGACCGGCGGCTGTGAGGAGGACTGCGCCTACTGCCCCCAGTCGATGCACCACAGCAGTGATGTGGCCGGCCGGCCGGAACTCGATGTGGAGCCGGTGCTGGCGCGGGCCCGGGCGGCCAAGAAGGCGGGCGCCCACCGCTTCTGCATGGGCTGGGCCTGGCGCGAGATCCGCGATGGCGCGCCCTTCGAGGCGATGCTGCAGATGGTGCGGGGCGTGCGTGAGCTGGGCCTGGAGGCCTGCGTGACCGCCGGCATGCTCACCGACAGCCAGGCCGCGCGGCTGGCCGACGCCGGGCTCACCGCCTACAACCACAACCTCGACACCAGCCCCGAGCACTACGACCGGATCATCTCCACCCGCACCTACCAGGAGCGGCTGGAGACCCTGCAGCGGGTGCGGCGGGCGGGGATCACCCTCTGCTGCGGCGGCATCATCGGCATGGGCGAGGGTCCGGAGGACCGCGCCGGCCTGCTGCAGGTGCTGGCCAACCTCGATCCCCATCCCGAGAGCGTGCCGATCAACGCCCTGGTGGCGGTGGAGGGCACGCCCCTGGAGGAGCAGCCGCCGGTGGATCCCCTGGATCTGGTGCGCATGGTGGCCACCGCCCGCATCCTCATGCCCCGCTCGCGGGTGCGCCTCAGCGCAGGCCGTGAGCAGCTCAGCCGCGAGGCCCAGATCCTCTGCCTGCTGGCCGGGGCCGATTCGATCTTCTACGGCGACACGCTGCTCACCACCTCAAATCCCGCGGTGGACGCCGACCGGGAGCTGCTGGCCGCCGCCGGCGTGCAGGCCTGGCCATGAGCGCGATCGAGCGGGCTGCTGGGGGCGAGCCCGAGGTCTTGGTGGCGGCCTTCTACCGCTTTGCCGCCCTCGAGGGCCTGCCTGCCCTGCGGGCCGAGCTGCTCGAACTGGCCAGCGCCCGAGGGGTGCGCGGCACGATCCTGCTGGCCAGCGAGGGGGTGAATGGCACCATCGCCGGGCCCGATGCCGCCGTGGAGGCAGTGCTGGCGCGGCTGCGGCAGGTGGCCGGGCTGGAGCGGCTGCAGGCCAGGTTCAGCCGGGCGGAGCAGCAGGCCTTTCACCGGCTCAAGGTGCGCCTCAAGCGCGAGATCGTCACCCTCGGCCAGCCGGATGTGGCGCCCTATCTGACGTCTGCAGTGGGCACCCACGTGCCGCCTCGGCAGTGGGATGCCCTGATCACCGACCCGCACACCCTGGTGATCGATACCCGCAACGCCTACGAGGTGGCGGTCGGCAGCTTCGAGGGGGCGATCGATCCGGGCACCGCCAGCTTCCGCGAGTTCCCGGCGTGGGTGGACCGGGAGCTGCGGCCGCTGGTGGCGGAGCGCCGACCGCAGGCGATCGCGCTGTTCTGCACCGGCGGCATCCGCTGCGAAAAGGCCACCGCCTACCTGCGCCAGCAGGGCTTCGACGGGGTGCACCATCTGCAGGGGGGGATCCTGCGCTATCTGGAGGAGGTGCCCGAGCAGCGGAGCCACTGGCGCGGCGAATGCTTCGTGTTCGATCAGCGGGTGGCGGTGAATCACCGCCTCGAACCCGGCGAGCACAGCCTCTGCCACGCCTGCCGGATGCCGCTCTCCCCGGCCGAGCGGGCGCTGCCGGGTTACGTGGAAGGTGTCAGCTGCCACCATTGCCTCGACGGTCTCTCCAGCGCGCGCCGGCGGCGGCTGGCCGAACGGCAGCGGCAGATGGCTCTGGCCGCCAGCCGGGGCGAAGTCCACATCGGCCGGGCGTTTCCCGCCTGACCGGGGCGATGGCGGACCCGCCCACTCCGGCCTGGAGCGCAGCCGAGATCGCGGCACTGGCGGCGGCCTTCGAAGCCGGCACCCTGCCGCGCGAGCAGTGGACCCACGCGGCCCATCTGGCGGTGGCGCTCTGGACCCTGAGCCGGCTGCCCCCCGAGGCGGCGCTGACCCATCTGCGCCAGCGCATCCGCGCCTACAACGTCGCCACCGGCACGGCCAACACCGATCACTCCGGCTACCACGAAACACTCACGCGCTGGTTCCTCCAGGCGGTGGCAGAGCACCGGGGCCGCCATGCGGATCTGCCGCTGCAGCAGTCCCTGGCGTGTCTGCTGCGCTCGCCGCTGGCCGATCCATCGGCTCCGCTGCGCGCCTATCCCCCCCGGCGCCTGGGGTCGGTGCAGGCACGGCGGGGCTGGGTGGAGCCCGAGCGCCCCGTGCTCTACAGCTTCCGCCGCTGCCCCTACGCGATCCGGGCGCGGCTGGCGCTGGCGGCGGCGGGCCTGCTGCCGGGTGTGGATCTGGAGCTGCGCGAGGTGAGCCTCAAGGCCAAGCCGCCGGAGCTGCTGGAGGCTTCACCCAAGGGCACGGTGCCGGTGCTGGTGCACGGCGATCAGGTGATCGACGAGAGCCTGGAGCTGATGCGCTGGGCCCTCGAGCGTCACGATCCCCGCGGCTGGCTGGGTGGCTGGAGCGCGGCCGAGACCGCCGCCGGCGAGGCGCTGATCGCCGAGAACGACGGCCCCTTCAAGCACCACCTGGACCGCTTCAAGTACGCCAGCCGCTTCGGCGGCCGTGGCGGCGGCGGCGAGCCGGAGGGGCACCGGGCCGCGGCCCTGGCGATCCTGCGGGGCTGGAGCCGGCGCCTGGAGCCAGGCGGCTGGCTGCTGGGCGGACGGCCGTCGCTGGCCGATCCGGCCCTGCTGCCGTTCGTGCGCCAGTTCCGCCTGGCCGATCCCGGTGGCTTCGACGCCGAGCCGGGGCTGGAGCCACTGCGGATCTGGCTGGAGCGCTTCCTGGCGAGTCCGGAGCTGGCGGCGGTGCTGGATCCGCCCTGGGCGGCGCGCAGCCCCTGGCGCTCGCCCCGCTGGCTGTATCACCTGGCCCTGAGCCACGAGTGGCAGGCGGCGCGGACGGCGGGCAGCTACCGCCGCTCCACGCGGGGGCGGTCGCTGGAGGAGGTGGGCTTCATTCACCTCAGCCAGGCCCACCAGCTGGAGGCCACCCATGGGCGGTACTACGCCGATCTGGATCCCGGCGCGGTGACGCTGCTGGTGCTCGACCGCGACCGGCTGGCGGCGGCCGGTGTGGAGGTGCGGCTGGAGCCGGCGCCCGGCAGCGGCGAGCTGTTCCCGCATCTCCACGGCCCCCTGCCGCTAGCGGCGGTGCTGCGGGCGGAACCCTGGCGGCCGGCCTCCAGCGGTGAGTCCAACCTGCCCCGGCGCGGCAGTCCGGCTGAGCCGGCGGCGTCATGAAGCCCGTCCAGCTTTCCGACACCCTGCCCACCCTGGCCGAGCTGGAAGCTGAGGCCGCCCGCCGGGGTCTGCTGCTGCGGCTGCAGGTGCGCCGCCCGGCCGGGCTGCTCTGGACCTTGCGCGTGGGGGTGGCGCGGCCCGCGCCGCTGGCGCTGCTGGGGGAGCTGAAGGGCTGGGCGTTGCCCAGCAGCGCCGGCCTGCGCCTGGACACGATGCGGGTGCAGGGGGAGCGCACCGCGGCAGTGGGGGCGCTGATCTGGGCGGCCACCTTCGCCTGGGCCCTGGAGTGCACCCCCTGCCGCCGGGCGCGGCTGCTGGCGATCCGCGATCACGCACGTCAGCACCACCGGCTGGTGCGCTACTTCCGCGGGTTCGGGTTCACACCGCTGCGGGAGCTCGGTGCTGGAGCGGGGGATCTGGCGCCCCGGCTGCTCTGGGGGGGGGCCGGTCTGCTGATGGAGGCGGACTGTGCCGAGGGCCTGCGCCGCAGCGCGCGGCGGCTGGCTCAGTCGCAGCCCTCCACCGACACGCGGTAGCTGAAGCCGGTGGATCCGGGCATGGTGGTGGCACCGACGCGCACGTTCACCTGGTTGGTGCGCTTGCCGGGTACGGCCGGGAAGGGACCGAAGCTGCGGCTCTGCTGGGGCTCCAGGGTGACGTTCTCGTTCACCACCCGCAGGTCGGTGTTGTCGGTGAAGCGCAGGAACGCCGCCACCGGAAACAGGCCGCGCTCGGTGGAGGCCGACTGGAGGTTGATGCGATAGCTGGCGTAGGCCCGGTCGACGGCGAAGTCGGTGTTCCAGTTGTTGCGGCGGATCAGTCCATCGGGGCTGATGCGCTTCTCCACCACAGCTTCACCGCCGCCGCCGATGGGCATCAGAAACCGGCAGCTGGCCTGGGCCGGCCCGGCTGCCGCCGTGAGTGCGAGGGCTGAGGCGGCGAGCAGGGCCGGGAGCGGTGGCATCGGTGCAGGCCTGAGGTGATCGGGATCCGGCAACCTTAGGGCGCGTCGGTGAACGGATCAGGGCGGCAGTGAGTGAGTGAGCCAGAGCCCGCCGATGCTCGATCCGTCAGCCAGCCATGGCTTTGCGGCTGCGCCTGTGGACCGCGCCTGAATGAGGAGGGATGTCGCGGATCTCGGGAACTCGGATCTCGGGAACTCTGATCTCAGGGGCTCATGGGTGGGGCTGGATGACCTGCAGCGGCAGCTGGCTGCCTGGAGCGATGGGCATTCAGGACGTGCAGGCAGCTGGCGGAAAGAGAGCGGAATGCGTCTTCAGCTCATTGGCATGTTTGATTCGTTCATGAATCCGGAGTGTTCTATTGATGATCCTCCTGTCTCTGCTGCTCCAGCGATGCGAGTAATCGTGCGATCTTATGTGGTTCGCGTGCCAATGGGTCGCTCTGTCGAATTCATTGAAGACACCCTTGCGGTCGAGATTGATATTTGCTTCGTTGATGCTCTGCGCGATCACTTTCCTGGATAGGCTGTGGGCCAGTCTGCTGGCCGCATCGGGGTCAATGGGGTGGCCTATGTAGCGAGACAGGCTTCGCAGAATCTCGACAGAGCCGCTTTCGATGTGTGCTTCGTCAACAATGAAGATCCTGGGCGTTGTCTGCAGCGCCTTTTCCATTCTTCTGTA
Source organism: Cyanobium sp. CH-040 (assembly GCF_024346135.1). Lineage (GTDB taxonomy): Bacteria > Cyanobacteriota > Cyanobacteriia > PCC-6307 > Cyanobiaceae > NIES-981. The sequence goes on along the minus strand of NZ_JAGQCJ010000012.1, from coordinate 81,487 downwards.
GGCTTGCCGGAGCCTTTGAAGCTTTCGGGTCACATCCGTGTCCGTCGTTCCAGTGCTGTCTTTTCCTGCAATTCCGACTCTGATCCGGGATAGAATGGTGTCTCCTGGATCGCGCAGCGCGAGCAGGATCCTGATGCGTTGCGGCTCGGCCTGTTGGCATGCCGTATTCACGTGCTGAAGCTTGTGAGTCTTGATGACGACCGAATCCGCGGTCGGACATGCGTCGATGGGCAGCTTCTCTAATCCAGGTTTTGCGTAAAAGCTTCTGACGTTTGCTGTTTTTTGCCTGAGTATGTTGATGGCGGCATTGAAGGTCCACGTCGTACCAGTCCTTGGCAGGCCGTAGACGATGATCAGGGGGCCCATCGGACTTGCGGGGCGGGAATAAGGGTGATTCTAGGCGAGCGAGGGGCCTTGATCCGAGCGGATCCATTGCATCGATGTCATCTGCTTGGACTGCATTGTCGGACTCGATTCTCTGGGCTGCATGGTTCACCAGGTTGCCAGCCTCTCTCGATGTCCATAAACGACGACGCGACGTTCCTCTGCGTGTCGCGCCCATCTGGCGAAAGCTCCGCTTGGGCGGTTGAGCCGAGCGGCTGGTGGGTTCCTTGCCCTGCTCCCAGCCTCCGACTGCCTGTCGCCGCTCAACTCGGTCTTGGCAAGGCGCCGCCAGACAACCGGCCTGGAAGTGGCCCATGTTCCCCAATCATCCTGATCGTTTCAGCCCTCCAGGCCTGGAACGGTTGCTTGTGAGTCGGCGACCCGTGAGGCATGTCTTTGTTGTCGAAGGGCCATGGCTCAGCGGAGAGATCACGTTCAGGGATGGGCCCGAGGTCCCCTGACATCTGCGGGAGCTCACGAGGCCACGACGAGGTCAGAAGGACTCCGGGGACTGCCGTGGCTTGAACATCACCTGAACACAGGGAGATGAGTCACCGCGATGATGACCTTGCCGAGCTCACCTGCCTGCCGGGATCAATCCATGCCGTCAGATGAGCGTGGCCGCTGGCCGCGAATCCCGCCCCGCCGAGCCCCCTGATGCTGCTCGCTGCCGACCGGCCGATCTGGTGCCTGCCGCAGGAGCAGGTGCCATCAGCCCTGGGTTCCACGGCCCTGGGGCTGGGGGAGGAGGAAGCGCGCCGCCGCCTGGAGCGCTATGGCGCCAACCGGCTGCCGGCCCTGCGGCGGCGGCCGCTCGGGCTGCGTCTGCTCGATCAGCTGCTGCACTTCATGGCGCTGCTGCTCTGGCTGGCTGGGGGGCTGGCGTTCGTGGCCGGCACCCCGCAGCTGGGCTGGGCGATCTGGGCCGTGGTGCTGATCAACGGCCTGTTCTCGTTTCTGCAGGAGTTCCAGGCGGAGCGCACCCTCGCCGCCCTGGGGCGCTCCCTGCCGCAGCAGGTGCAGGTGTGGCGCGATGGCGAGCTGGTGTTCCGGCCCGCCGAGGTGCTGGTGGCGGGCGACCGCCTGCTCCTCGAGGAAGGGGACCGGGTGCCCGCCGACTGTCGCCTGGCCGTGAGCCACGGCCTGCTGGTGGATCTGTCGGTGCTGACGGGCGAAGCGCTGCCGGTGGCGCGCGAGGCGACGGACCTCTCGTCAGCGGAGCAGGCGTGTCCGATCGCCCCCGGCGAGCGGCCCAATCTGCTGCTGGCCGGCAGTGCGATCGCCGCCGGGCGCTGCGAGGCCTTCGCGTATGCCACCGGCCCGGAGACGGAATTCGGCCAGGTGGCGCACCTGACGGCCGGCACCCGCCGGGGTGCCAGCACGCTGGAGACGCAGGTGGCCCGGATCGTGCACACGGTGAGCACGATCGCCATCTCCATGGGGCTGCTCGCCTTTGCCCTCAGCCTGGTGCTGGTGGGGATGACCCCGCTGGAAAGCCTGGTGTTCGCGATCGGCATCATCGTCGCCAACGTGCCGGAGGGACTGCTGCCCACAGTCACCCTGGCGCTGGCCCTGAGCGTGCAGCGGATGGCCCGGCGCCAGGCCCTGGTGCGGCGGTTGTCGGCGGTGGAGACGCTGGGATCGGTGAGTGTGATCTGCAGCGACAAGACCGGCACCCTCACCGGCAACCGCATGGCGGTGGAGGAGATCTGGCTTCCAGGTGAGGCTGCTGCGCAGAGCGCTGACCCCGGCGGGGATTCACCGGCAACCCGGATGGCGCTGCTGAAGGCGGCCTGCCTCTGCAGCAACGCCCGCTTCGACCGGGACCAGCCGGTGGGCGATCCCACCGAGACGGCGCTGCTGCAGGCGGCCCGCGATGCCGGGCTGGAGCCCGAGACCCTGGATCGACGCCATCGCCGCCTGCGGGAGGTGCCCTTCGACTCCCACCGCCGCCGCATGACGGTGGTGGTGGACTGGGAGGGCACGGCCATGGTGATCACCAAGGGGGCCCCGGCTGATGTGCTGGCCCAGTGCCGCAGCTGGCGCACCCCCCGCGGCGACGAAGCCCTGGACCCGCACCGCCGGCAGCGGGCCCTGGACGCGAACGCTGCCCTCGCCGGCTCCGGGTTCCGGGTGCTGGCGGTGGCGCTGCGCCCCCTGGAGACCGCTCCGGCCCCAGCGCAGCCGGCATCAGCGCAGCCGGCATCGGTGGAGATGGACCCGGCCCAGGAGCTGGAGACCGGGCAGATCCTCCTGGGTCTGATCGGCCTGTACGACCCGCCGCGGCCGGAGGTGCCCGAGGCGATCCGGCGCTGCCGCGAGGCGGGCATCAAGATCACGATGGTGACCGGTGACCACGGCCTCACCGCCCAGGCGATCGCCCGCCAGATCGGCCTGCTCGACCCGCCCTCTCCCCAGGCCCAGAGCGGCTGCCTGGCGGATCCGGTGCGGGTGATCGAGGGGTCGACGCTGGCCAGGATCAGCGACCTGCAGCTGCGGCAACTGCTCAAGTACCGGCATCGGCTGGTGTTCGCGCGCATGGCGCCGGAGCAGAAGCTGCGCCTGGTGCAGGCCTACCGGGCCCTTGGGGAGGTGGTGGCGGTGACCGGCGACGGCGTCAACGACGCCCCGGCCCTGCGCGCCGCCGATGTGGGGGTGGCGATGGGACGAAGCGGCACCGATGTGGCCCGTGAGGCCGCCGACATGGTGCTGCTCGACGACAACTTCGCCACGATCGTGGAGGCCGTGCGCCAGGGCCGCGCCGTGGTGGCCAACATCGGCAAGTTCATCACCTACATCCTGGCCTCGAACGTGCCGGAGATCGCACCGTTCCTGGCCATGGTGGCCCTGCGGATCCCGGCTGCCCTCACCGTCCTCCAGATCCTGGCGGTCGACCTCGGCACCGACCTGTTGCCGGCCCTGGGGCTGGGGGCCGAGCCGCCGGAGCCTGGGGTGATGCGGGTGCCGCCCCGGCCCCGGGGTCTGCCGCTGCTGAACCGGGGCCTGCTGCTGCGGGCCTACCTGGTGCTGGGGCTCGTGGAGGGCCTGGTGGCGATGGCCGGCTACCTGCTGGTGTGGCAGGCCAATGGCGTCGATCTGGTGCAGCTGCAGACCCTGGCGCCGGCGCTGCTGCACCGCAGCGCCCCTCCGGCCGTGGAGGAGATCCAGCGCCGCGCCTCCACGGTGGCTTTCTGCCTGATCGTGGCCTGCCAGATGGGCAATCTGCTGGCCTGCCGCAGCGCACGGCTGCCCTTCTGGCACCGTCTGCGCAGCGCCAGTCCGCTGCTCTGGCTTGGCTGGCTGAGCCAGCCCCTGGTGGCGTCCACCCTGGTGCTGCTGCCGGCTCTGGCCGGGGTGTTCACCCTGACGCCGCTCTCACCCCGGCTGGTGCTGCCGATGGCCCTGGCTCCCCTGGCGGTGCTGCTGGCCGACAGCGTCCACAAGCGGCTGGGGCGGCGGCTCTGGAGCGCCGGTGCGGCAGGAACGGTCTGATCGGGGGTCAGGCCCTGAGCAGGTGCACCCGCTTGGAGTGATGGGTTTTCAGCAGATCACGCACGACGCGCAGACCTTCGCCGCGGTCGATGCACCAGGCGAACGGCCTGTGGTCGACATAGACGATCAGGGACGTCTCGGGATGGCGGGGCACGGCCGGTTCTTAAGAATCTCTTTAGATGCTCGGCTGCGGCCCGGTGCCGGGTCAATAGGTGCTCATGCCTGTTGTCTCAAGTCCGCTCCCCCGCCCGCGCTCTTCACGCCAGTCGCCCCCTGGGGGCCGGGATCTCGCTGGCGCCTCCCTCCTCCACCAGGCCCTGGAACATCACCAGGGCATCCGCGTAGTCCAGCTGCCGGTGGCGAAAAGCGCCGGGCAGGGTGCCGACGATGCGGAAGCCGTTCGCCTGCCAGCAGCGGATCCCGGCGGTGTTGGTGCTCACCACCAGGTTGAACTGCATGGCGCGGTAGCCCAGCTGGCGCGCCGTCTGAAGGGAGTGTTGGCAGAGGCGGCTGCCGAGGCCCTGTCGCCGGCAGTGCCCGGCCTGCTCCACCCAAAGCATCCGCGCTTCGGCTGCGCTGATGGCCGGGTCATGGGGGAAGGTCTCCCCGGCGCGGAACACCGGCTCCAGCACCTGCCACACCCCCGGCCAGTCGGCCGGCTGAAACGGGCGGATCTGCAACGGGACTGCCACCAGGACCGGGGATGCCGAGGCTCGGAACCGTGATCCTCCCGCCCTCGGCTGCCGCGATGGGTGAGGTCGTGTTCCAGGTTGTGGCTCCACGCCCGGGGCCGCTGGAAGCTGGGGCCATGTGTGCCATCCGGCCCCCGATGGATTCCTTCACCATGACGCGCCTGATGGATGCCGCCCGCACCGAGGCGGAGCGCAGCTGGCAGGACGGCGGCATCCCGGTGGGTGCCGTGCTGGCCAGCGAGGACGGCACGATCGTGGCCCGCGGCCACAACTGCAGGGTGCAGCACGGGGATCCCACCAGCCATGGAGAAACCGAGTGCATCCGCAGGGCAGGACGGCGCCGCGACTGGCACCAGCTGACCCTGGTGACGACGCTCTCCCCGTGCCCGATGTGCGCTGGCACCGCCGTGCTGCTGGGCCTGCGCCGGGTGGTGATCGGTGAACGGCGCAGCTACCAGGGCGCCGAGGAGTGGCTGAGGCAGGCGGGGATCGCCGTGGACTGTCTGGACGATCCGGCCTGCGTGGCGCTGATGGAGCGGATGCAGCGCCTCAAGCCGGACCTCTGGCAGGAAGACATCGGCCGCTGAGACGGGTTCGGGCTGTCAGCCGGGGCTCCGCTGAAGACGCCGTTGCCCGATCGCATCGGATCTGCGGCGATGGCGGCTGACGCGGCGATGCCGGGGCCTGTGGAGAAGGGCTGCGACTGACCGGCACGCCGCTGGTTCACGCCGAGGATGATCCCTGGGCCCAGCAGGCAAGCCATGACCACGGGCGCCGACAGCCTGGTGCAGACCGCTCGGAAGGCGGGGGTGGAGATCTGCTTCGCCAATCCCGGCACCACCGAGATGCCGATGGTGATCGCCCTCGATCGCACCCCTGGCCTGAGGGTGGTGCTCGGCCTGTTCGAGGGCGTATGCACGGGTGCCGCCGACGGCTGGGCCCGCATGACGGGCCGGCCCGCCGCGACCCTGCTGCACCTGGGCCCGGGCCTGGCCAATGGCATCGCCAACCTGCACAACGCGCGGCGGGCCCGCAGCCCCGTCGTCAACTGGATCGGCGAGCACCCTGCCCGCCATCGGCCCTTCGATCCGCCCCTGCTGAGCGACATCGCCGTCCTCGCCGGCTGCGTGGGCTGGACCCGCAGCGTGGGCGCTGTGCACGAGATGGCCGAGGCGAGCCTGGCGGCCGTGCAGGCTGCCCTCGGCCCGCCGGGGCGCGTGGCGACGCTGATCATTCCCTCGGACTGCCAGTGGGCGCCTGGACCTGCCCCCCTCAGCGCCAGCGTCACCCCCACCTGGCGCGAGGCTCCGGAGTCGGTGATCCAGGCCGCAGCCCGCCAACTGCGCAACGGGCGCACCGGGCTTCTGCTCGGGGGGTCGGCCCTCACGGCCGCCGGCCTGCGCGCGGCGGCGCGGGTGGCGGCGGCCAGCGGCTGCCCGCTCTGGCTGGAAACCTTCCCCGCTCGCCAGGAGTGCGGCCGTCATGTTCCCCGGATTCCGCCCCTGCCCTATTTCCCGGAACAGGCCTGCGAGGCGCTGGCGAATCTGCGTGGCCTGGTGCTGGCGGGTGCACGGGAGCCGGTGGCCTTCTTTGCCTATCCGCAGCAGCCCTCACGGCTCCTGTCGGAGGGGGCGGAGAGCTTTCACCTCGCCGATCCGGAGGACAACGTCGACGCGGCCCTGGCCCTGGAGGCGCTCGCCGAGGCGTTGGACGCCCCGGCCTGGGCGATGCCCCCAGCTCAGGCGGCTCCCGTGCCGCCCCGGTCCGTTCCACTCACAGCCGACCGCCTGTGTCAGCTGCTGGCGACGCAGCTGCCGGAGCGGGCGATCGTGATGAACGAAGCCACCACCGCCGGCTTCACCTGGAACACCCTGCACGCGGCCCAGGCGGCGCCCCACACCATGCTGTTCAGCACAGGAGGAGCGATCGGTCAGGGCCTGCCGAATGCCCTCGGTGCGGCGCTCGCCTGCCCCGACCGGCGGGTGATCGCCTTCCAGGCCGATGGCAGCGGTCTCTACACCCTTCAGGCCCTCTGGTCGATGGTCAGGGAGCAGGTCGACGTGACCGTCGTGGTGTGCGCCAATCGCTGTTACCGGATCCTGCAGGTGGAGCTGGAGCGCGCCGGTTGCCGGGAGCCTGGACCCACCGCCAGCTCCCTCACGGAACTCACCCGCCCGGAGATCAACTGGACCGATCTGGCGAAGGGCTTCGGGATGCCGGCCTGTCGCGTGCGCAGTGAGCTGGCGCTGGACGAGGCGTTGAGGCGCTGCCTGGCTGAACCGGGCCCGAGCCTGATCGAGGCGCTGCTCTAGCCAGCCGAGGCGCTCCATCCCACCCCGATGCCTGCTGCAATGGCAGCCAGGCCGTGCCGGTGCGCCGGGTCTTCCGGGCCAGGCTGGGCCGACCCTCCGCACCGGTCCCCGATGAACTGCAGATGGACGCGGTGCGCCTGGACGCCCCAGAGAAGGGGCAAGGCTGCCGTTGCAGCGGCTTTTCGGTTCAGGGCAGCTGTTCTGCTGCTTGTGCCAGCGGTTCTGCCCAGCGCGGCCGGGGCAGCCCCGTGGCGCGAGGAACCGGCGGTGGCGGCCCTGTTCCGGCAGGCTGGTGTGGATGGCAGCTTCGTGCTGCTGGATGAGCGCAGTGGGGAGCTTCGCGGCCACAACCACGCGCGCGCGCAGCAACGCTTCTCACCGGCCTCCACCTTCAAGTTCGCCAACACCCTGGTGGGGCTGTCGCTTCGGGCCGTGAGCAGTGTGGACGAGCGGATCCCCTACACGGGCGACGCCAATCCGTTCATGCGCGAGTGGCTGGAGCCCATGGGCCTGCGCGGTGCATTCCGGGTGTCGAACGTGCCCCTGTATCAGGAGCTGGCACGGCGCATCGGCCTGGAGCCCATGCGTGAGGCCATTCGGCGGCTGGAGTACGGCAACGCCCAGATCGGCAACGACGTGACCACCTTCTGGCTGCGGGGCCCCCTGGCGATCAGTGCGGTGGAGCAGACCCGCTTCCTCTCGCGGCTGGCTCACCAGTCGCTGCCCTTCCCCCGGTCCGCCCAGCAGCAGGTGGCCGCGATCAGCCTGGTGGATGCAGGCCCCGGCTGGAGCCTCCATGCCAAGACCGGCTGGCAGAACGCCCCGGGCGCCGGCGTGGGCTGGTGGGTGGGCTGGGTGCGGCGGGGCGAGCGCATCACGCCCTTTGCTCTCAACATCGCCATGGCTGGCGCGGCCGATGCCCCCAGACGGGAACAGCTGGGACGCGCCAGCCTGCAGGCGTTGGAGATCCTGCCGGCCTCGCCAGGGCCGGTCTTCACCCAGATCGTGCAGCCCGCTTCGCTCCAGGGCCGGTGGGGGCTGCCGGCCGGATAGTCGCCCCGCTCATCGGAGAAGGTGCCCTCCAGCACCAGGATCTCCTCCCCGCCGCCGTGGCGCTCGAGCAGGCGCCGCTCCACCCGGCCATCGGCGAGGGCGTCCAGGGAAGCACCGTGCTGTCGAGCACCACCGGCTCGCTGAGGTCGCCATGAATCGCCATGCTCAGGCCGGGCGCCGGAACCAGCGGCGCACCTGGGCAGGCCAGTGGCGCGGCCCGTCGCCGCCGCGCACGTGGAGCTGGACCATCGAGACGGCCAGGGCCAGGCCGCCCCGGTTCAGCACCGAGGCCACATGCCAGAGCACCGCCGCGGCGATCAGCAGCCAGGCCAGCAGGTGCAGGCTGTAGACAAGGTGATCGAGCCGGCCGCTGCGCAGCCAGTCCTCGTTCATCAGCTTGCCGCTGCCCACCGCCAGCGCCAGGGCCAGCAGGGCGGAGGCATGGGCCCCCTGCCGGAGGCGGAAACGGCCGAGGCTCAGGGCATAGAGACCGAACAGCAGGGCCAGGGGCCAGAGCAGCACGCCCAGGCTGCCGTGGATGTCGATCCAGGCGCCGGGAACCTGCTGGCCCAGGCGTCCCCAGCGGCCATCGTGGTTGGAGTACACGACCAGTCCGCTCAGCCAGGCCAGCGGCACCAGCAGCACCATGGCGCCGTGCAGCAGCCGCAGCAGGGAAGGCTGATAGGGACGGGCAGGCGGCATGGCGGCTGGCCGGTCAGGCGTCGATCTCGAGGTTGCCCATCATGCCCAGCTCCTCGTGGTCAAAGATGTGGCAGTGGTAAACGGTGCGTCCGGCGAAATCGGCGAAGCGGGTGCGGATCCGCACCGTCTCCCCCGGCCGCACCAGCACCACATCCTTCCAGGCCCGGTAGGGCTCGGGTGTGCCGTTGCGGCTGATCACCTGGAAGGGATTGATGTGCACGTGGAAGGGGTGATCCATCACGCCGGTGTTCATCACCTCCCAGTCCTCGGTGTCCCCCAGCCGCACGCGGGTGTCGGTGCGGTGGTGGTCGTAGGGGCGGCCATTGATCAGGAACACCAGGCCCTGGCCCGGTGCCATGCCGTGGTTGAGCTCGAAGCGGCGCGTGCGCACCGGCTCCGGCAGGGGCTGCACCGGCAGCAGTCGCCGGGGCAGGGGCAGGGGGGCGACGGATCCCGCGTAGGTGAGGGTGGCGATCGTCTCCTGGCTCTGCTGGCCGCGACCTGCTCCAGGGCCCGGCCCGGCTCCGGGACCACGGCCCATACCCATACCCATGCCACCGCGCATGCCCATGCCCATGCCGCCACGAACCCGGGCATAGGGGAGGTTCAGCAGCCGGTAGCGGCCAGCGCTGCGGTTGGCCTGCACCAGCACCTCGGCGCGCTCCCCGGGGGCCAGCAGCAGCTCCTGCAACTCCACCGGCGCCTCGAGGGCACCGCCATCGCTGGCGATCAGATGGAGCGGATGGTCCTCCAGGGCCAGCCGCCAGAAGCGGGCATTGGAGCCGTTGACGATGCGCAGCCGCAGCAGGCCGCCGGCCGGCACCGACAGCTCCGGGTTCACCTTGCCGTTGACGGTGAGCACCGGTCCTTCCCGGCCCAGCATCATCCCTCCCATGCCCATGCCCATGCCCATGACGCCTGCCGTGCCGCCGCCGGCCGGCAGGTCCTTGAGGAACAGCACCTGCTCCCGCGCCGCCGCCACCTCGGGGATGTGATCGAGGGCGCCGCGCACGATCAGCACTCCGCCCAGGCCACCGAACACCTGATCGGCCACGGTGCCGTGGCGGTGGGGGTGGTAGTAGAAGGTGCCGGCGGGGTGGTCGGCGGGCAGGGTGAACGCGTAGGTCTGGCTGGCACCGGGGTCAACGCTCAGAAAGACGTTGTCGGCCGTGCCGCCGGGGGGGATGTGCAGCCCGTGGTAGTGCAGGTTGGTGGGCTGATCGAGCCGGTTGCGCAGGCGCAGGCGCACCGCATCACCGGGGTGCACCTCCAGCACCGGACCGGGCAGCAGCCCGTTGTAGGTGAGCGCCCGCGGCGGCCCACCGGGAATGGCCACCGTCGTATCCTCGGCCACCAGATCCAGCTCCAGCACTCCGCCACTGGAGCGCCACGCCCCCTCGGCCGCGGCATGGGTGCCTGCGCCGTGGCGAGCGTGGCGCGAACGGGTCCAGACGGAGGCGGCCGCAACCGTGGCAGCTGCAGTGCCCGCGAGGGTGAGGAACGAACGCCGGCTGAGGTGGGCTCTGGTCACGGATCGCGCCCTCAGACCTCGATCCCCTGGAAGGCGCGGTAGGTCCCCTCAGCCGTGAAGGAGAAGACGGCGTCGGGTTCTCTCCCCAGGGACGATTCCATGCCGGCAGATCCGAGGGGCACCCGTCAACCGTAGGGGCTCCAGTGAGGGGAGAGTCAAGCGGTGCTGCAGCTCAGGCACGCCGGTAGCGGCGCAGCAGCGATGAATTGACGATCACCGACAGCGAGCTCAGGGCCATGGCGGCGCCGGCGATCATCGGGTTGAGCCAGCCGAGGGCCGCGATCGGCACGCCCAGGCTGTTGTAGATGAAGGCCCAGAACAGGTTCTGGCGGATCTTGCGCATCGTGGCCCGCGACAGGCCGATGGCGGTGACGACATCGCGCAGGTCGTTGCCCAGCAGCAACAGGTCGCCCGCTTCCTTGGCCACATCGGATCCCGAGCCGATGGCGATGCCGATGTCGGCGGTGGCCAGGGCCGGGGCGTCATTGACGCCGTCGCCCACCATCGCCACCACCTGACCGGCCTGCTGCAGCGTCTGGATCGTGGCGGCCTTGTCGGCCGGGCGCACCTCGGCGATCACCTCGGTGATGCCCAGCTGGGTGGCAATGGCCTGGGCGGTGGTGCGGTTGTCGCCGCTCAGCATCACCACCCGGATCCGCCGCTGCTGGAGCAGCTCCACGGCGTGCCTGGCCTCGGGCCGCACGGTGTCGGCCACCGCCAGCAGCCCCATCACCTCGGCGCCCTGGCCCAGCAGCATCACCGTGTTGCCGGGGGCTTCCAGCTGCTGCAGCTGCTGGTGGAGGGTCCCGTTCAGCTCGGGCAGAAACCGTCCGGCCATCCGGCGATTTCCGAGCCAGAGGCGCTGACCGCCCACTTCGGCCTGTACGCCCTCACTCACCTGGGCCTGGAAGTGCCGGGCCGGCAGCAGCGTCAGCTCCTCGGCGCCGGCGGCCTCCAGCAGGGCTGCTGCCAGGGGATGCTCCGAGCCATGCTCCAGCGAGGCCGCCAGCTGCAGCACCTGCTGCCGGGAGCGGCCGGCGAACGGCACCACCCGGGTGAGCGCCGGCCTGCCGCGGGTGAGCGTGCCGGTCTTGTCGAACACCACGGTGGTGAGCTGCTCCACCCGCTCCAGCACCTCGCCGCTGCGGATCAGGATGCCCAGCTCGGCCCCCTTGCCCACGCCCACCATCAGGGCCGCCGGTGTGGCGATGCCCAGGGCGCAGGGGCAGGAGATCACCAGCACGGCGATGAAGGCCAGCAGGCCGCCGCTGAAACTGCCGGCCAGGGTCCAGAGGGCAAAGGCCAGGACGGCCACGCCCACCACGGCAGGCACGAACCAGGCGGTGACCCGATCCGCCAGCAGCTGCACCGGCGCCGAGCTGGCCTGGGCCTCCTCGACGATGCGGATGATCTGGGCAAGGGCGGTGTCGGCCCCCACCCGTGTGGCCTCAAAGCGCAGCAGCCCCGGCCCATTGATCGTGCCGCCGATCAGCTCCGATCCCGCCTGCTTGCTCACCGGCAGCGATTCGCCGGTGATCAGCGCCTCATCCACCGACGAGCGGCCCTCCACCACCACCCCATCGGCCGGCACCTTCTCGCCAGGCCGCACCAGCACCAGATCGCCCTGCAGCACGGCCTCGGCGGGCACGGTCATCTCCTGGCCCTCGCGGATCACCGTGGCGCTGGCGGGCTGGAGATCCAGCAGCCGGCGCACCGCCGCCGAGGACCGCTGCTTGATGATCTCCTCCATGTACTGCCCCAGCAGCACGAAGGCGATCACCACCGCCGACACCTCGAAGTAGACGCCCCGCTCATCGACGCCGACGGGCAGCCACTGGGGCGCGAACACCACAACGACGCTGTAGATGTAGGCCACCGAGGTGCCCAGCGCGATCAGCACGTCCATGTTGAGGGCGCGCTGGCGCAGGGCCGTCCAGGCCCCCACGTAGAAGCTCCAGCCACCGAACACCTGCACCGGCGTGGCCAGCAGGAACAGCCACACCCCCCAGGTGAGCCAGGGCAGCTGGGCCACCGGCGCCATGTTGATGACACTCACCCCGGCCGCCAGGGCCAGGAAGGCCCCGGCCCGCATGATCGCCAGCGCCAGCACGCCGCTGAGGGCGATGCCGATGCGCCGGCGCATGCGGCGCAGGTGCTGCTCGGGCGCCAGGAAGGTCTGCCGGCACCCCTGGCTGCAGAAGTAATAGGTGCGGCCTCCCCGCTGCGCCGACAGCGCCGTGGCCGTGGGCACGACCATGCCGCAGATCGGATCCTTGGCCATCCGCTCCGCGGAGGCGTGGTGCGTGCAGCTGGATGTGGGCATCAGAAGCTGAAGAGGCTGTCGAACTGGCGGTAGTCAGGTTTGTCGAGGCCTTCGTGCCGGAGCATGCGGCGCAGCTCGAGGATTTCCCGGCGCTGGGCGACGATGATCTCGCGGGCCAGCCGCCGCACGCTGGGGTTGGTGGACTTCTCCAGGGCGTCGTGGGCCATCTCCAGGGCCCCGCCGTGGTGCATGAGCATGCCCTCGAGAAACCACACCACCCGGTTGTCGCGGCTGGGCATCTCGGCCATCATCCGCATCGCCTCGATCTGGGCAGGGGTCATGCGCTCGAGGCCCGCCATGGTGTTGGGGTCGCCGCCGGGCCGCAGCGCCAGCGGATAGGCGGGCGCCTCGGGATACCAGGCCCGGCGCCACCGGTTCATCGCGCTGATCTCGCGGGCCTGGTCGCGCCAGATGCTGGTGGCCAGGGCGCCGATGCCGGGCGAGCCGACGTTGAACACGAACTCACTCATGCGCAGCGCGCCGGTGTGGTGCTGCACCATCGCGTCCAGCCAGCGCAGGTCGTAGGTGGCGCCGGCGGGGCCCAGCTCGTGACTGTGGCTGCCATGGCCGTGGCTGCCATGGCTGGCGCTGCCTGGCCTGGGGCTGGCCGGGGCTGAATGCTGCTGGTGGTTGTGATGCTGGTGGTGCAGATGGGGATCCGGCTGAGCCAGGGCCGGAACCGCCCAGGTCCCGGCGAGCAGCAGGGGAGCAGCCAACAGGCGCATGACGGACGAGCGCGATCTGCACCTACCATGCACTCTCCTGTAGATGGAGAGTCAAGTGTCTGGACGACGGCTCGCCATGCCTTCCTCCCCCGTGCTCCAGAAGATCGGCGCCGTGGCCCAGCGCTCCGGCGTGCCGGTGAAAACCATCCGCTTCTACTGCGATCAGGGCCTCCTGCAGCCCAGTGCCCGCAGTGAAGGGCGCTACCGCCTCTTTGATCAGACGGTGTACGACGAACTGGCCCTGATCCGCATGCTGCGGGCTCTGGAGATCCCTCTGGTCACCATTGGCGAGGTGCTGAAAGCGCGTCGCTCCGGCATCTGCCACTGCGATGAACTCAAAGGCACGATCAGCCGGAAAGCCGGCGAGATCGAGCAGCGCATCAGCGATCTGCAGCAGCTGCACGGCGAGCTCACGCGCATGCTCGCGACCTGGCAGGCCTGCGGTGGCCGGCGGCCATCACACCCGCCGCTGGCCTCGGCGGCTTCTGCCGCGCCAGGTTGATGGGGCTCAAGTGCCCATGCCGGTCTTCCTCAGCCCGCAGAGTCCCACGGTCGCAGTCAATCCCTGGAGCGGTTGATCCTTGAGAGCGACCGCAACCATGGTCACCGCAACCATGGTCAAGGAGAACAGACCGGCCTCCTCGATCCTGAGCAGCTGAAGGAGCAAGCACCCGACCCACTGGCAGCACAGAAACGTTGTGCAACCCTGGGGCAAGCGGGGAGCGGTCCAAGGGGCAGCCCCACGCCCTGCGGATGGCGGTGAGCAGCGCCAAGGAAGCAAGAACCAGTGCGGAAGGCTGGCGGGGCAAGCACAAAAAAAGGGGGGGAAGCCCCCCCTGGAAGCAAGTGGAGTCGATCAGGCCCTGGCGTGTGGCGTCGTGCCTCAGACCAGGGACGACTGACCGAGCAGCAGTTGCTCGCTCATGCTGCCGGTGTTCTTGCCATCGATCTTGGCGTTGATGCTGGCGGTGGTGGTGTCGAAGTCCAGGTCGTACAGGTTCAGATCAAAGCTGTAGTTGAATTCCGGCACAACCTCCGTGCGGCTGCCCAGGCTGTAGAAGCGAGGGTTGGTGACGTTGAAGGTGTCGGACTTGCCGTCGACATCGTTGTTGTAGATCTCCAGCGCATCCAGGCCGGTGATGTTGTCCGGGAGGGCTCCTCCATGGATCAGCTCTGCTTTTCCATTCAGGGCTTCAAGGGGGTCACCATCACGCAGGCTGTTGCCGTTGGCGTCCTTCCATGTGTAGGCCGTCCAGCCGGTGAGCATGTCGTAGCCCACGAACACCTTGGGGTTGTGCTTGGTATTCACACCCACATCCGTGAACTGGAAGTAGACATCTGTCGTTCCACCACCTTCAAGCTCGAAGGTTGCCTTGGCGATGAAGTCGGCCACCTTCGCCCCGCCGGTGAGCTTGGTGATGTCGAAGCCGAAGCCACCCTCGGCCTTGTAATCACCCATGTCTACTCCCGGCACAGGCTCGCTGTAGGTTCCGGCTTTGAAGTCGGCTGCTGCTTGTGCAGCCATCCCGTTGTAGTCATAGGCCCCGTGTTCGGTGAACGTGAACTTGATCGCCTCGCGGAATTCCAGGTTCTGGTTGGTGTTGCCAGCGGCATACCCCTGGGCGCTGGTGTTGAGCTGGCCTGGAGTGAAGGGATCGGTCTCGTCCTCCGAGGAGGTACGGGTGCCGCCCGTGACCATGATCGCCAGAGCCTGAGGATCCGGGAACAAGCGGAATTCCAGCGGATGGGGACCACCGGCCTTCACGGCGGCGCCGGCCTCAAGCTGGGTGGGCTCGATCAGCACCTGCCCTTCATATTTGTAGGTTGTGAAGGTGTCGTCTCCGTCGGCGTTGAAGACGTGGCTGGCGATCTTCTGGCCGCCGTAGCTGACGTCGAGACTGATGCTCGTGCCGTCCTCACTCACGACTGGATCGCTGACGCTGAATCCGCCATTGCCCGGGGTGGCGGTGCCGCTGAAGTTCGCCAGGTCGAGCTTGCGGAAGCCGTCGGTGCCGGGATCCCAGTCGAGCACCTCCTCGGTCTGGGCTGTCGGTCCGGCTGCCGAGAGCAGCTCCACGGCCGTCTTGCCAGCAGGGAAGAGGAAGGCCGGACCGTCGTCCTCGATTTCGAACACGCCGTTGCCGAGGTTGAGATCGGCCGTGGCGGGATCCAGGTCACCGTCCTTCACTGTCTTGCGGAGCATGAGCGTGCCTCCGCTCACGACCAGGCTTTCGGCATCATCGTGATTGTTGGCATTGCCGTGCCAGATGTTCTTCTCCCTGGTGAAGGTCACCTCGCCGGTGGCTGAATTCACGGCGATGGTGAAGTAGGTGGTGCCGTCGATCCTGCCCTCGATGGTGCCGGCATTGTTGTAAAGCAGAATCTCACTGCCCTTGCCGTTGGTTGTGTTGGCCAGATCGAGGGCGAAGAGACCGGAGCCGAGCCCATCGGCACTGAGCGCCAGCGCATAAGTCGCGGGGTCGGCTCCCTGCTTGTCGGCGCCATAGTCGGGGTCGTTGAAGTAGGCGGCGGTGCCGAACACCACGCTGTCGCTCAAGAGGCCATCCCCCGCAGTGGGCAGGGGGCTCTCATCCAGCGTCAGGGTGGTGTCACCCACCCCGATGGCGGAGAGGCTGGGACCGTCGTCGTAGATGCCGATGCCCCCCAGCAGCTGGCCGGTGGTCTCGGAGCTGTCGATGGAATAACCCGTCACGCCCAGGTCGAAGGTGCGGTTGCCGGTGCCGGCGTTGCCGACCACCAGCCGGTTGAACTGGGTGTCGCCTTCCACCTCGAAGCGGTCTCCCGCCTTGAGGCCCTTGATCACGGCGTACTCGTAGGCTGCGTCGCCATCCGAATTTTCGAATGTCACGCTCAGCCCGCCGGGGCCTGTCCAGTTCCCGCCGCTGCTGGGGATGGTGTAGGCAGCTTCGGTGTAGTTGCCGTTGAGGTAGAGGTAGACGGTCTTGATGCCGGTGTTGTCCGCGCCATCGAACATGGCAGCGCCGGGATCGCCGTCGCGTAGCCACACCCTCACATCGGCGCGGGTGTTGGCGTTGTTCGGGTTCAGCTGGGTGACGGTGGAGAAGGCCCGGTTCGCGGACACCGCGCCAGTGATATCGAGCGTGTCGAGGTTCTTGCTGTCGGTGTAGGTGGCGTTCGTGACGAAGTCGTAAATCACCGCCTCATTGGTGCCCACCGCCTGGCTGCCGACGCCGATGGCGCTGGCCGTGCCGGCCACATTGCTGGTGTTGATGGTGCCGTCGACCCAGGTTGTGCCGTTGAAGACCTTGCTGGTGATCACCACATCGTTGGAAATCCCAGGACTGGGATCCGGGTCGAGGCTGGGCTCTTTGAGCACCCCGAAGGCCTGCTGCCCGGCCGGAATGCCGGAGAAGTCGCTGTAGACGAACTGCAGGTCGACGGTGAGGAGGGCCTCCACCAGCGCCGTCATGGTGGCCAGATCGTTCGGGTTGGCGGGATCGCCGTGCCGGATCGGGGCGGCGTCGTTGTACAGAAGGGTGTACAGGGTGTAGCCCGTCACCTGGCTGTCACTGTTGTAGGTGGGCACGTACACCAGCCGGAAGGCCACCTCGCCGTCGTAGGCGCCACCGCTCACGACGGCATCGAAGTAGGTGTCGCCGTTGGCAGCGGTCTTCGCCGCGCTGAGCAGGATCGGAGATCCGTCCAGGGAGGTCAGGCCGGTGTCGTTGCCAGCCTGCAACTGGAAGCTGATGGAGTCGGAGGGCTGGCTGAAGCTCTGGGGCGTTGATGCAGTTGATGCGAAGTCGGTGGGCTCGGTGAAGCCCCACTCGCTTAGGAGCGTCTGGCTCGGATCTGTCTCGTCGTGCTGGTTGCCTGTCGTCTGGTCCAGATACAGGACCGTTGCTGGAGTCGTCATGGCCGCAGGCCCCCCGGAGGGGGGCTGTCTCTCTTCTTTTGGTCTAGGCCTGCGACAACGGAATCGCGGGATGCTTGACCAAGCATCACTATCTGTAACAACCGCTACATTCCCGGGTGCTCGTCGGGCGGTGCGGGCCGAGCCGGCTGCTGCGCAGCGACCACCACACCCCCTGTGTTGGTTGCAGATCCGGGGCATGCGGACAGGAGCTGCTCCTGTCTCTGGCCGAACCAGAGGCCGCGGCAAAGCCGGAAGGCCGTCAACAGCACTGGCTGGATCCTGGAGCTGAACGTCGTCGACGGCACGGAAAGCGCCGGACCGCCTTCGCCTGACCCCGGGAGACCTTCGGGGTGTTCTGGCCAGGGGTGACCTCAATCGGCACGGAGTTCACCCCTCCGTGCCGATCGCCGAAGAAGGCGCCCCATGGGGGGCGCCTTTGCACCGGTTGCGAGGGGTCACCCTGGCATTTCGGGCGCCATCGGTCGGGTGTCTGGGTTTCAACGGTCAGCCTGTCTTGGGCCTGGCAGGCAAGGACGCGGTCACGGCGCTGGGGAGAGATGCTCGGGGCTTGACCTCCCCATCAGTGACCGTTGCCCGGGTTATGCAGCCCGGGGGTTCAACGGACCGGAATCACCGGAATCAGAAGTGGCATGTGGCTCGACGCGGTCGGGGTGGCGTTCTCGCTGCGCCACCGAGGTGAAGATCAAGGGCTGCAACTCCTTGGCTGGCACCGGCTCGGGCGAACCTGGCCGGATTCCTGTGGAGGGGACGGTGGGGCTGGCCTCTCCCTCCCCTCAACCTCAAGGTAAGCCTGCTGCCGGGCTGGGGGGCCCTGGGGGCGTTCCTGTTCCCGTACAGCCGCTGCGCTCGCCTCTGGGGCTGATTTCGGTTCTCCCGGCAGCGCGGTGGGGTCTGCCGCCCCCTGTCGTGGGGGCCGAATCGGACGGTTCGGCTGCCCGGATCCTCGGCATGGATCACCGCGGCCACAGTGCTTGCACCGGGGGCGAATGACGACCCCGCGACCCATCCTTCGCCATCCCAGCCATGCTCAGCCTGCGTTCGTCTTCTCCCTTCGATCTGTTTGACCGCCTCGAGCAGCAGCTCAGCCAGCAGCTCCACACCGCTGAGCGCGTGCCCGCCGCCGAGGTGCATGAGACCCCCGAGGCCTATGAGCTGCTGCTCGAGCTGCCCGGCGTCGACAAGGCCGCCATCGACGTGAAGGCCACCGACCGCAGCCTGGTGATCAGCGCCGAGCGCCGCAGCCATCGCCAGCAGCCCGCCGAGCCGGAAGGCTCCACGGAGGCCAAGGCTCCGCTGCTGAGCGAATTCCGCTACGGCACCTGGAGCCGCAGCTTCCGCTTCCCCCAGGCCATCGACCGCGACCAGCTGCGGGCCTCCTACCGCGATGGCGTGCTCACCGTCACGGCCCCCAAGGCCAACAAGGTTACCAGTGTGACCGTGCAGGTGGACGGCTGAGGTCTGAGCGCCCCGCGGCGGTGACCATCAGGTGCCGGCGATCTGCGGTGCCTGCCGTGGCGGGGCCGGCCTGAACAGCCGGAGCCGGAACAGGGCCCGCAGGCCCAGCCGCTCGAACCAGGGCAGGCCGGCGCCGTAGCGGATCTTGAGCATGAAGTACTCCTCGAACGCCGCCTTCGCCCACACCACCCAGGGACCGCGCACGGCGTAGGAGGAGCGCCGCCGGCCCGTCTCCGGATCGGGCAGCACCGGCGCGGCGATGTAGGCGATGCCGGTGGGGCCGAACTCGGCGAAGCAGAGGGCCTCCAGGGTGGGCACCTGCAGGGGACCCGGAAGGGCGCCCATCTCCACGGCGATGTTGTGGGCGGCGGCGGTGGCCATCGCCTCGGTCATCTGGCCGCTCTTGGGCAGACCGATCGGGATCGGGGTGGGGTCCGGCTGCACCAGCTTCACGCTCACCCCCGCGGCGTGGACGCTCTCGAAGCGGGGGTGGCGCATGGTGGGGTCCACCGGGATGAAGCCTTTCTCGTCGCCGAGGCCGGGGCAGTCGCGGATGAACGACACGCCGCGGAACGACGGCAGCACCATGGCGTAGCCGAAGGGCAGCGCCCGGCCGTTCTCCAGCAGCAGCCGCTGCGGCTCCACGGCGGTGATGCGCATGCTGTCGATCACCTCGATGCCGCGCTCGGCCATCAGCTGGGTGGTGAGCTCGCGGGCGTTTTTCACCCCGGAGACCCCCAAATGCCCCACGTAGGGCTCGGGGGTCACGTAGGTGATCGGCACCCGCTCGCGCAGGCCGCGGCGGCGCAGGTCGTGGTCGGCCATCAGCAGGAACTCGTAGGCGGGCCCGAAACAGCCGGCACCCGGAGCGGCCCCCACCACCAGCGGGCCTGGTTCCTCGAGGAAGCGCTGCCAGGCCTCGCGGGCCTGCAGCGCATGCTCCGGCGTGCAGATCGACTGGGTGTGGCCGCCGTGGGGCCCCAGCCCGGGGATCAGGTCGAAGGCCAGGGCGGCGCCGGTGGCGATCAGCACCTGGTCGTAGTCCACCGTCTCCCCGCCCGCCACGGTGATGCGGCGGCCGGCGGGATCGATGGCGGTCACGGCACGGTCCACCAGCGTGAGATGGTGGCGCCGGGCAAGCGCGTGCAGATCCTGCTGCACGTGCTCCAGGGGCTTGTGGCCGAGGGCCACCTGCACCAGGCCAGGGATGAAGGTGAACTGCGGCTCGCCGGCGATGAGGGTGACGTCACAGTCCTTCGGCAGATGGTGCCGCAGTTCGTAGGCCGCGGGCAGTCCTCCGAGCCCCGCTCCGATCACGACCGCCCGTGCCATGGCTCACCTCCGATGTGGATCTGTATGACGTGGATCTGCTCTGGAAGATTCCCGAAGGGCCTCCAGTCGTGGGACAGGGGAATCAGGGATCGATGGGATGGATTCAACCTAGAAAGGGAGGCCTGTTCGCGCAGCCGGCAGGGACATTCGGGTTGAGAAAGGTTGCGCCTGATGACGCTCCACTGGAAGACGCTCAGTAGGGATGGGGTGCCGGACCGAACAGGCGGTCGGAGAACTTCACATACCAGGCCGCTGCCTGCACCTGCACGATGTAGGCGAGGGCGATGATCAGGGCGATCTCCGATCCCTCCTTGCCGAAGGCCGTCATCGCCAGGGCGAGGGCGATCGAGAGGTTGCGCATCACCGTGCCGTACACCAGGGCGATGCCGTCGCCACGGTCGAAGAACCGCTGCCCCACCAGGGTGCTGAGCACGAAGTTGATGCCGTAGAGCAGCAGCAGCGGGATCAGCATGCGCACCAGCAGGAAGGGCTGGCTCACGATCAGCTCCGCCTTGAGGGCCATCGCCACGAACACGATGCCGATCACCCCCAGGGTGGAGAAGGGCGGGAAGCGGGGCTTGAGCACCTTGCGGTAGTGCTCCTCCCCCGTGCGGGCGATCAGAACCGCGCGGGTGATCTGACCCAGCAGCAGGGGCAGGAACACGATGATCAGGATCTGCTGGAACACCTTCGCCATCGGCACCTCCACCACCGCTCCCAGCAGCGCCTTGGCATAGAGCGGCGTGGCCAGCGAGCCCAGCACCAGGCCCACCACCGTCATCCGCACGGCCGCCTCCAGGTTGCCCTTGGCGAAGCCCGTCCAGGAGATGGTCATGCCGCTGGTGGGCAGCAGGGCGGCCAGCAGCAGGCCGAGCGCCACCAGGGGCTGGCTGGGGAAGAACCAGCGGCCGATGCCGTAGGCCACGAAGGGGATCACCAGGAAGTTGATGGCCTGGGCGGTGAGCTGCAGGCGCACGTCCTTGCCGCCGAACAGCAGCGGCAGGCGCAGATCCACCAGCATCGGGTAGACCATCAGAAAGGTGAGCGGGATCACCAGCGACGCCAGCCAGCCGGAGGGCAGCAGCGCCCCCCAGATCAGCCCGAGCACCATGGCGCCCGGCACGGCCCACACCAGCCGCTTCTGCAACGCGAACAGCAGCCCCATCAGTCCTGGCTCCGATTGCGCAGGGATTTCACCCAGCCCTCCATCGCCTCGGTGGCCACCGGCATCGGCGGCTCGAGGAAATTGATCACGAAGCGGTCGCCCATGTCGGCCACGCCGATCGAGCGGGGACGCACCGCCAGCACATGGGGGTTGGGCAGCTTGACGCCGAAGCAGAACACCACCAGGCGCGCATCCTTGATCTCGGGAGCGATCTCGCCGGCATCCAGATTGCGGGTGTGGGTGTAGTGGTCGAAGTCGCCGATGTAGGACACCAATGGGTGAGCCTTGATCATCGCCTTGAGAGCCTCGATCACCTCCTGGGCGTTCTGGTAGGTGGTTTCGCGCTTGTCGAGCTCCAGCTCGTATACCGGATACTTCTCCAGCAGGACGGTCTGCTTCATGGCGCTGGCAGGGGAGTGACACCGGGCGCCGACAGACGCCACCACCTCAATGCTACATAACGGTAAGGTTGTAGGCGCAAGGCCGTAGACGCAAGCCTGGAGGCGCAAGACAGAGGATGGCCATGGCGGCGGTCCTGGCCCCTTCGCCACGCACCCGGGGGGAGAGGGGACACTTCGGGAGCCCTGCTGTTGCCCTCAGGCGCCCTCCGCCGCCCCGTGCAGCGCCGCCACCGTGGCCGCACCAGCCACCAGCCGGGCCTCAGCCCCGGACTGCAGCGGCACGGCCAGGGCCAGCGGCAGCTCGGCACGGGGTCTGGGCTCCAGGCCGGCCAGGTCGAACTGGGCTGAGCCTGGGGGCAGCGCCTCCGTGCCGGCCGGCACCAGCTCTTCGCTGCGGTTGGCCAGCTCCCAGCTGCCGCCGGCCCCGTCGCGCAGCAGCAGCGGGCGGCGATGGTCCAGGGGGTGCTGACGCGAGCGGTCGGTGAGGCGCAGCCGCAGGCCTGGGGGATAGCTGGGATCCGCCTGCTCCAGCAGGGTGAGCGACCAGGGCTGGCCGTTCTGGTCCTGCAGCGTCCAGCGCTGGGGCTCCAGCGCCAGGCCGACGGAGGGAGCGATCAGCAGCACCAGCAGCGCCAGCCCGATCGCCGCGGCGAAGGCGGCGCCGGGCGCGAACCGCTTGCCGGCCGACCGTGCCTGGCCTCGGCTGCGCCTCATGAGCATGCCGCCTCCCACAGCCAGTCCTGATGGGTCCGCGCCACGCAGCGCCGCGGCGGAGCGGAAGCCGGCCGGGAGGGCCCATCCGGGCAGCCGCCGGCAGCGGTGTTGCGGCACTGGCCGCAGCGCTCGAAGGCCGGCAGGTGCCGCGCTTCGCTGGCCTCGGCCAGGTCGCTCAGGGCGGTGCGCAGATCCTCCTGGTCCACCCCGGCCAGCAGCCGCGCGCAGCACCGCAAGCGGGCGCGTTCCTGTTCCAGGGCCCGGGCACAGGCTTCCGGCAGGGACTCCGCCGAGGGGATCGCTCCTGCCCAGGGATTCTCTGGAATCGGCAGACCGTGACTGATGAACAGCCGCCAGAGCTGGTGGATCCGCCGCCGCTCGGCATCGCGGATGCGGGAGAACGGGCGCACCTCACCGTGTCGCCGGATCACCTGATCGCAGCTCGCCCAGCCCTGGTAGGCCAGGTCGAGGGCGCACTGGAGGGCCTCCAGCTCGCGGGGCATCAGTGGAGACATGGCAGGCGGCTCAGTGACGAGAACGGAAAGGAGAGAAGAGGAGGGGAGGACGGGACCGGGGGCGCGGCAGGAGCACGTCACGTGATCACGATACCGTTATTGCGCCAGGATGTGAGGCCCGTGCCCGCCGGCGTCATGCACAGGGCTGACGGTCCCACGATGGCTGCACGGAACTCTCGGCGGCCATGAAGGTGATCGTGGATCTGTGCGTGGTGCCGATCGGCGTCGGCGTGCATCTGGCCCCCTACATCGCCACCTGCGAGAGGGTGCTCAGCGAGGCCGGCCTGAAGTTCCAGCTGCACCCGAACGGCACCGCCATCGAAGGGGAGTGGGGCCCGGTGTTCGCCGCCATCGAGGCCTGCCACCGGGCGGTGCACGCCATGGGCTGCCCGCGCCTCTACACCACGGTGAAGATCAACACCCGCACCGACCGGGAGCAGACCCTGGAGGACAAGGTGGCCAGCGTGCAGGCCCTGCTCTGATGCCGAACCACGGACCGCATCCGGCCGATGTTCTGCGCTTCTGGTTCGAGGAGGCCAGTCCGCATCAGTGGTTCGCCAAGGATCCGGCCTTTGACGCCCAGGTGCAGGATCGCTTCTGCGCCCTCACCCGGGCGGCGGTGGCCGGCGCGCTGAGCCCCTGGGGCGAGGAGCCGCAGAGCGCCCTGGCCCTGGTGCTGCTCCTGGATCAGTTCCCCCGCCAGATCTGGCGGGGCACGGCCACGGCCTTCGCCGGTGACCCCCAGGCCCTGGCCCTCAGCCGCCGTGCCGTGGACGACGGCTGGGTGGCCGCGGAACCTGAGCAGGCACGGCGGCAGTTCTGGCTGATGCCGCTGATGCACAGCGAGGAGCTGGCGGTGCAGGAGGCGGCCCTGCCGCTGTTCGCGCGCTTCAGCGATGGGCGCACGCTGGACTTCGCCCGCCGCCACCGCGAGGTGATCGCCCGCTTCGGCCGCTTTCCCCACCGCAATGCCGCCCTGGGCCGCCCGTCGACGCCGGAGGAACTGGCCTTTCTGCAGACCCCGGGCTCCGGCTTCTGATCCCTCCGGCCCGACGGGGCGGGGTAGGGTCCCGCCACCTGGGGCGTGGGTGGGCGGTGCTGGAGCGGTTCACCCTGCTGTTTCCCGTCTGGACGGTGGTGGGGGTGGCCCTGGCCCTGCCCTTCCCCTGGTTGTTCACCTGGCTGCAGGGCCCGCTGATCGTGCTGGCGCTGGCCCTGGTGATGCTGGGCATGGGCCTGGAGCTGCAGGCGGCCGATTTCCGACGGGTGCTGCTGCGTCCCCGCCCGGCCGCCCTCGGGGTGTTCGCCCAGTTCGCCGTGATGCCCGCACTGGCGGCGGCGCTGGCCTGGGCGTTGCGGCTGGAGCCGCCGCTGGCGGTGGGCCTGATCCTTGTGGGCTGCTGCCCCGGCGGCACGGCCAGCAACGTGGTGACCCTGATCGCCCGGGCCGACGTGGCGCTCTCGGTGGTGATGACCACGGCGAGCACCCTGGCGGCGGTGCTGCTCACCCCGGCGCTCACCGGCCTGCTGGCCGGCCGCTACGTGCCCGTCGACGGCTGGAGGCTGCTGCTGGACGTGCTCCAGGTGGTGCTGCTGCCGGTGGCCACCGGTGTGGCCCTCAGGCGGGGTGTCCCCCGCCTGGCCCGTGCGATCGCGCCGGTGATGCCGCCCCTGGCGGTGCTGGCGGTCGTGCTGATCGTGGCCAGCATCGTCGGCAGCCAGCGCCAGGCGCTGCTGGATCAGGGCCCCCTGCTGCTGCTGGCGGCCCTGCTGCTGCACGGCATCGGCTTCCTGCTGGGCTGGCTGATCCCCTCGGCGGCGGGCCAGCCGCCGCCGGTGCGGCGCACGATCAGCATCGAGGTGGGCATGCAGAACTCCGGGCTGGCGGTGGTGCTGGCCCGCTCCGGCTTTGCCGCAGCCCCGCTCACGGCCCTGCCCGGTGCCGTCTCGGCGGTGGTGCATGCGGTGCTGGGAAGCCTGCTGGCCAGCTGGTGGCGGCGGCGCGGAGTGGCGGGAACCTCGGGCGCCCAGGCCGTTCCTCAGGGTCGTCCGTCCTGATCGGCCACCAGCAGCAGGCCGCCCACGATCGCCAGGTTCTTAAGCAGCTGGATCCGCTCGGCGGCATCGCCCACATCCCCGTGGAAGATCAGCGTGGTGGGCACCAGGAACACCAGCAGCAGCACCGCGCCCAGGCGGGCCTTCCAGCCGCTGATCACCAGGGCGGAGCCCACGGCCATCAGGGCCATGGCCATCACCAGCAGCAGCGGCGCCAGCGGCAGCCCCTTGGCGGCGATGGCGCCGGCCGGCCCGGCGAAGCCCGTGAGCTTGCCGATCAGCGAGTGGAGGAACACCAGGCAGAGCAGCACCCGGGCGACCCGGTTCAGCAGGGAGGGGCGCGTGGTCTGCTCGGGCATGGGGTTGGCCGTCAGTCAGCCCCAGTCTGGCGGCAGCGCCGGCCAGGCCCCAGGGGCAATCTGCTGACTGTCCATCGAGGTGCTGTAGGGTTGAGCCGATTCAGCGATCAGTCTTCAGCGGGTTTCTCCCCAGCGCGGCGAGTTCCACGGGATTTCTCCACCAGGCCAGCAACTTTCTTCAGGGCTTTCGACGAATCGGGTTCATAGTTTCATTTCTTTCATGACCATTTACGTGGGCAACCTCTCCTTCGATGCCGAAGTGGAGGACCTCCAGCACCTGTTCGCCGAATACGGCGACGTGCGCAAGTGCACCCTGCCCCTGGACCGGGAAACCGGCCGCAAGCGTGGCTTCGCCTTCGTCGAGATGGCGAGCGCCAGCGAGGAAACCAAGGCCATCGACGACCTCCAGGACGTCGAGTGGATGGGCCGCAACATCCGCGTCAACAAGGCCGAACCCCGCCCCGCCCCCGCCGGCGGTGGTGGCCGCTCGCGCTGGTGACCTTCCAGTCCAGGTGACACCAGTCTGGTGACACCAGCCCGCCGCCCCCAGGGGCGGCTTTTTTCGTGCCGAAGACCCGCCAGCGAGGGCGGCGACCGCGGCGAGCCGATACACGCTGATCCCGGCGGCCGGGGCGATGCTGTCGCCAGCCGTCTCCGCGCCGATGAGCAGGGCCCTCTACATCAGCACCACCGAGGCGGGCAGCGGCAAGGCGCTGGTGGCCCTGGGCCTCATCCACGAGCTGCTGCGGCGCACCGATCGCGTGCGCTTCTTCCGGCCGGTGATCCAGGACACCCCGGATGAGGACATCGAGCTGATCCTGAGCAGCTTTGCGCTGCCGCAGCGCGCCGACGACTCCTTCGGCCTGTCGACCGCGGCGATGAACGACCTGATCGCCGCCAACCGCATCAACGACGGCCTGGAGCAGATCATCAGCCGCTACGAGGCCCTGGCCGGAGACGGCAGCTTCATGCTCTGCGAGAGCTCCGACTACCTCGGCGAGGGTTCCGCCTTCGAGTTCAACCTCAACCAGGAGATCGCCCGCAACCTCGGCTGCCCGATCCTGATCCTCGGCAACGCCCACCGGCGCGACAGCGACGATGCCCTGCGCCCGGTGCGGCTGGCGGTGGAGACCTACCGGCGCCATGGCTGCCGGATCGTCGGCATCGTGCTCAACAAGGCCGATCCCGACCGCGTCGATGCCCTGCGCCAGGACCTGGAGCGGGAGTTCGGGGGCAGCGGCTGGGTGCTGAGCGTGATCCCCTTCGACCGGCGCCTCATCAGTCCCCGTGTGCGCGACATCGCCCACCACCTGGAGGCGGAGGTGCTCTACGGGCATGCCGCGCTGGAGCGGCTGGCCCTGCATCAGATGGTGGCCGCGATGCAGATGCAGCACGCCCTCGACTGGCTGCGCGAGGGCAGCCTGGTGGTCACGCCGGGGGACCGGGGCGACGTGATCATGGGCATGCTCCAGGCCCATGAATCGCGCAACTACCCCAACCTCGCGGGGATCCTGCTCTCGGGCATGAAGCCCGAGCCGGCGATCGACCGGCTCATCCAGGGACTCCTGGAGCCGCTGCCCATCCTGGCGGTGCCCACCGACACCTTCACCACGGTGTCACGTCTGCGGGACATCCACACCAGCCTCAGGCCCGATGACCGCGAGAAGATTCACCTGAGCATCGAAACCTTCGAGCGCCATGGTCACGGGGAGCGCCTGCTGCAGGCGGTGAACCTGGCCCCGCCGCCGGAGCCGACGGCGCGGATGCTGCACCACAGCCTCACCCTGCGGGCCCGCGGGGCGCCGCAGCGGATCGTGCTGCCGGAGAGCCTGGAGCCGCGCATTCTGCGGGCGGCGGCGCGGGTGCAGGCCCAGGGGCTGGCCGACCTGATCCTGCTGGGGGAGCAGGCCGCCATCGAACAGGTGCTGCGGCGGGAGGCCATCGCTCTCGACCTCGATGCCCTCAGCGTGATCCATCCACAGCACAGCGAGCGGATGGAGCACTACATCGACACCTACCTCACCTGCCGCCGGCACAAGGGAGCCACGCGCGACATCGCCCACGATCACCTGCTGGACGGCACCACCTACGCCACGATGATGGTGCTGTGCGGTGATGCCGACGGCATGGTGTCCGGCGCCATCCACACCACCCAGCACACCATCCGTCCCGCGCTGCAGCTGATCCGCACCCGGCCGGGGGTGGCGCTGATCTCCTCGGTGTTCGTGATGCTGCTCGACGACCGGGTGGTGATCTATGGCGACTGCGCCGTCAATCCCCGGCCCGACGCCGCACAGCTGGCGCAGATCGCCATCAGCTCGGCCCGCACCGCCCAGGACCTGGGCCTGGAGCCGCGCGTGGCCATGCTCTCCTATTCCTCCGGCGATTCCGGCCAGGGCGAGGAGGTGGAGAAGGTGCGCCGGGCCACCGCCCTGGCCCGGGAGGCCTGGCCCGGGCTGCTGATCGAGGGTCCCATTCAGTACGACGCCGCCGTGAGTGCGGACGTGGCCCTGCAGAAGCTGCCGGGTTCGGCCGTGGCTGGCCGGGCCACGGTGCTGGTGTTCCCGGATCTGAACACCGGCAACAACACCTACAAGGCCGTGCAGCGTGAAACCGGGGCGGTCGCGATCGGCCCGATCCTGCAGGGGCTGAAGAAACCCGTGAACGACCTCAGCCGGGGCTGCAGCGTGGAGGACATCGTGAGCACCATCATGATTACCGCCATCCAGGCCCAGGGCGTCAGCGCGGCCGCTGGCAGCGGCTGATCTCCCGGTAGGGACGCTCGGCCCGGGAATCGACGCTGAACCAGGTCCAGGCGGCGCTGGGCTCGCCGTTCTCGAGGGCGACCGGCCACTCGATGCGGCGGCGGTTGTAGGTGAGCCCCACACAGGTCATCGCCTCGTCGTCCGCCATCAGCGACCACAGCAGGCGCAGCCGCTCGTGGCGGTAGTCCAGCGGGGCCTGGGTCGGGGGACGGTCAGGCAGATGCCCCGGCTCCAGGCGCACCTCGCAGCGGTTGCTCCAGCTCAGGTAGGCCCCGTCCTCAGTGGGATAGAACCAGCAGGCTTCGTTGGCCACCTCCCGCAGGGGCAGGCGATCGAGGCAGCGGATCGCCTCCAGCCGCCGGGACGCGCCACCCGCGGCGAGCGGGATCGCCACAGCGTCAGGCGAGCCGCGCCAGCGCAGCTCATAGACGCCGAGGTGCAGGGACTCCACCCCGATGGCCGGCACGAGGGCATCGCAGAAGGGCCGCTCCGAGACCCCTGCCGAATCGACCAGGGCATCGAGGGAACCACTCCACCCCCCCGGAACGCGGAACAGGCGCAGCCGTTCCGCTGCCGCGATGCTGCGGGCCTGAAGCCGGCTGAGCTCCTCCCAGCCGGAGGGCTCGAGCGGCAGCTCGCCGGCGGGAGCGAGAACGAAACAGGGGGAATGGAGCGCGTCCATGGCGGGAGCTTGGCGGCAATCCAGCGAACCGGGCGCGACGGCGGCCCCTGCAAATGTAAAGGATTATGTCGAAGCGAGCCCGTCAGCGTCGCCGTCCTTCGCCGCAGGGCGGTATGGGCTGGCGGCAGCCGCCGGCAGCAGGATGGCCTGGATCGCGTTGCGGATCCATGGCTGCTCACCGTTCCCCGCTTGCATGGTGCCGGGCGGCTGCGCCGGCCGCCGCCCTGGTTCCCGCGGCGCTCTTGCTCAGCCTGGCGAGCCCTGCACGGGCCCAGTCCACCACCGCGATGCACGGATTCTGCTTCCGCTCGCCGCTGCCCCTGTCCGCACCGCAGCCGGTGGGACTCGATGCTCTGCTGGTGGCCCACCCGCCCGGGGCGGCAGCCGGTGAGGAGCGCTTCAGCCTCACCGCCGTGCGCTTTCCGCCGGAAGTCACCGACACCAAGGCCGGCATGACCCCAGCGGAGCTGCGTGACACCGTCAAGGTGGCGTTCCTGGCGGGCCAGAGCCGGGACGGCACGCCCCTGCAGCGACGGATCCTGGGGCGCATGGTGGAGGGGGAGGCGTTCACCACGCCGATCCCCGCTCCCTCCCTCGGGGAGGTGTTCGTGCTGCGCCGCAGCGACGGGGATTCCGTGGTGCTGGGGTTCAAGCTCCGGCAGGACTGGGCCGCACAGGGCCGTGAACTGATCACCGCCATCACCGCCAGCCTGCGGGAGGGGGAGGCGTCCTGCGCTGCGGCCCGCGACTGATGAGCACCCCGGTCGTGCCGAGCCCGCCCCCGCTGGCCCGGGCCCGCTGGTGGGGTCTGGGGGCGCTGGCGGTCCCGGCCCTGCTCGCCGGCGCCTGTGTCGCCGGCCATGACGCGGCACGGGTGGTGTCGATCGCTGATGGCGACACGATCCGGGTGAAGCGCGGCAGCGCCTTGATCAGCGTCAGGCTGGCCTGCATCGATGCTCCCGAGATGGCCCAGCGCCCCCACGGCGGGCAGGCCCGCCGGGCCCTGCAGCGGCGTCTGCCGCCGGGGAGTCCGGTGCGGCTGGAGGAGAAGGACAGGGACCGCTATGGACGCCTGGTGGCGGAGGTGTTCGCGCAGGAGAACATCAACCTGGCGCTGGTGGCCGACGGCCAGGCGTTCGTCTATCGCCGTCATCTCGGTCAGTGCGATGGCCAGGCCTATCGCGCTGCCGAATCCCGCGCGCAGGTTGATCGCCTTGGCGTCTGGCAGGTGCCGGGAGGCATCACCAGACCCTGGAACTTCCGCCGGAAGTAGGGAGATGGCTTGGCAGATGGCAACACCGGAGGATGAGCCCCGAGGCTGCGAAACCCGCTATTGACGCTGTTGCGCCAAGCGTTATCTTCTGCTGGTTGCTTATCCATCCCATGCTCACCGGTGCGGAACTGCTGGCCAAGGTCAAGGAACTCGGCGATGCCACCAAGTCCGAACTCGTGCGCGAGTGCGGCTACGTGAGCACCAAGAAGGATGGTGGTGAACGCCTCAACTTCACGGCCTTCTACGAGGCGCTGCTGGAGGCCAAGGGGGTGAGCCTGGGTGAAACCGGCCAGGGCCGCGGCAAGGGTGGCCGCAAGCTCAGCTACGTCACCAAGGTGCAGTTCAACGGCAACCTGCTGGTGGGCAAGGCCTACACCGCCCAGCTGGGGCTCCAGCCCGGCGACGAATTCGAGATCAAGCTGGGCCGCAAGCAGATCAAGCTCATCCCCATCGGCGGCGCCGACGAGGACGAGTGATCCGCAGCCGCGACCGGGGCCGCAGTCCGGCCCCGGTGATCCTCAGCGGTAACCCTGGCTGCCGGTGGCGCTGCTGTGGGAACCGCCCTGCTGCTGGCAGTGGGCCAGGGCGGGGCCGGTGGTGACCATCACCCCCAGCATCAGGGCGGTGATCACTCCGGGAAGCAGACGGACCATCGGGTTGTGGCGTGCCTCCCGATTGTGTGCATCTCCAGCCGGCGTGGCATCCCCCCTGTCACGGGTCGCTGGCAGCATCAGAACAGCCAGCCGGGGCGCAGCAGCAGCACCAGGGCCAGCAGCACCATCACCCCGCCGCTGATGCCCTTGAGGATGCGCCCGCCGCGCTCGGTGAGCTTGTTGCTGCTCAGGGCCCACACCGCCAGAGCCACCATCAGCGCGTCGTCTGCGATGTAGCCGGCGATGTACAGCCCCAGGTAGCCGTAGTGGGCCAGCGGCGGCAGGCTCTGCTGGCTGAGCACGGCGGTGTAGATGGCCGGCAGCCCGGCGGTGCAGAGCAGTTCCACGAGGTTCACCAGCACCGCCAGCACCGTCACTCCGGCCAGGGCCGGCAGCAGGGAGCGGCTCTGGATCACCCGGCGCATGCGCGCGTACAGGCCCGGCCTGGCGGACTCCGGAATCGCGAAGGTGTAGGTGGCCGGGGCGGTGGCGGCCTCGCGCAGGTTCACCACCCCCACCGTGACCGCCAGCGCCGCCAGCACCAGCCGCAGCGGGGTGCTCAGGCCCAGCACCAGGAACACGTTCAGCCAGGCGGCCATGAACAGGAAGTACACCGCCCCGCTCACCAGCACGAAGATGCCGGCCACCAGCGCCATGCGGCGCCGGTCGCGCCAGTGCACCATCAGCGACAGCAGGAACAGCAGCACCCACATGGCGCAGGGGTTGAAGCCGTCCAGCAGCCCCAGCACCAGGGTGAAGACCGGCAGCCCCAGACGGGTGGCGCTGAGGGTGCCCAGCGGTCCGGCGCGCACCTCCCCCACCACGGGGCTGCGCCGCTCCACCAGGGCCAGCAGCTCCTGGCCCCGGCCGGCCGGGTTGTCGAAGCCCACCAGCAGCTCCTCCCCCAGGGCGAAGCTCGGCACCCCCGGTGCCTGGACCCCGGCCTGACGGGAGCGCTCCAGCAGCTCCTGGCGCGCGCCTGCGTCGGCATCCACCCAGCGCAGGCGCACCTGCAGCTCCGGGTGCCGGCGCTGCAGCTCCGGCAGGAAGGCCTTGGCGTGGTCGCAGTGGGGGCAGCCCTGGCGCACGAACACGTTCAGCACCAGCGGCTGCTGCTGGGCCGAGCCCGGCTGCACCTGGGCCAGTGCCGGGGTCACTGCCGGGGCCAGTGCCGGCGCCACAAGGGTCAGCAGGGCCACCAGCAGGCCGGTGACCAGGAGCGCGGCGTGCCGCGGGCGAAGCCACCCCATGGCCCGGATCAGACCTGGCGGTCGCCGGCCGGCCAGGACACCGGGGCAGGGCCGGACTCGAGGGCAGGGCCGGACCCCAGGGCAGGGCGCTCGGCGCTGTCGCGGTTGAGCTCTCGCTCAAGCATGCGCACCCGCATCTCCCGCAGGCAGAACTTGCAGCCGCCGGTGGTCTGCAGATGCTTTTCGGGTGTGATCGAGATCTCCTTCACCGGGTGCAACCGGCAGCGGATCTTGATGGGGGTCTTGAAGCTCTTGTAGACGATGCCGCTGTAGTCGTACTTGTCCCCGAAGCGCTCGTGCGCGCGGCGCAGGAACTCTTCCTTGCCGATCGGACTGCCCATGGGCGGAGACTAAGGGGAACGTCGTCGCCAGCCGGCCGGCGTCAAGGAATGTCACGAACGCCGGCCCGGCGGCCGGGGGTGATGGGGCAGCCTGGAGGCATCCACGGCATCCCGGTCGCGCCCGCCTCCATGACCCCAGAACCTCCCCGGCGGCCCGCCTGGCTGAACTGGCTGTTCCTGGTGATCTTCCTGTGGAGCAGCTGGCAGCTGGCGGGCCTGTGGTTCCAGCGCCTGGGGGGCTGATCAGGGGTAGCGGTTGGGCACGAAGAACTGCTCCCAGCGCGGCGGCCGCTCCAGGTTGGGGTGCTTCGGGCGCGGCGGCAGCTCGATCGCCGGCGGCGTCATGTCGGTGTAGGGCACCTTGCTGAGCAGGTGGGAGATGCAGTTCAGCCGCGCCCTCCGCTTGTCATCGGCCTCCACGGTGAACCAGGGCGCCTCGGGGATGTTGGTGTGGGAGAACATGTCGTCCTTGGCATGGGAGAACTCCGCCCACTTCTCCCGGGCCTGCAGGTCCATCGGGCTGAGCTTCCAGCGCCGGGTGGGGTCTTCGGTGCGCGACTGGAAGCGCGCTTCCTGCTCCTGATCGCTCACCGAGAACCAGTACTTGAGCAGGGTGATGCCGGAGCGCACCAGCATGCGCTCGAACTCGGGGCAGCTCTGCATGAACTCCTCCACCTGCTCGGGGGTGCAGAAGCCCATCACCCGCTCCACTCCGGCGCGGTTGTACCAGCTGCGGTCGAAGATCACGATCTCGCCGGCGCTGGGGAAGTGCTCCACGTAGCGCTGGAAATACCACTGGCTCTTCTGCTGGTCGCTGGGGGTGCCCAGGGCCACCACCCGGCAGCCGCGGGGGTTGAGCGGTTCGGTGACGCGCTTGATGGTGCCGCCCTTGCCGGCGGCATCCCGCCCCTCGAACAGCACGATCAGGCGGTAGCCGGTGGCCTTGATCCAGTACTGCATCTTCACCAGCTCCACCTGGAGCCGGGTGAGTTCCTTCTCGTAGAACTTGCGGTCGAGCTTGCTGAAGCCACCGTCCTCGGCCGGGCTGTATCCGTCCCCGTTGCTGTTGTCGCCCTTCATGTCATCGAGCAGGGCGGAGGGGTAGTAGCGGTCGCTGAGGGGCCCGTAACGGGGCACCACCCGCACCAGGCTCCGGGCCTTGCCGTCCTTGTCAGGCTTGCCTCCCTTGCCTTGGCCCTGGAGCTTGATCGTGCCCTTCCTGCCGCTGGAGGTCCTGGCGCCGGGGTCCCCATCCGCCGACTTGAGCTTGAGCTTGGTCTTCTTCTTGGAGTCGCTTTTGCCCATGGCGGGAATGGGGGAATGGGGTGGTCAGGACGACACCCGGGGGCGCCTCGGACGGGGGAGCAGGCAGCGCACCAGTCGCACCATGCCGCCCACCAGCAGCACCAGGGCCAGCAGGGCCACCAGGACCACCAGCGCGACGGCCAGCAGCTGCAGCAGCCCCACCACCACACCCTGCAGACCGGCGATCAGCTTGGCAATGGATGTGCTGAGAAGCAGAAACGCATCCAGGCGCTCCGGCAGCTGCATCAGCCCCACCAGCATCGCCGAGCCCAGGGCCACGTAGAGCAGGCCGGTCCAGAACAGCCGCCAGCGGGAGACGCCCCGCCGACGTGCCGTTGCCGGCCGATCCGCCGAGACGGTGTGGGGCAGCTGCAGGGATCGGCGCCGGGTACCGGTCATACCTCCAGCACATGGCCGGCGCCACGCATCCAGCGCTCGAACTCCATCAGCACCAGTTCGTTGGGGCAGTCGATCAGGTTGAGATTGCCCACCGTGCAGTCGCCCTGGCCGCCGTGGTGCAGGGAGAGGTGAAAGCCCTCGCCGCTCAGGCCGCACACCTCCGGATCGCTGCGCACCACCACATCGAGGGCCGCGCCGAGGCGTGCGACGCGGATGCGCAGTTCCGACCAGGTCATCAGGGACATGGCAGCCAGTCTGTGTGCACAATCCTGGCCGTCAAGCAGCCGTCAGGGTTCGCCGGGTTGGGCTCCATCACCGGGGCGGGCCGGAGGGTTGCGGGGC
Organism: Cyanobium sp. CH-040; assembly: GCF_024346135.1. Taxonomy (GTDB): domain Bacteria; phylum Cyanobacteriota; class Cyanobacteriia; order PCC-6307; family Cyanobiaceae; genus NIES-981. Next base: position 47,348 of record NZ_JAGQCJ010000012.1, on the reverse strand, counting down.
CGTGGCTGGCTGCTGGGAGGACGGTGGCGCTGCGGAGCCCGGCGCAGAGGGTGTCTCACGCGCACCGGTGGTCTGCCGCTGCGGGGCCGGCTCAGGCAGCAGGGCGCCGAGGGTGGCGGCCAGGGCGAGGGCAAGGGCGCCCCCCACCGGCGCCGCCAGCCGTCGCCCCAGGGGCATCCGCTCCAGCACCTCCCGGGGCTGCAGCGGCCGGGGCTCCGGCAGGTCGAGCTTCACCTGCAGCCGGGGATCGAGCCGCAGCTCGTCGAGCACCCGCACCAGATCGGCGAGTTCGGCATCGTCCAGCTCCAGCTCCAGGGGGGGCGTGTCCGGCTGGCTGCTGCGCAGCTGCAGGCGGTGGCCCCCCTCCGGCCGGGGGGCGATGCTCACCGGCGTGTCGGCGCCGCCGACGGGGCGGCCGACGCCGCTGATCAGCAGGCGGGCGTAGGGGAGCACCACCGCCATCAGCGAAAGCAGGTGCTCCCGGCGCCCCTCCAGCTCGGGACGGCCCGGCCAGCGCAGCGTCCAGCCGGTGATGATCCCCAGGGCGTCCTGGGCCTGGCCGCTGGAGAGATCGGGCAGGCCCTCGACCTGCAACCGGCAGCTCACCTGGTCGTAGCGCAGTGTCTGTTTCATGGACGTCACACCGCGGGGTCGTGCAGGCTGGCGCGCAGGCGCTCATAGCCCCCGGTGCCGGCGCCGAGGGCCAGGGACTGGATCAGCTGACGCCGCTGCCGGGCGCCGCGCCGGGGATCGAGCAGGGTCTGGACGCCCACCCGGCGGGGATTCATGCGCTCGCGCACCAGCTCGGCCAGCCGCCCCTCGAACAGCTCCCAGCGGCGCTGGCGCACCGCCTCGGGCTCATTGCTGGCCAGCAGCGCCCGCAGCAGCGGGTAGAGCCGGTCGGCCAGGGCGCAGAGGATGCGCATCAGGGCATCGGTCTCCGCCGGCTTGAGCTGGCCCCGACGGGTGGCGCGGCGCAGGGGATTGTGGCAGCGGCGCTTCCAGAGCTCCACCCGGTTGGGGAACAGGGCGGAGAAGCCCATCTGCTCGCTCATCCACACCATCGCCTCGCCGCCGTTGAGGTCGAGGGCCTCGGCGCTGAGCAGCAGCAGGTCGAGCCGCTCCAGCCCCCGCCGCGACAGCGGCGTGGCCTGGGGCTCGGAGGAGGAGTCGGGCATGGCTGCGATGATGCCAGCCTGCGCCTCCCACCGTCACCTTCATGCGCGAGCCTCTGGATCCGGCCACCCCTCTGGACCAGGCCGACACGGTGGATCAGGCCGACCTGCTTGATCAGGCCGAACCAGTGGATCTGCGGCGCCTGGTGCGCGATGTGCCCGATTTCCCCAAGCCGGGCATCCTGTTCCGCGACCTCACCCCGCTGATGCGCGATCCGGCGGGCTGGCAGGAGGTGATCCGCCGCCTCGCCGATCTCTGCGAGCAGCTCCAGCCCGACCTGATCGTGGGCATCGAATCGCGCGGCTTCATCGTGGGCACCGCCCTGGCCACCACCGTGCGGCTGGGTTTCGTGCCGGTGCGCAAGCCCGGCAAGCTGCCCGGCGAGGTCACCGGCGTGGACTACGCCCTGGAGTACGGCAGCGACCGCCTGGAGATCCACAGCGACGCCCTGGCCGACGGCCAGCGGGTGCTGGTGGTGGACGATCTGCTGGCCACGGGCGGCACTGCCGCCGCCTGTGCGCAGCTGGTGGAGGCGGCCGGCGGCAGCCTCTGCGGCTTCGGGTTCGTGGCCGAACTGGCGGCCCTGGAGGGGCGCCGGCGCCTGCCCCCCGAGCATCCGGTGGAGTCGCTGATCATCTACGCCTGAGCGCGCTCCGCCGCTAGCTGTTGCCGTCCTGCCACTGCAGCACCTGCTCCAGCTGCTCCAGGCTGAGCAGGCCGTAGCGCCAGAGCACCACCGGCAGCGGCGCCGACTCCTGGCGGGCCTGGCGCAGCCCCAGCTCCAGGGCGTTCTCGCTGAGCTCGAGGTCCTGGCGCAGGAAGCGCAGCAGGGCGGGCGAGGGCGGTGGCAGTGGGCTGGAGCTGTGCACCATGGCGGCGCTCAGAGGGGACGGCAGGGCCCCAGGGTCATCACCCCGAGGCTGAGGCGCCGCAGCGGCGCCGCTGCGGCCAGCAGGATCAGGCCCAGGCGCCGCAGCGGCAGCAGCAGCGGGGCGCGGTTGGAGAACAGCCGCATCAGCAGATCGGTGGCCAGCAGGGTGAGCAGCAGATCGGGCCAGCGGCGCCAGGCGTAGGCGGCCGGGAGGCGGTCGGCCGCGAGCCGTGCGGCGGCCACGCGGCGGGCCTGGCGGTGCAGCTCAGCCACGTCGCGCCAGCAGAGGTTGAGCCCCTGGCCACCCACCGGATGGCAGCGGTGGGCGCTCTCCCCCACCAGCACCGTCCGCCCGACGGCCAGCCGCCGGGCCAGCTGCAGGGCCACCGGGAAGGCCCGCGGCTCATCCAGCAGGGCATCGGGCTGGAAGCGGTCGGGCAGGGCGCCGGCCAGGCGGTCGAGGAAGGCGTCGGCGCTCAGGCTCTCCAGCTGCCGGCAGCGGGCGGCAGGGGCGCTCCACACCAGCTGGAAGCGTCCCCGGCCCAGGGGCAGCAGCGCGAACGGTCCCTCGGGCCGGAACAGCTCCCAGGCCTGGTCGTCGTCACTGCCGCGCAACTCCACCTGGGCGGTGAGACAGGCCTGGCGGTAAGCGAGCTGCCAGAGGCCGATGCCGAGGCCGTCGCGGCAGCTGGAGTGGGGGCCATCGGCGGCCACCACCAGGTCCGCGGGATCGCTCTCCAGCGGCGGCGCGGCGGTCGTGCCCAGCTGCAGATCGACCGCCGGATGGCGCTGCAGCCGCTCCAGCAGCACCGTCATCAGCGGCCCGTGCAGGCCCACCCAGCCCACGGCCGTCCAGGGGGAGCGACGGCAGCGGCCCGGCAGGTCAGCCGTGCTGAAGGGCACGCCGGCGGCGATGGCCAGGTCGCGGAGCTCCAGCCGGCTGAAGGGCACCATGGCGCCGGCCAGGTCGTCCCAGAGACCGAGCCGCTCCAGCAGCTGGCGGCTGGAGTGGTTGAAGGCGTAGGCGCGGCTGCGCTCCAGCAGCTGGCCGGCGCTGAGCGGGTCGTGCAGGCTAACCCGCCAGCCGGCATCGGCCAGGGCCAGGGCGCTCAGGGCGCCGGTGGGACCGCCGCCGCAGACCCGCGCCCGCAGGGTCGTGGCGGGCAGCTGCGGGCTGGCGGCGGGAGCGGGACGGGGAGGGGCGGCGGTCAGCGGCACACAACAAAGCCGCAGCAAGTCTGCTGCGGCCGGGGGGTGAGATGAGAGCCCGGAGCGGGCTGGTTTCAGGGCTCAGCCGAGACCGAGCAGGCCGCGGGTGAAGGCCTCACCGCCGAGGGCGAACTCGGTGGCCAGCAGGGCGATGAAGCCGAGCATGGCCATGCGGCCGTTGAGCTTCTCGGCACGCTCATGGAAACCCCAGCCACGCTCGGGGCTCACCACTTCCATGCGGGGCTCGGTGGCGAAGGCGTTGAGGCGGCCGCCGTCTTCGGTGGTGACGGTGGCGCCGCGGATGGCGGTGGGAGCGATGGGGGTGGCCTGGGTCATGGGAGTCCTCTGGTCTGAAAGCAATGTAACGCATTGTTGCGGACTGTGACAGCCCCTTCAAGATTTCTGCGGAGTCCTGCCCGCCCCGGTCTGGCATCTGGCCTCAGCGCAGGCGCCGCAGGCAGAGCTCCTCGAACGCCGGCCTCAGCAGGAAGGGGTAGTCGCCCACCCACAGCTTGAGCTGGGGCAGCCAGGCGTCGGTGAGGGCGCCGATGCGGGAGAAGTCCTTGCGGTCGCTGAGCACCAGGGTGCGCACCACCATTCCCCGCCGGATCAGCTGGTGCTTTTTCTCCATGGGAAAGCGCACCCGGCCGAGGTAGCCGTCCTCGTCCTCGAGCTCCAGGGTGAGCCAGGTGCGGCGGTTCTCCACCAGCTGCAGGCGGCCGCTGCGGTCGGCCTGCTCGCGCTGGTCCTCCACCACCTCGCGGGTGAACAGATCGGCCACCTGGCCCTCGAAGATCGCCGCGGCCGGGTAACGGCGCAGGGTCGCGTTGCGCCGGCCCGCCTCCACGATCGGCCCCCAGAGCACGTAGAGCAGCAGCACCACCCCCGCCACCAGCAGCACCGGGGCGAACTGGCTGCGGAAGGCCAGGGTCTGGCTGATCAGCAGGGTGAGCACGCCGCCGATCACCGAGATCAGCACCCGCTGCAGCAGCTTGCGGGGCGAACCGCTGCAGGAGTTGAACTGGGGGCCCGTGGCCACCGCCGGGATCAGGCGGGAGAGTTCGCCGGGGCGCAGGGGGATCAGCATCGGCCGGCTCGCCTCACAGCAGCCGCTCCAGGCCGTACACCAGCCCCGGCAGCTGGCGCACCCGGCGCACGGTGAGCAGCACCCCGGGCATGTAGGCGGAACGGTCGATGGTGTCGTGGCGGAGCGTATAGGTTTCGCCCGGCGCGCCGAACATCACCTCCTGATGGGCCACCAGGCCCGGCAGGCGCAGCGAATGGAGCCGCAGGCCGCTCTCCCGCTGGCCGCCGCGGCAGCCGGGCAGGCTCTCGTGCTCCTCCACCTGGGGGACGTTGAAGCTCTTGCCCAGCTCCTCCATCAGTTCGGCGGTCTTGATGCAGGTGCCGCTGGGGGCATCGGCCTTGCGGTTGTGGTGCAGTTCGGTGAGTTCGGCGAAGTCGTAGAAGCGGGCGGCGGCGGCGGCGGCCTGCTGCAGCAGCACCATGCCCACCGAGAAGTTGGGGATCACGGCGCCGCCCACCGACGCCTTGCCGGCGAAGGTGGCCAGATCGGCCAGCTGCTCAGGGCTGAGACCGGTGGTGCCGATCACCGGATGCACGCCGTAGGCGATGGCGCCGCGGGTGTGCTCGTACACCACCGAGGGGTGGGTGAAGTCCACCAGCACGGCGCCCTGGCCCGGGCCGGCCGTGCGCACGGCCTGGCTGGCCTGGCAGAGACAGCCCTCGAAGTCGGAGGTGATGGCCACCTCCAGCTCGCCGAGCCCCAGCTCCAGGCCCACATCGGCCCCCTCCTTGCCGGGGGTGGTGTCGACGGCGCCCACCAGCTCGCAGTCGGACGTCGCGGTCACCGCCTTGACCACTTCGGCGCCCATGCGCCCCAGGGCTCCGGCCACCACCACGGCGATCGGACGGGCCGGCGGCGTGGTCGCGGCCCCGGGGCCGGTGGTGCCGGACGGGCCGGTGGAGCTGGTCATGGCGGAGGAGCGCTGCTGGAGAACCTTGCTGCAGAGCCTATGCAGCACGCTCGCGGACGGGTTCAAGCTTCGTAAGCTCAGCCCACACCAGCCCAGACGCGCGCATGTTCACGCAGGTCCGCTCCGCCAACCGCCGGGTCAGCCCTGCAGGCGACCACAGCGGCGCGGTGATGAAGGCCGTGTACGTGGTGCTGGAGCCGCAGTACCAGAACGCCCTCACTCTGGCGGCCACCTCCCTGAACGAGCAGAACGGTCCGCTGGCGATCGACCTGAGCGGCTACCTGATCGAGGAACTGCGCGACCCGGAGAACTACGCCCAGTTCTGCGCCGATGTGGCCGAGGCGGATGTGTTCATCGCCTCGCTGATCTTCATCGAGGACCTGGCCCAGAAGGTGGTGGAGGCCGTGGCGCCCCACCGCGAGCGCCTCAAGGCGTCGGTGGTGTTCCCCTCCATGCCGGAGGTGATGCGTCTGAACAAGCTGGGGACGTTCTCCATGGCCCAGCTGGGCCAGAGCAAGAGCGCCATCGCCAGCTTCATGAAGAAGCGCAAGGAGGCCGGCGGCGCCGGGTTTCAGGACGCGATGTTGAAGCTGCTCAACACCCTGCCCACGGTGTTGAAGTATCTGCCGGTGGAGAAGGCGCAGGACGCCCGCTCCTTCATGCTCAGCTTCCAGTACTGGCTGGGCGGCACGCCGGACAACCTCAGGAACTTCCTGCTGATGCTGGCGGACAAGTACGTGTTTCCCCGCACTGCCGGCGGCGAGGCGCAGGGCCGGCCCGAGCTGCAGGTGGCCGATCCCGTGGTGTTCCCCGACCTGGGGATCTGGCATCCCCTGGCCCCTGCGATGTTCGAGGACATCAAGGAGTACCTGAACTGGAGCGCCAGCCGCGCCGATCTCAGCGAGAAGGCCCGCAAGGGCCCGGTGATCGGCCTGGTGCTGCAGCGCAGCCACATCGTCACCGGCGATGAGGCCCACTACGTGGCGGTGATCCAGGAGATGGAATACCGCGGCGCCACCGTGATCCCGGTGTTCTGCGGCGGGCTCGACTTCACCAGGCCGGTGAACGCCTTCTTCTACGACCCCCTCAACCCCGAGGTGCCCCTGGTGGACGGGGTGGTGTCGCTCACCGGCTTCGCCCTGGTGGGCGGCCCGGCCCGGCAGGACCACCCCAGGGCGATCGAGGTGCTCAAGAAGCTCAATCGCCCCTACATGGTGGCGCTGCCGCTGGTGTTCCAGACCACCCAGGAGTGGGAGGAGAGCGACCTGGGTCTGCACCCGGTGCAGGTGGCCCTGCAGATCGCCATCCCCGAGCTCGATGGCGCCATCGAGCCGATCGTGCTCAGCGGCCGCGACGACGCCACCGGCAAGGCCCACACCCTGCAGGACCGGGTGGATGCCATCGCCGAGCGGGCCATCCGCTGGGCCTCCCTGCGTATCAAGCCGCGCCAGGAGAAGAAGCTGGCGATCACGGTGTTCAGCTTCCCGCCCGACAAGGGCAACGTGGGCACTGCCGCCTATCTGGATGTGTTCGGCTCCATCCACCGGGTGATGGAGGAGATGGCGGCCAAGGGCTACGACGTGAGCGGCCTGCCCAAGACCGGCAAGGAGCTGATGGACGCGGTGCTCAAGGACCCCGAAGCGATGGAGGGGGCGCCGGAGCTGGCGATCGCCCACCGCATGAGCGTGGAGGAGTACGAGCGGCTCACGCCCTATTCCGAGCGCCTCGAGGAGAACTGGGGCAAGCCCCCCGGCAACCTCAATTCCGACGGCACCAACCTGCTGATCTACGGCCGCCACTTCGGCAACGTGTTTGTTGGCGTGCAGCCCACCTTCGGCTACGAGGGCGACCCGATGCGGCTGCTCTATTCCCGCAGCGCCAGCCCCCACCACGGCTTCGCCGCTTACTACACCTATCTGGAGAAGGTGTGGGGCGCCGACGCGGTGCTGCACTTCGGCACCCACGGCTCGCTGGAGTTCATGCCCGGCAAGCAGATGGGCATGAGCGACACCTGCTACCCCGACTCCCTGATCGGCGCCCTGCCGAACCTCTACTACTACGCCGCCAACAATCCCTCGGAAGCCACGATCGCCAAGCGGCGCGGCTACGCCGAAACGATCAGCTATCTCACGCCCCCGGCTGAGAACGCCGGCCTCTACAAGGGGCTCAAGGAGCTGGGCGAGCTGGTGGGCAGTTACCAGCAGCTGCGCGAAAGCTCCCGCGGCGTGCAGATCGTGAACGCCGTGGTGGAAACGGCCCGCCAGTGCAACCTCGACAAGGATGTGGCCCTGCCGGAGGAGGATGCCGCTCAGCTGGATCTGGATGCCCGCGACGCCGTGATCGGCGCGGTCTACCGCCAGCTGATGGAGATCGAGAGCCGGCTGCTGCCCTGCGGCCTGCACACCATCGGCAAGCCCCCCACCGCCGAAGAGGCGATCGCCACCCTGGTGAACATCGCCGCCCTCGAGCGCGAGGAGGAGGGCATCCGCTCGCTGCCGGGGCTGCTGGCCGAGAGCCTGGGTCGCACGATCGGCGAGGTCTACAAGGGCAACGACGAGGGCGTGCTGGCCGATGTGGAACTCAACCGCCGCATCACCGAAACCAGCCGCGCCGCCGTAGGCGCCATGGTGCGCAGCGTCACCGGCAGCGACGGCCGGGTCACCCTGCGGCGCAACTTCGGCTGGCTGTTCGATCTGCTGGCCCGCTTCAACGTCAAGCTGCCCAGTCCCTGGCTGCGGGCCTGCTGCGGCGCGGGTTTTGTGAGCGTCGATTCCGTTGAGCTCGACAAGCTGTTCGCCTACCTGCAGTTCTGCCTGGAGCAGGTGTGCGCCGACATGGAGATGGAGAGCCTGCTCAAGGCCCTCGACGGCGAATACGTGCTGCCGGGACCCGGTGGCGACCCGATCCGCAACCCCGGCGTGCTGCCCAGCGGCAAGAACCTGCACGCCCTCGATCCCCAGGCGATCCCCACCAGGGCCGCCATCGCCGCCGCCAAGGGGGTGGTGGACAAGCTGATCGAGCGCCAGAAGGCCGAGCAGGGCACCTGGCCGGAAACGATCGCCTGCGTGCTCTGGGGCACCGACAACATCAAGACCTACGGCGAATCCCTGGCCCAGATCCTCTGGTTCATCGGCGTCAAGCCCGTGCCCGATTCCCTCGGCCGCGTGAACAAGCTGGAGCTCATTCCCCTCGAGGAGCTGGGCCGTCCCCGCATCGATGTGGTGGTGAACTGCAGCGGCGTGTTCCGCGACCTGTTCATCAACCAGATGGCCCTGATCGACCAGGGCGTGAAGATGGCCGCCGAGGCCGATGAGCCGCTGGCGATGAACTTCGTGCGCAAGCACGCCCAGGAGCAGGCGGAGAAGGATGGCATCTCCCTGCGGGATGCCGCCACCCGCGTGTTCTCCAACGCCAGCGGCAGCTACAGCTCCAACGTGAACCTGGCGGTGGAGAACAGCACCTGGGAAGAGGAGAACGAACTGCAGGAGATGTACCTCTCCCGCAAGACCTTCGCCTTCAACGCCGACAACCCCGGCGAGATGAACCAGAAGCGCGAGGTGTTCGAGGCGGCGATGAAGACCGCCGACGTGACCTTCCAGAACCTGGATTCCGCCGAGATCTCGCTCACCGATGTGAGCCACTACTTCGACTCCGACCCCACCAAGCTGATCCAGGGCCTGCGCGACGACGGCAAGGCGCCGGCGAGCTACATCGCCGATACCACCACCGCCAATGCCCAGGTGCGCACGCTCAGCGAAACGATTCGGCTGGATTCGCGCACCAAGCTGCTCAACCCCAAGTGGTATGAGGGCATGCTCAATTCCGGCTACGAGGGTGTGCGCGAGGTGGCCAAGCGCCTCAACTTCACCCTGGGCTGGAGTGCCACCAGCGGCGCGGTCGATAACTTCGTGTACGAGGAGGCCAACGACACCTTCATCAACGACCCGGAGATGCGCCAGCGGCTGATGGACCTCAACCCCCACAGCTTCCGCCGCATCGTCGGCACCCTGCTGGAGGTGAACGGCCGCGGCTACTGGGAGACCAGCGACGAGAACATCGCCCAGCTGCAGGCGCTGTATCAGGAGATCGAGGACAGGATCGAGGGGGTGAGCGAGGGGTGAGAGAGAGCTCAGCCCCTCTTGTCCTCATCCCCGAGCCCACTCACCAGCAGGCTGATTGAGGTGGCTGTCTACACCTTCTCTAAGCGGTAGGCCTCCGACAGACCGACCAGCGCGGCCATGGCCAGGGATCCACCTGCTGCCACCAGCACGGATCCCTGTGGTCCCCCCGGGCGTCAGTAGGGCTGTAACGCCCATACAGCGCGCGCAACTCCAGCTTCGCCTGTTCCAGCACCTGCCGACGCTCAGGCCTGAGATCCCCTCCCGCCCGGTTGAAGTAGAAATTCAGCATCGCCATGGCCGCGGCGAAGGGGTTGTCTTGCAGCCCTGGCGGGTTTCCGCCGAGCCCTTAGCGATCGTGCATGACATCTGCAGGAACCATCATGCCTGCATACACTCTCGAGACAGTCGAGGCATCCACACCATGCCGCACACGCGGATCGGAGACCTTGATCTCTACTACCAGCAAGTCGGCAGCGGGCCCGATGTGGTGCTGATTTCAGGCCTCAGCGCCGATCACGGAATGTGGGAGACGCAACGCTTGGCGAACGATTTTCGGGTCACCGTCTTCGATAACCGCGGCTGCGGTCAGAGCAGCGTTCCCGAGGGGCCTTATCGACTGGAGATGCTGGCCCAAGACACGCTCACGCTGTGCGCGAAGCTCGGCATTCACAGGGCCCATCTCGTGGGCCACTCGATGGGTGGGCACATAGCCCAGATCATCGCAGCCACGGCTCCCGAGTTTGTCGATCGGCTGGTGATCGCCTGCAGCGAACCAACCTTCTCAGTGATCTCACAACTGGCGACAACCCAGCAGATTGCCCTCTACGGCTGTGGAGTGCCGCTTGAAGTGAGGGCCAGAAACTATCTGCCGGTATTGTTCGACCGGACCTTTCTTGAGGACAAAGCGAGAGTAGAGGCTTACATCGGCTCAGTTGTCAATCACCCCTATCCGATGACTGAGCAGGGTTATGTCGCCCAGACCGAGGCCCTGCGCGTCTTCGATACACGGGCACTGCTGAGTCGGATCGGTTGCCCTGTGCGGATCATCGCTGCGGAGCATGATCTGCTCACTCCCATGGCAGGCTCTGAATACCTCTGCAGCCATATCCCAGGGGCCGAGCTCAGCGTGATCCCCGCCAGCGGCCATGGGGTCTTCATCGAACGCCCTGAGGAGTTCTACGGATTGATCCTGGAGTTCCTCAAAGGCTGAGGCAGGTGATGGCGGTGCTCCATGCTTGCGGAGCGTGCAGGCCCTGGATCCGGTTCAGCACCTCATCGACCTGCAGGAGCAGCGGGTCTCGACCGGGGTGTCGGGGGAGGTGGCGATCGTGTCGGTTCTGCGCGAGGTGACCTCTGAGGCCCAGGTGTCGGCGCGGGCGGGGCTCAGGGCTGAGGCGCACTGACGGGAGTCACTCCCGCCACCGCCGCTGCCATCCGCGTCACCTGGGCGATCGGGCCCACATCGTGCACCCGCAGCACCGCGGCGCCGCCGGCCACCGCCAGGGCGCACACCGCCGCGGTGCCCCACAGGCGCGCCCGCGGGCGGGGCTCGTCCAGCACCGCGCCGATGAAGCGCTTGCGCGAGGGGCCCACCAGCAGGGGATAGCCGGCCGCCGCCAGCTCCGGCAGCCGCCGCAGCAGCGCCAGGTTCTGCTCGCTGGTCTTGGCGAACCCCAGGCCCGGATCCCAGACGATCCGCTCCCGCCGCACTCCCGCCGCCAGGGCCGTGGCGGTGGCGGCCTCCAGCTCGGCGTGCACCTCGGCCACCACGTCGCCGTACACCGCCAGGGCGTCCATCGAGCGGCTGTCGCCGCGGCTGTGCATCAGCACATAGGGGCAGCCGCAACGGGCGATCAGCGGCAGCATCGCCGGGTCGCGCAGGCTGCCGGCCGCCGGGCCGCCCACCGCTGCCCCGGTCACATTGCCGCCGCGTACGTCGTTGATCCAGTCGGCACCGGCGTCCAGGGCCGCCTCGGCCACGGCGGCATGGAAGGTGTCCACGGAGAGGCGTGCCCCGGGGTGGGCGGCCCGGATCGCCGCCAGGGCGGGCAGCAGCCGCTCCAGCTCCCGCTCAGGGCCCACCTCCTCGGCTCCGGGACGGGTGCTCTGGGCCCCGAGGTCGAGCACGTCGGCCCCTTGCCGCAGCATCCGTGCGGCCGCATGCACCGCCGGCTCCACGCCGGCGATGCGGCCGCCATCGCTGAAGGAATCGGGGGTGAGGTTCAGCACCCCCATCACCAGCGGGCGGGTCACACCCGCGCCGGCACCTGGTAGTTGGCGATGCGGGCGAAGCTCTCGGCCTTGAGGGAGGCACCACCCACCAGCACGCCGTCGATGTCGCTCTGGGCCATCAACTCGTCGATGGTGGCGGTGTTCACCGAGCCGCCGTACTGCACGGTGACCTCCGGGTTGCCCACCCAGCCGCGGATCAGCCCGCACACCCGGTTGGCCTCATCGGCGGCGCAGGTCTTGCCCGTGCCGATGGCCCAGATCGGCTCGTAGGCCACGATCAGCCGGACGGGATCCACATCCTCGAGCCCCTGCTCGATCTGGCGGTGGATCACCCGCTCGGTTTCACCGGCTTCGCGCTGATCGAGGCTCTCGCCCACGCACAGGATCGGGATCAGGCCGTGGCGCTGGGCGGTGCGGGCCCGCAGGTTGATCTGCTCGTCGGTCTCGCTGTAGTACTTGCGCGGCTCGCTGTGGCCCACGATCGCGTGGCTGACGCCGTGCTCCACCAGCATCGGCGCCGAGATCATGCCGGTGTAGGCACCCTGATCGTCCCAGTGGACGTTCTGGGCGGCGATGGCCACGCCCGTGCCGGCCAGGTGGCGGCAGAGGGTGGGAATGGCGGTGAAGGGTGGCGCCAGCACCACCTCGCGGCCGGCCGGCAGGTCGGCGATCAGGGGCCGGAAGGCGGCGGCGAACTCCCGCGTCTCGGCGCAGGTCATGTGCATCTTCCAGTTGCCTGCGATGACGGCCTTGCGCACCATTGCCTTGCGGACAGCAGTTCCAAACGCTAATGGGGCGCCTGCCGCGCCCCTTGGCGGCCCGTGAACAGCAGCTCGCGGCCATCCACGCTCACCGCATCGCCGGGCGCCAGCTGCCGGCCCCGGCGCAGCTCGATGGTCCCGTTGACGCGCACGTCCCCCCGCTGGATGCGCAGCTTGGCCTCGCCGCCGGTGGCCGCCAGGCCGTGGAACTTGAGGAACTGATCGAGCTTCAAGGGAGCGGAGCCCGGCGGCCCTTAGCGTGCCGCGATGCTCGCACCTTCACCGGCCGCTGTGCGCGGCAGCCTGCGGGACGGCGTGCGCCGGCTGTGGCCCCTGCTGCGGCCGCACCGGCGCAGGCTCGCGGCCGGGGGCGGGTGCATCCTGATCTATGTGCTCTGCTGGCCGCTGCTGGCCGCCCTGGCCGGCCGGCTGATCCCGGCCATCGGCGCCGGCGATCTGGCCGCCACCCGCAACGCGGTGCTGCTGGCCCTGCTGGTGTTCCTGGTGCAGAAGGCCGCCCAGTTCGGCCAGGACACCCTGCTGGCGGGGCCGGCGCTGAGCGTGAGCAAGAGTCTGCGCCAGCAGCTGTTCGCACGGCTGCAGCGCCTGGAGTTCGCCTCCCTCGACAAGCTCTCGGCGGGTGACCTCACCTACCGCCTCACCGAGGACGCCGACCGGGTGGGGGAGGTGATCTACAAGACGATCCAGGACACCACCCCCAGCAGCCTGCAGCTCCTGGCGGTGCTGGGCTACATGCTCTGGCTGGACTGGCCCCTGGCCCTGGCCACCCTGCTGCTGGCACCGCTGGTGGCGTTGCTGGTGAGCGGCTTCGGGGCGCGGGTGATGGCGGCGGCGGAGCGCAGCCAGCGCCAGGTGAGCGAGCTGGCGGGCCTGCTCGCCGAGGCGATCACCGGGCTGCCGCTGGTGCGGGCCTTCGCCGCCGAGGCCTGGCTGCAGCGGCGCTTCGATGCCGAGGTGGAACTGCATCGCCGGGCCCGCTACCGCACCCTGCGCCTGCTGGCGCTGCAGCACCCGGTGGTGGGCTTCCTCGAGGCCGGCGGCATCCTCACCGTGCTGCTGCTGGGCGCCTGGCGGATCCAGTCCGGGCAGCTCGATGCCCAGGGCTTCAGCAGCTACGTGGCGGCCCTGCTGATGCTCATCGATCCCATCTCCCATCTCACCACCAACTTCAACGAGCTGCAGCAGGGCCAGGCCTCCCTGCAGCGCCTGCGGGCGATCGAACGGGAGCCGGTGGAGCCGCCCGACCGGGCCACCGCCGTGGCGCTCGGCCCCGTGCGCGGGGAACTGGTGCTGGAGCGGATCCACTTCGGCTACGACCCGCGCCAGCCGGTGCTGGACGACCTCAGCCTGCGCATCGAGCCGGGCCGGGTGGTGGCGCTGGTGGGTCCCTCGGGGGCGGGCAAGAGCACGCTGTTCTCCCTGCTGCTGCGCTTCAACGTGGCCCAGGGCGGCCGGGTGCTGCTGGACGGCCGCGATCTGGCCGACCTGCGCGCCGCCGAGCTGCGCCGGGCCGTGGCGCTGGTGCCCCAGCAGAGCCAGGTGTTCTCGGGCACGGTGGCGGAGGCGATCGCCTTCGGCCGGCCGGCCGACAGCGAGCGGATCCGCCAGGCGGCCCGGCTGGCGAACGCCGACGGCTTCATCGAGGCCCTCCCCGACGGCTACGCCAGCCGGGTGGAGGAGCGGGGCCGCAACTTCTCCGGGGGGCAGCTGCAGCGCCTGGCCATTGCCCGGGCCGTGCTCGGCGATCCCGCTCTGCTGCTCCTCGATGAGGCCACCAGCGCCCTCGATGCCGAGGCGGAGGAGGCGGTGCAGCAGGGGCTGCGCCGGGCGATGGCCGGCCGCACCGTGCTGGTGATCGCCCATCGCCTGGCCACCGTGCAGCAGGCCGACCGCATCGTCGTGCTGGACGGGGGCCGCATCGTCGAGCAGGGCAGCCACAATCAGCTGATGGCCAGCGGCGGCCGCTACCGCGAGCTCTGCCGGCGCCAGTTCATCCAGCTCGATCCCTGAACGCACCGCCGATGGCCTGGGAATACCGGGTGATCCACATCGATGTGAGCGGCGGCTCGCCGCCCGAGCCGCCCTCGCCGGAGGCCGACAGCCGGCGCCTGGGCGGCGCCCTCAGCCCGGAATTCCTGGAGCGCGAATTCCCTCAGCAGTACCGCGGCGCGGGCCGGCGGCCGCGGCACCCGGCCGAGCAGCTGCAGTTCTTCCTCAACGCCCTGGGGCGGGAGAACTGGGAGCTGGTGGAGGCGCCCCAGGTGGGCCCGCTGCTGATGTTCGTGTTCAAGCGGCCGGCGCTCGATCTGCCCCAGCTGCCGCCAGGAGCGCCGCCGGAGGATGGCGGTGAGCGGGGATCCGTATCCTGAGCGGGACCGACGGTCCCCCTTCATGGACGCCAACGCCCAGCAGCCCCCCGTGCTCACCTTCGAGGGCAACCGCTACGACCTCAACTCCCTGCCCGATGAGGTGAAGGAACTGGTGCGCGGCATGCAGGTGGCCGACGCCCAGCTGCGCATGCACGAGGACACCCTCAAGGTGCTGGCGGTGGGGCGGCAGTCGATGGCGATGCAGCTGAACGAGAAGCTCAAGCAGATCGCTCCCCTGCCTTGAAGTCGTAGGCGCGGGTGAGCCGGAACACGGTGCCCGAGAGCAGCAGCAGGCCGATCAGGTTGGGCAGCACCATCAGACCGTTGAGGATGTCGGCGATGGTCCAGATCACGCCGCCGGTGGCCACCGCGCCGACCACCACCACGGCCACCCACAGCAGCCGGAAGGGCCTGATGGCGCCGGTGCCCACGAGGAACTCCAGGCAGCGCTCGCTGTAGTACCCCCAGCCCAGGATCGTGGTGCCGGTGAAGAACACGGTGCCGAAGGTCACCAGCCAGGCCGAACCCGGCAGCTCCTGATCGAAGGCGCTCATGGTGAGGGCCACACCGCTCTCACCACTGGTGTAGAGACCGCTGATCACGATCACCAGCGCGGTCATCGTGCAGATCACGATCGTGTCGATGAAGGTGCCGATCATGGCGACGGTGCCCTGCAGCACCGGATCGCCGGGCCGGGCTGCGGCCTGGGCGATGGGAGCGGTGCCCATGCCGGACTCGTTGGAGAAGATGCCCCGGGCGATGCCGCGCTGAATCACCACCCCGAGGGAGCCACCGGCCACCGCCTGGCCGGTGAAGGCGTCGTTGAGGATCAGGCCGAGGGCGGCCGGGATCTCGCTGAGGTGGGCGAGCAGGATGATCAGGGCCCCACCCACGTAGACGGCTGCCATCACCGGCACCACCACCTCGGTGACCTTGCCGATGCGCTCGATGCCGCCGATCAGCACGGCAAAGGCGATCGCAGCCATCACCACCCCGGTGACGATGGCGGGCACACCCAGGGATTTGTTCAGCGCCAGGGCCATCTCGTGGGCCTGCACGCCGTTGCCGATGCCGAAGCCCGCCAGGGTGCCGAAGATGGCGAACAGCGTGCCCAGCCAGGCCCAGCGGGGGCCCAGACCGTTGCGGATGAAGTACATCGGTCCACCCACGTGCTCGCCCAGGGCATCCACCTCGCGGTAGTGCACCGCCAGCAGTGATTCGGCGTACTTGGTGGCCATGCCCACCAGGGCGATCAGCCACATCCAGAACACCGATCCGGGTCCGCCCACGGCGATGGCGCCGGCCACCCCTGCCACGTTGCCGGTGCCGATGGTGGCCGCCAGGGCCGTGGAGAGACTTTCGAAGGCGGTGACGTCCCCCTCGCCCTTGCTGGAGCGGATCGAGGCGACCGCCTGGCGGAACCCGTAGCCGATGTGCGTCAGGGGCATGAAGCGCAGCCCCACCATCAGGTACACACCCGTGAGACCAAGAAGCCACAGGGTGGGCGGACCCCACACCAGCGAATTGAACTGATCCAGCAGCTCCAAGGGAATACAGCGCCGTTGGCGCCGATGGTGTCATGGCGGCGGCGGCCTGGCCAGCCTCCGCCGCCGGGCGCCGGGCCTCAGCCCAGGGGCTCGAGACCCTCGAAGCGGAACACCTGACGGCCGGCGGGCGTGTCGCCGAAGGCCTCGGTGTCCACCACCCGTTCGGCCAGCACCCAGGGGCCGCCCTCCACCAGGGGTACGAAGGTGTCGCTGAACCGGCTCAGCCCGCCCTTGGGCTCGCCGCTGGCGGGATCGGCGTAGCGGCTGGTGTAGCTGTGGCTCAGGTAGCCGCTGCCGGTGTGGGTGACGCTCTCGGTGAAGATCGTCACCACCGTGCCGTGGATGTGGCGGTGCACCATCGTCACCACGTCGTCCTTGATGCGGTAGCGGTCGCCGGCGTTCCTGCCGCCCACGATCACCTCGGTGCCCACGGGGTCGGTGTCGCCGGCGGTGAAGGTGTTCTCGCCGTGGGTCTGCTCGAAGCTGCGGCGCACCCGGTGGATGGCCACCTCCCAGAGCTGGGAGGCGATCGCCTTGTGCACCTCGGGGTCGTCGATGCCCTCCACCTGGGCCTTGAGATCGGCGCCCACTACGAAGGAGCCCTCGATGCGGCGGCCCGGTTCCCCGGCTGCGCCGGGCTGCTCCCACACGCAGCGACCCCGGTAGCCGCCGAAGCCGGGGTCCCAGGTGTAGCGGTTCTCGTAGGCGGCGCGGAAGGCCGCCGTGGCGTCGGCACCGGGGGCGGGGATGACGGCGGCGGGGCTGGCGGGGGTGGCGGTCAAGGCCGTTGCGGCAGGGGAGCCAAACCCTAACCAGCGCGGCCGGGGTGGATGTCCTGCAGGGCGTGCACCGGCAGCTGGGCGTTGCGCTGCAGGGAGCCGATCGCCTCCACGGCGGCGCGGGCGCCGGCCAGGGTCGTGACGGTGGGCACGGCGTAGTCGAGGGCGGCGCGCCGCAGATAGCGGTCGTCGTGGGCGGCCTGCCGGCCGATGGGGGTGTTGATGATCAGCTGGATCCGGCCCGAGCGGATCGCGTCCTCGATGTTGGGCCGGCCCTCGTGCACCTTGAGGATCGGCTCCACCTCCAGGCCTTCGGCCTGCAGGGCGGCGGCGGTGCCGCCGGTGGCGATCAGCGAGAAGCCCTGCTCGGCCAGCCGGCGGGCCACGGGCACCAGGGCCGGCTTGTCACGGTCGTGGGTGGAGAGGAACACGGTGCCGGCGGCGGGCAGGGCCTCGCTGGCCGCCAGCTCGGCCTTGGCGAAGGCCATGCCGAAACCGGCGGCGATGCCCATCACCTCGCCGGTGCTGCGCATCTCCGGCCCCAGCAGGGTGTCGGAGCCGGGGAAGCGCTTGAACGGCAGCACCGCCTCCTTCACCGTCTGCAGCGGCGGCACAGGCTCCTCGGTGAGGCCCAGCTCCGCCAGGGAGCGCCCGGCCATCACCAGGCTGGCCAGCTTGGCCAGGGGCACGCCGGTGGCCTTGGCCACGAACGGCACCGTGCGCGAGGCGCGGGGGTTGGCCTCGATGATGAACACGCGCTCGCCCTCCTTCGGATGGTGCTGCACGGCGAACTGCAGGTTGATCAGGCCACGCACCTCCAGGGCCAGGGCCAGTTTCTTGCTCCACTGGCGGATCGTGGCCAGGGCCCCCTCGCTCAGGCTCACGGTGGGCAGGCAGCAGGCCGAATCCCCCGAGTGGATGCCGGCGGGCTCGATGTGCTCCATCACCCCGCCGATCACCACCGTGCCGGTGGCGTCGCAGAGGGCGTCCACATCCACCTCCACGGCGTTCTCCAGGTACTGGTCGATCAGCACCGGGTGATCGGGCTCCACGGTCACCGCCTCGGCCATGTAGCGGTTGAGCTCGCTCTCATCGAACACCACCTCCATGGCGCGGCCCCCGAGCACATAGCTGGGGCGCACCACCACGGGATAGCCCACCCGGTCGGCCACGGCGCGGGCCTCGGCGTCGCTGCGGGCCAGGCCGTTGCGGGGCTGGCGGATCTCCAGCCGGCGCAGGATCGCCTCGAAGCGCTCCCGGTCCTCGGCGGAGTCGATCGATTCCGGGGACGTGCCCCAGATGCGGGTGCCGGTCGCCCGGCCCTCCGGCGACTCCAGCCAGCGCAGCAGCGGGATCGCCAGCTTCAGGGGCGTCTGGCCGCCGAACTGCACGATCACCCCCTCGGGCTTCTCGGCCTCGATCACGTTGAGCACGTCCTCGAGGGTGAGCGGCTCGAAGTAGAGGCGGTCCGAGGTGTCGTAGTCGGTCGACACCGTTTCCGGGTTGCTGTTCACCATCACCGTGGCGAAACCCGCGTCGCGCAGGGCGAAGGAGGCATGCACGCAGCAGTAGTCGAATTCAATGCCCTGGCCGATGCGGTTGGGGCCACCCCCCAGGATCATCACCTTGCGGCGGCTTTCGGGCTGCACCTCGTCCTCCGGGGGCGCCAGCTCCAGCTCACCGGCGGCGTTGATCCGCTCCAGCGGCCGCTCGTAGGTGGCGTAGTGGTAGGGGGTCCGGGAGGCGAATTCAGCCGCGCAGGTGTCCACGGTCTTGAACACGGCGTTGATGCCGAGGCCCTGGCGGTGGCGCCGCACGGCCAGCTCGTCGCTGCCGCTGGCCCAGGCGATCTGGCGGTCGGAGAAGCCCAGCTGCTTGAGCGCCAGCAGGGCGCCGGCATCGAGATCCGCCAGGCTGCGGCCGCGCAGCAGGCGCGTTTCAGCGTCGACGATGCCGCGCAGCTTGGCCAGGAACCAGGGATCGATCGCCGAAAGCCGGTGGATCTCGGCATCACTGCGGCCGGCCACCATGGCGGCCCGCACGGCGAAGATCCGCTCCGGGGTGGCGGTGCGCAGGGCCCGCTCCAGCTCGGTGGGATCCCAGGCGGGATCGGGGCGGTCGCAGCCCCAGCCGGCATGGCCGGTTTCCAGGGAGCGCAGCGCCTTCTGGAACGACTCCTCGAAGCAGCGGCCGATCGCCATCGCCTCACCCACCGACTTCATCGAGGTGGTGAGCACCGCCGGGCTGCCCTGGAACTTCTCGAAGGCGAAGCGCGGGATCTTCGTAACCACGTAGTCGATCGTGGGCTCGAAGCACGCCGGCGTGGCGCCGGTGATGTCGTTGACGATCTCGTCGAGGGTGTAGCCCACCGCCAGGCGGGCGGCGATCTTGGCGATCGGGAAGCCGGTGGCCTTGCTGGCCAGCGCCGAGCTGCGGCTCACCCGCGGGTTCATCTCGATCACGATCACGTCGCCGTTGGCGGGGTTGACCGCGAACTGGATGTTGCTGCCGCCGGTGTCGACGCCGATCTCGCGGATGATGGCGATCGCCTGGTCGCGCAGGCGCTGGTATTCGCGGTCGGTGAGGGTCTGGGCCGGGGCCACGGTGATCGAATCGCCCGTGTGCACCCCCATCGGGTCGAGGTTCTCGATGCTGCACACGATCACCACGTTGTCGGCGGTGTCGCGCATCACCTCCAGCTCGAACTCCTTCCAGCCCAGCAGCGACTGCTCGATCAGGATCTGGGAGACGGGGCTGGCCTCCAGGCCGCTCTTGCAGATCGCCTCGAATTCCTCGGGGTTGTAGGCGATGCCGCCGCCGCTGCCGCCCAGGGTGAAGGCGGGCCGGATGATGCGCGGGTAGCTGCCGATCGCCTCGCCCACGGCCAGGGCCTCATCGAGCGACTGGGCGATGCCGGAGGGGCACACGGCCACGCCGATGCGCTCCATCGCCTCCTTGAACAGCAGCCGGTCCTCGGCCTTCTGGATCGCCGCCAGGTTGGCGCCGATCAGCTCCACCCCGTACTGCTCGAGGGTGCCGTTCTCGGCCAGGGTCACGGCCAGGTTCAGCGCCGTCTGGCCGCCCATGGTGGGCAGCAGGGCGTCGGGCCGTTCGGTTTCGATCACCCGGGCCACCACGTCGGGGGTGAGCGGCTCGATGTAGGTGCGATCCGCCATGTCCGGATCGGTCATGATCGAGGCTGGATTGCTGTTCACCAGCACCACCTCGTAGCCCTCGGCCCGCAGGGCCTTGCAGGCCTGGGTGCCGGAGTAGTCGAATTCGCAGGCCTGGCCGATCACGATCGGCCCCGATCCCAGCAGCAGGATGCGACGCAGGTCCGTGCGGCGGGGCATGGGCGAGGGCTGGCCAAACCGGCCCAGCCTGGCACGATCGCCCGCGCCGCAAGGTGGCGCGGGACTCGGGCTCCCCGTTCCGGGTCGCTAACGTGGTCGGGTTGTATCCCCCGCGTCCATGAGCGAGCTCCAGCGCCTCAAGGGGCTGCTGCCACCGGAAATGCAGAGCTGGGTGTTCGTGGAAGCCGCGGCCTCGGTCGATCCCCCCCTGATCACCATCGAGGAGATCGGCCGCGATGAGATCGAGATCCAGGTGGATCTGGAGACCTGGGACGGCCTGGCGCTCGACCATCGCAACCTCCTCTTCTGGCACGAGGTGGGCCGGATCCAGAACGATGCCGTGCCCCGTGACGGCTGGGAGATGGCCGCGCTGGCCATCGGTCTGGGCGGTGCCATCGGCGAGCTCTGGGTGCAGGACGGCCTCCTGCTGCTGATGGCCCTGGGGCTCTCGGGCTTCGCCGGCTACCGCCTCTACCTCAAGAACAATTCCGAGAAGCGCCTGGCCGATGCCATCGCCGCCGACGAGCGGGCGATCGATCTGGCCTGCCGCTTCGGCTACACCCTGCCCAACGCCTACAAGAGCCTGGGCGGCGCCCTCAAGGAACTGGCCGAGCAGACCCGCAAGAAGAAGAAGCGGGCCTTCTACGACGACCGCCTCGAGGCCCTGCGCAAGAGCGCCAGCCGCGCCCGCGCCGAGATGGCCCAGCAGCAGGGCTCCCGCCAGTCCGTCACCAGCGAGAACGTCTATGGCTGAGGCGCCCGCCGCCGGCCGGCCCGATCCGGCCAGCGCCGCCCTGGCCAGGCTGGCGGCCGAGGCCTGCGACGACCGCAAGGCCGTGGACATCCGCCTGATCCGGGTGGACGAGGTGAGCACCCTGGCCGACTGGTTCGTGATCTGCTCGGGCCTGTCCGACGTGCAGGTGCGCGCCATCGCCCGCTCGGTGGAGGAGCGCATCGAGGAGGAGACCGGGCGCCTGCCGCTGCGGCGGGAGGGCCAGGCCGAGGGCCGCTGGGTGCTGCTGGATTACGGCGAGCTGATCGTGCACGTGCTCATGCCCCAGGAGCGGGAGTATTACGACCTGGAGTCGTTCTGGGGCCACGGCCAGCAGGAGCGCTACCTAGGCTCCGCCCAGGCCACCAGCAGCTGAGCCCATGGGGGACGCCCCCGGCACCACTGGCCCCGGCACCACCGGTGACTTTCCCGGCGCCCCGGCCGATTCCTGTCCCGTGCCTGCTGCCCAGAGGCCCCTGCAGCAATACCAGGAACTGCGCGACTCCTGGTTCTTCGCCTGGCCCGCCGGCAGCACCGCCGGCCTGCTGCGCCCCCTGGCCCTGAGCTGGCTGCTGATCCTGCCGCTCACCGTGCTGGTGGGCAGCGGCAGCTGGGTGTTGCGCCACCACCCCGTGCAGATGGTGCTCGCCGGGGCGGTGGCGGCCATCGTCCTGCCCACCCTGATGCTGCTGCGCCAGTGGCTGGGCTGGCGCAGCATCCACCAGCGGCTGATGAGCGAGCGGGTGGAATACGAGGAATCCGGCTGGTACGACGGCCAGGTGTGGGAGAAACCCCTGAGCTGGCGTCAGCAGGATCTGCTGGTGGCCCGCCACCAGGTGCGGCCGGTGCTGGCCCGGCTGCAGCGGGCCATGGCCGGCGCCTCCGGCCTGATGGCGCTGGGCGGAGCCCTGCTGCTGGGAACCCAGCTCTGGCAGGCTCGGTGAACGTCGGCTGCCGGCCCTGCCCATGAGCCTCTCCTCCAGCTTCGGTGCCGCCACCCGCACCGACATCCCGCCGCTGGAGGTGCGGCTGTTGCGCGAGGGCATCCCCGAGTCGCACCACCGGGTGCACGCGGCCGTGAGCGACGCCCGCGGCCGCGTGCTGATGCGTGCCGGCGACCCCCAGCGGCTGAGCTTCGTGCGCTCGGCGCTCAAACCCTTCCAGGCCACCGCCTTCGTGGCCAGCGGCGCCGCCGACCAGGGCCAGGTGGGCACCAGGGGCCTGGCGATCGCCTGCGCCTCCCATGCGGGCACGCCCGAACACGCCCGCGAGGCCTTCAAGCTGCTCTGGAGCGCCGAGCTGGAGCCCGACCAGCTGCAGTGCCCCGTGCCGGACGGGTGCACCAGTCCGCTGGAGCACAACTGCTCGGGCAAGCACGCGGCCTTTCTGGCCACCTGCCGTCGCCTGGGCTGGAGCACCGAGAGCTACCTGCAGGTGGACCACCCCCTGCAGCGGGAGGTGCTCAAGCGTGTGGCCGAGTTTCTAGGCCTGCCGGCGGCCGAGCTGGTGACCGCCCGGGACGACTGCGGCGCCCCCACCCTGCGCCTGCGGCTCGCGCAGATGGCCCTGCTGTTCGCGCACCTGGGCGCCGGCGAGCAGCCCGATCTGGAGCGCCTCAACCGCGCCATGCTGGCCCACCCCGACCTGGTGGCCGGCGAGGGGCGCTTCGACACCGAGCTGATGCGCCGCGGCCACGGCCAGGTGCTCAGCAAGGGCGGCGCCGAGGGCATCCAGTGCCTCAGCCGCGTGGGCGAGGGGCTGGGCGTGGCGATCAAGGTGGAGGACGGCGCCGCCCGGGCCAAACATGCCGTGGCCCTGCACCTGCTGGAGCAGCTCGACTGGCTCACGCCCCTCACCCTCGAGGAGCTGCGCCAGCGCTTCCTGGTGCCGGCCCCGCACCTGCGGCTGGAGGTGCTCGGCGAGCTGCGCTTCGACTGAACCGGCAGCGCAGCTGCGCCGTGGGCGGGGCCGCCCACGCAGCGGTAGCGGGGGACACCTCGCTGGTATGATTCACCAGCCGCCGCGGGGTAGAGCAGCCTGGTAGCTCGTCGGGCTCATAACCCGAAGGTCGCGAGTTCAAATCTCGCCCCCGCCACCACTTACCTCCACCCCGGCAGCACCGCTGTCGGGGTTTTTTGCTGGCTGCGCAGCCCGGATGCCAGCCTCTCCAGCTGAGACAACGTCAGCCATGGCTCCAGATTCAGCCGCGGCGTCGGACCAGGCCCCACCCCCCGACGCGATCGTGGTGGGTTCGGGAGCCACCGGCGGCGTGGCGGCCATGGCGCTGGCGGAGGCCGGGCTGCGGGTGCTGGTGCTGGAGGCGGGGCCGCGGCTGCAGCCTGAGCGGGCCTTCGGCAGCGAACCGCTCAACAGCCTGCGCCGCGTCGCCAACCTGGCCAGCGGCAAGCAGCGGCTGCAGCGCCACCATCCGGGGTTCTGGAAGCAGAACCCGGAGCTGTTCGTCGACGAGCGCCGCAACCCCTACACCACGCCGGCGGACCGGCCCTTCCTCTGGACGCGGGGCCGCCAGGTGGGCGGCCGCAGCCTCACCTGGGGCGGCATCACCCTGCGGCTGAGCGACTACGAATTCAGGGCCGGCGAGGG
This sequence comes from Cyanobium sp. CH-040, assembly GCF_024346135.1. Taxonomy (GTDB): domain Bacteria; phylum Cyanobacteriota; class Cyanobacteriia; order PCC-6307; family Cyanobiaceae; genus NIES-981. Next base: position 23,536 of record NZ_JAGQCJ010000012.1, on the reverse strand, counting down.
TGATGGCCAGAGCCCCGGCTGGCCGATCAGCGGCGCCGATCTGGCCCCGTACTACGACCGGCTGGAAGCCCTGCTGGGGGTGCACGGTGCGGCCGACGGCCTGCCCCAGCTGCCCGACGGCCGCTACGCCCCGCCGCTGCCCTTCACCCCCGGCGAACGCCGGCTGGCGGTGGCGGTGCGTGAGCAACTGGGGCTGCCCTTCATCCACTCCCGCGGCGTGCGCCTGCACCGGGGCCGGCACTGGCCCCGCTCCGCCAGCCCCGGCAGCAGCCTGGCGCGGGCCCTGGCCACGGGCCGCACCCAGCTGCGCAGCGAGGTGGTGGTGAGCCATGTGCTGCTCCATCGCGACCAGCGGCGGGTGCGCGGGGTGGTGGTGGTGGACGGGCGCAGCGGCGGCCGGGAGCTGCTCGAAGCCCCCCTGGTGGTGCTCTGCGCCTCCACGATCGAGACCCTGCGCGTGCTGCTGCACTCCGAGGAGCGCCAGCGCGCCGGTGGCCTGGTGGATCCCGGCGCGGGCCTGGGCCGCCACCTGATGGACCACGTCTCCACCAGCCGCTTCTTCTCCCTGCCCGGGGTGGAGGCGCCGGCGCAGCCGGCGGAACTCTCCGGTGCCGGCAGCTGCTTCATCCCCAACAGCGTCAACCTGGAGCACTCCGGCGCCGAGGGATTCCATCGCGGCTACGGGCTGTGGGCGGCGGTGCAGCGCTTCGATCCACCCCGGCTGCTGCAGCGACGGCCCGATGAGGCCAGTGGCTTTCTGATCGGCCATGGCGAGGTGCTGCCCCATCCCGACAATCGGGTCACGCTTGAGTCCGACCGGGTCGACGCCTGGGGGCTGCCCGTTCCCCACATCGCCATGGCCTGGGGGGAGAACGAACGGGCCATGGTGCGGCACATGCAGGCGCGCATGGATGCGGTGGTGGCGGCGGCCGGAGGGACCATCCGGCCGGTGGAGGAGCTGTTCGTGCTGCCGCTGCTGGAGCCCTGGATCCGCAACAGCCACGCCGTCAGCCCGGAGGCGCCGCCCCCCGGCTACTACATCCACGAGCTGGGCGGGGCACCCATGGCCGCCAGGCCGGAGGCCGGGGTGGTGAACCGCTGGAACCAGTGCTGGCAGGCGCCCAACCTGCTGGTGGTGGACGGGGCCTGCTGGCCCAGCGCCGGCTGGCAGAGCCCCACCCTCACCCTGATGGCGATCGCCTGGCGGGCCTGCGCCGCCGCCGCCGAACGGCTGCGGCGCGGGGATGGTCACCGCCTGGAGGATGCGGGCGGCGTCAGCGCTCCCTGACGGCAACCCGGTTCCGGTGTCGGTGGCCACAAACCACCCCGGGGGTGGTGCGCACAATGGCGAGGCGACCTTTCAACGGGTCGGGCAAGGGAGAACACGAGCGGGGGATGGCTCCCCCGCTTTTTTCTTGCCTCGCCGCAGCGCCGGCCTCAGCGCAGGAAGAGGCCGTTGAGGTAGTGCTGCTGCACGCAGGGGTCCTTGCAGCCGTGCTGGAAGAGAAAACCGGCCAGGGCGGAGGTGACCAGCCGGTACTGATCCCACTGGGGGTGCTGGTCGATGAAGCGGCGCATGCCCTCGAACAGCACCTCCGGAACCTCGGCCTCGAGGCTGATGGCCACGTCGGGGGTGGGCTCGGGCATCGGCGGTCCGTCCTGGGGAGGCCCCAGTACGCCACAGCCCCGGGGGGGTCGTCAAAACCGCGGCGCGACCGCGGACTCATCCCTGTCATCCCTGAGACTGGCTGCGGCATCAGGGTTCAGGGCAGGCGGGGTAGAAGCCGGGAGCGGCGCAAAGCCGCGCCCCGGGGCTGTCAAGGCCGAGGAGGCCAGGGGCCGGCTTTCCCCAGCCCGGGCGCCGCCACCGGCCCGCTGGATCGGTCGCCTGGGGAAAAGTCCCTGCACCACCGGGGAAAACGCCGCCGACATGGGGAAATCCAGAAATGATCAGCAGACCTGATCATTGGTGTGCGGTCGCCGCCGGCCAGGGCAGCGAGACGGGCGAACAGCCGCAGCGCACGGCGGCACCGGCCAGGCGGCGCTGCCTGGGCCGGGCAGGCGAGGATGGCGGAATGGCCCTACGCCTTCCCCCCTTCCAGCCGCTCCCTCCTCCCCCCGACGACGAGCTCCTGCTGGAGGTGCCGATCGCCAGCCTCCAGCCCACCCAGCTGTGCGTGGGGCTGGCCGAGGTGCGCAGCCGCCAGGCCGACTTCCGCACCGAGACCTCCCGGGAGCGGCGCGACTACCTCGGCAGCAAGCCCGTGCCCCTGGTCCGCAGCGCTGACGGCGCCCTGTGGATGGTGGACCGCCATCACCGCCTGCGGGCCCTGCTGGAACTGATGCCGGAGGCCACCGCCTTCGGCTACGTCGCCCTGCAGCTGGAGAGCGACGACCGCGGTGCCGTGCTGGCGGAGCTGCAGCGCCGGGGCTGGCTGTACCTCTACGACGGCCGCGGGCTCGGTCCGCTGCACCCCGAGGCGCTGCCGCAGACGTTGCTGGGGCTGCAGGACGACCCCTACCGCAGCCTGGTGTGGAAGCTCAAGCGCGAAGGGGTGGTGCAGCCGGCCCCCCTGATCCCCTTCCATGAGTTCCGCTGGGGCGCCTGGCTGCGTCGGCGGCCCCTGCCGCCCTTCAGTTCGGCCCGCCTGGAGCCGGCCCTGCCCTCGGCCCGGGCGCTGGCCCGTTCCACGGCCGCCTCCCATCTGGCCGGCTGGACCGGCCTGCGCTGAGCCCCAGGACGATCCTCTCCGGCCCAGCCAAGCTGGGCGGATCTCGCCCCCCGCCGGCTTGACCGCCTTTCTCGCCGACAACCCCCTGGCGCTGTTCGCCCTGCTGCTGGGGCTGAGCATGCTCGTGCCACCCTTGATCCGGCGATTGGGGCTGCCCGACCTGGTGGGCCTGCTGGTGGCGGGGGTGCTGATCGGCCCCCACGCCCTGGGCTGGGTGAGCCCCGGCAGCGAGATCGTGCGCCTGTTCGCCGACCTGGGCGTGGTGTATCTGCTGTTCATCGCCGGGCTGGAGATCGACCTGGTGGAGTTCGCCCGCATCCGCCAGCGCTCGCTGCGCTTCGGCCTGCTCACCTTCGCCCTGCCGCTGATCACGGGACTGCTGCTGGGGCTGGGCTTCGGCTACTCCCTGCTCAGCAGCGTGCTGCTGGGCTCGATCCTCTCGTCCCACACGCCCCTGGGCTACCCGATCGTGCGCGGCTACGGGGAGGTGCGCGAGGAGTCGGTGGTGGTGGCCATCGGCGGCACGATCTTCACCGACATCGCTGCGCTGGTGCTGCTGGCCCTGTGCATGGGGCTGCACCGGGGCGAGGCCTCGCCGCTGGAGCTGGTGGCCCTGCCGCTGCGGGTGATGCTGTTCGGCGGGCTGGTGCTGGTGCTGACGCGGCGCCTGGGCCGGCTGCTGGTGAAGCGCAGCGTGAACAACGACAGCCAGCTGTTCCTGGCGGTGCTGATGGCCCTGTTCCTGGCCGCCATGGGGGCGGAGCTGGCCGGGGTGGAGAAGATCGTCGGCGCCTTCCTGGCCGGTCTGGCCGTGAACGGCGTGCTGCCGGAGGGGCGGGTGAAGGAGCAGGTGATCTTCGTGGGGGCGGCCCTGTTCATCCCCTTCTTCTTCATCAGCCTCGGCCTGCTGCTCAACCTGCCTGCCTTCGCCGGCACGCTCACCGGCTCGCCCTTCGCCCTGCTGCTGATCGGCGGGCTGATCGCCTCGAAGGGGCTGGCCTCCTGGTGGGCCGGCCGGCTCTATGCCTACAACAGGCCCCAGGTGCTCACCCTCTGGTCGCTCTCCATTCCCCAGGTGGCGGCCACCCTGGCGGCCACCTTCGTGGGCTTCCGCGCCGGTCTGCTGGACGAGACGGTGCTCAACAGCGTGCTGGCGATGATGGTGGTCACCGCTACCCTGGGGCCCTATCTCACTGCGGTGGCCATGCCCCGGCTGGGGCGGGCGAAGGCGGACCGGCTCACCATCGCCGAGGGCGGCCAGCGGGCCCTGGTGCGCCGCGCCCTGCGCGTGCTGGTGCCGGTGTCCAATCCCGACACCGAAGCCTCCCTGATGGAGCTGGCCCGGCTGCTCACCGGCGGCGACGCCGACCAGTCCGGCCTGCTGCTGCCGCTGGCGGTGGTGTCGCCGCGGCAGGCGGAGGCGGGAGGCCAGAGTCTGCCCGCCCTGGCCAGCGCGATCGCCAAGGCCCGTGGCCTGCTGCAGCGCGCCGAGGCGATCGCCGGCACCTGGCGGGTGCCCTGCCGTGCGCTGCTGCGGGTGGATCCGGACGTGGCCGGTGGCATCGCCCTGGTGGCGGTGGAGCAGGCCAGCGATCTGGTGCTGATGGGGATGACACCGCCCAGCGGCCTGGACCGCTGGCTCTTCGGCGACCTGGTGGACGCCACCTGCCGGCAGGCTCCCTGCCCCGTGGTGGTGGCCCACCTGCCCCGCCCGCCCGCGGAGCTGCGCCGCCTGCTGGTGCCGATCAAGGACCTCACCGCGGGGGCCATGGAGCAGTTCCAGCTGGCCCACCGCCTGGCCATGGCGCTGGGGGGCTCGATCACGCTGCTGCACCTGCACGATCCGCGCCTGAGCCGCCAGGAGCGGCAGCAACTGGAGCTGGAGCTGGGGCAGTGGCAACCCGCCGGCTCCTCCGCCGGCGGGAGTGGGGCTGCAGCGCCGGTGCCGCTCGAGATCGTGCTGCGCAGCCAGCAGGGCGTGGAGAGCGCGATCGAGGCCGCCAGCAGGAGCCACGACCTGGTGATCCTGCGCTCCCAGCGGCGTCTGGTGGCCGGTCTGCCGATACCCGCCAGCGATCTCACCAGCCGGCTGCTGCGCCACCTCGGCACACCCACGCTGGTGATCAGCGATCCGCTGCACTGAAACCCTGCGGCCCTACGAACGGGGCCCCGCGGCCCATGGCTGTCAGGGACCTCCCGCTGGACTAAACCGGGGTGGGACGCTGGTGCCGCGATGACCTACCGACAGTTGCTCGTGCCCACCGACGGCTCGGAGATCTCAGGCCGGGCGGTGGCGCAGGCCGTGGATCTGGCCGCGGCGCTCGGGGCCCGGGTGCGGTTCCTGCACGTGCAGAACAACTACCCGATCAGCCTGGTGGGCGTGGGCGAGATGGTGGAGGCCAGCACCATCGAGGCCCTGGTGGAGGCAGCCTCCAGGCGGGCCGAGGCGATCCTGCAGGACGCGATGGCCACGGCCGCCAAGGCCGGCGTGGAGGCGGAACAGGTGGTGCTGATGAATCCGCTGCCCCACAGGGCCATCCTCGAAGAGGCCAGCGCCGCCGGCTGCGACCTGATCGTGATGGGGTCCCACGGGCGGCGGGGGCTGGAAGGGCTGCTGATCGGCAGCGAGACCCAGCGGGTGCTGCTCGCCAGCACCTGCCCGGTGCTGGTGGTTCGCTGAGGCGTCGGAGGCAGCATCCGTGAGCGATCCCGCCCTGGCGGCCTTCGGTTCCAGCTTCGGCGCCATCACCCTGGCCGAGCTGGGTGACAAGACCTTCTTCATGGCCCTGATCCTGGCGACGCGCCATCAGCGCCGCTGGGTGTTTCTGGGCAGTTTCGTGGCCCTGGCCCTGGTCACCCTGCTGTCGCTGGGCGTGGGCTTCGGGCTGCGCGAGCTGCTGCCGGAAGCCCTGCTGCCCTGGCTGGCGGCCGTGCTGTTCCTGGGCTTCGGCGTCAAGCTGCTGCTGGAGGCCCAGTCCCTGGGGCGTGATGCCGCCCAGGACGAAGCCGTGGAGGCCGAGCAGGCGGTGAACGCCGCCGAGCGCCGCCGGGTGATCAGCCGCCCCTGGCCGGTCACCTGGGAAGCCTTCAGCCTGGTGTTCATCGCCGAGATGGGCGACCGCACCCAGTTCGCCACGGTCGTGCTGGCGGCGGCGCCCACCTTCACCTTCCCGGGGCTGGTGGCCGGCACCCTGGCCGGCCATGCCCTGGTGACGGGACTGGCGGTGGGAGCGGGCCGCTGGATCGGCCAGCGGGTGGATGAACGGCTGCTCTACCGCCTCAGCGGCGGCCTGTTCCTGCTGTTCGGTCTGGCGGCCCTGGGGCAGGCTCTGGGCTGACCCCTACGCTGCCTGCCAGCGACACGAGACCCGGCGGTGGCCAAGGACGAGATCAGCAGAGCCGATGAGCTGCAGGGGCTGGGCTGGGCACCCGAGGACGTGCGCCGCTACGCCGAGCTCTGGGACTACCGCCACCGCTGGGGCGCCATCAACCTCGAACCCGAGGACCGGGCCTTCCTGCGCAGGGCCGAGGCGGCCCTGCCCAAGCGCCCCACCGGGGGCAAGGGTGGGATGAAGAAGACCATCCAGGAGAAATCCCACTACCGCTGGCTGGCCTTCCACCTGGAGGCGATGCGCGCCAGCCCCCAGGAGCAGGGGCTGGCGGAGGGCGAGCAGGGGGCCTGGCCGGTCCTGCTGGAGGAGGAGCTGCGGCTGCTGGAGGAGCTGCAGCCGGTGCTGGGTCTGCCCGACACCCTCAAGGCCCGGGATCTGGTGGCCGTGCGGGAGGAGCTGGTGGCCGCGGCGACCGCCGGGGGCCGCACCCTGGAGTACGACTTCAACGCGCCGCTGGAGGACCTCCGGCAGCGCGAGAGCAGCAGCTGGAAACCGCTGCGCGGTGAGGGCAACGCCGACGGCAGCTACCCGGTGCTGGGCGCCGAGGCCGCGGCGGAGTTCCGCAGCCGCGTGGCGGCGGAACTGGGCGAGCGCATGCGCGCCACGTTCCCCTCCCTGCAGAGCTAGGCAACCGCGCTAGCGGCTGGCCCGCAGCAGCAGGCTGGCCAGCACGATGCCGACAGCGGCCACGGCGGCCATCGGCAGAAAGGCGCTGGTGTAGCAGCCGAACCAGTCGCGCAGCTGACCGGTGATCAGGGTGCCGAGCAGGGCACCGGCCCCGTAGGCGGTGAACACCAGCCCGTAGGTCTGGGCATAGCGCTGCGGGTCGAAGCAGCGCAGGGTGGTGGCCGGCGCGATCGCCAGCCAGCCGCCGAGGCTGGCCCAGAACAGACTGAACGCCACCAGATACGTGAGCAGGTCGCCTTCACCGGCGCCCGCCATCATCAGGCTGCCCACCAGCACCAGCAGGTAGGCCAGGGTGGCCACCTGCCAGGGGCGAAGGCGGTCGCAGAGCCAGCCGAACAGCGGCCGGCTGGCGCCGTTGAACACCGCGAACAGGGAGATGCAGGCCGCCGCCGTGGCCGGATCGATGGCGATCACCTCCAGCCCCACGGGACTGGAGATGCCGATGGCGCTCAGGCCCAGCAGGGCGCCGAGCCCGTAGCACAGCCACAGCCCCCCGAACGTTCTGCTGCGCAGGGGCAAAGCGGCTGCGGCGGGTGCGGTGATGGCCGAGGCGGACGCCTGGCCAGCCGCGGCGGCGGACCGGTCCCGGCGCCGGGTTGCCGGTGGCGGCTGCCAGCCGGCCGGCGGCAGGACCATGGTCAGGGCCACGGTCACCATCAGCATCAGGAAGGCCACGCCCAGCAGCTGCAGGGTGCTGCCCAGACCCTGGGTGGCGATCAGCCGATGGGCCAGCGGGGCGGTGATCAGCGGCGAGAGCCCGAAGCCGAGCACCACGAGCCCCATCGCCAGGCCCTGCCGATCGGGAAACCAGCGCGCCGCCACGGCCAGGGGCACCCCGTAGGCCAGGCCCACACCGCTGCCCACGATCACGCCGTAGGAGAGCACCAGCTGGCCGAGGGACTGGCTGCGGCTGGCCAGCAGATAGCCCAGCGCCATCACCGCGCCACCGACGAGCATCACGCGGCGAGGGCCCAGCCGCGGCATCAGCTGGCCACCCGCCGGCATCAGCAGGGCGAAGCAGAGCAGCGCCACCGTGTAGGGCAGCATGCTCTGGGTGGCCCCGAGGCTCAGGGCCTTCTCCAGGGGCTGGCGGAAGACGCTCCAGGCGTAGACGGTGCCCATGCACAGGTGGGCCACCGTGCCGAGCGGCAGCAGCAGCCAGCGGCCGGTGGCCGCCGGCAGGCCGAACAGGCGGTTCCGGCCGCTGCCAGCGGCGGCCATGGCAGGCAGGGATTCCGCTTCCGATGCGAACGATCCCATCGCGGCGAACCCCTCTGCCCGGACCGTAGGCATGGGGCTCGCCGCTCACCACGCCCGGAGAGCATCCGCTGACGGACGGCCCTCGGGGCTCAGCCCTGGGCGCCGGTGCTGAGCATCGCGGCGGCGGTCCAGAGCACGAGGCCGGTGAGGATGAAGCCACCGGTGGCCACGATGCCCTGCCAGAGGCTGCGCACCTGGGGGGTGGGCTGGCCCGCCAGCCAGGCCGGCCGCGGCACGCCCACGGTCCAGGGAGAGCCGCCGGCCGGAGCGCGCCGGGCGGTCACGTCACGCCAGTAGGCGTCGTAGCGCGGGGCCTGCTGGTTGAAGGGCATGGTGCCCACGGCCCGGCCAGCCAGCACCCGCGAGCGCTGGTAAGGAACCTGGTCTTCGCCGAAGGCTTCCAGGTATTCCGGGGAATCGAGCAGGGCGTCCACGAAGGCCGGCAATCCCTGTTCGGCGATCACGATCGACCAGCGGATGCGCTCCTGTTCGCCATACACAGGCCGGCCCAGCACGCGGCCGACGATCTGCTCGACGACGCGGTAGTTGCTGTTGCAGCGGTAGAAGTCGTTGCGGAACTTGTCGGAGAGCAGCAGACCGCGGATGAAGCCACGCACGCTGATCTGACCGCTGCGCAGGCGCATCTCCAGCACCGGATCCCGATCCACGCTGAAGGCATGGAAGAAGATCTGGCGGTAGGCCTGCTCCATCAGGCCGTCGCTGGCCTCGGTGCCTCCCGCCAGGCTGGCCCCCGCCTGGCGGGGGGTTTCGTCACCCGCGGGCAGGAAGCTGGCCACACGGGCGTTGATCGCCGTCGGACGGCTGTCGAGCAGGGGCAGGGACATGGAATGGCAAGGATCTCCATCACGCCGGACGGTATCGACCTGACGCCGCCCTTTTGGTCGCCACCCCGGTCATCCCTCACACAACTTCACCGGCAGATGCGGAGGTCTTCACCGGCAACTGGGGAGAAACCGGCATCAGCCGTGGATGCCCCAGCGCCAGTGGGTGATGGCCGGATCGTCCATGCCGTGCTCGTGGGCATAGGCACGGTGGTGGAGGATCGCCTCCTTCATGCGCTCCTTGACGTGGGCACAGCGTGAGCCCAGTCCCGGCACCCGGTCGATCACATCGATCACCAGGTTGTAGCGGTCGATCTGGTTGTTCATCGCCAGCTCCAGGGGAGTGTTGATGTTGCCCTTCTCCTTGTAGCCGCGCACGTGGATGTTGCTGTGGTTGGTGCGCCGGTAGGTGAGGCGGTGGATCAGCCACGGATAGCCATGGAAGTTGAACATCACCGGGCGACTGGTGGTGAACAGGCTGTCGAAGTCCCGATCGCTCAGGCCATGGGGATGCTCCTCGGGAGTGGTGAGGGCGAAGAGCTTCACCACGTTGAGCACGCGGATCTTCAGCCTGGGAATCTCCCGGCGCAGGATCTCCACCGCCGCCAGGGTCTCCTTGGTGGGGATGTCGCCGGCGCAGGCCATCACCACATCGGGCTCGTCGGGCTCGGTGCCGCAGTCGTCGTTGCTGGCCCAGCTCCACAGGCCGATGCCCTTGGCCACGTGGGCGCGGGCCTGCTCCAGGGTGAGGTACTGGAGGTGCTTCTGCTTGTCGCTGACGATGATGTTGCAGACGTTCGGCTCCTGCAGCGCCTCTTCGGCCACCGCCAGCAGGCAGTTGGCGTCCGCGGGCATGTACACCCGCACCACCTCGCCGCTCTTGTTGCCGGCCAGATCGATGAAGCCGGGATCCTGGTGGGTGAAGCCGTTGTGGTCCTGGCGCCACACCGTGCTGGAGATCAGGCAGTTCCAGGGGCCGATCGGCGCCCGCCAGGGGGCGTGGTGGATGCAGCTCTCCAGCCACTTGGCGTGCTGGTTGAACATCGAGGCGATCACATGGGCGAAGGCCTCGTAGGTGTGGAAGAAGCCGTAGCGGCCGGTGAGCAGATAGCCCTCCATCATTCCCACCAGGGTGTGCTCGCTGAGCATCTCCACCACCCGGCCGGAGCGGGCCAGTTCACTGCCGTTGAGGTCTTCGGGCAGGAAGTCCTCCATCCACACCTTCTTGCTCACCTCGTAGATCGCCTGCAGGCGGTTGGAGGCCGTTTCATCGGGACCGAACACCCGCAGCGAATCGGGGTTGAGGCCGATGGCGTCGCGCAGCAGCTCGCCCAGGGGGTAGGTGTTCTCCGCCTCGCTGGCTCCGGGGGCCTCCACCGGCACCGCGTAGGTCTCGATCGGCGGCAGGTGCAGCTTGTGGCGCAGCAGGCCGCCGTTGGCATGGGGGTTGGAGCCCATGCGGCGCGGGCCTTCGGGGGAAAGCGCCTGCAGCTCCGGCACCAGGGTGCCGTTGGCGTCGAAGAGCTCCCAGGGCCGGTAGCTCTTCATCCAGTCCTCGAGCATCTGCAGCTGGGCCGGATCGCTCTGGGGGGCGGCCAGGGGCACCTGGTGGGCGCGCCAGAAGTTCTCGATCTTCTTCTCGCCCAGGGCCTGGGGACCGGTCCAGCCCTTGGGGGAGCGCAGCACGATCATCGGCCAGGCGGGCCGCACCGCCTCACCGCTGGCTCGGGCCTCGGCGCGGATCCGCTGGATGCGGCCCACCGCCTCGTCCATGGCCGCGGCCATGGCCTGGTGCATGGCCATGGGCTCGTGGCCCTCCACGAACAGGGGCTCCCAGCCGTAGCCGCGCATCAGGCTGGCCAGCTCCTCGCGGGGGATGCGCGCCAGCAGGGTGGGGTTGGCGATCTTGTACCCGTTGAGGTGCAGCACCGGCAGCACGGCGCCGTCGCTGATCGGGTTGAGGAACTTGTTGATGTGCCAGCTGGTGGCCAGGGGCCCGGTCTCGGCCTCGCCGTCGCCCACGCAGGCGATCGCGATCAGCTCTGGGTTGTCGAACACCGCCCCGCAGGCGTGGGAGAGCACGTAGCCCAGTTCGCCGCCCTCGTGGATCGAGCCGGGGGTTTCCGGGGTGCAGTGGCTGCCGATGTGGCCCGGGAAGGAGAACTGCTTCATGAAGCGCCGCATGCCCTCGGCGTCCCGCGACTTGTCCGGATAGATCTCGCTGTAGGAGCCGTCCAGGTAGGTGGGGGCCAGCACGCCGGGGGCCCCGTGGCCCGGACCCGACAGGTAGATCATGTCCAGGTCGCGCTGGCGGATCAGGCGGTTGGCATGGGCCCAGATGAAGGCCTGCCCCGGACTCGACCCCCAGTGCCCCAGCAGCCGGCTCTTGATGTGCTCGGGGCGCAGCGGCTCCCGCAGCAGCGGGTTGTCGCGCAGGTAGATCATCCCCACCGCCAGGTAGTTGGCAGCCCGCCACCAGGCGTCGATGTTCTGCAGCTCCTCGGTGCTGGCCGGGGTCGAGGCAACCAGGGAGACGGACTGGAAGGTGGAGGTCATGGGGTGGTACGTCCTGCTGTCCGCATCTTGACCACCCTGAATTAAGAGCGGCCTAATGGATCGGTGGGTGAGGGTTAACGCACAGCAGCCAGACCGGCGGGGCGGCTGACCTCAGAGCGGCTGACATTGTTCCCCCACTCCTCGCACCCGCGCGATCATCCGGTCCACGCTGGCGTCGACGGCCTGGGGTGATTCGCCACCCGGGCAGCCATCGCGGAACACCAGCAGGTCGGGCACCTCGGAGCGGATCTCCGCCGGGGTGCGGCCATCAATGCACCCCACAGCCCATGGCCAGCGGCTGGGGCTGCACCCCCCACACCCGCTCGGCGTACTCGCGGATGGCCCGGTCGGAGCTGAAGAAACCGCTGCGGGCGGTGTTGAGGATCGAGGCCCGCTGCCAGGCCGGCGGGTCGGCCCACAGGCGCGAGGCCTCGCTCTGGGTGCGCAGGTAGTCGGGCAGGTCGGCCAGCAGCAGGTAGGGGTCGCCGCCGACGATGTTCTGCACCAGAGGCCGGAACAGCTCGGTGTCGCCGTCACTGAAATGGCCCCGCTCGATCAGCTCCAGGGCCTCGCGCAGCAGCGGCACCCGCTCCACCCATTCCCAGGGGCGGTAGTTGCGGCGCAGCTCGGCGATCTGCTCGGTGCTGTGGCCGAAGAGGAAGAAGTTCTCCGCCCCCACCCGCTCGCGGATCTCCACGTTGGCGCCGTCGAGGGTGCCGATGGTGATCGCGCCGTTGAGGGCGAACTTCATGTTGCCCGTGCCGGAGGCCTCCAGGCCGGCGGTGGAGATCTGCTCGGAGAGATCGGCGGCCGGGTACACCCGCTCGCCCAGCTTCACGTTGTAGTCGGCGAGAAAGGCCACGCTCAGCAGACCGCGGCTGTCGGGATCGGCGTTGATCGTGGCGGCGATGCCGTTGATGAAGCGGATGATCAGCTTCGCCATCCAGTAGCCCGGCGCGGCCTTGCCACCGAAGATCACGGTGCGCGGCACCATGCCCTCGGTGTCGCCGTGCTTGATGCGCAGGTACTGCAGCACCACCTGCAAGGCATTGAGGTGCTGGCGCTTGTATTCGTGGATCCGCTTCACCTGGATGTCGAACAGGGAGGTGGGATCCACCAGCACCTGCGACTGCTCGGCGATCACGCCGGCCAGCCGGCGCTTGCACTCCAGCTTGCAGGCCGCCCAGCGCTGCTGGAAGTTGCTGTCGCCGGCGAGAGGCTCGAGGTCGCGCAGGCGCTCGCCGTGGGCCGGCCAGTCGTCGCCGATGGTGTCGCCCAGCAGGGCCGCCAGGGGCGGGTTGGCCAGGGCCAGCCAGCGCCGCGGCGTCACGCCGTTGGTCACGTTGGTGAACTTCTCCGGCCAGAGGGCGGCGAAGTCGGGGAAGAGATCGCTCTTCACCAGTTCGCTGTGCAGCGCCGCCACGCCGTTGACGTGATGGGCGGCGACGGTGGCCAGATGGGCCATGCGCACCGCCCTGGGGCCGTTCTCCTCGATGATCGACACGCGCCGCAGCAGGTCCAGGTCGCCGGGGGCGTGCAGGCGCACCTGCTGCAGGAAGCGGGAATTGATCTCGTAGATGATCTCCAGGTGCCGCGGCAGCAGGGAGCCGAACAGGCCCAGCTCCCAGCGCTCCAGGGCTTCGGGCAGCAGGGTGTGGTTGGTGTAGGCGATCGCGGCGGTGGTGATCGCCCAGGCCTCGTCCCAGGCCAGCAGGCGTTCATCCACCAGCAGGCGCATCAGCTCGGCCACGGCGATGGCCGGATGGGTGTCGTTGAGCTGCACAGCCCAGCGCTCGGCGAAGGCCTGCACCGGCGCGCCGCGCTGGTCGAGGTTGCGCAGCATGTCCTGCAGCGAGCAGCTCACGAAGAAGTGCTGCTGCTCGAGCCGCAGGCGCTTGCCCTGGTCGGTGCCGTCGTTGGGGTAGAGCACCTTGGAGAGGGTCTCGCTGGCCACCTTCTCCTGCACGGCCCGCTGGAAATCACCCGCGTTGAAGGCGTGCACGTCGAAGGATTCGGCGGCCACGGCGCGCCACAGGCGGATGCGGTCGCAGCTGTTCACCCGGTAGCCCAGCACCGGCACGTCGTGGGGGATGCCCAGGGCCCGGTGGGCCGGCAGCCAGCGCCGGCGCTCGATGCCTGCCTCATCGCGGTAGCTCTCCACATGGCCGCCGAAGCCCACCGACTGGCTCTGGTCGGGATACACCAGCTCCCAGGGCCAGCCGCCCTTGAGCCACTGGTCGGTGATCTCCACCTGCCAGCCGTCCCGGATCAGCTGGTCGAAGATGCCGAACTCGTAGCGGATGCCGTAGCCGCTGGCGGGGAACTCCAGGCTGGCCAGCGACTCCAGGTAGCAGGCGGCCAGCCGGCCGAGGCCGCCGTTGCCCAGCCCGGGCTCCTCCTCCACGGCCAGCAACTGCTCCAGGCCCGGGCCGCCGAAGCGCCGCACCGCCTCCTCGGCCTCGCTGCGGATGCCCAGCATCAGCAGGTTGTTGCCCAGCTGGGGGCCGATCAGGAACTCGGCCGAGAGGTAGGCCACCGCCTTGGCCTCACCGACGCGCAGCTGGTCCTTGGTGGCCAGGTGCCGGGTCATCAGCCGGTCGCGCACCGCATGGCTGAGGGCCATGTAGAGGTCGTGCACGCTGGCCCCCTGGGCCCGGACGCCCAGCGTGTAGAAGAGGTGCTCGGTCATGCCGTCGAACAGATCGGCGGCGGTGAGGCCGTTGCGCTGGGGGTCGCCGTAGCTGGCTGGGACGGGCAGGCCGGCGCGCTGAGGCGTGCTGGTCATGGCTGGATGGCAGGGCGTTTCTCCCACCCTGTGCAGCCCGGGTTAAGGGCGCATCAACAGCACCCGGGCCGGCCTGTAGCCCCGGTCACCTCCGGGGCCTGCCGCCTGCCGGGCTTGGCGCCATAGCCTGACGCCGTTGGCTGGCGGTCCTGATGGCGACGCCACCGGTGCTGGTGTGCGGCCTCGGCTCCCTGGGCCAGGCCTGCCTCCGGCGCCTGAGCCGGTTCGATGTGCCCCTGCGCATCCTCGACCTGCAGCGGCCCAGCTGGGCTGATCCCGAGCTGGAGCAGCGCCTCGATCCCCACCTGGTGCTCGGTGACATGCGCCTCCCCCATGTGCTGCGGGCGGCCGGTGCGGAGGAGGCGCGCAGCGTGCTGCTGCTGAGCTCCCGGAGCACGGTGAACTTCGAGGCAGCTCTGCAGGTGCGGCTGCTCAATCCGCAGGCCCGGATCGTCGCCCGTTCCTCCAGCCAGCAGGCCGAGTTCGCGGCGCTGCTGGAGGAGAAGCTGCCCGGCATCGCCGTGCTGGATCCGGTGCTGCTCACGGCCGAGGCGATCACCGCGGCCCTGCGGCCCAGCCGCCAGGCGGCCCTGTTCCAGGTGGAGGGTCAGACCTACGGCCTGATCGAAGGCCGTCTGGACGACCGCCGTCACCAGCGCCCGCTGCAGCTGGCAGCCGCCGCGGAGCCGCCGCTGCTGGTGACACCCCTGGCCCTGGTGGGCCGCGGTGTGGCGCCGGGGGCGCCGGTGCCTCCGGCGGCAGGGCGGAGATGGCTCAGGAGCGAGTGGTCGTTGGCTGCCGCGAGGGTGCGGGGATGGCTGCGGCGCCGCTCCCGGCTGCAGTGGATCCTGGCCGGCGCCGTGCTGGCGCTGCTGCTGGCCGGGCTGCAGCTGTTCGCCGGGCCCCACGGCTGGCGGCAGGGGGTGTTCGTGACCCTGGCCCTGCTCAAGGGCGAGTACGTGGACGCCGTGGCGGTGTTCCTCACCGAGCAGCGCAGCATTGGCGAGGCCAGCGGCTGGCTGATCGGCGGCACCCTCCTCTACGCCCTGGTGGGCACCTTGCTGACCTCCGCCCTGGTGGCGGTGATCCTGGAGTGGCTGCTGCGCGATCGCCTCGGCGTGCGCCGGCCGCGGCCGCCCCGGCGCGACCGCCCCGTGGTGCTGCTGGTGGAGGGGGGAGCGCTGGCCGACCGGGTGCAGCGGGATCTGGAGCGCGAGCGCTGCGCCGTCGTGCGTGTGAGCGAGCAGGACTCCGGCGCCGGCGTCCCCTCCCTGGGGCTGGCGGAGGGTCTGGCCCTGCTGCAGCAGCGGCCGGCCGCGGCGCTGGGCGTGCTGTCAGCCGATCTGCTGGGCAACCTGCACACCGCCCTGGCCCTGCAGCAGCGCTGGCCGCAGGCCCGCCTTGCCGTGCTCGCCGCCTCGATGGGCGCTGCGGAGCAGCTGGGGGATCTGCTCGGGGGGATGACCGTGATCTCCACCACCGACCTGGTGGCCGACGCCATCGTGGCCACGGCCTTCGGGGAAGTGGTGCTGGGGGTCTGCCGGGTGCGCGGTGTCACCCTCCTGCTGGTGCGTTACCGGATCACTGCCGACGACACCCTCTGCGGCCGCAGCGTGGCCCGCCTGGAACACGGCTACGGACTCACCTGCCTGGCCCTGCGGCGCTCCCGCAGCGCCGCGGCCATGGGCCTGCCCCGGGCCGAATCGATCGTGGCGGCAGGGGACCAGCTCACGGTGCTGGCCGACCTGGACGCCCTGCGGCGGGTGGAGCTGGGCCGGGCCCGCCCGCCCGCCTGGTGCCTGCGCCTGCAGGTGATCGGCACGCCCGACGCCGAGCGCCGCTTCAACCTGCAGCAGTGCCTGGCGCGCTGGCTGGGCCGCCAGCCCGGCGAGGTGCTGCCCCTGCTCGACGGCCGGGAGCACCACACTCCCCGCCTCGACCTGGACATCAGCGAGCTGCTGGCCCAGGACCTGCATCACCTGGGGGTGCGCAGCCAGGTGGTGCCTGCGGCCGGGGATGGGGCCACCAGAACGGAGGCCTGACCTCAGCCGCGCAGCCGGGCGAGCTGGTCGATCACCTGGGCGTCGCTGAGCTGCTCGAAGCGGCGGTACCACAGGCCCACGGCGGTGAGGTCGTGCACCGGGGCCAGCACCGTGAGGCGATCCACCAGCGATCCAAGCCAGTTCGCCACGCCGCGGTCGGCCACCGGCACCGCCAGCTCCAGGCGGGAGGGTTCCAGGCGGCGCAACGACAGCAGCGCCGCCTCCACGGTCATGCCGGTGGCGATGCCGTCATCCACCACCACCAGATGGCGGCCCCGCAGCTGCTCGGGCGGTGGATCGCCGAACAGCCGCTGGCGCCGTTCCAGCTCCTGTTCCTGCTGCGCCAGCCAGCCGCGGCTGCGGGCGGCCTGCTCATGGCGGCGGGCGGCGCCGCCATCGCGCCACACGGCCACGCCTCCGGGTGCCACCGCTCCGATCGCCACCTCGGGGAAGGCGGGATCAGCCACCTTGCGCACCGACCAGGTGACCACGGGGCAACCCAGCTCGCCGGCCATGGCCACCGCCACCGGCACTCCGCCGCGCGGCAAGGCCACCAGGGCGACGGGCAGCACCGGATTGCGCAGCCGGCCGCAGGCCCGGGCCAGTTCCAGGCCGGCCTGATGACGGTCGGCCCAGAGGGGCGGCTCGAACCGGCGATCAGCACCGGACGGGAAGGACGTGGGCATCGCCGCAAGCTCCCAGCATCAATCCCGTCAGCGGTCCCGCGGGGTGTCGCTGGGGCGCAGAAACACCGCCACGGTGCCCGCCACGATCAGCAGGATCAGCCCCGCGCCGGCCACCAGGGGCAGCACCACATCCGTGTCCATGGGCCCAGTCCTCGCTGGTCCCATCCTGGGGCCAGCGGGGCTGGAGCGCCGCGTCCCTTCCCGAGAGGTTCCCCCGAAGGGAAAGGATCACCCCTGGCCGGGCACCGGCACGGGCTCCACCTTCCAGATGCGCTCCGCGTACTCCCGGATCGAGCGATCACTGGAGAAGAAGCCGCAGGCGGCGGTGTTGGCGAGGGAGCGCCGCGCCCAGCCCGGGCGGTCGGTCCAGGCCCGATCCACCGCCTCCTGGGCGCGGCGGTAGTCGGCGATGTCGGCCATCACCTTGAAGGGATCGTGGCTGGTGATGCTGGCCAGCAGCGGGTGGAAGAGCTCCCGGTCGCCCTCGCTGAACTGGCCGGAGCCGATCAGGGCCAGCACCTCGCGCACCATCGGATCGCGCTCGATCCACGACATCGGGTGATAGCCGAGGCGGTCGAGTTCGGCCACCTGTTCGGTGGTGTGGCCGAACAGGAAGAAGTTCTCGTCCCCCACCCGCTCGCGGATCTCCACGTTGGCGCCATCGAGGGTGCCGATCGTGACGGCGCCGTTGAGGGCCATCTTCATGTTGCCGGTGCCGGAAGCCTCCTTGCCGGCGGTGGAGATCTGCTCGGAGAGATCCACCGCCGGATACACCAGCTGGCCGAGTTTGACGCTGAAGTTGGGCAGGAACACCACGCGCAGCCGGCCCTCCATCGCCGGATCCATGTTGACGATCTCGGCGATGCCCACGATCAGGCGGATGATCAGCTTGGCCATGGCGTAACCCGGTGCCGCCTTGCCACCGAAGAGGAAGGTGCGCGGCGGCAGGTCCTCACCATTGCGCAGGCGCAGGTAGCGCTCCACGATCAGCAGGGCCGCCAGATGCTGGCGCTTGTATTCGTGGATCCGCTTCACCTGCACGTCGAACAGCGACGTGTGATCCAGCAGCAGGCCGAGCTGGTCATGCACGTGCTGGATCAGGCGGCGCTTGCCGCGGTCCTTCACGGCCTGCCAGCGCTCCAGGAAGGCCGGATCGCCGGCCCGATCGTTCAGGCCTGCGAGCGCGTCGAGGTCATGCCTCCAGCGCTCCCCGAGTTCGTCGTCGAGGAAGGCGGCCAGGGCCGGGTTGGCCACCGCCATCCAGCGGCGCGGGGTGACGCCATTGGTGACGTTGGTGAACCGCTCCGGCCAGAGTTCGGCGAAGTCGGCCAGCAGGTGCTCCTTCAGGAGCCTGCTGTGCAGCTCGGCCACTCCATTGGTGTGGTGGCTGCCCACCACCGCCAGATGGGCCATGCGCACCCGACGCTGGGGACCTTCCTCGATCAGCGACACGCGGCTGAGTTTCTCCGGATGGCCCGGATAGCGGATGCGCACCATGCGCAGGAAGCGGGCATTGATCTCGTAGATGATCTCCAGCTGGCGGGGCAGCAACTGTTCGAACAGGTCCACCCCCCAGGTCTCCAGCGCCTCGGGCAGCAGGGTGTGATTGGTGTAGCTGAGGCTGGCGGTGGTGATCTCCCAGGCGGTGTCCCAGTCGAGATGGTGCACATCGATCAGCAGCCGCATCAGCTCGGCCACGGCGATGGCCGGGTGGGTGTCGTTGAGCTGAACGGCGAATTTGAGGTGGAACTGCTCGGGCTTCATGCCCTGCCCCTTGAGGATGCGGAACATGTCCTGCAGGGAGCAGCTCACGAAGAAGATCTGCTGGGAGAGCCGCAGGCGCTTGCCCTGATCGAACTCGTCGTTGGGGTAGAGCACCTTGGAGAGCGTTTCCGACTGCATCTTGCGCAGCACGGCACGGGCGTAGTCGCCGGCGTTGAAGGAGGCGAAATCGAAGGCGTCGGGCGCGGTGGCCGACCACAGCCGCAGCGTGTTGGCCGTGTTGACGCCGTACCCGAGGATCGGCGTGTCGTAGGCCACGCCGATCACGGTCTGGCCGCCGATCTCCACCGGATAGCTCCACTCCGGCCGGATCACCTCCCAGGGATTGCCCTGCGCCAGCCAGGGATCGGTGCTCTCGAGCTGTCCTCCGGGGGTGATCTGCTGGCGGAAGATGCCGAACTCGTAGCGGATCCCATAGCCGATGGCCGGCAGCTCCAGGGTGGCCATCGACTCCTGGAAGCAGGCGGCGAGGCGGCCGAGACCGCCGTTGCCCAGGCCGGGCTCCGGTTCCTCCGCCAGCAGGGTGTCGAGATCGAGTCCCAGCTCGGCGCAGGCGGCGAGGGCCTCCTCGCGGATGCCCAGGTTCACCAGATTGTTCTCCAGGTGGGGGCCGAGGAGGAATTCGGCGGAGAGGTACACCGCGGTGCGCACGTGGCTCTGGGTGTAGGTCTCGGCGGTGTCGACCCATTTCTGCAGCAGCCGGTCGCGCACGGCCAGGGCCAGCGCCCGGTAGTGGTCGTGCCGGGTGGCCAGCGAGGGGGATTTGGCCTGGCTGTAGAAGAGGTGCCGGCGGATGGCCTCGGCCAGGGGGTCGGTGTGCAGACCGGCCGATGCGGGGCCTTGCGGCGACGGGGAACTCTCCAGGGCCATGGCGCAGCGGCTGACGGCGGACAATCAGCCAGCTTCACCCGCGCGACCGGGTTGCGCGCTGCCTGAACCACTACCGAAATCCACCCCTGAGCAGTTCTGCCCAGCCGCCGGCTCGCCCGTATCGCCTCCGTCCCAATCCGGTAACAACGGCGGCAACAGGAAGGGCGCTCCGGGGAGTTGGGTATGGGTTCAGCATCAACCGCTACCCATGCCATCGCAGTCTCGCCTGCAGGCGATCGGCGACATCATCGCCCGTCCCCCCCTGGAGGTGGAGCCCAGCAGCGAACTCAAGGATCTCTGGGCCCGGGACGTCTTCAGCCTGGACAAAATGAAGTCGGCCCTCCCCAAGGAGGTGTTCAAGTCGATCCAGCGCTCGATGACCGAGGGCAGCAAGCTCGATGCATCGGTGGCCAACGTGGTGGCGCAGGCCATGAAGGACTGGGCCACCAACCGGGGCGCCCTCTACTACGCCCACGTCTTCTATCCGCTCACCAACCTCACCGCCGAGAAGCACGACGGCTTCATCTCCCCCCAGGGCGACGGCAAGGCGATCACCGAGTTCACCGGCAAGCTGCTGGTGCAGGGCGAGCCCGACGGCTCCTCCTTCCCCAACGGCGGCATCCGCTCCACCTTCGAGGCCCGCGGCTACACCGCCTGGGACGTCACCAGCCCCGCCTATCTGATGGAGACGCCCAACGGCGTCACCCTCTGCATCCCCACCGTGTTCGTGTCCTGGACCGGTGAGGCCCTCGACAAGAAAACCCCGCTGCTGCGCTCCAACGCGGCGATGAACAAGCAGGCCCAGCGGCTGCTGCGGCTGCTGGGGGAAGTGGAGATCGCCCCGGTGAACTCCAGCTGCGGCGCCGAGCAGGAATACTTCCTGGTTGATGCCGCCTTCACGGCGCTGCGGCCCGACCTGCAGCTGGCCGGCCGCACCCTGTTCGGCGCACCGCCGGCCAAGGGGCAGCAGTTCGACGACCACTACTTCGGCGCCATCCCCGAGCGGGTGCAGGTGTTCATGCAGGACGTGGAGCGCCAGCTCTACTGCCTCGGCGTGCCCGCCAAGACCCGCCACAACGAGGTGGCGCCGGGCCAGTTCGAGATCGCGCCCTACTTCGAGGCCGCCAACGTGGCCACCGACCACCAGCAGCTCACCATGACCGTGCTCAAGGCCACGGCCAAGAAGCACGGCTTCACCTGCCTGCTGCACGAGAAGCCCTTCGCCGGCGTCAACGGCAGCGGCAAGCACGTCAACTGGTCGATCGGCAATCCCACCCAGGGCAACCTGCTGGATCCCGGCAGCACCCCCCACGAAAACCTCCAGTTCCTGCTGTTCTGCGGGGCGGTGATCCGGGGGGTGCACTGCTACGGCCCGCTGATGCGCGCCGCCATCGCCACCGCCAGCAACGACCATCGCCTCGGTGCCAACGAGGCGCCGCCGGCGATCATCTCGGTGTACCTGGGCAGCCAGCTCGAGGATGTGTTCAATCAGATCAAGAGCGGCAAGCTGGAGGGTTCGGCCAAGGCGGCCCTGATGTCGCTCGGAGTCGACACCCTGCCCGACCTCAACAAGGACCCCGGCGACCGCAACCGCACCTCCCCGTTCGCCTTCACCGGCAACCGCTTCGAGTTCCGGGCGGTGGGCTCCGGCCAGTCCGTTGCCGGCCCGCTGGTGGTGCTGAACACGATCCTGGCCGACTCGCTGGCCTGGATCGCCGATCAGCTGGAAGACCAGCTCGGCAGCGGTTCCTCCCTGGAGGAAGCGGCCTTCGCCGTGCTCAAGCGCACCATGGACGACCACGGGGCCGTGGTGTTCGGCGGTGATGGCTATTCGGCCGAATGGCACCGCCTCGCCGTGGAGGAGCGGGGACTGGAGAACCTGCCCAGCTCCGCCGACGCCCTGCCGGTGCTCAAGCGGCCGGAGATCCGGGATCTGTTCGAGCGCACCGGGGTGCTCACGCCCACGGAGCTGGAAAGCCGCTACGAGGTGTATGCCGAGCAGTACATCCTCGCCATCGAGGTGGAGGCCCGTCTGGCGGTGCGCATCGCCCGCACCCAGGTGTATCCGGTGGTGATGGCCTGTCTGGACAAGCTGGCGGTGTCGTTGAAGAACCAGGAAGCCCTGGGCATCCCCACCGACCGCTCGCTGGTGAGCCAGATGGCCGAGCTCAACCAGAAGCTGGTGAGCGGCTGCCTCAGCCTCGAGGACGCCATCGAGCAGGCTCCCCACGGGGTGGAAGCGCATCTGCGCTACTGCGCCGATGTGCTGATGCCGCGGATGAACGCCATCCGTGAGGCGGTGGACGGACTGGAGCTGCTGATCGACGACGCCAGCTGGCCCCTGCCCTCCTACCAGGAGATGCTGTTCATCCGCTGAGGCCCGTCCCTGCCGGTGGACCCTCGGGCTCCACCGGCAGGCCCTTCAGCCCCAGGGCCAGACGGCGGGCCATCAGCAGGAGCGGATAGAGCGCCCGGGAGCGCGGCGGCGTGGCCAGCAGCAAGGCGAGAAGGCGCAGCAGTTGGTCGCTGGGCCGCAAGCGGGCACAGATCCACTGGATGGCCTCGGCGCCATGGAGCACCTGGCCGTCCGGCGCACCCTCCGGGAGCAGCATCGCGCCGTTGCCCAGCCGGTAGCCGCGCCGGGCCAGGGCGAGCCTCAGGCCGTGGTCGCTGCGGCCGTCGCGGATCTGCAGGTTTGGGATGCCGCCACGCAGTTCACTGAGCTCGGCGAAGTGACGGCAGAAGGGGCAACCGCCGTCGAACACCAGTACCGGAGCGGCGCCTGCAGCCGGGCTGGGGCTGGCCGCCGGCTGGCTGCCGGGAGGCCTCAGCGGCGCCGCGTCCGGCATGGGGAGGAGTCAGGATGAAGCCCATCCTGGAGCACCCGCCAGCGGCCTGCGAGCGACAGATCGTCAACCTCGGCATGTTGTTTTGCTGCGCAAGATTGCAGATGGTGCTGCGTGGCGACGTCGAATGGTGCAATTTGTGCCGAAACCCCGCCCTCCGAATCGCGCCACTCGCAGCGCACCTAAGACAGGGAGGTCTGCTGGGGAGGGTGATCCCCAGTCGTGGAGTCGAGCGATGCGCAGCGTACCCAGAAACTGTCCGGAGGCCGGCCATTCCGGACCCATGGTGGTGAGCCGCACGCTCCATTACTTCGCCCGTCACTTCCGCGAGCCCATCGCCATCAGCGATGTGGCCGGCCATCTGGGCATCAGCGAGGACTGTCTGGACTTCTGCTTTGATCAGACGCGAGGGATGACCCCCGCCGAAGCCCTGCTGCAGCATCGCCTCAACCGCCTCTTCCACACGATCACCGAACAGCCGAAGCAGGGTCTCCGGAAGGCCATCCGCAGTTGCGGCCTGGGTGAGGGCGGCAGAACCGTGGAGCTGTTCGAGCGCACCTTCGGGATCGAGATGCCGCTGTTTCTGCTCACCTGCAGGCGGGCCGCGGAAGACCGGGCCTTCCGCCGGCTCCATCCCAGCGCCGATCGACTGGTGCTGCCTTCCTGATCCGATCGCCCTGATCAGATCGGCCTGATCAGATCGTGCGGTGTCGCCGCACCTTCACCTTGTCGTCCACGGTGATCACGTTGTTGTGCAGATCGAGACCCTGCACCGAGGCGACTTCTCCCTGCAATCCTTGTGCCCGCATCTGTTCGACCAGCTGTTTCATCAGCTCTTCCTCCACCTTCCCCTGATCGAATCCACTGGGGGTGAGGTCGGCAAGAAAGCGACCGATCCTGCTGGCCACGACATCAGAGGCGTTGGTGACCTTGAGGATGATCATGGAATGGGGAGATCGAGAAAGGGCAGGCCCCGATGCTAACGAGTGCCGCGCTGTCGCCCCTGGGCGTGCGTGGAGTCGACGACCTGTGGCGGCAGCTGCAGCTGCAGCTGCC
>NZ_JAGQCJ010000011.1 GCF_024346135.1 Cyanobium sp. CH-040 | reverse complement strand
GCTGCGGCCTGGGGGGCGGGCTGCCCGGCCGGCAACCGGCCCGCCCTGCTGCTGCAGCCGGGCTGGGACAGCGACGCGGGCCGCCGGCTGGCGATCGACTACGTGAAGGCCAATCCAGCCTGGCGCCTCAGCCTGCAGACCCACAAGCGGCTGGGGGTGCGCTGAGGGCCATGGCAGCCGCCACCACCGCGCCCCCCACCGCCGTCGCCCTGCTCTCGGGCGGGCTGGATTCGGCCACCGCCGCCGCCCTGGCCCGCGAGCAGGGCATGCGCGTGATCGGCCTCTCCTTCGACTACGGCCAGCGCCACCGCCGCGAACTGCAGGCCGCCACCGCCGTGGCCGAGGCCCTGGGTCTGGCCGAGCACCACACCATCGCCGTGAACCTGGCCGCCTGGGGCGGCTCCTCGCTCACCGACGCCGCCCTGCCCGTACCCAGCGCTGGCCTGCAGGAGGGGGTGATCCCCAGCACCTACGTGCCCGGCCGCAACACCGTGTTCATCGCCCTGGGGCTCAGCCTGGCCGAGGCCCGCGGCGCCGAGCGGCTGGTGCTGGGGGTGAACGCCGTGGACTACTCCGGCTATCCCGACTGCCGCCCCGACTACCTGGACGCCTTCCAGCGGCTCGCCGATCTGGCCAGCAGAGCCGGCCGCGAAGGCCGGGGCGCCCGCCTCTGGGCGCCGCTGGTGCAGTGGAGCAAGACGCGCATCGTGCAGGAGGCGCTGCGGCTGGGGGTGCCGATCGCCGCCACCTGGAGCTGCTACAGCGGCGGTGAGCGGCCCTGCGGCGTGTGCGACAGCTGCCGCATCCGCGATGCCGCCCTGATCGAAGCGGGCCGGCCGGATCTGGCCAGCGGCAGCAGCCCGGTGCCATGAGCGCACCGCTGCGCCGGCCGCTGCCCTGGTGCGAGCCGGAGGCGCTGCTGCAGCGGCTGCTGCCCGGCCTGGAGCGGCCGGGGCTGGTGTGGCTGGACGGGGACGGTTCGGCCCTGGGCGGGCGCAGCCTGCTGGCCCTCGAGCCGCTGGCGGAACGGGTGTGCCGCGGTCTGCCCGGCGAGGCCGGCGCCGAAGATCCCTTCGCCGCCCTGGCCGAGCTGGAGGCCAGCGGCGGGCCCTGGCTGGGCTGGCTGGCCTACGAGGCCGGCGCCTGGCTGGAGCCCGCCCCCCACTGGCAGCGGCCGGAGATGGCCGTGCTCTGGGCGATCCAGGCCGATCCCCTGCTGGTGATCGACCACCGGCAGCGGCAGCAGTGGCTGGAGGGGCACGATCCCAGCCGGCTGGAGGCCCTGGCCCGCCGGCTGGAGCGCGCCGCCCGTGATGCCAGCCCGGGGGCCACCGCCCCGCCCCGGCTGCCCCTGGAGCACTGGCACTGGCACACCCCCCGCGCCGCTTTCGCCGCCGGCGTGGCCGCCCTGCGCGAGCGCATCGCCAGCGGTGATCTGTTCCAGGCCAACCTCACCGCCTGCTGCGAGCAGGAGCTGGCCGAGCCGCCCAGTGCCGCGGCGCTGCTGGCGCTCTACGGGCGCCTGCGGCGCCACTGCCCGGCCCCGTTCGCCGGCCTGGCCATCGGCGGCGCGGCGGCCCCGGGGGAGGCGGTGCTCTCGGCCTCACCGGAGCGCTTCCTGCAGCTCAACGCCCGGGGCGAGGTGGAAACCCGACCGATCAAAGGCACCCGCCCCCGCCACGCCGATGCCACGGCCGATGCCGATGCGGCCGCCGCGCTGGTCACCAGCGTGAAGGACCGGGCCGAGAACGTGATGATCGTCGACCTGCTGCGCAACGACCTGGGCCGGGTGTGCCGGCCCGGTTCGGTGGAGGTGCCCCAGCTGGTGGGGCTGGAGAGCTACCGGCAGGTGCATCACCTCACCTCGGTGGTGCGGGGCCGGCTGCGGGAAGGCCTCGGAGCGGCCGACCTGCTGCGGGCCTGCTGGCCCGGGGGCTCGATCACCGGCGCCCCCAAGATCCGCGCCTGCCAGCGGCTGGGCGAACTGGAGCCGGTGCCCCGCGGCCCCTACTGCGGCTCCCTGTTCCGGCTGGATGGCGCCGGCGGCTTCGACAGCAGCATCCTGATCCGCTCGCTGTTCGTGGCGGGCCGGCGCCTGCGCGCCCACGCCGGCTGCGGCATCGTGGCCGATTCCGATCCCCAGGCCGAGGCCGAGGAGCTGGACTGGAAGCTCCAGCCCCTGCTGGCGGCGCTGGCGTAGCGGCCAACACCGGCTCGGTGAAAGGGGACTACCGCCTGTTCGGGCCGCTGCCCGCAGGCTGGGGCCGAACGGCTCCACCCGTCGCCATGGCCGCCAGCTTCACTCTCCAGCTGCTCCACTTCGCTGACGCGGAGGCGGGTCTGCTCGCCTCCACCACCGCACCCAACCTGGCGGCGCTGGTGGATGCCTACGACGATCAGTACACCAACACCCTGATCCTGGCCGGGGGCGACAATTTTCTACCCGGGCCGTTCCTGGCGGCCGGCACTGATCCGAGCGTTGTTGACCTCGTCAAGAAAGGCGACAACCCCGGGGCGAGCGACATCGAGATCCACAACCGCATCGGCGTTGAGGCCTCCACCGTTGGCAACCACGAGTTCGACCTGGGCACCAACGCCTTCGCCGATGCCCTCACCGATGCCGCCTTCCCCTATCTGAGCGCCAACCTCGATTTCTCCGCCGACCCTGCCCTGGCCGGTCGCTTCACCCAGACCGTCGGCGTGGGGGGACTCGAGGAGGCGTCCAGCCTCAAATCCCGTCTCGTACCGTCCGCAGTCATCACCGAAGGCGGTGAGCCGATCGGCCTGGTGGGCGCCACCACCCAGATTGTCGAAGCCATCTCTTCCACCGGCGGGGTGGAGGTGAAGGGCTTCGCCGGCGACGGCAGCAAGACCAACGACATGGCCCTGCTGGCCGCCCAGCTGCAGCCGGTGATCGACGACCTGATCAGCCAGGGCGTCAACAAGATCGTGCTGATGGCCCACCTGCAGCAGATCGAGCTGGAAACCGAGCTGGCGGGCCTGCTGAAGGGTGTCGACATCATCCTGGCGGCAGGCTCCAACACCCGCCTGGGTGATGCCAACGATGTGCCCGTGGCCTTTCCCGGCCATGCCGCCGACTTCGCCGGCACCTACCCGCAGGTGCTCACCGGAGCCGACGGCGGCACCACCCTGCTGGTGAACACCGACAACGAATTCACCTACCTGGGCCGGCTGGTGGTGGATTTCGATGCCGACGGCAACATCATCCCCAGCAGCCTCGATCCCACCATCAATGGCGCCATCGCCGCCACCGCGGCGAATGTTGCTGCAGCCTGGGGCGTCTCGGAATCTGAACTGGCCAGCACCGCCTTTGCCGCCGGCACGAAGGGCGCCGCGGTGAAGGAAATCACCGACGCAGTCCAGGGAGTGATCAACGCCAAGGACGGAGAGCTGTGGGGCTTCACTGAGGTGTATCTCGAAGGTGAGCGCAATCAGGTGCGCAACCAGGAGACCAATCTCGGCAACCTCACGGCCGACGCCAACCTCAGCGCCGCCAGCTCAGCCCTGGGCGGCGGCATGGTGCTGGCCTCGCTCAAGAACGGCGGCGGCATCCGCAGCCAGATCGGCTCCATCGACGTGATCACCGGCGAGAAGGAGCCCACCCTCGCCAACCCTGACGCGTCCAAACCTCAGGGGGCGGTGTCCACCCTGGACATCGAGAACTCGCTGCGCTTCAACAACCGCCTGATGGTGTTCGACACCACGGCCGCAGGCCTCAAGGCCATCCTCGAGCACGGTGTGGGGGTGCTCGGTGGCCAGGGGCGCTTTCCCCAGATCGGCGGGATCCGCTTCTCCTACGACCCCAGCCGCGCCGCCGGGGATCGGGTGCGCAGTGTGGTGGCCATCGACGGCGACGGCAGCCCGATCGCCCGGCTGATCGAGAACGGCCAGGTGAGCGACCAGGCGCCGGAGAGCTTCAGCGCCGTGATCCTCAACTTCCTGGCGAACGGTGGCGACGGCTATCCGATCAAGGCCAACGGCGACAACTTCCGCTTCCTGCTCGATGACGGCAGCCTCAGCGCCGCCATCGATGAATCCAGCAACTTCACCGAAGCCGGTGTGGTGCCCGCCAACGCCCTCGGTGAGCAGCAGGCCCTCAAGACCTTCCTGCAGAGCGTGCATGGCACCCCTGATCAGGCCTACACCCAGGCCGACACCGCGGCCGGCCTCGATGGCCGCATCCAGAACCTGGGGCTGCGCAGCGACTCGGTGCTGGCTGGGGACCAGATCAGCGGCAGCCTCGGTCGCGGCGGCAACCGCGATGCACTCGTCGGCACCGCAGGCGACGACGTGATCCGCGGAGGTGCCGGCAACGACACGATCGACGGCCGCGAGGGTGACGACCTGATCGACGGCGGCATCGGCCGCGACCGGCTCACCGGTGGTGGTGGGCGCGACCGGTTCCTGCTCAGCGGCAAGGGTGGTGGCGACACGATCACCGATTTCACCGTCGGCAAGGATCTGCTGCTGCTCGACGGCGGTCTCTCCTTCGCCTCGCTCTCGCTGGTGGGAACGGCGACAGGCACCGAGGTGCGGCAGCGGGGCCGGCTGCTGGCCCTGCTCGAGGGCGTGCAGCCGGGGGACGGACTTGACGCCGAGTCCTTCCTGAGCGTCTGAACCGGCAGGCTGGGGGCTCACCACAGCCTCCATGGCAGACCCGGACATCGCCTGGATCGACGCGCCCGCCCCCACGGGCCGCTGGGGCCGGCCCGGCGAGCTGGGCCTGCCCCTGGCCGACCGGGGCCTGCTGCTGGCCGACGGCATCTTCGAGACCGTGCTGGTGCTCGATGGCCGCCCCAGGCTGCTGGCCGAGCACCTGCGGCGCTGGACGGAGGGTGCCGCCCTGCTGGGGATGGAGCCGCCACCGCCGCTGGCTCAGGTGGAAGCCCTGATCGCGGAGGCGATCCGCCGCAGCGCCATCAGCACCGGCGCCCTGCGCCTGAACTGGAGCCGCGGCACCCCGGCCGCCGCCGGAGCCCGGGGGATCGCCATCCGCGCCGGCTGCCGGCACCGCTTCTGGCTGCAGCTCAGCGCCACCAGTCCCTGCTTCGCGCCGGTGCGGGTGATCGTGAGCCCCACGGAAACCCGCAGCGCCACCAGCCTGCTCAGCCGCGCCAAGACCTTCAGCTACGGCAGCGCCGTCCAGGCCCGCCGCCAGGCAGCCGCCGCCGGCGCCGACGACGCCCTGCTGCGCAGTTCCGCCGGCGGGCTGTGCTGCGCCACCAGCGCCAACCTGCTGGTGCATACCGGCGGCGGCTGGTGCACGCCGCCCCTGAGCAGTGGCTGCCTGCCGGGGGTGATGCGGGCCCGGGCCCTGGCGCTGGGGCTGGTCCGCGAGGCCGAGATCGGGGAGGCGGATCTGGCGGCCAGCGGCGGGGGGCTGCTGCTCAACAGCCTGGGCTGCCGGCCGATCAGCCACCTGGCGGGGAATCCCCTGACCTGGGTGGAGGACTGGCTTCCAGCTGGGGAGTCCAAGGAGGATGGGAGCCCGGCCGGGCTGGGACTCAGCCTGGCAGAGGCGGCGGAGCACCTCTGGCGTTGGCTGCTGGAGGGCTGACGCCCGGCCCCGGGCCGGCGCCGCTCACACGCTCAGGAAGCGGTCCACCACGTCCTTGCTGAGCTCGCTGGTGGGGCCGCTGGACACCACCCCGCCCTTCTGCATCGCGTAGTACCAGTCGGCCTGGCGCACGAAGTGCAGGTGCTGCTCCACCAGCAGCACGGAGATGCCGGTGGTCTCGATGATGCGGCGCACGGCCCGCTCGATGTCGAGCACCACCGAGGGCTGGATGCCTTCGGTGGGTTCGTCGAGCAACAGCAGCTTGGGTTTGCCCAGCAGGGCGCGGGCGATGGCCAGCTGCTGCTGCTGGCCGCCGGAGAGGTCGCCGCCGCGGCGGCCGAGGAACTTCTCCAGCACCGGAAACAGCTCGAACACCAGGGGATCGATCCGGCGGTTCTTCCCCAGTCCGCCGGGGAGAGCCTCCATCCCCAGCAGCAGATTCTCGCGCACCGTGAGCTGGGGGATGATCTCCCGGCCCTGGGGCACGTAGCCGATGCCGCCGCGGGCGCGGGCATGGGGCGGCAGGGCCGACACGTCCCGGTCCAGCAGTTCCACCACGCCGCTGCGCTGGCGCAGCAGGCCGATCACGGTCTTGAGCAGCGTGGTCTTGCCCACGCCGTTGCGGCCGATCAGGCACACCATCTGGCCCGGCTGCACGCTCAGATCGACGTCGCGCAGGATGTGACTCTCGCCGTAATAGACATTCAGCCCCTGGATCTGGAGCGTGGCCGCCATCGGCGCCCCCATGGGATCTCTCCTGTGGTCGTTGGTCGAAACGCTGATCGGAGCGCTCATCGGAATTCCCCCTCTGTCTCGCTGCCGAGATACACCTCGATCACCCGCGGATCCACCTGCACCTGATCCATGGAGCCTTCGCAGAGCACGTGGCCCTCGTGCAGCACCGTGACCGGCGCCTGCAGATCGCGGATGAACTCCATGTCGTGCTCGATCACCAGCACCGTGTGCTCGCCGGCCAGCTGCTTGAGCAGGTCGGCGGTGCGCTCGGTCTCCTCGTCGGTGAGGCCCGCCACCGGCTCGTCCACCAGCAGCAGCTGGGGATCCTGGGCCACCAGCATGGCGATCTCCAGCCACTGCTTCTGACCGTGGGACAAGCCACCGGCGCGGTGGTTGGCATGGGGTTCGAGACCGACCACGCCGAGCAGGTGCTGCACCCGGTCGCGGGCGGTGGCATCGAGGCGGCCGAACAGGAGGTCGAAGGGGGAGGAACGCCGGCTCACCGCCAGCTCCAGATTGCGGCGCGGGGTGAGGTTCTGATACACGCGCGGGGTCTGGAACTTGCGGCCGATGCCCAGCCGGGCGATGCGGTGCTCGGCCGTGCCCACCAGGGAGCTGCCCCGGAACAGCACCTCCCCCTTGGTGGGCCGCAGCTTGCCGGTGA
Organism: Cyanobium sp. CH-040; assembly: GCF_024346135.1. Lineage (GTDB taxonomy): Bacteria > Cyanobacteriota > Cyanobacteriia > PCC-6307 > Cyanobiaceae > NIES-981. The sequence continues at coordinate 102,832 of NZ_JAGQCJ010000011.1, read as the reverse complement.
TCACATCGAGGAAGGTGGTCTTGCCGGCGCCGTTGGGGCCGATCACGGCCCGCAGCTCACCGGGTGCCAGGCGCAGGTTGAGGTCGTTGAGGGCCCAGAAGCCATCGAAGCTCACGCTCACCCCGCGCAGCTCCAGCAGGGGCGGCTCCGGGGAACCGGCCGCCGGGACGGTTGCCTGCGGGCTCATCGCGCACCTCCTTCCAGTTCGGCTTTCTCGGCCTGCACGGCCGGGTCGAGATCGAGCTCCGGATAGGTGGCCGCCAGCGGCGGCCAGCCCACCATCGCCTGGATGTGGCCCGGGCCGCCGCTGCGCCACCAGCCCACCAGCCCATCGGGCAGGGCGGTGACCACCAGCAGGAAGAGGCCCCCCTGGATGAACAGCCAGGTTTCCGGCAGCGCCTCGCTCACCAGGCTCTTGGCGTAGTTGATCAGCACCGCACCCAGCAGGGCGCCGATCAGGGTGCCGCGACCCCCCACCGCCACCCAGATCACCATCTCGATCGAGAACGGCACCGCCATGAACTGCGGCGAGACGATGCCCGACTGCACCGTGTAGAGCGCCCCGCTGATGCCCGCCAGGGCACCGGCGACGGCGAACACAAGGGTCTTATAGGCGGTGGGGTTGTAACCCGTGAAGCGCATGCGCGGCTCGTCGTCGCGGATGGCGATCAGGGCATCGCCGAAGCGGCCGCTGGTGAGCCAGCGGCAGAGCAGAAAGGCGCCCACCGCCAGCACCACGGTGAGCCAGAACAGATTGCGCTGCATGGCGTCACTGCCCACCAGCGCGCCGAAGATCCGGGCGGTGTCGGTCTTGAGGCCGTTGGTGCCGTTGATCAGCTTCTGCTGGCCATTGAAGAAGTTGAAGAACACCAGCAGGGCCGCCTGGGTGAGGATCGAGAAGTAGACCCCCTTGATGCGGTTGCGGAACACCAGATAGCCGAGCACGCCGGCCACCAGCGCCGGGATCACCCACAGGGCGAGGAGGGTGAACAGCGGCGACGCGAAGGGCTGCCAGAAGGCGGGCAGGCTCTGCACCCCGTAGAGGGAGAAGAACTCGGGCAGCTGGCCCGGCTCCAGCGAATTGAGGGAGAGGTACATGCCCAGGGCATAGCCGCCCAGGGCGAAGAAGATGCCCTGTCCGAGGCTGAGCATGCCGGTGAAGCCCCAGATCAGATCCACCCCGAGGGCGACGATGCCCAGGGAGAGAAAACGACCGAGCAGATTCAGCCGGAAGGGTGGCAGCACGGCCGGCAGCAGCAGCGCCAGCAGCACGATCAGCACCCAGGGAAGACCGCGACGCAGGGCGCGGCTGGAGAGCAGGTCCGCCATCGCTCAGGCCTCCACCATGCGGCCCTTCTGCGGAAACAGGCCGGCGGGCCTGAACTGCAGAAACACCACGATCAGCGCGAACACCAGCACCTTGGCCATCGAGGTGGTGGCGAAGAAGGTCACCAGTTCATTCAGCCCGCTGGGCATGGCGGGCCACACCAGCAGCAGCGAACCGGAGCCGATCACATAGCTGAGGATGCCGATCCCCAGGGCCGCCACCACGGTGCCGAGCAGCTTGCCCACGCCGCCCAGCACCACCACCATGAAGCAGTCCACGATGTAGTTGCCCCCCAGGTTCGGCCCCACCGAGCCCAGCAGCGTCACGGCCACCCCGGCCACGCCGGCCAGCCCGGATCCCACCAGGAAGGTGAGGGCATCCACCGTCTCGGTGGGGATGCCCAGGCAGTTGCTCATCGGCCGGTTCTGGGTCACGGCGCGGATGCGGATGCCCCAGACGCTCTTCTGCAGGAACCAGTGCACCGCCAGCAGGGCCAGGGCCGTGAGGGCGATGATGAACAGACGACCGGTGGGCATGGTCACGCCCACCACGTCGACCGAGCCGCGCAGCCACTGGGGTGCGCTGACGTCGATGTTGCGGGCGCTGAACCAGGGCTGATCGAGCGCGCGCACGTTGCCCAGGCCCGAGGCCAGGGCGATGCCCGCGGCGGCGGCCGCAATCCAGAGGCCCACGGACAGCAGCGGTGTCCAGCGTTGCTGCCACCAGGCCTGGGGCATGAACCGGGGCGCCAGCAGGGCCAGCACCACGGCGGCGATCAGACCGAGGGCGAAGGCCGTGGACACGGAGCGCACGAACTGCTGCAGGATCAGGCTCACCCCCCAGGTGGCCAGCAGGGTTTCCAGAGGTCGTCCGTAGAGACGGCGGATCACCGTCTTCTCGAGCAGCAGGCCGGCCAGACCGCTGACGAGAAAGGCCGCCGGAATGGCCAGCAGGATGTAGGCAGGGAACAGTCCCTGCAGTGGACCGGTCTTGAACAGGTTCTGCACCACAAAGGTGGTGTAGGCGCCGAGCATCATCAATTCGCCATGGGCCATGTTGATGACGCCCATCAGCCCGAACACCACGGCCAGGCCGAGGGCGGCGAGCATCAGCACCGAACCGATCGCCAGACCGTTGAAGAGCGTGTCGAGAAGTGCAGTCATGGTGTCCCCGCGGGGACAAGGCGATGGGAATGAACAGAAACGGGGGGAGATGACTCCCCCCGGGATGGAACGGGTCGTGCCGTCAGATCAGCCGATCGGAGCCTCGCCGATCACAGCTTGAACTTGCCGGCGTCGGGACGGTCCTGGGTCCAGTCGCAGGTGTAGCCCTTGGTTTCGGGCACGAACTGGTTCCAGGCCAGCGGCTTGACGACCCCTTTGTTCTCGATGATCTTGAACATGCCGTCCTTCTGCACCTCACCGATCATCACCAGCTCGGTGGTGTGATGGTTGGGCATCACTTCGATCGGACCCTGGGGAGCGTCGAAGGTCACGCCGATCAGCGCTTCACGTACCTTGTTGTCGTCCACGCTGTTGGCCTTCTCGGCGCCCTTGGCCCAGAGGTACACCATGTTGTAGGCCGATTCAGCCGGGTCATTGGTCACCCGGTTGTCGCCATACTTGGCCTTGAAGGATTCCGTGAACTTCTTGGAGGCCGGTGTATCGAGGCTCTGGAAGAAGTTCCAGGCGGCGAAGGTGCCTTCGAGGAACTCGGGGCCGATCGCCGCCACCTCCTCCTCGGCGATCGAGAAGCTCATGATCGCGTAGCCGTTGGCCGGGGTGATGCCGGCCGCATTCAGCTGCTTGAAGAAGGCGACGTTGCTGTCGCCGTTGAGGGTGTTGACGATCACGCCACCATTGGGCAGCGCCTGCTTGATCTTGGCGATGATCGGGGCAACCTCGGTGTTGCCGAGGGGCAGGTAGTCCTCACCCACCAGATTGCCGCCCTCAACCTTGAGCTGCTCCTTGATGATGGTGTTGGCCGTGCGCGGATACACGTAATCCGAGCCCACCAGGAAGAAATCCTTGCCCTTGTTCTCCAGCAGCCAGGACACGGCAGGCTCGGCCTGCTGGTTGGGGGTGGCGCCGCTGTAGAAGATGTTCCTGGAGCATTCCTGACCCTCATACTGGATGGGGTAGAAGAGGAAATGATCCTTGGCTTCGAACACCGGCAGCATGGCCTTGCGGCTGGCCGAGGTCCAGCCACCGAACACCACGGCCACCTGATCCTGATCGATCAGCTTCTTGGCCTTCTCGGCGAAGGTGGGCCAGTCGGAGGCGCCGTCCTCCTCGACGGGCACGATCTTCAGCTTCTTGCCATCGATCGTGATGCCGCCGGCATTGTTGATCTCTTCGATGGCCATCAGCTCGGCTTCGGCCACCGTGTTCTCGGAGATGGCCATGGTGCCGGAGCGGGAATGCAGGATCCCGACCTTCACTTCACCGTCGAAGTCTCCGGCGGCCTGCTCACCGCCGCCGCAGGCCACCAGGGAAAACGACAGGGTCAATGCCGTGGTGCCCGCCACCAGGCGCAGGGGGGAACGCTGCGACAGGGCGCCGCGCAGAAAGGAGGGTTTCATCAAAGCTGTGGGGATTCCCGACGAAAGGTCCGCTCCTTCAGAGCGGTAGAGGCGACGCTATGCAGGCCGCGGGACCGCACTTGTAGCAACAGCCACCCTTTGTTAAACCAACCACAACCCAGCGCTCACGGCGAACCGATCGGGCCTCAGTTCGGTAGCTGTTGCAGCAGAAAGTTCTCCACGGCCTCCACCCCTTCGCCACTGCGGATGTTGGTGAAGCACCAGGGGCGGCCGGGCCGCATGCGTTCGGTGTCGGCCTCCATCACGTCGAGGCTCGCCCCCACCAGCGGCGCCAGGTCGATCTTGTTGATCACCAGCAGATCGGAGCGGGTGATGCCCGGGCCTCCCTTGCGCGGGATCTTGTCGCCGGCGGCCACATCGATCACGTAGATGCACAGGTCCACCAGCTCGGGGCTGAAGCTGGCGGCCAGGTTGTCGCCGCCGCTCTCCACCAGCACCAGATCCAGATCCGGGAAGGCCGCCTCCAGCTCCGCCACCGCCGCCCGGTTGATCGAGCAGTCCTCACGGATGGCGGTGTGGGGGCAGCCGCCGGTCTCCACGCCGCGGATGCGCTCGGGCTCCAGGGCACCGGCGCGGGTGAGGAACTGGGCGTCCTCCTGGGTGTAGATGTCGTTGGTCACCACCGCCAGCTGCAGGCGCTGGCGCAGCCGCCGGCACAGGGCCTCCACCAGGGCGGTCTTGCCCGAGCCCACCGGGCCGGCCACACCCACGCGCAGCTTGCTCATCGCGCCGCTCAGCTCCTGAACAACCGGGAGTAGAGCTCAGCATGGCGGAGCTGGGCCAGGCCGGCGCCCACGCCGCTGCTCCAGAGCCCGTCGGCGATGGGATCCGCTCCCGCCTGGCAGGCCCCGTACAGCGCCGCGGCGCGCGCGGCGATCAGGGGTGCGAGCGCCAGCTGCAGGCGCTGGGCCTGCGTGGGGCCGAGCGGCACCAGCCGCACCGCGGCGCTGAGCTGGTTGGCGGTCCAGCCGTGCAGGTAGGCCTCCAGCACCGCCTGCGGCGGCAGCTCCAGGCACACCCCCGCCCAGGCCCAGGCCCCGGTCCAGCCCAGGGCCAGGGGCCGCGGCAGGGGCCAGCCCAGATCGGTGAGCAGCTGCAGCAGCGAGCGCCCCATCTGGCGCTGCTGGGCGCGCAGCTCGGCCGCCTCCCGCTGGGCCAGCAGCCAGCCGTCCCGCTCCGCCGCGGCATCCAGCTCGCCGGCGGCGAGACGCCGCATCAGCTCCGGCAGTTGGGCCGCTTCGATCGCCACCAGGCCGCGCTCCAGCTCCGCCTCCAGCCAGGCCCGCACCGCGGCGGCATCGGCCAGCCGGCCGCTCTGCACCAGCACCTCCAGGCCCTCGGAATAGGAGAAGGCCCCCACCGGCAGGGCCGGGCTCACCAGCTGAAACAGGCGCAGCAGCTCCAGACCCATCGCCACCCTCAGCCCGGCCCCGCGCCGGGGCTGGGGTCGTGGCTGTGGCTGTGGTCGTAGGCACCGCTCTCCGGCTCGAACGGGGCCGTGATCCGGAGCACCTCCAGGCCGCGGTGCTCGAGCAGGTGGGCCAGCACCGGATCGTCCGGCAGCCGCAGCTCTGCGGGGCGGATCTCCAGCGCCACGTGACGGTTGCCCAGGTGATAGGCGGCCTGCAGCAGGGCCAGGGCATCGCCGGCCCGCACCCGCAGCAGCGGCTCGGGCGCAGCCGTCACCTGCAGCCAGCGCTGCTCGGGGCCGTCGCAGCACAGCCATTCACCCGGCCGCAGGGCTTCCCCCCGCGGCAGCTGCAGCAGCACCGGCACACCGCAGGCCGTGCGGCGCAGCCCGCGGCAGCGGCTGCGCTCGTCGGCCGTGAGCGGCAGCCGCCAGGCGGGCGCCGGCTCGGGTGGCGGGCCGGGATGACGGCTGCGGAACACCGGTGGATCCATGGCGACGCCCCGGCGCACCCCTGGCTTGCCCCACGATCACAGCATGGGAGGCCGCGGCTCTGCCAGGGTCGGGGTTGATGTGCCTCGCCGCATTGCCCGCCAACCCCGATGGCCCGCCGACGCCCGGCCCGCCGTTGCCGCCGCCTGAGACGTCCGCGGGCTGGCAGGCGCGGGCCTGGCTGCGGCTGGAGAGCGAACCGGGGCGCTACCGGGCCGGCGCCACGGCACCGCTGAAGTGGCAGCGGGCCTATGCCGCCGGCGAGGGGCGGCTGCAGCTGCCGCTGCTGCACACGGCCGGCGGGCTGGTGGGGGGCGACGGCCTGACGGTGGAGGTGGAGGGGGCCCCGGGCAGCCGCGGCCTGCTCACCACCGTGGCCGCCCAGAAGGTGTACGGCTCGGTGGGCCGCTTCCGCCGGCGGGGCGCCGGCCGGCGCTGGGCCACCCAGACCCTGTGCATGCGCCTGGAGGCGGGGGCCGATCTGGAATGGCTGCCCCAGGAGCTGGTGCTCTACGCCGACGGCCTCTATGGGCAGCACTGCCGGGTGGAGCTGGCGCCGGGGGCCAGCTGGCTGGGGGCCGAGCTGGTGCGGTTGGGCCGCAGTGCCGCCGGCGAGGGGCTGGGGGCGGGCTGCTGGCGCTCCGCCCTGGAGGTGGTGCGCCTGGGTCCCGGCGGAGAGCGCTGGGAGCTGGTGGACCGCCTCAGCCTGGAGGGCGAGGCGCTTGCCAGTGCGCACGGCATGGACGGCCAGCCGGTGCTGGGCACGCTGGTGTGGGCGGCCCCCGACGGGCTGCCGGCGCAGCGGCTGGCGGAGCTGGCCGCCGAGGCCCGGGCCGCCCGGGCGGGGCTGGAGGGCGAGATGGCGGTGGGCTGCCTGGAGCAGGGCCTGATCGCCCGCTACCGCGGCGGCTCCAGCCAGGCCGCCCGCTACTGGTTCACACGCCTGTGGGCGCTCAGCCGGGCGGCGCGGGGACTGGCCAGGCCGCAGCTGCCGCGGGTGTGGCCCTTCCAGGAGACTCCCTGGCTGCCGCAGGGTTCGCCCTGAACGGGCCAGCCGCCGCCGTCACTGCCAGGCTGCGGGTGGAGCGGTTCCGTGCCAGCCTGACGCCGATGCACCTCACCCCCCAGGAAAAGGACAAGCTGCTGATCGTCACCGCCGCCCTGCTGGCGGAGCGGCGGCTGCTGCGGGGCCTGCGGCTCAACCACCCGGAAGCGGTGGCCTGGCTCAGCTTCCAGGTGCTCGAGGGCGCCCGTGACGGCAAGACCGTGGCGCAGCTGATGGAGGAGGGCAGCGGCTGGCTGAGCCGCGAGCAGGTGATGGAGGGGGTGCCGGAGCTGGTGCACGAGGTGCAGATCGAGGCGGTGTTCCCCGACGGCACCAAGCTGGTGACGCTGCACGACCCGATCCGCTGAGCCCGCACCTTTGTCATCCCCATCCGCCGCTATGCCCCCTCTCATCCCCGGCGAACTGATCCCCGAAGCGGGCGAGATCGAGCTCAACGCCGGCCGGCCGGTGACCACGGTGCAGGTGGCCAACACCGGTGACCGGCCCGTGCAGGTGGGCTCCCATTTCCACTTCCACGAAGCCAACAGCGCCCTGGAGTTCGACCGCGAGGCCGCCCGCGGACTGCGGCTCGACATCCCCGCCGGCACGGCGATCCGCTTCGAACCCGGCGACAGCCGCAGCGTGAACCTGGTGCCCTTCGCCGGCGATCGCCGCGTGGTGGGCTTCAACGGCCTGGTGAACGGCCCCCTCGACTGACCCCCCCATGCCCTACCGCATCTCCCGCCGCGCCTACGCCGAGACCTACGGCCCCACCACGGGCGACCGGCTGCGGCTGGCCGACACCGAATTGATCCTGGAGGTGGAGAAGGACTTCACCGTCTACGGCGACGAGGTGAAGTTCGGCGGCGGCAAGGTGATCCGCGACGGCATGGGCCAGGCCCAGACCACCCGAGCTGCCGGGGCGGTGGACACGGTGATCACCAACGCCCTGATCCTCGACTGGTGGGGAATCGTCAAGGCGGATGTGGGCCTGCGCGACGGCCGCATCTGCGCCATCGGCAAGGCCGGCAACCCCGACACCCAGGCGGGGGTGACGATCGTGGTGGGCCCGGGCACCGAGGCGATCGCCGGCGAGGGCCACATCCTCACCGCCGGCTCGATCGACACCCACGTGCACTTCATCTGCCCCCAGCAGATCGAGACGGCCCTGGCCAGCGGCGTCACCACCCTGCTGGGGGGCGGCACCGGCCCGGCCACCGGCACCAACGCCACCACCTGCACCCCCGGCGCCTTCCACATCGCCCGCATGCTGCAGGCGGCTGAGGGGCTGCCGGTGAACCTGGGCTTCTACGGCAAGGGCAACGCCTCCACCCCCGAGGCGATCGAGGAGCAGGTGCGCGCCGGCGCCTGCGGCCTCAAGCTCCACGAAGACTGGGGCACCACCCCCGCCGCCATCGACTGCTGCCTCACCGTGGCCGACCAGCTCGACGTGCAGGTGTGCATCCACTCCGACACCCTCAACGAGGCGGGCTTCGTCGAGGACACGATCCGCGCCATCGGCGGCCGCACGATCCACACCTTCCACACCGAGGGGGCCGGCGGCGGCCATGCCCCCGACATCATCAGGATCTGCGGCGAAGCCAACGTGCTGCCCAGCAGCACCAACCCGACCCGACCCTACACGGTGAACACGCTCGAGGAGCACCTCGACATGCTGATGGTGTGTCACCACCTGGATCCCAGGATCCCGGAAGACGTGGCCTTCGCCGAATCGCGCATCCGCCGCGAGACGATCGCCGCCGAGGACATCCTCCACGACCTGGGCGCCTTCTCGATCATCGCCAGCGACTCCCAGGCCATGGGCCGGGTGGGCGAGGTGATCACCCGCACCTTCCAGACCGCCCACAAGATGAAGGTGCAGCGCGGCCCGCTCCCTGAAGACAGCGCCCGCAACGACAACACCCGCCTCAAGCGCTACATCGCCAAGACCACGATCAACCCCGCGATCGCCCACGGCCTCGATTCCCAGATCGGCTCGGTGGAGGTGGGCAAGCTGGCCGACCTGGTGCTGTGGAAGCCGGGCTTCTTCGGGGTGAAGCCGGAGCTGGTGATCAAGGGGGGCTCGATCGTGTGGGCGCAGATGGGCGACGCCAACGCCTCAATCCCCACCCCCGGACCGGTGCACGGCCGGCCGATGTTCGCCGCCTTCGGTTCGGCCCTGGCCCCCAGCTGCCTCACCTTCCTGAGCCAGGCCGCCCTCGACGCCGACATCCCCCGCCAGCTGGGCCTGCAGCGCCCCTGCGTGCCGGTGGTGAACACCCGCGGCGGCATCGGCAAGGGGGCGATGAAGAACAACACCGCCCTGCCGAAGGTGGACGTGGACCCCCAGACCTACGAGGTGTTCGCCGACGGCGAGCTGCTCACCTGCGAGCCGGCCACGGAGCTGCCGATGGCGCAGCGCTACGTCCTGCTGTAACAGCGGTGGGGGTTTCGTAACAACCCACACCGGGAAAGCCCCACCCGCTCTCGGATGATCCGGCAGTGCCGCCCTGGCCCGCCATGTTCACCGACTACCGCCCCAGCCGCGGCTACGACGAGTACTTCAGCGCCTTCGACGAGCCCCGCGGCGCCCTGCGGCCCCTGCTCACCTCCCTGGGTCAGCTCGGACTGGAGGAACTGAACCGCAACCACGCCGCAGCCGGCAACCTGCTCAAGCGTCTCGGGGCCACCTTCCGCCTCAACGACTCCGGCGAGCGCGGCCTGGAGCGCATCCTGCCCTTCGATCCACTGCCGCGCCTGATCAGCAGCAGCGACTGGCAGCGCCTGGAGCGCGGCCTGATCCAGCGCCTGGAGGCGATCGACCTGTTCCTGGCCGACGTCTACGGCGAGCAGCGCATCCTCAACGACGGCGTGGTGCCGCGCGAGGACGTGGTGAGCTCCCAGGGCTGGCGGCCCCAGCTGATGGGCTTCAAGCCGCCCCTGGGCAAGTGGTGCCACATCTCCGGCCTCGATCTGGTGCGCGACGGCCAGGGCACCTGGCGGGTGCTGGAGGACAACCTGCGCTGCCCCTCCGGGGTGGCCTACTTCCTGGAGAACCGGCGCGTGATGAAGCGCATGTTCCCCAGCCTGTTCGCCGGCCGCACCGTGCAGCCGATCGACGACTACCCCTCCCACCTGCTGCAGACCCTGCGGGAGCTGGCCCCCTGGACGGAAACCCCCAAGGTGGTGCTGCTCACCCCCGGCGTGTACAACAGCGCCTACTTCGAGCACAGCTACCTGGCCCAGCAGATGGGCATCCAGCTGGTGGAGGGCCGCGACCTGGTGTGCCAGGACGATCGCGTGTGGCTGCGCAGCACCGGCGGCCTGGAACTGGTGGATGTGATCTACCGCCGCATCGACGACGACTTCCTCGACCCCGCCGTGTTCCGCAGTGATTCGGTGCTGGGGGTGCGGGGTCTGATGGAGGCCTACCGGGCCGGCCGGGTGGCGATCGCCAACGCCCCCGGCACCGGCGTGGCCGACGACAAGCTGATCTACGCCTACGTGCCGGAGATGATCCGCTACTACCTGGGCCAGGAGGCGATCATCGAGAACGTGCCCACCTACCTTTGCTCGCGGCCCGACGACCAGGCCTACGTGCTCGCCCATCTCAACGAGCTGGTGGTGAAGGCGGTGGCCGAGGCCGGCGGCTACGGCATGCTGATCGGTCCCCATGCCCCGCCGGAGGAGATCGCCGAGTTCGCCGACAAGATCCGCGCCAACCCCCGCAACTACATCGCCCAGCCCACCCTGGAACTCTCCACCGTGCCATCGCTCAGTGAGGGGGAACTGTTTCCCTGTCACGTGGACCTGCGGCCCTACGTGCTGCGGGGCAAGGGCTCGTGGGTGAGCCCCGGCGGGCTCACCCGGGTGGCCCTGCGGCGCGGTTCACTGGTGGTGAACTCCTCCCAGGGCGGAGGCTGCAAGGACACCTGGATCGTGGGAGAGCCGTCATGCTGAGCCGCGTCGCCGATTCGCTCTACTGGATCAACCGCTACGTGGAGCGGGCCGAGAACATCTCCCGCTTCGTGGAGGTGAGCGAGGCCATGGCCCTCGACTGCCCGCCCGGCAGCGCCGAACCCTGGCTGCCGCTGATCGATGCCAGCGGCGACCGGGAGCTGTTCGACGAGCTCTACCCCGGCGGCTCCCCCAACGACGTGGTGGAGTTCCTGGTTCGGGCGGATGCCAATCCCAGCAGTGTCATCAACTGCATCCGCCACGCCCGCGAGAACGCCCGTCAGATCCGCGAGGTGATCACCACGGAGATGTGGGAGCAGATCAACGACATCTACTGGACCCTGCAGGAGAGCGAGCGGTTCTGGAACCAGCCGCCCCAGGAGGTGCTGCGCGAGATCCGGCGCGCCTGTCAGCTCTTCTACGGCATCACCGACGCCACCCTCAGCCGCGATCTCTCCTGGCAGTTCAGCCGCCTGGGGCGGCTGCTGGAGCGGGCCGACAAGACCACCCGCATCCTGGACGTGAAGTACTTCCTGCTGCTGCCCTCCCCGGATGAGGTGGGCGGCGTGCTGGACGAGCTGCAGTGGATCTCGCTGCTGCGCAGCGCCGGCGCCTACCAGATGTTCCGGCAGGCCCGCCAGCAGGCGATCGAACCCAAGGCGGTGGCCGCCTTCCTGCTGCTCAACCCGATCTTCCCGCGCTCGGTGCGCTACTGCCTGCAGCGCATCCACGAAACCCTGCACATCGTGCAGGGCCAGGCGGTGCCCGCCGTGCCCGACGAGCTGGAGTGCCTCAGCGGCCTCACCCTGGCCCGCTGGAGCTACACGCGCATCGAGGATCTGATCGCCAGCGGGCTGCACGAATCCATCGATGCCCTGCAGAGCGACCTCAACCGGCTCCATGAGCTGATCGAGAAGCGCTACTTCATCGCCGGCGGCGAGGCCGCCGTCACCGTCCACACCGCCAGCACTGATCCGGCATGCGTGCTCGCGTAACCCACACGTTCACCTACCGCTACAGCGCCCCGGTGCTGCTGGGCCCCCACCGCTTCTGCCTCAAGCCCCGGGGCCACGGCTTCCAGAAGCTGGTGGACTTCCGGCTGGAGATCAGCCCGGAACCCTCACGGCTGTATCCGCTGCTGGCCGCAAGCGGCGACGAGATCCTGCGGGCCCGCTTCCAGGGCGGCAGCGATGAGTTCCTGGTGCGCTCCACCAGCGTGGTGGAAACGGAGACGGCGCCGCTGCTGCAGGCCTGCCTGGAGGAGAACGAGCCCCACCTGCCCTACCCGGTGGGCCACCTCAACAGCGACCTGATGGGTGCGCTGGATGGCTGGCTCCCCAACGGCCAGCACGACCCCGCCGCCGTGGACCTGGCCCAGGAGGCGCTGATGGGCAGCGACCAGCGGGCGCTGATGTATCTGCAGCAGCTGGTGGAGATCATCCAGGACCGGGTGAAGTACACCCAGCGCCACATCGGTCCGGCCTGGCCCGCCGGCCGCACCCTCAAGGAGCGGGTGGGCTCCTGCCGCGACCTGGCGATGCTGATGGTGGAAGCCTGCCGCTGCGTGGGGCTGCCGGCCCGTTTCGTGAGCGGCTACCACCTGGTGGAGCCCAAACCCGAGCGCTACGACCTGCACGCCTGGGCCGAGGTGTACCTCCCCGGCGCCGGCTGGCGCGGCTTCGACCCCAGCGGCATGGGTGTCATCGACGACCGCTACATCACCCTGGCCACGTCGTCCAAACCGGAGCTCACCGCTGCGATCACCGGCAGCTTCTCCGGCCCGCCGGGGGTGGAGAGCACGTTCGAGTGGGCAATCGAGGCCGACATGCTGGACGCCACCCACACCAACACCGGCCTGGTGTCGGCCGGCCAGGGGGTGGACGTGACGGCCTTCAGGCCCAGCCCCTGACCCTGTCGCCTACCAGTTGAAGCCGTGCAGCTTCGGCAGGGGCGCGGTGTTGCAGGTGGTGGCGAACAGCCGCGGGATCCGGCGGCTGCTGTACACCCGGAACTCGCGCACCAGGCTGGCGTTCTCCTCGCGCACGGCCTGGTTCAGCACCACCGAGCCCTCGGCGTCGGACACCGAGCGGTGGAAGGTGCCGGGAGGGATGCGCAGGATGTCGCCCCCGGTTTCCAGCCGCACGATGTGGAACGGGTAGTTCCAGCCGAAGTTCACCAGGAAGAAGGTGCGGCCGCCGTGCAGGGCCAGCAGGTTGTCCTCCTGGTGGGGATGCAGATAGAACTGCCAGGCGCCGCTCTCGTCATCGGGAGGGGAGACGGCCGGCCCGGCATGCACCACCAGGTCGCGGGCGTTGGACTCGGCGACGGTGATGTCGAAGAAGCGCACGCTGGGGGTGTCGCGGAAGCGCTCGTAGGGGATCAGCTCGAACATCGGCGCCGGCCGCACGCTGTGCAGCGCCGTTGAGCGCTCAGCGTGCGGCGGCGCCGGAGGTTGACTCTCCAGCAGATGGGGGTTTCGGCGGAGGGGTGTGGCGGCCATGGCGGGAGCGCCCGGGTGGCGGGTTGGGCGGTGCTCAAGTGAACCGAAGCGCCAGCACCGCCAACCGTGGCGAGTACTACCAAAACCGAATCCGGACCCGCAGAGTTCCGATTCTCTTCAGCTTGGTCGCCCCTCACCGGGCAGCGTTCCCGCCCCTCAGCCCCTCACCTGGCCCGCCTGCGCTTCACCAGCCGCGGACTGGCCGGGATTGGTTGAATGGGCTCCGACACGCCAGGCGATCAGACCCCATGACCCGCACCACCGCCACCAGCGCCGCCCTGCTGCTCACCCTGGCGGTGGGCATCGGCGCCGCACCGGCCCTGGCCCAGGCGCCGGCAGGGCGCCCCACGGTGTCGGTGCCCGAGTTCAAGAACACCGTCAACCAGTCCTGGTGGTGGAGCGGCCCGGTGGCGGAGGATCTCTCGGCGGCCCTGGCCAATGAGCTGCAGGCCGGCGGCGGCGTGCAGGTGGTGGAGCGCAGCAACCTCAAGGCGGTGCTCTCCGAGCAGGAGCTGGCGGAGCTGGGCATCGTGCGGCAGGGTCCCGCCGCGGCCCAGCGGGGCCAGATGACCGGGGCCCGCTACATCGTGCTGGGCACCGTGAGCTCCTACGAGTCGAACGTGGCGACCAAGACCTCCGGCAGCGGCATGAGCCTGCTGGGCATCGGCGGCCGCAGCGAACAGGCGGAAACCACCGACTACGTGGCCATCGACATCCGCGTGGTGGACAGCACCACCGGTGAGGTGGTGGGCTTCCGCACGGTGGAGGGCACGGCCACGAGCACGGCCGAGAGCCGGCAGCAGGGGGTGAACCTGCTGCCCGCCGCGGGCCTCACGATCCTGGGGGTGCCGATGAGCCGCGGCGGCCAGGCCCTGGTGGGGGCGGCGGGCACGTTCCGCTACGACAACTCCAGCAGCGAGACCCAGCGCACACCCGTGGGCAAGGCCATCCGTGCCGCCCTGGTGGACGCCTCCGACTACGTGAACTGCCTGCTGGCCCCCCAGGGCGACTGCATGCAGCGCTTCGAGGCCCAGGATCAGCGGCGCCGCCAGCGCACCCGCGGCGTGCTGCAGCTCGACTGATCCGGGCAGCGGCACCCGGCCGATCAGAAGGGGATCGGCATCTCCACGGCCGCCGGGGTGGGGCTGCAGGCGCTCACCCGCTGGGCCACCACCTCCCCCACCACCACGATCGAGGGGGAGGCGAAACCCGCGGCCTCCGCCCGCTCGGCCAGCTCGGCGAGGGGGCTGAGCAGCAACCGCTGGCCCTGAACCGTGCCCTGCTGGATCACGGCGGCCGGGGTGTCGGCGGCGAGCCCGCCCGCCAGCAGCTCCTCGGCGATGCGGTGCAGGTTGTGCAGGCCCATGTAGATCACCAGCCCGTCGCTGCTGCGGGCCAGGCCGCGCCAGTCCACCCCGGGGCGCTGTTTGTCGATCTCCTCGTGGCCTGTCACGAAGGTGACGCTGGAGCCGGCGCTGCGGTGGGTGACGGGAATGCCGGCATAGGCCGGAGCGGCGATACCGGCGGTGACGCCCGGCACCACCTCCACCGGCACGCCCTGGGCGGCCAGGTGGGCGGCCTCCTCGCCGCCGCGCCCGAACAGGAAGGGATCGCCGCCCTTGAGGCGCACGATGCAGCGGTGACGCCCGGCCAGATCCACCAGCACGGCGTTGGTGCTGGGCTGGGGCACCGAGTGGTGGCCGCGGCGCTTGCCCACGAAGTGGCGCTCGCAGCCGGGGGGCACCAGGTCGAGCAGGGCCCTGGGCACCAGCGAGTCGTAGACGAGGGCATCGCAGCGCCGCAGCAGGCGCTCGGCCTTCACGGTGAGCAGCTCGGGATCGCCGGGTCCGGCGCCCACCAGGTACACCGTGCCACTGCCGGCCGGAGGGCTGCCGGGTGCCGGCGGGTCCGGGCTGGTCACGGCAGGGCCTCCAGCTCCTCGAGCAGCAGCTGGCGCAGGGCCGGCCGCTGCAGCAAGGGGGGTCCCACCCGATCGCCCAGCCGATCGGTGAAGCGGTTGGCCGCCAGGGCCAGGGGCAGGGCCGGGGCTGAACGGGGCAGCTGGAACTCGGCAAGCTCCCCGGCACTGTATGGAGTGGCGTGCGCGCGCCCGCCGCTCACCTGCTCCAGCCGGGCCAGGTAGCGCCCGGCCAGGGGGGTGGTGAGCGGGTGATGCAGCAGCAGCGGCTGCAGGCCGGGCCCGGCATGGGCAGCGGCCAGGGCCTGCACCTCGGCGGCGAGACCCGCCTGCCAGCGGGGCCAGGCACCGAGGAAGGGCAGGCGCAGCAGGGGCGTGAGGCGGCGCCAGTGGGCGGCGATGGCGGGCAGATCGTGGCGCACATGGCCACCCGGCAGCAGCAGCAGCGGCACCAGGGTGAGCTGCGGTCCCGACCGCAGCCAGGAACCGGCCTCCGGCGGGGAGGCGGCCGTGAGCGCCTGCAACCGCACCGGCGCCCCGCGCCGCTGCTCCAGCTCCTGCGCCAGGTCGAGGACCTCGGCGGGCAGCACGCCGCCACTGCGGCCATGCACCACCAGCAGCAGCGGCTGCACCGGCGTCGCCGCCAGACGGCGCTGCAGGCGCAGGGCCACCGAGGGATCCAGCCCGCGCCGGGCCAGGGGCAGCAGCAGCCGGCGGCTGCGGGGCAGGCGGGCGAGCAGATCCACCGCCCCGGCCGCCAGGCGGGGGTCGAGATCAGCCGCCAGCCCCTGGAGGCAGCCGCGCAGATCGGCCCGGGGCCACACCGGCAGGCCTACGGCGACGCCCTCCAGGGCCGCGCGCCGCAGCGGCCCGGCAACCGGCGCCAGCAGCCAGCGCTTCAACACCGGCCAGGCCTGGGGCAGCCGCTGCGCCCCCAGCAGCGGCAACAGCCCCTCCGCCACCACCGGGGCCAGGCCGGCCGCCAGGGCCGCTGGCCCGTCCTGCAGCCGGGCCAGAAGCCAGGCGCCCAGCCGCGGATCGCGGTGGCGGCCCAGCAATGCCGGCAACCGGGGATCGGGAGAGGGCTGGGCGGCCCACCAGCGCAGCAGACGCAGCTCGGCGGCCGCATCGAGCTGCGCGGCCAGCGCCGTGAGCAGGTCGGCCTCCGGCGTCAGCGCACCGGTTTCGATGGCCCTCAGCCAGGGCTCCACGGTCAGGGCAGGGTCGCGGCGCAGCCGCTGCAGCCAGGGCCAGCGGGCGGGATCGCCGCTGGCGGGCAGGTCCGCGGGACTGGGCTGGGCGGAAACCAGGGGATTCACTCCAGGGTGAGCGGCGCATCTGCGCGGCCGCAGCGCCACTGCCGCTCGACCCTAAGGGCGGCGCAGCGCTGCCGCTGCCCCAGCCCGGGCCAGGGGCCGGAGACCACCCGCGCTGCCTGGGGAACCCCCATCGGACTCAGGCGCCGGCCGAAGTGCGGCGGCGGGCCCCGAAGCGCTCCACCAGCAGCTCTTCGAGCACGTCCGGCAGGTCGCTGAGCGGCACGCCCTTGTCGTGCAGCTCGGCGAGCTTCGGCTCGGCCTCCATGGACCCGCCCAGGAAGATCTTGGCGGCCTCCACCATCTGGCCGTCCTTGCGGGCCTTGGCGCCCATCAGGCCGATCTGGCCCATGTAGGGCTGGCCGCAGGCGTTGGGGCAGCCGGTCCAGTGCATGCGCACGGCGTGGGGCAGCTCCACGCGCCGCTCCAGTTCCTCGAGCACCGCCTGGGCCGTGCCCTTGGTGGGGATCAGGGCGAAGCCGCAGTAGGCGTTGCCGGTGCAGCTCACCGCCTCGGCCTGCAGGGGGGAGGGGTCGGGGCGGAGGCGCTGCAGCAGCGGCTCGGCCAGCAGAGCCTCAACGCGCTCGGCGGGCACGTTCACGATCAGGGCGTTCTGGGCCTCGGTGAGCCGCAGCTCGCCACTGCCGTGGGTGCGCGCCAGCCGCGCCAGCTCCGTCATGGCCTCGCCGTCGAGACGCCCCATGGGCACGTGCAGCCCCAGCCAGTGCAGCCCCTCCTGCTTCTGCGGCTGCAGGCCGAGGCCGTCGCGGGGGGCGCGGCTCACCAGGTGACTGCCGTCGTGGGGGCAGGCGGCCGCCGGGTCACCGCCCAGCTCCGGTCCCAGATCGGCCGCCAGCTCCTGCCAGCTGGCGAGCACCGCCTGGCGGTAGCCCTCCAGGCCGAGCTGATCGACCAGATACATCAGCCGGCTCCTGTTGCGCTGCTGGCGGTTGCCTGCGCGCTCGTAATGGCGCAGCACCGCCAGGGTGAATGCGGGCAGCTGCCCGGCCGGCAGCCACAGCCCCAGGGGGATGGCCAGCTCGTTGCGCTGGGCGGAGAAGAAGCCGCCCACCATCACCGTGAAGCCCAGGTCGCCCGCGCGCAGGGCCGGCAGGTAGGCGAGGTCGTTGTGGAGCAGGAAGCTGTCGGGGGCGCCGCCCACGGCCACATTGAACTTGCGGGGCAGGTTGCGCGGGCCGGCAGGGCCCAGCAGGGCCGCCTGGATGGCGTCCACCAACGGCCGGGTGTCGAGGAACTCCTCGGGATCGATGCCGGCCAGGGGGTTGCCGGTGATGTTGCGGGGGTTGTCGTGGCCCGACTGGCGGCTGGTCAGCCCCACCCCCTCCAGGGCCGCCATCAGGGGGGCCATGTCCTCCAGCAGCAGGCCGCGCAGCTGGATGTTCTGGCGGGTGGTGATGTCGGCGCTTCCATGCTCACCGCAACGGTCCACCGCCTCGGCCAGCACCTCCAGCTGCTCGGCGCGGATCACGCCGTTGGGCAGGCGCAGGCGCACCATGAAGCGGCCCGGGGTGACGGGGCGGAAGAAGATGCCCAGCCACTTGAGGCGGATGGTGAGCGTGGCCTCATCGAGGGCCTCCCATCCCTGGCGGCCCAGCTCCTCCAGCCGGGGGGCCAGCTCCAGGCCGCAGAGCTCGGCCTTGGCCTGCTCGATCTTGCTGAGGGGCGGGCTGAGGGGCGGCTGGCCAGCGGCCGGTGGAGCGGCGGCCGGTGGAGCGGCGGCCGGTGGAGCGGCGGCCGGTGGAGCGGTGGCCGGTGGAGCGGTGGCCGGTGGAGCGGTGGCCGAAGCGGCGGCGGATGGAAGCGATGAACCGGTCATGCGGCGGGGCCTCAACGGGCAGGTCAACCTCGGCATGCCCACCAGAACCGGGATGGCTCTGCGGCAGGCCCGAGCTGGCGCCAGTGAGGGCTACGCCGCCGGAAGCAGTGGTGGCAGGGGTTGGCGCCTATAACAGCAGCACCACCCCGCGTCATCGAGGATCTCCACGACGGAGACCACAGGATTGTCTGCCGCCGAGCCGTCCCTTCGTGTTGCAACCGCTACCGAGAACCGCGCTGACGCCGGATCCCGCCCCCGGCGCGATCGGTGAGGCGCGGCGGCTGCAGCGGCTGGACAGCCTGGGCGGCGAACGGGCCCGCTTCCGGGAACTGATCGGCAAGGTGGGCAGCGGCGAGCACACCAGCACCGGCCTCAGCCGCGACGAAGCCCGCGACGCCATGGACCTGATGCTCCAGGGCCGGGTGAGCGACGCCCAGATGGGGGCCTTCCTGATCGCCCACCGGATCCGGCGGCCGCTGCCGCTGGAGCTGGCGGGCATGCTCGACAGCTACCGGCAGCACGGGCCGGTGCTGCGGACGCCCGGCCGGCGGGCCCTCTGCTTCGGGGTGCCCTACGACGGCCGCAGCCGCACCGCCCCCCTGCTGCCCCTGGTGGCGCTGATGCTGGCCAGCACCGGCGTGCCGGTGGTGCTGCACGGCGGCGAGCCGATGCCGGTGAAGTACGGCGTCACCCTGGCCGAGCTGTTCGCCGCCATCGGCATCGACTGGCGCCAACTGCCGCTGGAGGAGTTGCAGCGGCGGCTCGACAGCCACCAGCTGGCGCTCACCCACCAGCCCCTGCACTTCCCCGCCGCCGAGCGGCTGGTGCCGGCCCGCGACGAGATCGGCAAGCGGCCGCCGGTGGCCAGCCTGGAGCTGCTCTGGACGCCCCACCGCGGCGAGCACCTGCTGGTGAGTGGCTTCGTCCATCCGCCCACCGAGAAGCGGGCCTGGGAGGCGCTGGCGGCGGCCGGCGAAACCGAGGTGCTCACGGTGAAGGGGCTGGAGGGCTCCACCGACCTGCCTACCAGCCGCGCGGGGATCACGGCCCGCCTGCGCCGGGGCCAGCCGGAGCGCCTGCTGCTGCATCCGCGCGACCACGGCCTGCACGGCGAGGAGACCCCCTGGCAGAGCCTGGAGGAGTGGCGGCAGCAGGCTCTGGAGGCCCTGACGGGCAAAGGTCCCCTGGCCGGGGCCCTGGTGTGGAACCTGGGGGCCCTGCTGTGGCTGGCCGATCAGTTCGAGAGCCTGGAGACGGCGCTGGACCAGGCCCGTGCCCTGCTGGCGGCCCGCAGCGGCGAACGGCTGCGCCAGATGCTGGCCCGCTGACACGGAACCCCCAGCAGCCGGCAAAGCGGAGATCGGTAACAACCGCAACGCTGCAACCCCGGGGCGACATGGTGATCTATTGGGGCCGGTCAGCATGAGGCGCCGGCGCAAGATTCAGGCCGGCTCGGTGCGCTTCGTTGTGGAGCCCGTCCGGAGTGCAGATCGTTTCCACTCCGGCTTCCATCGCGAGGTTCAATGTCCACGTTTTCCCGCCGTCAATTCCTGCTCACCGCCGCCGGCGGCGCGGCCGGTGCCATCTGGCTGAGCGCCTGCGGTGGCCAGAAGCCCACAGCCCAGGCGCCGGCCACCGGCGGGGCTGACGGACCTGAGGTGAGCGGCGCCACCCTGGGCTTCATCGCCCTCACCGATGCCTCACCGCTGATCATCGCCAAGGAGAAGGGCTTCTTCGCCAAGTACGGCATGCCCGACGTGAAGGTGGTGAAGCAGACCTCCTGGGCCGGTACCCGTGACAACCTCGAACTGGGCAGCGAGCGCGGCGGCATCGACGGGGCGCACATCCTCACGCCGATGCCCTATCTGCTGACCACGGGCTCGATCACCAAGAGCCAGAAGCCGCTGCCGATGTACATCCTGGCCCGGCTCAACGTGAACGGACAGGGCCTGTCCCTGTCCAACGAATTCCTGGCCGAGAAGGTCACCATCAAGGACCCGAAGATCAAGGCGATCGCCGACAGGAAAAAGGCCAGCGGCAAGCTGCTCAAGGCGGCGATGACCTTCCCCGGCGGCACCCACGACCTGTGGATGCGCTACTGGCTCTCGGCCAACGGCGTAAACCCCGTCACCGAGGCCGATCTGGTGGTGGTGCCGCCGGCCCAGATGGTGGCCAACATGCAGACGGGCACCATGGACACCTTCTGCGTGGGTGAGCCCTGGAACCAGCGCACGGTGAACCAGAAGCTCGGGTACACCGCCGCCCAGACCGGTGAACTGTGGGACAAGCATCCCGAGAAGGCCTTTTCGCTGCGCGCCGACTGGGCGGACAAGCATCCCAAGGCCACCAAGGCGATGCTGATGGCGGTGCAGGAGGCCCAGATGTGGTGTGACGATCCCGCCAATCTCGATGAGATGTGCGAGATCGTGGCGAAGGACCGTTACATCAAGGCCGCGGTGGCCGACATCAGGCCCCGTCTGGCGGGCGAAGTCGACTACGGCGACGGCCGAGTGGTGCAGAACAGCCCCTACAGGATGCTGTTCTGGGCCAGCAACGCCTCCTTCCCCTACAGGAGCCACGACCTCTGGTTCCTCACCGAGGACATCCGCTGGGGCTACCTGCCCCAGGACACCGACACCAAGGCCCTGATCGACAAGGTGAACCGGGCGGATCTCTGGAAGGAGGCAGCCAAGGCCATCGGCCAGGAGCAGGCGATTCCCGCCAGCGATTCGCGCGGCAAGGAGACGTTCTTCGACGGTGTGGTGTTCGATCCGGAGGATCCCAAGGCCTACCTGGCCGGCCTCACCTTCAAGACGCTCAAGTGAGCCTGGCGGAGCGGATCGCTCCCCCACCCCGGGCGCAGGCCCAGCCGCGCATGTCCTGATTCCATCCAGCCGCGATGACCACCCTCAGTCCCCCGCGCCGGCGGCAAGCCGGCCTCCTCCGCCTGCCCGGCCTGCGGCAGGTGGTGCCCTACGTCCTCTGCATCGGCGCCTTCCTGGTGGTGTGGCAGATGCTCTCGGCCCTGCTCGGGGTGACCCGGCTGCCAGGGCCGCTGAACGTGATCATCGACACCTGGGATCCCTACATCAGCCAGCCGTTCTTCGATGACGGCGGCACCAGCAAGGGCCTGGGCTGGCAGATCCTGATCTCGCTGCAGCGGGTGGCCCTCGGCTATGGCCTGGCGGCCGTGGTGGGGATCTCCATCGGCGGCCTGCTGGGCCTCAACCGCTTCATCGGCAAGGGCTTCGACCCGGTGGTGCAGGTGCTGCGCACCGTGCCGCCGCTGGCCTGGTTTCCGATCTCCCTGATGGTGTTTCAGGACGCCAACACCTCGGCGATCTTCGTGATCTTCATCACCGCCATCTGGCCGATCATCATCAACACGGCCGTGGGCATCAAGGAGATTCCCCAGGACTACACCAACGTGGCCCGGGTGCTGCGCCTGAGCAAGCGGGCCTACATCCGCAACATCGTGATTCCGGCCACCGTGCCCTACGTGTTCACCGGACTGCGCATCGCCGTGGGCCTGGCCTGGCTGGCGATCGTGGCCGCCGAGATGCTCAAGGCCGACGGCGGCATCGGCTACTTCATCTGGGACGCCTACAACGCCGGCGGCGACTCCAGCTCCAGCCAGATCATCCTGGCCATCCTCTATGTGGGCGTGGTGGGCCTGCTGCTCGACCGCCTCGTCGCCTGGGCGGGTCGCAAGGTGAGCCGGGGGGAGAACTGAGATGGCCACCGGACTGCTCACGGTTGACGCCGTCACCCAGACCTTCCCGCTCGACGGCGGCGGGCGCTATGTGGCCCTGCAGGGGGTGAATCTCGACGTCCGCGCCGGGGAGTTCATCACCCTGATCGGCCACTCCGGCTGCGGCAAGAGCACCCTGCTCAACCTGATGGCCGGCCTCAGTCAGGCCACGGAGGGGGGCATCCTCATGCACGGCCGCCAGGTCACCGATCCGGGGCCTGACCGGATGGTGGTGTTCCAGAACTACTCGCTGCTGCCCTGGAAGACGGTGCGGCAGAACATCGCCCTGGCCGTGGACACCGTCTATCCCCAGCTCAGCCCCGGGGAACGGCGCGAGATCGTGGAGCGCAACATTCAGCTGGTGAACCTCACGGCGGCGGCCGGCAAGTTTCCGGCCGAACTCTCCGGCGGCATGAAGCAGCGGGTGGCGATCGCCCGGGCCCTGGCGATCCGGCCGACGCTGCTGCTGCTCGATGAACCCTTCGGCGCCCTCGACGCCCTCACCCGCGGCAACCTGCAGCAGCAGCTGATGCAGATCTGCCAGGAGTCGGAGCTCACCGCCGTGATGGTGACCCACGACGTGGACGAGGCCCTGCTGCTCTCCGACCGGGTGGTGTGCCTGCGCAACGGTCCGGCGGCCGGCATCGGCCGCATCGTGGAGGTGCCCATTCCCCGCCCCCGCGACCGGCTGACGGTGATGGAGCACCCCGACTACTACCACCTGCGGGCTGAGCTGATCCACTTTCTGCAGGAGCAGCGCCGGCTCAAGCAGGTCGCCCGGCGCACGTCCAGAGCCGCCGCCTGATCCCAGCCTTCCGCACCGATGACCGCCACTGCTCCGTCCAGCTCGACCCCCTCCAGCTCGACTCCCTCAAGCTCGACCCCGTCCAGCGCCACCGTGACCAGCTCCACCACCACCGGCAGCTCCAGCGCCTTCCTGGAATTCCGCGGGGTGGGCCAGGTGTTCCAGACCCGCCGCGGCCCCTTCGAAGCCCTGCGCGACATCAACCTGCAGGTGCGGCAGGGGGAATTCCTCTGCGTGATCGGCCACTCCGGCTGCGGCAAGAGCACCCTGCTGAACATGGTGTCGGGCTTCCTGCAGCCCAGCAGCGGCAGCGTGACCCTGCACGGCACGCCGATCGAGCGGCCCGGGCCCGACCGCATGGTGGTGTTCCAGAACTACTCGCTGCTGCCCTGGCTCACGGTGTGGAAGAACGTGGAGATGGCCGTCAAGGCGGCGCGTCCCGAGCTGGATGGGGCCACCCGGCGCGAGGTGGTGGCCCACCATCTCGACATGGTGGGGCTGATGGAGGCCCGCACCAAGCGCCCCGGTCAGATCTCCGGTGGCATGCGCCAGCGGGTGGCGATCGCCCGCGCCCTGGCCGTGAGCCCGGAGGTGCTGGTGCTCGATGAGCCCTTCGGCGCCCTCGACGCCATCACCAAGGAGGAGCTGCAGGAGGAGCTGCTGGCCATCTGGCAGGAGCAGAAGCCCACCGTGCTGATGATCACCCATGACATCGACGAGGCGCTGTTTCTGGCCGATCGCGTGGTGATGATGACCAACGGTCCCTCGGCCACCCTCGGCGAGATCCTCGAGGTGCCGTTCGCGCGGCCCCGCATCTACGAGGCCATCCAGGACGACCCCCGATACGGCCAGCTGCGCAACCACGCCCTCGATTTCCTCTTCCGCCGCTACGCCCACGACCTGGACTGATCAGGCCGGCTCCAGGCTCACCGCAGCGCCCTTCAGTTCCGGCTGCTTGGAGATCGGGCAGCCCAGCTCGTGCATCAGCCGGTTGGCCTCGCAGGCCAGCTCCCCCTGGGCGGCGCCCCAGTGCATCGGCAGGAACACGGTGCCGCGGCGGATGCGCTCGCTGACCTGCACCCTGGCGGTGATGGCGCCCCGGCGGGAGCGCACCCGGGCCATGGCTCCATCGCCCAGGCCGGCGCGGGCCGCATCCTCGGGATGCACCTCCAGCAGCGGCTCCGGGTGCGCCTTGCTCACCCGCTCCACATGGGCCGTGCGGGTCATGGTGTGCCAGTGGCCCAGCAGCCGGCCCACGCTGAGCACCAGCGGGAAGGCGGCATCGGGCGGCTCCGCCAGGCCCAGGGGCGGATCGGCCCACAGCCGGGCCCGGCCGGAGGGGGTGGGGAAGCGGTGGCCCTCGGGTGCGCCCGGAAAGGGATCCTCGGCGGTGTAGAGCCGCGCCTGGCCGCCGCCCGGGGCGGTGCCGGCGGGGAAGGGCCACTGCTGGGGGCCGTGCCCGGCCAGGAGCTCATGGCTGAGGCCACTGCTGTCGCACACGCGCCCGGCGGTGAGCCCGACGAATTCGGCATACACCGCGGCGGCGGAGCCGTAGCGGAACGGCTCGATGAAGCCCAGCCGCCGGCCCAGCTCCGCGAAGATCGCCCAGTCGGGCCGGGCCTCGCCGGGGGGCTGGCGGAAGGCGCGGCAGAGGGTGACGCGGCGCTCCGAGTTCACCATCACGCCGTCCTTCTCGCTCCACTGGGCCGCCGGCAGCACCAGGTGGGCCACCGCCTCGGTCTCGGTGCCGGCGTAGGCCTCGCTGAGCACCACCAGCGGGCAGCGGGCCAGCGCCGCCCGCACCCGATCCAGTGAGGGCATGCTCACCAGGGGGTTGGTGGCCGTCACCCACCAGAGGTCGAGCTCACCGCGCTCCATCGCCTCGATCTGCTGCCAGGCCGAGAGGCCGGGCTGCGGGGCGATCGCACCGGGCGCCAGGCCCCAGTGGCGCTCCACCTCGGCCCGGTGCTGCGGATCGGCGACGGTGCGGTAGCCGGGCAGCAGCTGGGCCAGGCCGCCCACCTCGCGGCCGCCCATGGCGTTGGGCTGGCCGGTGAGCGAGAAGGGTCCGGCACCCGGCCTGCCGATCTGGCCGCTCACCAGGTGCAGGTTGCAGATCCCGGCCACGGTGGCGGTGCCCTCGCGGCTCTGGTTCACCCCCATCGACCAGAGGCTGAGCACACCCGTGGTCTCACACCACCAGTCGGCCAGCTGGCGCAGATCGGCGGCGGCGATGCCGCAGACGGCCGCGGCCCGCTCGGGGTCCCAGGCCCGCCAGAGGGCCTCCAGCTCGGCGAAACCCTCGGTTCGGGCGGCCACGAAGGCCGCGTCCACGCCACCGCGCTGCAGCAGCAGGTGACCCAGGCCGCAGAGCAGGGCCAGGTCGGTGCCGGGGGCGATGGCCAGGTGCAGGTCGGCGGCGTCGCTGGTGGCGGTGGCGCGCGGATCCACCACCACCAGGCGCGGGCCGGCCCCCCTGCGCCGGCGCTTCAGCAGCCGCTGGAACAGCACCGGATGGCACTCGGCGGTGTTGGTGCCGATCAGCAGCACCAGGTCGGCCAGGTCGAGGTCGTCGTAGCAGCAGGGGGGACCGTCGGAGCCGAGGCTGCGCTGGTAGCCCGCCACCGCCGAGCTCATGCACAGGCGTGAGTTGCTGTCGAAGTTGTTGCTGCCCAGGAAGCCCTTGAGCAGCTTGTTGGCCACGTAGTAGTCCTCGCAGAGCATCTGGCCGGAGCCGTAGATGGCCAGCGCCTGGGGACCCTTGGTGGCGAGAGTGGCCTGGATGCGCTCCACCAGCAGGGTGAAGGCCCGCTCCCAGCTGATCGGCTCGAAGGGCTGGTCGGTGCGCTCCCGCCACAGGGGCGTGGTGAGCCGGTTGTGGTGCAGGGTCTCGCCCACCGTGGCGCCCTTCACGCACACCTGGCCGAGGGAGGAGGGGTGGTGGCGGTCACCGCGGGCGGTCCACTGGCCCTCGGGCTCGGGGCCGGCCGGAGAAGCTGGGGCGCCAGGGGCCGGGACCTGGTGGGGGGGCGGCTTGAGCTCCAGGCCGCAGCCCACACCGCAGTAGGGGCACTGGGCCCTGGCGGCCACCGCAGCGGCGGCGGTGGCTGAAGGGGGCTGGACTGCAGGGGGCTGGGCCGGGGAGGTCTGTGCTGCCATCGCGAGGCAACCGCCCCCTGCCGTGTGGGGTGCATTCGACCAAGCCGATCCGCCCACCAACAGTGGCGGTTGCTACCGATTGCCGGGCTCCCGGCGTCGCCCGCCGGGCCGCCAGACTTGAACTCCCCACGCAGCGCCGTTCCCCTGGCCAGCCCCCTCACCAACACCTGCTTCGGTTTCGAGGCCGACTTCACCGCCGATCTGCGCTGCATCCCGATGGCGGTGCGGCGCAAGCTCGATCTGGCCGGCGTGAAGCTGAAGCTGCAGCACTGGGGCGGACTGAGCGACGGCGAGCGCGCCGAACTGCTGGCCTGGCCCGACGATGCCGCCGCCATCGAGGCCCTGCGCGAGCATCTGCTGCAGCGCACCGCCTCCCTCAGCACCGGCCAGGCCAAAGAGCTGCCGCGGCCGGCCGGCGAGCCCTGGCAGCAGAGCGAGCGGCTGCCGGAGGTGCTGGCCGCTTCCTGCGCCCAGCTGGGCCTGCGCGTGCGCGCCGACGGCTGGAGCGCTCTGGATGAGCTGCAGCGCTTCGCCCTGGTGAAGCTCAGCCACCCCGGCCACGAGCACCGCAACCTGCCGCGGGCCCTGGCCGAGTTCGGGCTGCTGGAGCGTGAGTGACGCAGCTGCGCTGCTGCCTGCTCAGCGGCGGCGACAGCCGGCGCATGGGCCGCGACAAGGCCCTGCTGCCCCACCCCGAAGGCGGCAGCTGGCTGGAACGCACGCTGGGCCTGCTGGTGGAGCTGGGGGCGCCGGTCACCCTGCTGAGTCGGCACCCGGCCCACCTGGCGCTGGCGCGAGGGCTGACTGTGCAGCGCGGCGAGGCGCAGGCGGGCGCTGCCGCGGCGCACATCACCCCCATCGCTGAGCCCCCGCCCTGGGAGGGCCCGCTGCTGGCCCTGCACCGCCTGATGGAACGCCACCCGCAGAGCCGCCTGCTGCTCTGCCCGGTGGACATGCCCTGGCTCAGCCTGGAAACGCTGCGGGCCCTGGTGGCCGCGGCGGACGCGGTTGGGAGGGAGGTGGATGGTGAAGCGCCGATCATCCACCTCGCCCACGACGGCCAGCGCCTGCAGCCGCTGCTGGGCATCTACCCCAGCAGCGCCCCCATCCGCGCCCAGCTGGCAGCTGCCATCCACCGGGGCGAGCGGGGCCTGCAGCGCTGGCTGGCCGGCCAGGCGTGCCGGCCCGTGCATCTCGATCCGCAGGCGCTGCGCAACGTGAACCGGCCCCAGGAGTTCGAGTCCCGGGATGATCCGAAGCAGGGATCGGTCGCCGGCAGCGAACGCAGCTGATGCTCAGGCCCGGCCGGGGCCGGAGGCGGCGCGAGCCCTTGGGCGGGCAGCGGCGGCGCCGCAGGCCGGGTCGCGGCAGGGGTTCACCTCCACCGTCACGTGCACCAGCGACGGGATGTCCTGCAGCAGGGTCCTGTAGTAGCCGGGGTCCTGCGGGTCGTGGGTCACCAGCGCGATCGCGGCCGCCAGGCGGCTGGGGGTGATGTGCCACACGTGCAGGTCACTGACGCGGGTGTCGCGGTCGCTCTCCAGGGCCTCGGTGACGGCGCGCCTGATCGATCCGCTCACCGAACCGTCGAGCAGGATCACGCCGGTGTCGCGGAGCAGGCCCCAGGCCCACTTGGCGATCACGGCGGCACCGACCAGGCCCGTCAGGGCGTCGAGCCAGATCCAGCCGAGCACCTTGCCGGCCGTGAGCGCCACGATCGCCAGCACGGACGTGAGCGCGTCGGCGAGCACGTGCACATAGGCGGCGCGGAGATTCTGGTCGTGCTCGTGGGCGTGGCCCGAGCCGTGCACATGGGCGTGTGCATGGTCATCGTGATCGCGCAGCAGCAGAGCGCTGATCACGTTCACCAGCAGCCCGATCGCCGCCACGGCGATGGCCTCGTCGAAGCGGATCGCCTGGGGCAGCACGAACCGCTCCAGCGACTCCATGGCCATCAGCGCCGCCACCACGCCCAGGGCGACGGCGCTGGTGTAGCCGCCCAGCACGCCCACCTTGCCGGTGCCGAAGCTGAAGCGGGGATCGGCGGCGTGGCGGCGCTCGTAGCGGTAGGCGGCGATCGTGATCCCGAAGGCGGCCACATGGGTGGCCATGTGCCAGCCATCGGCCAGCAGGGCCATGGAGCCGAACACGCTGCCGGCCACGATCTCGGCCACCATCGTGACCGCGGTGAGCACCATCACGATGCGGGTGTTGCGCTCGGCGCGGCTGCGGTCCTCCCGGAAGTCGTGCCCGTGCCGCCAGGGCTTGAGATCGTGGTGGTGCATGGAGTGCTGCCAGCCCTTCCATGCTGGCCGAAGTCGTCAGTGCACACCACAGGCGCCATAGCGTGCGCCGATGACCCGGGTTCCTCCCCTCGACCGCCTCGGCCGGCCGCTCGGGGTGCTGCGGCTCTCGCTCACGGCCCGCTGCAACCTGGCCTGCCCCTACTGCCTGCCCGACGGCGTGGACCCCCCGGGGCTGCTAAGCAGCCGCCAGCGCCTGGCGGTGATCGAGGCCGCCGTGGCGCTGGGGGCGGGCAGCCTGCGGCTGACCGGCGGTGAACCACTGCTGCACGGCGGCCTGGAGGAGCTGATCGCCGCCGCCGGCCCCCTGCGGCAGCGGGGTCTGCGGGAGATCGCGCTCACCAGCAACGGCGTGCTGCTGAGTGCGGAGCGGGCCCGGGCCCTGCGCGCCGCCGGGCTGGACCGCATCACCCTCAGCCTCGACGGCACCACGGGGGCGTCGGTGGGGCGAATGGCGGGGGCGGGCGGCGCCGATCCCGGGGAGCGGGCGCGGCGCGGGGAGGTGCTGCTGGCGAAGGTGCTGGCGGCGATCGAGCATGCCCGCGCCGCCGGCTTCGATCCGGGCCGCGGTGCGCTGAAGCTGAACGCCGTGATCCAGCGCGGCGCCAACGACGACCAGCTGCTGCCCCTGGCGGCCCTGGCCCGGGAGCGCGGCCTGGAGCTGCGCCTGATCGAGTTCATGGACGTGGGCAACCGCAACGGCTGGCGGCCCCAGGCGGTGCTGAGCGCCGCCGAGATGGTGGAGCGGATCGGCCGCCGCTGGCCGCTGGAGCCCCTGGGCCGCGGCGCCCATGGCACCGCCAGCCGCTGGTGCTACCGCGACGGGGGTGGCGCCGGCAGCGGCAGCGGCCACCTGGCGGTGGTGGCCTCGGTGAGCGCCCCCTTCTGCGGCGACTGCAACCGCCTGCGCGTCACCGCCGACGGCATCGCCTACACCTGCCTGTTCGCCGCCCCCGGCAGCGGCCTCGACCTGCGCCCCTGGCTGCAGCCGGAGCCGGATCCAGGGGGCCTGCGCGAGGCGCTGGCCGGTCGCTGGCGGCAGCGGCACGACCGCTACAGCGAGGAACGACAGGAGCGGCAGCCGCAAACCTTCCACCGCCCGGCCCACGCCGAGATGGCCTACCTAGGCGGGTGAGGAAGCAGCGGTTGGGCATTGCGGCTGCCGCCGGCGCGGAAACAGATCAACCCAGCCGGTCAACGTCCTGCTCGCAGCGCCGCAACAGGGTCTCCAGGGCTGCGAGCAGATCGGCCCGAGCCGCCGGCAAGGGGAAAGGACCCTCCTCGTAGCGGGCCTCCACGGCGAACACCTGCAGAGCCAGCAACACCTGATCCAGGGACTGACCCGCCAGCGCCGCCAGATCCTCCAGGTCGTGGGCGCGGGGCGGCTGCCGGTCTGCCAGCACGATCCAGGCTTTGAGCAGCTTCTCAAGGGCCTGCTGGGCTGTGAATCCCCAGTCCTCCTCGGGATAGGCCGGATCGAGGCCGATGCGCAGACTGCGCAGATGGCGCTGCACGATGGCCAGCAACAGCCTGGCGTCGTCAGCCGGCGACATAGAGCACCCGCCCGTCGCGAGCCACATCACCCAGCACGTGCCATCGCGACTGGCTCAGCCGGTCGGCATCTTCCGAGCCGACCACCACCAGATCCACACCCACCCCGAGCACGCCGATCGCCTGTCGGAATCGCCGCCAGCAGGCCGCCTTCTGCGGGGGGCTCAGCCGCGGCTGGCGCACGATCACGACCAGGTCGAGATCGGAATCGGTCTGGGCCTGATCGCGGGCCCGGGAGCCGAACGCCACCACCGCCTGAACATCGCCTTCAGAACAGAGGCGGCGCAGGGCCTGGCCACAGGCGACCGGATCCAGTCCCGGCCCCAGATTCTCCAGGGGCAGGAGGGCCCGGGGCTGCTGCCAGGGAATGGCAGGCGGCTGGAACCGCTGGGCAAGGGAAGGGGCCATCGTTGAACCCTAGGGCGGCCTCACATGCCTAGGACGCCTGGCACCAGCAGCGGCTGGCCTCAGGCCCGCACCAGCACCGGCACCCGCTTGAAGGCGGGGGTGCCGCTCTCGAGATCCTTGACGGGGCGCATCAGCACGTTCGCCTCCGGGTAGAACATCAGGGCGGCGCCGCGGCGGATCGAGCCGGGAATCAGCTCGATCCCCTCCAGGGATCCCTCCTCGCCCTGCACGGTCACCCGCTGGTGGGCGGCCAGGCCGCTGGCGGCGAGATCCTCCGGGTTGATCATCAGGGTGTGGCGGTGCGGCATGCCGCGGTACTGGTCACCCTGCTTGTAGACGACCGTGTTGTGCTGGCCGTAGCTGCGGGCGGTGATCAGGCTGAGCACCAGGCCCCGCTCCTCCGGCGCCAGGCCGCCGAAGTGCTCCGGGCCCGGCAGGCGCAGATCGGGAAGGGGCGTGACGGCCAGCCGGGCGCGGCCCGTGGCGGTGGGAAAGCGGGGTTCGTGGAACACCCGCCCGCTCACCTCGAACTCGCGCTTGCTGGCATCGATGCCGGCCATGGCCTCGTAGCCGGGCACGGTGCGGGCGATCAGCTCGCGCACATACACCGGGTCCTGCAGGCGGCGCCAGTCGATCGGAGTGTCGCCGTGCAGGCGGTGGGCCAGCTCGGCCAGGAACGCCACCTCGCTGATCAGGTCGCCACCGCGCAGGTGGGTGCTGCCGGGCTCGTTGAGGCGCACCCAGTTGTTGCCCGATTCCACCGTGGTGCGGTGGGGCGTCTCGAAGCGGTTGAACACCGGCAGCAGCAGGGTGTTCCGGGCCGCCAGGCCGTGGAAATGGCCGGTGTTGGGCTTGGTGGCCAGGTAGACGACCGTGTCGATGCGGCCGAGGGCGCGGCGGGCCTGGGCGCTGTGGGGATTGGCGCCGAAGAGGTTGCCGCCTAGGCAGAGCAGCGTGTCCACCTCGCCGCGCTCGGCCGCTTCGATCAGGGCGCGGGTGTCGTAGCCGGGGGTGCGGCTGAGGGGCCGGCCGAGCAACTGCTCGAGGGCCAGCCGCATCGGCTCGCGCAGATGCACCGTCACCCCCATCGAGCCGAAGCCCTGCACGTTGGAGTGGCCGCGGATCGGCATCGTGCCCGCGCCCGGCCGGGCCACGTTGCCGCTGAGCACGGCAGTGTTGGCGATCGCCTGCACGTTGCCGGTGCCGTTGGCGTGGTGGGTGATGCCCATCGCCCAGGCGAACACCACGGCGCGGCAGGCGGCCAGGCGGGCGGCGGTGTGCTCCAGCTCCTCGCGGCTCAGGCCGCAGCAGGCGGTGATCGCCTCCCAGGGGGTGGTTTCGATCTGGGCGATCAGCTCCTGCCAGCCCTCGCTGTGGGCCTTGAGGAACTCCCAGGCGACGGCGCCACGCTCCAGCAGCGCCTTCTGGATGCCCAGGAACACCGCCGTGTCGGAGCCGGGGATCGGCTGCAGAAACAGCGAGGCGATCTCACTGCCGCCGCCGAGCATGGAGCGGATCGGGAAGGCGGGCGAGCCGAACTTGAGCAGGCCGGCCTCCAGCACCGGGTTGATCACGATCACCGTGCCGCCCCTCTCCCGCAGGCGGATCAGCTCGTTCATCAGGCGCGGGTGGTTGGCCGGCGCGTTGGAGCCCACCAGCACCACGCCATCGGCGTGCTGGAGGCTCTCCAGATTCAGCATCGAGGTGCCGCTGCCGAACACCCGGCTGAGGCCGAGGGTGGAGGGGGCGTGGCAGAGGTCGGAGCAGTCGGCCAGGTTGTTGCAGCCGAGGGCCCGCAGCAGCAGCTGCAGCAGGTAGGCGGCCTCGTTGGAGGAGCGGCCGGAGCTGTAGGAGGCCACCCGCTCCGGCGGATGGCTGCGGAAAGCCTCGGCGGTGAGGGCGTGCACCTCCTCCCAGCCGATCGGCTCGTAGTGGTCGCTGCCGGCGCGGCGGATCAGGGGCCGGTCGAGCCGTCCCAGCCGGTCGCATTCGGCGGAGGTGAACTGCTGCAGCGCGGCGAGGGTGCGGCCGGCGAACACTGCCTGGGGCACGGCCGGCTGCAGTTCGGCGCCGATCGCCTCCACGCTCTTGAGGCAGCGCTGCAGCGGCTCGCCCAGCTCATCGCGGAAGCCGCCGTTCTGGCCGCCGGTGCCCCAGGCGCAACTCAGGCAGGCACTTTTATGGGTGAGCGCCTGCCACAGCCGGGGGCCGGTGGGCGAGAGGGTGGCGCGGGCCCAGCCGTCGATCAGGGGCCAGCCGCCGCCGCTGGTGGCGTCTTCCGGGGCGGGTGGCTCCAGGGCGTGTGTCGGATCGGGATCGGCGGACGCCATGGCAGGAGCTGCCGGAGTGAAGTCCAGTTAAGGAGTGGCGGCGCCCGGGTTGGGGACGCCGGACACCAGCGGGAGCGGGGAATCCTGAACCTGTGCCGCCGCTCCATCGATGACCACCCCAAGCCGTCCGGCCGGGCTGATCCAGCGCTGGCGACGCTGCTGTTCCTGTATCGCGAGCTGCTGGATCGGGATCGGGAGCTGGGCGGGGTGGTGTGGGCGCGCACGCGCCGCCGGCTGCCGGTGGTGCTGACGCCGCAGGAGGTTCATCACCACCGTGCGCAGAGGGGCGAACAGCGGCGCGCCGACCCGGTGGGCGACCCGGTGGGCGTCCTCACCCAGGTGCACGTCCCGGAACCAGCGCCACTCGTTTTCAATGCTCCAGCGCTGCCGCACCAGTCGAAGCAATGCTTTTGGGACGGTCCGCAGGCTGGTGAGGAAGTAGTGGAGTCGCTCGGTCCGTTTGCCCTTGCTGATCACGGTGGTGACCACCTCGACGATCCAGCTGCAGCCCGACCAGTTCTCCTTGATGTGCACCGTTGCCTCCCTGGCCCGCCGGATCCAGGTTGTGTCGCGCCCATGCCGTTTCTGGTGATTCGTTGCAGTGAAAGGGATCTTGCGCTTTCCCTGGAACTGGCTGCGGATCTGGGGATGGAGGGTGCGCTGGTTTCCTTTGACGGTCAGGAGGAGGTCGGCCCCCTGGGCGAGGCACCAGTGAAATACGCCTGGGTGGTGTGCAGCGCATCCGCCTGGATCAGAACACCCTCCAGCTCAAGGGTGCTGAGCAGCTCCTTGAGGGCTGCACGCTTGCTGGAATCACTGGTGTCATAGGCCTTCTGGGCCAGGGCGACGCCGAGTGCACGGTCGTAGACCGTGACCTGCGCAACGAATCGATGGTGGCCGTCGTCGGTCTCGATCGCTGAGCCCCGCAGGGTCTTGCCGTCGCAGACCAACTGATCCAGACCGTCGGTGCCACCGGGGATCTGGCTGATCATCCAGGCCTGCAGCACCTGGCCGAACTCCTGGAGGTGGGCCTTGTCGAACAGGTAGAGGAAGGTGGCATCGGAAGGCCAGCGCTTGTAGTCGAGGCCGAGCGCCTGGTTCAGAGCCTCCCGATGCCCACGGGCGAACCGCTCAAGATCCCGCGAGCTGCGGCAGCCACTTGAGGATCCCCAGCACCGCCACCAGCAGGAGGAACCACTGCGGGTAGCGGACACCACGGTGGTAGCGGCCGTCGGGGATGGCCTTGAGGAAGCTGATGAGGTCATCCGGAACAGTCTGATCGACTGCGACGGAAGGGGTTTTGGCCATTGGAAGGGGGAAGTCCCGCTGACCAAAACCAATCCTGACAGGCCAGCCAAGGCCTACGCAGACAGGCGTTTAGGCGGCCCTGGGTTGGAAGCGTTGCTGCTGCGGGTGCTCGACCTGGACTTCAACCGGAACGAAATCACAGTCAGGCGCGCTGGGCTTTCTCAGGAGGCCCTGATCATGGACCTGATCACGGATCTGGACCTTGACGTACTGGGGCCCCAAAGCCGCCCTTGGCACGCTGTACCAGTTCCCCCCCCCTCTGCACACAGGAGCGCTCGTCGACACGGGGGCTGTGATCCTGCTCAGGCAGAAACGTGTGGCTAACGTTCAGCCAGCAGGGCCTTTGCCACCGCCTGCTGGAACCGCTCCAGTGGCCGCTCGCCGGTGGCGCCAGCCCCGATCCAGAGCTTGGTCAACCCATTTGGTCAACACATTGAAGAGGCCTAGTCAACGACAAATTCGCTTGCAAATCAGTGAGCGTGTAAATCAATCAGTCTCTGTAACTAGGTGATAGGTGTTATGGCCATCTGCATAGGCGTAATGAGCGCTGTCAACAGATGTCTTCACTAAAAACAGACCGAGGCCTCCAACAGGTCTCTGTTCAATTGGTATGTCCGGAATCTGATCTGCCAAGCTGTCAAAGTGTGGATTGTAGAACTGACCACTATCCACGGTCCTCAATACAAATAAATTTTTGTTGTCTTGCCGAGAATTAAAAGAGGCCACTTCAATCTTAACTTCTTGGCCTTGCGAGCAATCATTGCACCCCGAATTGGCTTTAATTATATTTGAAAGTAGTTCTTCAATAGCAAGTTTCATGCCAAATGCTTTGCTCTTATCGCTAATCCCCAAATCAATCTGCGTATGCGCAAACTCAAGAAGTTCGTTCCAGCATTCCATGGAAGCAGGTCGCTCTAGGCTGGCAAGCAGGTTGAGTTTGCCGATTCTGTCCATGGGCTAGAGAATTAACCTTCCCCTTCAGCCGCATCTAGCAATCTTACTGCATTGCCCAGTCCCGTCTTTATGATCACATCTTTAATCATATCGCTTGCTCCGACTACAACCAAACTGGATGTGTGAGGCATTTTCTGTTTTGCAAAGACTAGCGCTCTCAGGCCTGCACTGCTGAGAAATGTAATTCCAGATGCAAAAATCCGAAGCTCTTCGAGTTCTCCTAATTGAAGTTTTGTAAGTGTGTCGAGAAGCTGGGGTGCCGTCTGGGTATCAACCTGGCCCTCTACGTACAGAGAGACGAGGGGATGTGCAGATTCAATGTTGATTGTCAGGGCCATGGTCTTTTGGATGTGTCAATTAAGGGAAAGTGTACGCCTTGGGATTAGATAGTGAGAATGACCACTGACCTCTCCCCAGCAAGAACTCCTCGGTCTTTGATGGCAATTGGTGGCTGATGAGTTGGTTGCTCAGGAACTCCAGTATTAAAGGCTACTTTCCATTCTAGCGGATCTTGCAGACTTGGCAACTCAAACCAGCTTGCGTAATGTGCCATATTTGCAATGACATACACGACATCAGCGCTGTGCTGTCCGCTTCCATCGTTAGACATGACTTCTAGATCACATGTGAACATCCACGCCAGTTGACGAGATCCCTCGGACCAGTCAGGTGACCAGGGTCGCTGTCCATGAAAGCTTGAGGATGGCAAACCAATCCGGCATTCTGGAGCATCAAATTTATTAACGCGCAGGCAAGGATGACGCATTCGAAAAGATATTAAACTGGCTGCAAAGTCATGGAGAAACTGATTGGATTCGGCAAGCCCCCAGTCGAGCCATGTTAGCTCTGAATCAATGCAATACGCATTATTATTTCCACCTTGTGATCGCCCCATCTCGTCCCCCATTACAAACATAGGGACGCCCCTAGACGTTAGCAACATTGCAAATGCATTCATTATCTGCCTTTTGCGCAAGTCTAGGACAGTGCGATCCTCGGTCCATCCTTCGGCACCACAGTTCCAACTATGGTTGTCATCTCCGCCATCTCGATTCCCCTCTCCATTTGCTAAGTTGTGCTTGTCGTTAAACGACACTAGATCTGCCAGCGTGAATCCATCATGACAAGTAAAAAAGTTAATGGAGGTTGCTGGTGCTCGCCCATTAGCTTGGTAGAGATGTGGTGAACCTTGGACGCACTGTGCGACTTCCCCGACTTGGTCTGAGTCACCTTTGAGGAATCGCCGCATTGTGTCTCGATATTTTCCATTCCACTCTGCCCAGCGACCAAACGCAGGGAAGCTGCCAACTTGGTACAGGCCTCCAGCATCCCAGGCCTCAGCTATGAGCTTGCAGGAGGAAAGGATGGGATCAAATGCTAGCGACTCCAGCAAAGGCGGGTTCGAAAGTGGGTATCCCCAGGGATCGCGTCCTAAGATTGATGCCAGATCGAATCGGAAGCCGTCAATATGATATTCAGCTACCCAATAGCGCAAGCAATCGAGAACGAGTGAACGTACAACAGGATTATTGCAGTTCAGTGTATTGCCTGTTCCGCTGAAGTTAAAATAGTATCCCTCTGGTGTCAGCATGTAATAGGTCTTGTTGTCTAGCCCTTTAAAGCACAGAGTCGGACCATTCTCATTGCCCTCTGCAGTATGGTTGAAGACAACATCAAGGATTATCTCAATTCCATTTGCATGCAGCTCTTTGACGAGTTGCTTGAATTCGTCTACTTGCATTCCAAACTTCCCAGTCGCTGCAAAGGCTGCTTTTGGGGCAAAGAAGCCCAGCGTGCTGTAGCCCCAGTAGTTATAAAGCTGCTCGCCCGTATCGGGATGGATGCGACTATTTTCAAATTCGTCAAACTCAAATACTGGCATCAACTCAAGTGCGTTGATGCCGAGCTGCTTTAAATAAGGTATTTTCTCCGCTAAGCCAGCGTACGTTCCGGGATGTTCGACCCCTGAGCTGGGTGAGCGCGTAAAGCCACGAACATGCGTTTCGTAGATAACTAAATCTTCTGGAGGTATCTCCAATGGCCGATCCCCCTCCCAATCAAAGTCGTCAAAAGAAACTCTGGATCGGTAATGGTAGACTTCGTTATCCCAGTCCGGCTTGATTCCCCAAATATCGCGACCTGAAATTGTCCGGGCGTAGGGATCCATCAGAATGGCAGACCGATCAAACCGATGTCCGGCTTGGGGATTGAATGGACCATCTATTCTGAATCCGTATTCAAGATCTTCGTAATCAAGGTCGAATACGATCATGCAAAAAACATCACCTATCCGATAGCTTGAGGGATAATCGATCTCCGCGAAGGGAATGGCCGAACCTCGTCTAAATAAGACTAAGGTGCACTCTGTGCCAGCTGATGTGTAAACAGAAAAATTTAGTCCACCTGGAACATGAGACACTCCAAAGGGAAGGGGTTTTCCTGGTCTAACTCGATGACCCTTGATCTCAGCTGTCGGCAGTGCATCAATCCTGTCCATTGTCGTTACTGGCTTGTCTGTGGTAGGTCACTAATTGATTCGTAAACTGTAAAATATTTGAAAAAGCCTGTGACCTTCATTGTGTCAGCGACTTGTCTTTGTAACGCCACTAGAGCTAGAGGCACTTTATGAGCCTCTGTCTGTCGATACAGAGTTAGCAATGTACGCAGGCCCGCGCTTGACATGAAGGAAACACCTGAGAGATCTAAGGCGATAGGTGTTTGACCCTTGACTTCTTGGTCCAGAAAATCTCTCAGATCACCAACTGTTTTTGAGTCTACTTCGCCACTTACCTTAACAACTTGCCATTGGTCTTTCAAGTAAGTCTCAACTTGGAGTTCCATCATCAATTTGGTGTAAGGGTGACCTTTACGGCCAATTGCCGATCCGCAGGAGGCAGTTTGACCCACAGACCTTCTGCGTTGAAATCTGAATACGGCTCGCCATCAACAGTGCAACCGGTTATTTTGACTAGGCCTTCCGGAAGGATGTCAGGCGATACATGTAGCACCCGGTCCTTGAACCCATCTGGATATGGCTTGAAGTAAAGATCCAACGGGCGTTTTTCTATCATCAAATCAATGTACACTGTGGCAAGGAAGCACAACTCCGTCGAGTGATAAGCACTCATTGAGTGACTTCCCTTAAAGCGCTCAGTACCGAGAAGGTAGGGCACGCCATTCGCCAGGACATTGAAATACACGCCCCCATCGTTATGGTCAAGGAAAAAAGCATTGTAAAATGCAGCCGACTCATCGGCATACTTCCTGTATTCTTTGTTCGAGGGTATATGTCCCTGTAGAATTAGATAGGCTAAAATGCCTTGTTCCTGTTGCCACCATGCTTTTCGATCATGCCAAGCATAGCGATGAAAACGTTGGCCTGCTTCTAGCACGCGCTCGACAACATCGTACCACCCAAATCTTTGCTTGTCGTAGCCCACGTCTGGCATTAGGTTTCCAATCTTTTCGGCTAGTTTAACGTAGCTTTCTTTCGGGACTGCACCCTGGAATCGCATCAGGTTCCATGCAATCTTTAAGTTATGCCCTACAACAGCTCGATTCTGCTGCCATCCCCATGACTGGTCTTTAGACCAGTCGTCATAAAACTTTTCCTGAACGAACGGGCTTTCCTCGTAGTCGGGGAAATGCTTCGCAATGGTATCAAAAGTGTCTTCAAGCATCTCCAAGTAGCGATTCTCTTTAGTTGCTAGCCAGAGATTAATTAAATAAGCAGGCGCATGATCGCCTACTGAATTCCAGTTCTTTTTTGCCTTATTTCGGCCCAAGGACTCCTCGTGGGCGCTCAGCGTGACAGCATGAATGTGCGAGTAGTAGCCACCTTTTTCATGGTCTCTGTAGAATTCACTGAACAAATCAACTGTTTTTTGGGCGTCATCCAGAATGCGCGGATCTCCGGTGATTCGATAAGTCTGCACTGGGCCCGCAAGCGCATAGATCTGTTCATAGGCCGGAATGCAGTCGTAATCGTCTCCAAACTCTGAGACAAGCAGCTTCTGCTCCTGTTGATCGATGCCGACCTTTAATCCGTGATACCAGTAAATCATTCCGGTATCAGTGTCGACAAATCTCATTTTGTCACGCAAATAGTTCGTGCCCTTCTCTGCTGCCTCCAGGAACTCATCTTTACCTGTCAGCATATAGGCAGATGCCATGCCATATACCATTCTTGAAATTGTATCTGTTTCCTGAAGGTAATCGCCCTGAGACTTTGCCCCCGTCAGATTGATTAGTGTTCTGTAGTTATTGTAGTCAATTTCTGACTCGGGATAGCCAAACTGCCACTTGAGGTAGCTTTGTCCAATGCAAGCAATCTGCTGCACCCACCATCCCTTTTCAGTGTAGCGGTATGCTTCTCTCCCTTCACTTGCAAAAACGATATAGTTAATCTCAAAGCTGGTTGTTTCTTCTGGGAAGAATGTCCCGTATAGAAAAACCATTTGCCCTGGCACCAGCAGCCTGTTCAGTTCGCTGCCGCAATCAATCCATCCTTCATTCAAGTTATTGGTCTGTTTTGCGTAGGTATTACCGGTTATTTTACCCTCGTAGCTGCGTCCATCCGAGGTTTTGACGCTGACGATTAATCGAGCTGGATCGTAATTTGTGACATATCCGGAAATTAGATCCGAAAAGGTGAAGTCGAGTGCGTTCATTGGTGAAGGTGGCTTGTGCGAATGACTGCTGTTCAGTGGTCACTGATGTTTTTGGCTGCCCTGTTCAAGTCATGGGAACCAGTAATCTTTTGGCTTGTGATTCTCGTGACTAGCTCTGATTCTGCTTTCTGATTCCGCTTGTTTGTCTGTTCCATCGGCTTCAGCCATGCATGCTGACTCAAACGCAAGCTACCGCATGCTATTGCTTTCTCGTGTGTTTCGCAGTTCCTTAATGCAAACCTCCCTCTTTGTTACATTCCTTTGCAACTTGATTGGGTCACTGCTGTATCGGCCGATACTTTGTGGAGCCTGTTGGCTCGTTCTTGCCTTGATGAAGTTCTGAGTCTGACAGCGTCGATTCTGCCATTGGCTCCATCTTGTTTGATGAGTTGTTCGGCAAGATCCTTGACCAAAGACTTGCCTCAGCGCGCGTGTAGCCATAGCGACTCCATGGCGTTCTGAGCATTCTCTCTAGTCACAGTCTGCTCGCCACGGCTAGTACCCAGCTGATCAGCTGCTGCGGTCCTGCATTTCCCTTCGTCATGCGACCCTTCTGTCTCATAGTCATTGGCCTGTGGATCTTGCTCGGAGTCTCAGCTTTGCTCATGATTATCTTGATCGGCTGCGCCAATCATTGTCTGAATTGTCTCTGTCCTGTCTGCCTTGAGCTTGCATCTGAATTCCTCTGCCTCTCTGTTGCCTTGGCCCTGACTTTCGCGCCTCTGCCAGCTGCGCCGCCCTGTTCATATTCAGCTCGCTCTGGCATGAGATCCTTCTTGTCATGGGCTGACACGTGAGCTCCTTCGTTTAGGGGTCTTTACTCGTTCGTGGGTCTTTCGGCTGTCAGTAGTAGGGCTGCCAGCTTATCTTGCCTGCGACTGATACCCTTCTGCTGCTTCATTGTCTTTGACTTCAGTCTCTCGAGCCCAGTTTCCTGCTATCTCTCCTGTGATCTCGACGCAATATCACTGTTTCGGCGATCAGCGATGTTCCTCGATATGCGTCTGTGTCATTCTGATTGCTCAAGCCTGAATTCAGGTGGCCTTGTCAGCGGCTGGCTTGCTGTCTTGGCTGCCCAGTCACTGTGTCAATCTTGTCCGGCGATTACTTCGCTAGACGTATTGGCTCTGCATCATCTCGGGGCAGCCCTTGGATCAGGCATCGCCCATGAATCTCGGTTCGCTCTGGTGGCATTGACCATGACTTGATGACCGTTGTTTCCAGTGCGTGATCGCATCAGTAACCATTGCATCAGTGCGTCGTCAGCACGTCGGCTGACCGCGAAACTGTTGCCTCGTTGGGTGTTGCCAGGCTGGCTGTTGCGAACCTCGGTATCCTTTCCTTAGTTGCCGCAGTCCTGCGCAGCTTCCTGTCCACGATTCCCATTCAGCTGAGCCGTTCCTCATCATGCCGAGTCTTGGCCGGTTTCTTCGTCGCCATGGGGTGTTCGTGGTCTGGGCCTCAGCCTGCGCCCTTGGTTTTGGTTTGTTCTCGGATGCCTATGACCAGTGGCAACTGATGGCCGCCACGCGAACACAGGAGCTGCGGGGACCCCGGAGGCCTCCAGGAGGCATTGTGATCGTCGGTATTGACGACTACAGCCTGACTCAGGGGGCCAATGCCGACCTCAGTGAGGATCCTGAGCTGCGTCGGCTGGTGAGCTGGCCATGGCCCAGGGCGATCTATAGCCGGATTCTCGACCGACTCTTTGCGGCCGGTGTCAAGGCTGTGGCCTTCGACCTTCTCTTCAGCGGCCCCAGCAGCCATGGTTTCGAGGACGATGCCGCCTTCGCCCAGGCGCTCAGCCGGTATCGCGGAAAGCTTGTGCTTGGAGCCCAGGTGCTGGAGAGCCGCGGCCGGGTTGGAGGACTCACCCTGAGCACACCCCTTCCGCTGCTCGCAGATGCCGCCGGTGCTGAGTCCGCAGGGCTCCTCAACGGGCTTCAGGACTCCGACGGTTACATCCGACTGCGGCCCACTACCTACGCCAGCCAGTTGCAGCGGAGTGGTCTCCTCGACGTGCCGCCAGGTCTGGCAGATCGCCTGATTGAGAAGGGCGGCTTGCAGGAGCTGCCTCCTCCGCGGCTGGCCGCTTCCTGGCGACCGCTGGTCGACCCCTATGGACCAGCCCGGACGATTCCTACAATTCCCGTCTGGGATCTGCTGGAGACAGCCAGCTACCAGCGTCTGCTTGAGAGCGGTGACCTCAGAGGCCAGGTGGTGGTGATCGGACCTACCGCCAGCGTGCTTCAGGACATCCACCGGACGGCTTTCGCTGGTGCCGAGGGGATGCCCGGCGTGGAGATTCATGCTGCTGAGATCGCCAACCGCCTCGAGGGGCGAGCCCTGTTCGTGCCCTACACCTCCGGGTTATGGGCCCCGGTGCTTGGCGTGGGGATCCTGATGCTCGGCCTGCTTTCGGTGCGTTGGGAGCGACCCCAGGTGAGGCTGGGTGCGCTGGCACTCATGGCCGGCAGCATGGCACTGCTGGCTCTGATTCTGCTCAGTGCACAGGGCATGGGCATTGTGCTGCTGGGCCTCTCGGGGGTCACGCTCGCCACCGGTCTGGTGAGTGCTGGGGACGCCACCGTGCGTCTGCAGCTCAGCAGACTTCGGCTGCGCCGCATGCTCGAGCGCTATCTCTCTCCAGCGGTGGCGGCGCAGATCGCCAGTCAGCCCGAGGAGGCTGATGAACTTCTCGGCGGCCGGATGTCCGATGTGGTCGTGTTTCTCTGCGATGTCCGGGGCTTCACCCAGGCCACGAGCCGCATGAACCGGGAGGGGCTGGCCACCGAGTTGGTGGCCCAGTTGAACGAATACTTCGCGGTGGTCGTGTCGGTTCTCCAGCGGCACGGAGCCACTATCGACAAATACATGGGTGACGCTGTCCTTGCGGTGTTCGGGGTGCCTCTGACACGGGGCCCCGCAGAAGAAGTTCAGGCCGCCCTCGAAGCTGTGATGGATATCAAGTCTGAGGTGGCGGAGCTCAATCAGCGCTGGATCGATGAGGGCCGCGAACCCTGGCAGCAGGTGATTGTGCTGTCGGCAGGTCCGGTGATCAGCGGCAACATCGGTTGTGCCAGCCGGATGGACTACACCATCATCGGAGATACGGTGAACATGGCCAGCCGGCTCGAAGCTGTGGCCAAGAGTGTTGACGGCGATGTGGTCGTGAACGATGCTGTGGCCCGGCAAGCCAGGCCCGAATGGATCATTCAGTCTCTCGGTGAGTATGAGATCCGTGGCCAGGGAATGCAGGAACTGTTCGCTGTGAACGGTTGTCGGGATGGGGATATGGCCACGCGAGATGATGACGCTGCCCTTGTGTCCCCTTCTGCCTAGGATCAGCAGCGGGACACTGGCTGTCTGCCCTTCCATGGCAATGCATTTCGTTCTGAAGTCATCCAGCGCCCTGGCTCTGGCTGGTCGCTCTGCAGCAACCTTGGCCTTGGCCGCAGCCGCTGCTGCCGCCCTGGCGCCGGCAGCGATCGCCCAGGCGTCGGTCATCCAGTCCGCCCGGGTTGTCCGCCTGATCGACGGCAAGGAGGTGTTCATCAACGGGCGCACCGCCAAGGTCAACGACACCGCCCGCTCCGGTCAGCAGCTGCGCACCGGCCGCAGCCGGGCCGAGCTGCTCTTCGACGGGCGCACGGTGGGTTTCCTGGGCCGCTCCAGCGTGCTCAACGTCGGCAGCCAGTGCCTGCGCCTTGATCGCGGTGCGGTGCTGATGAGTGGTCCGCAGCGAACCTGCCTCGGCACCAAGGTGCTGGGGGTGATGGGCACGACCACGATCGTCCAGCGCGATCTGGATTCCTACAACGTGATCACCTTGGAGGGGGTGGCCCATGTGGGAGACCCGGGAGGCTTCGAGGAGCAGAGGCCACGCCAGCCTGCGGCCGACGCGGGCAGTGGCTCGGCTCCGAAGGCTCCCCTGCCCCGGAGGTCGGTGGAGATCACCGACGGGGACCCCAGTGGCCGCACCACCTACATCTGCGGCTGTGAGGTGGCGCAGTTCAGCAGCGACGGCGAGTTTCAGCGCCAGGCGGTGATGAGCCGCAGCCAGCTGCTGGCAGCCCTGAACCGGTTCACCGACGACAAGCTCCAGCTTCCTGAGGGCGTCGCCGAGCGCATCCAGGAGTCGATCGCCAACTGCGAATGACTCCTGGATGAGGGGTCACCAGATCACCGTGCTGAAGATCTGCTGCATGCGCCGCAGCAGCTGGTTCTCCTGGGCCTGCACCGACTCGGTGCTGAGATCGTCCAGTTGATGCCGGCGCGCCGTCACCAGGCGGGCCAGCTCATCCATCAGCCCCGGGTTGCCCTGCAGCAGGGGGGCGATGTCGTCCTGGGCGACCTTCAGGAGCACGCATTCATCGATGGCCTGAACGCTGGCGCTTCGGGGGCTGCCGCTGAGCAGGGACATCTCGCCGAAGATGTCGCCGGGGTTCAGCTGCGCCACGGACAGCACCTCTCCCCCCTTCTGCTGCTTGCGCACCTCCACCCTTCCGCTCACCAGCTGATACAGCGACTGGCCGGGGTCGCCCTCCCGAACCACCGCTTCGCCGGGTGAAAAGCGCAGGCACCGGGCCTGATGGGCCAGGCTGGTGAGTTCCTCCTCACTGAGGGCACCGAAGAGGGGGTTGTGCCTGAGCAGGG
This sequence comes from Cyanobium sp. CH-040, assembly GCF_024346135.1. Taxonomy (GTDB): domain Bacteria; phylum Cyanobacteriota; class Cyanobacteriia; order PCC-6307; family Cyanobiaceae; genus NIES-981. The sequence goes on along the minus strand of NZ_JAGQCJ010000011.1, from coordinate 58,535 downwards.
CCATGCGCTCTCCCGTCTCCAGGCGAGTGGGATGGTTGGAATCCAGTGGTGTCCGCCTGGGCCTGAGCTCCCGCACCGGGTACGGCACGCTCTGGCCGTTGCGTTCCAGCGCATACCAGATCTGGCCGAGCAGTTCGCTGCGCAGCTCGAGCAGATCAGAGAGGTTTCCGGGACGCTGGAACACCAGGATCTCGTAGCTGATCGCGCTCTCGCCGAAGCTCTCCGCCCGCACCGCCGGAGCCGGAGTGGACAGCACACGGCTGTTCCGTCGCAGCACATCGAGGATCAGGGATCGGGCCTGGGCCGGAGGCAGGGCGTAGTCGAGGCCGATGGTGAAGCGGTTGCCCATGCTGCCGAAGCGGCAGAAGTTCTTCACCACCGCCTCGGTGACCATGGTGTTGGGAATCACCACCAGTGAGCCCGACACATCCCGCAGACAGGTGTCGTGCCAGTCCACCGACACCACCATCCCCAGGTGGTGGTCACCCACCTGGATGAAGTCCCCCACCTTGAAGACGTCATCGAACTGGAGTTCCAGGCCTGCCAGGAGGTCCTTGAGCGGTTCCTGCGCCGCCAGGCCCAGCACGGCCGTGAGCACCGCCGAGGTGGTCACCAGCCCCACGACATCGAAGCGGGCCAGTTCCCGCAGCACGATCACCGTCGCCAGCGAGGATCCGGCGAGCATCAGCAGCTGCACGAGGATCTGAGGAGGAGGCCGCTGCCAGCCCAGGGCCGGAGGCAGTTCCAGGACGAGCCAGATCAGCAGCCGGATCCCGAGGTAGCTGAACAGCAGCTTGTCGGCGATCAGGACCCAGGGGCGGTAGGGGTCCGGGGGCAACCCCTGCGGCAGGGATGACACCAGGGCCCAGGCCAGCAGGGCCGCCGCCGCCAGCCGTACGGGCAGGTCCGGCAGTGTCAGGCGGCGGGCCAGGTGCTGCAGGGGCAGCAGCAGGGTGATGAGAACGACGGCGGTGAGCCACACCTGCGGGAGGGACATCCGGACGGCGAACGGATCTGGGGGTGGCGGGTGAACCTGCGGCAGCGCATGGTCCGGCGGAACGCTAATTGGATCCGCCGAAACGGTGGTAGATCGGTGCGTGACCCCGGTTGACGCTTCGGTCCATGGTTTCTTCGCTGCTGCGGCTGCCGTTCCGTTCCGCCCTGTTCATCCTCACCGCCCTGCTCGGCAGCGCTGCGCCGCTCTCCCCCGCGCTGGCCCAGCAGGTGCAGCTGCGCTGCGACGGCACCCTCCTGGAAGCTCAGGGCAGTGCCGAACTGAAACGCGATATCCAGCGGCTCGGCTTCAGCCTCGGCCTGGAGGCGGAGGCCGGCACGGCGGACGAGGCCCTCGGTGCCCTGCAGCAGCGGCTCGCCGCGGTGCGCTCCACCCTCCAGCGCCTTGCGGTGCAGGACCTGGAGGTCACCTCCCCGGCGACGTACACCAGGCCGGCGCAGCGCGGCCGTCCCGCCCTAACCAGCGCCAGCCTGCGGGTGAGCGGGGTGGTGGCCCCGGCCCGCCTCCAGTCCCTCGTGCGGGAGGTGGGGGGGCTGCCGGGGGTGCGCCTGGCACCGGTGACGCCGCAGGCGGATGCCAGCGCCGATCCGGCGGTGAGGCGGCAGCTGCTGCGGGCCGCCTATCAGGATGCCCTGGCCCAGGCCCGGGAGATGGTGCAGGCCATGGGTCTGGGGGGGGCGCCTGTGCCCCTGCAGGTGCAGATTCAGTCGGGCTTCAGGCCCGTTCCCCTGGCCCGGGCAGCCCTGGACGCAGCGGCGGCGCCGCCGTTCGATCCGGCCGAACTGCCCGATCCGGTGGATCGCCTTGAACTGATGGCGCGCTTCTGTGTGCGTTGAGCTGTCCGCTGCAGTTGCTGCAGACAGGCGCTTGCGGGGGGGGCAAAATACCCAGATTCCACCGTCGCGTGATGTCCGACCCCAGCGCTGATGTCCTGGCTGGGCTTCAGGTGTTCGCGCTGCTGGTGATGGGTCATTTCGTCGGCGACTTCGGCCTCCAGAGTGATCGCATGGCCGTGGAGAAGTGCCGCGGCAAGGCCCACACCCTGCCCTGGCAGTGGTGGCTCACGTCCCATGCGGCCATTCATGGTTTTCTGGTCGCGGTGATCACCGGTGTGGCATGGCTGGGGCTGGGTGAGTGGCTGCTGCACATGCTGATCGACCATGGAAAATGTCGTCACCGGTACAGCCTCGGCCTCGATCAGATGCTGCACATCTGCTGCAAGGCCCTCTGGGTCGTCCTGATTCTTGCCAACGGCTGGCTCGGCAGCTCCGGCCTGCTCCGGGGAGTGTGAGGCGATCCGCCGCTCGCGGCCTCTTCAGCCTTCTTCCAGGTAGGTCGTCTGCTCCAGGCTGGACCTGAGATGGGCCATCAGCCGTCTGGCGTCGCCGATGCCCAGGCGGCCACTGGCGATGGCCGTCTCGCTGGCCACCCGCAGCCGCTCCAGCAGCAGCGCGGGGTCGTGTTCCATCGCCTCCAGCACCTCGGCGTTGGTGTCCCCGCGCACCACATGGTCCACCTGGTAGCCGCCTCCGGCGGCCAGGCGGATGTGCACCGCATTGGTGCTGCCGAAGAGGTTGTGCAGGTTGCCCATCACCTCCTGGTAGGCGCCGGCCAGAAACAGCCCCATCCAGTAGGGCTCTCCCGGCCGCAGCGCGTGGAGTTCCAGCAGGGGTTTCACCTGGCCCCGGTCGATGAAGCGGGCCAGCTTGCCGTCGGAGTCGCAGGTGAGGTCGGCGAAGCTGCCGAGCCGTGTGGGCCGCTCGTCGAGGCGCTGCAGGGGCAGCACCGGAAACAGCTGGTCGATCGCCCAGGTGTCGGGAGCGGAGCGGAACACCGAGAGGTTGGCGTAGTAGGTGCCGGCCAGCACGGCCGGGAGCGTGCGCAGCTCCTCCGGCACCGCGGTGCCGGCCGGCATTGCCGCCAGGTGACGGGCGATCGCCCGGCAGCAGGCCCAGGAGAGCTGCTCCGCCTTGCCCCGCTCCGGCAGGCTCAGATAGCCCAGCCGGAAGGCCGCCAGGGCGTCATCGCGGAACTTGAGCGCGTCGTTCCAGGCCTCCTGCAGAGGCTCGAGAGCGCCGGCGCCGCCCCCCGCATCGGCGCCACCCTCGCCGGCCGCTGCCGGCCAGGTCTCGATGGCATGGAGGGTTTCGCGCAGGTTGCGCAGGATCAGCGCCTCCTCCCCGGCGGCCTCGGGCACCTGCCCCGCCAGGGACGCGGCCCCGAGCACGTTGAACACCAGCACGGAGAAGTGGCTGGCCAGCGCCCGGCCGCTCTCGCTCACCAGGGTGGGCGGGGTGACGCCGTGGGGCTCGCAGCACTCGCGCACCGTGGCCACCACGTCGTTGGCGTAGTTCTGCAGTGAGTAGTTCTTGGAGGCGGCGCTGGCGGTGCGGCTGCCGTCGTAGTCGATGCCCAGGCCGCCGCCCACGTCGAGGTACCCCATCGGCGCCCCCAGCCGGGTGAGCTCCACGTAGATCCGCCCGGCCTCCTGCAGGGCGTCCTTGAGCACGGCGATGTCGTTGATCTGGCTGCCGATGTGGAAGTGCAGCAGGCGCAGGTCGCCCAGCAGGCCGGCCTGGCGCAGGGCCTCCACACAGCTCAGCAGCTGCGGCACCGACAGGCCGAACTTGGCCCGCTCCCCCACCGAGCTGCCCCAGCGGCCCGTGCTGCGGGTGGCGAGCTTGGCGCGGATGCCGATCAGGGGAGCGGCGCCGAGCTCATGGCTGGCGGCGATGATCCGCGGCACCTCGTCGGCCTGCTCGATCACCACCACCGGCTGGCGGCCCAGCTGGCGGGCCAGGATGGCCGTCTCGATGAAGCGCCGGTCCTTGTAGCCGTTGCAGATCAGCAGGGCGTCGGGGTCATCCAGCAGCGAGAGGGCGATCAGCAGCTCGGCCTTGCTGCCCGCCTCCAGACCGAAGTGCCAGCGGCGGCCGCTCTCCACCAGCTGCTCCACCACGTGGCGCTGCTGGTTGCACTTCACCGGGAACACGCCCTGGTAACGGCCGGGGTAGCCGTACTGGGCGATGGCCCGTTCGAAGGCGCCATGAAGGCGCTCCAGCCGGTCCTCGAGGATGTCGTCGAAGCGGATCAGCAGCGGCAGGCTGAGGTCGCGCCCCTGCAGCTGCTCCACCAGCTCCACCAGATCCAGGGAGCCGCCGCGGTCGCCGCGGGGCTGCACCATCACGTGGCCCCGCGCATTCACGGAGAAGTAAGGGTCACCCCAGCGATCCAGTCCGTAGAGGGCGGCGCCGTCGCTGGCGGTCCAGCTCGAGGCACTGGGGTGGACGCCGGTCTCGGAGCGGCGCGGATCGGCAAGCACCATCGGCCGCGGACGAAAGGAGGAACCGGCCGCTGGAATCTAGGCAGCACGGCAGCCTGGGGCATGGAGAGGGGCCGCATCCCGAGCAGCCGCTGCCGGAGAGACCGTGACCATCCGGCCAGCACCGGCCGGGTCGGGCTTGCTTGCCAAGGGGGCCTGCTGACGCGGACCATGGGCTGGACTCCCGACCGCGCATCCATGGCCGCCGAACGCACCTTCATCGCCATCAAGCCCGATGGCGTTCAGCGCGGCCTGGTGGGCGAGATCCTGGGGCGCTTCGAGCGCAAGGGCTTCAAGCTGGTGGGCCTCAAGCAGCTCACCCCCAGCCGCGAGCTGGCCGAGAGCCACTACGGCGTGCACCGTGAGCGCCCCTTCTTCGCCGGCCTGGTGGAGTTCATCACCTCCGGCCCGGTGGTGGCGATGGTGTGGGAGGGCGACGGCGTGATCGCCAGCGCCCGCAAGCTGATCGGCGCCACCAAGCCCCTGGAGGCAGAGCCCGGCACGATCCGTGGCGACCTGGCCGTGAACATCGGCCGCAACGTGATCCACGGTTCCGACGCCCCCGAGACCGCCGAATTCGAGATCGGCCTGTGGTTCCAGCCCGCCGAGCTGAGCGACTGGACCCCTGCCGATCAGGTCTGGCGCAGCGAGGGCTGACTCGCCAGGCTGGTGCCGTCTTCGGCGTCTTCAGCCTTGTTGTCTCTTCCCCGGGTCGCGGCCCTGCCGTTGTTGAGCGGAAGTGTGGTCTGCGTCACCCTTGCGCTTGCCGTGGGCGCGGGAGCATCGGCGCAGGTGCGGCCACCCAAGGTGGTGGATGTGCCCACCCGCCCGGCGTTCGTGAAGCTTCCCGGCCGGGTTGAGACCCCAGCCCGGACCGGACAGGGGCTGCTGGGTGAGACCGTGCTGCGCACCGCAACACCGGGCCGTCTGCAGGTACAGCTCCCGGATGGGCGCAGCTTCCGCCTCGGTGGCGATGCCGTCCTGCGACTGGCCGGCAGCACCCTGGACCTCCAGCGCGGCCAGATCATCGCCTGGGTGAATCCGGGCCGGAAGGGCGGCACGCCCCTGCGGGTGAGGACCCGGGTGGCCACAGCGTCGATCGTGGGCACGACCGTGTTCATCGAAGCCACCGACACGGAGGTGCGGGTGTTCAGCTGGGAGGGGGCTGTGCAGGTGAGCACGGATGCCGGCCAGCAGGTGACCCTGAACAGCGGCGAACAGCTCAGCTATCTCTCCTCCCCCACCGCCGACGGCGAACAGCCCGGCTGGCAGCCCCCCCGCCGCCTCAGCCGCGCGGAACTCGACAGCCGCAGGGCTCGCAGCATCCTCCTGAATGGCTTTGCGGCACCGATGGAGACCCTGCCGGTGATCGAGAAGGAGCTGGGTTTCAGCCGCTGATGGTCAGCGCCACACCGCTGCGGCAGGGCTGGAGGGTGCTGCTGCTGGCCGCCCTGGTGGGTGCACCCTGGCTGGAAGCGGGCGACGGGATGTTTTCGTCCGTGATGTTTCGTCTGCGGGGGCCGCGACGTCCTCCCCCCGAACTGGTCATCCTCGATGTGGATCAGGATTCGGTGGCCCTGGCGGACCGCCTCACGCCCGAGGAGATCGCTGCCTCGCCGCTCTGGCGAAGGATGGGGCCTTGGCCCTGGCCGCGGCAGCTCCAGGCCGACCTGGCCGCCGCGGTGCTGGACCAGGGGGCACGGCAGGTGGTCTTCACCCTGCTCTACCCCCATCCCAGCCATTTCGGTGCCGCGGACGACCGGGCGTTCCTGCAGCGACTGACCCCGTGGCGGGATCGGGTGGTGCTGGTGGCTGGCTATGGAGCGGAGACGGATCCCGCCACGGGAGTGGACCTGGTGCGGCTGCGCAGGCCGGTGTATTCCCTGGGCGGGTTGGGCCATGACGCTCTGCTGGAGGGGGCCACAGGGGCGATCGAGGCGCTCCCCGGCCGCCGCTGGCAGCGCCAGGCCCTGGCCGAGTTTCCCCCGCCCCATCCCCCCGCCCTGGCCTTCGCAGCGGCGGCGCGCCAACCCCCCCTGTCTCCCCTGGGGCTCGACTTCATCGGTCCGGCCGGCTCGGTGGCGGTGGTGCCGGCCTGGCAGGTGCAACAGCAGCCCCCAGGCTTCTGGCGGGATCGGATCGTGCTGCTCGGCCGCACCCCATCGCGGCTCTCCGATCGGCGTCCCTCCCCTTACGGCCCGCTCAGCAGCGTCGAGCTGCAGGCGGCGGCCCTGGCCACGGTGCTGCAGGACCGGGGTTTCCGGTCCCTGCCTGGCCTGGCGACGGTGGTGGTGCTGCTGGGCTGGGGCGGCCTGGGGCTGGCCCTGCTGGGGCGGCCGGCGCTGGCGGCCGGCACGGCCACAACGGCAGTGCTCCTGGCTGTCGCCGCTCTCGCGGCCGCTGCCCTGGCCTGGTTGGCAGGCTGGTGGCTGCCGGTGTCTGCCCTGGTGGCGGCACCCCTGCTCGGCGGGGGCGGCCGCGCCCTCGGCCAGTGGCGGCTGGAGAACCGGGAGCGCACCTACCTTCACCAGGTGCTGGCCTGCCGTGTGTCGCCGGCACTGCTGGCCGACATCCTGCGGGAGCCTGGCCCGCTGGGCACCCAGCTGGGTGGCTCCCGGGCCCGTTGTGCCGTGCTGTTCACCGATCTCGTTGATTTCACGCCCCTCAGTGCCCAGCTGGAGCCGGCGGAGCTGTTCGCGCTGCTGAACCGCTACTTCGAGACGATCGCCTCGGCCGTGATCGCCGAGAACGGGCTGCTCGACAAGTTCATCGGCGATGCCCTGATGGCTGAGTTCGGCGTTCCCCGCAGCCGTGGAGACGCGGAGGAGGCGAGAGCGGCCGTGCGGGCCGCCCTGGCGATGCAGGCCAGCCTGGCGCGCCTCAATGCCGACCTGGCGGCCCAGGGGCTGCCCAGCCTGCACCAGGGCATCGGCATCCATCTGGGTGAGGTGATCGCTGGCAATCTGGGCTCCAGCCAGCGTCTGGAGTACACCGTGATCGGCGCCAGTGTGAACCTGGCCAGCCGGCTGGAGGGACTCACCCGTCAGTTTCCGCAGTTTCCCGTGCTGATCAGCGGGGCCGTCCTCGCGGCACTGCCCGGCCAGCTCGATGTGGAACCGCTGGGAGAACACCGCCTCAAGGGCTGGCCGGAACCGGTGGCGGTGTACGGCCTGCGGGGGATGCGCTGATGCCTCTCCCGACGGCGCGAACGCTGTCGCGACAGGCGCGCTTGCCCCTGATCTCGGTGGGGTTCGTGGCCGTCGCCGGGTTGCTGGCGGGCTGGCCGCCGCGCCTCTGGCGGGGCTGGGAGCGGATCGTGGAGGCCGAGCTTCTGCGCCTGCGGGGGGGCCGGCCCGTTCCAGCCAACGTGGTGCTGGTGGCCATCGACGATGCCAGCCTGCAACAGGGAGCCTGGTTCGCCGCAGAACCCGAACCGCCTCCCTGGGCCGCCGGAACCAGCACCCTCCCCTGGCCCCGGGCCCGCTACGCCGAGCTGATCGAGCGGCTGCGGGCCGCCGGCGCCCGGGCCGTGGCGATCAACGTGGTCTTCGAGGGAGCCAGTGGCCGTGGCGCCGCCGATGACGCGGCCCTGAGGGCGGCTCTGCACCGCCATCGCGGCCATGTGGCCCTGGCCGCCGAAGTCACCGAGACCCAGGACTCCCAGGCCGGCACCGGCCTGGCCCTCGTGCTCCCCGAGTCCTTCTCCGCCGCCCTGGCCCAGCCCGGGTCTGTGGTGGACCATCCGGGACTCGGCCTGGCCAACATCCTCCCGCCGGGCGGCGGGGAACCCCTGCGCCATCCGGAGTTCTTCGGGTCCGTGCTGTTGCCCGCCCAGCAGCTGGAGCCGTTCCCGGCCCTCAGCACCACCGTGCTCGCCCAGGCCGGGCTGGCCAGCCGCCAGCCCGATCGCCGGCGCGAACTCAATGTCTACGGGGCCGAGCCCCGTTTTGCGCGGATCTCCGCCTGGGAAGTGCTGGACCCATCCCGGTGGGGGCGTCACCCGCTGCGCCCGCGCGTCGCTGGTGCGGTGGTGCTGGTGGGGCCGGTGGTGGCCCAGGGGGGCGTGGGGCTGCCCACACCCTTCGGGCCCCTTTCAGGCCTGGAGACCCTGGCCACGGCCACGGCCAATTCGCTGGCCGGCGATGGTCTGGCGCCGTGGCCGGCCAACCCCTGGGGTCGCGCCGCGCTGGCGATGGCACCGGTGGCGCTCGCGGCCCTGGTGCTGCAGCGGCAGAGCAGCCAGGCCGGCAGGCGGGCCGGGCTGCTGACGGCATTGCTGGCGTTGCAGGTGCTGGTGGCCTGGGGGGCACTGCGCTGGACGCATCGCTGGTTGCCGCTGCTGCCGCCCGTCACCGCCCTGGTGGCCCTGGCGGCGGTGCACGGGGTGGATGCCTATCGCCTGGAGGGCCGGGAGCGCCGCCGGCTGCGCCGCACCTTCGAGCGCTATGTGGCCCCGAGCGTGGTCGCGGAGATCCTGGCCACACCGGAGGAGGCGGAGACGATCCTGCGGGGCAAGCCGCTGACGGTCACCGTGCTGTTCTGCGACATCAAGGGTTTCACCACCATGACCATGCGTCGCTCGGCGGCGGGGCAGACCGGTGCCCTGGTGGCCCAGCTGAACACCTACCTCGCCGAGATGGTGGAGGTGATCACGGCCCACGGCGGCACGATCGACAAATTCATCGGCGATTGTGTGGTGGCCGTCTTCGGCTCGCCGCTGAGCCGCGGCCTGCACGACGAGGCGGTTGCTGCCGTGCGCTGTGCCCTGGCGATGGGGGAGGCCCTGCAGCGTCTCAATGACCGCTGGCAGGCGAGCGGCGAGGAGCCCATCGCCAATGGTGTGGGCCTGGCCAGCGGCACGGTGGTGGCCGGCCAGATCGGCAGCCCCCGGCGCATGGAATTCACCGTGATCGGCGAAACCGTGAATCTGGCGGCCCGCCTGGAGAGCCTCACCCGCCAGTTCCCGGATGCGGCCCTGCTCTGCGATCAGACCACCGCCGAGCTCGTGGCGGGCACCCTGCCCCTCGAATCCATGGGATGCTGGCCGCTGAAGGGCGTGGGTGACGTCACGGTCTATGGCCTGCCACGACCTTCCCATCCCCGACCTGGCCTTCCGCAACCTGGCCCTGGCGCTCCTGAGGCGTCGTCCTAGGCCCTCCGCGGCGCGCAGCCATGGACCAGCCGTCCAGTCGGCTCGCCGTTCCGCCTGCCGGTATGGCGCCATTCCCCTCACGCTCGCGCTGGGTTCAGCCGCCTGGATCGGCGCCCAGCCGGCGCAGGCCGCGCCAGCCCCCGCCCCGGCCACGAGCGCCGTGGTCCAGGAGATCCTCGACGGCAAGGAGCTCTACATCGATCAGCAGCAGGCGCGCGTCAAGCAGCGCGCGGCGGCTCCCCAGGCGATCAGCACCCGCAACAGCCGCGGCCAGCTGCAGTTTCAGAACGGTGCGGTGGGCCGCATCAATCGCCTGTCCCGCCTGCAGCTGGGCGCCGCTTGCTTCCAGCTCGACCGGGGCCAGATCCTCGTTTCAGGCCCCCAGGCGGGCTGTACCCGCTCGGCGCGGATGAGCGTGCGCGGCACGAACTACGTGCTGGAGGTGGACGAGCAGGGGGCAGCGGAGCTCTCGGTGCTGGAGGGGACGGTGGAGGTCACGCCGCTGCAGGATGGGGAGCCGGACCCGCAGGCGAGCCCGGTGACGGTGGCGGCGGGCCAGCGCCTGCAGCTGTCGCCTGAGGGGGTCGTGATCACCCTGCTGCAGCTGGCTGCCGGCGACTACACCAGCATCCTCAACGGCCCCCTGTTCGAGGGATTCCGGCTGCCTCTGCCGGCGATGGGCGCCCTCGATACCTACATCCGCGCGAATGTTCCGGGCGTGCGCATTCCCAGCGTCCCCGGCGGCAGCCGCCTCCCCGGGGGCTATCCGTTGCCCGGTTTCATCCCCCGCCTGTTCTGAGCGGAGCGGCGAAGCGATCCCAGCGGAACGCACGCAGCAGCTCGTCGTCTGCAGCCGGCAGCGCCTCATCGAGCGCCTGGGCCGCCACCAGCTCGGCGGTGAGGGCTGCCAGCAGCACGCCGTTGCGGTGATGGCCGGTGGCCAGCAGCAGCCCGGGAATCGGTCCCGGACCCAGCAGGGGCCCCTCATCCGGCGTGCAGGGGCGGAAGCCCCACCAGCGTTCCATCGGCGGCCAGCGGGACGCCTCCGGCAGCAGGGCGGCGATGCCCTCCTCCAGCTGCCGCTGGCCGCCGGGCGTGAGGCCGGCCGCGAAGCCGGCCTCCGGTTCGCTGGTGGCCCCCACCACCAGCAGTCCATCCTCGCGGCCCACCAGATAGGTGCCCGGGCCGAACACCACCCGCCGCAGGGCCTGGCGTGGCCCCTGCAGCGACAGCATCTGGCCCTTCACCGGGAACACCGGCAGCGCGGGCAGAAGCCGGGCGCTCCAGGCCCCGCAGGCCAGCACCGCCTGCCGGCAGGGCAGGGTGATCCGGGCGCCGTCGGCCCGGCGCAGGGCGACACCCGCCAGGGCACCGGAGCCGTCCCGCTGCAGCGCCTCCACCTCGCTCCCTTCCCCGAAGCCCACCCCGAGGCCCACGCAGGCGCGTTCCAGGGCCCGCATCAGCCGGCGGCGGTTGTCGATCTGGCCGTCCTGCTCGAACAGCAGCCCCGCCCGCCAGGCCGGTCCGATGCCGGGCACCTCGCGCTCCAGGGCGCTGCGGTCCAGCAGCGCGCCATGGCTGGCGGTGGGATAGGCCTGGGCTTCGGCGACGTCGGTGAAGGGAACGACGATGCCGCAGGGGCGCAGTCCGCAGCGGAGACCGCTGTCGGCTTCCACCTGCTCCACCCAGGCCGGGATCCGCGCCAGGCTGGCTTCCCCCAGGGCCAGCAACGCGCCGCTGAGGCCTTCGGCGTGGGGCGCCAGCATGCCGGCGGCCACGAAGCCCGCCGCTTCCCGGCGGTCCCGGCTCAGCACCGTCACGGCCCGTCGGCGGCGGGCCAGGCGGTGAGCGATGGCCAGGCCCATCAGTCCACCGCCGAGGATGAGGATCGTGTCCCCGGCCATCGCGTCCACTTTCACGTCCCCTGCCACATCCCCTGCCACGTCCACTGCCAAGCCCCCTGTCACTGTGCCGTCTGCGAGCCTCGATGGCGGGATGGGCCATGCGGCAGCAAGGGCCATGCGCCGGCAAGGCGCACCGTTCTCAGCCCGGGGTCAACGGCAGGCTGGCGACCCAGGGCTCATAGCATCCACCCCAAGTGACCCGTGCGACCGGCCGGCACGTCAAGGTCCCAATGCAAGGGCGGCCATGGGCTTCACGCTGCGACTGACCGGGCACCCGGACGAGATCCCCGGTGCCCTCCATGCGCTCGAGGCCTGGCTCGGCTCCGAGGGGGTGAGCGATGAGGATCGGGGCGAATGGCGGCTGCTGGCCGAGGAGGTGCTCATGAACATCGTCCAGCACGGATCGCCCCCTCAGGCGGCGGAGTCCATCCGCATCGATGGCCGGTTCCATGGCGACGGTGTGGAACTGCGGGTGGAGGACCGCGGCCGGCCCTTCGATCCCTGCGCGGCTCCCCCGCCGGACCTGAGCGCTCCTCTGGAGGTGCGCAGAGCGGGAGGCCTGGGGGTGCATCTGTTGCGCAGCCTGACCGATGAAATGGCCTATGCCTATCGCGACGGCCGCAACGTCCTCACCCTCCGCAAGCGCTCGCCGGCAGCCCCCGGGCCTCAGCGGCCGGCGCAGCCGGAGGCCGGCGCCGAGCATCCACTCTAGGCTTGGCGGGCACGTGCCTCCGGATCACACCGGCGCTGCTGTCATGGCTCTCTCCGTCGCCATCGGCAAGCCTGGGAACGGCCAGAACCAGGCCGTTCGCACGGTGAGCCTCGAAGGCCGTCTTGACAACGAGTCGGCAGCGCAGCTGGATCAGCAGCTGCTGCCGCTCTGGCTGGAGCCGTTCGACCTGCTGGTGTTCAATCTCGCCCGGCTGGCCTACATCAGCAGCATGGGACTGCGCTCGCTCTTTGCCGCGCAGAAGACGATGCGGGAGCGGCAGGGCCGCACCCTGTTCGTGGACACCCAGCCGGCCGTGCAGAAGGTGTTCGACATCGTGGCTGCCGTGGATGTGGGCTCGGTGTTCGCCAGCGCGGCCGAACTCGACGCCTATCTCGATTCCATGCAGCGCAGAGCATCGCAGTCCAGCAGCGGCGATCCGGATCGGGCCTGACCGGCCCCCCTGTCCATAGGATCGGGCGGAGCGACCGGGAACGGGCATGGCAGGGCAGGTGGCGCAGCAAGGGGACTGGGAGGCCGTGATCGGCCTGGAGACCCACGTGCAGCTGGGCACCGCCAGCAAGATCTTCACCTGCGCCTCCACCGCCTTCGGCGACGACCCCAACACCCACATCGATCCGGTGGTGTGCGGGTTGCCGGGCACCCTGCCGGTGCTCAATCAGACGGTGCTGGAGTATGCGGTGAAGGCCGCGCTGGCCCTCAACCTCAGAATCGCCGAACACAGCAAGTTCGACCGCAAGCAGTATTTCTATCCTGACCTGCCCAAGAACTACCAGATCTCCCAGTACGACGAGCCGATCGCCGAAGACGGCTGGATCGAAGTGGAGGTGGCGGAAAAGGGTAAGGACACCTATGTCAAGAAGATCGGCATCGAGCGCCTGCACATGGAGGAAGATGCCGGCAAGCTCGTGCACGCCGGCAGCGACCGCCTGGCCGGCTCCACCCACTCGCTGGTGGACTACAACCGCGCTGGCGTGGCCCTGGCGGAGATCGTCAGCAAGCCCGATCTGCGCACCGGCCGCGAGGCCGCCGAGTATGCCTCGGAGATCCGCCGGATCATGCGCTATCTGGGGGTGAGCGACGGCAACATGCAGGAGGGATCGCTGCGCTGTGACGTCAACATCTCGGTGCGGCGTGGCCCCGATGCCCCCTTCGGCACGAAGGTGGAGATCAAGAACATGAACTCCTTCTCCGCCATCCAGAAGGCCTGCGACTACGAGATCCAGCGCCAGATCAAGGCCTACGAGTCCGGTGAGCCGGTGGTGCAGGAGACGCGCCTCTGGGATGAGGGCAAGCAGCTCACCAAGAGCATGCGCTCCAAGGAGGGCAGCAGCGATTACCGCTATTTCCCCGAGCCCGATCTCGGCCCGATCGAGGTGAGTGCCGAGCGCCGGGAGAGCTGGCGCGCCGAGCTGCCGGAGCTGCCGGCTGCCAAGCGTCACCGCTACGCCGAGCAGCTGGGCCTCTCCCAGTACGACGCCCGCGTGCTCACCGACGAGCGGCCAATGGCCGACTACTTCGAGGCCGTGGTGGCTGCCGGCGCCGATCCGAAGGCGGCGGCCAACTGGATCACCGGCGACATCGCCGCCCACGTGAACGCCAACCGGCTCTCCTACGCCCAGCTGCCCTTCCGGCCCGAGCAGCTGGCGGAGATGGTGGGGATGATCGAGGGCGGGGTGATCAGCGGCAAGATCGCCAAGGAGATCCTGCCCGGGCTGCTGGAGCAGGGGGGCTCGCCCAAGGCGATCGTGGAGGAGCGCGGCCTGGGCATGATCAGCGATCCCGCCGCGATCACGGCGATCGTGGAGGAGCTGCTGGCGGCCCATCCCGAGGAGGTGGAGGCCTTCCGGGGCGGCAAGACCAAGCTCCAGGGCTTCTTCGTGGGCCAGTTGATGAAGAAGACCGGTGGCAAGGCCGATCCCAAGCTGGCCAACCAGATCCTCAGCCAGAAGCTGAAAGGGTGATGACCGCAGCACCCCTGGACTCGGATTTCCTCTTCCAGGCCATGATGGCGCCGCCTCTGACCCGGCCGGAGCACCGGCCGAGGGCCTGGCGTCTCGATACACCCCTGGCTCAGATCTACGAGATTCCAGGGATGTTGAGTCGCCGCGAATGCCGGGAGCTGATCGAGGCAATTGATCGCAATCTCGAACGTTCCAAGACTGCCAAGGGGATTTCCGATCACCGCACCAGTCAGACCTGCTATCTGGCCTACTGGGAACCGGATCTGGCTGCCAGGATCGACAGACGTTGTGCTGAACTGATCGGCATCGATCCGATTTACTCTGACCCTCTTCAGGGTCAGCGTTACGAACCTGGCCAGTCCTATGGAGGCCATACCGACTGGTTTTCGCCCGACGATCCCGTGGCCCGTGACCAGCTGATACCTCTGGGCCAGCGTACATGGACCGTGATGATCTATCTCAATGCTGTTGAGGAGGGTGGGCAGACGATCTTTCATCGGCTGGGCCGACGCTTTGAGCCGCTGCCTGGCGTGGCCCTTGCCTGGAATAATCTCCACGCCGATGGTCGTGGCAATCCCTATACTCTGCACGGCTCGCTGAAAGTCGTGCGCGGCGTCAAGTACATCATCACCAAGTGGTTTCGTCAGCATCCCCGCAGTGCTGACTGAGCAGCCGGCTTTGTACTGCTGGATGTCCGGTTCAGGGCTCTCCCAGGCGCAGCAGCGTGAGATCACCCTCGTCGCCCAGTTCTCCAGTGGGAAAGGTGTTGAATGCCAGGCTGAGGCGCATCCGTTCATCCGGAATCGGATCCACCCTGTGGGCAAGGGATGAGGGAAAGATCAGCAGGTCCCCGGGGCTTACGGCAAACCAGCAGGACTCGGCAATCCAGTGATTCCACTGTTTGGGTGGAAACTTGTAGGCCTGGTGGTCGTGGCGGAAAAATCGAATCGAGTCTCGCTCAGGATCGGCCATGAAATAGAAGACGCCCGACAGAAAGCTGTTGGCATGTGAGTGTCGCAGATGGAAGCCTCCACGTTCGGCATAATTGCACCAGCTCTGAGTAATGCGTATCCCGCATGGGCTGCTGGGGTTATATACGTGGCCCAGGAAACTCTGTAAAGACGCTTCAATGAAGTTCTTGACGGCGTTCAGGTCAGGTTCGTCAAGAACCCTGGAATTCCGACTGGTCTTATTGCCCTCATTGGCCCTGGTCGGCAGGCCGTTGACGCACGCCAGCTCGGCTGTGGTCAGTGGTCGACCGAGCTGAAAGCTGCCCACCGGAATCGGGAACAGGCTGGCGATCTGCATGGCGTTCCCCCGGGGGATGGTGTCGGCTCTGCCTCGCCTGGTGTACCCAGGGGCGGGCAGCGCCAGCCGTCACAGCATGGTTGCATCGAGCTCTGTGGACGCACGCTGTTCGGCCTGATGGCGCTGTCCAGCGGCTGAACGTGGCCTACCGGCTCCGGGCGAACACCCGCTCGCTTTCTGCCACCAGCTGCTCTGCGCCACCCCGGTTGTCGATCAGCCGGTCGGCCAGGGGGCGCTTGCGTGCCAGCGGCCACTGGGCGGCGATGCGGGCGCGGGCGTCGCCTTCGCTGAGGCCGTCGCGGGCCATCAGGCGCTGCAGCTGCTGGCCCGCGTCGCAGTCCACAAGCCATACCTCGCTGCAGAGGTCCTCCAGCCCCGCCTCGAACAGCAGCGGGATCATCAGCACCACCGCAGGCGCCGCGGCCAGCCGCTGCAGCTCCGCCTCGAACCGGGCGCGCACGATCGGGTGCACCAGCTGCTCCAGCCAGCGGCGCTCCGCCGCATCGGCGAACACGATCGCCCCCAGGGCGGCCCGATCGATGGCTTCCGCGCCGCCCGCCGCCCGCACCCGCTCCCCGTAGCGCGCCAGCACCGCCCGTGCGCCCGCACTGCCCGGCGCCAGGGCCTCGCGGGCATAGGCATCGGCATCCAGCAGCGGCAGCCCCCGCGCCGCCAGCAGCCGTCCCACAGTGCTCTTGCCGCTGGCGATGCCGCCGGTGAGGCCGATGCGGCGCTGCCGGCCCGTCCAGCGGGGGCGGTTGAGGCGCTCCAGCAGGGCGGGCGGCCCCAGCTGTTCGAGCCGGAAGCGCTCGCCGTAGCTGGGGGTGGGACGCTCCGAGTAGAAGCGGCTGCCCCGGGGTGGCCGCAGCCGTTGCCAGCGGTTCAGCAGCCGGCTGCGCAGCCGCAGGCCCGTCCGCACCAGGCTGCGCAGCGCCCCAGGGGCGGCAGGCCAGCCCAGCGGCGCTGCCAGCTCCGGTTCCACCACCGCCTGCAGCACACCCCGCACGGCCGGCCGCAGCGGCGCCGGCCAGTCGTCCAGCAGCATCGCCAGGGTGGCCTCGCTCACGATCCGGTTGCTCTCGGCCGGCCGGAAGAGCTCCCGCTCCACCTGGGTGTTCAGCGCCAGCAGGCCCTCCAGGCTGGCGGGAATGGCGCCGATCCCCATGCGAGCGCCCACATGGCGCCAGAAGCGGAACAAGGCCTGCTGCTCGGCGGGACCCAGGGGCCGCCAGCCGTGGCGCTCCAGCCAGCGGATCGGCTCGGCCACGAAGGTGCTGAGCACGTAGAGGAAGTCGTCGTTGCTGATGGCGTAGGCGCCGTGGATGCGGTTCATGCGGCTGATCACCGCCGCACCGGCCGGGCTGTCGGGGCCGTGGCGCAGCAGCTCGGCCACCATCAGGCCGGTGTCGTCGTAGCGCTTGCGCGGCCGCTCGCTGAATTCGCCCGTGCGGCTGAGCAGCCCGGAGATGGAGGGCAGGCAGAAGGTCTTGAGCAGGGCCAGCTCCAGGGAGCGGGTGATGTCCCAGGGGAACAGCACACCCGCCAGCTGGCGGCAGATCGCCACCGCCTCCCCATCGAGCCCTGCATCGGGTTCGGCTTCCATCGGCCGTTCCACTGCCCCGTCGCTGCCGGCCCAGTCTGGGCGGGGGCACGGCGGCCCGCCCGCGTTTCAGGATGGCTTCACCGGCCCCGGCCTCCCCGCCTTGACTCCCAGCCCCCACCCCTGGACCCTGATCCCCGGCGGCATCACCGCCCCCGAAGGTTTTCAGGCCGCCGCGGTGACCGCCGGCCTCAAGGCCTCGGGCAACCCGGATCTCTCCCTGCTGCTGGCCCCACCCGGAGCCGTCTGCGCCGGCACCTTCACCACCTCCCTGGTGCGGGCCGCCTGCGTCGACCTCTGCGCTGAGCGGCTGGCGGCCAGCGGTGGCCACGCCCGCGCCGTGCTCACCAATTCCGGCCAGGCCAACGCCTGCACCGGCGAGCGGGGCCTGGCCGACAGCCTCACCGCCACGGCCGCGGCGGCCGAGCGCCTGGGCCTGGCGCCCGAGGAGGTGCTGATCTGCTCCACGGGCGTGATCGGCGTGCCGATCCCCATGGACACCCTGCTGGCCGGCCTCGACCCGCTGGTGGCGGCCCTCAGCCCGGAGGGGGGCGCGGCGGCGGCCCAGGCGATCCTCACCACGGATCTGGTGGAGAAACAGATCTCCCTGGAAGCCAGTCTGGGCGGCCGCCGCGTGCGCATCGGCGGCATGGCCAAGGGCTCGGGAATGATCCACCCCAACATGGCCACGATGCTGGGCTATCTCACCTGCGATGCCAGCGTGCCGGCCGAGGTGTGGCAGGGCATGGTGCAGCGGGCGGTGGATCGCTCCTTCAACGCGATCACGGTGGACGGCGACACCAGCACCAACGACACGTTCCTGGCGTTTGCAGCCGGTGAGCCCCTGAGCCCCGAGCACTTCGAGGCGCTGGAGGCCGGCCTGACGGCGGTGTCGCAGCACCTGGCCCGGGCGATCGCCCGCGACGGCGAGGGCGCCACCTGCCTGATCGAGGTGCAGGTCGAGGGGGCGGCAGATGACGCTGGTGCCCGCGCCATCGCCCGCACCGTCTGCGGTTCGTCGCTGGTGAAGTGCGCCGTGCATGGCCGCGACCCCAACTGGGGCCGGATCGTGGCCGCCGCCGGCCGAGCCGGGGTGCCCTTCGATCCCACTGCGGTGGCCCTGTGGCTGGGGGAGCACCAGCTGATCGCCGCCGGCCAGCCGCTGGTCTTCGACCGTCCCGCCGCCGCGGCCTACCTGCGCGAGCGGGCCGCCGGCACCTACCTGGGCGGCAGCGGTCCCGGCGGCGACACGGTGCTGATCCGCCTGGTGGTGGGTGCCGGCCCCGGAGCGGGCGTGGCCTGGGGCTGCGACCTCTCGGATCAGTACGTGCGCATCAACGCCGATTACACGACGTAGCCTCTCCCCCATGGCGAGTTCCGCTCCCGTTCGCTCCACTCCCGCCCGGATGCCGTCCCCCTGGCGCCTGGCGCTGGTGGCCGGGGTCTGTTTCGGCCTGGGCTACGGCGTGGTGCAGCGCCTGATGCAACTGGAGCTGCCGCGCGGCGGGCGGCTCTCGGAACCGTTCCGGATGCGGCAGTTCCCGGGCACCAGTCTCGACAGCCTGCGCCTCAAGCTGGGTGAGGAGCCGCGGCCGCTGCGCGGTGATCTCGGTGTGCTGGAGCAGCAGGAGCAGCAGCGCAAGGCCGAGGAGGAGCGGGCACGCCGCGACAGGGAGATGGAGGCCGAGCGCCGGCGCGAGAGCCTGGCGGACGATCTCGACCGGGATCTCGAACCCGCGCCGGCTCCCCCGCTGCTGCCTGACCCCGCTCCTCCCCCGGCCGCCGACCCGCCGCCCCCGCCTGAGCTGCCGGCCCCGCCGCCTGGGCCCATCACACCCTGAGCGGTTCCATCTGCCACAGTTCCTGCAGCTGCAGCCGGTCCCGATGCCAGCGCCTCAGAGCCTGATGCAGGCGGCCTTCGCCCGACTGGGGGCCCGACTCGGCAGCGGTCTGCTGGATGCGGCTGCGAACGCCGCCGTGGCCCTGCAGGACGCTCCCGAGCTCTGGCGGCGGGAGCTGCGTCTGTTCTGGGAGGAGGTGGAACAGGAGGCCGAGCGGCTGGAGCGAGGCCCCTCCGCCCACGACCCATCCCAGGCCAGCGGCTCCCAGCCGGAGACGGCCACGTCCGGCGCTGCGGCGGTCGGCAGCGATCCCCACGTTTCAGCGGCGGAACTGCAGGACCGCATCGATGCCCTGCGGGCCCAGGTGGCGGGATTCAGCCGACGCCTCGATCAGACGCCGTGATCGGCAGACCCCTGCTCTGGCGACCACTGCGCATCTGGTGGCTGGCCCTGCGGCTGAGCCTGGGGCTCTGGTGGGACGGCCAGAGCTGGACCTATCCCGGTGGTTCCACCCCCGAGCGCCGCTCCCAGCGGGCCCGCCGGCGGGCCCGCTGGCTCACCGCCGAATTTCTGGCGCTGGGTTCGGCCTTCATCAAGCTCGGCCAGCTGCTCTCGGCCCGGCCCGATGTGCTGCCCGCCGAGCTGGTGGAGGAGCTGGCCCTGCTGCAGGACCGGGTGCCCGCCTTCCCCTTCGCCGTGGTGCAGGAGCTGCTGGAGGCGGAACTGGCCGAGCGCTGCGCCGAGATCATCGACCTCGATCCCACGCCGCTGGGATCCGCCAGCCTGGCCCAGGTGCACCGCGCCAGCCTGCGCAGCGGCCGCCAGGTGGTGCTGAAGGTGCAGCGTCCCGGCCTGGAGCACCTGTTCCGGCTGGATCTGGAGGTGCTGCAGCAGGTGGCCGCCCTGGTCCAGCGCCATCCCCACTGGGGCCGGGGCCGCGACTGGGTGGGCATCGCCAAGGAATGCCGGCGCGTGCTGCTGCGGGAACTGGACTTCCGCCTGGAGGCCGAGCACGCCGCCCGCTTCCGCCAGCAGTTCCTCGATGACCCCGGCATCCGCATCCCGGCGGTGATCTGGGAACTCAGCTCCCGGCGCGTGCTCTGCCTGGATTACGTGCCGGGCATCAAGGTCACTGACCGTGAAGCCCTGCTGGAGGCGGGCATCGATCCGGGCAGGGTGGCCGAGAAGGGGGCCGCCAGCTACCTGCAGCAGCTGGTGCGCTTCGGCTTCTTCCACGCCGACCCCCACCCGGGCAACCTGGCGGTGGCCCCCGACGGGGCCCTCATCTACTACGACTTCGGGATGATGGGGCAGCTGTCGGGCCGCCTGCGCTCACGCCTGGGCCGGATGGTGCGGGCTGCGGCTGCCCGCGACGCCGGCGCCCTGGTGGAGGAACTGCAGGCCGCCGGCGTGATCGCGGCGGGGGTGGATCCGGGGCCGGTGCGGCGGCTGGTGCGCGTGATGCTCACCGAGGCGCTGACGCCGCCCTTCTCCGCCAACGTGATCAACAAGCTCTCGGGGGACCTCTATTCGCTTGTCTACGGGCAGCCCTTCCGGCTGCCGCCGGAGCTGATCTTCGTGATGCGGGCCCTCTCCACCTTCGAGGGCGTGGGGCGCAGCCTCGATCCCGGCTTTAGCCTGGTGTCGATAGCCCGTCCCTACCTCCTGCCCCTGATGACCTCAAGTGGTGGAGCGGGTTCGCGCGGCAGCCTCGGCGGTTCTGCCCTGATCGGTGAGATCTCCCGCCAGGCCGCCGAGGTGGGCAGCCGCGCCCTGGGCATCCCCCGCCGCCTCGACGAGAGCCTCTCGCGCATCGAGCAGGGGGATCTGCAGGTGCAGATCCGCGCCGGCGAGACCGACCGTCTGCTGCGCCGGCTGGCCCTGGCTCAGCAGAGCGCCGGCCAGTCGATGCTGCTGGCCGGCCTGGCCGTGGCGGCCGCCCTGCTGGCCGTGAGCACCCGGCCGGCCCTGGTGGCGGTGCCCCTGGTGCTGGCCGCGCCGGTGAGCCTCAGCTGGCTCAAGCTCCAGGCCCGCCTGCGGCGTGACGGCCGGCTCGATCAGCTGCCGGGGATCGGCGGCGCCCCTTAGGGGCGCACTCAGCCCTTGCCGCGGGGGCCGCGGTCCTCGGCGCCGGCGTAGACGGCCTGGCTGCCGAGTTCGTCTTCGATGCGCAGCAGCTGGTTGTACTTGGCCACGCGCTCGGAGCGGCTCAGCGAACCGGTCTTGATCTGGCCGGCGCGGGTGGCCACCGACAGGTCGGCGATGGTGGTGTCCTCGGTCTCGCCGCTGCGGTGGCTGATCACGCTGGTGTAGCCGGCGCGGCCCGCCAGGTCGATCGCCTGCAGGGTCTCGGTGAGGGAGCCGATCTGGTTCACCTTGATCAGGATCGAGTTGGCCACCCCCAGATCGATGCCCCGCTGCAGACGGCTGGTGTTGGTCACGAACAGGTCGTCACCCACCAGCTGCACGGTGGCGCCCAGCTTTTCGGTGAGCAGGCCCCAGCCCTCCCAGTCGTCCTCGGCCACGCCGTCCTCGATCGAGACGATCGGGAAGCGGCTCACCAGCGCCGCCAGCTGGTCCACCATCTCGGCACTGGTGTAGCTGCCGCCGTCGAAGGCGTAGTGGCCGTCGTTGAAGAACTCGGTGCTGGCCACATCGAGGGCCAGGGAGATCTGATCGCCGGGGCGGTAGCTGGCCTTCTCGATCGCCTGCACCAGCAGCTCGCCGGCCTCCACGTTGCCCAGATCCGGCGCGAAGCCGCCCTCGTCGCCCACGGCGGTGCTCAGGCCCCTGTCCTTGAGCAGACCCTTGAGCACGTGGAACACCTCGGTGCCCATGCGCAGCGCCTCGCGGAAGCTGGGGGCGCCGTGGGGCACCAGCATGAACTCCTGGAAATCGAGGCTGTTGGCGGCGTGGGCGCCGCCGTTGATCACGTTCATCAGCGGCACCGGCAGCAGGCTGGCCATCGGTCCGCCCAGGTAGCGGTAGAGCGGCAGCCCCACGCCATTGGCGGCGGCCCGGGCGGTGGCCATGCTCACGGCCAGGATGGCGTTGGCGCCCAGGGCGCTCTTGTTGTCGGAGCCGTCCAGCTCGATCATCGCCGCGTCCACGGCGGCCTGGTCGAGGGCGCTGAGGCCGCAGAGGCTGGGGGCGATCTTCTCCTCGATGTTGCTCACCGCCTGCAGCACCCCCTTGCCCATGTAGCGGCTGCCGCCGTCGCGCAGCTCGTGGGCCTCGTGGGCACCGGTGCTGGCGCCGCTGGGCACGATCGCCCGCCCGCTGGCACCGCCCTCGAGCAGCACCTCCGCCTCCACGGTGGGGGTGCCGCGGGAATCCAGCACCTCGCGGGCCACCACTGTGTCGATCACAAGGTCGAGAGAATCGATCACGGAGCCGCTGTCGGGATGTCTGCGGGGGATCTTATGGGTCACCCCTGGGGCCTCCGGAGTGCGTTCGGGCACTGCTCCAGGCATTCGCCTCCACAATGGCCGCAGGGCTCAGCCCCGCCGCGCTGCACCCCCGCCACCGCCGGCCTGCTGCGGTTCCGCCACCTGTTCACCGTTCCACCACCCCGCCACCGACCCATGCGCCTGCTGCACACCATGCTCCGGGTGGGGGATCTGGAGCGCTCCCTGGCCTTCTACACCGAGGTGCTGGGCATGCGCCTGCTGCGCCGCAAGGACTATCCCGCCGGCCGCTTCACCCTGGCCTTCGTGGGCTACGGCGACGAGAGCGACCACGCCGTGCTCGAGCTCACCCACAACTGGGACACCGCCAGCTACGAGCTGGGCAATGCCTACGGCCACATCGCCCTGGGGGTGGATGACATCCACGGCGTGTGCGAACGGATCCGCGCCAAGGGCGGCCGGGTGGTGCGCGAACCGGGCCCCAAGCAGCACGGCAGCACCGTGATTGCCTTCGTGGAGGATCCGGACGGTTACAAGGTGGAGCTGATCGAGCTCAGCTCCCGCGCCGCCGCCTGAGATGCGCACCGACTCCCCCGCCGCCGCCGACGAGCGCCTGCCCGCCACCCTCACCAGCGATCCCGAGCGCTTCAGCGACGACGCCTGGGAGCTGCTGCTCGCCAGCCAGGACACGGCCCGGCGCTGGCGCCATGGCGCCATGGACGTGGAGCACCTGCTCCAGGCCCTGCTGCTGGATCGGCGCTTCGCCGGCTGGGTGGAGCGGCTGCCGATCGACGCCGACCGGCTGCTGGATGCCGTGGAGGGCTTCTGCCTGGAGCAGCCGGGGGGGGCGGGCGGCGACCTCTACATCGGCGACGCCCTGGAGGATCTGCTCGAGGCGTCCGACCGGCGCCGGGCCGCCTGGGGCTCGCGGCTGATCGACGTTCCTCACCTGCTGCTGGCGCTGCTGGACGAACCGCGCATCGGCGCGTCGCTCCTGGCCGCCGAGGGGCTGGCGGAGGAGCAACTGCTGCGCTGCCTGCGCACCGCCGGGCCGGCCTCGGAACCCGCCGGGCCCGCCCCGCCCCGCCTGCCCGTCCGCCCTGCCGCGCCTGCGCAGCGTGCGGCGGATGCCTGGATCGATGCTCCCTCCAGTGCCCCGCCTCCCGCCGCCGTCCGCGGGGCCACGGAGGCGGCGCCGGAGCCGGGGCCGCAGCTCCAGCCCGAGGAGGCCGAGCCCACCGCTCTCGAGCGCTACGGCCGCGACCTCACCGCCGCGGCCCGCGGCGGCGAGCTGGATCCGGTGATCGGCCGCGACGCCGAGATCCGGCGCCTGATCCAGGTGCTCTCGCGGCGCAGCAAGAACAACCCCGTGCTGCTGGGGGAGCCCGGCGTGGGCAAGACCGCCGTGGTGGAGCTGCTGGCCCAGCGCATCGTCGCCGGGGAGGTGCCTGAGGCCCTGCTGGGGCAGCGCCTGGTGGCGCTCGATCTGGGCGCCCTGATCGCCGGCGCCAAGTTCCGCGGCCAGTTCGAGGAGCGCCTGCGCGCCGTGCTGGCGGAGGTGCGCGACGCCGAGCCGGGCGTGATCCTGTTCATCGACGAGCTGCACACCGTGGTGAGCAGCGACCGCTCCAGCGCCGATGCCGGCAGCATCCTCAAGCCGGCCCTGGCCCGGGGGGAGCTGCGCTGCATCGGCGCCACCACCCCCGACGACTACCGCCGCAGCATCGCCAAGGATGCGGCCCTGGAGCGGCGCTTCCAGCAGCTGATCGTGCGCGAACCCGACCTGGAGACCAGTGTGGCGATCCTGCGCGGCCTCAAGGAGCGCTACGAGCTGCACCACGGCGTCACCATCAGCGATGCCGCGCTGGTGGCGGCCGCCCGCCTCGCCGACCGCTACATCAGCGACCGCTGCCTGCCCGATTCGGCCATCGACCTGATCGACGAGGCCGCCGCCCAGCTGCGCATGGAGGTGACCTCCAAGCCCCAGCCGGTGGAGGAGGCCGAATCCGAACTGCGCCGGGTGGAGCTGGCCCTGCTGTCCGCGGAGGCGGCGCCCCAGGCCGAGCGGGTGGCGCTGCAGCAGCAGCGGCAGCGGGCCACCGAGGCCCTGCAGCGGGTGCAGGAACGCTGGCGCCGGGAGCGGGAGCAGCTGGCGGAGCTGCGCGAGCTGTTCCAGCGGGAGGAGGATCTGCGCCAGGCCATCGCCGAGGCCGAGCGCGACGGGGCCTGGGAGGAGGCGGCCCGGCTGCAGGTGGACCGGCTGCAGGCGGTGCAGCAGCGCCGCGAGGCCCTCGAGGCCGAGCAGCTGGCGGACCAGCGCAGCGGTGAGTCGATCCTGCGCGAGCAGGTGGAGGCGGGTGACATCGCCGATGTGGTGGGCCGCTGGACCGGCATCCCGGTGCAGCGCCTGCTGGCGGGCGAACGCCAGAAGCTGCTGGAGCTGGAGGCCCGGCTGGAGGAGAGGGTGATCGGCCAGGGGGAGGCGGTGGCGGCGGTGGCGGCGGCGATCCGCCGGGCCCGGGCCGGCATGCAGGCCCCCACCCGGCCGGTGGGTTCGTTCCTGTTCC
The DNA here is from genome assembly GCF_024346135.1 of Cyanobium sp. CH-040. Taxonomy (GTDB): domain Bacteria; phylum Cyanobacteriota; class Cyanobacteriia; order PCC-6307; family Cyanobiaceae; genus NIES-981. The sequence continues at coordinate 33,725 of NZ_JAGQCJ010000011.1, read as the reverse complement.
TCGGCCCCACCGGTGTGGGCAAGACCGAACTGGCCAAGGCCCTGGCGGCGGCCCTGTTCGACGAGGAGGAGGCGCTGGTGCGGCTCGACATGAGCGAGTTCATGGAGCGCAACGCCGTGGCCAGGCTGGTGGGCGCCCCTCCGGGCTATGTGGGCTACGAGGAGGGCGGCCAGCTCACCGAGGCCGTGCGCCGCCGCCCCTACGCCGTGCTGCTGCTCGACGAGGTGGAGAAGGCCCACCCGGAGGTGTTCAACCTGCTGCTGCAGGTGCTCGATGACGGCCGCCTCACCGACTCCCAGGGCCGCACGGTGGACTTCCGCCACACCGTGGTGATCATGACCAGCAACCTGGCCAGCCGGGCGATTCTCGACAACGCGCGGGCGGGAGGGGATCCCGACCAGCGCGAGCGGCAGCTGGAGCAGGCCGTCGAGGCCGCCCTGGCCAGCCAGTTCCGGCCGGAATTCCTCAACCGCATCGACGAGGTGATCCGCTTCCGCCCGCTCTCCCCCGCCGACCTGCAGCGCATCGTGCGCCTGCAGCTGGCCGAGCTGGGGGCCCTGCTGGCCGAGCAGAACCTGGAGCTGGTGGTGGAGGAGCCGGTGGTGCAGGCGCTGGCGAAGCAGGGCTACGAGCCGGAGTACGGGGCCCGGCCGCTGCGGCGGGTGCTGCGCCGCCGCATCGAGAACCCCCTGGCCACCGAGCTGCTGGCCGAGCGCTTCAGCGGCGCCGGTGGCGTGAGGGTCGAGCTCGCCGACGCCGCTGGCGAGGAGCTTCGCTTCCAGGCCCTCCGGTAGGGTGGTCGATTGTCCAGACGCCCAGACGTCATCCCCAGCCGAGCCCGCCGTGGAGCCCGACGCGACCCAGCCCGCCCAGCCAAGTCAGGACCCGGCCACGGCCACGGAGCCCCTTGCGGTTCAGGGGGCCGCGGCCGATGCCGCCGCCTCGGGTGGGGGGTTCGCCGCCGCCACCCTCGATGAACTGCGCCGGGTGGTCTGGCCGAGTCGCCAGCAGCTGTTCAGCGAGTCGGTGGCCGTGATCCTGATGGTGGGCCTGTCGGCCGCCGCCATCGCCGCCATCGACCGCTTCTTCGGCTGGGCCGCCTCCCAGCTGTTCCGCTGATTCCGCCGTCCGCCAGCCGCCGACCCCGACTTCTCCTGTGAACACCGTGTCCGAGATCCTGCCCGAGACATCCACCGCCCTTGATGCCGCCCCTGATGCCGCCCTCAGCGCGACGGCCGAGCCTGCGGAGAAGCGTCAGGTGGCCCGCTGGTATGCCGTGCAGGTGGCCTCCAGCTGCGAGAAGAAGGTGAAGGCCACCCTGGAGCAGCGGGCCGTCACCCTGGGCGTGGACAACCGCATCCTCGAGATCGAGATCCCCCAGACCCCGGGGGTGAAGATCAAGAAGGACGGCAACCGCACCAGCACCGAGGAGAAGGTGTTCCCCGGCTATGTGCTGGTGCGCATGGTGCTCGATGAGGACACGATGATGGCGGTGCGCAGCACCCCCAACGTGATCAATTTCGTGGGGGCCGAGGAGCGCCGCGCCACCGCCCGGGCCCGGGGCCACATCAAGCCCCGGCCCCTGTCCCGCCAGGAGGTGGACCGCATCTTCAAGCGGGCGGCCGAGAAGAAGCCTGTGGTGAAGGTCGACCTGGCCGAGGGCGATCAGATCCTGGTCACCGCCGGTCCGTTCAAGGACTTCCAGGGCGAGGTGATCGAGGTGAGCGGCGAGCGCAACAAGCTCAAGGCCCTGCTCTCGATCTTCGGCCGGGAAACCCCCGTGGAGCTCGAGTTCTCCCAGATCAGCAAGCAGAGCTGAGGCCCCGGCCTTCGCTCAGCGGCCGTCTCCCTGCGGAGGGCGGCCGTTTCCGCCACACCCCCGGCGATGGGGGTGATCCGCAGAGTTGCCCCGTAGCCCCAGACGATGGCCAAGAAAGTCGTAGCCGTGATCAAGCTGGCCCTCCAGGCCGGCAAAGCCAACCCGGCGCCGCCCGTGGGCCCTGCCCTCGGTCAGCATGGCGTCAACATCATGGCGTTCTGCAAGGAGTACAACGCCCGCACCCAGGACAAGGCCGGTTATGTGATTCCGGTGGAGATCTCGGTCTTCGAGGACCGCAGCTTCACCTTCATCACCAAGACCCCGCCCGCCTCGGTGCTGATCTCCAAGGCCGCCGGCATCGAGAAGGGTGCCGCCACCTCTTCCAAGGGAGCGGTGGGTGCCATTTCCCGCGCCCAGCTCGAGGAGATCGCCAAGACCAAGCTGCCCGACCTCAACTGCACCAGCGTGGAGTCGGCCATGCGCATCATCGAAGGCACCGCCCGCAACATGGGCGTCGCCGTGAACGACTGAGCCTGCTGGTTCAGACACCATCCCTTCCATCCATTCACCGGGGGAGATCCGGCCGGGCCTGAGGCCCAGCACCGGTTCGCCCGCACCCCATTCCTGCCATGCCCAAAGTTTCCAAGCGCTACTCCGACCTGGCCGCCAAGGTGGCCGATCAGGCCTATGCCCCGCTCGAGGCTCTCGAGCTGGTGAAGGCCAACGCCACCGCCAAGTTCGACGAGACGATCGAAGCCCACGTGCGCCTGGGCATCGACCCCAAGTACACCGACCAGCAACTGCGCACCACAGTGGCCCTGCCCCACGGCACGGGTCAGACCATCCGCATCGCCGTGATCGCCCGCGGTGAAGCGGTCGCCGCCGCCAAGGCCGCTGGGGCCGACCTGGCCGGCGACGACGACCTGGTGGAGAGCATCGCCGGCGGTGCGATGGACTTCGACCTGCTGATCGCCACCCCGGACATGATGCCCAAGGTGGCCAAGCTGGGCCGGGTGCTCGGTCCCCGCGGCCTGATGCCCAACCCCAAGGCCGGCACCGTCACCACCGACCTGGCCGGCGCCATCGCCGAGTTCAAGGCCGGCAAGCTGGAGTTCCGCGCCGACCGCACCGGCATCGTGCACGTGCGCTTCGGCAAGGCCAGCTTCGACGTGGCCAAGCTGCTCGACAACCTCAAGGCCCTGCAGGAAACCATCGACCGCAACAAGCCCAGCGGTGCCAAGGGCCGCTACTGGCGCTCCCTCTACGTGACCTCCACCATGGGCCCCTCGGTGCAGGTGGACTTCGCCGCCCTGCAGGACCTCAAGCAGGAGGGATGAGCCGCTCCTCCCGGCAGCGGATCGGGGGAAGCGGGGCCTGCTCCAGAAGGTGGCGGTGGATCTCGGTGAGGGTCCACCCTTGCTCCACCAGATCCCGGTGCAGCGTGTGGCCGTGGCAGCCCTCGTACCCCCTCAGGGTGAGGCTGCCGGGCCGCGGTGAGCGGGTGCGGTAGTACGACGCAATCCGCAGGGCGTGATCACGGTCCTGGTCGTGCTCCGCCGGGTAGACCAGCAGAAGATTGCTCGGGCCTGCGCTGGCTTCCGCCTCAGGATGACGACAGCGGTCGAGCACACCATCACCGGGCCGCAGCATCGCCTCACTGGCCAGGGCGCAGAGGGCGATGCCACGGCGAGCGCCCAGCTGTTCCGCCAGCACCAGAGCCGCCAGAGCGCCTGTGCTGCTGCCCAGCACCGCGCAGCGTCTGCCGTCGCCAGCACCCAGGGAACCGGAGATGCCGGGCAGCGTTGCCTGCAGAGCGTCCGACAGTTCCAGAAGCCGGGCGCCGTCTCCGGCCAGAAATGATTCCCGGCGCTGCCGGCGCACCAGGATCAGGTCCCATCCCAGCCTGGCCAACGCCTCGATCACGAACGGTCCCGGCGCCATCAGCAGGCCGTAGTCCCCCGGCAGGCCGATCAGACAGGGACGCTCTGTGCCGGCGGTCTCGTGCCCGTAGGCATAGAAGTGGAAGCCCGCGGCTTCCCAGCGATGGCGGCGGATGGGTTGCGGTTCGTCGATCAGCCCCGGAACGAAGGTGCTCGCCTGAAACTCCCAGTTGCGCATGCTGGGCCAGGGGGAGCCGTCGCGGCGGTGGGCCTCCAGGCAGGCCTGCAGTTCGGCCGGAGTGGCGAAGCGGTTGATCACCATCCGGTGCAGGTTCACCAGGTTGTTGGAATCAACCGCCCGGATCCGTTCATACCACTGCTGAGGGGATTCCTGCAGGAGTTCCTCCTCCAGGTCTGCCCAGGGCAGGTGCTGGGTGTCGCTGACGGGGTTCAACACGGGGGGTCGGGGGGGAGGGGCAATCAGCCGAGGCGGTGGGCGTCCGCCAGCACCCGCCGCAGGGGCTTGCCCGTGGGCCCCCGGGGCAGATCATCCGGCAGCACCACGATCTTCTTGGGAGAGCGCACACCCAGCTGCTCCCGGGCCAGCCGGCGCAGACGGTCTGAGGTCTCCTGGGGATCCACGCCTGGCCGCAGCACCACGGCCGCCATCGGCACGGCCCCGTAGTGGGGCGACGGGGCCCCGAAGCCGGCGCAGTCCAGCACCTCCGGCTGGGCGCGGAGCACCTCCTCGATCTCCAGGGGTGACACCAGCAGGCTGCGGAACAGGAAGACGTCGTTGGCGCGTCCGCCGAAGATGATCTGGCCGGAGGGGGAGCGGGCCAGCAGGTCGTTCGGGTTGAATCCCTCCACCACCTTCACCGGCACGGGGGCGGCTCCGGGTTGACCGGGCGGGCGGATGTGCCAGGTCTTGCGCACCCTCATTTCCCGGAATTCCAGCCCGTCCCTGAGCAGGGGGGCAGTGTCGTCGATCGGTTCCAGCACCACATTCGCCAGGGGCCGGCCGAGGGATTCCGGTTCATCCAGCAGTTCCTCCGGTGGCAGCCAGGTGAGCGGTCCGGTCTGGCTGGTGGCGTAGACCACCCCGACGCGGGGACGCCCCAGGTCGGCGACGGCACGGCGCAGATCCATGGGCACGTGGTCGGCCCCCACCACGCAGAGGAAGTCGGCCGGGCAGCGCTGCAGCTGCCCGAGCCGCAGACAGGAGCGCAATGCCCCAGGGTCGAAGGTGCAGGACTGTGCCCCGGCTTCGAAGTGCTCGGGCCGGAAGGGATCGTCGAAATCCCGCAGGATCAGGTGGTGACCCTGCAGCAGGTGGAACAGCTTGAACATGCGGGCATTGGCGTACTGCATGCTTGTGCCGAGCAGGGGGCGCTGCAGCAGGCGGTAGGGCGACCAGTCCACCCCCTGCAGGCTCCAGAGCAGATCCGCCGCCGTTCTGCAGTTCAGGCTGCCCTGTCCGGAGCTTGTGCCGGAACTCAGGCTCAGAAACAGCGCGTCCGCATGGATCGCTGAAGGGCTTGCCTGCAGAGGAGGCAGGGCGTGCAGTTGCCAGCCGGCGAGAGGCTCGCCGAGCGGGATGGCGTCCGCCCAGCCGCCCCCTCCCGGATGATCGCTGAGCAGATGGGTGAGTCCGTAGCGTCGCCGCAGGGTGCAGCGTTCACTGGAGGTGATTCCCAGGGGCACCAGGGCCTGGGTCCATCCCCCCAGCAGCACGCCCACCAAGGCGGCGAGGTGGTGGATGTGCTCTCCGGCCAGGATTCCCAGGCGCACCGGCTGGCCTCCACTGCCTGCCTCGGGAAGCCACTCCTGCAGTGTCCGCCGGAACTCGAGGGCGCGTGTGGCGAAGCGGCCGGGCTCCCAGACATGGCCGGCCCAGTCCAGCGAGGCTTGAGCGATGGCCGTGATCAGGAGGTCAGGTAGGACGGTGGCCAGGTGTGGGGGTCCGTGGGATCGGGCCATGCAGCCAGTGTCTGGAAACAAAAAATCCAGCCCGTGGGCTGGATGGGAGGGGTTGATACCGCCAGGCCTCTGGTTCACCGCCACAGGTCCCTGGGTCGGAAGCCTCAGGAGCCTGTGACCCAAGCTCAGGGTGTGCCAGGGTTATCCTTGCCATCGGGGTTGCCGCCGCCCCCAGGGTTGGTGCCGTCACCGCCACCGGATTTGTTCTTGCCGCCGGGGGGTTCATCTGCCCCCACCTTGGCTGAGAGGGCGGAATGGGTGGCCGTGGTGGCGGCCTCGGGGATGGCGAGCAGGGGGAAGTCCTCGGCGATCTGCAGGGCTGCCACCAGCCCTGGCTGCTCCTGAAGAAGCCGGAATCCGAACAGTTCGGGCATGACCCTGTGAGATAGGGATGGACGTTCAGATTAACCTTGCCAGTCAAGCCTCCATCCCCGGCTCCGCCCATGGCGCACCGTGCCCGATCCCGCACCTGAGCGCGCCCAGGCCCTCGATGCTCTGGTCGACAGCCTGCTGGCCCAGTCGGTGCCTGGCGCCGACATCGATGCCGTGATCGCGCAGCTGCGATCCCAGGCCGAAACGATGGCACTGGAGGAGCTGGGCCTTGAAAGCCTGGGGCTGATGGAGGTGTGCCTGCATCTCGAGCTCGATCACGGCGTGCCACTCACCCCCGACGACGTGTTGCTGATGAAGTCGGTGCGCGAGCTTCTGGATGCGATCAGCGCCCATCAGCGCCGCTGAGGTCGAGCCGCGCCCGGCTCACAGCCACCACCCCGGCGCCCGTTTCGGTGAGCTGGCCGTGTTTCTGCACGGCCTCCAGGGCGGATCGCCCCAGGGCCGTCACCCGCTCGAGCATGGCCCTGATCCCATCGCGGGGGCCTTGCCCTGGCGTGTCCCCGGGCAGCTCCGCAGCGAGCAGGCGGCGGAACAGCTCGGCGCAGCGCGCACTCACATACAGCGCGTGGATGATGCCGTGCATCGGCCGGGGGTCCGGACGGATCAGCACCTGGTGGCGCTCATCGTCGTCGTTGCGGCAGAGGCGTGAATCCTGCCCGATCACGAACAGTTCGGTGTGGGCGAATTCGTGCACGAGCCGCTCCAGCAGCTGGGCCGGTTCGAGCCGGGCGGCGCAGTTGATCAGCGAGCCGCCGCGGAAGAAGAAGGTGGTGGCCCCGCCGAAGCTCGTCCCGGCCCGCCTGGCCCGCTCGCCCGGCATGGTCAGCACCACCTGGCTCTGAAGCTGTTCCATCAGACCGTGGAGGGCAGGATCCACCCCGGCGATCAGGGAGCGTGCCGCGGTGATCGCCTCACGCCAGCGGTCGGTCTCAGCGGTGTCCGGCCCTTCCAGGTCGGCGACGAAATCCCCCCCCTCCTGGAAGAGCTCCAGCAGGTCCCGCCACTGCCACTCCGGCCTGCCGGCGTCTGCGAAGCTCACCACCCCGGAGGCCGGAGGGCCCTGAGGCAGCTCGCAGCCCAGCCAGTCGAGCAGCAACTCCAGCCGCGCCGATGGCTGGCGCCCGCTGAGGACGCACTGGCCGATGCGGTAGTAGAGGAGATAGATCCAGGGGCTCAGCGCTGCGGCAGGCACCTGCTCCAGTCGCTCCTGCAACCGTTTGCCGTGGCCTGCTGCGCGAACCGCCCCTGAGCGGCGTTCCAGATCGAGCAGGGATTCGAGCAGGCTCCGTTCGCCCTCTCGCCACAGCCCGATCACCGAAGGGGGCTCCTGGCCGGCTGTGGTGGCTGTTGCAGCAGGCGTCACGCTGGGCTGCTCCGGGCGGGGCAAGGCGGTGCGGCCGATGGGGTAGTTTGACAGAGCCGATTCATCCGGCACGGGCACGCGCCCGACCCCAGACAGCAGGTTGTCTGGGCGATCCGTCGACCGGTCCTCGGCCAGCGCATCGCCCAGGCGTAAGTCCCGCCGAGGTGAACGCGACAGGTTTCAGCCTCCCGTGCAGCAGCGGCGCCATGCCGCCGGCGAGCGGATCGGCAGCGGAACGTGCAGCGGCCTCGAGGTCCGGGCGGTGATTCCCTGAATCTCCCCGGCCACCGTCCAGGGCCGCATGCCCAGCTTGTTCCCCCGATCCGTTCCTCATCCCATGGGCCGCACTCTGGAGAACAAGCAACAGATCGTCGAAGAGCTCAAGGGGCTCCTCGGTGAAGCCGAAATGGCGCTGGTCCTCGATTACAAGGGCCTGACCATCAAGGAGATGTCTGACCTGCGCACCCGTCTGCAGGCCAGCAACGGCATCTGCAAGGTGACCAAGAACACCTTGATGCGCCGGGCCATTGATGGTGACAGCGCCTGGTCGGACCTCGAATCCCTGCTCACCGGCACCAACGCCTTCGTGCTCGTCAAGGGCGACGTCGGCGGTGCGGTGAAGGCCCTGCAGTCCTTCCAGAAGGACACCAAGAAGTCGGAGGTGAAGGGAGGCCTGTTCGAAGGCAAGCTCCTCTCCCAGAACGACATCAAGGCCATCGGGGATCTGCCCTCCAAGGAGGTGCTCATGGCCCAGATCGCCGGTGCGATCAACGCCGTGGCCACCAAGGTTGCCGTGGGCATCAACGAGGTTCCCTCCGGTCTCGCCCGGGCGCTCCGCCAGCACGCCGAGGGCGAGGGTTCGGCCTCCTGAGGCCAGCCGCCGTCACCGGTCCCGCCGCGCTCCTTCGATCCGACTGTTTTCCACAGATCTGTTGCTGATTCCCAACCATGTCCGCTACCACTGACCAGATTCTCGACCAACTCAAGACCCTCTCGCTGCTGGAAGCCTCCGAGCTCGTCAAGCAGATCGAGGAGGCCTTCGGTGTTTCCGCCGCCGCTTCCGCCGGCGTCGTGATGGCCGCTCCCGCCGCCGGTGGGGCTGCCGCTGAAGCCGTTGAGGAGAAGACCGAATTCGACGTGATCCTCGACGGCTTCGACGCCGCCGCCAAGATCAAGGTGCTCAAGGCCGTGCGCGAAGCCACCGGCCTGGGCCTGGGCGACGCCAAGGCCCTCGTGGAGGCTGCTCCCAAGGCCGTCAAGGAGGGCATCTCCAAGGCCGACGCCGAAGCCCTCAAGAAGGCCATCGAGGAGGCCGGCGGCAAGGTCACCATCAAGTGATAGTGATCGCCCCAGTGCTCTGATCGGCGCTCTGATCGGCATCGCTGCCACCGGCAGCGGCCGTGCCGGTCCCATCAGGGGCCGGCTTTTTCATGCCCTCAGCTTTTGCCCTCAGCCGTTGCCCAGGGCCTGGAGCAGCGCCAGGGCAGATCGGGGCGACCACCAGAACGGGGCCACCACCAAGCCAGGGCGACCGCCTGGTCAACACAACGCCCAGGCAAAAAAAAACCCCGCCGAAGGCAGGGCTGAAGATTGGAACGAGCTCCGGGAGTCTGTCCTCGTTTCGACCCCGGAGTGGTCGTTCCGCACTCCTCACACAAGGGCAAGCTAGGGGGTGGACCTGGGCCGGGCAAGGGGCGGAGGACACTCGCTCAACTGGGCTCAGGGGCGGTAGGGAACCACCTGCAGGGCGATCACGCCGCTGCCGGAGAGCTGGCCGGACTCCTCTGCGGGGGAGCGGTCAGCGGAACGGCCCAGCCGCAGACTCTCCAGGCGCGACAGCCGGGAACCGGTGCGGGGCGCGGCCGCGAGGCTGGTGGCGGCCTGCAGGGGGCTGGGGGGCGGCGGCGGCGGCGTGGCCCGGCCGAGCAGCAGGCCGTTGCCGGCATTGGCCCGGGCCAGCAGCACCGGCAGGGGCTCGGCGTTCGACAGATAGAGATGGTTCAGGCTGCGGCCCTCGAACTGACGCCGCTCCAGGGTCCAGCCATCGGCAAGATCCAGAGCCACCGGCCTGTCGCCGGCGACCGGTCCGCTGCCCACCACCAGCGGTGTGGGGCTCTCCGGGCTGGTGGCCAGCAGCTCCAGCTGGTCGTTGCGGCTCTCCAGCCGGAGGCGCCAGGGGTGACGCAGATCGTCGCCGGCGATTCGCAGTGAGAAGTCGTTGCTGGAGGCGAAGCGGCCGCAGACGCTGGCGGGCTGGTGGGTCTCGAAGCTGTCCACCGTGCCATCGGCGTTGCGGCGCCAGCAGGGGGGCGCCGGCTGCAGCTGCTCCAGCACCACCAGGTTCCAGCGGCCGCCGCTGAGCGGCTGGGCCAGGGCGATGACGCGGTCGGCCTCGACCGGGGTGCTGCCGAAGGGTGCGGCCGCCCTCGCCAGCTGCTGGGGCAGGGCCGGCGCCAGCAGCGCCGTGGCGGCCGCGGCGGCCAGGTGGCGGCGCCCGAACCGGATGGACGGGATGCTGGGAGCCGGAAACCTGAGGGACATGTGTGCTTCTGCCCCGGGGGCCTGGTGAAGATCAGGCAGTCTGTCTAGCCGAGAACGGGGATTTGTCCAGTGGCGAATGAGCCTCTGCGGGTGGTGGCTGCGGCCTGCGACGGCGCCTGCAGCGGCAATCCGGGGCCGGGCGGCTGGGGCGCCCTGATCCGCTTCGAGGATGGTTCGCAGCAGGAGTTCGGCGGGGCCGAGCCCGCCACCACCAACAACCGCATGGAGCTGACGGCCGCCCTGGCCCTGATGGAGGCCCTGCGGTCCCTGCCCCGCCACCCCGATCTGGTGATCCGCACCGACAGCCGCTATCTGGTGGACGGCCTGGGCCAGTGGCTGGCGGGCTGGAAGCGCAAGGGCTGGCGCACGGCCGCCGGAGCGCCCGTGCTCAACCGCGATCTGTGGGAGCAGCTCGACCGTGCCCGCCTGCCGGATGTGCCCCTGCGGCATGTGCGCGGCCACAGCGGCGATCCGGACAACGACCGCTGCGATGCCATCGCCGTCGCCTTCTCCCGTGGTCAGCGGCCCCGGCTGGCCACCCTCTCCACTCCCGCCACGCCCGCCACGCCCGCCGGCCCTGCCGGCGGCGCCGACGATCCCGCCCCGGCGGAGCTGCAGCGGCTGCTCAGCCGCCTGGAGCTGGCTGACCGGCTCGCCAGCGGCGGCCATGGCCTCACCCTGGTGGAGCTGGCCCAGCTGGTGCAGCAGCCCCTGAGCAGCCTCGAGCGCCGCAGCGCGGCCTGGACCTGGCGCGACTGGCAGGTGGAGCCCCTGGCTGACGGCCGCTGGCGCCTGCGGCGCGGGACGCCAGGATTGCCGCAGCGGCAGGGGCTGGCGGAGTGAAGCAGGCGATGGCGAGGCCAGGCGATGGAGCCGACGGGCGGCGCACCGGTCCGCTCTACGAACGCCTCGTCGGTCCGTTGCTCAGCCGGGACGAGGGCGCCGACGCCGAGCAGCTCAGCCAGCTCAGCCTGGCGGCCCTGGCCCAGGCGTCGCTGCGGCGCGACTGGCCGCTGGTGAGCGGGGTGCTGGCCGGGCTCGGCGCCGAACTGCGCCACCAGGATCCGCGGCTGGAGCAGACCCTGTTCGGCTGCCGCTTCGCCAATCCCGTGGGCCTGGCGGCCGGTTTCGACAAGAACGGCGTCGCCGCCGCCATCTGGCACCTGTTCGGCTTCGGCTTCGCCGAGCTGGGCACGATCACCTGGCATGCCCAGGGCGGCAATCCGCGCCCGCGCCTGTTCCGCCTGGCGGCCGAGCGGGCGGCCCTCAACCGCATGGGCTTCAACAACCGCGGTGCCCAGGCCTGCCGGCGTCTGCTGGAGCGCCAGCGCCTGGCGCCGCCCGGCCAGCGCCCGGCGGTGCTGGGCATCAACCTGGGCAAGTCGAAGACCACCCCGCTGGAGCAGGCGCCCGACGACTACGCCGCCTCGCTGGAGGTGCTGGCGCCCCTGGCTGACTACGCGGTGATCAACGTGAGCTCGCCCAACACCCCGGGGCTGCGGGACCTGCAGGACGAGGTGCTGCTGCGGCGGCTGGTGGAGCGGCTGCGGCGCCTGCCGGGATGTCCGCCGCTGCTGGTGAAGATCGCCCCCGACCTGGAGGATGACGCCATCGACGCCATCGCCCGGCTGGCCTTTCAGGAGGGGCTGGCCGGTGTGATCGCCGTGAACACCAGCCTGGACCGGCTCGGGCTGGAGGAGAGGCGGTTGCCCCAGACCGGCCGCACCCTGGCCGAGGAGGCCGGTGGACTGAGCGGCGCCCCCCTGCGCCAGCGGGCCCTGGAGGTGCTGCGCCGCCTGCGGGCCACCGCCGGGCCGGCCCTGCCGCTGATCGGCGTGGGCGGGATCGATTCCGCCGAGGCGGCCTGGGAGCGGATCGCCGCCGGCGCCTCCCTGGTGCAGCTGTACACGGGCTGGATCTACCGGGGCCCGGCGCTGGTGCCGGGGATTCTGGAGGGTCTGGGCCGGCAGCTCGATCGGCACGGCCTTGCGCACATTGGTGAAGCTGTCGGCTCGGGGCTGGCATGGCGCTGAAACTCGGGTAGGTTCTGCCCATTCGCACAGCCGACCCTTGGTGCTGTCCGGGATCAGGGAGCGGTGGCTGCCGCTGCGGGCGGAACTCTTCCCCCAGACGCTGCTGCTCGACTTCAGCCAGCCCCAGCTGCTGATCGGCCAGGCGCTCAAGGCCGGCAACCCCTTGGAGCCGCTCTGGACGGCGCCGGTGCCGGCACGCACCCTGCGCGATGGGGTGCCGGTGGTGCGTGACGCCCTGGGTGACTTCATCGGCGACCTGCTGCTGGAGCACAGCCGTCCCTACGCCGGCCTGGTGGTGGCGCTGCCGCGGGTGCTGAGCGAGTGGCGGGTGATCCAGTGGCCTGACCGCCGCGAACCCGCAGACCCGGTGGCGGCGCTGCGCGCCCGCGGCTCGAACCTGGGCCTGCCCTTTGCCCTCACTGAGGCCTTTCTGGATGTGCGCCCCCTGCCGGGCACGGGCTCCTGTTCGCTGCTCGCCGGTGCCGCGCGCGCGGCGGTGGAGGCCTGGATCGACGTGTTCGCCATCGCCGGCGGCAACCTGCGCCACCTGATCCCCGCCCAGGCCGCGCTGATGGCCGCCCTGCAACCGACGCTCGAGCAGGCCACCCCCGGAGAGCTGGTGGCGCTGCTCCAGCCCACCACCAGCGACTGCCAGCTGGTGGTGTGGCGCGACGGCATTCCGGAATACGAGCGCATCCTGCCCCTGGCGATCGATCAGCTCATTCCCGTGCTGCGCCAGGCGCTCGGCTTCTGCCGCAGCGCGCTGGGCGCCTCCGGTGTGCGGCTGATCCTGGCTGAACCGCTCGAGGGCGGTGGCGCCATCGAGGAGCAGCTGGGGCTCCCGCTGGAAATCGCCGACCGCGGCGACTACGGTTCGCTGCATCTGCGGGGTCTGGGAATGCTGGAGCAGGCAAGATGAGCACGACCACGGGCACCACACCCTTCGATCTGCTCTGGGAGAAGCGTCAGGAACTGGGGCTGCCCGAGCCCCGGGAGGCCGCAGCCCAGACCCGGGAGACCCTGCTCAAGGGAACGATCATCGGCGCTGCCCTGCTGGGTCTGACCCTGGGCGTGGCGGCGCTGCTCGGCCTGCGTTCCGCCATGGTTTCCGCCCAGCTGGACCGGATCTCCACCCTGGAGGCGGAGGTGGAGCAGTTCGAATCCCGCCTGCAGACCGAGCGCGCCCGTCTCAACCAGCTCAACATGGCCAACCAGGAACTGGTGAAGGGTCTGGTGAGTTCCCGCTCCGGCTCCGCACTGATGCGTGACATCCAGCTGCGGGTGCCCCAGGGCGTGCAGCTCACCGATGCCAGCGAGGCGGGCGGCGGGATCACCATGAAGGGCGTGGCCCGCGACCCGCAGGCCTTCGAGCGCATCAATGCCCTGCAGCTCGATCTGCGGCGATCGCCGCTGGTGGATCCCAACGCGGTGCGGCTGGTGAAGGGTTCCCGTCAGGCGCCGGCATCCGGTTCCGGCACCCAGGTATCTGCAGCCGACGCGGTGGACTTCGAGCTGCAGGTGGGCTTCCGGCCGGCCATTCCCCCGGCCGCCGAGAAGGTGATCCTCGAGGAACTGGGATCCGATGGCCTGGCCCGGCGCCTGGCCCTGCTCCAGCAGGAGGGCCTCCTGCAATGACCAACCTTCAGCAGACCGTCGACAGGGATCAGGAACTGCTCCAGCGCCGGCTGCTGCTCGGCGTGCCCATCGGCGTTGGGGCGGTGCTGTCGGCCCTGGTGTTCGGAGCCCTCGTTGTTCCCCAGTGGTTGAGCCTGCGGGAGAAATCCGGCCGCATCGAGCAGGCCCGCGATCTGGAGCAGCGGCTGCCCCTGCTGCGGGACCAGCTGGCCAAGACCTCCCAGGATCAGGAGCAGGCCGAGCAGCGGCGGCAGAAGATTCTCACTCTGATCCAGGGCAGCGGCGAGTTCCAGACCTTCCTGGCCCAGCTGGACCGGGAGGCGCGCCGCAACGGCGTTCAGCTCGATCTGTTCGAACCGATGGTGGCTGCGCCGCCGCCTGCCGAGCCTGCCGCTCAGGGTGGTGCCGCTCCCCCGAATCAGGCAGGGGCTGAGAAGGCTGGAGAGGGAGCCGAGGCGGCCAAGCCCAGATCTCCCCTCGAAGCCGCCGGTCTGAAGTCGGAATCGGTGGTGCTTTCAGCCCAGGGGCGCTATCCCAGTCTGCTGGCCTTCATGCGAGCGGTGGAGCGGCTGAGCCTGCTGGTGGTGCCCAGCAATTTCGCAATCTCCCTGGTGGAAGTGCCGCCCCCGCCCGGGGCGCCCGCCCCGGCGGCCAACGCACCCAAGCCCACGGTGCCGCAGCTGAAGCTGCAGCTCACCTACTACACCCCCGCACCAGAGGGAGCGGCGCCTGCCAACCCTGTGCAGCCGGGCCAGGCCCCTGCTGCCCCTGCCGCTGAGGCCCCTTCCTGAGGTTGAACAATCCGGCTTTCTCGGCTGTTTCAACCGTTCGCTCTCGGTACATTTTTTTCACTTCACCGGTTCTCGCAGTGTCCAGCTTCCGTCGCTCTCGATTCCTGGCTGCGGTGCTGGCTGCCGGCACCACCACCAGCCTGGTGCTGGCCGAGGGCCAGGCCCATGCCCAGGCGTTCCGGCGCGGGGAGAGCGCACCCCGGCCATCTGCCTCGCAACAGTCGCCCCGGGCCGACGCCGGCCCTCTCCAGCTGAACGTGCGCCGCTTTCCCGACGCGGTGGAGCTGGTGATCGAGGGTGCCGGCGCCAGCCCCCAGCTGCAGCAGTCCACCACGCCGTCGGGCTGGCAGGGGCGTCTGGTGCTGGCGGCGCCTTCCGGTTTGCGCAGCGGTCCGCAGCAGCTGTCGTTTCCCGAGCTTGGTCTTCAGTCGGTGAGTCTTGCGGGCTCGGGCACCTCCTACCTGCTGCAGGTGGATGCGGCCCCTGGCATGACCCTGGGCCGGCCGGTGGTGAGCTCCGACGGGCGCGATCTGATCCTCACCTTCGCCTCGCCGGTGCCCCAGGCCCGGCTGCAGGTGAACCGGCCGAACCTCACCCAGCCCGGCGCCGTGCCGCTGCCCACCTACGCGCCGCCGCTGCAGCCCCGGGCCGTGGCCCCGCCACTGGGCGACATGGCAGTGGGCACGATGACGATGCGTGCGCCCGGCTACCTCAACGTCTCCGGCCCACCGGTGACGATGACCCTCAGGAATGCCCCCGCCAAGGATGCCCTGATGGCCCTGGCCCAGCTGGGGGGCTATGGCTTCGCCTACGTGGAGGATCCGGTTTCCAGTCAGGGCGCTCCAGGTACCACCCCCTCGCCCGGGTCGCGGCCCATTTCGGTGGCCTTCCGCAACGAGAGCTACGCCACGGCCATCAACACCACCCTCCTCTCGGCCGGTCTGCAGGGCAAGCGCGAAGGCAATGTGATCTTTGCGGGGCCGAATGCCCTCGGCAGTGGGATCGGCCCCCAGGTTTCCCGGGTGTATCGCCTCAATCAGGTGGGCCCCAACGCAGCGGCCGATTACCTGGCCAACCTGGGCGCCACCATCACCAAGACGGACACGATTCTCACCTCCGTGACCTCCGGTGTGACCGAATCCGAGCTTGTGGCCCGCAGTAACGCGTCCCAGACCACCCAGACCCAGGCCGTCACCCAGGTGCGGGAGTTCGGCGCCTCCCGGGGACCCCTGGTGGGCCTGAGGGCCACCACCGACACCCGTCTGGGCACGATCACGATGATCGGCTCGCCCAGCATCGTGGCCATCGGCGAACAGTATCTGAAGCAGTTGGATCTGCGGCAGCGTCAGGTGGCGCTTTCCCTGAAGATCCTGGATGTGGATCTCGGCAACAATTCGGAGTTCGACAACAGCTTCGCCATTCGCTGGGGCGACACGTTCATCGTCAATGATCGGGGCTCTCTGCTGGGAGCTTTTGGTCGTGCACTCCCGCCTGCGTTCCGGCCAAATCTTGCTCAGGTAAACCCAAGCGCTGGTTTTAGTGATCCTGCTCCCAACCCAGGTCTCGCCTACCCGGAAAATGAGTTCTTCAATTTCCTGAGAGCTCAGATCATCTCGAGAAACACCAAGCTTCTGGCGAGCCCCACCCTGATCCTTCAGGAAAATGCCTCTCTCTTGCGAGGAGGCTCTGAAACTGGTGTTACTGAGGTTGAGGATGATGTCGCGCAGGGTATCCGCGATATCAGCATTGATTCCCCGATTGGCCGGCGGAGGGCGAATGAAGGCGTGGTGCGTGTTGGCACTAATGTGGTAGTCAACTATGAAAATGTGGCCACTGAAGGAACAGTCGGGTGCACGCCTGAGCTCGCCACCGCTGGACTGGTGCTGGGTGCCAGGGTTGAAAAGATTGACGACAACGGTTTCGTCACCTTCACGTTGTCGCCAAGTGTCTCTGCGGTTGTTGATCAGCAGCCTGCCCCAGAAGGTTGTGGTGCGCCACTGAACATCCTCACCATCCGCAGTCTGGACACCGGAGCCCTGCGGGTCCGCGATGGTCAGACCCTGATCCTCACCGGTGTAATTTCGGATTTCACACGCTCCGAAGTGTCCAAGTGGCCGATCCTTGGCGATATCCCCCTGATCGGTCAGTTCTTCCGGGCCACCACCAACCAACGCGAGAAGCGCGAGCTGGTGATCATGGTGACGCCCCGCATCATCAATGATGATGATGGCGGCATGTTCGGGTATGGATTCCAGCCCTCAAGCAACACCGTGCGTGATCTACTCGGTGCCCCTGGTGCGCCTGGGTCCTGACTGGAACGTTCTTATCAAGAAGGGATCGGGATGTAGTTGAAGAGCTCTGGTAAAGGGCTATGGCTGATGCTTCTGTCTGACAGGGGCATCAGCCGTTCTTTACATGCCGACCTGTTGACTAAGTAGGTATCGGTGTGAAGATGTCGTCCGGTATCGGCTGGAAGATGGTCTTTGGTTGACGCGGGATCAGTGGAGGCTCTGCCCCCGGAAGGCTCGCGGTCCCTCCGAACGGATTCAGCGGTGTGTTGTCAAAGCTGCGCCAGCGGTTGTTGCGTCGCTCGAAATAAGCGTCGCGCAGCACGATCCGCTCAAGATTTTTTGTCTTGAACAGGGCTGAGCGGCTCGCCTCGGTCGAGGTGTCGTCGTCTCCGGTGGTGGTTGCCGTAAAGTTCACGCGGATGTTGGCGCGGCCGCGATCGCGCAGAAACACATCCACCTCGCCAGCATATTCATCGAAGAACAAGGTGTCAACGACGCGTTCAGACCTGGAGCCCTGAATGATGGCGTCGTTGTTCGCCCGGCTGAGGTAGAAGTTATTGGCCCCGGAGCCCTTGCCGGTGAGGGTGTCAAGCTCTCCTGTTTTTGTGGTTCCATCCCAGCGTCCGTTGGTGATCCAACGGGTTCTGCTCGCTGCAGGTGCCCTCGGGATGCTGGTGCCAAACGTGCTGCGGTACAGCTGATTCACAAGCAGATCCTGATCGAGCAGCTCGATTTTGCGGATTCCGCTCACCTGAATGCTCTGGAATTCGCCTGATGGCGTGGAGAGCTGGATCGTTGCGGTGCCGGCGCGGGTGAGAGAAGAATAGTTGATGTCACTGCTTGAAAACGGCAGTTCCACTGTGTTCTTGCCCCGGCCTCCATAGGCGAAGATGCTTGTGTAGAAATCGCTTGGCCGGCGCATCACGAAGCGATCATCGCCGTCCCGCCGGATATAGGTCTGGCGAAAGCGAATGTTGCCGCTCTCCGGAGGTTTGCCAAGCAGACGGGTGATGGTGGCCATGCTCACACCGGGTTTCTGTCAACATAGATGGCCCTTCAAATCAACGTCAATCACAGCGGTGCTTTCTTCGCTGTGCGCGCTGCGTCTTAGCGGTTAGCTTCGGGGTGACCTGCCCATGGCGCCGGCTGCGCCGCTTCGCGCTTCCGTCCTGTCCCTGTCCCAACACGCCGTTTCAGTGGCCCAGCCTCCCGTCCCCGAGTCTTCGCCCGGTCCTCCGATCGAGGAGCCTTCCGTCGCTGAGCTCGAGCAGGAGCTCACCCGCGTCAAGGCCGAATTGGAGGAGTACCAGGGACTCATCGAGGAGCTGCCCTCGATCTACGAAGGTAAGTTCCGCCATCAGCTGCATGATGTCGCCCAGGACATCCGCCGTCTGCTGGATGAGCAGCAGGCCCTCCAGGACCAGATCCGCCATGCCCTGGCTGCCGCTTCGCAGCCTGCGGCCCTTCCCGCAGCAGTCGCGGTGGCCAAGCCCCCGGAGCCGCCCAGCGCCCTGGCGCCGTCCCACGGCTGGTGGCTCCAGCTCCTCGCCGGTCTTCGCGGTCGCGGCAGCGCTGCCGCAGTTGAGCCGTCCGCGTCCTCCCGGACGCGCCTGCTGCTGACGGCCGCCATCACCACCCTCGCCGTGGCTGCCCTCGTGGCGGGCCTGGGGCTGTGGCGGCGCTCCCGAGGGCCTCAGCTGGCCACCCCCGCCGCTCCTCAGGCGGCTGCTCCCACTCCCGGCCCAGCCAGCGCTCCCAAGCCGGCGTCACAGCCTGATCCCGATCAGGAGCCGCAGCTGCGTCTGCGCTTCAACGGTGAGTGCTGGATCGAGGTGCAGACCCTCACCGGTGAGACGGTGCTCGTGAACACCTTCCAGGACGGTGAGACGCGCAGCCTGCCGATCGGCGAGGGCCTGCGCCTCCTGGCGGGACGGCCCGATCTGCTGGAGGTGAGTGTGGGAGAGGGCGAGTTCCGCTCCGTTGGGCCCATCGACCGCATCGACTGGGTCGTCATCCGTGCCCCGGACAGGCCGGAGGGTTCGTCGTAGCGTCGCCGGGACAACGGTCGGATGGCGTGAGCGGAAACGGGAACTGGGATGTGGCTGGACGTCGCATCCGCCATATCTGCTGCATCGGTGCGGGCTACGTGGGCGGGCCGACGATGGCGGTGATCGCCGACCGCTGCCCGGACGTGCAGGTGACGGTGGTGGATCTCAACGCCGAGCGGATCGCCGCCTGGAACGATCCCGACCTCCGCCAGCTGCCGGTGTACGAGCCCGGTCTGGATGCGGTGGTGGGCCGCTGCCGGGGCCGCAACCTGCACTTCAGCACCGAGGTCGAGCCGGCGATCGCCGCCGCCGACATGGTGTTCCTGTCGGTGAACACCCCCACCAAGCAGAAGGGCCTGGGTGCTGGGCAGGCCAGTGACCTCAAGTGGGTGGAGGCCAGCGCCCGCACCGTGGCCAGGGCGGCCCGGGGCCACACGATCGTGGTGGAGAAGAGCACCCTGCCAGTGCGCACCGCCGAGGCGGTGAAGGCGATCCTGGCGGCGGCCCCCGCCGGTGCCCCCGGCGGCAACGGCGAGCGCACGTTCGCGGTGCTCTCCAACCCCGAGTTCCTGGCCGAGGGCACGGCGATCGAGGATCTGGAGGATCCCGACCGGGTGCTGATCGGCGGTGAGGACCCGGAAGCGATCGCGGCCCTGGCGGCCATCTACGGCCAGTGGGTGCCGGCCGAGCGCATCCTCAACACGAACCTGTGGAGCAGCGAGCTGAGCAAGCTCACCGCCAACGCCTTCCTGGCCCAGCGGATCAGCTCGATCAACGGCATCGCCGCCTTCTGTGAGGCCACCGGCGCGAATGTGCGCGAGGTGGCGCGGGCGATCGGGGCCGACAGCCGCATCGGGCCGAAGTTCCTCAATGCCGGCCCGGGCTTCGGGGGAAGCTGCTTCCAGAAGGACATCCTCAACCTGGTGTACCTGTGCCGCCACTACGGGCTGGAGGAGGTGGCGGCCTACTGGGAGCAGGTGGTGACGCTCAACACCTGGCAGCAGCGGCGCATCGCCCGGCTGGTGGTGACCAAATTGTTCGGCACGGTGACGGGCAAACGCATCGGCGTGCTCGGCTTCGCCTTCAAGGCCGACACCAACGACACGCGCGAATCACCGGCGATCCGCATCTGCCGCGATCTGCTGGAGGAGGGGGCGGTGCTGCAGATCCTCGATCCCAAGGTGAGCGAGCGGCAGATCGCCCTCGACCTGGGCCAGCCCCCGGCCGGCGAGGGCCAGGACGGGGGTGAGGGCAGCTGGCGGCTGGTGCCGGATGCCACCCAGGCCGCCAGCGGCGCCGATGCGCTGCTGCTGCTCACCGAATGGCAGCAGTTCGCGGCGCTGGACTGGGCGGCGCTGGCGGCGGTGATGCGCCAGCCGGCCTGGCTGTTCGACGCGCGGGCCAAGGCCGATGCAGCGGCGGCACGGGCGGCGGGCCTGCACGTGTGGCGCGTGGGGGAGGGCTGAGCCATGCCCGCCTCTCCAACCCGCAACCTGGTGACCGGCGGTGCCGGCTTCGTGGGCTCGCACCTGGTGGACCGGTTGATGGAGGCCGGCGAGGAGGTGATCTGCCTCGACAACTACTTCACCGGCCGCAAGAGCAACATCGCCCAGTGGATCGGTCACCCGCGCTTCGAGCTGATCCGCCATGACGTCACCGAGCCGATCCGCCTGGAGGTGGACCGGATCTGGCACCTGGCCTGCCCGGCCTCGCCGGTGCACTACCAGTTCAACCCGATCAAGACGGCCAAGACGAGTTTTCTCGGCACCTACAACATGCTCGGTCTGGCGCGGCGGGTGGGCGCACGGTTGCTGCTGGCCAGCACATCGGAGGTGTACGGCGATCCCGAGGTGCACCCCCAGCCCGAGAGCTACCGCGGCTGCGTCAACACCATCGGCATCCGCAGCTGCTACGACGAGGGCAAGCGCATCGCCGAAACCCTCTGCTTCGACTACCGGCGCATGCACGGAACCGAGATCCGGGTGGCGCGGATCTTCAACACCTACGGCCCGCGCATGCTGCCCGACGACGGCCGGGTGGTGAGCAACTTCATCGTGCAGGCCCTGCGCGGCGAGCCGCTCACCCTCTACGGCGACGGCAGCCAGACCCGCTCCTTCTGCTACGTGGATGATCTGGTGGAGGGTCTGATCCGGCTGATGAACGGTGAGCACACCGGCCCGATGAACATCGGCAATCCCGGCGAATTCACGATCCGCCAGCTGGCCGAACGGGTGCGCGAGCGGATCAACCCCCAGCTGGACCTGATCTGTAAGCCACTGCCGGCCGATGATCCCACCCAGCGCCAGCCGCTGATCGATCTGGCCCGCGCCGAGCTGGGCTGGGAGCCCCAGGTGAAGCTGGACGAGGGCCTGGAGCCCACCATCGCCTGGTTCCGCTCGCTGCTGGACGCGGACTGCGTCAGGCCCTGATGGCCCGCCCCGTGCTCGTCACCGGTGCCGCGGGCTTCATCGGCGCCGCCGTGGCCCAGCGCCTGCTGCAGCGGGGTGAGACGGTGGTGGGCCTCGACAACCTCAACGCCTACTACGACCCCGCCCTCAAGCGGGCCCGGCTCGAGCGCGTCGCGGCCGCCGCCGAGGCTGGCAGCGGCGCCGAGGCCTGGCGCTTCCACCAGCTCGACATCAGCGACGGCGCCGCCGTGGCCGACCTGGTCGCCCGCGAGCGGCCAGACCGGGTGATCCACCTGGCGGCCCAGGCCGGCGTGCGCCACTCGATCGACAACCCGACGGCCTACATCCAGAGCAATCTGGTGGGCTTCGGTTCCATCCTCGAGGCCTGCCGCCACCACGGGGTGGCCCATCTGGTGTACAGCTCCAGCAGTTCGGTGTATGGGGGCAACACCAACCTGCCCTTCAGCGAACGTCAGCCGGTGAACCACCCGGTGAGCCTCTATGCAGCCACCAAGAAGGCCAACGAACTGATGGCCCACAGCTACAGCCACCTCTACGGGCTGCCGGCCACGGGTCTGCGCTTCTTCACGGTGTACGGGCCCTGGGGCCGGCCGGACATGGCGCCGATGCTGTTCGCCCGCGCGATCCTGGCCGGTGAGCCGATCCAGGTGTTCAACCAGGGCCGCATGCGGCGCGATTTCACCTACATCGAGGATGTGGTGGAAGGAGTGATCCGCTGCCTCGACAAGCCGGCCACGGCCGATCCCACGTTTGATCCCGCCGCCCCCGATCCGGCCACCAGCTGGGCGCCGCACCGGATCTTCAACATCGGCAACAGCCAGCCGGTGGAGCTGCTGCACTTCATCGCCGTGCTGGAACGGGCCCTGGGCCGCGAGGCGGTGAAGAAGTTCCGTCCCCTGCAGCCGGGCGACGTGGAGGCCACCGCCGCCGACACGGCGCTGCTGGAGGCCTGGGTGGGGTTCCGGCCGTTCACGCCGCTGGAGGAGGGCGTGGAGCGCTTCGCTTCCTGGTACCGCGAGCACCATGGGTGAGCGCTGCCGGGGCTGAGTGCCGCCAGGCAGACTCGTGCCCACCTGAGCGCCTCCGGTTTGTCTTCGCTCCAGAGCCTGCGCGGCATGGTCGACCTGCTGCCCGAGGTCACGGGCCTGTGGCAGCACGTGGAGGCCACCGCCCGCCTCCATTTCCAGCGGGCGGCCGTGCAGGAGATCCGCACGCCGCTGCTGGAGGTCACCGAGCTGTTCGCCCGTGGCATCGGCGAGGCCACCGACGTGGTGGGCAAGGAGATGTACACCTTCCTCGACCGCGGCGAGCGCAGCTGCACCCTGCGGCCCGAAGGCACCGCCTCGGTGGTGCGCGCCGCCATTCAGCACGGCCTGCTCAGCCAGGGCCCCCAGCGGCTCTGGTACGGCGGGCCGATGTTCCGCTACGAGCGGCCCCAGGCCGGCCGCCAGCGCCAGTTCCACCAGATCGGCCTGGAGCTGCTGGGTTTCGCCGATCCCCGCAGCGACGTGGAGGCGATCGCCATCGCCTGGGACCTGCTCGCCGACCTGGGCGTGGGCGGCCTGGCCCTGGAGATCAACACCCTCGGCAGCCCCGACGACCGTCTCCGCTACCGCGGCGAGCTGGTGGCCTGGCTGGAGGCCCACCGCGAGCAGCTCGATCCCGACTCCCAGGCCCGCATCCACGCCAACCCCTTGCGGGTGCTCGACTCCAAGGTGCCCGCCACCCAGGCCCTGCTGGCCGGCGCCCCCACCCTGGCCGATGCCCTCAGCGGCGAGAGCCACGAGCGCTTCGCCCGGGTGCGCCTGGGTCTGGAGGCCCTGGGCATTCCCTTCGAGCTCAATCCCCGCCTGGTGCGCGGCCTCGACTACTACAGCCACACCGCCTTCGAGATCACCAGCAGCCAGCTGGGCGCCCAGGCCACCGTCTGCGGCGGCGGCCGCTACGACGGCCTGGTGCAGCAGCTGGGCGGGTCCCCCACGCCGGCGATCGGCTGGGCCCTGGGCCTGGAGCGGCTGGTGCTGCTGCTCAGCCAGGCGGAGCAGCAGCCCGTCGCCCCGCCGGCCCTGGATCTCTATGTGGCGAGCCGGGGTGAGGCTGGTGAAGCGGCAGCCCTGCCCCTGGCCCGCCGCTGCCGCGCCGCCGGACTGGCGGTGGAGCTGGATGCCAGCGGCGCCGCCTTCGGCAAGCAGCTGCGCCGCGCCGACCGCTCCGGCGCCCGTTTCGCCGCCGTGATCGGCGACATGGAGGCCGGCGAAGGGGTGGCGCTGCTCAAGGATCTGCGCGGCGATGCAGCCGAGCAGCGGCTGGGCGTCGACGGCCTGATCGCGGTGGTGGGGGCACGGCGGGCGGGAGAGGGGCCGGCGGCATGACGCCCCAGCACCTGTCCACTACCAGCGGCACTGCGCTCGGGTGCGGCAGTTGACTGCCCCAGACCGTCTGCCGCAGCTGCCGGCCCGGATGGGAGATCCGACCCTCGCCATCATCGCCGGTGCCGGAGTGCTGCCCCGCATGCTCTCCCGCGCCCTGGAGGCCTCCGGGCGCGAGCACATCTGCTGCCGCCCCCACGGGGTGGAGGTGGAGCTGGAGGAGGTCGAGGACTTCTACTTCGAGCGGGCGATCTCCTTCTTCCGCTCCCTGGAGCAGCGCGGCATCCGCCAGGTGGTGATGGTGGGCAAGTTCCAGCGGCCGCGCGCCCTCAATCCCCTGCGCTTCGAGGGCTCCACGCTGATGGCCGCCCCACGGATCCTGGCCTCCCTGCGCAAGGGTGATGACGCCTCGCTGCGGGCCCTGGCCGAGATCATCGAGGAGCTGGGCCTGGAGGTGGTGGGCGTGGAGGAGGTGGCCCCCCACCTGCTGCCGGAGCCGGGCCTCTACGCCAGCCGCGTGCCCAGTGAGGCCGACCGCGCCGATGTGCAGCGGGCGGCCGACATCGTCGAGGCGATCTCGGCGGTGGACGTGGGCCAGGGGGCGGTGGTGGCCGGTGGGCTGTGCCTGGCCACCGAGTCGCTGCCGGGCACCGATGCCATGCTCGAGTGGGTGGCCAGCACCCGCGACCGCCCGCCGGAGGGGATCCGTACGGGCGTACTCTACAAGGCGCCCAAGACCCACCAGGAC
The DNA here is from genome assembly GCF_024346135.1 of Cyanobium sp. CH-040. Taxonomy (GTDB): domain Bacteria; phylum Cyanobacteriota; class Cyanobacteriia; order PCC-6307; family Cyanobiaceae; genus NIES-981. The sequence goes on along the minus strand of NZ_JAGQCJ010000011.1, from coordinate 9,405 downwards.
CGGCGCATGGACCTGCCGGCCATCGGTCCCGTGACCGTGGCCAAGGCGGCCGCCGCCGGGCTGGCCGGCATCGCCTGGGAGGCCCGCGGTGCCCTGCTGCTTGACGCCGAGCAGACCATGGCCGCCGCCGAGCACCACGGCCTCTTCCTCTGGGCCCGGCCGGCCCTCCACTGAGGCCCGCCGAGGGCGCCGAGGCTCAGGCGGCGCCGGCCCGCTCCAGCACCCCCTTGCTGCTGGGCACGGCTCCGGCCCGCCGCGGGTCGATCTCGGTGGCCATGCGCAGGGCACGGGCGAAGGCCTTGAAGCAGGCCTCCACGATGTGGTGCGAGTTGGCCCCCGCCAGCTGGCGGATGTGCAGGGTGAGGCCGCTGTTGTTCACCACCGCCACGAAGAACTCCTTCACCAGCTCGGTGTCGTAGCTGCCGATCTTCTGGGCCGGGATGGCGAGGTCGAAGCTCAGGTGGGGTCGGCCGGAGCAGTCGAGGGCCACCTGCACCAGGGCCTCATCCAGGGGCGCCACGAAGTGCCCGAAGCGCTGGATGCCCCGCCGGTCAGCCAGGGCCTGGGCGAGGGCCTGGCCCAGGGCGATGCCCACGTCCTCGTTGGTGTGGTGATCGTCGATGTGGGTGTCGCCCGTGGCCCGGATCTCCAGGTCGATCAGGCCGTGGCTGCTGATCTGGTGGAGCATGTGATCCAGAAACGGCACACCGGTGCTCGCCTGGCACCGGCCCGTGCCATCCAGGTTGAGCTGCACGCGCACGTCGGTTTCGCCGGTGACGCGGTGGATCTCGCCGCTGCGGGCTGGCGGGCTGGCGGTGCCGTTCTGCATGGGGACCCTGGTGGGGGCGGCGATCAAGGCCCTTTGATCATGCCGAAGCCGGCTGCTGCGCGCACAACGGCCCCAGGCCACCAATGATGCCATGATGCCCATTGTGGACGCATCTTGATGCCATGCGCACCACCCTCACGATCGACGACGCCCTGCTGCGGCAGCTGCGCCAGAAGGCCCTCGACACCGGCAAGCCCTTCAAGCAGGTGGTGAACGACACCCTGCGGGCAGGTCTCCATCAGCCAGCGTCCCCGCAGCGGGAGCCCTACCGCTGCCCCACGTTCTCGATCGGCGCCCTGGCCCCGGGGGTGGATCTCACCAAAGCCAATCAGCTGGCCGCAGCCCTGGAGGATGACCTTCTCATCGAGAAGCTGCGGCAGGGCCGGTGATCCTGATCGACACCAATCTCTGGCTTTACAGCTCGCTCCAGGACGTTCCTCAGCACGCCCAGGCCAAGGACTGGCTGGAGGCCACCTTCAACGGCGATGAGGCGATCGCCCTTCCCTGGAGTGTGGTGCTGGCCGTGCTGCGGATCAGCACCCACAGCCGGCTGATGCTGCGGCCCCTCAGCCCTTCCCAGGCCCTGGCGCTGGTGGAGGGCTGGCTGCGGCATCCAATGGTGGAGGTGGTGCAGCCGGGCCCGAGTCACTGGAGCGTGCTGCGTCTGTTGATCCAGGAGGCCGGCACCGCCGGCCATCCCACCAGAGATGCGCATCTGGCGGCGCTGGCGATCGAGCACGACTGCACACTCTGCTCGGCCGACAGTGATTTCCGCCGTTTCCCGGGGCTCCGCTTCCGCAACCCGCTCACATCCCCGTGATGCAATACCCCGCATCCACATAGATCACCTGGCCGGTGATGCCGGAGGCCAGGGGGCTGGCCAGGAAGGCGGCGGTGCCGCCGACTTCGTCCTGGGTGACGGTGCGGCGCAGGGGGGCCTTCTCCTCCACGTTGTGGATCATGTCGAGGATGCCGCCGATGGCCGAGCTCGCCAATGTGCGGATCGGGCCGGCGCTGATGGCGTTCACGCGCACCTGCTTGTCGGGGCCCAGCTCGGCGGCCAGGTAGCGCACCGAGGCCTCCAGGGCCGCCTTGGCCACGCCCATCACGTTGTAGTTGGGGATGGCGCGCTCAGCGCCCAGGTAGCTGAGGGTGATCACGCTGCCGCCGGGATTGAACAGGGGCTTGGCGAAGCGGCAGAGGGGGGCCAGGGAATAGGCGCTCACCTCCAGGGCCCGGGCGAAGCCCTCCGGGGAGATGGCGGAGTAGTCGCCGATCAGCTCCTCCTTGCCGGCGAAGGCCAGGCAGTGCACCAGCACGTCGATCGAGCCCCACTGCTGCTGAACTTTTTGGAACACCGCCTCGATCTGGGCCGGCTCCTGCACGTTCAGGGGCTCGAACAGGCTGGGCGCCAGGGGTGCGGTGAGCTCGCGCACCTTGCCCTCGAAGCGGCCCTTCTCATCCGGCAGGTAGGTGACCCCCAGCTCGGCGCCGGCCGCATGCAGCTGCTGGGCGATGCCCCAGGCGATCGACTTGTTGTTGGCGATGCCGGTGACGAGGGCCTTCTTGCCGCGCAGATCGAGGAGCATGGGAGGAGGTGGAGGAACGGGCTCAGAGCCGGTGGCGTCAGGTGCATCCCAGCGGCCACCGCTGTCTGGCGGCGATTCTCCCCCAGCCGCCGGCGTGGGCCGTCCCGGCTCCTGGCCCGGCGGCCGCCGGGAAGCCGAGCGGCGCCTGGCGGCCCTCGATCCGCAGGCCTACGGCGCCACCCGCAACCACCTCGATGGGGCCGTGACCCGGCTCTCGCCCTACATCCGCCATGGGGTGCTCACCCTGGCCGAGGTGCGCGAGGCCGTGTTCCAGTGGCTGCGGGAGCGGGGCTACGCGGAGCCCGAGCGGCGGTCGGAGGCGCAGCGGCTGGCCGGCAAGCTGATCAACGAGCTGGGCTGGCGCGACTACTGGCAACGGCTCTGGCGCCAGCTGGGCGACGGCATCTGGCACGACCTCGAACCGCTCCGCACCGGGCACCCCGCCGAGACCTATGCCCCGGAGCTGCCCCCCGACATCGGCGAAGGTCGCACCGGCTTGGTGTGCATCGATGCCTTCGCCGCCGAGCTGATGGCCACCGGCTGGCTGCACAATCACGCCCGGATGTGGCTGGCCAGCTACGTGGTGCACTGGCGCCGGGTGCGCTGGCAGGCCGGTGCCGCCTGGTTTCTGCAGCACCTGCTGGACGGCGACCCGGCCAGCAACAACCTCAGCTGGCAGTGGCTGGCCAGCAGCTTCAGCAGCAAGCCCTACATCTTCAACCGCGCCAACCTGGAGCGCTTCAGCGGCGGGCGCTTCTGCGCCGGCTGCCACCTGGCCGGCGATGGATGCCCGTTCGAGGCCTCCTACGAGGTGCTGCAGGCCCGCCTGTTCCGGACTGGCGAAACGCAGGACTCCCCCCGCTCTGCCGGTGAACCCGCCCCCGAACCCGCCCCCGAACCCGCCACCCAACCCGCAGCCGCAGCCGCCGTGAAGGCGACGCGGATCGTCCCGCCTGTCGCGCCTGCCGCCCCGCTTGCCCCCGCCTCGGGGCCGCCGCGCCGGCCGCTGGTGTGGGTGCATGGCGAGGCCCTGGGCCCTGCCAATCCGGCCCTCGAAGCCCACCCCGGCGCGCCGGCGCTGTTCGTGTTCGACGCCGAACTGATCGCCGGCCGCACCGCCACCACAGGCGGTCAGCCGCTGGCGCCGGGGCGGCAGCGCTTCCTGCGCGACTGCGTGGCGGAGCTGCCGGTGACCGTGCGTGAGGGCGACGTGGCCGCCGAGCTGCTGGCCGCCGCGGCCGCGGCCGGCGCTGACGGCATCGTCACCAGCCGGGCCGTGGATCCCCGCTTCACGGCCATCGCCCGGCGGCTGGCGGCCGCCCTGCCGCTGCAGGTGCTGGAGCCTGAGCCGTTCGTGGCCCTGCCGCTGGAGGGCGCCGGAGCCCCGGACCTGGGCCGCTTCTCGCGCTACTGGCGCCGGGCCGAGCCGCTGGTGTGGGCGGGGTTCAGTCCGGCCGGCCCGGGTTGACCAGGCGATTCTCCTGCTCCTCCACCGCCTTGGGATCGCTGAGCAGATCCTCTTCCTGCAGCAGCGGGAAGCTCTCGGCGGTCACCTCCTCGGCGCGGCGCGGTGGTTCCAGCCAGCGGAAGCTGCGGCGGGGATCGCGGCTGCGGCAGAGGGCCTCGCTCTCGCGCCGCAGGGCGCTGCGCACCTCGCCGCGGGCCACGGCGGCGAAGAACTCCTCCCGGGTGGCGAGCCCCGAACTGAACGGCGCGCTGCCGTTGCCGTTGAACAGCCGGGCAGCGTCGGGCCGCCAGCGCGGCTGGCAGACCCCGCTCTGGCTGGTGTCGGTGTCGATCCAGATGTGCAGGCCGTAGCCGTCGGGCTGGTTCACCACCGCCAGGCCGTCGTGGGGGGTGCGCCGCTGCAGCGGATAGACCGCCCAGGTGGGGTGGCGGTGGGCCGGCACGCAGCCGCCGGCCAGCAGGGCGGCCACGGCCGGCACCACCGCCTTCGCCAGCAGGCCGGCCGGCGCCAGCGGCGGCGATCCCCGGCGGATTCTGGGCTGCGACCTCCCTAACTTGGCGGCTGGCATTGCTTGCGGAACGGCCCCATGGCTCTGACGCCCTCCACCATGCTTCCCCTTGGCACGGCGCTGCCGTTCGCGGCGATCACGGCGGAGCTGGAGGCCGGCCACGCCCGCCAGGTGAGCGGCGAGCCGCTGCAGCCGCAAACCCTGGCGCAGGGCCCCCTGCTGGTGCTCTTCATCTGTGCCCACTGTCCGTTCGTGAAGCACGTGGAGCCGGAGATCACACGGCTGCAGGCCGATTTCGCCAGTCGGGCCGCCCACGGCCCCGCTGAACCGCAGCCAACGCTGGCGCTGCTGGCGATCTCCAGCAACAGCACCGCCACCCACCCCCAGGACGGCCCCGAGGGCCTGCGGGCCCAGGCCGAACGCCAGGGCTGGCGCTTCCCCTACCTCTACGACGGGCGCCAGGCCCTGGCCCGCGCCTTCCGGGCCGCCTGCACCCCCGATCCCTTCCTGTTCGCCCCGGCGGCCGATGGTGTGTCGCGGCTGGTGTACCGGGGCCAGTTCGACGCCAGCCGTCCCGGCAACGACAGTCCCCTCGACGGCCGTGACATCCGCGCCGCCATCGCCGCGGTGCTGGCCGGCGAGCCGGTGGCGGCGGAGCAGCGGCCGGCGATCGGCTGCAACATCAAGTGGCATCCAGGTGAGGAACCGGAATGGGCCCGGTGATGGCCATCGCCTGGCCCGCTTAAGGTTTCCGCCATGAACGTGCCCCCCTTCAGCCTCGGAGAGCAGCTCCAGGAACTCGGCGCTGAGCTCGACCAGGCGGTGCTTGAGGTGCTGCGCAGTGGCCAGTACATCGGTGGGGCCACCACAGCCGATTTCGAGGCCGCCTTCGCCGCCGCCTGCGGGGTGCCCCACGCCGTGGGCTGCAACAGCGGCACCGACGCCCTGGTGCTGGCGCTGCGCGGCCTGGGCATCGGCCCCGGCGACGAGGTGATCACCACCTCCTTCAGTTTCTTCGCCACGGCCGAGGCGATCAGCGCCGTCGGTGCCACGCCGGTGTTCGTGGAGGTGGAGGAGGGCAGCTACCTGATCGACCTCGACCAGCTCGAGGCCGCCATCACCCCCGCCACCCGTGCCCTGCTGCCGGTGCACCTGTTCGGCCGGCCGGTGGACATGGAGCGGGTGTGCGCCATCGCCGGGCGCCACGGCCTGCACGTGATCGAGGACTGCGCCCAGGCCACCGGCGCCCGCTGGGCTGGGCGGCCGGTGGGCAGCTGGGGGGACGCCGGCTGCTTCAGCTTCTTCCCCACCAAGAACCTCGGCGGCGCCGGCGACGGCGGGGCCGTCACCTGCCGGGATCCCGAGCTCGCCCGGCGCGTGCGCGAGCTGGCGGTGCATGGCATGCCGCGCCGCTACCTGCACACCGCCCTCGGCTACAACAGCCGCCTTGATGCCATCCAGGCCGCCGTGCTGGCGGTGAAGCTGCCGCACCTGAGCCGCTGGCTCGAATCCCGCCGTGCTCTGGCTGCCCGCTACAGCCGACAGCTCGCCGGACTGCCGGGCCTGCAGCTGCCCGATCCCGGCCCGGAGGGTCACAGCTGGAACCAGTACGTGCTGCGGGTGAGCTCCGCCGCTGCGGCTCCTGTCCCCAGCGCCCGTGATCGCCTCAAGGAGCAGCTCCAGGAGGCCGGTGTGAACACGATCATCTATTACCCGATCCCGATCCACCGCCAGCCCGCCTACGCCGGGCTCGGCTATGGACCCGGGTCGCTGCCGCTCACCGAGCGCCTCTGCGGGGAGGTGCTCAGCCTGCCGATCTTCCCCGAGCTGGGCGAGGCCCGCCAGCAACGGGTGATCGAGGTGCTGCACAGCCTGGTGGCGGCCCAGCAGCCCCTGGCGGCCTGATCCTCAGCCGCGAATGGTGGCGTACAGCGCCTTGAAGCGGGCCTGCTGCTGCTTGTGGTTCACCAGCGGCGCCGGGTAGCCGCGCCGCTCCAGCGGGGCGATCTCGCCGCTGAGCAGATCGCGGGTGCCCACGTGCTTCAGCTCCGGCAGCCAGCGGCGGATGTAGCGCGCTTCGGCGTCGAACTTCGAGGCCTGGGTGGCCGGGTTGAAGATCCGCAGGGGCTTGGGATCCATGCCGCTGCTGGCGCTCCACTGCCAGCCGCCGTTGTTGGCGGCCAGATCGCCATCCACCAGCCGGGCCATGAAGGCGCCCTCGCCCCAGCGCCAGTCGCAGATCAGGTCCTTCACCAGGAAGGAGGCCACGATCATGCGGCAGCGGTTGTGCATCCAGCCGCTCTCATTGAGCTGGCGCATGGCGGCATCGATGATCGGCATGCCGCTGAGCCCCTGGCGCCAGGCGGCGAAGCGCTCGGAGTCGTTCTCCCAGGGGAAGGCGCGCCACTGGGGCCGGTAGGGCCCGTCGGCCAGCTCGGGGAAGTGGAACAGGGCCTGCTGGTAGAACTCGCGCCAGGCCAGCTCCTGCTCCCACACCTGGATTGAGGCCAGGGCCTCCTGGGCGCCCCCCAGCGCCGCCACGGTTTGCCGGGCCTGCTGGGCCGCCGCCCAGGCCTGGCGGGGGCTGAGCGTGCCGAACTTCAGGGCCGCACTCAGCGCCGAGGTGCCCGTTTCGCCCGGGATGTTGCGGCCCTCGTCGTAGGCCAGCAGGGGAGCGGAGCGGCCGCTGCCGCCGAGGCCTGCCTGGCCCCGCCCCGTGCAGAAGGCCGCCAGTCGCTGCTGGGCTGCTGTTTCACCCGGGCGGCAGGGGCAGAGGTCGACGCCTGAGAAGCCGTGATTCAGCCAGTTCGGCGCTCCCGGCTCCAGGCTCACCTGGGGCAATCCGCCCAGGTGGGTGGGATCGCAGTCGATCAGGGAGCACGGTGCCGGCAGGGGATCCAGGCCACCCGAGGCGGCTGAACCGAGGCCCTCCAGCTGCTCCACCCGCCGGCGCCAGCTGCGCCAGTAGGGGCCGTAGACCCGGTAGGGCTCGCCGGCGCCGGTGGTCAGCGCCTCCGGCTCCACCAGCAGCTGGTCCCAGCCCGCCAGCACCCTGCGCCCCTTGGCCTGCAGGGCCCGCGCCACCCGCCGGTCACGCACGCGGGCGAAGGGCTCCACGTCGCGGTTCCAGGCCACCACCGCGGCGCCGAGGGCTTCGGCCAGGCGCGGCAGGAGTTGCTCGGGATCGCCCCGCAGGATCAGCAGCCGGCTGCCCGCCGCCCGCCAGCTCCCGGCCAGTTCCCGCAGGCTCTCCTGCAGAAACCACAGCCGCGCCGGCGCCACGGCGGGCAGGTCGCCCGGGATCTCCGCCGGCGCCCTCGCGTCGAGGATGGCCGGATCGAGCACGAACACCCCGGTCACCGCCGGGGTGGCGCGGGCTGCGGCGGCCAGGCCCAGGTTGTCGCTCAGGCGCAGGTCGCGGCGGTGCCAGAACAGCCAGCGGGGTGGGGTCATGGATCGCTTCGGCTGTCCATCAGAGCCCCAGCAGCTGCTTGGCCCGCAGCCAGGCGGTCACGCTCTTGCCGTCGAGGTATTCATCGCCGCTGGCCAGGGCCCCATCCAGCTCTCCCGGCTCCATCAGCAGCACCTCCAGGTCCTCGTCGTCGTCACCGGCGGGCCGCTCGCTCAGCTCCCGCAGCTCCCGGGCCAGGAACAGGTGGATCACCTCGTCGGAGTACCCCGGACAGGGGAGCATCGCTCCCAGGGGATCCCAGCGCGCGGCGCTGTAGCCCGCCTCCTCCTGCAGCTCGCGCTGCATGGTGCTCAGGGGCGTCTCGCCCGGGTCGAGGGTGCCGGCCGGAAACTCCAGCAGCCGGGTGGCCACGGCGAAGCGGTACTGGCGCAGGATCACCACCCGGCCGTCGTCGAGCACCGGCACCGCCAGCGAGGCGCCGGGGTGTCTGATCACGCCGAAGTGGCCCTCCACCCCCATCGGCAGCTCCACCCGGTTGATCTCGAAGCGCAGCTTGCGGGCATCGAGGGCAGCGGTGGTCTCCAGGTGGCGCGCGGGCTCGGGGGGCGGCAGGGGCGCCATCGGGGGCAGGGTGTTGCTGGGCTCAGCATCGCTCAGGCCCGGTGGCGTCCGCGCCCCCGTCAGGAAGCCGTGCTCCCCCCTGTCTTGCGCAGCGGCTGCCCTTCAGTAGCAGGCGCCGTCCTGCAGCCGGCGGAACTCCTCCCATACCGGCAGGGCCTCCGCACGCAGCAGCGGCTCGGGGGCCAGCTGACGCTCGCCGGCCGGCCGGGCCATGTCAGCGTGGATGCGGACGTCGTCGAACAGGTCGGCGTAGTCGCTCCAGAAGGAGGCGAAATACACCTTGCTGATCCGGGCCCAGTAGGCCGCCGCGTAACACATCGGGCAGCATTCGCCGCTGGCGTAGAGCACGGCGCCCCTGAGGTCGTGGCTGCCGAGGGCCCGGCAGGCCTGGCGGATGGCGTTCACCTCGGCGTGGGCGGTGGGGTCGTGGTCGCGCAGCACGCTGTTGCCGGCGGCCCCCAGCACCACCCCGTCGCGCACCACCACCGCGCCGAAGGGCCCGCCCGTGCGCTCCACGACCCCCGCCTGACGCATCAGGGCGATCGCCTGGCGCATGTGGGCCCGGTCGGCGGCGCTGGCCATCCCTTCCACCTCCCGAGTCCGGCTGCCGGCCTGCAGGCTAGTCAGGCCAGCCGGGGCGGCCCGCCAGCCGCTGGGGGGCGTCCTCGGCCCTGCCCGGCTGCAGGCTGGCCAGCAAGGCGGCCGCAGACGCACCACTGCCGGGGTCTGCCCCGGGCGGCACCAGGCCGGCATCGATCGCCGCCAGCGGTGCCAGCACGAAGCTGCGCTCGATGAGCCGCGGGTGGGGCAGCTCCAGGGCGCCGCCGCGGCAGCGCAGGTCGCCCCACCAGAGCAGGTCGAGATCGAGGCTGCGCGGGCCCCAGCGCTCGCGCCGGCGGCGGGCGAAGCGCCGCTCCAGCTCCTGCAGCTCCGCCAGCAGCTTCAGGGCCGCGACAGGCGGTGCCCGCCAGGCCACGC
>NZ_JAGQCJ010000010.1 GCF_024346135.1 Cyanobium sp. CH-040 | reverse complement strand
ACCAGGACCAGGACCAGGACCAGGACCAGGACCAGGACCAGGACCAGGACCAGGACCAGGACCAGGACCAGGACCAGGACCAGGACCAGGACCAGGACCAGGACCAGGACCAGGACCAGGACCAGGATCGGGGCCGGGACCAGGGTCGGGCCCCGGCGGCAGGGGCGTGAGTCGGTCGAATCTGAAGGCGATGGAACCTTCCACTAACTGGCCTTCGATCCGGTCCTGCAGATTGGCATTGGCATTGAGGGCTTCAAAATTGACCCCTTCGATGCCGGAAGGTAATAGAGCGAGAGTGGTGTCGTTGGGGGGGGGATTCAGCGGATCCGCCAGGCGAATGCTGAAGACGGGTCCGGCCCCCTGGAAAACCGCAGACGTCGAATCCGAAAAGAAGATCTGATCGGATATTCCAATTGGTTCTCCGTTTTCCCCCAGTGACCCAGCAAGATCGAATTCCAGGATGGCGCCCTCCTGCACATCCCAGATCAGGTTGTCAAAGGTCAAAGCCCCAACCGAGCGCACACCATCACCTGCTCCCGGGGATACGACACTTCCGGACTGCTGGATGAGAGTTCCACGCTGGACCTCGTCTTGCCCAAGCCCACTCACGGTGCCGTTACCGGCGAGACGAGAACCGGTCTGCAGAATCAGCTCTGCAGCGGACGAACACGCCCCGACGGGACAGGAAAAGCCGAGTTCAGAACCCTGCTGCACCTCAATCAAGCCGCTGTTGAAGTGACGCGGCCCGATGAGCGTGAGAAGACCCTGCTCGACGACCAAAGAACCGTTGTTGGTGACCTCACCGACAAATTGAATCTCTCCAGCAGACTGGGTTCTGACAACAGCTCCTTCAGCAACCTGGATTGCGCCGGGTAACGTGTCATTGCCAGTTACGAGCTCACTAAAATCAGAACCACGCAAGACAATGTTGTCTGCAAGGCTAATTCCGCCAATGGCTGTAACGTTGAAGTCAACGCCAGCGCTGATCCCGGAAACCGTGAGTGGAACACCGAAGAAGTCTGGATTGGCCACCCGACCAATAACCAGCTCTGAGAATGAATCAAACTCGAACCCGAACTGGGGACCGTAGAAAATATTGACACTTCCAGAGATTGATTCGGCCGCAATCTTGGAAGCCTGCTCTATTGTAACGTCAATATCACCGAGAGCCTTCAGCGCAACCTCGCCAAGACCTGCATTAATAGTCCCTGAAGGCAGGTCAATGTTTTGCGAGGCAATGGAGCCACTTGTGCTTTCTATTGTAATTTGACCACCGCTTGAATCCAGGATGCCAGCAAAACCTTCGTTTGTATCAAAGATCAGCACATCGCCGCCAGAAAGGATGTTGGCTGGTCCACCTGCCGTATTCAAGATGCCAGATATGGATGTGTCGCCGTCGGAACGGATATTGACTGTTCCACCATCAGTATCAATCAATCCAGAGAGCAAAAACTGAGCTTGAGTGGCAACTTGACTAGCCGCAACAGCTGAAAAACCCCCACCAGAAGTGGTCACAATGCCATTTAACTCAATGCTCGCTCCCCTGATCTCGACGTCAATCGGACTTTCAGCCTGAGATCGAATTCCATTTGGGCCCGACGCGCCCTGAACGACATTGCCCTCTTGAGCATCAAGAAGAAGGCTCTGATCTACAGTAAGGAGCACGAGTGGAGCAAGTTCCAGATTACCATTCTGAGACGCTTCCAAAATCCCCAAAGTGGCGGGATCTGTGAAAAAGGCAGCGGTTCCCCCTACTGGATTGCCAGTCAGCGATGCCGCTTGCTCAGCAGTTGTTGTGAGGGCATCAAAGAATTGACCTCCCCCGAACCGTATTCCGGTGGCAGTGCTCAGCTGTAGATTTTGGATATTTTGAAAAGATCCTCCACCACTGATGGATAAACCTCCAGGCGAGAGCCAGTACAAGTTGCCCGAATTACTGAGCTCGACGGGCACCGTGATGAATGTCCCGGCGGGGTTGGTGACTCCCACGAACACCGACTGACGACCGTTGTTCTGGAAAGTGACGTTCTCAATTTCAGTCCCAACCCCCGTATTGAAGGACGAAAACCGGTGAAACAGGTTGTTGCTCCCCGCCTGGGTACCGCCTGTGACCACGCATGAGCCCGTATTACACTGCCCTGTACCCTCGTTGACGAGGGTATTCAAAGAACGGGCTCCGGTCTGTGGAGTGACCTGTGCCACGACAGGCGGTTGCAACAGACTGCCCGCGGCAACAACGAGTGGTGCGAGCAGCAGCCACTGGACTGAAGACAGAAAAATCTGACTGCTAAGAACCGGAGAGCCGGTAGAACGAAAGCCGCGAATTGGCATCTATCGGTGGCTCCGGCAGTGGCTCCGGGACGCGACTAGCATATTTTAGCAAGGACGCCCTGTAGCAACAGCCACATCAGTATTCTTGCCGATCGCTGGAGTCCTCAGGTGAGCGAATCGCAAAAGATATAGCGCTGCTCGGTTAAAGCCGGGGGATTCCGTCACAATACCCCCGATCGGTCGCCAGTGCCCCCCCTTGTCCGTTCTTCTGCTTGCCCAGCTGGTGGCTCCACCTCTGCAGCAGGGCCCGGTCCGTCTGCCAGAACAGCGCCCGGCACAGGAACGGCCAGCCCAACCTCTGGCACCAGAGGATCAACCCAGCCTGGAGCTCGTCCCGGAGACCCCCTCGGTGCCACCCGAGCGGACGCCCGGACCACCGGCACGAACAGAGGCCATCCCCCCCGCACCGCTCAGTGCCCTCCCCTCGGTGGAGGGGCTCACGGTCTACAGCGTGGAGAGCCTGCGCTCCATCCTGGCCGCGTGCACTGCAATTGAAGACCCGGTGCAGCGACTGGAGGCGTGCGCTGCTGCGCTCACCGCCCAGTTTGTTGCGGATGGCTACGTCAACAGCCGCGTCTACGTCGACACCACCACAAGCCCGGCTCGCCTGCTCGTGGTGGAAGGACGCCTCGTGGAATTGCGGGTGGAGGGGAATGACGACTGGCTGAACCGTCGGGTGACCCGGCTGACGCGATCGCTGCAGGGATCAATCCTGCACCTGCCCACACTCGAACGCAATCTGCTGTTGCTGCGACGGGTGCCTGGTGTGAAACAGGTGCGCGGCAACCTCTCCCGCCTCGGCAGCGATCCCAGCCAGGCCAGCCTCAGCCTCAACCTCGAAGGTGGTGCGCCGCCCTGGCAGGGTGACGTCTCGATCCGGAACGACGGCAACAGCGGCTCGGGTGAGGCCCGGGCCGTGGCCACGATCGTGAAGCCTGGCGCCCTGACTCAGGGAGACACACTGCTGTTTTACGGCGAACTGAACAGCGACGACGAGCCCGAGCTTGGTGCCGCAGTCACCTCACTCACCTACAACATTCCGCTCACTGAATCCATCTACCTGACCGCAGCGTTCGGCGCCAGCAGACGCAATCTGATCGAGCTGCCGCCACCGGCCGGCGACCTGTCCAATGAACAAATCCAGGGGCTGGGGCAACTGGAATGGGTGTTCTCCGAGAGCCTCACCCAGCGCTGGAGTGCCTTCGTGGGGCTCAGCGGCACCAGCAGCCGCAACCTTCTCGATGGCGACAGTCTGCCCCCAGAGCTGCCGGACATCATCCGGAATCCGCGCAACGGCTATCTGCGGGCGGGCCTCAGCGGCAGTGGGCAGGGTCAGCGGATCGGCTGGATCGGATCTGCCTACGTCTTGAACGGGATCTCGGCAACCATTCCCGACAAGCAGCGCCAGGAGTGGAAGGAGGCCGGCATCGATCCGTCCCAGGCCACAGCCATCGGCGGGGTGATCTCAGCCGGATGGACACTGGCGCCCCGCCTGCAGCTGAACAGCCGGCTGGCCGGACAGTGGGCCTTCAACCCGCTGCTGCCCTCGATGCAGTTCTCCCTGGGGTCAGACGTGGGCCTCCGCGGCCTGCCTGGCCAGCTGATCAGCGGCGACAGCGGCTGGCTGGCTCTCACTGAGGCCAACTGGACGGTGTGGCAGAACCCCACCAACGCCGTGCAGCTGGTGCCGTTCATCGGCGCCGGGGGGATCCGCACCGAGGTCAACGACTTCACTGTCAAGGACACGATCGGCTCCGGGGGCCTGCTGGTGCGTTGGCTTACCGGCAACAACTGGAGCTTCGAGCTCGGCTGGGCGCACCAGTTCTCCACCGATGACAACAAAGGGCCCTGGAACGACTGGGTTCTGGATGATGGGCTCTACGGCAGGGTGCAATTCCGCTTCTGAGTCAGCCCAACGCCGCCCGCAGCTGATCCCGCGCCTGCGCCAGCGCTCCATCCAGCGCAGCCCCGTCACGACCGCCGGCCTGGGCCAGTTTGGGGCGTCCGCCGCCGCCGCCGCCGCAGGCTTTCGCTACGCCGCCGATGAAGGTGCCGGCCTTGGGGCCGGCGGCGATCACCGCCTTGCCGAAGGCTGCCACCAGGATCACCTTGCCCAGGTCGGCGGGGTCGGGCAGGCCGCCCAACACCACCGCGGCGCCATCGCCGAGCTGGTCGGCCAGGCCCTGGGCGGCCGTTTGCAGGCCGGCGCCATCCACGCCGTCGAGGCGGGCCACCAGCAGCCGGAAGTCCCCCACCGCTTCCGCCTGGGCCGCCAGCGCCGCGGCCTTGGCTGCCGCCAACTCGCTGCGGGCCGCCGCCAGAGCTTTCTGGGTGGCCTTGAGCTCGTCGGCCAGCTGGGCCACCCGCTCCACGATCTCGCCCGGCTGGGCCTTGAAGCGCTCGGCCAGGGGCTTCACCACCGCCTCGCGTTCCTTCAGATAGGCCAGCACCGCCGGGCCGGCCACCGCCTCGATGCGGCGGATGCCGGCGGCGACGCCGCTCTCGCTGATGATCTTGAACACGCCGATCTCGGCGGTGTTGGCAACGTGGGTGCCGCCGCAGAGCTCCATCGACACGCCGGGCACATCCACCACCCGCACCACGTCGGCGTACTTCTCGCCGAACATCGCCACGGCGCCGGCGGCCTTGGCCTGCTCGATCGCCATCTCCTGCACCACCAGGCTGTGGGCCTCGGCGATCCAGCCGTTGATCAGCGCCTCGATCTGCTCCAGCTCCTCGGGGGTCACGGCGCGGGGGCAGTGAAAGTCGAAACGCAGCCGGTCGAAATCCACCAGCGAACCGGCCTGACCGATGCCCGGATCCACCACCTGCTTGAGCGCCGCCTGCAGCAGGTGGGTGGCCGTGTGGTTGGCCTGGGCGCGGCGGCGGCAGCCGGAGTCCACCCGCGCCGTAAGCAGATCGCCGACGGCGATCTGACCCCGCTCCACCCGGCCGCTGTGCACGAACACCGAGCGGTTGCGCGACACGTCGTCGATGCTCACGATCACGCCCGCATCCACGCTGGTCTGGTCGCCGCCGCCCAGCAGCACGCCGCGATCGCCCACCTGGCCGCCGCCCTCGCCATAGAAGGGGGTGGAATCGAGCACCAGCTGCACCTGGTCGCCGGCGCTGGCCTGGGTGGCCGGCTCGCCGTTCACCACCAGGGCCAGCACGCAGCTGGGGTGCTCCAGGGCCTCATAGCCCTTGAAGGCGGTGGCCTCGGCTGTGGCCGCCACCTGGTCGATCGCCTCCTGCAGGGTGAGGTCGATGCTCACCGCCGCGGCCTTGGCCCGCTGGCGCTGCGCCTCCATCGCCGCCTCGAAGCCGGCGGTGTCCACCGTGAGGCCGTGCTCCTCGGCGATCTCCTCGGTGAGCTCCAGGGGGAAGCCGTAGGTGTCGTAGAGCTCGAAGGCCTGCTCGCCGCTGATCTGCTTGGGCTTGGCGGCCAGCACCTCCGCCAGCAGCTTCTCGCCGCGCTCCAGGGTTTCCAGGAAGCGGGCCTCCTCGCGCTGCAGCTCGGCCAGGATCACCTCGCGGCGCTCCTGCAGCTGCGGATAGGCCTCCCGCATCAGAGCGATCGACGCCTCGCCCATCGCGCTCAGGAAGGGCTTGTCGATGCCGAGCAGGCGGCCGTGGCGCACCACGCGGCGCAGCAGCCGGCGCAGGATGTAGCCACGGCCCAGATTGCTGGCGGTGACGCCGTCGCCGATCAGCTGGGTGATGGCGCGGCTGTGGTCGCCGATCACCTTCAGGCTGGTTTGGCCCTTCTCGTCGAGGCTGCGGTAGTCGACCCCCGCAAGGCCTGCCGCCGTTTCGATCAGCGGATAGATCAGATCGGTTTCGTAGTTGTTCGGCACCCCCTGCAGGATCTGGGCCATGCGCTCCAGGCCCATGCCGGTGTCGATGTTGCGGTTGGCCAGCGGCGTGAGGGTGCCCTCCGCGTCGCGGTTGTACTGCATGAACACCAGGTTGTAGAACTCGATGAAGCGGCTGTCGTCCTCGAGATCGATGCCGTCGTCGCCGAGCTCGGGCTTGAAGTCGTAGTAGATCTCCGAGCAGGGGCCGCAGGGGCCGGTGGGGCCGGAAGCCCAGAAGTTGTCGGCCTCATCCATGCGGATGATCCGCTTCGGGTTCACGCCCACCACGTCGCGCCAGATCGCCTCGGCCTCGTCGTCCTCGCGAAACACGCTCACCACCAGGTTCTTGGGACTGAGGCCAAACACCTCGGTGCTCAGCTCCCAGGCCCACTGGATCGCCTGCTCCTTGAAGTAATCGCCGAAGGAGAAGTTGCCGAGCATCTCGAAGAACGTGTGATGCCGCGCCGTACGGCCGACGTTCTCGATGTCGTTGGTGCGGATGCACTTCTGGCTGCTGGTGGCCCGCGGCGCCGGCCGCTCCTGCTGGCCCAGGAACACCGGCTTGAAGGGCAGCATGCCGGCGATGGTGAGCAGCACCGTGGGGTCGTCCGGCACCAGCGAGGCGCTGGCCATGGGCTGGTGCCCCCGCTGCTCGTAGAAGTCGAGGAAGGCGGCACGGATCTCGGCGCCGCTGCGGGGGCGACGGCCCTGGGATCGACCGGTGGCGGGGGTGGCAGCGGCCATGGCGGAGCGGTGCGGGCCTGAGGAGGGCATGATCGCTCAGCGGCAGGCGGCCGGGAGCCGCCTGCGGTAGGCCCTGACCAGGGCCCGCGCCTCCTCTTCCAGCTCCTGATCCAGCAGCAGGCCCCGGGGGGCCTCCGCCGCATCGGCAGGGGCAGCGGCCGGTCCGAACACCTGCTCCCAGCTCCGGCCCCACACGTGGCGGGCGAAGCGATCGTTGCTGGCCCCCAGCTGCTGCTGCAGCAGCGCGGGCAAACGCCCGCCCCAGCCACTGAAGCGGTCGTTCACCCAGCCGCGCTCCCGCGTCCGGGCGCGGATCCGCTCCACCAGGCGGTTGAGGCCGTGCTCGGCGATCAGCCGGTTGCGCCGGATCGGCAGGGTGTCGAGCTCGCGGTTCACCAGATAGGCCAGCCCCAGCCCCCTGCGGCCCAGCTGTTCGTTCGCCTGACTGGGGGGTGCGGGCCGCCAGTCGCCCTGGGGAAGGGCCAGCAGCTCCAGCAGCTGCGCGAACGGATCCTGCTGCCGCGAGCGATAGGGGAGAAAATTGGAGCGGAGGCCGGTGTCGGCCAGCAGCGGGGCAAAGCGCCGCTCGAAGTCCAGGGCCAGGGGACCCATGCGGATCCAGCGGCGCCGGTGCCGTCCGGACAGACGACGGCCAGCCAGCTGGGCTCGCACGTAGGCGGGGAAACCCGGCGCGCCATAGAGCCGCGCCAGGCGGTGGCCGTAGCAGGAGTCAAGCAGCCCGGACTGGGGCCGCACGTAGCTGATCACGTGCAGATCGAACCCCCCGGCGGCCGCCGTGGTGCGCAGGGCAGCCAGGGCCTCGGGAGAGGCCAGCAGGGGGGCGAAGTGTTCCGCACTCAGCAGCAGATCGCCGCTCCAGCGCCGCTGCTGGAGGAGGAACTGCTCCAGAGCCCCGAAGTGGCCGGCCTGCAGATCCCGGGCCAGGTGCCGATGGGAGTGCTCCCCCCAGGGCGTGGGATAACGAAGACCATGCCGTTCCAGGGCCCGGCGGTTGCGCTGCAGGCGCGCCTGCAGATAGGTGCTGGCCGTCTTGTGGGGCCCGGCGTGCAGGTGCAGGGTGCGCGCGGGCGGAGGTGGCAATGGTCCCTCACGCATGAACGCTGCGGCAGCACACACCCAGGCATGATCGCCCGCACAGGCCCAACCCCGCCGGGGCGCCACCGTGAGCCAGGCCGCCACCCCGCCATCCCGCCAGCAGATGCGCCTGCGCTCGATCGCCTGGGCGCTGACGGCCGGCCTGTCGGCGCTGCTGCTGGGCCTGCCGCTGGGGCTGGAGGCGGCCCTGAGGGCCGGCGGCTGCGGTTTTCTCTACGGGCTGCTGGCCTTTCATCTGCAGCGGGTCGACCCGGACGACAGCCACCTGCAGGCGGGGCTGGTGGGCGCCGTCTGCGGCATCCACAGCCTGGGGCTGCCGGCTGTCGCCGTGGGGGCGCCGCAGCCACCGCTGGAGGCCTGGCTGGTGGCGGTCGCGCCGGCTGTGATGATGGAACTCGTTCGCGCCTGGTTGCCGCTGGTCGGCGCCGCCCTGGTGCTGCACGGATCCCGCCGGCTCGCGCACCGCGTGTGGCCGTTGCGCACCGCAAGCCGCACCGCGAGCCGCACCGAAAGCGGCACCGAAAGCCAGGGAGCCGGCGCACAGGCCCACACACACCGGCCCTGATCACTCTGGGATGAGCCTGCTGCACGCCACCTGGCTGTTCCCCCCCGATGGTCCCGGGGGCCGGCTGTTCCTGTGGGGCGACACCTGGCGCGTGGCCGCGCCGGTGCAGCCCGCCCTGGAGGCGCCGCAGCATCCCCTGGCCCTCAGCGCCGACGAGGTGGCCGACTGGCTCGACGACAACGGCCACTGGAGCGAGGCGCTGCGGCCGGCCCGGGCCACGCTCACCCTGCCCAGCCGCAGCCAGGCCGGACGGGGCCGGCGCGGGCCGAACCCGGGCAGCTGGAGCGGCCTGCCGCTGCAGGCGGGCGAGCCCATCCCCAAGCACCTGGAGTGGTGGCCCTGGCAGGTGGAGGGCTGGGCCCTGGATCCGGCCGGTGCCGCCGAGTGGCTCAGCGGCCTTCCCCTGGCCGGAGACCATCCGCAGATGGCCGATGAGCTGCGCTGGTGGAGCCACCTGCAGCGCTGGGCCCTGAGCCTGATCGCCCGGGGCCGCTGGCTGCCGATGATCGAGGAGGGCCGCGCCCGTTGGCAGCCCCTGCTCAACCGCGAAAGCGATCGCCGCCGACTGGAGGAGCTGGCCATGGGCATCCCCCAGGTGGCCACCTGCGCCCTGGCGGCGGGGCTGGAGGGGGATCCCGCCCTGGCCTGCCGCAGGCCCGGCAGCGGGCGGCTGCGGGTGGCCAGCCTGCTGGCGGCCCTGCTCGACGGCCAGCTGCGGGCCGGCTTCCAGCCCGCCCCCGAGGAGCTCGACCCGCTGCTGCTGGCCTGGCAGAAGGGCCTGGGCAAGGGCGACGGCAGCCTGCGGCTCGACGAGGAGGAGCTGGAGCGGCTCACCATCGCGACCCACCACTGGCGCGAGGCGGTGGCGGGGCGGGTGGCCCCGGCGCGGGCCTGCCTGGAGCTGTTCACGCCGCCCGAGGGCGAGGAGCTCTGGGAGCTGAGGTTCAGCCTGCAGGCGGAAGCCGACCCCAGCCTGCGGGTGCCGGCGGCGGTGGCCTGGAGCGCGGGCGACCGCCGCCTGCAGCTCGGTGAGGTGGCGGTGCCTCAGCCCAGTGAACTGCTGCTGGAGGGCCTGGGACGGGCGCTGAGCGTGTTCGAGCCGATCGAGCGGGGCCTGGATTCGGCCACGCCCGAGAGCATGCAGCTCACCCCCGCCGAGGCCTTCGTGCTGGTGCGCACCGCCGCGGCGGCCCTGCGGGACGTGGGCGTGGGGGTGGTGCTGCCCGGCAGCCTCTCCGGGGGGCTGGCCAGCCGGCTGGGTCTGGCGATCACGGCCGAGCTGCCGGAAACCTCGCGCGGCTTCACTCTGGGCGAAACCCTGGTGTGGAGCTGGGAGTTCATGATCGGCGGGGTGACGCTCACCCTGCGCGACCTGGAGGGGCTGCAGACCAAGCGCAGCCCCCTGGTGCAGCACAAGGGGGTGTGGATCGAACTGCGGCCCAGCGACCTGCGCAACGCCGAGCGGTTCTGCGCCGCCGATCCGGGGCTGAGCCTCGACGATGCCCTGCGGCTCACCGCCAGCGACGGCGACACCTTCCACCGCCTGCCGGTGCACGCCTTCACCGCCGGCCCGCGGCTGCAGGCGGTGCTGGAGCAGTACCACCAGCAGAAGGCGCCCGATCCGCTGCCGGCCCCGCCCGGCTTCGCCGGCCAGCTGCGCCCTTACCAGGAGCGGGGCCTGGGCTGGCTGGCCTTCCTGCACCGCTTCGACCAGGGAGCCTGCCTGGCCGACGACATGGGCCTGGGCAAGACGATCCAGCTGCTGGCCTTCCTGCAGCACCTCAAGGCGGAGGAGGAACTGAAGCGCCCGGTGCTGCTGGTGGCCCCCACCTCGGTGCTCACCAACTGGAAGCGGGAGGCGGCGGCGTTCACGCCCGAGCTGGGGGTGCGGGAGCACTACGGTCCGCGGCGGCCGAGCAGCGAAGCCGCCCTGAAGAAGGCGCTGAAGGGGGTGGATCTGGTGCTCACCAGCTACGGGCTGCTGCAGCGCGACAGCGAACTGCTGGAGAGCGTGGACTGGCAGGGGGTGGTGATTGACGAGGCCCAGGCGATCAAGAACCCCCAGGCCAAGCAGTCGATGGCGGCGCGCGATCTGGCCCGGCCCGGCGCCGGCCCCGGCGGCCGGCGGGGCCGCGAGGGCAGCCGGGGGAGCCGGTTCCGGATCGCCCTCACCGGCACCCCGGTGGAGAACCGCGTCAGCGAACTCTGGGCCCTGATGGACTTCCTCAACCCGATGGTGCTGGGTGACGAGGCCTTCTTCCACCAGCGCTACCGGCTGCCGATCGAGCGCTACGGCGACATGGCCTCGCTGCGGGATCTCAAGGCCCGCGTCGGTCCCTTCATCCTGCGGCGGCTGAAGACCGACAAGTCGATCATCTCCGACCTGCCGGAGAAGGTGGAACTGCACGAATGGGTGGGGCTCAGCACCGAGCAGCGCAAGCTCTACAACCGCACGGTGGAGGAGAGCCTCGACACCATCGCCCGCGCGCCCCTGGGCCAGAAGCACGGCCAGGTGCTGGCCCTGCTCACCCGGCTCAAGCAGGTGTGCAACCACCCGGCCCTGCTGCTGGGTGAGGCCGGCGACGGTGCCGACGCCTTCGCCGGCCGCAGCGCCAAGCTGCAGCGGCTGGAGGAGATCCTCGAGGAGGTGATCGAGGCCGGCGACCGGGCCCTGCTGTTCACCCAGTTCGCCGAGTGGGGCCACCTGCTCAAGGCCCACCTGGAGCGCCGCTGGCGCCAGGAGGTGCCGTTCCTCTACGGCAGCACCAGCAAGACCGAGCGCCAGGCGATGGTGGACCGCTTCCAGGAGGACCCGCGCGGTCCGCAGCTGTTCCTGCTCTCGCTCAAGGCCGGTGGCGTGGGTCTCAACCTCACCCGGGCCAGCCACGTGTTCCACATCGACCGCTGGTGGAATCCGGCGGTGGAGAACCAGGCCACCGACCGCGCCTATCGGATCGGCCAGCAGAAGCGGGTGATGGTGCACAAGTTCATCACCAGCGGGTCCGTGGAGGAGCGCATCGACCGGATGATCCGCGAGAAGTCGAAGCTGGCCGAGGAGATCGTGGGCTCCGGCGAGGACTGGCTGGGGGGGCTGGACGTGGGCCAGCTGCGCGACCTGGTTGCCCTGAGCGAACCATGACCCTCGACCTCTACTGCGAACGCCTGGGTCCGGGCCTGCTGGCCGAACCCGTCAACGCCGCCACCAACGCGGCCTTCCTGGTCGCGGCCTGGTGGATCCAGGCCCGGGCCCGGCGGCTGGGGGTGGCCGACGATCCCGGCATCGGCGCCCTCACCGCGCTGGTGGTGGCCATCGGCGTGGGCAGCACCCTGTTCCACACCTTCGCCACCACCTGGGCACTGCTGGCGGATGTGCTGCCGATCCTGCTGTTCCAGCTGGTGTTCCTCTGGCTCTACCTGCGCCGCCGCACCGCCGCGGGCGCTGCCACAGCGCTGCTGCTGGTGACCCTCTTCCTGCTGGCGACCCTGGCCAGCCGCACGGCTCCCGAGCTGTTGAACGGCTCCCTGGCCTACGCCCCCACACTGGTGGTGGTGCTGCTGCTGGGCTGGCGGGAGCGGCGCCGTTGCGGCCGCCCCGGCCTGCTGACGGCGGGTGTGGTGTTCAGCCTGTCGCTGCTGATGCGCAGCGTCGATCAGCTGCTCTGCCCCTGGCTGCCGGTCGGGACCCATCTCCTCTGGCACCTGCTCAATGCCGTGGTGCTGGCCCTGGCCACCGCCGCCCTGATGCCGGCCTCGCCCAGGCCTGATGCAGCGCCGGAGGCGGCACCATGAACGGCCGGCATACTGACCCCATCAGCGCACGGCGATGACCACCGCCCCGATCACCACCCAGCTCGGCGAGGAAGGCCTCGGCCAGCAGCCCTGGTGGGTGGAGCAGTGGATGGAGCTGATCCAGGGCTACCGCTTCAAGAAGCGCCTCGAGCGCGCCTGGGACTACGCCCGCTCGGGCAACGTGACCTCGATCCGCTTCGAGGGGCGGCGGGTGCATGCCCGGGTGCAGGGCAGCGACGAGGAGCCCTACAAGGTGAAGCTCTGGCTCGATGTGCTCAGCGATGAGGACTGGGGCTACGTGCTCGAGGCCCTCAGCCAGAAGGCGCGCTGGTCGGCGCAGCTGCTGGCCGGGGTGATGCCGCAGGACATCGAGCGGGCCTTCGCCGCCAGCGGCAAGCGCCTGTTCCCCTTCAAGCTGCAGGAGGTGCGCAGCGAGTGCACCTGCCCCGACAAGATCAACCCCTGCAAGCACGTCAGCGCCGTCTTCTACCTGATGGGCGAGCGCTTCAGCGAGGATCCCTTCGTGCTGTTCCAGCTGCGGGGCCGCACCCGCGCCCAGCTGCTGACGGATCTGGCCAAGCGGCGCCGCCGGGCCCTGGCCCGGCAGGCCCGCCAGTCCCGCGCCAGCGGTGAGGACGCTCCGGTGGCGGAGGCCCCGCCGCAACCGGTGCATCCGGCCATCACCGACCCCAGCCGCTGGTGGCGTTACGGCGCGGCCCTCGATCCCGACCTGGTGGTGATCACCCCGGCCCTGGAGGGCGACACCGGCCTGGATGCGGCCGGCCCGCTGCCCCTGGCCGAGGAGCCGCGCTTCCCCGAGGCCAACCGCCGTTTCCTGGCGCAGATCCGCGCCCATGGTGAGCGCATGGGCAGCCTGGCCCTGGCCCTGGCGATGGGCAACGGCCAGGAGCGGGGTGAAGGCGAGCCCGGTGGCTGAGGACGGAACGGCGCATCAGACCGTGCCACCGACGCTGCGACCGATGGTGCCGTCCCCACCGCCCTGGCTGGTGGAGCCCCGGCTGACGCTGGCGCGGCGCATCCTCGAGAGTCACCTTGCGGCCTACGCAGAGCCGTTGCTGCCCGGCCTGAACGCCGACAGCGGGCCGGAGCATCGGGCTCAGACCCTGTTCGCGGCCCCGGTGGTGGTGCTCGCCCACGACGGCGAGGACCCGGGAGGCGATCCCGGCCCCCGGCTCACCTACGCCAACCGGGCCGCCCTGCGCCTCTGGCGCCGCACCTGGGCCGAGATGGTGGGGCTGCCCTCGCGGCTCACCGCACCGGCGGCGGAACGGGCCGAGCGCCGGCTGGCCCTGCTCCAGGCCCGCGCCGGCGAGGCCATCGAGGGCTACAGCGGCATCCGCGTCGACAGCCGGGGGCGGCGCTTCCGCATCGGCGCCGCCCGGGTGTGGACACTGCATGACGCGGAGGGACGCGTCTGCGGCCAGGCGGCCCGCTTCAGCGCCTGGTGGTGGCTGCGGGACCCGTCCTGACGGTGAGACCAGTCCCCGAGGAGGGCTCCCTACAGTTTCGCCAGCCGCAAGGGTGTTCATGGCAGCCACCACAACCGCCCCTCAAGCCCCCGAGCAGGCCGGCCCGCCGGCCACGCCGCGCCTGAGCCTGCAGTGCGAGGCGGTCGCCGCCGACACCACCGCGATCCGCTCGCTGGACTGGGACCGCAGCCGCTTCGACATCGAGTTCGGCCTGCGCAACGGCACCACCTACAACAGCTTCCTGGTGCGGGGCGAGCGCACCGCCCTGATCGACACCAGCCATCTCAAGTTCGCGGACACCTGGCTGCCTCTGCTGCGCGAGCAGATCGATCCGCAGGCGATCGATTTCCTGATCGTGAGCCACACCGAGCCGGATCACTCCGGCCTGATCGGCCACCTGCTCGATCTCAACCCGGAGATCGAGATCGTGGCCTCCAAGGTGGCGATCCAGTTCCTCGAAGACCAGGTGCACCGGCCGTTCCGCAGCCGGGCGGTGAAGAGCGGCGAGGAGCTCGATCTGGGCACCAATCCCGACAGCGGTGTGGCCCACCGCTTCGCGTTCCTGAGCGCGCCCAACCTGCACTGGCCGGACACGATCTTCTCCTTCGACCACGGCACCGGCATCCTCTACACCTGCGACGCCTTCGGCCTGCACTACTGCTCGGACGACCTCTTCGACGTGGATCCCGGCGCCATCGCGCCCGACTTCCGCTTCTACTACGAGTGCCTGATGGGCCCCAACGCCCGCAGCGTGCTGCAGGCCCTGAAGCGCATGGAGGGGCTGCCGGCGGTCACCACCATCGCCGTGGGCCACGGTCCGCTGCTGCGCCATCACCTCAATCTCTGGGTGGAGGACTACCGCACCTGGAGCTCCGAGCGCAGCACCGGCGAGGCCTACGCAGCCGTCTGCTACGTGAGCCAGTACGGCTTCTGCGACCGGCTCAGCCAGGCGATCGCCCGCGGCATCCAGAAGGCCGGCGCCGCCGTGCAGCTGGTGGACCTGCGCGCCACCGACGCCCAGGAACTCAGTGCCCTGGTGGGCGAGGCCAGCGCCGTGGTGGTGCCCACCTGGCCCGCCAGCCCCGATGCCGAGCTGCAGGCCAGCATCGGCACCCTGCTGGCGGCCCTGAAACCGAAGCAGTGGGTGGCCTGCTACGACGCCTTCGGCGGCAACGACGAGCCCATCGACACGGTGGCCGGCCAGCTGCGGGCCCTGGGCCAGAAGAGCGCCTTCGAGCCGCTGCGCATCCGCGAGGTGCCCCAGACCGGCGACTACCAGCGCTGTGAGGAGGCCGGCACCGACCTGGGCCAGCTGCTCACCAAGGCAAAGACGATCGCCGCCATGAAGGCCCTCGACGGTGACCTGGACAAGGCCCTGGGGCGCCTGAGCGGAGGTCTCTATGTGGTGACCGCACGCCAGAGCGATGGCGAGGGCGGCACGCGCTCCTCCGCCATGGTGGCCAGCTGGGTGAGCCAGGCCAGCTTCGATCCGCCCGGCATCACCGTGGCCGTGGCCAAGGACCGGGCCATCGAGGCGCTGATGCAGGTGGGCGACCGCTTCGTGCTCAACATCCTGCGGGAGGACAACCACCAGCAGCTGCTGCGCCATTTCCTCCGGCGCTTCCCACCCGGGGCCGACCGCTTCGCCGGGGTGAGCACCCTGGAGGGCGTGGCCGAGGGGGGTCCGGTGCTCGGCGATGCCCTGGCCTACCTGGGCTGCCGGGTGGCCCAGCGGCTGGAGGGTCCCGACCACTGGATCATCTACGCGGTGGTGGAGCAGGGCAATGTGGCCGACACCCAGGCCCACACCGCCGTGCATCACCGCAAGGTGGGGAACCACTACTGATGGCGGCCGCCGGTTCCGTGGCCCCTGGTTCCGTGGGCAGCGACCGCCGCGTCCTGGCGCTGCCGATCGATGCCGGACTGGTGTGCCTGCGCGGTCTGAGCCCCACCCGGCTGCGCTTCGAGGTGGAGTACGGCCTGGAGCGGGGCACCACGGCCAACAGCTTTCTGTTCCGGCCCGGCAGCACGGCCGCCGGGCGCTCGATGCCGCCGGTGCTGGTGCATCCCCCGGGGGCGTCCTTCGCGGCGCCCTTCCTGGAGCGGCTGGAGTCCCTGGTGCCTGCCGACGCCGCCCTCAAGGCCGTGGTGGGGCACGTCAACCCCAACCGGGTGGCGCTGCTGCGCAAGCTGGCGGAGCGCTGGCCGCGGCTGATGCTGGTGGCCTCCAATGCCGGCGCCCGGCTGCTGGAGCAGCTCTGGAGCCAGCGCCGGCCCGGCGCCCCGGGCAGCCCCGAGGCTGCCGAGGGCGGCGATCTGCCGCCCCTGCCACCGATCGACGTGGTGAAGCACGAGGTGAGCCGCGAACTCGGCGGCGGCCACGTGCTGCGCCTGATCCCGGCCCCCACGCCACGCTGGCCCGGCGCCCTGCTGGCCTTCGAGGAGAGCAGCGGCCTGCTGATGAGCGGCAAGTTCTTCGCCGCCCACCTCTGCAGCGAGGCGTGGGCGGAAGCCAACCGCAGCAGCAGCGAGGAGGACCGGCGCTACTTCTACGACTGCCTGATGGCGCCGATGGCCCGCCAGGTGGAGTCGATCGTCGACCGGCTCGAGGAGCTCGACATCCGCACGATCGCGCCGGGGCACGGCCCGGCGATCAGCGACAGCTGGCGCAGCCTGCTCGCCGACTACCGGCGCTGGGGGGAGGCCAGCGATCGCAGCAGCCTGTCGGTGGCCCTGCTGTTCGCCAGCGCCTACGGCAACACCGCCGCCATCGCCGATGCCCTCGCCCAGGGGGTGGCGCGCACGGGGGTGCGGGTGGAGAGCATCAACTGCGAATTCAGCGAGCCCGAGCAGCTGCTGGAGGCCATCCGCACCTGCGATGCCCTGCTGATCGGCTCCCCCACCCTGGGTGGGCATGCCCCCACCCCGATCGTCTCGGCGCTGGGCACGGTGCTGGCCGAGGGCGACCGCGCCAAGCCGGTGGGGGTGTTCGGCAGCTTCGGCTGGAGCGGCGAGGCGCTGGACCTGCTCGAGAACAAGCTGCGCGACGGCGGCTTCCAGTTCGCCTTCGAGCCGATCAAGGTGAAGTTCAGCCCCGATGCGGCCCGCATCAAGGCGATCGAGGAGACGGGCACGGGCCTGGGCCGGCAGCTGCGGGCCGCCCAGCGGCGCAGCGAGCGGCGCGCGGCCTCAGGCGGTCTGCAGGAGAGCCGCAGCGAACCGGCGATCCAGGCCCTGGGCCGGGTGCTGGGGTCGCTGTGCGTGCTCACCACCGCCAAGGGCGCGGGCGAAAGCCGGCTCAATGGCGCGATGGTGGCCAGCTGGGTGAGCCAGGCCAGCTTCACGCCACCGGGGTTCACGGTGGCGGTGGCCAGGGACCGGGCCGTGGAAGCCCTGCTGCACATCGGCGACCGCTTCGCCCTCAACGTGCTCGCCGCCGGCCGCGAGAGCGGACCGATGCGCCAGTTCCTCAAACCCTTCGCCCCGGGGGCCGACCGCTTCGCGGGGCTGGAGCTGGAGGAAAGCCCCGGCGGCCAGCCGATCCTGCCAGAGGCGCTGGCCTGGCTGGAGGCCACCGTGAAGCAGCGCATGGAATGCGGCGACCACTGGCTGCTGTATGCCCAGGTGGAGCGGGGGGCCGTGCTCGATCCGGCCGGCACCACGGCGGTGCACCAGCGGCGCAGCGGCGAGGCCTACTGATGGGCCGGCCGGGCAGGCCAACGACGCCCCGCCTGCCCACGCTCGGGCGCCACCGCGCTCTCAGGCGCCAACGCAATCATTCGTCATCGAAATCGGTAGAAAACCAGTTCAATTCCCGGGGCTCCCGTCGCCGGGACTGCAATGACCGTGATCCTTCCCAAGGCGGCCTGCATGGCCTCGGCTGATCCGAGCGAGACCGGCGGGCTGAGCGCGGTGGTGCGCTATCGGGGCTTCCTGCTGATCCCCCAGGCCGATCTCAGCTGGCTGGTGCAACCCAGCCGCGGAACTGCTGGGTTGCTCTCCTTCCAGGCGCCCGCCAGCTCCCTGGCCGATGTCAAGGCCCTTGTGGACTGGCGCCTGGCCCAGGGGACGCGCAACATGGCCGCCTGAAACGCTCGTTAAGGCCTGAAACCTCACGAGCGTCTGAGCCCACCCGGCTCAGGCCCGGCTCAGGCCGCCTGCGGCGGCGGGGTGGGATCGACACCGGACTGGAAGGGCAGCACCAAGGTGGCCCAGCGCTGCGGCCGCTCAGGCCTGGTGCGGCGGGGACGACGCACGCCGAAGGGAACCCTCACCACGTTGGTGGCGGCACTGGTGGCGGCATGGCCGCCGTCGTGATCCCCCTTGTCGCTGCCGTTCATGATCCCCGTGTCGAAAAGACGTGCTGGCCGCCCGCGCTGCAGTTCCAGCAGATGGAACCGCAAAGGCAAGGGCGCAATGCCGAAGAAATCCTGAGGATTTCAGTAGCGGCTCGGCACATTATGGCCCCAGATCGCCCTCGGGCTCCAGATCTCGCTCAGGCCGCCGAGGGCACCGCCACGGCGGCGCTCTCCAGGGCCGCTGACGCTGTGGCCAGCTCCTCCACCGACGGGCAGGTGCAGACCAGATTGCGGTCGCCGTAGGCGTTGTCGATGCGGGCCACGGCGGGCCAGAACTTCTGGCCCCGCTGCTCCTCCCCGGCGGGGAAGGCCGCCTGGGCACGGCTGTAGGGCCGCTGCCAGTCGTCGGCCGTGACGGCCGCCAGGGTGTGGGGGGCCTGCTTGAGGGGATTCTCGAGGGGATCGGCCTCGCCCCGCTCGATCGCCGCCGCCTCGGCGCGGATGGCGACCATGGCCGCGCAGAAGCGGTCCAGCTCCTCCAGCGACTCGCTCTCGGTGGGCTCCACCATCACCGTGCCGGCCACCGGCCAGCTCACGGTGGGGGCATGGAAGCCGTAGTCCATCAGGCGCTTGGCCAGGTCGTCCACCTCCAGGCCGCAGCTGCGCTTGAGGGGGCGCAGATCGAGGATGCACTCGTGGGCCACCCGGCCACCCGCCCCCCGGTAGAGCACCGGGAAGTGGGGTTCGAGCCGCTCGGCGATCAGGTTGGCGGCCAGCAGGGCCACCTGGCTGGCGGTGCGCAGGCCGGTGCCGCCCATCATGCGGATGTACATCCAGCTGATCGGCAGGATCGAGGCGCTGCCCAGGGGCGCGGCCGCCACCGGTCCCACCGCCGCCCCGTGATCTCCGCAAGCGCCGGGCAGGAAGGGCAGCAGGTGTGCGGCCACGGCGATCGGTCCCACCCCAGGCCCGCCGCCGCCGTGGGGGATGCAGAAGGTCTTGTGCAGGTTGAGGTGGCACACGTCGGCGCCGTAGAGCCCGGGCTTGCACAGCCCCACCTGGGCATTGAGGTTGGCGCCGTCGAGATACACCTGGCCGCCGCGCTCGTGCACCAGCTGGCAGATGCGGCGGATGGCCGGCTCGAACACGCCGTGGGTGGAGGGGTAGGTGACCATCAGGGCCGCCAGGCGCTCGGCGTGGGCCTCGGCCTTGGCCTCCAGGTCGGACTGGTCGACGTTGCCCTGCGCGTCGCAGGCCACCGCCACCACCTGCATGCCAGCCATCACGGCGCTGGCGGGGTTGGTGCCGTGGGCGCTGGTGGGGATCAGGCACACGTCGCGGTGCTGGTCGCCGCGGCTGCGGTGCCAGGCGCGGATCGCCAGCAGGCCGGCGTATTCCCCCTGGGAGCCGGCGTTGGGCTGGAGCGACACGCCGGCGAAGCCGGTGATCGCCGCCAGCCACTGCTCCAGATCGGCCGCCAGGCGCCCGTAGCCGGCGCGCTGGTCGGCGGGGGCGAAGGGGTGCAGCTGGGCGAAGGCGGGCCAGCTCACCGGCTGCAGCTCCGCCGCGGCGTTGAGCTTCATGGTGCAGCTGCCCAGCGGGATCATGCCGTGCACCAGCGAGAAGTCGCGGGCCACCAGGCGCTGGATGTAACGCAGCAGCTCGGTTTCGCTGTGGTAGCGGTGGAACACCGGCTGGGCCAGCCAGCTGCCCTGCCGTCGGGCCAGGGGCCGGGGGGCCGCCTGCCAGGCCTGCTGCCAGAGGGCGTCGCCCTGCTGCAGGGCCTGCTGCAGGGCATCGGTGGCAGCCTTCAGGCCTGCGGCATCCGGGGCCGCCAGGGCCGCCAGCAGCTGGCGCATCTCCGCCTCGGTGCTGCACTCGTCGAGGCTGATGCCCACCCCGTCGTCGTGGCGGCGCAGGTTGAAGCCGCCCGCCAGGGCGGCGGCGATCAGGCCATCGGGGTCGGCGGCGGGCACCACCAGCGTGCCGAAGCCGGGACCGGGCTCGGGCTGCAGGCCGAGGGCCGCCAGGCCGGCGGCCAGGGCCTGGCGCAGCCGGGCGATGCGGGCGGCGATGGCGGTGAGGCCGCCCGGGCCGTGGTGCACGGCATAGAAGCCGGCCATCACCGCCAGCAGCACCTGGGCGGTGCAGATGTTGCTGGTGGCGCGGTCGCGGCGGATGTGCTGCTCGCGGGTCTGCAGCGCCAGGCGCAGGGCCGGACGGCCCTCGGCATCCAGCGATCGGCCCACCAGGCGGCCGGGGATCTGGCGCCTGTAGGCGTCGCGGGTGGCGAAGAAGGCGGCATGGGGGCCGCCGCAGCCCATCGGCACCCCGAAGCGCTGGGCGCTGCCCACGGCGATGTCGGCGCCGAGCTCGCCCACCGGGGCCAGTAGCACCTGGGCCAGGGGATCGATGGCCACGGCGCGGATCAGGCCGGCCTCGCCGGCGGCGGCCAGCAGCGGCGCCGGATCCCAGAGCCCGCCACGGTTGCCCGGCAGCTGCAGCAGCAGGCCGAAGGCATCGGCGGCCAGCGCCGGCGCCTCGCCTACGGCGGCCTGGGCGGCCAGGGCCTCGGCATCCACCAGCTCCACCCGGATGCCGAGGGGCTCGGCACGGGTCTGCAGCACCGCCAGGGTCTGGGGGAACACCTGGCGGTCCACCAGAAAGCGCCGGGCATCGGCGCGGCCGCCCACGGCCCGGGCCAGGGCCATGGCCTCGGCGGCGGCGGTGGCCTCGTCGAGCAGCGAGGCGTTGGCGATCGGCAGGCCGGTGAGCTCGCTGATCAGGGTCTGGAAGTTGAGCAGGGCCTCCAGGCGGCCCTGGGCGATCTCCGCCTGGTAGGGCGTGTAGGCGGTGTACCAGGCCGGGTTCTCGAACACGTGCCGCTGGATCACGGCCGGCGTGGCGGTGCCGTAGTAGCCCTGGCCGATCAGGGAGCGCAGCACCTGGTTCTGGCCGGCGATCGCCGCCAGCTCCGCCAGGGCGAGGGCCTCGTCGCAGGGCTGGGGCAGTCCCTCGGCGGCGGCCTCGGGAGGCAGCAGGATGTCCGCGGGGACCACCTGCCCGGCGAGCTGCTCGAGGCTGCCGAGACCCAGCTCCCGGAGCATGCGTTCCTGCTCGGCGGCGTCTGGACCGAGGTGGCGCTGGCTGAAGTCGCGGCTGGTCATCCCTGGCCCTGCACCTTGGCGGCGTAGGCGTCGGCGGCCATCAGCGCCTCGATCTGCTCGGGGGCGCTGGGGCGGATCAGCAGCAGCCAGCCCTCGCCGTAGGGGTCGTTCTGCAGTTCCTCGGGGTTGGCCAGCACCGACTCGTTGCGGGCCTCCACCACGCCGCTGACTGGGGCCAGCAGATCCTCCACCGCCTTCACCGATTCCACGCTGCCGAAGCTCCGGCCGGCGCTGAGCTCCGCCCCCACCTCCGGCAGCTCCACGAAGACGATGTCGCCGAGCTGGTCGATGGCGAAGGCGCTGAGGCCGAGGCGCACCCGCTCGCCCTCGGGACGCACGTATTCATGGCTGTCGGCGTAGCGGCAGTCGCTGGGGAAGGAGAGCGCCATGGCTGGCGGACCGGGATCGCGGTGCCGCTCAGTCTGTCGGAAGGCGGTGGGATTCGCCGATGGCCGCCAGGGCCCGCTCCAGGGCGATGGCGGCGTGGGCCCGGTGGGTGCCGCCCTGGGCGTAGAGCACGTAGGGCTCCCGCAGCGGGGCGTCGGCGGAGAACTCGCTGGTGCTGCCGTCGATGAAGGTGCCGCCGGCCATCACCAGCTCGCTGGCGTAGCCGGGCATCGGTGCCGGCACCGGATCGAGGTAGGAGCCCACGGGCGAGGCGGCCTGGAAAGCCCGGCACACGGCCTTCAGCAGCCCGGGATCGCCCAGCCTCACGGCCTGGATCACGTCGCTGCGGGCGGCGCCGGGCAGGGGATTGACGGCGAAGCCCAGGTCGCTGAACACCTGGGCGGTGAGCTCGGCTGAGATCAGCGCCTCGGCCACCATCTGCGGCGCCAGGAACAGACCCTGGAACAGCAGACGGTTGAGATCGAAGCTGGTGCCCCCCTCGCTGCCGATGCCCGGGGCGGTGAGCCGGCAGCAGGCCTGCTCCACCAGCTCGGCGCGGCCGGCCACGTAGCCGCCGGTGGGGGCGATGGTGCCGCCCAGGTTCTTGATCAGCGAGCCGGCGATCAGGTCGGCGCCCACGGCCGTGGGCTCCTGCTCCTGCACCAGCTCGCCGTAGCAGTTGTCCACGAACACCACGCAGCCGGGCTGGATCGCCTTCACCCGCTCCACCAGAGCACCGATCTCCGCCACCGCCAGAGAGGGCCGCCAGCTGTAGCCGCAGCTGCGCTGGATCAGCACCATCCGCGTGGGCACCGCCAGGGCGTCCTCAAGGCCGTCCCAGTCGAGGCCGCCGGTGGGGAGCAGGTCGAGCTCGTCGTAGCGGATGCCGAATTCCGCCAGGGAGCCCCGGCCGCTGCCGCGGATGCCGATCACCTCTTCCAAGGTGTCGTAGGGGCGGCCGGTGAGGGCCAGCAGGCGGTCGCCAGGCCGCAGCACCCCGAACAGCGCCGCGGCGATGGCGTGGGTGCCGCTCACGAACTGCAGCCGCACGGCCGCCGCCTCGGCCTGCAGCACCCGGGCGGCCACCCGGTCGAGCACCTCCCGGCCCTGGTCGCCGTGGCCATAGCCGCTCACCGAGGCGAAGTGCTGCACCCCCACCCGCTCGGCGGCGAAGGCGTCGAGCACCCGCTCCAGCCGCCCCTTCACCGCGGCGGTGTGAGCGGCGGCCAGGGGCGCGATCGCTGCCTGGGCGGCGGCCAGCCGTTCGGCAAAGCGGGAGCTGACAGCCATGGATGCCGGGGCGTCACGGGACTGGAGCCATGCTGCCCACCGGCATGACGCCATCCACCACGGACTACGCCACCACCGAGCCCAGCTGCGCCCGGATCGCCGCGCCCAGGTCCTGGTCGGCGGCGGGGGACGCCCAGCCGCGCTCCTGCAGCTCCCGGGCCCGCCGGCGCAGCAGCTCGAGCACCTGATCGCTCTGCAACCCGTGCTCTCCGGCGCCCCCCAGGGCGGCCAGCGTGAGGCTCAGGTCGGGCAGCTCCGCGTCCAGCTCGGCGGCGGAGTAGTCGCACTGGCCGGCCATCACCTCGGCGAAGCGCTCGCGCCGCTGGCGCTTGCCCACCGGATAGGCGGCCATCACCGGCTCCCGGCAGAGACGCCAGGGGCGGCCGGCGCAGAGCAGGTCGGCCAGGGCGGCGCTGAGGGCGGCGGCTTCGCCGTCGGCGATGCGCAGATCGAAGGCCGGCGGCGGCTGGCGCAGGCCCACGAACACCTCCAGCAGCTCGCCGGGGCCGAGCACCGGCTCACCCGGCGCCTGCACCGGCAGGGCGGAGGTCTCCAGGGCAGCCAGCAGTTCGGGCTGGCCGGCGAGGCGATCCCGCAGCCCCGGGGACAGCCGCCCGCCGCTGACCTCCTCGGCCAGCAGGCGGTTGATCCGCCCCAGGGCCAGAAACACCTCAGGGCCCGGCGAGGCGAGCTTGCCGTTGCGCAGCATCGACAGCTGGGAGTTGTGCACCCGGCCCAGGTCGAGGGCCTCCGCCAGGGCCGGCAGCACGCGGTGGCTCCAGCCGTTGCGGCCATGCCACACCCGGATCAGGTGGGCGAAGGCCACACGCCCGGCGGCAAGGTCATCCCGGTAGCCCACGGCTCTGCTCCAAAGGGCTCTGCTGCAAACGGCTCTGGCTCAAAGGTCTCTCCTCCACGACTGGACCGGGCACGGCTGGGCCCGGAATCCGAATTCGCGGCAATCCGAATTCGTATTGCTACCATCCTATCGATTGATCAGGAGCCGGTCCGCTATGGCCGCTACACCCGCCACGCGATCAGCAGCCCGTCCGGGCGCTCGTCCAGGCCTTCGCCCATCGTCCCGTGGCACCCGCAAGCCCGCGTTCATCAACACCGGCGCCGACGCCTTCCTGCGCGCCGAGACGCTGCACACCCCCCGCAGCGGCGAACCCGCCCCCCACATCAAGCGGGGCACCCGGTGGGGCACCATCACCTTCATGGTGGCCATCCACGTGCTGGCGGTGGTGGCCCTGCTGCCCCGCTTCTGGAGCGTGCCGGCGGTGGCCAGCTTCCTGGTGCTCTACTGGGTCACCGCCTGCCTGGGGGTGACCCTCGGCTACCACCGGATGCTCAGCCACCGCGCCTTCCGGGTGCCCCGCTGGCTGGAGCGCTTCTTCACCACCTGCGGCGCCCTGAGCTGCCAGCACGGCCCGATCGACTGGGTGGGCCTGCACCGCCACCACCACAAGTTCTCCGACACCGAGGTGGATCACCACAGCAGCCTGCGGGGCTTCTGGTGGAGCCACATGGGCTGGATGTTCGAGACCATCCCGGCCATGGGCGCCGTGCCCCGGCTCACCGGCGACCTGGTCAAGGACCCCTACTACCGCTGGCTGAACAACTGGTTCCTGGTGCTGCAGCTGCCCCTGGCAGGCCTGCTGTTCTGGATCGGCACCGTCACCGGCGCCGGCGGCTGGGCCCTGGTGCTGTGGGGCATCCCCCTGCGCCTGGTGGTGGTCTACCACTGCACCTGGCTGGTGAACTCCGCCACCCACTGCTGGGGCAAGGTGTCCCACGACAGCGGCGACCGCTCCCGCAACAACCCCTGGGTGGCGGCGCTCACCTTCGGCGAGGGCTGGCACAACAACCACCACGCCTTCCCCCACTCGGCCCGTCAGGGCTTCGGCCGCCAGATCGACCTCACCTGGCTGCACATCCGCCTGCTGCGCGGCCTCGGCCTGGCCAGCCAGGTGCGCCTGCCCGCCGCCGCCGCCCTCGGCAGCCGCTCCTCCCGCCGCCGCTAGAGCCCGGCCCCCGGCCTGTCGCGTAGGCTGGCAGATCGGCTCACGATCAGACCGGCCCGCATTCAGACCGGCTCGCCATCAGACCCCCACACCTTCACCATGGCCAAGCGCGTACAAGTCGTCCTCCGCGAAGACGTCCTCAGCCTGGGGAAGGACGGGGACCTGGTGGATGTGGCCCCCGGCTACGCCCGCAACTTCCTGGTGCCCACCGGCAAGGCGGTGCCGGTGACGCCGGCGGTGATGCGCCAGGTTGAGGCCCGCCGGGCCAAGGAGGCCGAGCGCCAGGCCGCCCTCAAGGCGGAGGCTGAGGCCTTCCGCACCGCCCTGGCCACCATCGGCCGCTTCACCGTCAAGAAGCAGACCGGCGGCGACGACGTGCTGTTCGGCACGGTGACCAACGGCGATGTGGCCGAGGCCATCGAGGCCGCCACCAAGAAGGAGGTGGACCGGCGCGACATCACCGTGCCCGAGATCCACCGCACCGGCTCCTACAAGGTGCTGGTGAAGCTGCACCCCGAGGTGACCGCCGAGATCAATCTGGAGGTGCTCAGCCACTGAGCTGCGCCCCGGCGCCGCAGCGCTCCGCCACCCCACCCCTGGGGTGGCTTTTTCGTTGCAGCACCACCGCCAGCGTCGGGCGCTGGTCAAAGCACGCCTGACCCGGCAGAGTGAACGACCCGGTCGCCACACCCGGCCCGCCCGCATCCCCGATTGCCGATGGTGAGCGTTCCCCTCAACCCCAACGGCCGTGAGCGGAGCGGCGCCGAGCCCCGCGGCGAAGCGCGGTTCGAGGCGCTGCCGGATTCCGTGCCGCCCCAGAACCTGGAGGCCGAGGAGGCGGTGCTGGGAGGCATCCTGCTCGACCCCGACGCCATCGGCCGGATCGCCGACGTGCTGCGCCCCGAGGCCTTCTACCTCAGCGCCCACCGGGAGATCTACCGCACCGCCCTGATGCTGCACAGCCAGGGCAAGCCCACCGACCTCACGGCCATGGCCGCCTGGCTGGCGGACACCGGCGTCCTGGAGAAGGTGGGCGGCAGCGGCCGGCTGGTGGAACTGGTGGAGCGCATCAGCTCCACCGCCTCGATCGACCAGGTGGCCCGGCTGGTGATGGACAAGTTCCTGCGCCGCCAGCTGATCCGCTCCGGCAACGAGGTGATCGCCCTGGGCTTCGACCAGAGCAAGCCGATGGAACTGGTGCTCGACGAGGCCGAACAGAAGATCTTCGCCATCAGCCAGGAGAAGCCCAGCATCGGCCTCACCCCCACCGCCGAGATCCTCACCTCCACCTTCAACGAGATCGAGAGCCGCTCCCTGGGCACGGCGGTGGCCGGCCTGCCGGTGAACTTCTACGACCTCGACGCCATCACCCAGGGCCTGCAGCGCAGCGACCTGATCATCGTGGCCGGCCGGCCGGCGATGGGAAAGACGTCGATCGTGCTCAACATCGCCAAGAACGTCGCCCAGTTGCACAACCTGCCGGTGTGCGTGTTCAGCCTGGAGATGAGCAAGGAGCAGCTCACCTACCGGCTGCTGTCGATGGAGGTGGGCATCGAGAGCGGCCGGCTGCGCACCGGCCGGCTGCAGCAGGAGGAGTGGCCGCTGCTGGGCCAGGGCATCAACACCCTCGGCCAGCTGCCGCTGTTCATCGACGACAAACCCAACGCCGGCGTGCTGGAGATGCGCTCCCTCTGCCGGCGGCTGATGGCCGAACAGGGGCGCGAGCTGGGCCTGGTGGTGATCGACTACCTGCAGCTGATGGAGGGCTCCAGCCCCGACAACCGGGTGCAGGAGCTCTCGCGCATCACCCGCGGCCTCAAGGGCATGGCCCGCGAGCTCAACGTGCCGGTGATGGCCCTCTCCCAGCTCAGCCGCGGCGTGGAATCGCGCACCAACAAGCGGCCGATGCTCAGCGATCTGCGCGAATCGGGCTCGATCGAGCAGGACGCCGACCTGGTGCTGATGATCTACCGCGACGAGTACTACAACCCGGAAACCCCCGACCGCGGCATCACCGAGGTGATCGTGACCAAGCACCGCAACGGGCCGGTGGGCACGGTGAAGCTGCTGTTCGAGCCCCAGTTCACCCGCTTCCGCAACCTTGCCGCCTGAACGTCAGCCAGGCGGCGCGGCGATCGCCGGCAGCTCCGCCCCCCCAGCGTCGCGGCTGCCGGGGCCGGCGGCCCTCTGGCTGCTGGCGACCGCCTGGTTCGCGCTCAATGCCGCCTCCCAGCGGCTGTTTTCCGCCACCGCCGAAACCGACCAGGCCGCCGAGCTGGTGCGCAGCCAGCTCTGGCAGTGGGGCTACGGATCCCAGCCGCCCCTCTACACCTGGCTGGCCAGGCTGCTGCTGGAGCTCAGCGGCCCGGCCCTGTGGCCCCTGCTGGTGCTCAAGGTGGCGATCCTCAGCGCCCTGGTGGCCAGCCTGCTGCAGATCGGCCGGCTGCTGCGCTTCAGCCCCGCCCAGCAGGCCATCGCCGTGGCCGGCATCGCCCTGATCCCCCAGTTCGCCTGGGAATCGCAGCGCGATCTCACCCACTCGGTGCTGGCGACGCTGCTGGCCGCGCTCACCCTGCTGCAGCTGCTGCGGCTGCAGCGCAGCCCCACGGCCGGTCACTACGCGCTGGCGGGGGTGCTGGGCGCCGGCGGCATGCTCAGCAAGTACACCTTCGGCGTGTTTCTGCTGGGCGCGCTGCTGGCGGGCCTGAGCCTGCCCGCCTTCCGCCGGCGCCTGCTGGACGCCCGGATGCTGATCGCCCTGGCCGTCGGCGCGGGCCTGCTGGCGCCCCACCTGCTCTGGGCGCTGGGCCAGCCCGATCTCGCCCTGGGCGGCCTCGACAAGCTGCAGGCCGGCCCGGCCTTTCCGATCGCCCAGCTGCGGGGCCTCGCCAGCGCCGCCTGGACCGCCATCGCCTTCCTCACGCCACTGTGGATCGTGGGGCTGGTGCTGGTGGCCAAGCGGCTCCAGCCCCCCGGCAACCCCGGCCAGCGGCTGCTGGCCCGCCTGCCGCTGGCGATCGCGGTGGTGCTCACGCTGGTGATCCTGGTGAGCGGGGCCACCCGGATCAAGGACCGCTGGTATCAGAACCTGCTCTTCTACGCGCCGGTCCTGCTGGCGGTGCTGAGCGGACCCGCCCCGCCATCCCGCCGGCTGCGGCTCTACCTGCAGAGCGCCGGCCTGGCGGCGGCGGCGGTGAGCGTGGCACTGCCGGCCCGGATTCCCCTGGCGGGGGCTCTGGGGCGCACCAGCGCCCTCAACGAGCCGGTCGTGGAGCTGCTGGGGCGGATCCGGGAGCGCCAGCAGGCGCCGGTGCTGGTGATCGCCTCCGACAGCTTCCTGGGCGGCAACGCCCGGCGGGTGTTCCCGGATGTGCCGGTGCTGCCGGCCCAGGCGCTGCAGCGCTTCGAGGGGCCGCCGCTGGCCGGTGGGGAGGGCCTGGTGCTGCTGCTGGCCTCGGCCGAGACCAAGGAAGGCCGGGGGCTCCCCGGCCTGCTCGAGGGCCTGGAGGCCGCCGGGCTGCAGGCTCCCGAGCCCGGCAGCTTCACGGCGGTGACGGCCCCGGCCCGCTGGGCGCCCCGGGAGCGCTACACGCTGTTCGTGCAGGCGCTGCCCGCCCACACGCTGGCGGCGGCGAGCCCCCGGCCCTCCACGCCGGGGGCTCAGCCCTCGGCCGCCGATCCGGAGCGGTAGGGGGCCAGCGCCGCCGCCAGCAGCGTGCCGGCCGGGATGGCGGCCACGGCCGGATTCTTCCACGACAGCTTGAACAGCCCTCCGCTGGCGGCATCGGCCAGGGCAGCGGCGGCCCCGGCGTCGTGCGCGGGGCGCACGGCCAGCCGGGAGAGGGCCTTGCCGGGGCGGTTGAGGCGTCGCGGGGTGCGGTTCCAGAGGTCGCGGAATGGCCGGTCGCGGGCCAGCAGGTCGGCGAAGGTGTAGTGGAAGAGGAAGTAGGGGTAGCGCCCCGTGAGGGCGATCACCGGCCGGCGCAGCCACAGCCGCGTGGCCGCCGGATGGATCTTGAACACCTCCCGCGCCGCCTTGTGCAGCAGCCGCTGCCAGCGGGGGTAGCGGGGCCGGGGCGGATGGGCGCTGAAGTAGGCGATCAGGCGCGCGCGCAGGCCGGCCACGATCGGATGCTGGGGCCGGGCCGCCAGAAACCAGTTGGAGAGCAGACGCTCGCGGGAGGCGTTGGTGAAGGCGAAGAAGCCGCTGGGCGCCACCAGGTCGTGGATGAAGGCATCGAGAGGCCGCGCGCAGAGGGTGGTGGCATCGGCCCACACCCCGCCATGGCGCTGCAGCAGCGCCAGCCGCACCAGGTTGGCCTGCATCTGCACGCCCAGCGTGGCGAACACCGGCTCCGGCAGCCCCACATCGGCATAGCGGGCCACCGTGCCGCGATCCAGCACGATCACCTGCCAGCCGGGGTTGAGCCGCCGCCACGACGCCAGGCAGCAGCGCACGATCTCGGGGGCGTTCTCCTCGCCCTGGAACCACAGGGCCCAGACGATGCGCGGCAGGGTGCTCTGCGGGTGCTCCTCGGACCCGCTGCAGCCGGTTGGATCTGCCACGGGATGCCTGGGCCCCTGCTGGGGCCGAGGATACGGGCAGTCCGCACCGCCACGCCGATGATCCGCTCCCGTGCCGCCGTGGCCTGGGCTCCGGGTGAGCCCCTGGAGGTCACCGAGATCGACGTGGCGCCACCGCAGGCGGGCGAGGTGCTGCTGCGGGTGGTGGCCAGCGGCGTGTGCCACACCGACGCCTTCACCCTCTCCGGTGCCGATCCGGAGGGGCTGTTTCCGGCAGTGCTGGGCCACGAGGGCGGCGCGATCGTGGAGGAGCTGGGCCCCGGCGTGACCTCCGTGGCCGTGGGCGACCACGTGATCCCCCTGTACACGCCCGAGTGCGGGCAGTGCACCTTCTGCCGCTCCGGCAAGACCAACCTCTGCCAGGCGATCCGCGTCACCCAGGGCCGGGGCGTGATGCCCGACGGCACCAGCCGCTTCTCCAGGGACGGCCGGATGCTGCACCACTACATGGGCACCTCCACCTTCTCCGAATACACGGTGCTGCCGGAGATCGCCGTGGCCCGCATCAACAAGGCAGCCCCCCTGGAGAAGGTGTGCCTGCTGGGCTGCGGCGTGACCACCGGCATCGGCGCCGTGCGCAACACGGCGAAGGTGGAGCCCGGCAGCAGCGTGGCCGTGTTCGGGCTGGGGGGCATCGGCCTGGCGGTGGTGATCGGCGCGGTGATGGCCGGGGCCTCGCGCATCATCGGCATCGATGTGAACCCCGAGAAATTCGCCATCGCCCGCCAGCTCGGCGCCACCGACTGCATCAACCCGCGTGAGTTCGACGCACCGATCCAGCAGGTGATCATCGACGCCACCGACGGCGGCGTCGATTACTCGTTCGAGTGCATCGGCAACGTGGATGTGATGCGCGCCGCCCTCGAGAGCTGCCACAAGGGCTGGGGCGAATCGACGATCATCGGCGTGGCCGGCGCCGGCCAGGAGATCAGCACCCGTCCCTTCCAGCTGGTGACAGGGCGGGTGTGGCGCGGTTCGGCCTTCGGCGGGGTGCGGGGCCGCAGTGAGCTGCCCGGCTTCGTGGAGGAGTTCCAGCAGGGGCTGATTCCGCTGGACACCTTCATCACCCACACGATGGGGCTGGAGGACATCAACCACGCCTTCGAGCTGATGCATGAGGGCAAGAGCATCCGCAGCGTGATCCACTTCTGAGCCACGGCTGATCCCCAGCCCGATTCCCTCCCCAAGCCGCGCCATGTCCGCCCTGGAGCCGTTCGAGGAACACCGCTGCTTCGGCGGCCTGCAGCGCCGCTACCGCGTGCGCTCCGAAGCGCTGGACGGGGACACGGTGTTCGCCGTGTTCCTGCCGCCCCGGGCCCTGGAGGGCCAGCGGGTGCCGGCGCTGTACTGGCTCTCGGGCCTCACCTGCACGGACGAGAACTTCATGCAGAAGGCCGGCGCCCAGCGGCTGGCGGCGGAGCTGGCCCTGGCCCTGGTAGCCCCCGACACCAGCCCGCGGGGCGAAGCGGTGCCGGGCGACCCCGAGGGCGGCTGGGACTTCGGCCACGGCGCCGGCTTCTACGTGGATGCCACCGAACCGCCCTGGAACCGCCACTACCGCATGCACACCTACGTGACGGCGGAACTGCCGGCGCTGCTGGAGGCGGAGCTGCCCCTGGATCCGGCTCGCCGCGGCATCAGCGGCCACTCCATGGGCGGCCACGGGGCCCTGGTATGCGCGATGCGCCATCCCGGGCGCTACCGCTCGGTGTCGGCGTTCGCGCCGATCTGCCAGCCGGGCGGCTGCCCCTGGGGACGCAAGGCCTTCAGCCACCTGCTCGGTGCCGATCCCCTGGCGTGGCGTGCCTGGGACGCCAGCCACCTGCTGGCCGGCGGCCAGGGTCCGGTGGGGCCCGATGGCGCCGCCCTGCCGGTGCTGGTGGACCAGGGCACGGCCGATGCCTTCCTGGAGAACCAGCTGCGGCCCCAGGCCCTGGCGGCGGCCGCCGAGGCCAGCGGCCATCCCCTCCACCTGCGCTACCGGGAGGGCTACGACCACAGCTATTTCTTCGTGGCCAGCTTCATCGACGACCACCTGCGCCATCACGCGCGAGCCCTGCTGGAAGGAGAGCCCTAGCCTGAACCGATGGACCAGCAGGCCGTCGCCGCCGGTATCGGCGCCGCACCCATCACCGAACCCACCCCCCCCAGCGAATCCTTCGACGTGATCGTGGTGGGCGGCGGCCACGCCGGCTGCGAGGCCGCCATCACCGCCGCCCGGCTGGGGCTGAGCACGGCCCTGTTCACGCTCAACCTTGATCGCATCGCCTGGCAGCCCTGCAACCCGGCAGTGGGCGGGCCGGCCAAGAGCCAGCTGGTGCACGAGGTGGATGCCCTCGGCGGCGTGATCGGCCGGCTGGCCGACGCCACCGCCCTGCAGAAGC
Source organism: Cyanobium sp. CH-040 (assembly GCF_024346135.1). Lineage (GTDB taxonomy): Bacteria > Cyanobacteriota > Cyanobacteriia > PCC-6307 > Cyanobiaceae > NIES-981. Next base: position 78,047 of record NZ_JAGQCJ010000010.1, on the reverse strand, counting down.
GGGTGCTCAACGCCAGCCGCGGCCCGGCCGTGTGGGCGCTGCGCGCCCAGACCGACAAGCGCCTCTATGCCCGCCAGATGCTGCAGCTGCTGCAGCACACCCCCAACCTCGCCCTGCGCGAGGCGATGGTGACGGGGCTGGTGGTGGAGGGCGACGCCGATGGCGGCGGCAAAACCTGGGATCCCGGCCAGGGCCCGGCAGCGCGCGTCACCGGCATCCGCACCTACTTCGGCAGCAGCTACGCCGCCGGCGCCGTGGTCCTCACCGCCGGCACCTTCCTGGGCGGCCGGATCTGGGTGGGCAACCAGTCGATGAGCGCCGGCCGGGCCGGCGAGCAGGCGGCCGAGGGGCTCACCGAGGCGCTGCAGGCCCTCGGCTTCCGGATGGACCGCCTCAAGACCGGCACGCCGGCCCGGGTCGACCGGCGCAGCATCGCCCTCGATCAGCTGGAGGAGCAGCCCAGCGACGCCCACGACCGCTTCTTCTCCTTCGACCCCGCCAGCTGGGTGAGCGGCGAGCCGATGAGCTGCCACATCACCCGCACCACCGCCGCCACCCACCAGCTGATTCGCGACAACCTCCACCTCACGCCGATCTACGGCGGTTTCATCGACAGCAAGGGCCCGCGCTACTGCCCCTCGATCGAAGACAAGATCGTGCGCTTCGCAGGCAAGGACAGCCACCAGATCTTCCTGGAGCCCGAGGGTCGCGACACGCCGGAGATCTACGTGCAGGGCTTCTCCACCGGCCTGCCCGAGCGCCTGCAGCTGCAGCTGCTGCGCACCCTGCCGGGGCTGGAGCAGTGCGTGATGCTGCGGCCCGCCTACGCCGTGGACTACGACTACCTGCCCGCCACCCAGCTCAGGCCCAGCCTGGAGACCAAGCGGGTGGCCGGGCTGTTCTCCGCCGGCCAGCTCAACGGCACCACCGGCTACGAGGAGGCCGCCGCCCAGGGGCTGGTGGCCGGTCTCAACGCCGCCCGGCTGGTGCGCGGCCAGGAGCCCGTGCACTTCCCGCGCGAGGGCAGCTACATCGGCACGATGATCGACGACCTGATCACCAAGGACCTCCGGGAGCCCTACCGGGTGCTCACCAGCCGCAGCGAATACCGCCTGGTGCTGCGCGGCGACAACGCCGACCGCCGCCTCACCCCCATCGGCCGCGAGCTGGGGCTGATCGACGAGCGCCGCTGGAGCATCTACACCGCCAAGCAGGAGGCGATCGAGGCCGAGAAACGGCGGCTGGAGACCGTGCGCCTGAAGGTGACCGATCCCGCCGCCGCCGCGGTGCAGGACGACACCGGTGCCGCCATCAAGGGGTCGATCACCCTCGCGGATCTGCTGCGCCGGCCCGGCTTCCACAGCGCCGACCTGGTGCGCCACGGTCTCGCCGACCCCGCCCTGGCCGCCGACGTGCGCGAGGGGGCCGAGATCGACATCAAGTACAGCGGCTACCTGGCCCGCCAGCAGCAGCAGATCGACCGTGTGAAGCAGCAGGAGCACCGGCCGATCCCTGCCGGTGTGGACTACGCCGCCATCGGCACGCTCTCCGCCGAGGCCAGGGAGAAACTGACCGCCGTGCAGCCCGTCACCCTCGGCCAGGCGGCCCGCCTGCCTGGCGTCAGCCCCGCCGACGTCACCGCCCTGCTGCTCTGGCTGGAGCTGAGCAAGCGGCGCTCGAGCGTCGGCAGCCCATGCTGATCTCGCACCGCCACCGCTTCATCTTCCTCAAGACCCAGAAGACGGCCGGCACCGCCATCGAGATCGCCCTGCGGGCGCTGCTGCTCGAGCCGGGCGACGTGATCACGCCGATCTCCGCGGAGGATGAGCGGCTCAGCCGGGAGCTGGGCCGGCCGGGTCCGCGCAACTTCCGGGCGCCGCTGCATCGCTACTCCGGCCGGGATCTGGCCCGGCTGCTGGGCCGGGCGAAGCTGGCCAAGCGCTTCTACAACCACATCCCGGCGGCCGAGGTGCGGGCCCGGCTGCCCCTCCCGATCTGGGACGGCTATCTCAAGATCAGCGTGGAGCGCAACCCCTTCGACAAGGCGATCAGCAGCTACTACTGGCGCACGCGCAAGCAGCGGCAGCCGATGGCGCTCGCCGACTACGTGCGCACCTGCCCTACAGCGGAGCTCTCCAACTGGCCCATCTACACCATCAACGACACACCGGTCACCGATGTGATGCTGCGCTACGAATCCCTGCAGGAAGATCTGCTGGCCCTCTCGAGCCGCCTCGGGCTGGAGCAGCCCCTGGCGCTGCCGCAGCAGCGGCCCAAGGGTGATCACCGCCAGGACCGGCGGCCCTGGCAGGAGGTGCTGGACCCGGCCAGTCAGGAGCGCATCGCCCTGGTGTGCGCCCGGGAGATCCTGGCCCTGAACTACACGCTGCCCCCGCCGGACCCATCCTCCGCCCAGCCCCGGCACCCATGAGCCCGAGTCCGAATTCCGGCCCGGCCGAAGCCGCCGGGCCCGAGCCCGCCGCAGCCGCCGAAGCCGCGCCACCCAAGCAGATTCTGTGCATCAAATGGGGCACGAAGTACGGCCCGGAGTATGTGAACCGGCTCCAGCGCATGGTGGCCCGGCACATCACACCGCCCTTCACCCTGGTGTGCTTCACCGACGATCCCACCGGCATCGACCCGGCGATCCGCACCCTGCCCCTGCCGGAGCTGGGCTGCCCGGAGCCGCAGCACACCCGCGGCAAGTGGCGCAAGGTGGCCCTCTGGGGGCCATCCCTGGAGGGGCTGCAGGGCACGGCCCTGTTCGTCGATCTGGACTCGGTGATCGTGGGCAGCCTCGATCCCTACTTCAGCCACGGCGATCCCGACGCCGTGATCCTGGAGCGCAACTGGTCCCGTCCCCTCAGCGGCCTGGGACAGACATCGGTGTTCCGCTTCCGCATCGGCTCCCATCCGCAGATCCTGGAGCGGTTCCGGCGCGATCCCCAGGCGATCGCCGATCACTTCCGCTACGAGCAGCACTTCATCACCGCCTGCCTGGGCAGGGAGCTGCGCTTCTGGCCGCGGGGCTGGACGCGCCACTTCCGCCTGCACTGCCTGGGCCCGATGCCGCTGCGCTACCTGCGGCCGGCGCGGCTGCCGGCCGGCAGCCGCATCATCACCTTTCCGGGGGGGCCCAACCCGTCCGATGTGAGGCTGGGCCGGTGGAACGGCCAGTCCCCTGTCTATGCCGGCCGCCGGGCCCACCTGCGCCGTCTGCTGCAGGAGCGGAACTGGCGCGACCTGCGCCGCTTCGTGATGCCGGTGCCCTGGATCGACCGGCACTGGACCTGAAGCGGAAGCGCGAGGTGTGATGCGCAGACTCTGGCGGCCACCCCTGCGGGGAAGCGTGCATGTGTGTGGCTGCGGCCACTCCGGCACCTCGATCCTCACCCGCCTGGTGGGGGCCCACTCGCGCATCCACGCCATTCCCGGCGAGTCCGGCGTGGCCAAGAAGGAGCGCTACGGCCGCTACCGCGAGGCCCTGGAGCGGTTCTGGCGCGACAGCGAGGCCGCGGGCGCGGACCTGTGGGTGGAGAAGACCCCCAAGCATGTGCGCCACCTCGGCTTCATCCTCGACGCCGCTCCCAGCAGCCGGATCCTGCTGATCTGCCGCAACCCGCTGGACACGGTGGCCTCGCTCAAACGGCGCTACGGCCGGCTGGGCAAATCCCTGCGCCGCTGGAAGCACGACAACGCGCGCGTGCTGCGCTGGCGGGAGCACCCCCAGACGCTCCTGGTGCGCTACGAGGATCTGGTGCGCAGCCCCCAGGCGTGCCTGGAGCCGGTGATGGGGTTCCTGGGGCTGAGCTTCGAGGCCGGCCAGCTCGGCTACCACGAGCAGCCCGTGAGCTGGTACGGGAGTGCGCCGGCGCAGGAACCCGCGGCCGGGGCGATCGGCCACCCGCAGAACCGCAACCGCCAGATCAACCAGCCCCTGTTCGACGGCACCGGGAGCTACAGCCAGCACCTGAACGCGCAGGAGATCAGCCAGGTGCGGCGGTCCTGCCGGCGGCTCGCGGAAGCTCTGGGCTACAACCTCACCGCCGGCTGAGCCGGGCCCATCGCCGCGCCTGCGGAGCACCTTCGTCGGTGCCATGTCGAAGTCGAACGAAAACCCACCTGGACTGCCGCTTCCATCCGCAGCCGATACACTGCGTGCACTTTTCCGCGGGTGCCGGCCGTGACTTCCGTGCGTGCCATCCCCACCTCCCGGGCCTACTGGGAACTCCGCGCAGAGCAGGTGCTCAACCGCGTGTTCTCGCCCGAGGCGCCCATCGAGGTGGAGGTGTGCGAAACCCCCGGCCCCGCCGGTGCCGCACCGTTTGCGCCGCCCCGCCCCCAGCCCCGCGCCGGCAGCCCCGGCCCACGGCAGGCCCCCCGGCCCACGGCGCGCGCCGGCGCCGTCTCCCGGGCCAGGCAGCGCATGTCCTCCGCCTGGAGCGGCAGCCTGCAGCATCAACCCGCCCTGGTCATCGCTGCCGTGGGGCTGACGGTGACCACCCTGGCGGGCAGTGCCCTGATCGGCCTCAGCCTCTGGAGCCAGGGGCAGCAGGCCCTGCGCCAGGAGCGCAACATGCTGCTGGTGGAGCGGCTGCGCGCCATGGGACCGGCCACCCTGCCCACCACCGCTGCCGCCGAAGTCCCCGCCGCACCGACCCTGGATCCCGTGGAAGCGGGCCAGGCCGCGGCAGGGGACGAGCTGCCGCCGCCCCCGGTGGAGCCCTGGATGGAGGAGCTGGCCACCCTGCCGGCCAGCAGCGCACCACGGGCCAATGTGCTCAAGGTGCCCATGAGCGCGCGGGTCAGCAAGCCGGCCCCGGCTGCCGCCACCGGCTCCGGGCCCAGCCAGCCCAGCCCCGCGCCGGCAGCCGACGACCCCTCCCTGCCCCAGCTGGTGGGCGTGGTGCAGGTGCCCGGTCAGGGCGGCTCGGCGATCTTCCAGGTGGGGGGAAGCTCCACCAGCGCGGCCATCGGTGATGCCATCGGCAGCAGTGGCTGGCGGCTGCAGTCGGCCAGCGGCGACGCGGCGGTGATCGAGCGCAACGGCCAGCAGCGGCGGATCAGCATCAGCAGCGGCTCCTGATCAACCGGCAGCGTTTCTAGGCTGCCGCCTGTCGAGCAGCACACCGCCATGACGGCCACGGGCCTGAGTGCGCCACCCAGCCCAGCGGGCCCCACGGCCAGCCCGTCGCCCACCCCCCTGTGGGAACGAGATCTGGCGGAGGAGGGATCCATGCATGCGCTGGCCGCAGCGCTCAGGGGCCCCTGGCGGCTGCTGCTTCTGGGAGACGGCAGCCCCACCCGTCACCTGGAATCCCTCACCGGCCTGCCGGTGCGGATCGAGCTGATCGCCATGAGCCCCCAGGCCCGGGCGGATCAGGACGGGGCCCGCCCGCCGCAGGAGGTGGCCGAGCTGGCACTGCCCCTGCTGCGCCGCCAGGTGTGGCTGCGCTGCGGGCAGCACACCCTGGCCTGGGCGGAGAGCTGGTGGAACCAGCGCCAGGCCGACGCCCACCTGCGCCAACGGGAGCAGCCCATCTGGCGCAGCCTCACCAGCAACCGGGCCGAGCTCTTCCGGGAAGTGGATGGCCTGGCGCTGGTGCAGGCACCGTGGCTGGCGAGCCGCTTCGGTCACGGTGGCCCCTTCTGGAGCCGCCACTACCGCTTCTTCCGCGGCGGTGAGCCACTCACCGTGATCCGGGAGGTGTTCTCGCCGGAACTTGAACGCTGGCTGGGGCCCGCCGCCGCCGGCAGCAGCGCCGCGCCCGGTCTGGATTCGTGAGCCGGGAGGGGTTGACGGATTGACAGCGACCATGGCAAGCGCTGCATTGGGTGGCGAATGGCGCGTGTCCGACCATGACCGCCTCCCTCCCTTCCCCCCAGGCCGAGTGGCTGAGCCTCACCGATCTGGGCCGTCTGCACGGCATCTCCGCGGTGCACTGCGGCCGCATCCTCTGCGAGGCCGGCCTGCGGCTGGCCAGTGGCGCCCCCAGCCATGAGGCCCTGCACCGGGGGATGGCCCTGCAGCCCCTGCCCCGCCGCCACAACCGCAGCGCCCTCTGGAACCGCGGCAGCTGCGGCGCGCTGCTGGAGCGGCAGGGACTGCGGCCCCTGGCCCAGCAGCGCCTGGTCCGCCAGTGGGCCGACCTGCTGGAAGCGCTGCTGATGGGAGCGAACGCCGTGAGCGTGTCGGTGGAGGAGATGGCGGTGGAGATGCCGCCCCAGCTGCGCCGCCCGGTGAACCAGGAGCTGCGCCAGCGGGGCAGCAGCCTGCAGCTGACTCAGCCCAGCCGCAGGGCCTCCGCCTGCCGGGCCGCGTTCTCGAGCAGCTGGCGCAGCTGATCCTCGTCGGTGTGGCTGAGGTTGGTGCGCAGCAGCTTGGCGTGCGGCGCATGGGCCCTCAGGCGCTCGATCACCCGGTCAGCGGTGGCCTCCCGGATCAGCAGACAGAGCGCGGCGGTGCCCCGGGGCAGGGTCTCGCCCAGCTCGCGCATAAAGGTGTCGTTGATGCCGATGTCGGAGAGGGAACCGGAGGCGGCGCCGACGCCGGCGCCGACGGCGGCACCGAGCAGGGGATTGAGGAACAGCAGGCCCACGAGGGTGCCCCAGAAGCCGCCCCCCAGGGCGCCGGCGGTGGTGAGGTTGACGGCCTGGCGCAGATGCACCTGGCCGTCCCCGTCGTGTTCCACCACCACGGCGTCCTCGAGGGCGATCAGCCGCTCCTTCTGGATGTCCACCAGCTCGCGGCGCACCTCCTCTGCCTCCGCTGCCTTCGGGAAACCCACCACCACCAGGCTGCTCATGGACCCTGCGCCGATGGCCCCAGCGTAGTCAGCCGGGCCGGCGGCGACTGGAACGGGGCAGGGGACGCTCCGCCTCCCGGGCGCGCGCGGCCTCTGAGGCCTCCCGGGCGGCCTCAGCGCTGAGGTCGGGGGCACGGCCGGGATCGCTCAGCGGGCGCTGCCAGCGGGGCCGCGAGAAGCTGGTGTCGTCGGGCCAGCCGTCGGCGGCGGCAGGCAGGCGGCGGTCGGCGCGCCGGGAGATGGCCTCCAGGGGCCGGCGGCGTCCCCCGGCAGGCGGCGGCGGTTCATCCGTGCCTGCCACCGGTGCCAGCCGCCCGGTGCGCCGGGGCCGGGGCTCCTGCCAGGGCTCGCGCCAGTCGTCCTCGTCCTCGAGGATCCAGTCCAGCCTGTCCTCCACCCAGCGGCCCAGATCCCCGAGGCGGGAGCGCCCCGGCCCGGGCCCGGTGCCGGGGCGGGCGGCCGGGCGCTGGCCGGAGCGGGAGCCGGGGCGGGCGCCGGAGACCCCATCCACCAGCTGGCGACCGGCGTTGACGAGGCGATCGAGGCCCTGCTCGAGCGGCTCTGCGTAGGGGCGCTGCTGGTCGGACCGTCGCTCAGGCATCGGCCAACGCTACCGGCGCCGAAGCGCCAGCCGGCGCTCGCGCAGCAGACCCACCGCGGCGATGGCCACGCCGGCCCACTGCAGGGTCCAGAGAAAGACGCTCACGGGCACGCTCAGGTGGGCCGAACCTAGGCCGCCGCCGCCACGAACTCCAGCAGGCAGCTGGCATCCCAGAGACCGCCGTGGTGCCGCTCGCAGCAGGCCCGGCAGGCCAGGCCCCGCACCCGGCGCCGGTAGGGAGCGCTGATGCCGCAGCGCGGGCAGCGGGCGATCCAGCGGCAGGGGCCGGCCTGGCCGGCGGGAAGGGGGTAGCGGTGGCGCACGCTCACCACGAACTCGCTCTGGGCGGCATTGATGGCGGCCATGCGGGCCCGGAAGCGGGGCCCATGCACCTCCCGCTCCTGCAGCACCCGGTCCACCCAGGCGTGGATCATCTCGTGGCAGAGCGTGGACAGCAGCGCCTCGCGCGGCAGGGGCTCGAGCAGGGGGCGCGAGAGCACGATCTCGCAGAACGACTGGCCGGCGGTGTCGCGGCCGCGCCGGTAGAGGCCGGCGCTGCGGCGCAGGCGGCCGTCGCTCCAGCGCACCGCCACCAGCGGCCGGCCGGCGGGCGCGAGGCAGCCGTCGAAGTGCTCGCGGTCGAGCCGGTGAAAGAGGGGCAGCAGGGGTTCGAGCGGCACGCCGGGCGCTGCGGGGAGGGCTGGTCAGTCAGACTCTGGGGCCATTCAACACAGATGCAACGGCCCATGGACTGGCAACTGGTGCAAGGCATCGGCACCAAGGCCCTGCTGGCCGGCGCCGGGGCCCTGCTCCTCTACTGGACGATCACCGCGGTGAAGCTGGTGCTCAGCGCCCGCGGCATCAATCCGCTGCTCAAGCAGTTCTTCACCCAGATCGCCAACGGCCAGCTGGACGGCGCCTATCTGCTCACCACCAGGAACTACCGCACCCATGTGAACCGCAAGCAGTTCATCCAGTTCCTGGCCGGCCTGAAGCTCAACAAGTACCGCAACCTCAAGAGCGGCCGCCCCAGGCTCAACGACGGCCAGCTCACGCTCACCGTGAAGCTGCTCACCGAGGCCAAGGAGGAACTGCCGCTCGACTTCACCTTCGTGAAGCTCGACGAGCAGTGGCGCATCGACCGCATCCGCCGCCAGACCGCCTGAACGTTGGCTCCCACATCGGCCTCAGCGGCACAGGCCGCCCGGGCGGCCGAGCTGCGCCGGCTGCTCAACCACGCCGCCCACGCCTATTACGTGCTGGACGCGCCTGTGATGGAGGACCCGGTCTACGACCGGCTCTACCGGGAGCTGCTCGAGCTGGAGGCGGCCCACCCGGAGCTGCACAGCCCCGACAGCCCCACCCAGCGGGTGGGCGGCGCGCCGGCGGAGAGCTTCAGCAGCGTGGAGCACCGCATCCCGCTGCTCAGCCTCGACAACGCCTTCTCGCTCGACGAGCTGGAGGCCTGGTATGGCCGACTGCTCAAGGTGCTCGACCGCACCCCGCAAGCCGGTGAACCGTTGCCCCAGCTGGCGATGGTGGGCGAGCTGAAGATCGACGGCAACGCCCTGGCCCTCAGCTATGAGCATGGGGTGCTGGTGCGGGCTGCCACCCGCGGCGACGGCGAGCGGGGCGAGGAGATCACCGCCAACGTGCGCACGATCCAGAGCGTGCCCCTGCGCCTGCAGCTCGAGCACCCCCCCGCCTGGGTGGAGGTGCGGGGCGAGGCCCTGATCCCCGATGGCACCTTCGCGGCGATCAACGCCGAGCGCGCGGCCCGCGGCGAGGCCCTGTTCGCCAACCCCCGCAACGCCTGCGCCGGCACCCTGCGCCAGCTCGATCCGAAGGTGGTGGCGGCGCGGCGGCTGGACTTTTTCGCCTACACCCTGCACCTGCCGGACGACGGGGAGTCCAGCGGGGTGGCGAACGGCGGCGATCCGGCGCGGCCCACCAGTCAGTGGGAATCCCTGCAGTGGCTGCAGGCCGCCGGCTTCAAGGTGAACCCCAACGCCGAGCTGCTGCCCTCCCTGGCGGCGGTGGAGGCCTTCTTCGCCCGCTGGGAGGACGAGCGCAAAACGCTCGACTACGCCACCGACGGCGTGGTGGTGAAGCTCGACGACCTGCGCCTGCAGGCCGACGCCGGCTTCACCCAGAAGGCGCCGCGCTGGGCGATCGCCCTCAAGTACGCCGCCGAGGAAGCTCCCAGCAAACTGCTGCGCCTGGCCTGCCAGGTGGGCCGCACCGGCGTGGTCACGCCCGTGGCCGAGTTCGAGCCCGTGCCCCTGGCCGGCACCACGGTGAGCCGCGCCACCCTGCACAACGCCGACCGGCTGGCGGAGCTGGATCTGCACGCCGGTGACACGATCGTGGTGCGCAAGGCCGGCGAGATCATCCCCGAGGTGGTGCGGGTGCTGCCGGAGCTGCGCCCCGCCGGTGCGGTGCCGCTGCAGCTGCCCCAGGTGTGCCCGGAGTGCGGCTCGGAGCTGGTGCGCGAGCAGGGGGAGGCGGCCACCCGCTGCGTGAACAGCAGCTGCCCGGCGATCCTGCGGGGCTCGCTGCGTCACTGGGTGAGCAAGGGGGCCCTGGATGTGGACGGCCTGGGCGTCAAGCTGATCGAGCAGCTGGTGGAGAAGGGTCTGGTGGGCTCGATCGCCGACCTCTACCGGCTCGACGGGGCGCTGCTGGCCAGCCTGGAGCGCATGGGCGCCAGGAGCGCCGAGAACCTGGTGGGCGCCCTGGCCGCCTCCAAGGCCCAACCGTGGCACCGCCAGCTCTATGGCCTGGGCATCCACCACGTGGGCGAGGTGAACGCCAAGGCCCTGGCCCAGACCTTTCCCAGCGCCGCCGAACTGGCCAGCGCCGCAGCCGACACGCCCGAACGGATCACAGCCGTGTTCGGCATCGGCGAGCAGATCGTCCAGAGCCTGCAGCAATGGTTTGCCACCCCCGCGAACCAGCGACTGCTGGAGCAGCTGGAGGCGCTCGGCTTCTCCCTGGCGCTGAGCACGGCGGAGCGCCAGGTGGCCGCTGGAGCTTCAGGGCCGGCCGGCGATGGCGCGGCGGCGCTGCAGGGCCAGACCTTCGTGCTCACCGGCACCCTGCCCAGCCTCAGCCGCCGCCAGGCCCAGGACATGATCGAGGCCGCCGGCGGCAAGGTGACGGGCTCGGTGAGCAAGAAGACCAGCTATGTGGTGGCCGGGGCCGAGGCCGGCAGCAAGCTGGCCAAGGCCGAGAGCCTGGGGGTGGCGGTGCTGGACGAGGCGGGGCTGCTGCAGCTGCTGGCCCAGGGGAGCTGAGCGCTCTGGTGGACACGCTCAGGCGTCCGGATCGAGGCGGTTGGCCAGCCAGGCCACCGGCAGCATCGCCAGCATCGCCAGGGCGCACACCGCCAGCTCCGTCCAGCCGATCGGCGCGGTGCTGAACAGGGCATGCATCGGCCCCCACTGGCTGAACACCAGTTGCACCAGCACGGCCAGGCCGATCCCCAGCAGCAGCTGCGGCGCCTGGGACACCGAGCCGTTCCGCCCCAGCAGCCGCAGCGCCAGGGTGCGGCCCAGCTGGCTCACGCTCAGCAGATAGATGATGCGGGCCGCCACCAGGGCCTGGATCGCCGCGGTGCGGGCCAGCTCCAGGCTGCCGCCGCCGCCGCGCACCCACTCGAACACGCCGAAGATCAGCAGCCAGTTGAACAGTGAGACCACCAGGATCCGGCGCAGCAGCCGGGGGGTGAGCAGGGCCTCGGCCGGATCCCTGGGCGGGCGCACCATCGTGTCCGGCGCCTTGGGCTCGAAGGCGAGCGGCACCGTCATCGTGATCGAGTTGATCATGTTCAGCCACAGCACCTGCAGGGCCAGCACCGGCAGATCCCGCGCCAGCAGGGCGCTGATCAGGATCGTCATCGATTCACCGCCGTTCACCGGCAGCAGGAAGGCGATCGCCTTGCGCAGGTTGCGGTACACCGTGCGCCCCTCCTCCACCGCCGCCTCGATCGAGGCGAAGTTGTCGTCGGTGAGCAGCATGTCGGCCGCCTCGCGGGCCACCTCGGTGCCGCCCCGGCCCATGGCGATGCCGATGTCGGCCTGGCGCAGGGCCGGGGCGTCATTGACGCCGTCGCCGGTCATCGCCACCACCTCGCCGCGGGCCTGCAGGGCCTCCACCAGGCGCAGCTTCTGATCCGGGGCCACCCGGGCGAACACCTGGCCCTCGGCGGCAGCCGTGGCGAAGGCCGGGCCATCCATGGCGGCCAGATCGCGGCCGGTGTAGACGCGCAGCCTGGCCGGATCGTCGGCCCCCAGGCCCATGCGGGCCGCGATCGCCGCGGCCGTGGCGGCATGGTCGCCGGTGATCATGCGCACCGAGATGCCGGCCCGCTGGCAGGCCTGCACGGCGCTGATCGCCTCGGGCCGCGGCGGATCAAGCATGCCCTGCAGCCCCAGGAACACCAGATCCCCGTCGAGATCGGCATGGTCGAGATCATGCCGGTGGTGGGGCAACCGCCGCGACGCGAAGGCGATCAGGCGCAGCCCCTCACCGGCCAGCGCATCCACCCGCTGCTGGATCACCGCGGCATCGAGCGGCACCAAGGCGCCGTCGGCGGCGAGCATGCCGCTGCAGCGGGGCAGCAGCGCTTCCACCGACCCCTTCACCTGCAGCAGCCGCTCCTCGCCGTCGTGGAGGCTGGCCATGTACTGGTATTCCGAGGCGAAGGGGATGGCATCGAGGCGGGGATCGACGGCCTCCAGACCCGCCTGGGTGAACCCCGCCTTCTCCGCCGCGGCCAGCAGGGCCGCCTCGGTGGGATCGCCGAGCACCGTCCACACACCATGCTCCTGCTTCAGGCGCGAGTCGTTGCAGAGCACGCCGCAGCGCAGCACCTGCTCCAGGGGCGCCGGCAGCGGATCCACCACGGCACCATCCGCAGCGAGCAGATCACCGTGGGGGCTGTAGCCCGTGCCCGACACGCGGTAGGTCACACCGCCGGCCACCACCACCTGCACCGTCATCTGGTTCTCGGTGAGAGTGCCGGTCTTGTCGGAGCACACCACCGTGGCGCTGCCGAGGGCCTCCACGGCCGGCAGCTTGCGGATGATGGCGTGGCGGGCGGCCATGCGGTTCACGCCGATGGCCAGCGTGATCGTGACCACGGCCGGCAGGCCCTCGGGAATGGCACTCACCGCGAGGGCCACGGCCGCCTCGAACACCTCGGCGAAGGGCTGGCCCCGGCCCAGACCGATGGCCAGGGTGAGGGCCGCCACCGCCAGGATGAAATAGAGCAGCACGCGGCTGAAGCGGGCGAAGCGGCGGGTGAGCGGCGTGCTCAGCGACAGCCGCTGCTGCAGGGAGCGGGAGATCTCGCCCATCTCGCTGGCCTCGCCGGTGGCCACCACCACGCCCCGGCCCTGGCCGAAGGTCACGAAGCTGCCGGCGTAGGCCATGCAGCGGCGGTCGGCCAGGGGCGTATCCGCCGGCAACGGGGCCGGATCCTTGGCCACCGGCAGGGATTCGCCGGTGAGGCCCGATTCGTCGATCTGCAGGTCGCGCTGCTCCAGCAGGCGCAGGTCGGCCGGCACCTTGTCGCCGGCCGCCAGCAGCACCACGTCCCCCGGCACCAGCTCCCGCGACGGGATGCGCAGGGTCTGGCCGTCGCGCAGCACGGTGGATTCGGTGCTCACGGAGCGGGCCAGGGCGGCGATCGCCCCTTCGGCCTGGGCCTCCTGCACGAACCCGATCACGGCGTTGATCACCGTGACGGCCCAGATCACCAGGGCGTTGGTCCAGGAGCCCAGCAGGGCCTTGATCAGACCGGCCGCCAGCAGGATGTAGAGGAGGGGCTGGTGGAACTGCAGCAGCAGCTTCAGCCAGGCGGGCCTGCCGGGCAGCTCCGGCAGTTCGTTCCAGCCGTGGCGCTCCTGCCGCCGCGCCACCTCCGCCGCCTCAAGGCCGGTGAGGGGATCACTGCCCAGTACGCGCAGCAGCGCCTCAGGGAGCTCGGTGTGGGGCGCCCGGGCCTGCGGCGCGGGGGTGGCGGCGGTGGCGCCAGCCTCGGTGGGAGGAACCGGTGGCATGGCCCGTCTGCATGGAACACCGCTGCCCGCAACCTAGGCAGAGGCCGCCGCAGCCCGACGGCAGCCAGCCCCGCGCGGCACCATGGACGCAGCGCAGAGCCAGGGCAGCATGCCCATCCACCGCTGGATCAAGACCGACTGCGGCCGGGCCAAATACGCCGAGCTGGCCGGCCACAGGGGGCTGCTGGCCCGGCTGCGGCTCGTGTGGTTCGTGCTGATCGCGGCGATCCGCGACTGGCGGCTGCCCGATCCGGACCGGATTCAGCCGAACAGGTAGGTGGCGTTGATCGAACCCCGGGTCCAGGGCTGGCGCACCATGGCACCGAGATCGAGGAAATCGACCGTGCTCGACCCCTCGTTGGAGAGCATCAGCATGTCGCGACCCGTGGGGCTCTGGCTGGCCGGCACCACCAGCAGACCCTCGGCGGCTTCACTGCCAGCGATCTCCAGCGCGGTCACGAAGGCGTCGTCCTTCACCCGGTAGGTGCGGGGGCTGCGGTCCTGGTCGGTGATGTCGAAGATCGCCAGGAACGTCTTGTTGTCGCCAAGGATGGTGCGCTCCGGAGCGGCGATGGCATAGCGGCGCCCGGTGACCGGATCCTGCCAGTTCACCACCGCTTCGGGCTCCACCCCCTTGTCATCACTGCGGCCGTCGTCGTACTGGCCCAGGGCGATGGCGATGTTCTGCAGGGCGTCGCCGCTGTCCCAGAGCAGCTGGCCGGTGAGGCCATCGAAGAGGCTGATGCTGCGGCTGCCGAAGGAGGTGTCGCTGTTCACACGCTCGTCGGGATTGCCGGTGTCATCGAGCGTCTTCAGGCGGCGGTAGAGCGACTCGGCATACCGACGTGAGCGCTCCTCATCGCTGTAGAGCTCCTGGTCCTCAACATCGGGATAGATCCGGCTGTCACCCTCGTTGGCGGTGAGCACGAACAGGCCGTTCTGCTGGCTGAAGGCATCGATGCCATCGGGCATGCGCAGGCCGAAGAACCGGCGGTCGGCGGGCAGCCGCTGGGGATTGATCAACCGGCTGCCGCCAGGACCATCCTGATCGCTGATGTCCACGGTCACCTGGGTGTAGTCGATCCGGCCGAGATCAAAGATTCCTTCGATCGTGTTGGTGGCCAGATTCACCCGGGCGATGCCGTTGTTCTCCTGCAGGCTCACGAAGGCTGTGTTGCCCACGATGGTCACGTACTCGGGCTCGATGTCCTGGGCGGCCGTGGTGCCAGCGGGGCCGGTGAGGCGCAGCCCTGCCGGCAACGCAAGGCCCTCGAAGCCGAGATCGGTGTAACGGAAATTGGGATTGCTGCGGCCACGGGCCGTGATGTCGATGATGCCGATCGAGCCCACCGGATCCACCGAATAGGCCTCCGGGAAACTGCCATCAGCGGCTTCCGGCCCCCAGTTCGCCTCCCCCTCATTGGCGATCACCAGCTTGGTGCCGTTGGCGTTGAAGGCCATGCCATCGGGCAGGAAACCCACCGGCACGTCCTCCAGAAAGGTGAGGCTGCCATCGGCGCCCAGGCGGAAGAAGCGCACCAGCCCGCGCATCTCATCGAGGCTGGTGGCCTGGCGGTAGCCCGCCGGCGAGAGGCCCACGGCCACGAGGTTGCCGAAGGTCGCCACCGTGCCGGTGTCGACAGGGCCCAGATCCTGGCGGGTGAGCAGCGTGGGGTTCGCAGGGTCGGTGGCCTCGCTCACCTGCAGCGTGTTGCCGCCGCCGATGGAGAGCACGAAGAAGCGCCCGCCGATGCCCACGGAGGCGGAGATTTCAGCCTGGGGCGGACCACCCGCAAGAGTGAGGTTCAGCTGGCCCAGGATGGGATCGGCAGGAGCTTCGCCGCCAGGACGGCCGGGCTGGAATGGACGGTTGGCGATCGCTGAAGGGCTGCCCGCCTTCGCCAGCTGGAGCGGATCCTGGGCGCCCGAGAGCAGGCTGGTTTCCGCTGGTGAACGCTCGAGCCCGTCGACGGACTGGGTGCGCCGGCGGGTGGGGAGCTGCTCCGGCTGCAGAAACGCCAGGGGGGACGGCAGCGAGGCCGGAGTTGCAGAAGCCATGGAGGCCGCGGGAACGATCACGCGGCCCCACTGTTCCGCCGGAGGGCGGATGGCGTCGTTAAGTCGTCCTTAAGGGGCGCTTAAGGATCAGGCCCCCCGCACCCCCCGGTGGGACCGCACGGCTGCCTAGCTGATCAGGCCTCGCTTGCGCAGCGGCTTGAGATCCGCGATCTGCAGCCCGGTGGGGGTGTCCACCAGCGTGCCGCGGGTGCGCAGCTGGGTGAGGATCTTGGAGGTGGTGCCCCTCGCCAAACCACTGATGGTGGCGATCTCGGTCTGACTGAGGCATGGGATCACACCCTGGGGATCCTGACCATCGCTGTTGCAACGGGCCAGCTCCAGCAGGGTGGCCAGAACGCGGGTTGTGGCATCTTCTCCCCGCAACGTGAACCGTTTGCCCATGGCCAGGAGGCGTGCGGCCTGAAGCCGTGCCATCGCCAGGGCGAACGATGGTGAGCGCTGCAGTTCCTGCTGAAGACCCGACCAGCGCAGCTTCACCACTTCGAGCGGCGTCAGGGCCACCACATCGGCGGAGCGGCGTCCATGGCCCTGCAGCATCGCCAGCTCACCGAACATGTCGCCGATTCCCAGCAGAGCCACCACCACCTCGCCGCCATGAACATTGATGCTGCGGACCTTGACGATCCCGGTTCGAATCAGAAACAGACCCTCACTCCAATCCGCCTCGAAGACAATCTGCTGAGCCGCAGGCACCAACAACACACGATGGTCCTCAAGAAATCGCTGCAGCAAGGAATCCTCAAGTCCAGTAAACAACGGGAAGGCCGCTAACTCAGAAACATCGCACGAGGGAGCGACTTGCATTCCAGGGTTACGAGGGAAACAACGGACGGCCGCCGCCCTTCACGGCGCAGCTGATGGGCAACTGATGCGTCGTTCAACCGTTATCGAACACAGGCAGGAAGCCCACGGAAACTCAGGGAACGGCCAGCTGTCATCTCCATGACACGTTGCTCCCCTCATCATGACGGCTGCCAGTCAGCGCGTCACGAGCCCAGCGGAATGGACCCCGACATGCTTGTGGTGTTCAAGGGGATGAGCCCATCCTCCACCTCACGAACTCCCCAGCCATGTCCACCCTTCCCGCCGCCATCTCACAACCGGCCATCGGCGCTGCGCGGCCGCACACCGCCCTGATCGCGATCGCCGCCTCCACGGCCACCGCCATCGTGGTTCTCTCCCTCACATCCATCCATCCCCGCCATCCCGCCAACCACGTCTCAGCCGAAGGACGTTCCCTCAGTCCGGTGTCACTGACGGCTGCCGAGAACAGCGGACCGCGCGGCAAGAAGCGCGCTGGCGATGCCAAACCAACAGCCACTGCCGTGGCAGCCACCACCGACACGGCCACGGCAGGTTCGAACAGAAACCGGGGCACGTCCCTCCGCAGGCAGCGCTGATCGGTGGCTCGACTGGTGCCGGCGGCTGTCCTGCGGGGTTGGCTCACGCGTCGCTGTCGGCGCCCAGGGCCTGCCGCGCCGCCCGTCCCACCAGCCACACCGAACCCACGGTGGCCAGCACGCCCACCAGCCGCAGGGTCCAGGTGGTGGCGTCGGCCTGGCCGCTGAGCACCTCGCCGAAGCGGGCCACATCACCGGCCAGCGCCCCCAGGCCGCAGAACAGGATCGTGCCCGGCAGGATGCCGATCAGGCCGATCGAGTAGTCGCGCAGGCTCACCTCGCTGAGGCCGTAGGCGAGGTTGAGCAGGGAAAACGGGAAGGCCGGCGACAGGCGGGTGAGCAGCACCAGCCGCAGCCCCTCGCGGCTCACGGCCTGCTCGATCGCCAGCAGCCTGGGCACGGCGGCGAGGCGGCGGCGGGCCCACTGCCGCAGCCAGCCGCGGCCCAGCAGGAAGGCGGCCTCGGCCCCCAGGCAGGCGCCCACGAACACCACCGCACTGCCCCACCACGGACCGTAGAGCGCACCGGCCAGCATCGAGGCCCACACCCCTGGCAGCAGCAGCGTCACCCACAGGGCGTAGAGGGGCACGAAGGCCAGGGCCCCCAGCGGGGAACGCAGGGCGGGGAGCAGTTGATCCAGCAGGGCTTCAGCCATCGGTGCAGCGGCGCAGGAACTGGGCGGCCACCGTGTCCTCCGGATCCTCCCGCAGCACCGCTGCGAACGCCTCGGCGGCGGTCGTGAAGCGGCCGGCGTGAAAAGCCTCCACGCCCATCTCGAACCGCTCCAGGGTGGCCCGCCTGGCGGCACCGCCGCCGGGGTGGCCGCCATCGTCGATCAGCTCGAGCACCTTCACCGGCAGCGACTTGCCCCGCACCTGCAGATCCCCGAGGGAGCGAACCGTCACCGGCAGGGAAGCGGCGACGTCCTCGAGGGTGTCGGCGGTGAGGGCGATGCCGCAGCCGAAGGTCTTGGTGAGGTCCTCCACGCGGTCCGCCAGGTTGACCGCATCGGAGATCACGGTGCTCTCCATCCGCTCCTCCTCACCGACGGTGCCCAGCATCAGATCACCCGTGTGGATGCCGATGCCGATGCGCAGCGGTGCGCCATCGACGGCGCGGCGGTCGCGGTTGTAGGCGGCCACCTCGCGCTGGATCGCCAGGGCCGCCCTTACCGCATCGGCGGCGCTGCGGGGGAACAGCGCCATCACGGCATCGCCGATGTACTTGTCGATGAAGCCGTCGTGTTCGCGGATGATCGGTCCCACCCGGCGCAGGTAGGCGTTGAGGAAATCGAAGCTCTCCTTGGGCGTCAGCCGCTCGGAGATCGCCGTGAAATCGCGGATGTCGGCGAAGAGCACGGTCATCCGCTTGAGGATCTGATCCCCGAGCTCCACGTCCAGGATGCTGTCGCGGCCCAGAAAGCTCAGAAATTCGTGGGGGATGAAGCGGCCGTAGGAGCGGTTGATCCGCGCCATCTCGCCATAGAGGCGCGCGTTCTCCAGGGAGATGGCCAGCTGGGTGCCGAGAATTTCGATGGTCTCGAGGCGCAGGCTGCCGAAGACGTCGCTAGCCAGGTTGTTCTCCAGATACACCACCCCCAGCACCTGCGACTGCAGGGTGAGCGGCAGGCAGAGCACCGAGCGCAGCCCGGCGGCCATCACCCGCGGATCGTGGCGGAACTCGCCCTCGGCGGCCGCATCGGCAAGCACCACCGGCCGGCGCAGCCGGCGCACCATGCGCACGATCGAGAGCGGCAGATCGTGGCTCTCGGCCAGCGGCCGGGCCTGCAGCACCTCCACCTGCCGGGGGTCGGCCCGGCCCTCGGCCTGGATCAGCGCCTGCTCGCCCGCATCCAGCACGAGCACCACCCGCTCGGCACCGGCATTCGCCAGGAGGATCTCCACGATCCGATCCAGGAGGCGGTCGAGCAGGATCTCCCTGGAGAGGGCCTGCATCGACTCGATCAGGCTGTGCAGATCCAGGCTCCTGCCCAGCAGGCCGCTCACCGGCTGCCGGGGGGCGGCCTGCTCGCCGGCGGCCCGCAGCTGCCCCAGCCGCTCCCGGCGGTAGCGGGCCTCCTCGGCATGGGCGCGGGCGGCCACCGGGTCGCCGAGGCTGCGGTGCAGGGCAGCCGCCCTGGCATGGGCATAGGCGGCCAGGGGTTCATGACCGGCCTCCAGGGCCGCCTGAATCGCCAGCCCATAGAGCTCCAGAGCCTGGGCGGTCCTGCCGTCCACCCAGGCGGTCTCGGCCTGCACCAGCAGGGCGCGGTGGCGGAAGTTGGCGGGGCAGAGACGGGCTCGGCCATCGAGGTCGCGCCCCAGGCGGCGCAGGCTCTGGCGATGAAGCCGCCGCAGGGCGGGATCGCCTTCCTCCGGCAGCACGGCCGCCAGACAGAGGGCCTGCAGCAGGTCATCCTCGGCCGCGTGCAGCAACCCTGAGGCGGCGGCACGGGTGGATCGGGCGGCACGCACCATCGCCAGGGCCTGGTGGTGCTCCCCGGCCTGCAGCAGCACCTGCGTCTTGCAGAGCTGGTACCAGTGCAGGGCGACGCGGAACTCGGGCCGCTGCTCCAGCAGCGTCCGCTGCGCCAGCTCGTCGAACTCGGCGTCACTGAGGTCGGTGGCGCCGCGGGTGCGGCCCTGCAGGCAGCGCGCCAGCTGCCGCGTGACCAGGAAGAACACCGGGGTGTAGTGCTCACCCACCTGCCGGGCATGGTCGAGGCAGCGCTGGCTCTCCGCTTCGATCTCGGCGTAGGGGCGGCCCAGGAACACCAGCTGCATGCACAGCACGTTGTTGGCGTAGCAGGCCCACACCAGATCGCCGGACGCCATCCCCGCCTCGAAGGCCCGGCGCAGGTGGCCCGTCGCCTCCAGGGCTGGGTCGCTCCAGCCGTGGATGAAGCCCCCATAGAGGAAATGGGCCTTGCAGAGCAGGGCCTGGCTGCCGTAGTGCTCCGCCAGCTGCAGACCCACCCGGCCGAACTGCTGGCGCTGGAGGAAACGTCCCCGCTCTTCACCGAGAAAGCGACCGAGGCCGAGATAGGCCATGGCCGAGACCGGCGCGTGGCCGTGCTGCATCGACAGCCGGGCCATCCGCAGATAGCAGAGGTGGCTGGCCTCCATGTCGAGGTAGTAGAGGGCCGGGATCATCTGGGCCATCAGGGTCAGCCGTGCCTGCTGCAGGGGGTCCTGCAGCGGCGGCTGGTGGGCCAGCGCCGGGATCGAGCGGCCCAGCAGCAGCTGCTGGATGCGCCAGGTCTCCAGGTGCTGGGCCCGCCGCACCGCGGTCGGGGTGGGGGGCATGGGCAGACCCAGCTCGCGCAGGGCCGCATAGCCCAGCTCCAGCACCTCGCTCATGCGGTTGAGGGCCGTGGCCAGGATCATCCGCAGCCCCTGCACCTCCGCCAGCTGCAGCCGGTCGCGCACGTGGCTGAGCAGGATGGCGGCGGTGTCCTGGGCCTGGTCGATCGCGCCGCAGAGGTACTGAGACTCCAGCAGGTCCTTGTGGAGGTCGTAGGCGAGGCGATGGTGCCGGCGCCAGGCGTCCGGCGGCAGCAGGGTCACCCCCTGCTCGAGGTAGGCGAGGGCGTTGGCGTAGGCCACCGAGGCCTTGGCCCGGCGGGCGGCCTCCAGATTCAGGCCGGCCAGCTCGAGCCGCTCACGAGGGTCGTCGATCAGCGGCCGGCCCCGGTTGAGGTGATCCACCAGGTCGAACAGCTGTCCTTCGGCCAGGGCCTCGCGGCCGGCCAGCATGCGCCGGCCCACCCGCAGGTGAATGGCCGCCCGCTCCCGCTCGTCGGCCAGGGCCGCGTAGGCCGCCTGCTGGATGCGGTCGTGCAGGAAGCGGTAGGCCGAATCCGGTGACCCGGAGCTCACCAGAGGGGCCACCAGGTTGGCCGCCTCGCCCGCGCCCAGATGGCGGCGAACCGTGGCGGTGGGCTCGCCGCCCACCAGCGCCAGGGCCGTGGCATCGAAGCGGTTGCCCAGGCAGGCGGCGAGGGTGAGGGTGCGCCGCACCGGCGCCGGCAGGCGCTTCAGTTCGTCCAGCACCAGGCTCACCACGTCATCGGGGAAGGTGGCGGCCCGGATGCTCCCCAGATCCCAGATCCAGCGCTGGCCGTCGAAGCGCACGTGACCCTCGCGGAAGAGGTTCTGCAGCAACTGGTTGATGAAGAAGGGGTTGCCGCCGGTGGTGTCCTGCAACCGGCGGGCCAGTTCCCGGCACTCGGCGGCCGGGCAGCTGAAGCAGGCCGCCAGCAGGTGGTTCACGTCGTCAGCCTGCAGGGGCTGGAGCTGGATGGTCTCCAGCCGGGCTGCCTGACTGGCGAGCTGCTGCAGCATCGCCGGCAGCGGATGGGCCGGCCCCAGCTCCTGATCCCGCCAGGCGGCGATCACCAGGAGGTTCGCCAGGCCGTCGCGGAGCAGCAGCTCCCGAAGGATGCTCAGGGAGCCCTGATCGGCCCACTGGAGGTCGTCCAGCACCAGCACCAGGGGATGGTCCGGCTGGGCGAACACCGCCAGGAAGCGCAGTACCACCTGGCGGAAGCGGTTCTGAGCCTCCACCGGGGGCAGCGGTTCGGGCTGGGGCTGGGGCCCGAGGATCAGCCCGAGTTCCGGCAGCACCTCCACCAGCAGCTGGGCCGCACCCCCGAGAGCGCTCTGCAGCCGCCGGCGCCAGGCCTGCAGAGCCTCCGCGTCCTGGCTCAGCACCTGACGCGCCAGCGCCGCGAAGCACTGGATCAGGGGCGCGTAGGGGATGTTCAGCCCCAGCTGATCGCACTTGCCCTCCGCGACCAGGCAGCGGCGGTGCTGCAGGGCTGGCCGCAGCGAGTCGATCAGGCTCGATTTGCCGACCCCGGCCGCCCCGCTGAGCCCCACCATCGCCACCGCCCCCGCCAGGGCCTGTTCCACCCGCACCAGCAGACGCTGGCGGTCGCTGGCACGGCCGAACAGCCGCTTGGGAATCACCAGGCGATCGCCGCGGTCGGCACTGCCCAGGGCGAAGGGCTCGATCCTCCCCAGGCGCTGCAACTGGCTGGAACACTCCCCCAGGTCGGCCAGCAGACCGTGGATGGTCTGGTAGCGGTCGTCGGGCTGCTTGGCCAGCAGCTTGAGCACCAGGGCCGAGAGGGCGTCCGGAATCCCGGGCTCGAGCTGGTGGGGCGGTTCGGGAGAGCGGGCGAGGTGCCCATGGATCACCGCCATCGGATCACTGGCGGCGAAGGGGGTACGGCCGGTGAGCAGGTCGTAGAGGCAGATGCCGAGGGCGTAGAGATCGCTGCGACGGTCCGGGGTCCGCTGCAGCCGTCCGCTGGCCTCCGGAGAGAGGTAGAGGAGATCCTCGAGGGGCCGCTGCTCGGGGGTCTGGGGCGGCGGGTTGCCCAGTGGAGCCGCCTGCTCCAGCGCCAGCAGCCGCACCGCGCCATCCTCCGCCAGCAGCAGGCAGCGGGGGCTGAGGTTGTTGTGCAGAAGCCCCTGACGGTGCAGTGCGCCCAGGGCACGGGCGGCGTGCCGGATCAGGCTGAGCAAGCGCTCACGATCGGCGGCGAACTCCTGGCGCCTGCGGCTCAGGGTCTGGCCGCCCGGATCCTCGAACACCAGCACCGGCAGGTCCTGGTGCCGCTCCAGCCGCAGCAGTGGCAGGGTCGCCCCGGCCTCGAGGCCGTCGCACACCGCCGCCTCATGCTCCAGGCTGGCGATCGCCTCGGCGCTGGGGCGTTCGTGGCGCAGCATGCGCAGCAGCACCAGTCGCCCGTCGCGCTGATCCAGCACCCGCACCATGCGGGCGAAGGGTCCCTCCTCGAGGGTCTCGATCAGGGAGTAACCGGGGGACGTGGGCACGGTTCAACGTGGGGGTACACGTGCTGCTCGAACAGCTCGCGCACCACGTCCGGAACGCGCTCCAGTCTGGGGTCATAGTCGGCCCGTGCATCGACGCAGTAGGCAGCGCTGCGCGGTTCGATGCACTCCAGCCAGGTGGTGTGGATGGTGTAGCCCGGATCGAAGCGGGGATGGGCCAGGCGGCAGAGGGGGCCGAGGGCCAGGTGAGCCGCGTCGAAGATCCACAGCTCCTTGGCCTGCTCGCTGATGGCGACGCAGAGGATCCAGCCGTCAGTGTCGGGATCGGCCGCCGCAGCGGGCGCTGCAGCGGGCCTGATCCGGGGCACGAACTGGGGCGAATTGCACACCCAGGTCTGCCATTCGCCGCCGGCCAGCTGCCGCTGAGGGAAGGGGTAGGCATCGGCGATGGTCATCGTGGCCGTGTCCACCCGGAACAGCGCCGAGGGCCGGCCACCGCCGGCAGCGGGCCCCTCCAGCAGCTCCGGCAGCGGCACCAGACGATGGGGGTAGTCGGCATAGAGGCGCCGCAGAAACTCCGGCAGCAGGTCGGCCCAGAAGCCCAGGGACTGCCAGTAGATGGACGACAGGCGGCCGTCGGGGGCAGCGGACGGATCCACATCCCGGCGGCAGGTGTAGAGACCGATCCCCCAGGTGAGGCTTTGGTCGTGCAGGGTCCGCGCCAGAAACGCACCGGTCTCCCCGTCGATCTCGTAGCGCCCCAGGCGGCCCAGATCCATGGCGCCCACGGCGATCATGCCCCGCAGCGCCGGATCGAGGGGCCGGCCGTCCAGGGCGGAAACGTCCTCCGGGCGGACCCACTCCGACACGTCGGTGGCGCACTCGTGGGCGGCGTGCAGGCTGATGCGCCCCCCTGGGTTGGCCCAGTCCACCAGGAAGTGGCCCACTTCCAGCGGAATCACCAGCCGCCGGGCGATCACTGGGGAACCTGTCTCGGCAGCACCTGCCTTCTCTCCAACCATGGGCGCGCTGCTGCTGAGATCGCCGCGGCGCACCACGTAGAGGGTGGTGTCCGGCTTCTGGGGACGGGTGAGCAGGCGGCGCAGCAGCCGGTTCAGGGCGGGGCAGCGGCGGAAGGGGCGGGAGAGCAGCTGCTCGAGGCCGAACTTCAGCGACGTGTCGGCCAGCACCAGGTAATCGCGGCTCACCCCGATCTGGTGCATGGTCTGGTCGATGCGCAGGGGCTCGCCCCTCTCATCCACCAGGGACCAGCGGCGCAGGGGTCCGCGGCCGTCCCAGGCCAGCAGATGCACGAAGTCGGCCACTCCCAGCCGCCGACGCAGGAGGGAGCGCACGGGGGCCAGCAGCAGTCCCGCGAGCTGGGCCAGGGGCCGGAACACCTGTGCCACGGCGCCGGCCAGCCGGTCCAACCGGTCCACCAGGGGAATGGTGTCGAGGAAGTTGCCGGTGGAGCGCCCGTAATTCACCGTGAACAGGGTGGCCGTGGCCGGATCGAACACCGGGTGGGCCGTGCTCAGCACCGGCGGGAAGGGCAGGGGCAGGTCGGCACCGGGCCGCCACTCCACGTTGGTGCCCACCGGTGTCACCACCTGCAGGGTCACCGGATCGATCTCGTAGGGACGGCCGCCGTCGAAGGTGAGCAGCAGGCGGGTGGGCTCATCGGGCCCGAAGCGCATCGGCACGAAGGCGGTGTTGAGCTGATTGCGCATGCCCAGATGCACCGAGAACCGCGACATGCCCCAGTCGCTGAAGCCGAGCCCGGCAGCGGCACTGCCGGGCCGGGTGGCGAGATCGGCCCAGAAGCAGGGCGTGCGGGCCAGGCGGGTGGTGAGGACAATCCCACCGCCGGGGGTCTGGTTGAGATCGAAGCGATGGATCAGCCCGTTGCCGTTCCACACATGGCTGTCGTCGGGGTTGGGAAGGCCGTCGGAACTGACGGAACCCACCGGGGCGATCAGGAACAGATGGCCCTGCAGATCGGCGGGGATCTCACCCTCCACCACCACCAGCTGCTCTTCGATGAGTTCAGCGGCGCTGGCCCGCAGCATCGAGCGGGGAAAAGGCGGTTGCTGAGGCATCAAACAGAGGTCTGCTGATGAGCTGTGGGCGAGGCGTCGGAGGCAGGAAAATGGGGATAGACATGCTCCTCAAAAAAATCCTGGAGATCACGTATTTCGGGGTTCTGTTTCATTCTCTTGATGTCAACAAACCTTTGATCGTAGTCTGTTTTTACGGGCACGTTATAGGTGGCCGTGCGCTTTGCGATGCTCGGCACCCAGGTGGAATGAATCGTCATCCCCACTTTCAGGCCGGGATGACCGAGGCGGCAGACGGGGCCGACCCAAAGCCGGGCAGCATTGAACAACCAGAATTCACTTTGAGTGGGGTCATCACTGCCGTTTACTACACACAAAAGATAGCCCTCACCGCCCCCGGGCGTTGACCTCTCGGACGGCAGAAACTGCACTGAATTGCCGAAGCGGCCAGCCGGAAAGACATAGCGATCGGCAATCGTCATGCTGGCCGTATCAAGGCGGAGCAGCGTGGCAGGCAGGCCACGGCGCAGCACATCATTAGCCTCCTCCAACGTGAGAGTTCGGGGGCCAGCCGGAGCGTTGAGACGCTCGATGTAGGCGGGAAGCAGATCGCCATGGCTGCCCCAGCCATTCCAGAAGATCTGCTTGATCTGGCCAGGCGGCGTGACGCCATCGGGTTGGCACCAGGCACACAGCGCCAGCATCCAGGTGAGATCCCTGCCGGAATCCTCGGCCAGTTGCTTATCCAGCAGCTTCCCGCTTTCCCCATTCAGCACATAGCGACCGAGCACGTTGATGTCAGTGCTGCCGGTGGCCATGCCCACGACGCCTGGGTAGATGCTGTGGGGGAAATCATCAAAGGGACGATTCCACTCCGCCGCATCCCAGCCCGTGTTATGGGCACAGTGCAGCGTGATGCGATCGTCAGGATTATCGTAATCCACCAAGAAGTGCGCCGTGCCACGGGGAATCTTCACCCGTCGGGCTGTCACCTCCTCCTGATCCGACCTCAGATCACAGCGGCTGATAATATAGAGAACCGTGTAATCACTCTGACGATAATCCAGCAGGTTGCGCAGCACCCGCTCCACTTTCGGAAACTTCGGCGAGGGAGCGGTGAGCAGCTGTTCGACTCCGAGCTTGAATGCGGTGTCCATCAGGATCACATATTTCTCCGTCACCCCCATCTGGTGCATGCTCTGCAGGATGCGCGGCGATCCATCGGCACTGACGCTGCCATCTTCCTTGTTCACGCCTTCCACACGCACGGCCCACTTCTGCAGCTTGTTCTGGCCATCCCAGCTGATCAGATCGACGAAATCCTCCATGCTGTCGGCATCGGCGAGCAACCCGCGCGCCACCTTCAGCAAGCGCAGCAGTTCCTCCACGTGGTCGGTGGTGCTCTTCGCCCCCTCTTCCAGCTGTTCCTCCAGCAGGGCCAGCAGTTCAGATGTCACGT
Source organism: Cyanobium sp. CH-040 (assembly GCF_024346135.1). Lineage (GTDB taxonomy): Bacteria > Cyanobacteriota > Cyanobacteriia > PCC-6307 > Cyanobiaceae > NIES-981. Next base: position 51,779 of record NZ_JAGQCJ010000010.1, on the reverse strand, counting down.
GGCGCTTGCCAACGGTTCGTGTGGAGCCAGCAGGCCCATGATCAGTGCGACGCCGACGCAGCAGCCCGCGCAGTCCACCTCGAAACGAATGCCCAAGCCGGGGGTGGACGCGTTTCTCCAGCCATTGGATCAACCGCAACAGACGGCGGGCCGCGCCCAGCAGGCGCTCCGCCACAGTGATCAGCTGCTCCAGATCGGCCTGAAGCTTCGCATCATTACGGGTGAACGGTGCATCCACCTGGTGATTCAGGATCGGGTGCAGAGCCGTGCCGATAGACTTGCCGTAGTTGAGGCTGAATAGCCGCGGGTCCCTCTCTCCAGTAGCAGTTGCTTTCTGCTCGAGTTGGGGATCGTGGGCCGGATGGGCGAGCGTGGTGACGATGCCGAAGGGCAGAGGCAGGGGGATCCATTCGCGCCATTCGGAATTGAAGCCCACGGCCGTGGCGATCTCGAGGCTGTCGGGGTCGATCTCGAAGTGACGCCCCGCATCCCAGGTGATGATCAGTCGGTTGCCCTCGGCCTTGTTGAAGAGCATGGGCACCACGGCCGTGTTCACCTCATTGCGGAAGCCGAGTTTGAAGGACAGGCGCGCCAGGCCATGGTTGGCGTAGCGGAAAGACTTCCACAGGTCGTAGGCAAGGCAGGCCTGATCGGTGTAAAAGCAAGGCGTCTTGGGGATCCGGCTGGTGATCCTCACCTTGTCGCCGCCGAAATCGAGGCGGTGCAGCAGCGGATCGCCGTTGAACAGCGGCGTGCCGTCGGCGGAAGGATGAATCAGGCCATCGGCTCCCAGCGGCTCACTGTCCAGAAAGCCACCGGGGCCCATGAAGAAGGCATGGCCATGCACATCAGGCGGAAGCGACCCCTCGAGCACCTGAAGCGGCTCATCCGTGAGCCCCTCCCGCCGGAGCAGCCCGATCGATGCGGGGAATGGGACCGGAAGCGGGGGAGCCAGCGGGCTGGGCTCGGGCTGTGGAGCGTGCGGGTCCACAGGGTGTTCCCCGAGGCTGGCGGCAGCATCCTGGTGGCGGGCCACCCTTCGGTGTGTAACTGACGCCACACAACAGCACGACACAGATGTCTTGAGGGGGAGGCTGGCGCCGGTTCCAGCTGCCGCTGAGGGCGGTTCCTAACCTTCCCGAACCACCCTGGTGTCATGAGGCCTGCCAGCCGCCGCTCCGGCCCCCGCGCGCCGTGGGTCTCACCACTGCTGGCGACCCTGCTTGCTCTGGCAGTGGCGATGACGCCGCTGTTGTGGAGCGGCGAGGGCCTTGCGGGCGCCGTCAGGGCCGAGCCCCAGTCCCCCCTCCGGATGGGCACCACAGCCTCGGAGCGTGGCCCGGCTCCGATCGTGCTCGACGGTCGAACCCTGTTCCGCATCTGGCCCTCCGGCGACCTCAGCGCTGAGCAGCGCAGCGCCGCCGTCAACCAGCGCCTGGAGGAGGCGGCCAGCGGCGAGACAGCGGCGGCGATCGAGGTGAGCACGCAGAACAACCTGCCGGTGCTGCTGCTCAACGGCCGCACCCTGCTCACCGTCACCGAGCGCGACGTGCCCGAAGGCCTCGAGGCGATGGAACAGGCGAAGGCCTGGCGCCAGCGACTGGAGGAGGCCCTTGCACGGGCCGGGGTCGAACGGAGCCCCGGCCATCTGAGGCGCGTCCTCCCCCGGGTGCTGGCGGTCCTCGCCGTGGCCGCCGTCCTGCACTGGGGTCTGCGGGCTGTGTGGCACCGCCGCTTTCCCCAGGCCTGGGCCCTGCAGCCGGAGGAGCCGTTGGAACGGCACAGCCGCAGCGTGCGCTTCCTGCAGCGGGCGGCGCTGGTGCTGCTGCAGGCCGGCGTGTGGATGGCGGCGCTGGTGTGGATCGGCGATCAGTTTCCGCTCAGCCGCCGCCTGGGCGGCGCGGCCGCGGCGGGAGCCAGCCGCTGGCTGGCGGTGCCGCTCCTGCCGCTGGGGGCCCGCAGCTACTCCCTGGTGGATGTCGTCATCCTGGTGGCGCTGCTGCTGCTGCTCGTGCAGGGCGTAGGACTGCTGCTGCGGCTGCTGCGCAGCCGGGTGCTGCGCTACACGGGCATGAGCCTGGGGGGGCAGGAGGCTGTGGCCTTCCTGCTCCGCTACGGGCTGCTGTTCTTCGGAGCGCTCGTGCTGCTGCAGCTCTGGGGCCTCGATCTCACCTCCCTGGCCCTGTTCGCCAGCGTGCTGGGCGTGGGCGTGGGCCTCGGCCTGCAGACGATCAGCAAGAACCTGCTCAGCGGCCTGGTGATCATCTTCGAGCGGCCGATCCAGGTGGGTGATTTCGTGGAGATCGGTGACCTGCAGGGCACGGTGCAGAAGCTGGGCCTGCGCAGCACCGTGGTGGAGTCGCTGGACGGGGTGGCGATCATCGTGCCCAACTCGGAATTCCTCGACTCCCGGGTGGTGAACTGGAGCCACGGCAGTCCGGTGTCGCGGCTGCAGGTGCCGGTGGGGGTGGCCTACGGCTCCGACACCACCGAGGTGCGCAAGGCCCTGATCGCCGCCTGCGACGGCCAGCCCTCCGTGCTGCGGGAACCGGCACCGAAAGTGTTCTTCAGCGGCTTCGGCGACAGCGCCCTCGAGTTCACCCTGCTGGTGTGGATCCGTGAGCCCATGCGCCAGTACCAGATCAAGAGCGACCTCAACTTCCGCATCGAAGCCCTGCTGCGTGAGCGCGGCATCAGCGTGCCCTTCCCCCAGCGCGATCTGCACCTCAGCGGGGAGGGCCTGGAGCTGCGCCTTTCGGAGGAGCTGGAGAACCGGCTGATGCCCCGCAAGCAGGACAGCGCCCCAACCTGACCGCAACCCAGGCATGGGCGTCTACACAACCAGCGCACGGACGTGATTCAGCGGAAGGCCGGAGCCAACTCATTGACGATGATCTCGCTGACACCGGTGACCATGAACTGAACCCCCATCGCGGCAACCATCAGGCCCATCACCCGCAGCAGCAGGTTCATGCCGATCGGGCCGAGGATGTCCTGCAGCCAGCGCCCGGAGAGAAACACCACCAGCACCGAAAGGGCGAGCACCACCGTGGCGACGAGGAGGCCGCCACTGACGACATGGCCTTGACCAGCCCGGCTGGAAAAGAGAATCACATTGGCGATCGCCCCAGGACCGACGATCAGCGGCATTGCCAGCGGGATCACGATCTTCTGGTAGATCGTTTCGGCTTCCTTGAGCTTGTTCTCCCCCGCCTCGGTAGCCACGAGCTGATCACCCGAGTCAGCCATTCCGCCAGCGATGATCTTGAGTCCCGTCACGAGCAGGAGGATTCCACCTGCAATGCGAAAGGCATCGATCGACACACCGAAGAAGCGCAGTAGAGGGTCACCGATGAACAGAAACATCAGCAGCAGACCAAGAACCGTGAGGGAGACGAATAACGCCACAAGGCGTTGAACCGGCTTGCTTTCCCTGGCTGTGAAGCCAAGAAAAATGGGCAGGGCACCCAACGGATTCATCAACGCAAAGGACGTGACCACGAAATTCAGCAGAGTCGACATCTGCATCAATGACGATGCGAATTGACTGGAACTTACTCACCCATCTACCCTCAGCCCATCTCTGCTGCAGCCACCCGTGCCCGGGATGGCTGGGATTGGCCTGGATGGATCGCGGGGAATCGGCGTTGGCCGGTCACCCCAACTCCGCCAGCCGCTTCCGCGCCAGCTCCCCCTGGGCTTCGGCCTCCGCCAGGTTGGCGCGGCACTCAGCCACCACCGCCGGCGGCGCCTTGTCGGCGAAGTTCGGGTTGGCCAGACGCCCCGCCAGACCCTTTATCTCCTTCTCGGCCTTGGCCAGGTCCTTCTCCAGCCGGCCGCGCAGAGCGTCGAGATCCACCAGGCCCTCGATCGGCAGCAGCACCTGCAGCTCGCCGCACACCCCGGCGAGCGCCCGCCGCTGGCCGCCGGCACCACCGCGGCTGACTTCCAGCTGATCGGGGCTGAGCACAGCCACGCTCTCGGCACGGGTGAGGGCGGTGATGTCGGCCGTGGCCTCCTGCAGCAGCGCGGCCAGCTCGCCGCGGCCGGTGACGAACTGCACCGGCGCCGGCTGGGCTGGTTTGAGGCCGGCCACGGCCCGCAGGTTGCGCACCACCCGGATCGCCTCGATCAGCTCGGCGAAGCTCGCCTCCAGCGCCTCGTCAAGGGCGGCATCGTCGGCCTGCGGCCAGTGCTGCAGGGCGAGGAAGGTGGCGTCCGGCTCGCCGCTGAGCCCGTGCCAGAGCTCCTCGCTGAGGTGGGGCATCAGCGGGTGCAGCATCACCAGCAGTTCCTGCAGCACTTTCGCGAGCACCTGCCGGGCGCTGCGCTGATCGGCCAGGGCCGCCTCGCGGGCAGGGCCCTCCAGCTCGGCCGGTACCTGGAGGCGCCGCTTGCTCAGCTCCAGATACCAGTCGCACACCTCGTTCCAGGCGAACTCATAGAGGCCCTTGGCCGCCTCACCCAGGCCATAGCTGGCGTAGCGCTCGGCCGTTTCGCCGTTGACGCGGGCCAGGCGCGAGAGGATCCAGCGGTCGGCCAGCTGCAGGGGCCGCCCTTCCTGCTGCAGCAGCGTGGCATCGGGCTCACCCAGGCTGGCGGGTGTCTCGCCGCCCAGGTTCATCAGGGCGAAGCGGGTGGCGTTCCAGAGCTTGTTGGCGAAGTTGCGCGCCGCCTCCACCGTGGCCGAGGTGTCGCTCTTGCGGTCGTAGTCGAGGCGGATGTCCTGGCCGGCGCCGGCCACCTCGCGCACCAGGGCGAAGCGGAGGGCGTCGGCGCCGTAGCGCTCGATCAGCAGCAGCGGGTCGATGCCGTTGCCCGCCGATTTGCTCATCTTGCGGTTGTTCTCATCGCGCACCAGGCCGTGGATGTACACGTCCCGGAAGGGCATCCAGGCCGCCGGGTCGCCGCCGCCCTCAGCCACCAGAGCACCGGCCATCATCGTCATCCGGGCCACCCAGAAGAAGATGATGTCGAAGCCCGTCACCAGCACGCTGGTGGGATACCAGCGCTGCAGATCGGCGGCGCCCGTCTCGGGCCAGCCCAGGGTGGAGAAGGGCCACAGGCCGCTGGAGAACCAGGTGTCGAGCACGTCGGGGTCCTGCTCCAGCACCACCGGGTGGGCGTGGGTGCCGCCGCCGAACTGCGCCTCTGCCTTCGCCATCGCTTCGGCCTCATCCCGCGCCACCACATAGGGGGTGCTGTCGGTGATCGCGCCGCCGGTCTCGCTCACCACGAACCAGGCGGGGATGCGGTGGCCCCACCACAGCTGGCGCGAGATGCACCAGTCGCGGATGCCGGTGAGCCAGTCGCGGTACACCTTCTCCCAGCGCTCCGGCACGAAGCGCGGCGCGGCGCCGGCGGGATGGTCCAGGGCGTCGCGACAGCGGGCGGCCAGGGGCTCGGCCGTCACGAACCACTGGGTGGAGAGCAGGGGCTCCACCGGCACCTTGCCGCGATCCGAAAACGGCACGCTGTGGCGGTGGGGCTCCACACGCACCAAAAAGCCCTCCGCCTCCATCGCCGCCACCACGGCCTGGCGGGCCTCGAAGCGATCCAGCCCGGCGAAGCGGCCGGCGGCTTCGTTCATGGTGCCGTCGCGGTTCATCACCGTGATCAGCGGCAGGTCGTGGCGCTGACCGATGGCGAAGTCGTTGGGGTCGTGGGCGGGGGTCACCTTCACGCAGCCCGTTCCGAACTCGGGGTCCACGTGGTCGTCGGCGACGATCGGGATCTCGCGCCCCACCAGCGGCAGGGTGAGGGTGCGGCCCACCAGATCGGCGTAGCGGGAATCGGCGGGATTCACCGCCACGGCCGTGTCGCCCAGCAGGGTCTCGGGCCGGGTGGTGGCGACCTCCAGATGGGTGCGCCCGTTAGCGGCCGGGCCATCGCTGAGGGGGTAGCGGAAGTGCCAGAGGTGGCCGTCCACCTCCTTCATCTCCACCTCCAGATCGCTCACCGCCGAGCCGGAGGCGGGGCACCAGTTCACCAGGTATTCGCCCCGGTAGATCAGCCCCTGCTCGTGCAGGCGGTTGAACGCCTCCACCACCGCGGCGCTGCAGCCCTCGTCGAGGGTGAAGCGCTCCCGCTGCCAGTCCAGCGAATAGCCGAGACGGCGCAGCTGGCCCTTGATCGTGCCCTCGCTGTGGGCCTTCCACTGCCAGGCGCGCTCCAGGAACGCCTCGCGGCCCAGCTCATGCCGGCTGGTGCCCTCCGCCTTGAGCTGCTTCTCGAGCAGCGTCTGCACGGCGATCGAGGCGTGGTCGGTGCCGGGCAGGCAGAGCACGTTGCGGCCGCGCAGGCGCTGGAAGCGCACGATCGCGTCGATCAGGGCCGCCTCGAAGCCGTGGCCCATGTGCAGGCTGCCGGTCACGTTCGGCGGCGGGATCACCACCGAGAACGGTTCGCCGGCGGCGCCGGGGTCGGGATGGAAGGCGCCGCTGCTCTCCCAGGCCCGCTGCCAGCGCGCCTCGGTGCCCACCGGGTCGTAGGTCTTGGGCAGGGCGTCGGTCACGGAAGCGGCGCGGACGATCCGCCCATGGTCTCAAAGCCACCGGCCCGCAGACGCCGGGGCCCTCCGGTCGAGCGCTCGCCCGCAGCGCTGGCTAACAAGGGACATGACCGCTGAATGGGAAAAGGCCCTGTGCCGCTGGGTGGACGCCGGCCTGCTGCCCGCCACCACGGGCGAGGCGATCACCCGCTGGGAGCACGAACGGCAGCGGCAGCCTCCAGCCACCGGCCGGCTCGGCGCACCGATCCGGGTGCTGCTGGTGCTGGGCGCCGTGCTGCTGGCCGCCGGTGTGCTGCTGTTCGTGGCCGCCCACTGGGACAGCCTTCCCCCCGGATGGCGCTTTGCCCTGGTGCTCGCGCTCGTGGCGGGTCTGCACGGGCTTGGCGCGCTGGCCGCGGCCCGCCAGCCCGCCACGGCCACCGCCCTGCATGCGGTGGGAACGGTGGCCCTCGGGGGCGGCGTGTTCCTGGCGGGGCAGATCTTCCATCTCGAGGCCAACTGGCCCGCCGGGCTGATGCTCTGGAGCGTGGGCGCGGCGCTGGGCTGGGGGCTCCTGCGCCAATGGCCTCAGCTGGCCCTGCTCGTGCTGCTGCTGCCCGCCTGGCTGGTGTCGGAATGGACCCTGGCCTGCCGGCAGGGGGAGATGCCGGACTGGGCGTTCGCCAAGGTGGCGGCGGCGGGGGTGCTGCTGCTGGCCCTGGCGCTGCTGGCGGCCGCCGGCGGCCGCGATGGCCCCGCGCCGGCCCGGCAGGTGCTCCTGTGGGTGGGGGGCCTGGCGCTGCTGCCGGCCAGCGGCATCTGGGCCCTGGTGCTGCGGTTCGGCGGCGCCGTCGCTGATCAGGCGCTGACTGCCGCCCAGTGGTCCCTGCTGGGGCTCGGCTGGACGGTGGCACTGGCTGGCCCGCTGCTGACCGCCTGGCGGCTGCGGCCCCGGGGCTGGTGGCCAGTGGGGGCCGCCGCCGGCTGGCTGCTGGCCGGCCTCGGCGTCGCCGGGCTGCGGGAGGGGCTGGCGGCGGCGCTGCTGCCCTTCGTCTGGTGGCTGCTCGGCAGCCTGGCGCTGGTGGCCTGGGGGTTGGCGGATCGGCGGCCCGAGCGGGTGAACCTGGGGGCCGCCCTGGCGGCGGGCACGGTGCTGGCCTTCTACGCCAGTGAGGTGATGAACCGCCTCGATCGCTCCCTCAGCCTGATCGGGCTGGGGGCGCTGTGCCTCGCCGGCGGCTGGCTGCTGGAGCGGCTGCGGCGGCGCTGGCTGGGGCATCTGCACGGCGTGGCGCCACCCTCCGGCAGCGCTCCGGGGGGCGGACAGCCATGAGCGCGGCGCGTGGTCCCCGCCGGGCGGGGCTGCTGCTGGCGGGACTGCAGAGCGCCCTGCTGCTGGCGGTCGGCGGCCAGATGCTGCTGGAGCGGGCGACGCGTCCCCGCGGCTGGGGGCTGACCGAGCCGGTGGATCCCAACCTGCCGATCCGGGGCCGCTACGTCCGTCTGCAGCTGCTGGCGCCGGCAGCCGGCCTGAGCGGCGCCCCCGCCGGCCGCGTGCGGCTGGTGGTGCGCAAGGGACGGGTGGAAGCGGTCGACCCCGGCGGCCCCAGGCCCGGCTCCACGGAGCCGCTGCCGGCCACGTTCCGCAGCGGTGCGGACGGTGGGGTGGCGCAGCTGGGCGAACCCCTGGCCTTCTTCCTGCCGCCGCAGGTGCCGGATCCCTCCCGGCGGCCCCGGGGGGAACGGCTGTGGGTGGAGGTGACGCTTCCCCGCAGGGGGGCGCCGCGGCCGATCAGGCTGGGCGTCACCCGCCGGGAAGACGGGGCGATCGAGCCGCTGCGGTTGCGCTGAACCGGCGACACGGCCGGGGGAGCGGCACGGATGGCTGGCGATGCCCGGTTCAATGCGGAGGTTCGTCCGCCACGGCAAAGCCCGCCGCCCCATGCCTGCAGGTCCACCGCTGGCATTTCTGCCGCCCCGCCTCGACGGTCGGGTGCTGGCGGCGGCCCGGCTGCTGCTGCCCTTCTGGCTGAGCCGGCGCAGCCGGATCCACGAGCTGAGGGTGCGCGACGGCGAGCGGCTGGTGGCGGCGATCCGCGCCTTCGAGGCCGGCCACAGCCGCCTGCTGCTGGCCTTCCGCCATCCCAGCGTCAGCGACCCGCTCTGCCTGGCGGCGCTGCTGTGGCGGGAGCTGCCGCGCCGCAGCCGGGAGCTGGGCGTGCGCCTGCAACGCACACCCCACAGCTTCTTTCTCTATGACCGGGGCATTCCCCTCTGGGCCGGGAAGCCGGTGGGCTGGCTGCTGCAGCGGCTCGGCGGCAGCTCGATCCAGCGCGGCAGGCTCGACACGGCCGGACTGCGCTCCGCCCGCGAGCTGCTGCTGCACGGCGGCCATCCCTTCGCCGCGGCACCGGAGGGAGGCACCAACGGCCACAACGAGGTGGTGAGCCCGCTGGAGCCCGGCATCGCCCAGCTGGCCTTCTGGACCGCGGAGGACCTGCGCAAGACAGGCCGCCGCGAGGCGATGACGGTTCTGCCGGTCGGTCTGCAGTACAGCTGGTGTGTGCCGATCTGGGACGCCATCGAGCGACTGCTGGGCCAGCTGGAACGCAACGCCGACCTGACTCCTCCCGCCAGCCCCAGCCTGGAGCCCGAGCAGCTCTACGCACGCCTGCTGGCGCTGGCCGAGCGGATGCTGTCGCTGATGGAGCGCTTCTACCGCCAGGCCTACCAGCGCTCCCTGCCGGAGCTGCCGGACCTGACCGGGCGCCTGCAGCGGCTGCTGACCACGGCCCTGGAGGTGGTGGAGGAGTCCTTCGGGATCCGGGCCGTCGGCGATCTGACCGACCGCTGCCGGCGGCTGGAGCAGGCCGCCTGGGAGCGGATCTACCCGCCGCTGGGCGGCGCCGAGGCCCGCTGCCCCCTCCAGCGCGGCCTGGCCGACCGGCTGGCGGAGGAGAGCGAACGGCGGCTCTGGCACATGCGGCTGGTGGAGAGCTTCGTGGCGGTGAGCGGCAGCCACGTGCGGGAACTGCCCAGCCAGGAGCGCTTCGCCGACACGCTGCTGCTGCTCTGGGACACCCAGTGCCGTCTGCTGGGAGGCAACGTGGCCAGGCGGCCCCGGCTGGGGCCGAGGCGCGTGCTGATCAGCATCGGCGATCCGATCGCCGTGGACGAACGACTGCAGGACTACAGGCAGGATCGACGTGGGGCCGTGGCCAGGCTCACCGCCGATCTGCAGCGATCCCTCGAGGGGCTGATCGTGCCGACGGGCTGAGGGCGGCAGCGGGAGAGCGGTCCCTGAACGCTCCGCTGCCCCAGCGTTCAGGCCGCCAGCCGCTTGAGGTAGCCCTCCAGCGTGCCGGCGTTGATCCAGCCGGTGGCGATCGTCTTGCTGTGCTCCTGGCTCACCCGGCCGCGGTGGATGTGCGACACCCCCGCCGGGAAGATCAGCAGCTTGCCCCGCTCCGCCTCCTCGTGGTGGCCCTGCCAGTGGAACTCGGTGCCGCCCTCGGGCAGGGTGTTGCAGTAGAGGATCCAGGCCAGCACCCTCGCCTGGGGTTCGGTGGCCTCGTCGCTGAGGGTCCAGTCGCAGTGCCAGCGCCTGAAGCCCTCACCGGGCGCGTAGCGCTGCAGGTTGAAGATCGGGTTCACGAACAGGCTCTGCTCCGGGCAGCAGTCGCGCAGCAGCGGCCGCTCCTTGAGGTAGTGCCCCAGGGCGGCGTTCACGCCCCGCAGGATCACCTCGGCCAGGGCGAAGGCCTCCGGGTCGCTGCGGTCGATCGCCACCAGGCTGATGTCGGTGGACACTTTCGCCGGTTCGGCGGCCGGATCAGCCGGGCCCTCCGGCCCGAAGGCCACCCCGGGACGCTGCAGGTCGGGGCGGCGGTCGAAGAAGGCCATCACGCCATCGGCCAGGGCCTCGAAACCGGCGTTGCGGTAGGCGGCGATCAGCTTCATCGGCGCTTCCTCAGGAGACATCGGCACCGGCGGGGCCGGAGTGGGCATCCCGCCAGGGAACCGCCACAGCCTGCTCGAGGCGGCGCCACAGCCCCCGCTCCGCCACATGCTCCAGCAGGCCGAGGCGGGCGAGGGCGGCGGCGGCGTGCTCCAGCGTGAGGGGGGCACCAGCGGGCGCGAGCGGCAGCACCAGCACCTGGGGCTCGGCCGGATCGGCCATCACCTGCAGGTCCAGATCCGCCAGCTCCCGCTCGAAGAACAGCCGCCGCAGCCGGCCGCCGAGGGCGGGGCCGAGGGCCTCGGCGAAGGCCCGCAGCCCCGCCTGATCGCCGCTGCAGCCGCAGTTCAGCGCCAGCCAGATCAGCAGCTTGGCCCAGCTGTCGGCGCTCCAGAGCGGCTGGAAGCTCTCGCGGTGCTGACGCACCAGCTCCGCCAGGGCGAAATCCACCAGGGTGGCCTGCAGGCGGGCCGGATCGAGCTGCGGCTCGCGGACGGCGGCCGGGGGTGGATCGGTCACGGAGGGGAGCGGTGAGGCATCGGATACCGCCCCATCCTCACCAGTGGGCAAACCCCGGCCAGCGGGCAAACTGCAGAGGCAACGTGCACCGGAAACGTCCATGGCGCTGGATCTCAACGACCCGGAGCTCGAGTTCGCCGATCTCGTGTCCGCCTATCAGAGCTGGGTGATGGCGGTGATCAACGACGAGAAGCTGGGCGGCGAGAAGCTGCTCACCGACGACATCGTCGATGATGCGCTCAATGCGATGCGCTTTCTGCCCGACGTGGTGACCAGCGCCGTGGAGACGACCCTGGCCCGGGTCTACGACGTGGATCCCGACGAGCTGGCAGCCCTGCTCTATCCGGAGGAGTAGGCCGCCGTGGGCAGGTGGCTGCGGGCGGCGGCGCTGGTCCTGGGGCTGGCGCCACTGGTCGCCGGCTGCGGCCTCGGCCCGCAGCCGCTGCCGGGGCTGACTCCCCGGACCAGCACCATCCTGTACGTGGCCATCGGCGTCGGTGACGCCACCCGCATCGATTCAACGCTGCGCAGCGCCCTGGGCGAGAAGCTCGAGGCGCTGGAGAAGCTGTATGCCGACCTGCGCCCCGGCGTGAAGCTGGAGCTGCTGATCTTCGAGGAGGAGCGGCTGCTGGCCGAGGTGCGCCGCCGCACCCGCAGCGGACTGGCGCCGGATCTGATCCTGGCGGAAGGCAGCATCGCCCAGCAGCTTCACCAGGAAGGGCTCACCCGCACCGTCCCCTTTCCCAACCCTTCCAGCGATCAGCTGAGTCCATCCCTGATCCCCTTTGCCCAGGTGGACGCCCGCCACCTGTTCGCCGTGCCCGTGGGCTACGCACCCCAGCTCGCCTGCTTCGACCGGCGGCGGATGGCCCAGCCCCCCGCCACCATGCAGGCCCTGCTGACGGCCAGCAGCGAGGGCCAGAGCTTCGGCTTCAAGCTCGACCTCGGCGACCTGGCCTGGACGCTCGGCAGCCTCGGCGCCCTGGAGAGCTTCACCGCCATCCGGGCCGGCAGCCCCGCCACGGAGGAGCACGTCAGCCGGATCCGCCAGTGGCTGCTGTGGCTGCAGACGGCGAACCTGCAGCAGCGCATCACGCTGGCGGGGCCAGACGCCAACCTCGGCGATGGTCTGCTGGACGGCACCTACGCCTGGATCACCTGCCGCAGCAGCGACCAGACCTATCTGCACGCCCAGCTCGGCGACGACCTGGGCCTGGCGCCGCTGCCGGCGGGCTCCCAGGGACAGCCGAGTCCGGTTTCGGTGCTGCTGATGTGGGCCTACGGACGCAACTCCAGCCCCGTGCAGCGCCAGGCCGCCGAGGAGCTGGTGCGCTTCTCCCTGAACCCCCCCGTGCAGCGAGCGATGACGCTGCGGGGCAGGACCCTCCTGCCGGTGAGCCGCGAAGCCCCCCTGCCGGTGGCCAGTTCCACCCGGCTGGCCGCCCTGGTCACCGCCCAGCAGCAGGCCCAGGACGCCCGCGCCCGGATCTCCCAGCTGCTGGTGATGAGAAACCGGGAGGAGGACTTCAACCGCATCCTGATCGCCTTCCACTACGGCAACCTGGGGGTGGACGAGGCCACCGATGCCCTGGTGCGCCTGCTTCAGAGCCCCTCTCCATGAGCGAGTTGCTGAGCCAGATCGGGGGGTGGTTCGGGTACCTCTCCCGGCCCGGTGTCCTCGTGCAGCTGAGCGGCGTGGCGGTCCTGATCGCCGCGTCCCTGCTCGCCTCGCGTCGGCCCCCGGCCCGGCCCGCGGGGCCGTGGTTCGCCCGGCTGGGGCTGCTGGCCCTGCTGGGGCTGTTCACGGCCGTGCTGGCGGCCGTCTCCATGCCCTATGGGCTGGTGGGCATCGCGGCCCTGCTGATCGGCGGATGGTTCGGCCTGGGGCTGCTGCGCCACGGCCTGGGCCGGTGGCTGCCGGCGGGCGAGGTCCGGCAGCTCGACAGCGGCCTGCTGCGGCCGCTCTACCTCCTGTTCTCGCTGGTGATGCTGATCCGCGAGGTGGATGCTCCCGCCAGCCTGGCGGTGATCCCGATCGGCACCTGGTTCGGCTCCACCGTGACCGTCGGCCAGGTGTTCCTCTCGCTGCTGGTGATCGTGCTGCTGTTCGTGGGCTCCAGGCCCCCCAGCCATGGCCTGGCCTGGATCCTGCAGCGGCTGCTGGGCGGCGGCGATTCCGGACGCCGCGCCCTCGCCCTGCTGATCCAGTACTCGATCATCGCCACGGGCGTCGTCTGGACGCTGGATCAGATCGGCTTCAACCGCACCGCCATCCTGGCCGTGGCCGGCGGCCTGTCCGTGGGGCTCGGCTTCGGCATCAAGGAGGTGTTCTCCAACTTCATCAGCGGCCTGTGGCTGCTGTTCGAGGGTTCGGTGCGGCCCGGCGACATCCTCTACATCGACGGTGATCCGTGCGAGGTGCGCAGCCTCGGGCTGCGGGCCGCGGTGCTCTGGCGCGACCGGGACAATGCCGAACTGGTGATCCCCAACCAGACGTTCTTCACCACCACCACCACCACCTTCACCGGCAGCGACCGCATGCGCATCAGCGAGGTGAGCTTCGGTGCCGCCTACCACCACGATCCCGGCGAGGTGATCCGGCTGGCGGCGGCCACGGCCGCGGAGGTGCCCGGCGTGCTGGCCGAGCCTGCGCCGAAGGTGCTGGTGATGGGCTACGGGGATTCCGCGATCAACTACGCCCTGCGGTTCTGGATCGCCAACCCGATGCAGAACCTCTCCATCAGCACTGCGGTGCGCAGGGCGATCTGGCAGGCCTTCCAGCGCCAGGGCATCGAAATCCCCTTCCCGCAGCGGGTGCTGCACCGGGGACGATCCCAGCCTGGCTGAATCCCGTTCCCGTCCGCTCCCCCTCCATGTCCGCCGCCCCCCCTGCCGAAACAGCCAGCCGCCCCCCGGCGCACGCCACCCCGTGGCCGGAGCTGATCGCGGCCCTGGCCAGCGACGGCGAGCAAGGCCTGACGGAGGACGAGGCGCTGCTGCGGCAGCAGCGCTGGGGACCCAACAGCCTCGAGGAGCAGCGCCAGAAGCCGGCCTGGCAGCGCTTTCTGGGCCAGTTTCACGACCCCCTGCTCTACACCCTGCTGGCGGTGGGCACGGTGAAGCTGCTGCTGGGGGAGCCGGGCGAGGCCGCGGTGATCTGGAGCGTCACGGTGATCAACGCCATGATCGGCTACGTGCAGGAGAGCCGGGCGGAAACCGCCATCGCCGCCCTGGCCCGTTCGGTGCGCACGGAGGTGGAGGTGGTGCGCGCCGGCGTGCGCCGGCGCCTGGATTCCGAACAGCTGGTGCCGGGCGATCTGGTGGTGCTGGAGGCGGGCGACAAGGTGCCCGCCGATGTGCGCCTGCTGCACTGCCGCAACCTGCAGGTCGACGAGTCGGCGCTCACCGGTGAGTCGCTGCCGGTGGCCAAGGGCACCACCGCCGTGGAGCTGGCGGCACCGCTCACGGAACGCATCGGCATGGCCTATGCCGGCAGCCTGGTGACGGCGGGCCAGGGGCGCGCCCTGGTGGTGGGCACCGGCAACGCCACCGAGGTGGGCCGGATCTCCGGGTCGCTGGCCCAGCAGGTGAATCTGAGCACGCCGCTGACGCGCAAGTTCCGGGGCTTCAGCGCCACGCTGCTGCGGCTGGTGCTGGTGCTGGCAGGGGTCACCTTCCTGCTGGGCCTGGCCCGCGGCCGGGAGGTCAGCGAGATGTTCGACGGCGCCGTGGCCCTGGCCGTGGGGGCGATCCCCGAGGAACTGCCGGCGATCGTCACCGTGACCCTGGCCATCGGCGTGAACCGCATGGCCCGCCGCAACGCCATCATCCGCAAGCTGCCGGCGGTGGAGACCCTGGGCAGCACCACGGTGATCTGCTCCGACAAGACCGGCACCCTCACCCAGAACCGCATGACGGTGCGGGAGATCCACGCCGGCGGCGAACGGGTGCGTCTGGATCGCCTCTGGCCGGAATCGGGTGGCGACGATCCCCTGGCCCGCAACCTCGCCCTGCGCGAAACCCTGCTGGCCGGCGTGCTCTGCAACGACGCCCGCGCCAGCCAGAGCGAGGGACTGGTGGGCGACCCCACCGAAACGGCCCTGCTGCATGTGGCCCAGACCCTGGGCCTGAACCGGCAGGAAGCCCTCGACCGCCACCCCCGCCGCGACGCCATCCCGTTCGCGTCCGAACAGCAGTTCATGGCCACCCTCCACGGCAGCCGGCGGATCCTGATGAAGGGATCGGTGGAGGCGGTGCTGAAGCGCTGCGGCCGCCAGCTGCGGGCCGACGGCGGCAGCGAACCCCTCGACCGGGAGGCGATCGAAGCGGCGGTGGCCGCCATGGCCCGGCAGGGCGAGCGGGTGCTGGCCTTTGCCGTCGCCGAGGCCGATCCCACCCAGGAGCGTCTCAGCGAAACCCACGTGGAGGAGGGACTCACCTTCCTCGGCCTGCAGGGCCTGCTCGATCCGCCGCGGCCGGAGGCCGTGGCGGCGGTGGCGGCCTGTCAGCGGGCGGGCATCCAGGTGAAGATGATCACCGGCGACCACCCGGATACGGCCCGCTCGATCGCCAGCCAGCTCAACCTGGGCCGCAACGGCGTGGTGCGCACCCGCACCGGCCAGTCCCTGGAGGAGAAATCACCGAGAAGGCTGCTGGCGATCGTGCGCGACACCGACGTGTTCGCCCGCGTGATGCCGGCCCAGAAGCTGGCGCTGGTGCGTGCCCTGCAGGAGCTGGGGGAGGTGGTGGCGATGACCGGCGACGGCGTCAACGACGCCCCGGCCCTGCGCCAGGCCGACATCGGCATCGCCATGGGCAGGGGCGGCACCGAGGTGGCCCGCGAGGCGGCCGACATGCTGCTCACCGACGACAACTTCGCCACCATCGAGGCGGCGGTGGAGGAGGGGCGGGCCGTGTACCTCAACCTGCGCAAGGCCCTGGCCTTCGTGCTGCCGGTGAACTGCGGCGCCTCGATCACCATCCTGCTGGCGGCACTGCTGGGCCTGGACCTGCCCGTCACGGCCCTGCAGGTGCTGTGGCTGAACATGGTGTGCTCCCTCACCCTCTCGGTGCCGCTGGCCTTCGAGCCCCAGCCCCCGCGGCTGATGGAGCAGCCGCCGCGCCCTCCCGGCCAGCCCCTGCTCACCCGGGGCCTGGTGCAGAAGGTGCTGCTGGTGGCCAGCTTCTACTGGCTGTTCATCTTCGGGATGTTCCTATGGGCCCGCTCCCACGGCCTGGATCTGGCGCTGGCGCGCACGATGGCCATCCAGTCGCTGGTGCTCGCCCAGATGGCCTACCTGGTGAGCATCAGCCAGGTGAGCAAGCAGGGCTGGCGGGAGCTGTGGCGGGCCCCGGTGCTGCTGGCCGGCATCGGCGCGGCCCTGGTGCTGCAGCTGGCCTTCAGCCAGCTGAGCTGGATGAACGGCTGGTTCGAGACGGCACCGCTCAACGTCACCCAGGCGCTGCTGTGTGCCGCCTCGCTGGTGGTGATGGTGCCGGTGGCCTGGCTGGCGGAGCGCTTCGATCCCACCACCGGGGTCGTGACCACCCGCTGAGCGGGCCGGCCGTGCGCCGCTTCAGGTGGGTTTGAGCCAGATCACCGGGATCAGCATCAGAAGCAGGATCGCCAGCACCGTGGAGGGCAGATCCAGGGGCGGCACCGCCGTGACCAGCCCGGCCTGGGGGATGCGCTCCGCCGTCCACACCAGCGCGCCCTGCAGCCAGCCCTCGAGCGCCGGGGCTGCTTCGTCCGAGAGCAACCAGGCCGCGGCCGCCGCCAGCAGCACCGTGTAGACGAGTCGGGATTGCATCGGCGGAAAGGCTGCAGCCGACCGGCAGCCGACTGAACGTTCCCAATCTGCCGCAGGGCGCGGACTCAGAAGCGCTCCGGCACCCGATGCCGCGGGGCCGCGGGGCTCTGGTAGCTGCCCACCGTGCGCCGGGGCAGCTCCACCGGCTCGCGGGGGATCTCCTCGTAGGGCAGCTGGCTGAGCAGGTGGCTGATCACGTTCAGGCGCACGCGGCGCTTGTTGTCCGAGCGGGCCACCCACCACGGTGCCCAGTCGGTGTCGGTGGCCTGGAACATGCGGTCGCGGGCCCGGGTGATCGCATCCCAGCGCGTGAACGACGTCACGTCGTTTGGGGAGAGCTTCCAGATCTTGCGGCCATCGCCGATGCGATCGCGCAGGCGCCGTTCCTGCTCCTCGGGCCCCACCTCCAGCCAGTACTTGAGCAGGTGGATGTCGTTCTCGATCAGGATCCGCTCGAACAGCGGCGCGCCCAGCAGAAATCGCTCGCACTGGGTCTCGCTGCAGTAGCCCATCACCGGCTCCACAACGGCGCGGTTGTACCAGCTGCGATCGAAGATCACCACCTCCCCCGCCGCCGGCAGATGGGGCACGTAGCGCTGCATGTAGATCTGGGATTGTTCGCGCTCGGTGGGGGTCGGCAGGGCCACCACCCGGAACACCCGCGGGCTCACCCGCTCGGTGATGGCCTTGATGGTGCCGCCCTTGCCGGCCCCGTCGCGGCCCTCGAACAGGACACACACCTTCACGCCCCTCGCCTTCACCCACTCCTGCAGCTTCACCAGTTCCACATGCAGGGGGCGCAGCAGGCGTTCGTAGTCCTTGGCAGACAGGCTGCGCACCTCGCCGTCGCCGGCGCTGGCCTCAGCCGGCGCGGCCGCGATCGGCTCCGGGGAGGGCGGCTCCGGGCTGGGCAGCGACTGCTCGAACGCACGCAGGGCCGCGCGGGTCGCGTCGCTGATCAGCGCTGCGGGCAGCGCTGCCGCCGGGTCCGGGTCCCGGGTCCTGCCCCCGGACGGCGTGCTGCTCCCGGCCGCGCCGGCCGTGCTGCCTCTGCCCTTGCCTCTGACTTTGCCTTTGCCTTTGCCCTTGCCCTTGGGCTTGCCGTTGCCCTTGTGCTTGCCCACACCCAGCTCCTGGCCTGCCGGCCTGTCCTGTTCTCAGGGTGAATCGGCGGCCGGGCGCCGGCCACGGGCGGCTCAGCGGCGATCGGCGGTGATGAGGGTGGCGGACAGCCACTCCCCGCTCGGGCCGTAGCGGCGGATCAGCCGCAGCCAGCGGTCGGCGGACTGCAGCCATCCCGCCTCCACGCTGAAGGCCTGGCGGTGGCTCACCTGCAGCGGCGTCAGGCTGAAACCGCCGTCGGGGAGCAGCAGCAACCGGGCCGGCTGCCCGGCCTCGGGGGCGCAGGCGAAGCAGCTGGCGCCCTGCCGCCGGGCCCGCACCGCGGTGCAGGCGCCGCCCAGGTCCGTCTCCACCGTCAGGCACTGCCCGCCGTCGGACTGATCCACCCGGATGCGGACCTGCTGCAGGGTGGGCTCGGGCCAGTCAGCCTCGATGGTGGCGGCCTGGCCCTCCCAGCTGCCGCTGAGCTGCCCGGGGCTGAGGGGCGGCCGTTCCTCGGCCGCGCTGCCGTCGCGGAACTCGCGGATCAGCACCAGCGCGTCGAAGCCGCCGTCCTCGGCGAAGAGCTGCACCAGCCGGTGGCGGCGGTCGCCGGCGATGAAGCCGTATTCGGCGCCGAAGCGGGTGGCCGGCGCCAGCTGCAGCGACCCCTTGCAGAAGCAGCCGTCGTCGAAGAACACCACCTGGCGGCCCAGGGTGCGGTACTCCTGGGCGATGTCCTGGGTGGGAGGCGCGCTGGGCTCCTCCCCGCCGAAGCGCTGCAGGCGGAAGTGGACGACCCGGCCGTCCTCGGCGCTGCTGAGGGTGAGCAGCGAGGGCGTCGCGTCCAGCGGCTGGCCATGGGCGTCCACGTCGGTGAACGAGCCCCGCCAGGCGCCCAGGTTGCGCTGGAAGTTCTGCCACTGGCTGGCCATGGCCGGGACGCATCCTTGTGCTGGGCCGCGGGATGCTAGTCAGCGCGACGGCACCGGCAGGCGCAGCCAGGCCAGTACGCCGGCGAGCAGCCCCAGGGGGGCCAGGCGGGAGGCCAGCCGCCAGCCCGGGCTGGCCGGACGCAGCACCTGCAGCTCGGTCACGAACAGGGTTTCGCAGGCGCCGTTGCCGGTGTCGTCACGGCTGACGCTGGTGTCCCGCCAGTAGCCCCGGCCGCTGCCCGTTCCCGTGGCCTGGTCGTGGCCGTAGCCGGCCAGATAACCGCGCAGGGCGATCTGGTCGCCGCGGCGCAGCTCCCGCAGCTGGCGGCGCAGGCCGGGGTCCACCGCCAGCAGGTGGTTGTTGGAGAGGGCGCGGGGCACGAAGGCCTGGGCCGCGGGCGCCGCGGGGAAGCGCACGTAGCAGGTGAACTCGCCGCTGTGGAAGCGGGCCTGGCGGTAGCTGCCGTTGGCGGCGTTCTCCCCCCAGATCACGCAGAGGTCCTTGACGTTGAGGCGGTCGTTGGCGCGGGTGTGGAAGCTCACCGGGCGCCACCAGGCCTCGGTGACGTGCTCACTCACCACCAGGCCGGCCAGGGCGTAGCTGAACTGCGGCCGCACGGTGTAAGTGGTGCCCTCGAGGCTCACCGTGAAGGGAGGGCGGTCGCTGGGCAGCTGGCGGGGCTCCTGGCGCAGGGCGGGATCGAGCTGGTCGGGGGGCGGCAGGGAGCGGGCGCGCCAGCTGGCCAGCGGCCAGAAGGCCAGCACGCCGAGAAACCAGAGATAGACGAGTCGGTAGGCCAAGGTCCCCGCGCCCTCACCACCACATTGGCGTCAACGTCAGCAGGATGGAACGGCTCACCCCATGGCTGCCCCAAGGCTGCCTGGCACCAGCTGCACCAGACTCGGCCCGGATCCGCATGCTGGCCGTGGCTCGTTGTGCCCCCTGCCCCCAGGGGTTGCCCAAGGGACTGGCTGCAGCCCTGCTGGCGTTGAGCTGCTGTCTGTCGACAGGCGAGCGGGTGCTGGCCGTCGAGCCGGTGGGCGACCCGATCCGCGCCTGCAGCCACCCCGATCTCGACGCCGCTCAGGTGAGCTTCGACGGACTGGGATACCTGAGCGGCGGCAGCGTGTTCCTCTTCTCCTGCGGCAACCGCCTGGGTCGGCTCGATCTGGGCAGCCGCCGGGTGGAGGTTCTGTCCGCCGACACACACCTCGCGGGGCGGCCGGACGGCAGCCTTGTGCTGATCGACACGCCGGCCGGCTTCCCGCAGGAAAGCGAATTCCCCGAGGGCGGCTACTTCTCCGCCGAGGGGCAGCGACTGGCGATCGTGGGCCCACAGGCCCTCGAGGTGCGCTTGGTCAACGGTGAACTGCGCACCAGATCCGTCTATGCGGAACACCTGGACGGCGGCGAGGCGGACGCCTCGATGGCGCCGAGTGCCATGGCCATCGCTGCGGACGGCCGATCCGTGCTGATCGGGTTTCCGCGGGGGCTGGCCCAGCTGTGGGGCGTGAACGGCACACTGCGGCACAGCTTCCGCGGCTTCCCGGTCACGTCTGCCGATCCGGCCGATCAGGGGGGTGGGACCATCCGGTTTCTGGCCTTTCACCCCGATGGCCGCTCCTTCGTGGCGGTGAGCAGCGATGGCCGGGTGCACCACTGGCGGCTGGAGGGAGCGCTGATCCGCACCTTCGGCACGGCTGCCACCGCCGATACGCGGATGCCGCGGGCGGATCTCTCCCCGGATGGCACGCTGCTGCTGGTGGCGCCGATGGAGGGAAAGCCGGCGCTCTGGAGCCTGCAGGGAGAACGGCTGCAGGAGCTGACCGATCCCCAGGCCGGTGGCCTGCCGCCATCACCGCCGGAGGCGGTGCGCTTCAGCCGTGACGGCAGCACCCTGCAGGTGCAGACACTGGACGAGATCCAGATCTGGAGCCGCCAGGGAACCCTGCTCCAGCGCATCTCCCGCAGCAGCCACGGCGCCAGCCTGGCCGGGCTCTCCGCCGACGGGCGCTGGCTGGTGGGCGGCAGCCCTGGGCCCGAGGTGATGGTGCAGCTGTGGAAGCTGCCGTGAAGCCCCTGTGATGAAGGCGTGTTGCCGCTGGTGAAGAGCCATGTCGCGGGCGGGGCTGGCGCTTGCCGAAAGCGCCCCGGCGTCCGATCGTGAACTCAACGGCCCCGAGGGCACCAGCCCCCAGGCCGCCGTGAGGAGCGCCCCTGACGCTCCGGCCCCTGCTCCAACAGTCTCCAACGACTTCCGGTTTCCAGGCCCGCTCCCGGTGAGCCGGCCATCCCCGATGCACCGCCCCAGGTGCCCCCGGGCCCACGGAAACCCTGCTGGATCCCATGGCCCCAGGTGCCCCGTCAGGAGCTTCAACCGATCACCCGATGCCGGCCCGGGACTCAACCCCCGGGCTTCGGTCTGTCTGGGCCCATGGAGTCGTCGCAGTGCCGGCAGCGCCGCGGGCCCGAGGCCATCGGGCGGCCGCACTCGGGGCACGGCACCCGGTAGGCGATGTGCCGGCGCTGAAAGCTCTGGCCCAGGATGTCCACCCCCACCACGACCCACTCGATGTAGGTGTTGCCCTGCCCGTCGGTGCCGCTGTGGATCGCGTCCACCTGCCGCCAGGGGCCGAACAGGGGCTCCTGGGGATGGTCCTGCTCCCGCTGCAGGGCATGTTCCACCAGCTCCCAGGGGCAACCGCCGACACTGGCCGCGGTGGGATGAATCGGGGCGTGGCGGTCGTGACGGTGGGGCCGACTCATGGCATCGGGTCAGGGCAGGGCACGGACGCGCCGCACTGGGTCGTGAAGGGGTGAGTCGTGAGCTGGAGATGCCGGCTTCAGCCTAGCCAGCACCCATCAGACGCCAGCCCTCAACGGGCCAGGGCGGGGAAGCTCTCGCGCAGGCCGCTCACCAGCATCTGGGTGGCCACCGAGGCGATCAGCACCCCCATCAGCCGCGAGATCAGCCGCACCCGCAGTTCCCCCAGGCCGCGGCTGAGGCGGATGGCACTGGCCAGCACCAGGAACACCACCAGGGCGAGCGCGGCGATCACGGCGCTGAGCACCAGCCGGCCGAGCGGTTCGGGCGGCGCCTCCGCCACCACCAGCGAGATCGTGCCCGGGCCCGCCAGCATCGGCAGGCCGATGGGCACCACCGCCAGCAGCCCGACGTCGTCGTCGTGGCCCGCGGCGGGGCTGGTGGCCAGGGCGGGGCGACGCCCTCGATCAGGCGCAGGCCATAGGGCAACAGGATCAGCCCGCCGGCGATGCGGAAGGCCGGCAGGCTGATGCCGAACAGATCCAGCAGGCTCTGCCCCCACCAGCAGGACAGCAGCAGCGTGACCAGATAGGTGGTGGCCGCCAGCCGGCCGATGCGCCGCACGCGGCCGGGATTGGCGTTGGCCGCCTCGATCACCACCGGCAGCACGCCGATCGGATCGGTGAGCGCCACCAGGCCCACGGCGGTGTTGATCAGGGACATCGGCAGGAGATGACAAGGCCACTGCCATCACAGCCCGGTTTCGCCGGGCTGGTGAGGGGCCCTGCAGGAGGGCAGGGGAGGCAACGAGTTGTGAAGCCAATTCCGTAGCAACCGCTACCGTTCGGCCTACAATGAGGGCACGTTGATCCACCTGGTCTCCAGTCCCCCTGGCCCCCGGTGGACGCAGGTCGACCCACGTCAGGCAACGGGGACGCGGGCACTGTGGAGACCGAGATGAACGTGCTCGAACTGATCCGGAAGAAAATCATCAAGGACAGGCGTCTCGACGACGCTCAGTTCCTGATGGCCAAGGCCTATCGCGGCGTGCCCTATGTGGATGCACACCACGACGACCCCGCAACGAGTGACGACGCCAAGAAGCTGCTGACCTATCGCGGCCAGCGCTACGAGCACTGAGCCCGGCCAGGCCGGGAGGAGGCGCAACCCGCCTGCTGCCTGAGCCTGCCGCTGAGGCCCGCCAGCCACGGCTGGGGGCCTCTTTTTCATGACCGTGCCTTGTCGATGCCCGTCCCTTGCCTGCCCAGGAGGCCATGGGGGCATGAGAGGCTGTGGCGCGGTGCTGGAGGCCGTCAGCGGTGCATGCGCGATGCCGGGTTCGAACCAGCGACATCCTGCTTGTAAGGCAGGCGCTCTACCGCTGAGCTAATCGCGCGTGACCCGGACGCTACCGCAGCTCGTCCCGCCCTCGATCAGCCTGCGCCAGCGGCGGCGCTGGGCCCGCGCCTCCCCCGGGCAGCGGCTGCGCTGGCACGGCGAGGCCCTGCTGCTGCGCCTGCTGCTGGGGCTGCTGCGGGGCCGCCGGCATGCCACGGTGCGGCGCGGCATCGAGGGGCTGGTGCCGCTGGCGGAGCCCCTGCTGGGCCGGCATCTGGGCACCGCCGCCGCCAATCTCGAGCGCGTCTACGGGACCCAGCTGACGGCGGCCCAGCGCCGGCGGCTGGCCCGGCGCTCGCTGGAGAGCTTCCTGCTCTCCTGCCTGGAATCGATCATCGCGCCGGTGCCGCCGGAGCGGATCCGGGCCGAGGGGGAGGGGCTGGAGCAGCTGCTGGAAGCCCGTCGGCCGGGGCAGGGCGTGATCATCGCCTCCCTGCACCTGGGCTGCTGGGATCTGGGCCTGCGCTGGCTGAGCGGACGGATCGACGATCTGGCGGTGATCTACCGGCCGGCCCGCAATCCGGAGGCCGACCGCCTGCTCAACGCCGCCCGCAGCGCCAACAGCACCTGCGCCTGGATCTCCCAGTTCGACCTGCGCGCCATGCTCACCTGGCTGAGGCGGGGCGGTGCCCTGGTGGTGATGACCGACCTCTACGCCCACAAGCACCCACTGGCGGTGGATGTGCTGGGCCTGGGCACGCGCGTGGCGCGCACGCCCCTGGCGCTGTCGCAGAAAGCCGGCGTACCGCTGTTTCCCGTGGCCCATGTGCGGGAGGACGACGGCCGGTTCCGGTTGATCTGCGGCCCGGCCCTGGCGCCGCGCCCCGGGGAGGCGGGGCTGACGGCCCAGGCCCAGGCGCTGGCCGACTGGCAGGAACCCTGGATCCAGACCTACGCCGAGCAGTACTACTGGATCCAGCGGCGCTGGCGCGCCGGTGACGGCAGCGGCGGCCGCCTGCGGACTCTGGAGCCGCCGGCCTGAACCATGGCCAGCGGCCGTGCCCACGACCGGGCCACCTGGCTGCTGGCCCTGCCCTTCGGGCTGCTCTGGGCGCCGGCCCTGGGGCCGGGCGGGGTGGGCTGCGCGGGGCTGGGGTTTCTGCTGGGCGGGCTGCTGCTCTCCCCCGACCTCGACACCCGCTCCAACGCCACCCGCCGCTGGGGGCCCCTGGGGGTGCTCTGGTGGCCCTACCGCCACGGCCTGTCGCACCGCTCGCTGTTCTCCCACAGTCCCCTGCTGGGCACGGCCGGGCGGCTGGCCTACCTGGCGGCCCTGGCGCTGCTGGCCGCGGCCCTGCTGGCGCCGCTGGGCGGGCCGCCGCCGCGGCAGCTGCTGGCCGCCGCGCTGGAGCTCTGGCATGGCCAGCGGCCGCTGGTGGTGAGCGCCCTGGCGGGGCTGGAGGCCAGCAGCTGGCTGCACCTGATCCAGGATGGCGATCCGCTGCCGCGGCTGCCGCGGCCCCTGCGCCGGTGGTTCCGCCCCGCCCGCAGACGGCCCCGGTCCCGTTCCTCCGCTCCCCGGCCCCGACAGCTGCCCCGATGAGCACCGATGAGCACCGATCCCCGTCCTGCCGCCCCCCGCGACACCAGCCCTGAGGCCACCCTCGACGCACTGGCGGAGCTGGTGGACGTGGTGGCCCGGCTGCGCGATCCGGAACGCGGCTGCCCCTGGGACCTGGAGCAGACCCACGCCTCCCTGGTGCCCTACGTGCTCGAGGAGGCCCACGAGGTGGCCGACGCCATCCGCCACGGCGACGACCGGCACCTGGAGGAGGAACTGGGCGACCTGCTGCTGCAGGTGGTGCTGCACGCCCGCATCGCCAGTGAGGCGGGGCGCTTCGATCTGGAGCGCATCGCCCGGGGCATCAGCGCCAAGCTGATCCGCCGCCACCCGCACGTGTTCGGCGACGGGGAGGCCTGCACGGCAGCGGCCGACAGCAGCACCACCAACAGCGCCGCCACCGACAGCGCCACCGTGCGCGCCAGCTGGGAGGCGATCAAGGAGGCCGAGCGGCTCCAGCGCGAGACAGAAACGCCCCCGGGCGGGGGCCAGGAGCCCACATCCGCCAGCCCCCTGAGCGAGCGCCTGGCGGGCAAGGTGCGCGGCCAGCCGGCCCTGGCCGGCGCCATGACGATCTCGAGGAAGGCCGCCGCCGCCGGCTTCGAGTGGGACGACATCGCCGGCGTGTGGGAGAAGGTGCACGAGGAGCTCGACGAGCTCAAGGAGGCCGTGGCCGCGGCCCAGGCGGGCGGCGAGCGGGAGCATGCCGAGGCGGAGCTGGGCGACCTGCTGTTCACCCTGGTGAACGTGGCCCGCTGGTGCGGCATCGATCCGGAGGCGGGCCTGGCCGGCACCAACCGCCGCTTCCTGGACCGCTTCGCCCGCGTGGAGGCGGCCCTGGGCGGCGACCTGCAGGGCCGCGGCATCGGGGAGCTGGAGGGGCTGTGGCGCCAGGCCAAGGCCCAGATCCGCGCCGAGGCCGAGGGCAACGGCGGCGCCTGAACTGCCCGGAGCGGCGACCGGCCAGCAGAGGTCGCCTGCGACACATCTACCCTGTGTGCTGCGCCACCGGCGAGGCCGTCCATCCCGAAGGAGCCGCCAGGGTGGGGAGGCGATCCAGCGGCCCCGGCCGCAGCCCGCCATGACCGACACCCAGCCCGGACCCGCACCGGATCCCGCCGAGCTGATTCCGCCGGAGGAGATCTTCACCGTGCTGCGCACCGACCCCGACGGCACGGCCCAGCTGCTCGATCCCCACCTGCGCCGGCACCCCGACTCCGGGGGCACGGCCTTCTGGTGCCGTCCCAACCAGCCGCTGCAGGCGGGCCAGCGGGTGCAGGGAATCCTGGAATTCCACCCCCGCGAGGCGGTGGCGCATCAGCGCCCGCCCCAGTTCACCGTGAATGTGGTGCTGCAGGGAGCGGACTGAGCTCCGGCGGGGCGCGACACTCAGGCGCATCAAGCATCGAAACCCGTGGGCTTCCGCTACCTCGATCGCATCGCCACCCAAGACAACATCCGTTCCTTTCTGGAGCTGGCCGACCTGGCCGCCGGGGCCGGCAGCTCCGCCCAGAACGTGTTTCTGCTGTCCCATCGGCTGCGGGACTCGATGCCGATGCAGCTGTGCCGCAAGCGGTTGAGCCGCGATCCCCAGGCCCAGGCCCTGATCGATTCCCGGCGGCTCTGCGGCCCCTACGACAGCGAGGCCCTCAAGGCGCTGCCCAAGGGCAGCTTGGGCCACACCTACGCCACGATTCTGGACACGCTCGGATATGACATCAACTTCTTTCCGGAGCCGGCCTTCTACAACAACCTGGAAAGTGATGCCGATTACATCAACTACCGGGTCTATGGCACCCATGATCTGCATCACATCCTCAGCGGATTCAGCCTCGACAACTTCGGCGAACTGGGGGTGATCAGCGTCAGCGTGGCCCAGTTCTCCCATCCCGGGCTGGTGTTCACCGACCTGATGGCGCTGCTGCTGCAGTGGCTGCGCAGCGACACGCCGATCGACGAGCTGGAGACGCCGGAGGAGCAGGCCCGCACCGCCGCCTATGCCTTCGGTCGCATCAGCCAGGGCCTGGAGATGGGCCTGGCGGCCCGGCCCCTGTTCCCGGTGCTGTGGGAGGAGCAGATGCACCGCGATCTGGACGAGCTGCGCGCCGAACTGGGCATCGAGGCCGTGCGCGAGGGCCCCTGGAGCTGGCACAGCGACCCCCGGCTGCAGGCGGCCCTGGCCGCCTGAGGGCGCCGGCGGCTGAGAGTCTCAGTCGTCCGCCGGCGGCAGCGCCCGGCGGCGATTGCCCTTGAGGGCCGCGCGCCGCTGCTTGGCGGCCAGACGCCGCTCCACCGCCGCACGGCTGGGACGGGTGGCCCGCCGGGCCGGCGGCGGCGGCCGCAGGGCCTCGCCCAGCACGGCCTCCAGCCGCCGCTGGGCGGCCATCCGGTTGCGCCACTGGGAGCGGTGTTCGCTGGCACTGATCTGCAGGGCACCGCCCACCAGCCGCCCGCGCAGGCGCTCCAGGGCCCGTGCCTTGAGGGCCGGCGGCAGCGCCGAGGACGCCGCCAGGTCGAACACCAGCTCCACCCGCGAATCGGTGCTGTTCACGTTCTGGCCGCCGGGCCCGCCGGAGCGGGAGAACCGCCAGCGCAACTCGCCGGCGGGAATGCGCACGGCCTCCCCGATCCGCAGGTCGTCGCTGGGTCGCTCGGCGGCCATGGCGCCAGCCTGGCAGGCGGTGGTGATCCCCGGTCCGGCCGGACGAGGGTGGCAAGCGTCAGCCTGTCGCCACCGTGAAGAGACGAACCGGCTCCTCCAGACCCCGCACGCTGTGCTCGCCCAGATCGCTGGCCGGGCGTCTGATGACCGAGCGGGTGGTGGCCGTGAACAGCAGCGGCACGCCCACCTCCTTGGTGAGGCTTTCGATCCGAGAAGCCAGGTTGACGGTGCTGCCGATGGCGGTGAACTCCATCCGGTCGGCGGAGCCGATGCTGCCGAGCACGGCCGGTCCTGTATGCAGACCGATGCCGATTGCCAGCGGCTCCTGACCCCGCTGGCGAAGCGAGGCGTTGAGTTGGATGAGGCTGCTGAGCATGCTGCAGGCTGCGTCCAGGGCCTCATCCGCACCGGTATCAGGCCGGTCGAAGCCGAAGATCGCCATGAATCCGTCACCGAGGAATTTGTTGATCATTCCGTTGTGACGGGCTTCGACGATCTGCACCATCATGGTCAGGAATTCATTCAGTTCCGCCACGACCTCGCTGGCCTCTCTGCCCTGGCTACGGGTTGTGAACTTGCGGATATCCACAAACATCACGGTGACCAGTTCCTCAATGCCGCCCTGAGGTCCTCGGGCGAGCAACCGATCGGCCACCTTGCGGCCGACATGCAGACCGAAGGCCTGCCGTACCTGCTGGGCGGTACGCAGTCCGCCGATCATGTGATTCACCTCGGCAGCGAGCACGCCGAGTTCATCGGCCCGCTGGATGGGAACTTCGGCGCTGAGATCTCCGTCGGACACCCGGATGACAGCTTCTCTCAACTGCTCGAGGGGCTCAGCCACAAGGCGATTGAGTAGCCTGGCGGTATACAGACTGAATCCGATTCCCACCGCCGCCACGTAGAGCTCGAACCATTCCGCCCCCTCACGGCTGGGGGCGATGCTCAGCATCAGCAATGACAACAGCGGGCACACGGTGGCCGACACGGCCCAGAGGACGCCCCTGTGCCGCAGGGACATCCCGCGCACCCCCCTGGTCTGATCGGGACGCACGTCGCTGAAGAACCAGGGGAACAGCCGCCGCTGGGAGGTGATCTCCACCAGGAAGAAGCTGTGGGTGACGGCGATCGTTCCCGAGACGATGAAGGAGATCGGCAGATGCCAGTACAGCGCTCCCCCCAGCGGTTGGCCCACCAGCCGCAGGGAGAGGATGAAGACGGGAATGCACAGGAACCAGCCCAAGGCAGCCAGCGCGGAGCCGATCCAGGGAAGTTCGATCACGCGCCGCCGGGCATGGCCGAGCCGTTGCGCGGGCACGGGCTGTCCAAGCCAGAGGGCACGGAGGGGGCGCGCCAGGGAGTAGACCGTCGCCAGCCAGAGGCCCGCCACAAGGGGGTAGACCACCGCGTTGTAGACGATCACGGTCTCGACGAAGCGACGCTGAAGGGGCTCGGATCCCAGCAGCGGCTTGACGATGGCGGTGTTGTACCAGATGTTGAAAATGCTGCCGATCACCTGGGGGAGGAGGGGCGCGAGAGCCGTGGCCGCCAAGGCCCGGCTGGGCCTCTGCGCCTCCTGTCCCCTGAACGGGTTCATCGCCGCTGGTGCCATGGCGCCTCGGGGATTCCTCCGGATTCTGGTGCGGGCCGGAGGGCGGGCCTGTCACCGGACCGCTTAGCTGGAATGCAGCACTCCCCGTCCCTCGATCCGTGAGCACTCCCGAACCGGCCGCCCAACCCTCTGCGAGCGCCACCCCGGGCTGGGTGGATGAGGTGTTCGACGGGGTGCGCTACGGCCTGGCCGGCACGGTGATCGCCGAGCGGCAGTCGGCCTTCCAGCGGGTGACGGTGATCGACAGCGAGCGCTACGGCAAGGGCCTGCTGCTGGACGGCTGCTGGATGACCGCCGAGCGCCAGGAGCGCCACTACCACGAGCCACTGGTGCACCCGGCCCTGTGCGGCGCCGAGGCGGTCGAGCGGGTGCTGGTGATCGGCGGCGGCGACGGCGGCACCGCCCGCGAATGCCTGCGCCACCCCGGCGTGCGG
Source organism: Cyanobium sp. CH-040 (assembly GCF_024346135.1). Taxonomy (GTDB): domain Bacteria; phylum Cyanobacteriota; class Cyanobacteriia; order PCC-6307; family Cyanobiaceae; genus NIES-981. The sequence goes on along the minus strand of NZ_JAGQCJ010000010.1, from coordinate 22,534 downwards.
CACCTCGACCTGGTGGAGATCGACGGCCTGGTGGTGGAGTGGAGCCAGCTGCACCTGCCGGGGATCGGAGGCGGCTGCTGGAGCGATCCGCGCTTCCACCTCAGCGTGGGCGACGGCATCGCCTGGGTGCGCGAGGCTGGCGATGCCAGCTACGACGTGGTGATCGTGGACGGCTCGGATCCGGCCGGTCCGGCGGAGGGGCTGTTCAACCGGGCCTTCTTCGAGCACTGCCGTCGCCTGCTGCGGCCCGGCGGGGTGTTCGCCACCCAGAGCGAATCGCCGGAGGCCTTCCGCGACGTGCACCTGGCCACCGTGCGCCTGCTGCGGGAGGTGTTCGGCCACGCCGATCCGCTCTACGGCTGGGTGCCGATGTACCCCAGCGGCTGGTGGAGCTGGACCTTCGCCGCCGTCGACGGGCCCCGCTACCGCCAGCCCCGGCCCGAGCGCGCCGAGGCCGTGGCCGCCGGCTGCGAGATCTGGAGCCCGCGCTGGCAGCAGGGCGGCTTCGCGGCCATGCCGGCCTTCGTGGAGCGGGCCCTCGCCGCCTGAACGGCGGCAGCGGAGACTGAACCGATGAGCGACCGCCACCCTTCCCACCCGGTGCTGTCCGGCAGCGAGCTGTCCGGCTCGGTGCTGTTCGACAGCGACGGCGCGGTGTACATGGCCGCCCGGCGCGATCCGGCCGGCTGCCGCGTGGGTCTGTTCGGTGTGCCCTACGACGGCACCACGTCCTTCCGGCCCGGCACCCGCTTCGGGCCGGCGGCGATCCGCGAGGTGAGCCAGGGGCTGGAGACCTACTGCCCCCAGCTCGACCGGGATCTGGAGGATCTGGCCTTCGCCGACCTCGGCGCCGTGGCCATCCCCTTCGGCGCCCCCGAGCCGGTGGTGGCCGCCGTGAACGCCGCCACCGAGGCGGTGCTGGACCTGGGCCTGAGGCCGCTGATGCTCGGCGGCGAGCACTCGATCAGCTCAGGAGCTGTGGCGGCGGTGGCGGCACGCCATCCGGAGCTGGTGCTGGTGCAGCTCGACGCCCACGCCGACCTGCGCCAGGAGTGGCTCGGCGCCCGCCACAGCCATGCCTGCGCCATGCGCCGCTGCCTGGAGGTGCTGCCCAGCCAGCGGCTGCTGCAGATCGCCATCCGCAGCGGCACCCGCGAGGAATTCAGCGAACTGCGCGGCAGCGGCAGGCTGGTGGCGATCGAGGCCATGGCCGCAGCCCTGCGGCCCCTGCGCGGCCAGCCCCTCTACCTCACCGTGGATCTGGACTGGTTCGATCCCGCCGTGCTGCCCGGCACCGGCACGCCCGAACCGGGCGGCTTCCTCTGGCCGCACTTCGCTCAGCTGGTGGACGAACTGCGCCATCACCGGCTGGTGGCGGCCGACGTGGTGGAGCTGGCGCCGCAGCTGGATCCCACGGGGGTGAGCAGCGTGCTGGCGGCGAAGGTGGTGCGCAGCCTGCTGCTGCTCCTGGGTGCCTGATCGCGGCGATCAGTAACAGCAGGTGCCGCTGGAGCGCTGCTCCCGCAGGCGGTCGTGCTGCTGGCCGATCAGCAGCAGCGCCAGGGTGGGGTGGTTGTGCAGCAGGTTCAGAAAGCGCAGGCGGTCGAGCCGCAGGATCTCCACCGGGGTGCGGGCGAAGGCGGTGTTGCTGTGCTCCCCCGCTCCCCAGACGATGTCCTGATAGCAGAAGAGTTCACCGGGGCGGTAGCAGAGCTTCTCGCCCCCGTTGCCGATCAGTTCCACGATTCCCCTGCGGATCCCGTAGATGGAATCAGCGCTTCGGCCCTGCTCGAACACGGTGGCGCCGGTGGGCAGGGTGAGGCGCTCGGTTTCCACCTGCACGGCCATCAGATCGATGGCTGACGTGGTGGAGGCATGGGCGAACGGAGTGGTGATCAATCCAGGAGGTCCGGGCATCAGGCTTCCGAATGTAGTGACAACGGAAGCGGATGACGATCGAACGTCATCATTCCTGCGTTGCTCTCGGACCTGCGTCGCTCCCGGGTGCGGACCGGCTCAGTCGAGAAGCTGGGGGAGCAGCATCTCCAGGCTCAGCTGGCGGAAGCGCCCCGGACTCTCGTGCCCGCCCGTCGCTCCACCGGCGGTGCCGGTGGCCGGCAGCCGCGGCGCCCGTGCCGTCCAGTGGTGGCACCACAGGTCGCCGGCCAGCTCGGGATGGATGGCCAGTTGCCGCAGCCGGCACCAGCCACCACCGCCGCCCTGGGGGAGGGCGCAATGGGCGCAACCGCGGCAGCTGGGACGAAGGGGCATGAAACGGGGCTGGGGATCTGGGCTGTGTAACTGGGTGGTGGAACTGTTGGTGTGGAAAGGGACGCCGGGAAGGGCGACTCGCAGGCGGCCTGGAACGGTGGAGCGAAACTGTGGAGCGAAAGCGAATGCTGACGGATTCCGGCCGTGGCTGTGGCCGGGGCCGCACCATAGGGGGCATGCCGGCGTCTGTTGCCGCCGACACCGCTTTCTTCCGAATCTCTTCGCTCCCCCATCCCTGGAACCCCGGCTGCGCTTGGCTGCCGTCCAGCCAGCCTGAGGGTTGCCTCCAATAGCCTCACGGCACCCGCCAGCGGCGCCGTGGACCTGCAGCGCACCCCCCTGTTCGAGGCCGCCCGGGCCGCCGGCGGCCGCCTGGTGCCCTTCGCCGGCTGGGAGATGGCCGTGCAGTACGGCGGCCTGCTGGCCGAGCACCGGGCCGTGCGCGGGCACTGCGGCCTGTTCGACATCTCCCACATGGGCGTGCTGCGGCTGCGCGGCGACGGCGCCAAGGACGCCCTGCAGGCCCTGGTGCCCAGCGACCTGTTCCGCATCGGCCCCGGCGAGGCCTGCTACACGGTGCTGCTCAACGAGCGCGGCGGCATCCGCGACGACCTGATCGTCTACGACCGCGGCCGGGGCGAGACCGACGAGCTGCTGCTGGTGATCAACGCCGCCTGTGCCGCGGCCGACACCGCCTGGCTCGCCAGCCAGCTCGAGCCGGCCGGCATCACGGTGAGTGACCACAAGGGCGCCGGCGTGCTGCTGGCCCTGCAGGGTCCGGAGGCGCCGGCGCGGCTGGAGGCGCTGGCCGGCACCGGCCTGGCGGGCCTGCCCCGCTTCGGCCACCGGCAGCTGGAGCTGCGCGGCAGCGCCGAGGGCGCGGCGGCGGGAGCGGACGTGTTCGTGGCCCGCACCGGCTACACCGGCGAGGACGGCTTCGAGCTGCTGCTGGCGCGCGAGCCGGGCATCGCCCTCTGGCGGCAGCTGCTGGCCGAGGGGGTGACCCCCTGCGGCCTGGGCGCCCGCGACAGCCTGCGGCTGGAGGCGGCGATGCACCTCTACGGCTCCGACATGGACGAGAGCACCACCCCCCTGGAGGTGGGGCTGGGCTGGCTGGTGCACCTGGAGATGCCCAAGCCCTTCGTGGGCCGGGAGGTGCTGGAGCGGCAGACCGCCGAGGGCGTGAGCCGGCGGCTGGTGGGGCTGGAGCTGCAGGGGCGCGCCATCCCTCGCCACGGTTACCCGGTGCTGGCCGCCGGCGCCGCGGCCGGCAGCAACCCGGTGGGCACGGTGACCAGCGGCGGCTGGTCGCCGACGCTGGAGCGGGGCATCGCCCTGGCGAGCGTGCCGGCCGATCTGGCCCGGGTGGGCACGGAGCTGGCGGTGGAGATCCGCGGCCGGGCCGAACCGGCCACGGTGGTGAAGCGACCCTTTTATCGGCGCTGACGCGCAACAGCCCGGCGCTGACCGGGTGGGACAATCGCCCCTTGCAAACGGGATCTCAGATGCGCAGCCACGGATGCGGCGACCTGCGCCAGGACGCCAGCGGCCAGGCCGTGCAGCTGTGCGGCTGGGTGGACCGGCGCCGCGACCACGGCGGCGTGATCTTCATCGACCTGCGCGACCGCAGCGGCACCGTGCAGATCACCGTGGACCCCGACCTGGGGACCGAGGCCTTCGCGGCGGCCGAGCACCTGCGCAACGAAACCGTGATCCAGGTGGCGGGCACGGTGCGCGAGCGCCCCGCCGCATCGATCAACGAGAAGCTTTCCACCGGCCATGTGGAGGTGCTGGCCGGCGCCATCACCGTGCTCAACGCGGTGAAGGGCAACCTGCCCTTCCCGGTGTCGGTGCACGACGAGGAGAACACCCGCGAGGAGCTGCGCCTGCGCCACCGCTACCTGGATCTGCGCCGCGAGCGCATGAACGCCAACCTGCGCCTGCGCCACCGGGCCGTGCAGGCGATGCGCCGCTACCTGGAGGACGCCGGCTTCATCGAGGTGGAGACGCCGGTGCTCACCCGCTCCACCCCCGAGGGCGCCCGCGACTATCTGGTGCCCAGCCGGGTGTGCGGCGGCGAGTGGTTCGCCCTGCCCCAGTCGCCCCAGCTGTTCAAGCAGCTGCTGATGGTGGGCGGCATCGAGCGCTACTACCAGATCGCCCGCTGCTTCCGCGACGAAGACCTGCGGGCCGACCGCCAGCCGGAGTTCACCCAGCTGGACATGGAGATGAGCTTCATGGACCAGGAGCAGATCCTGGCGCTCAACGAGGGCCTGATCGCCGCCATCTGGAAGGCCGTGAAGGGGATCGAGCTGCCGCGGCCCTTCCCCCGGCTCACCTGGCACGAGGCCATGGATCGCTACGGCACCGACCGGCCCGACACCCGCTACGGCCTGGAGCTCACCGACGTCAGCGACATCGTGGCGGACATGGGCTTCAAGGTGTTCTCCGGCGCCGTGGCGGCCGGTGGCGCGGTGAAGGCCATCGCCGTGCCCGGCGGCAACGAGGCGATCAGCAACGTGCGCATCAAGCCCGGCGGCGATGTGTTCTCCGAGGCCCAGAAGGCCGGTGCCGGCGGCCTGGCCTTCATCCGCGTGCGCGAGGGCGGCGAGATCGACACGATCGGCGCCATCAAGGACAACCTCTCCGAGGAGAAGAAGGCGGAGCTGCTGGAGCGCAGCGGCGCCGAGCCCGGCACCCTGCTGCTGTTCGGCGCCGGCGACACCGCCACGGTGAACAAGGCCCTCGACCGGGTGCGTCAGTATCTGGCCCGCGAGCTGGGCCTGGTGAAGCCCGAGCGCGAGAACGACGCCTGGAACTTCCTCTGGGTGGTGGATTTCCCGATGTTCGAGTTCAACGCCGAGGAGAACCGCCTGGAGGCCCTGCACCATCCCTTCTGCGCCCCCAACGCCGCCGACCTCGGCGACGATCCGGCCGCCTGGGCTGAGACGCTGCCCACGGCCCGCGCCCAGGCCTACGACCTGGTGCTCAACGGCCTGGAGCTGGGCGGCGGCTCCCTGCGCGTCCACGATTCAGCCCTGCAGCGCCAGGTGCTGCAGACCATCGGCCTGCCCCTGGAGGAGGCCGAGCGTCAGTTCGGCTTCCTGATGGAGGCGCTGGACATGGGCGCCCCGCCCCACGGCGGCCTGGCCTACGGCGTGGACCGGATCGTGATGCTGCTGGCCGGCGAGGAGTCGATCCGCGACACGATCGCCTTCCCCAAGACCCAGCAGGCCCGCTGCCTGCTCACCCAGGCCCCCGCCTGCGTGAGCGAGCGCCAGCTGGAGGAGCTGCACGTGGCCAGCACCTGGCGCGAGGAAGAGGACTGAGGCAGCCCCGGCCCGGGCGCGCAGCCAGGACAAGAAGAGGCCACGGCACCACTGCTCTGCTAAAACGGAGTCACTACGAGTTAGGCAGCCATGGCACCTGTCACCGCCCCCCCGATCGACATCGGCATCCCCGAAGCCCAGCGCCAGAAGATCGCCGAAGGCCTCGGCCGCGTGCTCGCCGACAGCACCGTGCTCTACGCCAAGACCCACGGCTTCCACTGGAACGTCACCGGACCGATGTTCAACACGCTCCACCTGATGTTCATGGAGCAGTACACCGAGCTCTGGAACGCCCTCGACGAGATCGCCGAGCGCATCCGCGCCCTCGGTTGCCCCGCCCCCTTCGGCGGCAGCACCTACAGCGGCCTCTCCTCCATCCCCGAGACCCACGGCATCCCCGCCGCCCTGGAGATGGTGCGCGAGCTGGTGGAGGGCCATGAGGCCGTGGCCCGCACCATCCGCGGCGTGTTCGGCGTGGCCGACGAGGCGGGCGACCAGCCCACCGCCGACCTGCTCACCCAGCGGCTGCAGATCCACGAGAAGACCGCCTGGATGCTGCGCAGCCTGCTGGAGGGGTGATCGCCGCCGGGGCACCGGCCTCTCACCAGGCGCCCCGGCGGGGGCAAAGGCCCTCAGCAGGCAGGGGGGGAGCTGAGGGAGGGTGCGCACGAGCCCGAGGGCATCGCTGCACAGCCCGAAGCACCAGCTCCCGCCCTGGCGCAACGCCGAGCGCAGCGGAGGCTGAATCCGGCTCCTGTCGGGAGTTGCGCGACCTCTCGGCGTTGGGGCGTCAACGAAGCGTCAACGGTGGCGTCATTGCAGAGACCGCCAACCCGCAGCCATCCAGCCCTCCCGGCCACAGGAACCCCTCGCCCCTCAGGCCGGGACTCTTGAGCCGCTCGGTACATTGAAGAGTCCGCCGCGCTGCCATGAGCAAGGAGCCATGAGCAAGTTCGTCTTCGTCACCGGCGGTGTGGTGTCGAGCATCGGCAAGGGAATCGTGGCCGCCAGCCTGGGGCGGCTGCTCAAGAGCCGCGGCTACAGCGTCTCGATCCTCAAGCTCGACCCGTATCTGAACGTGGACCCGGGCACGATGAGCCCGTACCAGCACGGCGAGGTGTTCGTCACCGAGGACGGCGCCGAGACCGACCTCGACCTGGGCCACTACGAGCGCTTCACCGACACGGCCCTCTCGCGCCTGAACAGCGTCACCACCGGCTCGATCTACCAGGCGGTGATCAACAAGGAGCGCCGCGGTGACTACGAGGGCGGCACGGTGCAGGTGATCCCGCACATCACCGGCGAGATCCGCCAGCGCATCCACCGGGTGGCGGCCAACAGCGGCGCCGACGTGGTGATCACCGAGATCGGCGGCACGGTGGGTGACATCGAGTCGCTGCCGTTCCTGGAGGCGATCCGCGAATTCCGCGGCGATGTGGGCCGCGACGACATCGCCTACGTGCATGTGACGCTGCTGCCCTACATCGGCACCTCCGGCGAGCTCAAGACCAAGCCCACCCAGCACTCGGTGAAGGAGCTGCGCTCGATCGGCATCCAGCCCGACGTGCTGGTGTGCCGCAGCGACCGGGAGATCAGCGCCGATCTCAAGCGCAAGATCGGCGGCTTCTGCGGCGTGCGCGAGCGGGCCGTGATCCAGGCCCTCGACGCCGACAGCATCTACGCGGTGCCGCTGGCCCTGGAGCGCGAGGGGCTGTGCCGGGAGGTGCTGGACGTGCTCCGCCTCGCCGACCACGACAGCGACATGGGCGGCTGGGCCGAGCTGGTGACCAAGCTGCGCCACCCGGGGCCGGCGGTGAAGGTGGCGCTGGTGGGCAAGTACGTGCAGCTCAACGACGCCTACCTCTCGGTGGTGGAGGCGCTGCGCCACGCCTGCCTGGAGCGCGACGCCTCCCTGGATCTGCACTGGGTGTGCGCCGAGCAGATCGAGAGCGAGGGCGCCGAGGCGCTGCTGGCGGGCATGGACGCGGTGGTGGTGCCAGGCGGCTTCGGCAACCGCGGCGTGGACGGGAAGGTGGCGGCGATCCGCTGGGCGCGGGAGCAGCGGGTGCCGTTCCTGGGCCTGTGCCTGGGTATGCAGTGCGCCGTGATCGAGTGGGCCCGCCACGTGGCCGGCCTGGCCGGCGCCACCAGCGCCGAGCTGGATCCGCAGACGCCCCACCCGGTGATCCACCTGCTGCCGGAGCAGCAGGACGTGGTGGACCTGGGCGGCACGATGCGCCTGGGTGTCTACCCCTGCCGGCTGCAGCCCGGCACCCGCGGCCACCGGCTCTACGGCGAGGAAGTGGTGTACGAGCGCCACCGCCACCGCTACGAGTTCAACAACGCCTACCGCAACCTGTTCCTGGAGTCGGGCTACGCCATCAGCGGCACCTCCCCCGACGGCCGGCTGGTGGAGCTGATCGAGCTGAGGGATCACCCCTTCTTCACGGCCTGCCAGTACCACCCGGAATTCCTCTCCCGGCCCGGCAAGCCCCACCCCCTGTTCCTGGGACTGATCGAGGCGGCCCAGGCGCAGCGGGGTGAGGCCGTGGGTCACAGTCAGGAGCAGCCGGCCAGCGCGGCGGCGCTCCAGGAGCAGCCGCTGCAGGTGTGACGCGGCGGCCAGACTCAGTCGACAAAGGTGGGTGAGATGACAGGCCTCGAACCGGTCATGCGGCAGGTGAACATGCACGAGGCCAAGACCCATCTGTCGCGCCTGGTGGATGAGGCGGCAGCGGGCCAGTCGTTTGTGATCTGCAAGGCCGGCCGGCCCATGGTGCGCGTCACCCCCCTCAGCGAAGAGGGCATGGCTGCAGCGCCTGTGCGCCGCCTGGGCCTGCTGGCCGGCCAGTGCCAGGTGCCCGACGACTTTGTTCAGATGGGCGCCGCTTAGATCGCCGATCTGTTTGTGGGCGCCTGAGGCGGTCGATGCGATTGCTGCTCGATACGCACCTGCTGGTGTGGGCGATGGGCTCGCCCGAACGGCTGCCTGCTGCCCTGGCGGTGGCCGCCTTGCCGCCGCTGCATCGCGATCCCTTTGATCGGCTGCTGCTGGCCCAGGCCACGGCCGACGGCCTGCTGCTGATCACCGCCGATCAGCAACTGGCGGTCTATCCGGGGCCGGTGCGGCTGATGGGCCGCTGACCCCCCGAGGCCAGCTTCCGGCCCATCCAACGGTCTCTGGATCAGGGGTCGATCCGCTCTACACGAGCTCTGATCTCCAATGGCTGCCTCGCGTAAAATGGCGAAAAAGGTCATAAAGGTGAATCATGAACAATCTCTTGCACAATTACAAAGACGCAATTGCCGAACTGTGCCGCAGGCACAGTGTCAAGAAGCTGTTTGCTTTTGGATCGGCAATACGGGACGACTTTCGGCCTGGAGAAAGCGATGTTGATCTGCTTGTCGAATTTGCTCCGATCGGGGGGCACGCCAAAGGGCAAGCCTATTTCAAAATGCTTGATGAGTTGCAGCAATTGCTTGGATCGAGAGTTGATCTCGTCATGAATGGAGCCGTGCGAAATGCAGCGATTGCCCGTGAAATCGAACAAACAAAGCAGATGATCTATGGCTCGTGACATCTTCGCCTATGTGAGCGACATCCTCGAGGCCTGCGATTCCATTGAATCCATCCTGCGAGGTGCATCCCTCGAAGCGCATGCTCAGAATCGAGAGAAGAGGTCAGTGGTAGAGCGTGAGTTCATGCTGATTGGAGAAGCCGTTGCCATGCTGGCCAAGTTCGCCCCTGAGAGATTTCAACGCCTTTCGGATGGCCGCAAGGCCATCGGCTTCAGAAATATCCTTACCCACAACTATGCATCAGTAGACGACGATACAGTCTATGAAACCGCCAAGATCGATATCCCAAGGCCGAGGTCTGAATGTGCAGAGATCATGGAAGGCGGGAATCGATGCGGCTGAAAACAGCCACGCAACCTGCCCCGCTTGGCGAATGAAAGCGCGGAAAGAGGCGCTGGTCCTGAGCTGATGGCCCTGGCGCTGGGCCATCAGGGTAAAAGGCCTGGCGCAGGCCGAGGACGAGCGGGCTCTGCTGCGGATCCTGCAGCCGCCCCGAGCGATGCGGTGAGGCTGAAGCATCCGTGCCTGATGCAGAAGGACATCCGCCGTGCCGGCCTCCCTGCTTGATATGTGAAGGTGCGGCTGGCAGCCTTCGCCGCCACCGGCTCCATTCGGCTGGTCACCCTTGATCAGAACTCCCGCCAGTTCCTGAAGACGGGGCTGGACTTGGAGCTGCTCCAAGGCGACTGGCGTGCAGGCCTCAGCCGAGACCCACGCCCATCAGGCTCACCAGCTGGTGCATGCTGAACCAGAGGATGGTGCAGGCCAGCACCCGCCGCGCCCCGTTGAGCTCGAAGGACACCTGGCAGACCTCACCCGGCTGATGGAAGCCGTGGGTGGGCATGGCCAGCTCGAGATGGTCGTCGCAGATGGCCAGCACGTCGGCCTGTTCCACCGCAGCCTCCGCGCCCTCACCGAAACGCACCTCGGCGATGAGCGGCTCGGCGAACACGGCACAGGCTTCGGCAGGGGCTGACCCAGGCGGGCAGGGATCGCGCAGACCCACCGCCCCATTGGCAGTGTGCGCAGTCATGACACCCTCCTCCGGTCTCATCCGGGTCTCACCCCATGTCTAGTCAGACGCCTGGCGATCGGAAAGGCGGATGACCGATCAAGATCGCCGGCATGCAGGTGCTGTTCATCCACCAGAACTTCCCCGGGCAATACCGCCATCTGGCGGCGGCGCTGCGCCAGCGAGGCGACCGGGTGGTGGCGATCGGTGGGCCCACCGCCCGCGGACTGGAAGGGGTGGAACTGCACCGCTACGACCCGATGCCGGCCGGTGGCGTGCCCGACTGCCACAGCTGGGCGGCCGACTTCCAGGCCAAGACGATCCGCGCCGAGGCGGTGGCCCGGCTGCTGGAGGGGCTGGTGGCGGACGGCCTGCGGCCGGATCTGGTGGTGGGGCATCCGGGCTGGGGGGAGCTGCTGGCGGTGAAGGATGTGCTGCCCGGGGTGCCGGTGCTGCACCAGGTGGAGTTCGTGTATCAGCTGCAGGGCGGTGATCTGGGCTTCGATCCCGAGTTTCCGGCGGAGGGCTGGCGGGCCCGGAGCCGCACGCGGCTGAAGCGCGCCACCCAGCTGCTGGCCTTTCACGATCTCGACTGGGGCCTGGCCCCCACCCGGTGGCAGGCGGCGACGGCACCGGTGCAATTCCGCGACCGCATCAGCGTGATCCACGAGGGCATCGACTCCGATCGCATCGCCCCTCGGCCCGGCAGCCGCATCCAGCTGCAGAAGGCCGGGCTCACGTTTCACCCCGGGGACGAACTGGTGAGCTTCGTGGCCCGCAATCTGGAGCCCTACCGCGGCTTTCACCGTTTCCTGCGCTGCCTGCCGGAACTGCAGCGCCTGCGCCCGAAGGCCCACGTGCTGCTCGTGGGCGGTGATGGGGTGAGCTACGGAGCACCGCCGGCGGGCGGCGGCAGCTGGCGGCAGGTGCTGCTGCAGGAACTCGAGGGCCGGCTGGATCTCTCCCGCATTCACTTCGTGGGCCGTATCCCCCATGCGGTGCTGCACGATCTGTTCCGGGTGTGCGCCTGCCACGTGTATCTCACCTATCCCTTCGTGCTGAGCTGGAGCCTGCTGGAGGCGATGGCCTGCGGGGCGGTGGTGGTGGGCTCCGCCACGGCGCCGGTGCAGGAGGTGATCCGGGATGGCGAGAACGGCCTGCTGGTGGACTTTTTCGATGGCGAGGCCCTGGCGGCCACGATCGCCGGGGTGCTGGCGGATCCGGGCACCCATCGCCCCCTGGGACTGGCCGCACGCCGCAGCGTGGTGGAGCGCTACGACCTGCACAGCGTGTGCCTGCCGCGTCAGCTGCAGCTGGTGGATGCTCTGGCCGCCGGCCGCACCCCGGGATGAGTGCCGGCTTTCCCTGCCTGCGGGTTCGCGCCGCGATCCCCCACTTCTTCCAGGAAGGCGAGCAGGCCAGCGGCTACGGCTCAGGGGCCCCCGGCGCCCGCCTGGCTCGCAGCCTGGCTCTGGCCCGCTGTCTCGGGGCCCTGCTGGATCAGCGCCGCGCCGCACCCGACCTGATGCTGGACATCGGCCGCCGCTGCCTCACCTCCTCCGGCGGGATGCCACACGCAGTGCAGCTTGAGGTGCATGTGTTCACCACCGGCGGCCACGCCCTCAGCGAGGTGCTCGCCCACTTCGGGCCGGAGATCCACGTGCATGCCGTGGAACTGAACGACCCGCGCCAGTTGGCGCTGATCACCCGCGACTGGCTGATCGCCGCCGAACCGATCGCCGATCTCAGCCTCTACCTGGAGGACGATCTGGTGATCGCCGATCCCCTGTTCTTCGCCAAGCAGCACTGGTTCACGCGCGCCACAGAGGGCCGGGCTGTGCTGATGCCCCATCGCCACGAGGCCATCCCCGGGCGGGGCGGCCAGCGCCTGCTGGTGGATGGGCCATTGCGCGACGGCTTCATCCGCCGCTTCGCCACCCCGCAGCCCGCGGTGGCCCGGGGCCGGTTCGCCGGCGGGCCCGAGATCAGTTTCGATCGCACCGCCAACCCCCACGCCGGCCTGTTCTGTCTCGACGCCGCCCAGGTGGAGCGGCGCCGGCAGCGGACCCTGCCGAACGCGGGCTTCATCGGCCCGCTGGAAACAGCCGCCACCCTCACGGCGCTGGAGGTGTTCGAGGTGTGGAAGCCGGCCCTGGCCCAGCGCAGCTTCCTGTGGGTGGAGCACGGCCATCCCCGCTTCACGGCCTATGCCGATCGGTTCGTGATCCAGGAGCAGGATCCGCCAAGCTCCTGAGCGGATCAGGGTGGAGGACACCCTCTCCTGGCTGGAGCGCGAGGTGTGGACGCTGCCGCAGCTCGATCGGCGCAGCGCCGACGAGATTCTCGGCTATGGAGACGATGGGCTCTGCTCCTGAACCCGCCGCGGCCACCGCGGTGGCACCGGGAGTGATCGATCTGGTGGTGGACACCAGCGCCGTGATCGCCGTGCTGCTGGGGGAAGAGCCAGCCGCCGCGATCGTGAAGCAGCTCCACGCCGCGCAGCAGCCCGCCGTGGCGGCTCCAACCCGCACGGAAGTCCTGCTGGTGGCCCTGGTGAAACTCGGCGAGGCTGGCCGTCTGCTGGCGGAACGGTTTCTCCATACGGGGAAGGTGGAATGAAAGCTCAGAGCTCGATCCCCCAGTAGGGCAAGCGAGGGATGTAGAGCTGGTCAAGCTGACGCAGACGCGAACGAAATGCCACGGAGGGATCATCCCTAGCCTGGCCAGCTGAGCCGCCCAGATTTAGACCCGCCTTGGCAATCCGTTGAAGGAGCCGTTGCTGCACCTTGGGGTCATGGCGTCGCTCAAATTGATCGAGCACGAGCGATTCGAACCAGCCAGCCACCAGGCAGTTGCCGTATTCAGCCGCAAGCAGCGGTGTGGTGGTGCGAACACTGAGGTCAGCGACCGTCTGCCGAAGCCGCTCCCGATTGAGGCGGCGGAGGCGTCCCCGATCGGCCAGACCTGTCTGGGAGGCAGGCAGGAAGGGCCCGATCCGGCGGGCGGCCAGCAACAGGTCAAGCCAGAGGACAATGCTCTCTACAGCCATCGGCTCAAGGCGCCGGTGCAGTTCGGGAAAGGTCAGAGGTGTCTCGGCCAGTACCTCCAGAATCCGCCGGCAGTCGTCATGGGTGAACAGGATCTGCCCGCGCACCGTCTGGTGCGGCTGATGCGCCTGGTGAGGAAGCACGATCAGGCCGAAGCGCCATGGGGCAGCAAAGCGGCGGGGGCCTGTAGGGGCTGGCTCGCGGAGGAAGAGGTCATCGCGTGTGCCGTTGCCACTGAGATGATCCAACAGGGTCTGCGCGCGGCCTGGCGGCAAGGCCTGGAGCCGGCGGGCCATCCCTTCACCCACCTGCAGAAGGGGCAGGTTGCGCTCATGATTGGCGCTGGCCAGGAAGCGCAGACCAAGGCCCTCAAAGCGAGCAAAGAGTTGGGCGGCTGTCTCAATGGAGAAGTCAGGATTGAGAATGTCGTGCCGCCAGGCCTCGTCGCTTTCCGCACGCATCAGCTCGATGGCTTTGCCGGCATGACTGAAGCAGAGTTCGAGGCCGTGGCATTCACCAACCAACTCGTCGAGAAACTGGCGTCCCCTCTCGGGATCGGCGGTGTCTCCAAGCGCCTGCTGAATGACGCACATGAGGGTCTGGCGGAGCAAGCCTCCTGGTCGCACGATGCTGTGCAGCTTGAGCAGTCCTGCCGGCAGAAGCAGCTCCCCAAGGGATCTCTCGACTGCATTGCGCACCGTTGACTCCAGCCAGCTGTAGGTACCCCGCAGCACGAGGTAATGGGCACGCGGGAGATCGGGCGGCAGTTGGCGAAAATCAGCTTGATGCACGCACACGTTATCCAGATCAAGCCGCTGGGCTTCCTGCCGAGCAGCCTCAACGTGCAGCTGGTTGAAGTCGACACCGATGAACTGCACCCAGGGATACAGCGGCGCAAGTGCCAGGATCGAATGGCCAGGACCGCAGCCCAGGTCAAGGTATGTGCGGGAGGCATCGACTGCGGCGACAGCGGCTCCGAAGCGGCCGGCCATCACCTCGAAGTGGGCCGGTGATTGATGCGGGTCAAAGATCCGCAGGTACGCCGTGTCCTGCTCGTAGGCCATGGATTCAGCGGTTGGCGGCTGGAGAGGGCAATGATCTGAAAGCCACGAAAAAGCCTCCGCCAAAGCGGAGGCCGAGGGCTGAGAATACTTCTTGGCAGCGAAAAGATGTTCTGGTGGTCAGATGAAATCCGTTCCCACAAGTGGCCCCTCAACATCCTTCAGCAGCGTGTAGGCCGTGGTTGTGGTTGCGCTCAGCGATCCATTGCCGACAGCGATCAGGGCATCGTTGTTGGTAGTGCTATCCCATTCAGTCGCTAAGGTGAACTTCTGGGTTGTGTCGTCCCAGCTTCCGTAGACCACATAGGTAGTGGATGCGGCAAGTGCCGTGGTGGGATTCAGACCAATAAGAGATGTGGGCGCGACACCAGCAGCGGCTACGTCAATCTTGTCCCCCTCGACGGAAGAGAAATCGGTGATGATATCAACGCCACCTCGGAAATCAAGCGTATTACCGGCGGCGAGAGGATTTGTAGTCGTGCTTACAGTAATAGTATCACCCATCTCCATTACTGTGAGTACGGGAGCGATGCTATCTCCCACAGCGCCGGTTCGGAAGATGTCAGCGCCAAGTCCACCAGTCATGTTGTCGGCACCGGCACCGCCGACGATCAGGTCGAAGCCAGCACCGCCGACAATCACATCATTACCAGTACCGCCATATAGTTCGTTAGGGGAGTTGCCGGCATTGATGGTATCGCCGCCACCTTTAGCGTCAATAAACGAAGCGTCGTACTCTGCACCAGTAAATGAAATGGGATTGGCAGCGCCTGTGGCCGGACGAACGTCAATAGTGGCTGTGCCCGTGGCTGTGAGCTCACCATCGGTGATGGTGTACTCGAATGTGTAGGTACCAATTCCTCCCGTAGTGAAGGAGAAGCTGTTGGTGTCTTTGTTGTAGACAACGGTGCCCGTAAAGTCTGAATCGTCGGTCTTGACGAGAGTCCAAGTCACGGTAGAGCCGGACGGAACGAAGATCTCGATTGGATCTCCGTCGACATCGACGTCACCATTGAGCAGAAAATCACCGGAGAAGACTGCCGTTGTATTCTGTGTGCTAATGAAGTTTTCGGGATCAGCCTCTGGACTGTCATTGGCACCGGTCAGATTCACCGTGAACGTCTCGGTTGCCTGGGCTCCGAACTCATCCGTCACACTGAGGGTGAACACATCAGTTTCTTCGGCACCAGCGGCAAGAGCGTTTACCGCTGCGGCATCTGGAACAAACTCGTAGGCGCCAGTTGTGCTGTTGAGATACAGGGTGCCATAGGTTCCGGCCTTCTTGACATCGAAACCATCCGGATCACCGGGACCCGTAGCTGTCCCCCCATCGATTCCGTAGGCCAGGACAGCCCCATTGTCTACATCGTCACCATTCAGGGTGCCTGAGAGGTTCGCCACAATTCCAAGAGCTGGGCTGTCGAAGGCGTCGGCCACGGAGCCATCAGCAATCGCAGCCAGAGTCGGTGCATCATTGGCGCCGTTGATGGTGATCACCAATTCAGCCGTATCAGTACCACCCTTGCCGTCGGACACGGTGTAGGTGAAGGTTTCGGCGAGGCTCTGCGTTCCCGTTCCATTGAGCGCATTCACCGTTTCGTTGGCGTTGTCCACCACATAGGTGTAGGTGCCATCGGCATTGAGGGTGAGCGATCCATACATACCCTCCAATGGCGATCCAATTGTGCCGGCAGTGCCCGTGCCGACCTCGGTGCCGGTGCGGATCGCGCTCACCGTCAGCGGATCACCGTCCGGATCGCTGTCGGCAGGCGAGTCGGTCAGGACATTACCGGTGGCATTGGATCCAGGGTTCACACCGGCTTCCACGGCGGTGCCCGTGTCGTCTCTGGCGGTGGGAGGCGTGTTGGCAGAGACAAACGTGAACTCCCCATTCACCGCCTTGATACCGCTGCTGCCGTTCACACTGGTGGCGCGGATACCAAGGGTGGCACCCTCGCCGGTAGAGGTATTAGCATTAGCAAGCAGAGCCTCAAAATCCTGCCCACCGTCCTTCGAGAGGTCGTAGGTGTAGATTTTGGGTGAGCGATCTGGATTGGTGGTGAGCAAAGAGCTGCCATCATGCTCTGTTCCAGTGAGCCCAGTATCCGAGACCTTGTCATAGCCGTCCCAGACAACACCAGTCCCATTCATATTGAGACTGTTGTCCTTGGAAATTAAATTGATATCACCGTCCTTGTTGGTGTCATCATTCGACCACCAGAAGGCATTGAGGTCCATGGACCCCCGCTTCATTTCAACAGTCCACTGGTTGGTCTCGGTGTCATAAGATACAACAAACCAAAGCGCCTGGCTGCTATCTCCAAACTCCCAGGTGTAAGTGCCAGCTTCCAGAGTCATTTCAGTGTTGCGATGAGAATAAAGAAGTGATGATGACGAGCGACGCTCCCTGACGGCTCTTGCAGAGATCCAGGACAATCCCTGGATGACTCCCGCGTTGCGGAAGCTGAACAGCGTGAATGGGCACTACGGGAACCTGTTTACAGGCTAAAAGCGCCCGGGCGTCTTAAACGACGGGACCAGAACGCGTCAACTCATCTCGCCGGGGTAAACCGGCAGTATCTTAGCCCTCATTGGTGAGTATGACGGTCAACCACAGAACCATCCAGAAAACACCTCTTTCACCCCTGCCCCGCACGGTTGCCGGGCTAAATCGAGCCCAAGGCCGTCCCATGAAACTCGAATTGGACAACAGGAAAATGACATGGGATTCCTGGAAGCTCACAACCGCCGCAGCGAATCGGTCTTGTCCTGGAAGCCGCCGAGCAGCAGCTGCAGGTAGCTCACCTTGCGCAGCTTGATGTTGGCCGTGAGCGACATGCCGGTCTGCAGGGGCAGCTCCTGGCCGCTCTTCAGCTTGAACTGCTGCGAGTTGAGCGCCACCGTGGCCGGGAAGCGGTAGTTGGGGTTGCGCTCATCGGGGGGCAGGGCGTCGGAGCCGATCTTGCTCAGGGTTCCCGCCAGGGTGCCGAAGTCGCTGGCGCGGAAGGAATCGATGCTGAGCTCCACTGGCTTGCCCACCTGCACGAAGCCGATGTCGCTGCTGTTGATCTCCACCTTGGCCTCCAGGTCCTTGAACGGCACGATCTTCATCACCGGCTCGCTGGTCTGGGCCACGAAACCCTGCCCGGTGGGCTTGAGGTCGAACACCACCCCGTCCACCGGTGAGCGCACGTCCTGGTAGCGCACGGTCACCGAGGATTCGGTGAGCCGGCCGCGCAGATCGGAGAGCTCGCCGTTGAGCTGGGCGATCGCCTGCTCCAGGATCGCCTCCTGGCGGTTGCGGTCCACCCGCACCTTCTCCAGCTCGCCCTCCACGTCCCGCACCCGGTTGCGCTGCTGCAGCACCTGCAGCTCGGCCGCCGCACCGGCCGTCTGCAGACTCTCCAGACGTCCGAGGATCTCGCCCTCCAGCTCGATGTTGCGCTGCAGCACCTGCTGCTCGGTGTCGTTCAGGCCCAGGTAGCGCTCCAGCTCCAGCTGCTTGAGCCGCAGCTGCTCCTGGCGCGCCGCGATCGACTCCTTCAGCGCCCGCTCCCGGTCGAGCGAGGCCTCGTTGTCGAGCCGCAGCAGCACCTGACCCGCGCTCACCCGCTCGCCCTCCTTCACCAGCATCTGGTCGAGCACCCCGCCCACCGGCATCTGCACGGTGCGCACCTCGCCCACCGGCTGCAGCTTCCCCGGCGCCACCACCACCTCGTCGGTGCGCGCCAGGGCCAGCCAGGCCAGGGCTGCGCCGGTGGTGCCGAGCAGAGCCCAGGTGATCGTGCGCGCCAGCAGCCGCGACTGCTGCAGCGCCAGGGTTTCGTGGCTGCCCTGCACCCGCCGCTCGAGAGCGTTCTGGCCGGCCTTCACCAGCCCTCCGGGCCTGCGCATCAGAGTCATCAGCCGGTCTCCTGCTGGCGGTAGAGGGCGTAGTAGCGGCCGCGGCGCTCCATCAGCTCATCGTGGCGGCCCACCTCGGCGATGGCACCCTCGTGCAGCATCACGATCAGGTCGGCCCGGCGGATCGTGGACAGCCGGTGGGTGATGAAGAACACCGTGCAGTGCTGCAGGTTGTCGAGCAGGTTGTCGCACACCCGCCGCTCGGTGTCGTAGTCGAGGGCGCTGGTGGCTTCGTCCAGCACCAGCAGCCGGGGCCGGCTGAGCAGGGTGCGGGCCAGGGCCAGGCGCTGGCGCTGACCGCCCGACAGCCCGGAGCCGCGCTCGCCCACCGGGGCGCTGTAACCGCCCGGCAGCTCCATGATGAACTCGTGGGCGCAGGCCAGGCGCGCCGCCTCGATGATCGCCTCGCTGCCGGCGTCCGGATCGGTGAGGGCGATGTTCTCGGCCACGCTGCCGGTGAACAGCAGCGGCTCCTGGGGCACGATGCCGATCTGGCGGCGCAGCGAATACAGCTCCACCTTGTCGATGTCGCAGCCGTCGATCAGGATCCGCCCCTCCCCCGGGGCGTAGAGCCGGGAGAGCAGCTTCATCAGCGTGCTCTTGCCGCTGCCGCTCTGGCCCACCACCCCCACGAACGTGCCCGCAGGGATGCGCAGGTCGATGTGCTGCAGCACCTGGGTGGAGGAGCCCGGGAAGGCGAAGCTGACGTTCTGGAACACCACCTCGCCGGCGATCGGCGGCAGCGGGATCTTCTGGCGGTCGGCCTCGTTGCTCTCCTCCGGCGTGTCCACCACGTCGGCCAGGCGCTCGAACGACACCTTCAGCTCCTGGATGTTCTGCCAGATCGAGGAGAGCCGCAGCAGCGGCTGGGTGACGTAGCCGGAGATGATCCGGAAGGCGATCAGCTGGCCCAGGGTCATCTCGGCGTTGAGCACCAGCGAGGCCCCCACCCACAGCACCAGCAGCTGGGAGAGCTTCTGCAGCACCTGCGACGTCTCCACCAGCGCCGTGCCGGTGATCGTCTTCTCGAAGCTGCGGGCGATGTAGCG
Source organism: Cyanobium sp. CH-040 (assembly GCF_024346135.1). Classification (GTDB taxonomy): domain Bacteria; phylum Cyanobacteriota; class Cyanobacteriia; order PCC-6307; family Cyanobiaceae; genus NIES-981. The sequence goes on along the minus strand of NZ_JAGQCJ010000010.1, from coordinate 3,283 downwards.
GGTGTAGAGGTCCTGCCACTTCCAGCGGCTGATCATCTCCACGTTCTGGGCCTTCACCGTCTGGATGCCGGTGAGCACCTCCACCAGATGGCTCTGGGTGCGGGCGTTCTCCTGGGCCGCGGCCCGGTACTGCCGCCGGAACAGGGGCGCCCCCAGCACCGTGAGCCCCACCTGGATCGGCAGCACGCACAGGGCGATGATCGTGAGCAGCCAGCTGTAGATCAGCATCACCGCGATGTAGATCACCGAGAAGGCCGTATCCAGCAGGGTGGTGAGCGCCTGGCCGGTGAGGAATTCGCGGATCTTCTCCAGCTCCGCCACCCGCGTGCCCAGCTCCCCCACCGGCCGCCGGTCGAAGTAGCTCAGCGGCAGGCGCAGCAGGTGGTCGATCACCTCCGAGCCCAGGCGCAGGTCGATGCGGTTGGTGGTTTCGGTGAACAGGAAGGTGCGCAGGGCGCCGATCACCCCCTCCATCAGCGTCACCACCACCAGGGCGATGCCCAGCACCTGCAGGGTGTCGAGGCTGCGCTGGCTGATCACCTTGTCGATCACCACCTGGATCAGCAGGGGGTTGGCCAGGCTGAACAGCTGCACCACGAACGAGGCCAGCAGCACCTGCAGAAGGATGCCGCGGTAGCGCTGCAGGGCCGGCCAGAACCACTCGAAGCCGAAGCGCTGCTCCGGCGTGGTGTTGCTGCGCTCCAGCAGCAGCACGTCGATGCCGTCGGGGAAGGCGGCCTCGATCCCGGCCGGGGGCAGCTCCACCCAGCCCTCGCGGGGGGAGGCCAGCACCAGGCCACGGGCGTCGGCGGCCCGCACCAGCGCGAAGCCCCCCTTCCAGTTCACCAGGGCCGGCACCTGCAGCCGCGTGCCCAGCTGGGGCGGCACCCGCACGCCGCTCACGTGCAGACCCATCATCGCGGCGATGTTGCCGCACAGCTGCAGGTCGGGTGTCTGGCCGCGGCCGAGCACATCGCGCAGGATCTTCTCGATCGCGTCGCGGCGGAAGGGCAGCTTCAGCTGGGCCGCCAGCATCTGGAAGCAGGCGAGGGTTTCCTCCAGCGGCCCGCTGCCGCGCACCAGCGCCAGCTCGGGCCGGTCGCGCTGGCCCAGATCGAGGCCGCTGGCCAGCGGCGCGGCGGCGGCGGGCACCAGCTGGGATGCCGCGGCGGTGCCCGCCTCCCCCGGCTGCAGCGGCTGCGGCGGCGCCAGCACCGCCCGCAGCGGCGCGGCGGGCAGGGCGATCAGCCGCGGCGGCAGCGGCGGCCGGGCCTTCGGCACCCCCTCGGCCGGATCGAGCTCGCTGCCGATGGCGTGGGCCGGCAGGTTGTGGCTGGCAGCCAGCAGCAGCTCCTCGGCCGTGAGGCTCTCCAGGCCCGCACGGGTGGGCGGCACCAGCCGGGCCTGGGGTGCCAGCTCGCGCCACAGGCCCAGCAGCGACGCATCGGCCTGGGCCCGGCGCTGCAGCAGCTCCGCCAGCAGGGCCAGCAGCTCGGCGCTGAACAGCCGGCCGGCGCACCACGCGGCGAACGCGGGCTCCTCCTTGAGCAGCGCCAGCAGCCGGGCATCGGCGATCGCCAGCACCTCCACCTCGCCGGCCGCCGTCACCTCCTCGCAGGGGGCGGCCCGCAGCAGCGACGCCAGCCCCACCCATGCCCCGGGGCCGAGCTTCTCGGCGGTGCGCAGGGCACCGGCATCGCGCACCAGCAGCCGGGCCTGACCGCTGAGCAGCAGCAGGATCTCAGAGGGAATCAGATCGGCATGGCAGAGCGACTGGCCGAGCTCGTAGCGGCGGCGCTCGCCGCTGGCCAGCAGACGCCGGCGCAGGGCCTCATCGAGCCCATCGAGACCGGAAAGGGGGGCGGCGGCAGCGGGATCGGTGGCGGGCATGGTGGGGTGGGGTGCGCGGGCCGCTCAGGCCTCAACCGGCTCGGGGGCGGCAGCCAGGGCCTGCAGGCGGCGGTCCACCTCGGCGTCGAGCCACTCGTTGAACAGCTCCTGGGTCATGGCGTCGGCCTCCTCCGGCCCGAAGCTGGCGGGCACCAGGCTCTCGAGGCGCACCAGCAGCCACCAGCTCTCGATCCGGAACGGCTCCAGGACCATCCCCGGCTCCACCGCCCGCAGGCGGGCCACCAGGTCGGGATGACCCTGGTTCAGCGGCACCGGGCCCACGATGCCGCGGGTGGCACGCTCCGGACCTTCCGCATAGCGGGCCGCCAGCTCGGCGAACTCCGCCTCGCCCTCGCTCACCTGCAGGAACAGCTCCCGCGCCAGCCCGCCGTCGCGGGTGCGCAGCAGGCTGTACACCACCTTGTCGAGGCTCTGCTTGCGGGCCAGGAAGCGCGACTCGGCCTTGGGGGCGAAGTGCTGCTGGCAGTGCTTCCAGATCCGCACCGGATAGGTGATCCGGTAGTCGAGATCCGCCGGTCCCAGGCACTGGTCGCGGGCATAGGCCTGCAGGGCGGCCTCATCGGCGAGCCGCCGCTCCGCCATGAACTGGCCGCGCGCCGCCTCCAGCTCCTGGGCGTCGAGGGGCACATCCGCCAGCAACTCCTCCAGCAGGGCCTGGCGCACGTAGCTGCGCAACAGGCCGTAGCGGGCCAGTCGGGCCAGATCCGGGGTCTGCATCAACCACCATCGGTGGACCCATCCTGCCTGCTTCCCAGCGGCGCAGGCTGCCGCGCAGACGACCGCAACACCCTGCTGCCTAGGGTTGCGGCACCAGGCCTGGTCGCGACCGATCCCCCATGCCGGCAGCCACCGCCGCCATGCCCCTCGCCATGCCCCCCATCCTGCCCTCGGTCATCCCCGTGGTGGAAACCTTCCACTCGCTGCAGGGGGAGGGAGTGCACGCCGGCCGCAGCGCCTTCTTCGTACGCCTGGCGGGCTGCACGGTGGGCTGCCCCTGGTGCGACACCAAGCACTCCTGGCCCCGGGATGCCCACCCCGAGCGCCGGCTGGGTGAGCTCGCCGCCGCGGCCCGCGCCGCCGCCGCCGCCGGCGCCGCCTTCGTGGTGGTCACCGGCGGCGAGCCGCTGCACCACCAGCTCGATGCCCTCTGCGCGGCCCTCGAGCCCGCCGGGCTGCCGCTGCACCTGGAGACCAGCGGCGTCGACCCGCTCAGCGGCCGCTTCGACTGGATCACCCTCTCGCCCAAGCGCCACCGCCCGCCACGGCCCGAGCTCCTGGCCGCCTGCCACGAACTCAAGGTGGTGGTGCACGAGCCGGCCGACCTGGCCTTCGCAGAGGCCATGGCGGCCGGCTGCCAGGCCGGCAACCGGCC
>NZ_JAGQCJ010000001.1 GCF_024346135.1 Cyanobium sp. CH-040 | reverse complement strand
GGGAACAGGAGCAGACCGGACCACCCCACGAAAACGAAACGGTCGCGCTTGAGCCAGTCGTCGAGGACGTCAAACCATCCCCGGCCCGCCGGCGCGCGCCCTACTGCGATCGTCATGAGTGGGGCTTCATGAAGCGTTACACCTGAAATCCTATGGGGCGGAGAGCCGAACCGCGCCGGACGGTCCCGGCGTTGAGTACAACCACCTAACGGCCGCCGCGACGGCGATCCCGTTCGCCAGAGTGGCGGCGGTCTCCCCCACCAGCGGATGTACGTCGTCGAGCTGTCGATCAAGCTCAGCCCCCTGCCGATCGCGGTGCAGCGCAAGGAGCTCGCCGATGCCCAGGCCCTCTACGCCAGCGTGCGGTCAGCCCTCGAGAGCGGCAGTCCGCGGGTGCTGGAGCTCAGCTGCGAGAAGGAACCCGAGAAGAAAGTGAGCCTCCTGAGCAGCGAGGTGGTGGCCGTGCAGGTGTACGAGAAGTCGGCCACCGGCACGGGCGGCAAGCGGCCTGGCTTCAGCTTCGACAGCTGAGCCGGCCCACTCCCGCAGCGGTCCCTTGCCCCCATCCAGTCCCAGCGCGGCGCCGGCCCCAGCCCTGGAGGCCGAGGACATCGGCTACACCTGGCCGGGTCGGGATCAGCCCGCCCTGCAGGCGTGCAACCTGCAGCTGCCCGACAGCGGCCTCTGGATGCTGGTGGGCAGCAACGGCAGCGGCAAGAGCACGCTGCTGCGCCTGATCGCCGGCCTGCTGCCGCTGCAGCAGGGCCGGATCCGCGCGCGGGTGCGCTCCGCCCTGGTGTTCCAGAACCCCGACCACCAGCTGCTGCTCCCCAGCTGCGGCAGTGAGCTGCTGCTGGCCATCGACGCCTCGCTCGGGCGCGGCGAGCGAGAGCTGCGCATGGACAGGGCCCTGGAGCAGGTGGGCCTGGCGGGCCTGGCGGACCGGCCCATCCATGCCCTCAGCGGTGGCCAGAAGCAGCGCCTGGCCATCGCCGCCGCCCTGGCCAGCGAGGCCGGTCTGCTGCTGCTCGACGAACCCACGGCCCTGCTGGACCCCACCAGCCAGCAGGAGGTGCTGGCGCTGATCCGCCGGCTCACCAGCCGGGCCGAACAGCCGCTCACGGCCCTCTGGATCACCCACCGGCTCGAGGAACTGGCCCGTTGCGACGGGGCGGCGCTGATGCGGGACGGACGCCTGGGGCCCTGGCAGTCCGGGGCGGCCCTGGCCCGGCGGCTGGCCGCCTGAGCGGGGACGCTTGCTGAGGGGGGCGCCTGACCGGTATGGTCTGAGACCGTCGGCGCCGCAGGCGCTGACCGGAGATCCCAGGCGGTTTCGCCCCAGGGATGTCATTCCTCGGTAGCTCAGCGGTAGAGCGGTCGGCTGTTAACCGATTGGTCGCAGGTTCGAATCCCGCCCGGGGAGTTTTCAGGCCACCCAGTTCAGGCTTCCAGGTGGCCAGCTCGGCCGCGCAATCGGAAGACAACCTGAAGAAGTGCCCGCTGCCGGGGGCCGTCGGTGCTGTGATCGCCGACACCATCAACAATGGCGTCGTCAGCGTGACGTCCCTTCCAGCACCCTGTCAGCAGCCATGAAGCCCTGCATCCTGCTCATCGAGGACGACGGCGACATGCGCGACCTGGTGGCCGGCCACCTGGAGCACAGCGGCTTCGACGTGCAGAAGGCCGACGACGGCATCCGCGGCCAGGCCCTGGCGCTGCAGTACGTGCCCGACCTGATCCTGCTGGATCTGATGCTGCCGAAGGTGGACGGGCTCACGCTCTGCCAGCGCCTGCGGCGCGACCAGCGCACGGCGCGCATCCCGATCCTGATGCTCACCGCCCTGGGTGACACCAAGGACAAGGTGAGCGGCTTCAACTCCGGTGCCGACGACTACCTCACCAAGCCCTTCGACCTCGAGGAGCTCACCGTGCGCGTGAAGGCGCTGCTGCGCCGCAGCGACCATGCGCCGCTCTCCACCAAGCACGCCGAGATCCTCAGCTACGGGCCCCTCACCCTGGTGCCGGAGCGCTTCGAGGCCATCTGGTTCGACGCGCCGGTGCGCCTCACCCACCTGGAGTTCGAGCTGCTGCACTGCCTACTGCAGCGCCACGGCCAGACCGTGTCGCCGGCGCTGATCCTCAAGGAGGTGTGGGGCTACGACCCCGACGACGACATCGAGACGATCCGAGTGCATGTGCGCCACCTGCGCACCAAGCTCGAACCCGACCCGCGCAAGCCGCGCTTCATCAAGACGGTGTACGGGGCCGGCTACTGCCTGGAACTGCCCAGCGCCGTGCCCAGCTCCAGCAGCGCCACCTCCCAGGCCAGCCGCGGCTGAACGTAGGCGCGCAGCTGGCCCCGCAGGCGCTCCAGCCTGCGCAGCACCGCCGGCGCCGACCCACGGCGCCAGAGCCAGAGCTGCCACCAGTCCAGCAGCCAGAGCTGCTGCTCGCCATCCAGCGCCTCGCTGAGATCGCGGGCCAGGGCCAGGGCCGTGAGCGGGTCGGGGCTGTCGGGGAGCTCCTGCAGGCGGCCCGGGAGCTGCTCCGGCAACGCCCGCCACTGGCGGCGATGGTGCAGCAGGGCTCCCGGTGAGCCGGCCGCCAGCTCCAGCAGTTCGGGCGGATCGGCGGCCGCCGCCTCCCCGGCGCCATCGGCGATCGCGTCGGGCAGGGCCGCCAGCACGCCGGCCATGGCTGCGGGCGACAGCCGCCGCAGGGGAATCAGCTGACAGCGGGAACGGATCGTGCTGAGCAGGCGCTCGGGGGCCGCCGAAATCAGCAGCAGCAGCCCCCTGCCCGGCTCCTCGAGGGTCTTGAGCAGGGCATTGGCGGCAGGCTCCGCCATGGCCTCGGCCTGCTCCAGCACCACCACGCAGCCGGGCGCCTCCACCGGCCGCCGGGCCAGGAAGCGCGACGCCTCGCGGATCTGCTCCAGGCGCAGCTGGGGCGGGCTGCGCCGGTTCACCCCCGCCTCCTCGCTGCGGGAGAGAGGCACCAGCTCACCCCGGTGCAGATAGGTGGGTTCCACCCAGAGCAGGTCGGGGTGGTTGCCCTCCGCCAGGCGCCGGCGCAGGCCCGGGGATCCCTGGGGTCCGGCCAGCACACCCTCCACAAAGCGCAACGCCGCCAGACGCCGGCCCACCCCCTCCGGCCCGGCGAGCAGGTAGGCGGGAGCGATCCGGCGGCGCTCCAGCGCCGCCAGCAGCAGGGCGCAGGCCTGCTCCTGGCCCACCAGATCGGCGAACAGGGCGGTCACGGGGCGTCGCGGAGCCGGCTGATCAGGGCCTGGCACGCCGCCGTGACCTGCTGCGGCGCCGCAGCGGCGTCCACCCGGCGCCAGCCCCGGTGGTGCGCCAGTTCGGCGAAGCCACGGTTCACCGCCTCCAGAAACGCGTCCCCACCGGCTTCGATCCGATCGCCGGGCCGGTCGCCGCGGCGGCGGCGGCTCTCGGCCAGGGGCAGATCCAGCCAGAGGGTGAGATCGGGCTGCAGGCCGGCGGTGGCGATCGTCTCGAGCTGGGTGATGAGGGCCAGGTCGAGGCCGCGGCCGTAGCCCTGGTAGGCGGCGGTGGAGCCGCTAAAGCGGTCGCTCAGCAGCCAGTGGCCCGCCGCCAGGGCCGGGCGGATCACCTGCTCCACGTGCTGGGCCCGGTCAGCGGCATAGAGCAGCAGCTCGGCGCTGGGGAGCGGAGCCGCCCCGGCCGGAGGATGGAGCAGCAGCTGGCGCAGAGCCTGGCCCAGGAGCGTGCCGCCGGGCTCGCGGGTGCAGACCACGCGGACGCCGGGAGCCAGCAGACCACTGGCCGGCAGCCAGCGGCTGAGGGCCTCGAGCTGGGTGCTCTTGCCGCAGCCGTCGATGCCCTCGAGCACCACGAACCGGCCCGGTCTGGGTTCAGGCGCCACGCCGTTCGCTAGCCCGCACGCGGCCATCCTGCAGCAGCAGGGCATTGAGCACGACGGTGATCGAGCTGAGGGCCATCAGCAGGGCCGCCAGCGGGGGATCGAGCAGCACGCCGAAGCCCGGCAGCAGCACACCGGCGGCGATCGGCAGCACGATCAGGTTGTAGCCGAAGGCCCACACCAGGTTCTGACGCACCTTGGCCATGGTGCGGCGGGCCAGGCGCAGGGCCAGCACGATGCCCTCGAGACGATCGCCCATCACCACCAGCTCGGCGCTGTCCTGGGCGATCTGGGTGCCGGTGCCCACGGCGATGCCCAGATCCGCCGCCGCCAGGGCCGGGGCGTCGTTGATGCCATCGCCCACCATCGCCACCGGCCCCGCCGAGCGGGCGGCCACGATCCGCTCCAGCTTCTGCTCGGGCCGCAGCTCCCAGCCCAGCTCATCGGGCCTGAGCCCGAGCGCGGTTGCCAGCTGCAGCACGGGCTCGTGGCGATCACCGCTGAGCAGGCCCAGCCGGAAGCCCAGCTGGCGCAGCTGGGCCAGCACACCCTCCGCATCGGGGCGCGGCGCGTCCTGCACGGCCACCAGGCCGAGCAGGCGCCCTGCCTGGGCAACCGCCAGCACCGACGCGCCGCCGGCCTCCAGGGCCGCCTGGCGCTGCTGCCAGGGAGCGCCGGCGTCGGCCGCCGCCCAGCTGAGCCGCCCCACCCGGCAGACCTGCCCGGCCAGCGTGCCGGCCACACCGGCCCCGGCCTCGGTGCGGCAGTCGTTGGCATCGAGCAGAGGGAGCCGTCGGGCTGTGACCTCCTGGAGCAGGGCATGGGCCAGGGGGTGGCGGGTGCTGGCCTCGAGGCTGGCGGCCACCTGCAGCAGCTGCTCGGCCGATGCCCCCGGCGCGGGCTCCACCACCGTCACCATCGGCCGGCCCACGGTGAGGGTGCCGGTCTTGTCGAAGAGCACCGTCTGCAACCGCGAGGCCATCTCGATCACATCACCGCCGCGGAACAGCAGGCCGGAGCGGGCCGCCAGACCTGAGCTCACCGTCATCACGGTGGGGGTGGCCAGCCCCAGGGCGCAGGGACAGGCCACCACCAGCACGGCGATCGCCAGCTGCAGCGCCAGGCTGAAGGGCGTGTCGGCCGACACGCCGAACACGCCATGGCCGGCATGGCCGCTGCCCTGATGCTGCAGGTGCAGCACCTGGGGCCAGAGCGAGGTGCCCCACAGCCACCAGAACAGGAAGGTGGCCAGCGCCAGGCCCAGCACCAGCAGCGTGAACCGTCCCGCCACCCGGTCGGTGAGGCCCTGGATCGGTGCCTTGCGGCTCTGGGCCTGTTCCACCAGACGGATGATCCGGGCCACGGCACTGTCGCTGCCGCTGCGCTGCACCTCCAGCACCAGCGGCGCCTCCAGGTTGAGGCTGCCGGCGGCCAGCTCGCTGCCCGCGGTGGCCTGCAGGGGCAGGGGCTCACCGGTGAGGGCCGACACGTCCAGCGCCGATTCCCCCTCCAGCACCCGCCCGTCCACCGGCACCCGGTCGCCCGGCAGGAGGCGCACCCGGTCGCCCGGGCGCAGACCACCGACCCGCACCTGCCGCGGCGGACCCTCGCCCACCAGCAGCAGGGCGGTGTCGGGCTGGAGTCCGGCCAGATCCTCCAGGGCCCGGCCGGTGCGGAAGCGGGCCCGCTCCTCCAGGAAGCGGCCGAGCAGCACGAAACCGAGCAGCATCACCGGCTCGTTGAAGAAGCAGGGCCAGCCCGACTGCGGCCGGAGCAGACCCACCAGGCTGGCCAGGTAGGCGCTGCCCACCCCCAGGCCCACCAGGGTGTCCATGCTGGGCATGCCGGCGAGGGCGACGCGGACGCCGTTCACCAGGATCGGCCGGCCGGGCCCCAGCAGGGCGGCGGTGGCCACCAGGGCGTGAAACCACTCCGCCGTGAGCACCAGGCCCCCCGGCCCCCGCCAGAGGGTGGGCGCCACCAGGCCGAAGTGCCCCAGGGCCGACACCGTGAGCAGCAGCATGGCCACCACCAGGCGGCGCCAGAGCTGCCACCAGCTGCGCTCGCGCCGGCGCTCACCCCGACTGAGGGGCTGGCTGTCGCTGGCGCGGGGACGGGCCGTGAAGCCCAGGCCGGCCAGGGCCTGCTCCAGGGGCCGGCTGCGCTGCTCGGGGGCAAGCGCCGCCAGGCCCGGATCCATGTCCACCCAGGCGGTGCGGGTGAGCAGGTTGACGCTGGCCTGGCGCACACCAGGCTGCTCGAGCAGGCGGCGCTCCACCGCCCGCACGCAACCGGCGCACTTCATGCCTTCGATGTCCAGCAGCAGGGGCTCCAGCTGCTGGGGGTGCTGCTGGGGGTGCTGCTGGGGGTGCTGCGGTGAGGCAGCCTCGCCCGGGGCGTCGGACACCCCAGCCGATGGGGCGACGGGCGAGACGGACATCGGGCCGATCAGCCAGGCAGGGAACCCACGCTAGGCAGATCGGCCAGACTGCACAGCTCGAAGCTCTCCACTTCCGCCGGTGCCCCGCTCCCAACGCAACGACAACTTCATCGACAAGAGCTTCACGGTGATGGCCGACCTGATCCTCAAGGTGCTGCCCACCAACCGGCGCGCCAAGGAGGCCTTCGCCTACTACCGCGACGGCATGAGCGCCCAGGCCGACGGCGAGTACGCCGAGGCCCTGGAGAACTACGAGGAGGCCCTCAAGCTCGAGGACGACCCCAACGACAAGGCCTTCATCCTCTACAACATGGCCCTGGTGTTCGCCTCCAACGGCGAGCACGCCAGGGCCCTCGACTACTACGGCCAGGCCCTGGACCTCAACAGCAAGATGCCCCAGGCCCTCAACAACATGGCGGTGATCCACCACCACCTGGGCTCGATCGCCGAGGAGCAGGGCGACGCCGACGAGGCCGACCGCCAGTACGACCAGGCCGCCGACCTGTGGAGCAAGGCCATCCGCCTGGCCCCCAACAACTACATCGAGGCCCAGAACTGGCTGAAGACCAGCGGCCGCGGCAGCGTGGACGTGTACTTCTGAGGGCTGCTCAGGCCCGGTCGTCGGCCGGGTTCACCCCCAGGGCCGCCACCAGGGCCTCGGCCACCGTGCCGGCCTCGAGGAGCTGCAGGCCCAGCCCCCCAGCCGCCTTCGCCAGCCCCGTGCCCCTGGGCACCACCGCCCGGGTGAAGCCCAGCCGGGCCGCCTCCTGCAGGCGCAGCTCCAGCTGGCCCACGGGCCGCAGCTGGCCGCCCAGGCCAAGTTCCCCCACCAGCACCGTGCCGGGGGGCAGGGTGAGATCCCGGTAGCTGGCCACCACCGCCGCGGCCACCCCCAGATCCGCCGCCGGCTCCTCCACCTCCAGGCCGCCGGCCACCGCCAGATAGCAGTCGAAGCGCGAGAGCGGCAGACCCAGGTGCTTCTCCAGCACCGCCAGGATCTGGTGCAGGCGGTTCACGGCGATGCCGGTGGCACTGCGGCGCGGGCTGGCGTAGCTGGTGGTGCTCACCAGGGCCTGCAGCTCCACCACCAGGGGCCGGGTGCCCTCGCAGGCCACGATCGTGGCGGTGCCGCTGCTGGGCTCGCTGCCGCCCAGGAACAGCTCGCTGGGGTTGCTCACCTCCGCCAGGCCCCGGTCGCGCATCTCGAACACCCCCAGCTCGTGGGTGGCGCCGAAGCGGTTCTTCACGGCCCGCAGCAGGCGATGGCTGGCGAAGCGGTCGCCCTCGAAGGTGAGCACCGCGTCCACCAGGTGCTCGAGCACCTTGGGGCCGGCCAGCATCCCCTCCTTGGTGACGTGGCCCACCAGCAGCAGGGCCGTGTCCTGGCGCTTGGCGATGCGGGCCAGGGCGGCGGCGCACTCGCGCACCTGGGCCACCGAGCCCGGGGCGCTGGCCAGCTCGGCGTCGTGCAGGGCCTGGATGCTGTCGATGATCGCCACCGCCGGCCGCAGGGCCTCGAGCTCCTGCAGCACCAGCTCCAGGTCGGTTTCGGCCAGCAGCTGGAAGTCGGCGCCCCCCGCCTCCAGGCCCCCTGCCGCTCCCCCCGCAGGCGCGCCTTCAGCCTCCTCCATGCGCGCCAGGCGCCGCCAGCGCAGCTTCACCTGCTGGGCCGACTCCTCGGCGCTCACGTAGAGCACGGAGGCCCGGCCGGCCATGGCGCGGGCGCTCTGCAGCAGCAGGGTGCTCTTGCCGATGCCGGGGTCGCCGCCCAGCAGCACCAGCGAGCCGGGCACCAGTCCCCCGCCCAGCACCCGGTCCAGTTCGCCGTAGCCGCTGGCCAGCCGCTGCAGCGGCCGCTCGCCCACCGCCTGAATCGGCTCGGAGCGGCGGGCCCTCGGGGCGCAGCCCGACTCCGGACTCACCGGCCGGCGCCGGCGGGCGTCGGCGGCCGGCGCCGCCCGCAGCTGCTCCACCAGGGTGTTCCAGCTGCCGCAGCTGCTGCAGCGGCCGAAGAACTGGCGGGTCTGGGCGCCGCAGGCACTGCAGACGTAGACGGTGACGGGCTTGGCCAAGGACTGACGGCGGCAGGGACTGGCGGCGGGAAGGCGGGCGGATGGGGCCGGCGGCTGACGACTATGAAGAAAGGTGGCGTTGCATGAATCCTGCGCCCTCCGACCTTTTCAGTAGAGGCCGTCTGATGTAGCGCCTGCGGCGGCATGACGGTCTCGACCCCGAGCCCCAGCAAAGAGAAGGAGACGATCCTGGTCGTCGATGACGAGGCCAGCATCCGCCGGATCCTCGAGACCCGGCTTTCGATGATCGGCTACCAGGTGGTGACCGCCAGCGACGGCCAGGAGGCCCTGGAGGTGTTCCGCAGCAGCCACCCCGACCTGGTGGTGCTCGACGTGATGATGCCCAAGCTCGACGGCTACGGCGTCTGCCAGGAGCTGCGCAAGGAATCGGATGTGCCGATCGTGATGCTCACCGCCCTGGGCGACGTGGCCGACCGCATCACCGGCCTGGAACTGGGCGCCGACGACTACGTGGTGAAGCCCTTCAGCCCCAAGGAACTGGAGGCGCGCATCCGCTGCGTGCTGCGGCGGGTGGAGAAGGAGAGCGGAGCCGGCATCCCCAACTCGGGGGTGATCAGCATCGGCGACCTGCGCATCGACACCAACAAGCGCCAGGTGTACCGCGGCGACGAGCGCATCCGGCTCACCGGCATGGAGTTCAGCCTGCTGGAGCTGCTGGTGAGCCGCAGCGGCGAGCCCTTCAGCCGCGGCGAGATCCTCAAGGAGGTGTGGGGCTACACCCCGGAACGTCACGTGGACACGCGAGTGGTGGATGTCCACATCTCCCGGCTGCGCTCCAAACTGGAGGATGATCCGGCCAATCCCGAGCTGATCCTCACGGCCCGGGGCACCGGCTATCTGTTCCAACGCATCGTTGACCCCGTTGCCTCCGAAGGAGCCTGACAGGCGCGCCAAGCCTCACCGCACGATCCGGCGGCTGGTGATCTGGTACCGCCGCAACGCCGCCGTCACCACCCTGGTGGGCACGGCCACCTCCGCGGCGACCACCGCGGGCAGCGTCGCCGGCTCCGTCGCCGGCGCGGCGGTGTCCGGAGCCGGCTCGGTGGCCGGCGCGGCCACCAGCGCCGCCCACACCGTGCTGCAGCCGCTGGTGTTCGACCCCCTGCGGCGCCTGCAGCGGGGTCTGGGCGGGCCCGACGAGAACGCCCCGATCAACGAGGCCGACCGCCTCTGGGTGGCCGTGGACGGCATGGGCGGCGACCATGCGCCCGGTCCGATCCTGGAAGGCTGCCTGCAGGCGGTTGAGCGTCTGCCGCTGCGGGTGCGCTTCGTGGCGGAGCCCGACCTGCTGCGGGCCGCCGTGGCGGAACTGGCGCTGCAGGAGCAGCTCGATCACGCCCTCGCCCGCGGCTGGATCCAGCTGGTGCCCAGTGGCCCCTCCGTGGGGATGGACGAGGAGGCGACCGTGGTGCGGCGCAAGCGCGACGCCAGCATCAACCTGGCCATGGACCTGGTGAAGCAGGGCCAGGCCACCGCCGTGTACTCCGCCGGCAACTCAGGGGCGGTGATGGCCTCGGCGATCTTCCGGCTGGGCCGGCTCAAGGGCATCGACCGCCCCGCCATCGGCGCCCTGTTCCCCACCCGCGACCCCGAACAGCAGGTGCTGGTGCTGGATGTGGGCGCCAACATGGACTGCAAGCCCGAGTGGCTGCACCAGTTCGCCCTGCTGGGGAACATCTACTGCCGCGATGTGCTGCAGGTGGCCCGGCCCCGCATCGGCCTGGTGAACATCGGCGAGGAGGAGTGCAAGGGCAACGACCTCTGCCAGCGCACCTATCCGCTGCTGGCCGCCGAACGGCGCTTCCTGTTCGCCGGCAACTGCGAGGGGCGCGACATCCTCTCCGGCGACTTCGACGTGGTGGTGTGTGACGGCTACACCGGCAACGTGCTGCTCAAGTTCCTGGAGAGCGTGGGCAGCGTGCTGCTCGACGTGATCAAGGTGGAGCTCCCCCGCGGCCGGCGGGGCAAGGTGGGCTCCGCCTTCCTGATCAACAACCTGCGCCGCATCAAGAAGCGGCTTGACCATGCCGAGCACGGCGGTGCCCTGCTGCTCGGTGTGGACGGCGTCTGCGTGATCGGCCACGGCAGCAGCAAGGCGCTCTCCGTGCTCAGTGCGCTGCGGCTGGCCCACTCCGCCGCCAACCACCACGTGATGGACGACCTGCATGCCCTCAGCGGCCAGAGCAGCGCCGCGGCCGGCGTGATCGCCTGTGGTTGACTGAGGCCGATTCCGGGCCAGCTGCGTGCCCAACGGCGTGTCCCTCAGCCTCACAGGCCCCATGGCTGGGGCCGGCACCAACCCCGCTGCCGGCATGGCCCTGGTGGGCTGCGGCAGCGCCCTGCCGGCGGTGAGCATCAGCAACGAGGAGCTCAGCCGCCGGGTCGACACCAGCGACGCCTGGATCCGCTCCCGCACCGGCATCGGCGCCCGCCGGGTCTGCGGCCCCGATGAACCGCTCACGGTGCTCGCCAGCCAGGCCGCCCGCCGCGCCCTGGAGCATGCCGGCTGGCGCCCCGAGGACGTGGACCTGATCCTGCTGGCCACCTCCAGCCCCGACGATCTCTTCGGCACCGCGCCCCGCGTGCAGGCGGCCCTGGGGGCCACGGGCGCGGTGGCCTTCGATCTCACCGCCGCCTGCAGCGGCTTCCTGTTCGCCCTGGTCACCGCCGGCCAGTACATCGCCAGCGGAGCCGTGCGGCGGGCCGTGGTGATCGGCGCCGATCAGCTCAGCCGCTGGGTGGACTGGGACGACCGGCGCACCTGCGTGCTGTTCGGGGATGGGGCCGCCGCCGTGGCGGTGGAGGCCTGCGCCGCGGCCGACACCGGCCTGCTGGGTTTTCGCATGCGCTCCGACGGCAGCCGCAACGCCTGCCTCACCCTCGCCCAGACCGACAGCCGCGCGGCCCTGCTGGGGGAGCTGTCCACCCAGAAGGGCGGGTTCGCCCCCATCCACATGAACGGCCAGGAGGTGTACAAGTTCGCCGTCCGCGAGGTGCCGGCGATCCTGCAGGAACTGCTGGAGAGCACGGGCGTCGCGCCCGCCCAGCTCGACTGGCTGCTGCTGCACCAGGCCAACCAGCGCATTCTCGACGCCGTGGCCGAGCGTTTCGCGGTGCCCGCTGAGCGGGTGCTGAGCAACCTCGCCCACTACGGCAACACCTCGGCCGCCACGATCCCGCTGATGCTGGACGAAGCGGTCCGGGACGGGCGCGTGCTGTCCGGCCACCTGCTCGCCAGCAGCGGCTTCGGGGCGGGCCTGAGCTGGGGCGCCGCCCTGCTGCGCTGGCAGGGCCCTCCGGGCTGAGGCCTAACCTCCTGGCCGATCGGAGCGGCAGTGACGGCATGGCGATTGCCTGGGTGTTTCCTGGCCAGGGGTCCCAGAAGGTGGGCATGGCCGATGGCGTGATCGAACTGCCGGGAGCACGTGAACGCTTCGCCCGGGCGTCGGCCCTGCTCGGCCGCGATCTGCTGGCCATCTGCAGCGGCGACGGGAGCGGCGATGGCGAGGGAAACGGCGGCAGTGACGCGCCGGCCGATCTCAACGACACCCGCAACACCCAGCCGGCCCTGTTCGTGGTGGAGAGCCTGCTGGTGGATGCCCTGCACGGCCAGGGCCGGCGCCCCGACCTGGTGGCCGGCCACAGCCTCGGGGAGCTGGTGGCCCTCTACGCCGCGGGGGTCTTCGACGCCGACACCGGCCTGGCCCTGGTGCGGCGCCGCAGTGAGCTGATGGCGGAGGCCGGCGGCGGTGCCATGACGGCGGTGATGGGCTTCGATCGCACCGAGCTGGAGAGCCTGGTGGCCGCCAGCGACGGGGTGGTGATCGCCAACGACAACAGCAGCGCCCAGGTGGTGCTCTCCGGCACCCCCGACTCCGTGGCGCGGGTGAGCGGCGAACTGCGCTGCAAGCGGGCCGTGCCCCTGGCGGTGAGCGGGGCGTTCCACTCCCCGTTCATGGCCGGGGCCGCCGCGGCCTTCGCCGCGGAGCTGGAGGCGATCCCCTTCGCCGACGCCAGCGTGCCGGTGCTGAGCAACACCGACCCCACCCCGGAGACCAGCGGCGCGGCCCTGAAGGATCGTCTGGTGCGCCAGATGACCAGCGGCGTGCGCTGGCGCGAAACCATGGAGGCGCTGGCGGCTGCGGGAATCGACACCGCCGTGGAGATCGGCCCCGGCACGGTGCTCAGCGGCCTGATCAAGCGCAGCGGCGCTGAGATCGGCACCGCGGGCATCGCCACCGCCGCCGACCTGGGCGCATGAACGGCGGCAGCCTGCGGCCCATCGCGGCCGAGCAGCAGGCGCTGGTCTTCAGTCCCAGGCCCAACCTGGCCTTCCGGCTGGTGCGCTACCTGCTCGTGTTCCCGGTGTTCCAGCTGCTGCGGGGACGGGTCAGCGGCCGGGACCATGTGCCCTGGGAGGGTCCGGTGGTGGTGGTGGCGAATCACGGCTCCCACCTCGACCCACCCCTGCTGGGCCATGCGGTGGGCCGGCCCGTGGCCTACATGGCCAAGGCCGAGCTGTTCCGGGTGCCCCTTCTGGGGCCGATCATCCGCGCCTGCGGCGCCTATCCCGTCACCCGGGGGGGCAGCGACCGCGAGGCCATCCGCACGGCCGGCGACCGGCTGCTGGCGGGCTGGGCCGTGGGCGTGTTCATCGACGGCAGCCGGCAGAGGGATGGCCGCGTGAACCGGCCCCAGCCCGGCGCCGCCCTGCTGGCCGCGCGCAGCGGCGCCCCGCTGCTGCCGGTGGCCATCCTCAACAGCCACCGCGCCCTGGGCCGCGGCCAGCGCTGGCCGCGGCTGGTGCCGGTGCATGTGCGCATCGGCACCCTGATCGGCCCGCCGCCCTCCCGGCGGCGGGCCGATCTCGACGCCTGCACCGCCGCCTGTCAGCGGCAGATCAACGCTCTGCTGGACCAGGGGCCGATCGGCGCACGCGCTCTGTCCAGCGCCCGGGTGCCAGACGCTCTGCCGCCCAGTGGCGCAGATCCCGGCCGCTGACCACCCACAGCGCCGCCCGCAGGCCGTCGCCCCACACCTTCCGCCGCCGCTCCGGCAGGCACTGGTCGCCGCAGTCCACCGGCTCCGGGGTGAGATGGATGCCGCGGCTGCCGGCCACGATGCGGCCCACCAGCAGGGCGCGGTCCATGTGGTCGCTGCTGGTGACCAGCAGGGCATGGCGCACGCGGGCCTGGCGCAGATCGTCCACCAGGGAGGTGAAGTTCGTGAGCGTGTCGGTGGCGCGGTAGTCGAGGGTCACCTGATGGCTCGGCAGGCCCTGGCGCTGCTCGAACAGCCAGTGGGCGTACTCCGGATTGCTGCCGCCGCTCACCACCACCGGCAGGCCGCGCTCACCGGCGATCGCGGCGGCATGGCGCTCCCGCTCCAGATCCCCCCCGAGCACCAGGATCACCTGGGGAGGCGGGGGTGTCGGCCACCACCAGCCCCGCGACAGCCACACCAGGGCGCCGGCCAGGAGCAGCAGCAGGGAGCCGCGCCAGGGCAGCCGGCTTCGGCGCGCCGGAAGCGGCGGGCGAGCGCGCCGGGGACGCGTGGGCACCGGTGGCGGGGGGCGCCGGCGCGGGGGCAGGGGCCGGCGGCGGCGGGGATCGGGAGCAGCGGGTGGAACGGCCTGCATCACACGCCCACCGGCGCGGTGGGATAGGCCGGCAGCACCGGCTGCCACGGGGCCTCGCGTCCGGCACGGTGGGCCTGGTGCGCCAGCGCCAGCAGCTCAGCCACGTCCTCGGCCACGGCCACGGCGGCCGGGCGCTGGGGAGCCGGGTCGAGGGCGGCCAGGGCCGCGGCGTCGGCGTGGAGACGGGGCTGGCGAAGCTCCACCATGCCGTCGCCGCCGTCAGCGGGTCCGTAGAGCCCCGCCACCAGCCCGCGGCGGGGCAGCTCCTGCACCAGCCAGGTGGGAGCGGAAAGTGCCAGACGGCGGGCCACCAGCAGAAAGCTGCTCACGCCATCCAGCGGCAGGCTGAGCTGCTGGGCCAGGGTGCGGGCGAGCACCACGGTGAGCCGGGTGCCGGTGAACCCGCCCGGGCCGGTGGCCACCGCCAGCCGGCCGAGCGCCGGCCAGTCCTCGGCCGGCAGCACCTCCTCCACACAGCTCAGCAGCCGGTTGGAGAGGGCCCGGCCCAGGGGGAAGGTGGCGATCCGGTCGGGCCGGGAGCCCTCGAGGCAGCGCAGGCCCACACCCAGCTCGGCGGTGGAGCTGTGCAGTGCCAGCAGCCAGCGGCAGGAACCCGTCATGAGGGCAGGAGCGCTCCGGGCCGCAGGCGCTGCCAGCGCCCCGGCTCGGCCAGGAAGCTGCCGCAGCCGCGCACGTCCCACTCCACACCCGCGCCCCCGTCAGGCAGGTCGATCACCTGCACGTGGATGCGGGGTTCCCGGGGCCGGAAATCAGGCCGGGAACTGAGGTGCTCGACGCCATGTTGACGCTCGACCGCGTGATAGGCCTGACAGCGGTCGACCCAACGGCAATCCACACAGATGCACATGCCGGCCCGGTCCCCCCTGGATGCCATTTTGCCGCCGGAGGGCAGCGCGGGCGAGCTGGAGCGCCGGCTCTGGCAGCGCCTGCGGCCCCAGGCGTGGCCGATCCCCCCCGGCGCGCTGCCGCAGGGCACGGCCCTGGTGGGGGGCGCCGTGCGCGATGCCCTGCTCGGCCGTCTGGCCGAGCATCCGGATCTGGACCTGGTGGTGCCGGCCGGCGCCGTCACCCTCGGCCGGCGCCTGGCCGACCAACTGGGCGGCACCTGCGTGGTGCTCGATGCCGGGCGCGACATCGCCCGGGTGGTGGTGGGCGGCTGGACGATCGACCTGGCCCGCCAGGAGGGGCAGGCGCTCAGCGACGACCTGGGCCGGCGTGACTTCAGCGCCAATGCCATCGCCCTGCCGCTGGCGGCGGGCAGCCGCCTGCTCGATCCCACCGGCGGCCTGGCGGCCCTGCGGCGCGGCCAGCTGGTGGCGGTGTCGGAGGGCAATCTGCTCGACGATCCGCTGCGCCTGCTGCGCGGCATCCGGCTGCGCTGGGAGCTGGAGCTGGAGCTGGAAACCGGCACCCGGGCCTGGATCGGCGCCCACGCCGCCCTGCTGGGCACGGTGGCGGGCGAGCGGGTGCTGAGCGAACTGCAGCGCCTGGCCGCCGCCGGGGAGGGGCAGCGGGGTCTGGCCCAGGCCCTGGAGCTGGGTCTGCTCAACCCCTGGGGCGCCGATCGGGAGGCGGCGGGCCGGCTGGCCCTGCTCGATCGCGAAGCCCCGGAGCGGCTCGGCCTGAGCGCGGTGGAGGGGGAGGTGGCCCTGCCGCTGGCCCGGCTGGCGGCACTGCTGCCAGCCGCGGCCGTGGCGGCCCTGCGCGGCAGCCGCAGGCTGCAGCGGCAGTGCGAGGGCCTGCGCCGCTGGTGGCAGCGTCTGCACGATCTGGCCGCTCCGGCCGGCCAGGAGCTCGACGCCCTGCCCGAAACCGAGCGTCTGGAGCTGCACCGCGATCTGGAGGCGACGCTGCCGGCGCTGCTGCTCGCCCTGCCGGCTGCGGGAACCAGCGGCGCCCTGGCCCGCTGGCGGGACGGCGAGGATCCCCTGTTCCACCCCCGCCCACCCTTGGATGGCGACCGGTTGCGGCTGGCCCTGAACCTGCCCGCCGGCCCTGAGCTGGGCGCTCTGCTGAGGCACCTCACCCGCGAGCGGGCCTTCGGGCGGCTGGGCGCTGCCGATGCCGAGGCCACACTTGCGGCCGCCCGGCGCTGGCTGGACGAACGCCGGGGGTGAGGCCCAGGGGGGAGCGCCGTGGTTAACTGCATGGTGCGAAGGCGTGAGGTGAGAGGGTCCTGTCCTCGCCCGCTGAAGTTTTCCCCCTTTTCCGAGTCCCATCCATGAGCGTTCGTCTCTATGTCGGCAACCTGCCGCAGTCCTTTGATGCCAAGGAGCTTGAGGCTCTGTTCAGCGCTGTGGGTGAGGGGGTGCGCTTCAAGGCGGTGAACGACCGCGAGACCGGCACCTGCCGGGGCTTCGGCTTCGCCAACGTCGACGATCAGAAGCTGGCGGAAGCCGTGATCGCCCAGCTCAACGGCAAGGAGTTCGGCGGCAACAGCCTGCGCATCGAGATCTCCGAACGGCGTGACAGCCGCACGGCGGGCAGCGGCGACCGCCGCGGCCAGACCGCCCCGCTGCGCCAGGCGGTGAACAAGGTGGTGCATGCCGATCAGGTGGACAGCCAGGCCCCCGATCCCCGCTGGGCCGGTGAACTCGCCAAGCTGAAGCAGCTCCTCGACAGCCAGAAGGCTGCCGTCTGATTCCCTGACCCAGGCCCCTTCCCTGCACTGGTCGTGGCAGGGCCACGCCGTCGGCCTGCGCCGCACCGGTGATCCGGCAACCCCGGACAAGGTTCTGCTGATCCACGGGTTCGGGGCGTCCTCGGGCCACTGGCGCCATTCCCTGCCAGCCCTGGCGGCCAGGGCCGACGTGCTCGCCATCGACCTGCTGGGTTTCGGGGCCAGCGCCAAGCCCCGCTCGCGGCTGGCTGACGAACCCGCTCAGCCGGGCGCTGTGCGTTACTGCTTCGACCTCTGGGCCCGGCAGGTGGCCGATGCCGCCACGGAACTCCTGCAGGTCGGCACGCAGCCGGTCCGCCTGCATCTGGTGGGCAACTCCATCGGCGGCATGGTGGCCCTCACCGCCGCCCTGCTGCTGCGCAGCCGGGGCTCGGCACCCCATCAGGTGGTGCTGATCGACTGTGCCCAGCGCGCCCTCGATGACAAGCGGCTGGGGGAGTTGCCGGCCTGGCAGCGGCCGGTGCGGCCCCTGCTCAAGAGCCTGGTGCGGCAGCGGGCCCTGATCGGGCCCCTGTTCCGGCTGCTGGCGCAGCCGGCCGCGATCCGCCGCGTGCTGGCACGGGCCTACCCCAGCGGGAGCCACGTGGACGACGAACTCGTCGACCTGCTCGTCCGTCCCAGCACCGACCCCGGCGCCCTGGAGAGTTTCCGGGGGTTCGTGAACCTGTTCAACGACCACCTGGCCCCTGAACTCCTGGCCGAGCTGAGCCAGCCGGCCGCAGCGGGTGAGCCCCTGATCCCGGTGCGCCTGATCTGGGGGGAGGCCGATCCCTGGGAAGACCCGGCCCAGGCCCGGGCCTGGGCCTCGCGCTACGCCTGCATCCAGGAGCTGGTGGTGCTCCCGGGCGTGGGGCACTGTCCCCACGACGAGGCACCGGAGCTGGTGAATCCGCTCCTGCTCCGCTGGATCGGCGAGGAGGCCGGAGCGATCTGAACGGTCAGCGGGCCTGGGCGATCAGGAAGGAGAAGGGCAGGTCGAGCAGCTTGCCGCGCCGGGGCACGTAGGCCCGACGGTTGAACACGTCGTAGTCGTGCCGCTCGATCACATCGAGGATGCCGCGGTACAGCCGCAGGGAGGCCCACACGGGCCAGCGGGCATCGGGGGCCAGCCAGCGCACGCCCATCTCGGAGCGGGTGAACCACTCGCGGGCCCGCTGCAGCTGGAAGCGCATCAGCGCCCGCCACTGGTCGTTGATCACACCGGCCAGCAGCTGCTCTTCGCTGTAGCCGAAGCGTTGCAGCTCGTCCTGGGGGAGATAGATGCGGCCGCGGCCGCGATCTTCGCCCACATCCCGCAGGATGTTGGTGAGCTGGTTGGCGATGCCGAGCGCCACCGCCGCCTCCGAGGTGTCCGGCGGGTCGCTCCAGGGGGCGCTGGTGTAGGCGGAATCGAGGCCCATCACCTCCTGGGTCATCAGGCCCACCGTGCCCGCCACCCGGTAGCAGTAGAGCCGCAGCTGCTCGAAGCTGGCGTAGCGGGTGGTGGTGAGGTCCATGCGCATGCCCTCGATCATGTCCAGATAGGGCTGCAGGGGCTGGGGGAAGCGCTCGATCGTGTCGCGCATCACCAGGTCCAGACCGTCGCGCACCTCACCGTGGAACAGGGCCCGGGTGCGCTGCTCCCAGGCATCCAGCCTGGCGGCCAGTTCAGCCGTGGAGCGCTGCTGGGCCTCGGGGCTGTCCATCAGCTCGTCGGTGCGGCGGCACCAGACGTAGATCGCCCAGATGGCCCGGCGCTTGGCCGGCGGCATCAGCAGGGTGCCGAGATAGAAGGTCTTGGCCCACTCGGCCGTTTCCCGCCGGCAGGCCTCGAAGGCCTCCGCCAGCGTGGGCAGGGGCAGACGTCCGATGGCGCGATCGGCCAGCACCATGCCGCCGCCGCTCAAACCGAGGCCAGGGAGGCGGCAGCCTCGCTCGCGCCACCTGGGGTGAGCCGGCCCTCGGCGAGAGCGGCCTCGATGGCCTGGGCACACTGCTTGCCGCTCAGCACCGCCCCCTCCATCGAGGCCAGGTAGCGCTGCATGGTGTAGTCGCCGGCGAGGAAGAAGTTGGCGATCGGCGAGGTCTGATCGGGGCGCAGCCGCTGGCAGCCCGGCACCGT
Organism: Cyanobium sp. CH-040; assembly: GCF_024346135.1. GTDB lineage: Bacteria > Cyanobacteriota > Cyanobacteriia > PCC-6307 > Cyanobiaceae > NIES-981. The sequence goes on along the minus strand of NZ_JAGQCJ010000001.1, from coordinate 522,359 downwards.
CTTGTAGACCGACAGCGGCGTCTTCACCACGATCGCCTTGCGCAGCCGGGCCTGATCCTCCCCGGTGAAGTGCTGGGGGAAGAGGCGCTGGAGCTCCTCGAGGGTCGCGGCCACGATCTCGTCGTCGGAGCGCCCGATCCAGTCCTTGGCCGGGGCGAACACCAGCTCCAGCATCGAGCGCTCGGGGTCTGCATACTCGCGGCAGGTGTTGCTCATGTCGGCATACACGCTCAGCAGCGGACTGCGGCTGAAAAGCAGATGGTCGATGTCGGTGAGCTTGCGGTCGAACCAGAGGTGGATGTTGATCACCGGCACGCCGTTGAGGCCTTCCAGCTTCCGGAAATAGGAGAGCCCCTTCCAGGGCTCGGGCAGCAGCAGCTTGAAGGGATCCACCGGCAGGGCACTCACATAGGCATCGGCGCTGAGGGTGTAGCCCTGCTGGCCCTTGATGCCGCCGATGCGGAAGCCGCTCACGGTGCCGTCGGCCCTGAGCTCGATCTCCCGCAGGGGCGAATCGAGATGCACCTCACCGCCGCGCGCCGTGACGTAATCGACGATCGGCTGGCACAGCCGCTGGGGCGGGTTGCCGTCGAGGAAGGCCATCTTCGAACCGTCGCTCTCCTGCAGGAAGCGGTTCAGGGCCGTCAGCACGACGGTGCTGGAGATCTCGTCGGGATCGATGAAGTTCAGCGCCTTGGCCATGGCGATGAACACCTCGTCGTTCACCCGCTCGGGGATGTTGTGCAGCCGCAGCCACTCGGTCCAGGAGTAGTGGTCGCACTCCTCCACGTACTGCTGGCCACGCAGCATCGCCGGCACCAGGCCCAGGCCGAAGGCGATCTTCTCCGGCCAGCTGAGCATGTCGTTGTTGCCCAGGATCGCCGCCACGCCGTTGAAGGGGGCGGGGATGTCGGGGAAGTCGAAACGGCTGTAGGTGCCGGGGGTCTCCTTCTGGTTGAAGATCATCGAGTGGCTCTTCCACTGGAGCCGGTCCTCGATGTCCAGCTCCCTGAAGAGCTGGCGCATGTTGCGGTACGCACCGAAGAAGATGTGCAGACCGGTCTCGTACCAGTCGCCGTCCTCGTCCTGCCAGGCCGCCACCTTGCCGCCGAGCACGTCGCGGGCCTCCACCACGATCGGGGTGTGGCCGGCGTCGCAGAGGTACTTGGCGCAGGCCAGGCCTGCCAGGCCGGCACCGGCGATGGCGACGCGCATAGCAAAGGTTGAAAACCAGGGGCAACCCTAGGTGGCGCACCGGGACCATGCGCCCAGGCCAGCAGCCTCCGCCATCGGCGGGGTTCCTAGAGTCCGGTTCCTGGACGCCAGCCCGAGGCCGTCCCCAGCCCCAGCCGCCACCAGCCCCCCCCCCAGCCGCCATGGCCGAGTCCAGCCCCGCAGCCACGCTGCTGAAGTCCACCACCCGCCACGTGCGCCTGTTCACGGCCCGGGTGGAGAACGGCGACCTGGTGCCCGACCTCGGCCAGCTCACCCTGGATGTGGATCCGGACAACGAATTCCTCTGGGACGAGCCGGTGCTGGCCAAGGTGCAGCAGCGGTTCCGTGAGCTGGTGGAGGCCCGCGCCGGCGAACCGCTCACCGACTACACCCTGCGCCGGATCGGCTCGGAGCTGGAGGGGCAGATCCGCCAGCTGCTGCAGGCCGGGGAGCTGCGCTACAACCCGGATTGCCGGGTGCTCAACTACTCCATGGGCCTGCCCCGCACGCCGGACACCCTGTGACCCGTTACAGCAGCCGCCCTGAACCAGCCCGTTCCGACACCGGACGCGGGGGATCCGACCGCTACGGGTCGGATCGCTACCGCTCCGATCGCTACGGGTCCGATCCCTATCGATCGGATCGCTACTCCGCGGCTGAGTCGCCTCCCCGGGGCGAACGCCCGCCGCGCCGCCCTGCCGGTGGCGGGGGCGCTGGCGGTGGCGGTGGTGCTGCGCCCGGCGGGCCTCAGTTCAACATGGCCACCATCGCCGTGCTGGCCGGGGTGCTGGTGCTCGGCATCGGCATCGGCACGGCCCTCTCCAGCACCACCCAGGGCAACCAGGGCAACATCGCCAGCTCCCAGCAGCTGGACATGGCGGTGCCCGATCCCGAGTTCTGCCGGCAGTGGGGCGCCAGCGCCTTCGTGATGGATGTGGAGATCTACACCACCATGAACCCCAGCTCCAGCTTCGTGACCCAGCCCGCGCTGCGGCCCGGCTGCGTGATCCGCCGCGAGAACTGGAGCGTGCTGCAGCAGCAGGGAGCGGTGACCGCTGAGCAGATGCGCCAGTGCAAGCAGCGCATGAACACCTTCGCCTACATCGGCTCGATCAAGGACCAGCCGATCGTGCGCTGCGTGTATCAGACGGACATCCGCGAGAACCAGTTCATCACCCGCGGCACGGCTGACGACAGCGTCGGGGTGACGCCGGAAGCCAACCAGTTCTGATTGGCGATCAGCTAGCTCAGACGCCGGCAGCCCCGGCGGCGGCCTCAGCGGCAGGGGCCACCGCCGGAGCAGAGGCAACCTGCTGGCCGTTGCGCCGCAGGGGGCTGTCGGCGCTGGCGAACACCGGCAGCACCTCGCGGCGGAAGGCGTCGGCGGCGCGGGAGCAGTAGCGGGCCGGGTGGGTGATCAGCTTGAGCTGGCGGCGCACCATCAGGTCGGCCACCTGGGGGCGGTGCAGCGTGCCGGCGGCCAGTTCACGCTCGATCGACACCACCGGCAGGAAGGCGGCCCCCAGGCCCGACTGCACGGCGTTCTTGATCGCCTCGAAGGAGTTGAGCTCCATCTCGATCTTCAGCCGCGACACCTCCAGACCGGAGCGGGCCAGCAGCTGGTCGACCATCTTGCGCGTGGTGGACTGGGCGTCGAGGCAGACGAAGCCGAGCCGGTAGAGGTCTTCCTTGGTGAGCTCCGGCAGCCGCGCCAGGGGGTGCTTGACGGGCAGCACCAGGGCCAGTTCATCCACGGCGTAGGGCACCACCTGCAGCAGCTCGTTGAGCTCGCTGGGCAGCTCGCCGCCGATGATCGCCAGATCGATCTGGCCGTTGGCCACGCTCCAGCCCGTGCGGCGGGTGCTGTGCACCTGCAGCTGCACCGCCACATCGGGGTACTTCTGGCGGAACAGCCCGATCATGCGCGGCATCAGGTAGGTGCCGGTGGTCTGGCTGGCGCCCACCACCAGCGATCCGCCCTTGAGGTTGTGGAGGTCGTCGAGGGCGCGGCAGGCCTCCTGGCACTGGCTGAGGATGCGGTCGCAGTAGCTGAGCAGCAGGTGGCCGGCCTCGGTGAGCTGGGCCTTGCGGCCGCCGCGGTCGAACAGCGACACGCTCAGCTGCTTCTCCAGGTTCTGGATCTGCAGGCTCACCGCCGGCTGGGTGACGTAGAGGCTGTCGGCCGCCTTCTTGAAGCTGCCCTCCGAGGCGATGGCCCGCAGGATGCGCAGCTGATCGAGGGTGAACGGCAGGTCTGCCATGGTTCGGCCAGGAGCCCGCAGGCCAGCGCCGGCAGGAGGCTGAAACTCTACGGGGACCGCCCTGTGGCCAGAATCGGGCCCTTCACAATCCCCGCCTGCCCGTGATCGCCAGCCTCACCAGCCCGGCCGGCAGCCATCACAGCAGCTGGGTGATGCTGGGCCTGCTGCTGGCCTTCGCCGTGCTCCACAGCGGCGGCGCCTCGCTGCGCCACCTGGCGGTGGCCCGCATCGGCGAGCGGGCCTGGCGGCTGATCTTCGCCGGGGTGAGCATTCCCGCCGCCGTGGTGGTGATCGGCTACTTCCTGGCCCACCGCTACGACGGCATCCGCCTCTGGAACCTGCAGGATCAGCCCTGGATCGTGCCGGTGGTGTGGACCGGCACCGCCATCAGCTTCGCGTTCCTCTACCCGGCCACCTACAACCTCCTCGAGATCCCTGCGCTGCTCAAGCCCCAGGTGCGCCTCTACGCCACGGGGATCATCCGCATCAGCCGCCATCCCCAGGCAGTGGGCCAGGTGCTCTGGTGCGCCACCCACCTGCTCTGGATCGGCAGCAGCTTCATGGTCGTCACCTGCGCCGGCCTGATCGCCCATCACCTGTTCGCCGTGTGGAACGGCGACCGGCGGCTGCGCAACCGCTTCGGCGCCGCCTTCGAGGAGCTGCGCGCCAGCACCTCGGTGATCCCGTTCAGGGCCGTGCTCGACGGCCGGCAGCGGCTGGTGGCGGGCGAATTCCTGCGACCTTCGCAGCTCGGCATCGCCATCGCCGTGGGGCTGTTCTGGTGGGCGCACCGGTTCATCGGCCTCGGCGCCACCGCCTTCTCGCGCACCGGCCTCGCCCACTGGCTGGGCTGAGGACAACGCGGGGCTGACGCACCAGCGATCCCCCACAGGTCCAGGGAGCGCTGTCATGAGCTGCCTACACTCGCCGGCAGCCCGCCTCCCTGGGAGCCCGCGCCGGAATGCCTTCAGCCGCTGAACTCGCCTGGTTGATCCCGGTGTTGCCCCTGGCCGGCGCCTGCCTGGTGGGACTCGGGCTGATCAGCTTCAACCGCACCATCAACCGGCTGCGCAAGCCCGTGGCCTGGCTGCTGATCAGCTGCGTGGGCGCGGCGGCGGTGCTCAGCTACACGATCCTGGCCCAGCAACTGGCGGGGGCGGGCCCCACCGAAGTGCTGTTCAACTGGGCCAGCGCCGGCAATTTCAACCTGCAGATGGGCTTCCGCGTCGACGCGCTGGCAGCGGTGATGCTGGCGCTGGTGACCACCATCGCCCTGCTGGTGATGGTGTATTCCGATGGGTACATGGCCCACGACAAGGGCTATGTGCGCTTCTTCACCTACCTGGCCCTGTTCAGCAGCTCGATGCTGGGCCTGGTGATCAGCCCCAACCTGCTCGAGATCTACGTGTTCTGGGAGCTGGTGGGCATGTGCTCCTACCTGCTGGTGGGCTTCTGGTACGACCGCGATGGCGCCGCCAACGCCGCCCAGAAGGCCTTCGTGACCAACCGGGTGGGCGACTTCGGCCTGCTGCTGGGCATCCTGGGCCTGTTCTGGGCCACCGGCAGCTTCGGCTTCGAGGAGATCGGCGCCGGCCTGCAGGAGGCGGTGGCGGGTGGGAGCCTCAGCAGCGGCGTGGCCGTGATCCTCTGCCTGCTGGTGTTCATGGGGCCGATGGCCAAGTCGGCCCAGTTCCCCCTGCACGTGTGGCTGCCCGACGCCATGGAGGGCCCCACACCGATCTCCGCCCTGATCCATGCCGCCACGATGGTGGCCGCCGGCGTGTTCCTCGTGGCCCGGCTGCAGCCGGTGTACGAACCCTTCGCCGCCGTGCAGGTGACCATTGCCGTGATCGGCACGATCACCCTGTTCCTGGGGGCCACGATTGCCCTCACCCAGCAGGACCTCAAGAAAGGCCTGGCCTACAGCACCGTGAGCCAGCTCGGTTACATGATGCTGGCCATGGGCTGCGGCGCCCCTGTGGCCGGCATGTTCCACCTGGTGACCCACGCCTTCTTCAAGGCGATGTTGTTCCTCGGTTCGGGTTCGGTGATCCACGCCATGGAGGAGGTGGTGGGCCACGAGCCGGTGCTGGCCCAGGACATGCGTCTGATGGGCGGCCTGCGCCGCTGGATGCCGGTGACCAGCAGCACCTTCTTCATCGGTTGCGTGGCGATCGCCGGCATCCCGCCCCTGGCGGGCTTCTGGAGCAAGGACGAGATCCTCGGCCAGGCCTTCAACACCTATCCGCTGCTGTGGGCGATGGGCTTCGTGACGGCCGGCATGACCGCCTTCTACATGTTCCGGCTCTACTTCCTCACCTTCGAAGGGGAGTTCCGCGGCAACGACAAGGCCATGGCGGCCCAGCTGCTGGCCGCAGCCGGCAAGACCGGTGACGAGGACCACGGCGATGCGCACGGCAACCTTGCCGACCACCCCCATGAATCCGCCTGGCAGATGGCTCTGCCCCTGGCGGTGCTGGCGGTGCCCTCCGTTCTGATCGGCCTGCTCGGCACCCCCTGGAACAGCCGCTTCGGCGCCCTGCTCGACCCCCACGAGGCGGCCGAGATGGCCGAGCACTTCAGCTGGGGCGAGTTCCTGCCCCTGGCCGGCGCCTCGGTGGCGATCTCGGTGGCAGGCATCACCGTGGCGGTGCTGGCCTATCCCCTGGGCAAGCTGGACATGGCCGCCCTGTTCGCCAACCGCTTCCCGGCCATCAACGCCTTCCTGACCAACAAGTGGTACCTCGATGCCATCAACGACAGGCTGTTCGTGCAGGGCAGCCGCAAGCTGGCCCGCTCGGTGCTGGAGGTGGACTCCAAGGTGGTGGACGGCGTGGTGAACCTCACCGGCCTGATGACCCTGGGCAGCGGCGAGGGCCTCAAGTACTTCGAGACCGGCCGGGCCCAGTTCTATGCGCTGATCGTGTTCGGGGGGGTGATCGCCCTGGTGGTCCTGTTCGGCTCGCTGGGCTGAGGGCTTCGGCCGTGCGCGCGCGTTGCGCGCAACACGGCCTCAGCGCCTCAGCCAAGCGGGCCGAACCCCGCAGGTGTGGGGCTCCGGGGCCCGGTTATTTGCGCTGATCGAAACGCTGGGGGCTGGCCGCAAGGTGCCAAGCGAGCTGCGCTGCAGCAATGGTGGGTTCAGCTGCGGCTGCGGGTCCCGCTGCTGGCACCAGGCACCTACTGCTCAGCCTGCCCGCCCCCCCACTCCTACTGGGGTGGCCGGGTCGCCGGCCGCGTTGGGCGCTGCGCGCCCGCGCCGGCCGGTGACCCGGCCACCCCAGCGCCACTACGGACTGTGTGACTCCCCCCACCGGCGCCGGGGCGCCCGGGCAGGTATTTCTACACTCCAGCCAACGGACTGCCTGTCTACGTGGCCTTTCCCTGGCTGAGCGCCTCGATCCTGTTCCCGATCGGAGCGGCCCTGCTGATTCCCTTCGTGCCCGACAAGGGTGACGGCAAGCAGGTGCGCTGGTTCGCCCTCGGCGTGGCCCTGGTCACCTTCCTGCTCACGGTGGGGGGCTACCTGAACGGCTACGACCCCGCCGTGGAAGGGCTGCAGCTGGTGGAGCGGATCGACTGGCTGCCCCAGCTCGGGCTGGCCTGGTCGGTGGGGGCCGACGGCCTGTCGATGCCGCTGATCCTGCTCACCAGCTTCATCACCGCCCTGGCGGCCCTGGCGGCCTGGCCGGTGAGCTTCAAGCCGCGGCTCTTCTATTTCCTGCTGCTGGCCATGGACGGCGGCCAGATCGCCGTGTTCGCCGTGCAGGACATGCTGCTCTTCTTCCTGGCCTGGGAGCTGGAGCTCCTGCCTGTGTATCTGCTGCTGGCGATCTGGGGCGGCAAGAAGCGCCAGTACGCCGCCACCAAGTTCATCCTCTACACCGCCGGCAGCTCCCTCTTCATCCTGCTCGCCGGCCTGGCCATGGCCTTCTACGGCGACAGCATCAGCTTCGAGTACACGGCCCTGATGGCCAAGGACTTCCCGGCGAAGTTCCAGCTCCTCTGCTACGCGGGCCTGCTGATCGCCTTCGGGGTGAAGCTGCCGATCGTGCCGCTGCACACCTGGCTGCCGGACGCCCACGGGGAGGCCACGGCACCGGTGCACATGCTGCTGGCGGGGATCCTGCTGAAGATGGGCGGCTACGCCCTGCTGCGCTTCAACGTGCAGCTGCTGCCGGAAGCCCATGCCCAGTTCGCGCCCCTGCTGGTGGTGCTGGGCGTGGTGAACATCATCTACGCCGCGCTCACCTCCTTCGCCCAGCGCAACCTCAAGCGCAAGATCGCCTACAGCTCCATCAGCCACATGGGCTTCGTGCTGATCGGCATCGGCAGCTTCAGCGCCCTCGGCACCAGCGGCGCCATGCTGCAGATGATCAGCCACGGCCTGATCGGCGCCAGCCTGTTCTTCCTGGTGGGCGCCACCTACGACCGCACCCACACCCTGCAGCTCGATGAGATGGGCGGCGTGGGCCAGAAGATGCGCAAGATGTTCGCGCTCTGGACCGTGTGCTCCCTGGCGTCGCTGGCCCTGCCCGGGATGAGCGGCTTCGTGAGCGAGCTGATGGTGTTCGTGGGCTTCGCCACCAGTGAGGCCTACACCCTCAGCTTCCGGGTGGTGATGGCGATCCTGGCGGCGGTGGGCGTGATCCTCACCCCCATCTACCTGCTGTCGATGCTGCGGGAGATCTTCTTCGGCAAGGAGAACACCGAGCTGGCCTCCCACACCAACCTGGTGGATGCCGAGCCGCGCGAGATCTACGTGATCAGCTGCCTGCTGGTGCCGATCATCGGCATCGGTCTCTACCCGCGGATCATGACCGACAGCTACCGGGCCTCCATCGAAGCCCTGGTGCGGCGCGAGAGTTCGGCCATGGCCCTGGTGATGCCCACCCCGGCCGGCAACCTGATCCGCCAGGCCGGCCTGCAGGCCTCTCTGCAGGCACCGGCCCTCACCGGCTGAATCCCCAGGGTCGATTCGCACGGGTCGGTTGCGCCCGGGTTGGATTTCCCCCGTCGAGCCGCCGGGCTTACGCTCCCTGGCTGGAGCGCTCCCCGCCATGAAACAGCTGAACTTCCTGCTGATCTTCAGCTTCGGCCTGGCGACGGTGATGTTCACCCTCGAGAACACCGCCCCCACCACGGTTCATTTCCTGCCCGGCATGAAGGCCACCATGCCGCTCGCCGCCCTGCTGCTGGTGGTCGGTGGTGTCGGCGCCACGGCCGCCTGGGTGTTCGCCGTCTGGACCGGGGTGGCCCGCAAGGTGGAGGCGATGCAGCGGCAGGGGGAGTTCGAGGCCCAGCAGGTGCGCATCCAGGAACTGGAGAACGACCTGCAGCGCTACCGCGCCACGGTGGATGCCCAGCTGGGCCTGCTGCCGGCGGCGGGCCAGAGCTCGGCCCAGGCCGATCCCGCCTCCGGCGCAGGCTGAGGACGGGTTGCTGGTGCGCGCCGGCTGGGATCGGTAGCGTGCATGCACGTGCGGTGAGCGCCGCACGGCAGAGCGGCACATCCCCGGTGGCTGAGGTTTGACTCAAGGAGGCGCCAGGCTGGCCATCCGGCTGCTGCAGGACGCGGCCGAACGGGGGGAGATCGATCCCTGGGATGTGGATGTGATCGCCGTGGTGGATGGCTTTCTGGACCAGCTGCGCCAGCGGATCGCACTGCCGCGGCTGGTGCCGCCGCGCCCCGGTCATGGCGGCAGCTACGAGCAGGACCTGGCGGAGAGCAGCGAGGCCTTCCTGGCGGCGGCGGTGCTGGTGAGCCTCAAGGCCCAGGTGCTCGAGGCCAGCACCTTGCTGCCGGAGCCCCAGGCGGACGAGGACAGCCACTGGGCCGCGGAGGCCGCAGAAGACAGCTGGGGCTTCGATCCAGCTCTGGCGCTGCCCCGGCGGCCGGAGCGCTACCTGCGCCGTCGGCCCGTCGCGCCGCCGCCGCTGCAGCGTCCGGTGACCCTCGGAGAGCTGATCCGCCAGCTGGAGGACATCGCCGAGCAGCTGGAGCGGGAGGACGGCCCGGGCCGGCCGGCCCGGCGGCGGCGCCGCTTCAGCGAGCGGGAGGCGATCGAGCAGGTGGCCTCCCTGGCCCATCGCGAGAAGCTGCCGGAAACCACTGCCGCCCTCAGCCGCTTCCTGCAGCACTGGCCCGTGGCCGAGGACTGGGTTGAGTTCGACACTCTGGTGGCGGCCTGGAGAACCAGCGTGGTCAGTGGCGCCGGGGAGGAGGAACTGGACTGCGACCGGGTGGGGGTGTTCTGGGCCCTGCTGTTCCTCTGCCACCAGGGCTGCCTGGAACTCGATCAGCGCGATGGGCTGTTCGGCCCGCTCAGCCTGCGCCGTCAGCAGCAGGAACCGGCGGCCCAGCTGAACCCGCCGGCACCGGTGCCCCTGGCCCTTTCGGAGGGGATCAGCCAGAACGGGTCAGCTCAGGCACCGGCAGGGGAACGGCGCGCCGCCTGACACACCGCTTAAGCTCGCCCATCCCAGCGATGTGAGCTCGCGCCGATGAAGGCGATGATCCTGGCGGCCGGCAAGGGCACCCGCGTGCGTCCGATCACGCACACGATCCCCAAGCCGATGATCCCCATCCTGCAGAAACCGGTGATGGAGTTTCTGCTGGAGCTGCTGCGCCAGCACGGCTTCACCGAAATCATGGTGAACGTGTCGCACCTGGCCGAGGAGATCGAGAACTATTTCCGAGATGGCCAGCGTTTCGGGGTGGAGATCGCCTACAGCTTCGAAGGCCGCATCGAGGACGGCGAACTGATCGGCGAGGCGCTGGGCTCGGCCGGAGGACTGAAGAAGATCCAGAACTTCCAGCGCTTCTTCGACGACACCTTCGTGGTGCTCTGCGGCGACGCCCTGATCGACCTGGATCTCACCGAGGCCGTGCGCCGCCACCGCGAGAAGGGGGCCATGGCCAGCCTGATCACCAAGCGGGTGCCACGCGATCAGGTGAGCAGCTACGGCGTCGTCGTCACCGACGAGAACGGACTGGTGCGCTCCTTCCAGGAGAAACCCTCCCTGGAGGCGGCCGCCAGCGACATGATCAACACCGGCATCTACATCTTCGAGCCCGAGGTACTCGACTACATCCCCAGTGGCGTTCCCTTCGACATCGGCTCAGACCTGTTCCCCAGGCTGGTGGAATCCGGTGCTCCCTTCTTTGCCCTGCCGATGGAATTCGAGTGGGTGGACATCGGCAAGGTGCCCGACTACTGGCAGGCCATCCGCAGCGTGCTGATGGGCGAGGTGCGCCAGGTGCAGATCCCCGGCAAGCAGGTGCGCCCCGGCATCTACACAGGCCTGAACGTGGCCGCCAACTGGGATCGGATCAACGTTCAGGGGCCGGTGTATGTGGGCGGCATGACCCGGATCGAGGACGGCGTGACCATCATCGGCCCGGCGATGATCGGCCCCAGCTGCCAGATCTGCGAGGGCGCCACCATCGACAACTCGATCATTTTCGACTACTCACGCATCGGTCCAGGCGTGCGGCTGGCCGAGAAGCTGGTGTTCGGCCGCTACTGCGTGGATCGCAACGGCGACCATTTCGACCTGCAGGAAGCCGCCCTCGACTGGCTGATCACCGACGCCAGGCGCCAGGACGTGCTCGAGCCCTCGCCCCACCAGAAGGCCCTGGCCGAACTGCTGGGTACCGACCTCAGCCTGAGCCAGGCGAGCTGAGCAGGGGCAACCGCTCGGACTGAGCCGCCTCGGCCCGCAGGCCGGCCTGCTGGAGGATCAGGGGGATGCGCTCCTCGGCCTTGACCGCCATCAGGTGCACCCCCTGGGCGATCGTGCTGTATTCAGCCACCTGCTCGGCGGCGATGCGGATCCCTTCCACCGCCGGATCAGGAGCCTCCGCCAGGCGATCGATCAGGGCCTGGGGGATGCTGGCGCCGGGTACCACCCGGTTGATGAAGGCGGCGTTGCGGGCCGACTTGAGCAGGAACACACCCGCCAGAACCGGCAGGTCCAGAGGCGCGGCGATCTCCTCCACGAAACGGCGCAGCGCCTGGGCATCGGTGACCATCTGGGTCTGCAGGAAGCGGGCACCGGCCTCCTTCTTGCGCCGCACCCGGGTCCGCAGGCCCGTCCAGCTGGAGCACTGGGGATCGGCGGCCGCACCGGCGAAGAAGGCGGTGCCGCCGTCCGGGAGGCTGCCGGCCACCGGATCCAGTCCCTGGTTGAGCTGGGTCACCAGCTGCAGGAGCCGCACCGACTCCAGCTCGTTCACCGGCCGGGCCGTGGGCTGATCCCCCACCCGCACCGGATCACCGGTGAGGCAGAGGATGTTGCGCAGGCCGAGGGCGTGGGCGCCGAGCAGATCGGCCTGCAGGGCGATGCGGTTGCGGTCGCGGCAGGCCATCTGCAGCACCGGCTCGAGGCCCTCCTCCCGCAGCAGCCGGCACACCGCCAGGCTGCTCATGCGCATCACGGCGCGGCTGCCATCGGTGACGTTGATCGCGTGCACCCAGCCGCGCAGTTCCCGGGCAGCGGCGAGGGTGCGGGCGGGATCGCCTCCCCGCGGCGGGGTGACCTCGGCCGTGATCGCCGTTCGACCACGGGTCAGGGCCTGGTGCAGCAGCAATCCGTGCCTCGGGGCGCAGGCCCCATCATGCACGGGTCCAGGTCCTGCCTAGAGTGTGTTCTCGGGGCAGCCTGCCTGCATGGGTCGAGAGCCACACCACAGCCCGCCACAGGATCGCCACCTCTCGGAGCGGGAGCTGGAGATCCTGGCCCACGTGGCGGAGGGCCTCACCAACCAGGAGATCGCCGACCGGCTCACGATCAGCAAGCGCACCGTGGACAACCACGTGAGCAACATCTTCACCAAGACCGGCGCCAAGAACCGCGTCGCCCTGCTCAACTGGGCCATGGATCACGGCAAGATCTGCCGTGACGGGGTCAACTGCTGCGCCCTGGAGCCGAACGACTCGGACACGGCGACGCGGGTGAGCTGACCGGAGCGGAGCCAAACCCCAGGGCAGACGACTCATGAGTACGACTCATGAGTGCAGACGACTCTCAAGGGCAGACGACTCAGCCGATCGGTTCAGCCGATCGGAGCGGCCAGAGTCGACTGCACCTGGGCGTGGGGTTCGATCAGCCGCAGCGCCAGGGATTCGAGGCTGTAGGCGGCCGGCTCGAGCCCGAACAGATCGGCGTAGGCCAGGCAATCGGCCTGGTCGCGCCCCGCATAGCGCAGCACCCCGTGACTGTCGTAGAGCCCGACCAAGGCGTAACCTTCAGGAAATCTTCCGGTTCGATCCTAGGGCCTGCAGCAGCGCGTCCCGTCGCTCCGGAGGCCAGCAGGCCAGGGGCGAGTGAGCCAGGGCGGCATTGCTGAGCTCATGCCGGCCGGTGAGTTCCGGCCCGCACCAGTCCGGCAGTGTCACCGCCTGGCCGGGGCTGCTCAGCTCCACCTCCGCCACCACCAACGGTGCATTGGCGCCCTCGAACACATCCACCACCCAGTCGCCGCCCTCCAGGTCGAGGCCGTGGCGCCGCTTGCTCAGGCACTGGGTGGTGAGCGCCAGCAGGGCAGCGGCGTCGGCGGCGGGGATGGCGTACTCGAACTCCTGACGCACCAGGCCACTGCCGGGACCGGCCTCGCCTCCACCCTGCTCTGCCGTCGCCGGAGCCTTGATGGTGAGCCAGGCCCCGTCCCCGGAGCCTGCGTCCGCACCAGGCGAGCGTGGGTGCGCCTCAGGGGCATCAGGCTGGGAGCTGAGGCGCACGCGCAGGGTGAAGCCGTCAGCGCCGCCGGCCAGGTAACCCTGCTGCAGCCGGCCCTGCCAGCGCACATGGCGGCGCCAGCCGCCGCCGACCACGAGGAAACGGCGTTCGATCTCCAGGCCCACGGCACCGCACTGCGCTGGCCTAATTGTGTGATGGCTGGGCCGCCACCAGACTGCCGGCCCAGTGCAGCTTGTGGGTGAGGGTGCGGTAGTAGGAGGGGCTGTGCTCCAGCTGCACCATCAGAGCAGGGTGCTCCCCCCGCCGCACCACCACCCGGTCGCCGGGCTCGAGGGTGGCGGCATGGGCGCCATCCTTCCAGAGCTTCACCCGGCGGCTGCTCTCCCCCAGCGGCCACACCGACAGCTCCGAGCGCGGGGGCACCACCAGGGAGCGGCTGGAGAGGCTGATCGGACAGATCGGATTGACCACGATCGCCTCGATGCCGGGGTGCAGGATCGGCCCGCCGGCGGCCATGGCGTACCCGGTGGAGCCGGTGGGGGTGGCGATGATCAGGCCGTCGCCGCGGTACTGGTCCACCACTTCGCCGTCGATCTCCAGCTCCAGCACGCACGTGGGCGGCAGTTCATCGGAACCGGGACGGAGGTAGAAGTCGTTGAGGGCGCCATGGTGGTCGTGCAGCTCACCCTCCACGCCGTCGCCGCGGTGGATCCGGGCCTCCAGCATCATGCGGCGCTCGAGGGCGAAGCGGTCCTCACGCAGGCGCTGCCAGAGGTTGGGCTGGCCCTGCAGCTGGAGCAGCCCCCGGTCGTGGGTGAGGAAACCCAGGCTGCCGCCCACGTTGAAGCAGAGAATCGGCACCGCCAGCGGCGCCAGATGGCGGGCGGCACCGAGCACGGTGCCGTCCCCGCCGAGCACCAGGGCCAGGTCGGGCAGATGCTCCTCGGTCGCCAGCAGGCCGGGGAAGGGGTCGGCGGCCGCACCCGAGCTGGCGACGACCACGGACACCCCCTGGCCGCGCAGGTCGTCGGCGCAGCGCCTGGCCTGGCTGTGGGCATCCTGACTGCCGGAGCGCGTGATCAGCCAGACACGCTCCAGGCGCATGGGGAAGGCTTACCAGCGCAGCAGGTTGAAGCGCTCCATGTCCACCGTGTCGCGGTTGCGATAGAGGGAGAGCAGGATCGCGAGGCCCACGGCCGCTTCGGCGGCGGCCACGGTGATCACGAAGATGGCGAACACCTGGCCGCGGATCAGCTGGCCGTCGAGGTAGCTGGAGAAGGCCATCAGGTTGATGTTCACGGCGTTGAGCATCAGCTCGATGCTCATCAGCACGCGCACGGCGTTGCGGCTGTTGATCAGGCCCCACACGCCCGTGCAGAAGAGCACCGCCGCCAGCACCAGGAACGCCTGCAGGGGGATGCCGGAGGAGAGGGAGAGATCCATGGGTGGGACCGAGGTGGGAGCGGTGAGAGGGCAGGTGTGCGGCCGGGATCAGCGGCCGGAGCGGTCCAGCAGCAGAGGGGTGCGGGCCTTCTCGATCAGGCCCTGATCGACGCTCTCGCCGGTGGCGATGTCCTGGCTGAAGACATCGCGGCGGGCCAGCACGATGGCGCCGATCATGGCCATCAGCAGCAGCACCGAGGCCAGCTCGAAGGGCAGGAGGTAGTCGGAGAAGAGGTGCTCGCCGATGCGGATCGTGGCCTCGTCCCCCACCGGCTCCGGACCGCTGCCCCAGGGGGTGGTGAAGGCCACGCGGATCAGCAGGGCGAACAGGCCGCCGCACACCAGGCCGGAGAGCACACGGCGCAGGGCCAGGCCGGGGATGGCCGAGAGGTCCTCGCGCTTGTTCACGAGCATGATCGCGAACAGGATCAGCACGTTCACCGCCCCCACGTAGACCAGCACCTGGGCCGCGGCCACGAAGCTGGCGTTGAGCATCAGGTAGAGGCCCGCCACCGACAGGAACACACCGCCCAGCAGGAAGGCGGCGTAGACCACGTTGGGCAGCAGCACCACCCCCAGGGCACCCGCCACGACGGTGAACGCCAGAACGGCGAAACAGATCAGCTGGGTGGTGGATGCGATCGTCATCAGCCCTTCTCTGCGGGGGTATCGGCCTTGGGCAGGGTCTCGAGCACCTGCTCGGGCAGTCTGCCCGCCCGGGGCTCGGTGTCCGGCACGCCGTGGGGATCCATCTCGCCCTTGGGCAGATAGGCCAGCTCCCGCAGGGCGAACACGGCGGGATCGCTGGTGACGCTGGTGGGCAGCCGGCCGAGGGCGACGTTGTCGTAGTTGAGGCTGTGGCGGTCGAAGGCGGAGAGCTCGTATTCCTCTGTCATCGACAGGCAGTTGGTGGGGCAGTACTCCACGCAGTTGCCGCAGAAGATGCACACCCCGAAGTCGATCGAGTAGTTGCGCAGCTCCTTCTTCTTGGTGGCCTTGTTCATCACCCAGTCCACCACCGGCAGGTTGATCGGGCACACCCGCACGCACACCTCACAGGCGATGCACTTGTCGAACTCGTAGTGGATGCGGCCGCGGTAGCGCTCCGAGGGGATCAGCTTCTCGTAGGGGTACTGCACCGTGACCGGGCGGCGGCGCAGGTGATCGAAGGTCACCGCCAGGCCCTGGGTCATGTAGTTGGCCGCACTCACCGCGTCACGGGTGTAGTCGCCGACTTTCTTGAGGAATCCGAACATGGCGTTCAGGCGGTGACGGGGTCATGATGGCCCCCCTGCAGGGGGACCTGGGTGGGATTGACGGGAAACGCCAGCGCAAGCGCGGGGCAACATGGCCCGACGCCGGCAGGGAGCCGAAGCGTCAGCCCCCGAAGAACGCCGGGAAGGCGAGCTTGAGGCCGGCGGTGACGAGCAGGTTGACCAGGGCGATCGGCAGCAGGAACTTCCAGCCCAGGTCGAGCAGCTGGTCGATGCGCACCCGCGGCGTGGTCCAGCGCAGCAGGATCGCCAGGAACACCAGCAGGTAGGCCTTGAGCACCGTCATCACGATGCCAACCGAGGCGGTGATCACCTGCACCACCGGCGCGTCGATCGGCTGGCCCAGCCAGCTGGCCAGCCACTCCACCGGCAGGGGGAAGCCCCAGCCCCCCAGGTAGAGCACCGACACGAGCAGGGCCGAGAGCACCAGGTTGATGTAGCTGCCCAGGTAGAAGAGGGCGAACTTCATGCCGGCGTACTCGGTCTGGTAGCCGGCCACCAGCTCCTCCTCGGCCTCGGGCAGGTCGAAGGGCAGGCGCTCGCACTCGGCCAGGGCGCAGATCCAGAAGATCAGGAAGCCCACCGGCTGACGCCAGATGTTCCAGCTGAGGATGCCGGCACCGGTCTGCTGATCGACGATGTCGACGGTGCTGAGCGAGTTGCTCATCATCACCACCGCCAGCACCGCCAGGGCCAGGGGGATCTCGTAGCTGATCGACTGGGCCGCCGCCCGCAGACCACCCAGCAGCGAGTACTTGTTGTTGGAGGCGTAGCCGCTCATCAGCAGGCCGATCGGCTGGATGCTGCTGAGGGAGATCCACAGGAAGATCCCCACGCCCACGTTGCTGATCAGCAGGTTCTGGCCGAAGGGCACCACTAGCCAGCTGAGGATCACCGGGATCAGCACCAGCACCGGCCCCAGGGTGAACAGCAGGCCGTCGGCCCGGGCCGGGATGATGTCCTCCTTGAACACCAGCTTGAGGCCGTCGGCCATGGGCTGGAGGATGCCGAGGGCGCCGGCGTACTCAGGACCGATGCGCTGCTGCACGGCGGCGGAGATCTTGCGCTCCAGCCACACGTTCACCAGCACGCCCACCACGGCGGCCACCAGCACCAGCACCATCGGCAGGGGGAGCCAGAGCAGATGGGCCGCGCCGGGGCTGAGACCAAGGCCCTGGAGGAGCGATTCGAAGCTGGCCTGCAGGTCGAGGCCAGCGGCTGCGTCGAGCCCCGGAGCGGTGCCGGGGGCCGGGGTGCTCACCATGAGCGCTGCACGGATGGGGGAAACTTAGCGGGCCTCCAGTGGCGTCCACTCCCGGGGCACCGCCCCGGTGTAGATCTGCGAGGGCCGGAAGATGCGGTTGGCCCCCAGCTGCTCCTTCCAGTGGGCCAGCCAGCCTGCGGTGCGGGCGATGGCGAAGATCGGCGTGAACAGATCCCGGGGGATGCCGAGCTTGCGGTAGACGAGGCCGGAGTAGAAGTCGACGTTGGGGTAGATGCCCTTGGGCCCCAGGCGCGAAGCGGCCACCTCCTCGACCTTGCGGGCCAGGTCGTAGAGGGGGTCGTGGCCGAAGCGGTCGAACAGCTGTTCCGCCAGCCGCTGCAGGATCACCGCCCGGGGGTCCTTCACCTTGTATTCGCGGTGGCCGAAGCCCATGATCTTCTGGCGTTCGGCGATGGCCCGGTCCAGCCAGGGGGCCACCTGGTCCTCGCTGCCGATCGCCTCCAGCATCGCCAGCACGTCCTCGTTGGCGCCGCCGTGCAGGGGACCGGCGAGGGTGCCCACCGCCGAGGCCACCACCGCGTAGGGATCGGTGAGGGTGCTGGCGGTGACGCGGGCGCTGAAGGTGCTGGCGTTGAGGCTGTGCTCGGCGTGGATGATCAGGCAGGCATCGAAGATGCGGGCGGCCAGGGGATCGGGCTCCCGCTCGGTGAGCATGTAGAGGAAGTTGGCCGCGTAGGGCAGGTCGTCCCGGGGCTGGATCGGATCCTGGCCTTTGCGGATCAGCTGGAACGCCGCCACCATCGTGGGGATCTTGGCCAGCAGGCGCACCACCGCTCCGTAGATGTATTCCGGGTTGTCGAGGGCGCGGCGGGAATAGAAGAGCCCCAGGGAGGCGGCGCTGGCCTGCAGCGCGTCCATCGGGTGGCCCTGGGCCGGGAAGCTCTTCATCATGTCCCGGATGCGGAAGCTCACCCGCCGGTGCATCTGCACCTCATGCTCGAAATCCCGCAGCTGCAGCGCCGTGGGCAGCTCCCCCCAGATCAGCAGGTAGGCGGTTTCCAGAAAGGTGCTCTGGGCCGCGAGGATCGCGGCGTCGTAGCCGCGGTAGGTGAGGTGGCCCTGGCGTCCGTCGATGTCGCAGATGGCCGACTGGGTGGCCGGCACGCCCTCGAGCCCGGGCCGGAACGCCGGCGCGTGGGAAGCGGCGCCCTCGGCCGGGGCGCCCGGGGCAGCGGCGGGGTCACTCACGGGCATGCGGACAGGCGGGGAAGGTCCGACCCTACGGCCATCCGCAGGGGCACGCCGTAGCACTAGCTGCCTGCCAGCAGCTGCCGCGGCCCCATCAGCAGGCGCAGGCGCCCCCGCGGCCGGCCGGCGTCCCCGGCGGGCTCCAGCTCCAGCAGCGCCACACCGGCCTTCTTCAGGGTGATGCTGCCGGGGGTGGCGCCGATCAGGGCGGCGGCCAGCAGGCCCAGATCGGGCTCATGGCCCACCAGCGCCAGCCGCTGCCGCTGCCTGAGGGGCCGGAGGAGGGGCCAGGGGTCCCCCCCCGGGGCCAGGCCGTCGTGCAGCTGCAGCGCCGGTGCCAGCCCGGCGGCGCAGGCCAGCTCGGCCGTCTGGCGCGCCCGCGTCAGCGGGCTGCTGACCAGGGCGCTGCAGCCCAGCTCCAGCTGGACCAGCCGGGCCAGCACCGCCCGGGTGCGTTCGCGGCCCTCGTCCGTGAGCGCGCGCGCGGCATCGTCCCGGTCACCGCAGCGCTCCTCGGCGATGCCATGACGCAGCAGCAGCAGTTCGGTCATGACTCAGCCCCTCCCACAGGTCGTGCCGCATTGCATGCCGCAGCTCATCCGTAGCTCAGGCGGGCACGCAGGTGCAGCCCCCCATCCTCGCCCTGCAGCGCCAGCCCCAGACCCTGCACCGGCTCCGCCAGGGGCTGGGCGGCGAGGCCGGAGAGCAGGCGCCAGGGGAACCAGGCGGCGAGCAGCTGGCGGGCAGGCTCGGCGGCCAGCACCCAACGCAGGGGCGCGCCGGACAGACCGAGGGCATCCAGGCGATCCAGCAGCAGCCGGGGCGTCTGCCGCGACTGCTGCTGCTCGGCCAGGGCCGTGAGCGAATCCGACCACCAGGCCAGGCCGCCGCTCTGCCGCCGGGCGGCCATCAGGGAGGCCTGCAGCTGCTCCGACGGTCCACCACGCCGCCGGGCCGGCGCCTCCAGCCGGGTCCACACCTGCACCGTGTCGCCTCCGAGCTCGAGCGGGGCGGCGACCAGTCCATCCTCTGCCAGCTCAGCCGCCAGCAGGGCAGGATCCGGGGAGTCGGCGGAGCTGCCCAGCAGCCAGCCCTCATCGGCGGCGCGGCGCACCACCAGCGGGCCTTCGGTCGCCGCCGCCAGCCGGACCGGCAGCGGGGGAGAGTCCTCTGCGGGCACCGCCGCCAGCCAGGGGCGCAGGCGCTCCTGCCAGGCCTGGGACCAGCGGGCCGGGTCCTGCAGCAGCGCCAGACCCTCGGCCTCCCCGCGCAGGGCCGCGAGCAGCCTGTCGCCGGCATCGCCGGCGGCGGGGGCCGGGAAGGGGCTGCCGCCCACCTCACCCGCGGAGGCCGTGCCCTCCGCCGCCGCCTCCAGCCAGCCCTCCAGCAGCAGATCGGGACCCTGGGGCCTCAGCGCCGCCACCAGGGAACCGGCGCCGGGCAGCTCACTGCCCAGCCAGTCCGCAAGGGCGGAAGGACGCGCCGTGAGCAGCACCACTCCCTGGCCCAGCCGCTCCAGGGAGCGCCGGAAGGCCGGGTCGGCGGCCTGGTTGAGTTCGTCGATCTGGGACACATCCAGGGCCTGCTCAAGCAGGCCCCGGCCGGAGGCCAGCAGCACCAGGTCGTCGTCGATCAGGGCGGTGGCCACGGGCACCGGCTCACGGCCCAGCAGGGCGGCCCGGCCGCTGATCAGGCCCATGCCGCGGTAGCTGCTCACCTGCAGATCGGCGCCCGCCAGACTGCGGGTCTGCCAGAACCGCTGCAGGAAGCGGCGGGCACCATCGCCGTCGCGGCTGCTGAGGGCCAGCACCCAGCCGGCGGGCCGGTGCTCCTCGCCCGCCAGCAGCCAGAGGCCGGTTTCCGCCCCCAGCCAACTGGCCAGCTCACCGGGGTAGTCCAGGCCGGCGGCGGCGAAGGCGCCGTCGCGCAGCCGCGCCAGGCTGGCGGCGGCCCCGGCACGGCGGCGCGGCGCGGCCACCGCCCGGGCGTAGGCGAGCGGCAGCTCAGCGTCGCTGAGGAGATGGAGGCTGAGGTCCGCATCCCGGGGCACGAAGCGGGCGGCCCGCGGCACCGTGAGGGCCCGCTGCTGGAGCTGCAGGGGAGAGCGCTGCCACACCAGCCACCAGGCAGCTCCGCCCAGCCCCAGCAGCACCAGGATCACCGCCAGCACCACCGCCAGAAATCGGCGGGCCTTCATGCATCCACAGCAGGATGGCCCCATCCTGCACCGGACCCAGGCCCGTGAACACGCCGCTCAGCATCAGCGCCCGGGAGCTGAACGACCGCCTGCGGCAAGGCGAGACGATCCAGCTCGTGGACGTGCGCGAGGACCGGGAACTGAGCTGGGCACGGCTCCCCCACCCGGTGCTGCACCTGCCCCTGAGCCGCTCGGCCGAGTGGGTGGCGCAGCTGGACCAGCAGCTGGAGCGCGACCGGCCGATCGCCGTGCTCTGCCACGCCGGGGTGCGCAGCTGGCAGTTCGCCTGCTGGCTGGTGGAGCAGCACGGCTACGAGCAGGTGTGGAACCTGCAGGGCGGCATCGACGCCTGGAGCGTGGAGGTTGATCCCGGCGTGCCCCGTTACTGACCTGGGACGTTGCTGCCCTGAGCCGTTACCGAAGTCGCACCGGATCGCGCCCAGCCTGGGCGAAGTCCTTACCATCGCTCCACCCCGAGCCGTGGCATCCGGTGCAGGCCCTCTCCCGTCGACAGCAGGAGGTGCTGGGCCTGGCCGTGCGTCACTACGTGGACACGATGGAGCCGGTGGGCAGCCGCACGCTGGTGCGCCGCTTCGGGCTGCCGGCCAGCCCCGCCACGGTGCGCTCGGCCATGGGGGCCCTGGAGCAGCAGGGCCTTCTCACCCAGCCCCACACCTCCGCCGGCCGGGTGCCCAGCCAGCAGGGCTACCGGCTCTACGTGGACCAGCTGCTGCCCGCACCCGGTGCCGCCGCCCTGCAGCTGGACCGGGAACTGGCGACCCTGAGCCTGCAGTGGCCGGCCCTGGACGACCTGCTGCTGCACCTCGGCCGGCGGCTGGCCGACCTCACCGGCCTGCTGAGCCTGATCACCCGGCCGAGGCAGCCGGAGCGCCAGCCCCAGCTGCAGGCGCTGCGGCTGGTGCCGAGCGGCGAGCGGCTGCTGGTGTTCCTGGTACATGGCGCCACCCACACCAGCAGCCACAACCTGCGCCTGCCGGCCGGCGCCGAACCGGAGCTGCCGGTGCTGGAGCGCTGGGCGAACGACCAGCTGCGCAGCGCGGCGGAGGGAGCGATCGCCTGGCAGCAGCTGCCCCGGGAACTGGCCACCAGCGGCCGGCTGCTGCGCCAGGTGGTGGACGCCCGGAGCGGCGCTGGCCCGGCCCCCGGCCAGCACGCCGTGGCCAGCGGCCTGGGCAAGCTGCTGGCCCAGCCCGACTTCAGCCGCACTGCCAGCCTGCGGCCGCTGGTGCAGCTGGTGGAGGAGGAGCCGGAGCGGGTGCTGGGCCCGCAGCCGAGCGCGGTGTGGATCGGCGACGAACACCCCCATGCGGCGCTGGCGGCCTGCGCCGTGGTGCAGGCCGCCTACCGCAGCGGCGACGGCGGCGTGGGCCATGTGGCCCTGATCGGGCCGATGCGCATGGCCTACGCCACGGCCACGGCGGCGGTGCGTTCGGTGGCCTCTAGCCTGCAGCGACTGCTCAGCTGAGGCCGACACCCCGTGACCTATTGCCTGGGTCTGCTGCTGGAGGCGGGCCTGGTGATGGCCTCCGACTGCCGCACCAATGCCGGGGTGGACTACATCTCCACCTACCGGAAGATGCACATCTTCCGCCCCTCCGACGACCGGCTGATCGTGCTGCTGGCGGCGGGCAACCTGGCCACCACCCAGGCGGTGGTGAACCGCATCCAGCGCGACCTGGACCGGGCCCAGCACCAGGGCGTCCGCCACACCGGCCAGGCCGCCGCCGGTGAGGCCTCCGGGTCGGGTCACCTGCACTCCCTGCTGGATGCCGACTATCTGTTCGAGCTGGCGGACTACGTGGGCCGGATCAGCCGCGAAGTGCAGGCGGAGATCAAGCCGGCCCTCTCCCAGGCGGGCGCCAGCGGCTCGGCCTCATTCATCCTGGGCGGCCAGATCGCCGGCCAGCCCCATGGGCTGTTCATGATCTACCCCCAGGGCAATGCGGTGATGGCCACCACCGAAACCCCCTTTCTGCAGATCGGCGAGAGCAAATACGGCAAGCCTCCCCTCGATGGCCTGGCCAGCACAGCCATGTCGCTGGAGGATGCGGCCCGCCTCTGCCTGGTGTCGCAGGTGATCACCCGGCGCTCCAACCTCACCGTGGGGCCGCCGTTCGATCTGGTGATCGTGCGCCGCGACGAACTGCGCATCGCCCGGCAGCTGCGCCTGGGCACCGACGCCGTGGCCATGCAGAACTTTCTCAGCACCTGGGTGGAGGCCCAGCGCGAGGCGCTCGCACGCCTGCCCCGCTTCCCCTGGGAAGAGGAGGCGGACAGCGCGATGGCCTGGGCGAGCCCCCCGGGAGCGGCGGTGCCGGAGGGCTGAGCGACCGGAGGCCCGGGGTTGGGCTCAGCCGCCCAGGCCCCCGAGCCGCTCGGCCACGGTGTTCACGTCCTTGTCGCCGCGGCCGGAGAGGTTGAGCACCACCTCGGTGCCGGGCGGCAGGGTGGGGCAGAGCTGATCGAGGGCGGCGAAGGCATGGGCCGTCTCCAGGGCGGGGATGATCCCCTCCAGTTCGCTCACCAGCCGCAGGGCCTGCAGGGCCTCGTCGTCGGACACGGCCAGATACTCGGCCCGGCCGATCTCGCGCAGGTAGCTGTGCTCCGGGCCGACGCCGGGGTAGTCGAGGCCGGCGCTGATCGAGTGGGCCTCCTGCACCTGCCCCTCCGCGTCCTGCAGCAGCAGGCTCATGGCCCCGTGCAGCACGCCCACCCGCCCCTGGGTGATCGTGGCGGCATGGCGGCCGCTGGCCACGCCCTCGCCGGCCGCCTCCACACCGATCAGCCGCACGGCGGTGTCTTCCACGAAGGGATGGAACAGGCCCATGGCGTTGGAGCCGCCACCGACGCAGGCCACCAGGACGTCGGGCAGACGGCCGAAGGCCTCGGCGCACTGGGCTTTCGCCTCCTCACCGATGCAGGCGTGGAAGTCGCGCACCAGCATCGGGTAGGGGTGGGGGCCGGCCACCGAACCGAGGATGTAGTGGGTGCTCTCGACGTTGGTCACCCAGTCGCGGATCGCCTCGCTGGTGGCGTCCTTGAGGGTGGCGGTGCCGGCGGTGACCGGCTGCACCGTGGCCCCCAGCAGGCGCATGCGGAACACGTTCAGGGCCTGGCGGCGCATGTCCTCGGCGCCCATGTAGATCACGCACTCCAGGCCGAAGCGGGCACACACGGTGGCGGTGGCCACGCCGTGCTGGCCGGCGCCGGTCTCGGCGATGATCCGTTTCTTGCCCATGCGCAGGGCCAGCAGCGCCTGGCCGAGGGCGTTGTTGATCTTGTGGGCACCGGTGTGGTTGAGGTCTTCGCGCTTCAGCCACAGGCGGGGGCCGCCCTCAGGGCGGCGGTAGTGCTCCGTGAGCCGCTCGGCCTCATACAGCGGTGAGGGCCGGCCCACATAGGTGCGCAGCAGGTGGTTGAGCCGCCCGGTGAAGGCGGGATCGGCCCAGGCCTCGGCGGCCGCGGCCTCCAGTTCGGCCAGGGCCGGCATCAGGGTTTCGGGCACGTACTGCCCGCCGAAACGCCCGAAGCGGCCGGCGGCATTGGGACGGGCCTGGGGCTGCAGGGCGTCCGGCCCGGCCGGGGTGCTGCTGAGCGGGGGGACGGTGCTGGTCACCAGGGGCCGGAGCTGTTGCGCCCAGCGTAGGTAGGGGCTGGGGCGGGGGGAGCCGGAGGGGCCGGAAGGCAGAGGGTGGTGGCCCGTTGATCTCAAGACTTGCTCTCAAGAACCGCAAAAGCCGATAGCGTTTTGGTCTCAGCTTGGTTGAAGTGCCATGCCATCACTGAGCTTGCGGGGAATCCCCCAGGACATCTACGACGGGTTCAAGGCCCTTGCTGCCCGCAATCACCGCAGCATGCAGGAGCACGCGCGGCTGCTGATCGAGCGGGAGGTGCGACTCAGCCAGCCAAGCGTGATGGAACGGGCCCGCCAGTGGCGAGAACGGATGCGGGACCGTCCGATACCCGGGCTGCTGGATGACCTGCGCGCCGACCGCGACCGCTGAAGCCCGTCCCCGCGAGGCGTGTCACGTTCTCGATGCCTCGGCCCTGCTGCGCCTCTATCTGACCGATGGCCCACTGCCCGCGAACCTGGAGGCCGTCATGGAACGGGGCTGCCGCGGCGAGGGCCTTCTGCTGGTGCCGGATCTCTGCTGGCTCGAGATGACCTCGGTGGTGGGCAAGCAGGTGGTGCGGGGCTGCTCAGCCCCGGGGAAGCCGAAGACCTCCTTGACGAGCTCCTCCAGCTGCCGCTGCGCACCGCAGCCACGGCCGATCTCTGCCTGGCAGCTCTGCGACTCAGCCAGCAACTTGGCCTCAGCGTCTACGACGCCAGCTATCTGGCCCTGGCGCTGCGCCCTGCGCAGTGGATGCGGCGGCTGACGCGTGACGATGGAGAGCGGTTGACGGACGCGAACCCATGGCCAGAAAAGGTGGCTGGCATGAATTCAGCAGCCCGGGCCTCCCCGCCGCCCAGCAACGCCCTGCCGCAGCAACCCCTGGGGTGGCGAAGGCTCAGCAGCGGGTGCGGGTGCAGCGCACCCGGACCGGCAAGGGCGGCAAGCTCGTGACCGCGATCACCGGCCTGGAGGCGCCCGAGTCCGACCTGAAGGCCCTGCTCAAGCAGCTCAAGGCCGCCGCCGGCACCGGCGGCACCCTCAAGGACGGCGTGATCGAACTGCAGGGTGACCAGATGGCCGCTGCGCTGGCGGCGCTGGAGGCCGCTGGCTACCGGCCGAAGCAGGCCGGTGGTTGAAGGGCAAGGGCTGACATTCATCCGCCCGCAGAACGCCCGACGCCACGCGCCAGTCCACTCGTGAAGCATCTTGACGCGTTGTAGGTGGAGCATCATGATGTCGATGGCGGCGCCAAAGACCCATGCGCACCACGCTGACGCTGGACGATGACCTTGCCGAAGCGCTCAGCCGCTCCGCGCGTCTGTCCGGACGGAGCTTCAAGGATGTGGTGAATGCCGCGATCCGCAGGGGATTGGCCGCCGGTGAGCATCCCGCCGATGGGGGCAGGGAGCCCTTCGTGGTGCAGCCCCAGGCCTGTGGCCTGATGCCCGGCATCGATCCCCTGCGGCTCAACCAGCTGGTGGACCAGCTGGAGGCAGAGCAGTTCATGGCTGCCCAGATGCCGGCGGGGCCGGAACGGTGATCATCCCCGATGTGAATCTGCTGGTCTACGCCTACAACTCCGACGCCCCGCACCACCAGCGGGCCAAGGCCTGGTGGGAGACGTCAGTTGGCGGTTCCCAGCCCGTGGCGATCCCCTGGGTTGTGGCCCTCGGCTACCTGCGGATCATGACCAGCCGGACGGTGCTGCCCAGGCCCATGGCGATGGCCACCGTGCTCCAGCATCTGCGCTGCTGGCTGGAACAGCCGTCGGTGCGGATCCTCCAGCCAGGCCCCCGCCATCTCGCGATCCTGGAGGGCTTCAGCGAAGCCGGTGTGCTCACCGCCGCGCTGATGACCGACGGGCACATCGCGGCACTGGCGATCGAAAACCAGGCAACGGTGCACTCCAACGACACCGACTTCTGCCGCTTCCCCGGCCTGCGCTGGTGCAATCCCCTGAACAGCGCGGGCTGATCCCTGGAAGCCACGGGCCGCAGGGGAGAATGGCCCCACCAGCCCCATCACCAACGCCCGCATGACCGCCAGCCCCGCCAGCAACCCCACCTACGGGGCGCTCACCAGCCATGGCAACAGCACCAACATCGTGTGGCACCACAGCACGGTGACCCGCGAGGCCAGGGCCCATCAGCACGGGCACCGCAGCGCGATTCTCTGGTTCACGGGGCTGAGCGGCGCCGGCAAGAGCACCCTGGCCAACGCCGTGAACTCGGCCCTGTTCGAGCAGGGGATGGCCTGCTATGTGCTCGACGGCGACAACATCCGCCACGGCCTCTGCAACGACCTGGGCTTCTCCGATGCCGACCGGGAGGAGAACATCCGCCGCATCGGCGAGGTGGCCAAGCTGTTCGTGGATGCCGGCGTGGTGGTGCTCACCGCCTTCGTGTCGCCGTTCCGCTCGGACCGGGACAAGGTGCGCGCGCTGGTGCCGGAGGGCGACTTCATCGAGATCTTCTGCGACGCCGGCCTGGAGGTGTGCGAGCAGCGCGACACCAAGGGCCTCTACGCCAGGGCCCGCGCCGGCGAGATCAAGGACTTCACGGGCATCTCCAGCCCCTATGAAGTCCCGGAGTCACCGGAGCTGCGGGTGGAGACGGGCACGGGCAGCCTGGAGGACTGCGTGAGCGCGGTGCTGGGATTGCTTGAGGCCCGGGGGATCATTCCCCAGGCAGGTTGAGCCCCGGCCGTCCACGCCAGGCATCCAGAAAAGTCTTCCCGCAGCTTGCCACCGGCACCGCCAGCAGCAGACCCAGCAGATCCCCGAACCCCAGCAGCGCTCCCAGGCGCGCCCCCAGCGGCAGGCTGATCAGCAGCCAGGCGGGCTGCAGGCCCACGATCCGGCCCATCAGGCGCGGCTGGATCACCTGATCCACCACCTGGCCCACCACGATCGCCGCCAGCAGCACCTCCAGGCCGGTGCGGGGGTCGTTGAGGGCCAGCAGACCGCTCACGAGCACGATCGTCAGCGAGCTGGCGAAGGGGATCAGAGTGGTGAAGCCGATCAGCACCGCGAACAGCACGCCGTAGGGAATCGCCAGGGCCGCGAACACCAGGATCTGCAGGCTGCTGAGGATCAGGGCCAGCAGCACCTGGCCGGCGAAGTAGCCGCGGAAGGTGCGGCCCAGGGTGTCCATCACCAGGGGGCGCACGCCGGGCGGCAGCCAGAGCGCCAACCCGCCGGTGATGTTCTCGCCGCCCAGCAGCAGGAACACCGTCAGCACCAGCACGATGACCGTGTTGATGGTGAGCCCCACGGTGGCCCCCAGCAGGCTCAGCAGCCGCTGGCTCAACTGGGTGGCGAGCTTGCTGAGGCGGCCGAGCAGGTCGCTGCTGAGGGTGCCGAAGTCGGACGGCATGCCCTGCCGGGTCGCCCAGGCCTCGAGGTTGTCGAGCCACACCTGTCCGTGGGAGATCCAGCGCGGCAGCACCGCGATCAGATCACCGAGCTGCTCCACCAGGCGCGGCCCCAGGCCGAGCAGCACCAGCAGCAGCAGACCCAGGGCCACCCCCAGCACCAGCGCCGTGGCCAGCGGCCGGGGCAGCCCCAGGCGCCGCAGCCAGAGGCTGGGGATGTCGAGCAGGAAGGCGATCAGCGCCGCGGTGACGAACAGGGCCGGGAAAGGCGCCAGCGGCAGCAGCAGCTGGCGCAGCACCCACAGGTTCAGCACCAGCAGCGGCAGGGCCAGGCCAGCCTTCAGCCAGGGGGGCAGTTCCAGGCGGTCGAGCATGACTGAAAATCTAGGGACCAAATCAATGACGGGGATGCATGCCACCACGCCAGTGGCACAAGTGACAAAGCCCCATATCAAGGTTCATGATGCCCATGAAGACAGCAGATTGCTACGCTTAACGCCTAGACGCGGACGCAACATGCTGCAATTCGATCAAGATGGCGTATTAAGAATGGATTTAAGTGTAGCAATAAGCAAAACCCTGCGAGTACCTCGCCAGTAAACCGATTCAAAGAGCTGAGCCAAATCGGGAAAAATAGCCGGAGCCAAAGCCATTGACACCATACCCAGAGACATCATGAAGACGAAGGAACGAGAAAGGGCCAGCCAAGCCCAGCCCCGCAGGCGCCAAGCCGATATTCAGAGGGGAAAAAGCGTTTGGCGACTCATCTCATTCACTGCATTGCGAGCAGCTCGAATGATAATGAGGTCATACAACATAGAGCTACTGCATAGACCGCGGTGCACTTGAATCAAAGCTCATGTTAGGCCATGGCTAGCATACATGTCTCCCAAATTGCACCGCGGTAAAAGCGCTAATCCAGTTGAACACGACTTACTTCAACAAGTCGACCGTCACGCCACAAAACCAGCCATGCCACCGCGCTCAAGACACAGCCACGAAGAACCTGAACCTACGCCCTCATTACGGATCCTTCCAAGCAGTCTGATAGAAGAAATGATCGAGAAAAGCCTTTCGAATCAAGAAGGCCTCTCTCTAATCAGGATTGGGGATGGCGAAGGCGTAACGATTGCAAAACCGCTTTTGACAGAATCAGTATTGGGAGATTACATAGCCTCTCATTTTGGTCAGATCAGCCAGCAAGATCTTGATCGCCTAGCCACTTTAACAAAGCAAAGCTGTCTAAATGCAAGTATTGTGGGAGTACGGCCCGATATTATTGGAGGAGATTTCCATGAAAGGTGGCTGAAGCTCAAGCCGAATGATCTGATTAACAAGGTAAAAGAGGTGTTTCAGCTGCGGCCCGCAGAGAAAGAAAGACTGGGATATGAAGCAGCGCTTAGACTTGCAATACTAGGCCTTGAGATGAGAAAAGATCTAATACCTGCAACCACACCACTAGCATCAGCATGGTGCCATTACGATATGTCAGCCTCAGGGTTTCTAGCTCGAATGATCGTTTCTCAAAAATCGGTTGGCATCATCAGCAGGCACACCGAGCTTCACAACCTATTGAGCGCCCATGACATTAAGACAGACTTCTATGAGGTACCCTCAAGATATAATCGAAGAGGTGAAGGCTGGAAGCAACATTATCCAGCAAGATTTAACGAGATTCTAGACAGTCTTAGAATTCGCTTCAATGGGCAGCTATTCCTTGTTGGCGCAGGAATTTGCGGGAAGACCTATTGTAATAGAATTGCTGAACTTGGAGGAATAGGACTTGACGTAGGGTCCGTTCTCGACGGATGGCTTGGGCTAAACACAAGGCCACTAGTAATGCAGTCAAAATTTGGCGCAGACATGCTCCCTAAGGAGCTGACCCTGGCATATCAGTTGGAACGTCTAACCAAACTGGATGAGCAATGAACTCTAAAGTTATTATTGACGAATTGATGAAAGGGAATGAGAATACAGCATTTGAGATGAGCCGGAAGGCTCTTCTGCTGGCTTACGACAGAGAAAAGAAGGACATCATCTATGTTGAGCCAAGAATGACCGGAGGGAGTGGGCATTTCGAGCGATTGGCAGTGTGCTACACATCTCTTCTTGAGAAATATGGCTACTCAGTAGAAGTAGTTGGTGCATATCAAGCAAGAAGCACACTACCGAGCAACTGGAAGAGCGCAATACCTATCCCGGATCACTGCCTTTCGAGCGGCAAGATAGTGAGCGAAGTACAGTCATTGGCATTCAGAAACTATTGGAAGCGCACCACAGATTATATCCTTGCATGCTCAGAGCAAACTCCAAGACTTGCACTATTTCCCACTTCTAGATATTTGACGATTGCGGGAACATTACATGCGATTGAAGATCTTAGAGACGTCAAGGGTGGCATATTTGGAGTCATGGAGACGTTTCCGGCACCGGACTGCGACAATCCTGAAATCGTTAAGAGTGAGTTTTCCCATGCTGCGTCAATTGTAGCCCAAAGCTCGAAGAGCTATATCTTTCTTGCTGAGTCACCTCAGATTCGCAAGTTCCTTATTCAATGCGGATTTGATCATGGCTCAGTAACGGTACATCCATATCCGGCAAGCTCGCGATTCTCAGGCCGCAACTTGCCACATCAAACGACCGAAAGAGTGAGAATTGGGTGCATTGGAGGATCGCGCTCAGTTCAGAATCCTGGGATATTAGCAAGATATTTCACAGAATATCAACAATTTTCGAATGTGCAGTGGATCACAAAACTGAATCTAGATCTAGCGTGTACTCAGAGCGGTCTTAACAAAGATGAGATACTCTGCGGACTCAAAAGCAATGGAGTACAGAACATATCTCAGAGACTGGACGACGTTACTTATGACGAGATAATGACAAGTCTAGACATCATGATTATGCCATATGCAGATCGCTACAGGACGATTGGGTCTGGTATATTTCTAGAATGCATAAGTGCGGGCGTGATTCCGCTTGTTCCTATGGAGTCGACTATGAGAAGACTTTACGAGGATTTGGGCGGCCTAGCCCCGGCCATTCAAGATATTTCGCCCAATGGAATCCACCAGTCAATAACAGAGGCTCTTGACAGCATTTCATCACTCAGGGGAAATGCGATCTGCGTTCAAGAAAATTGGCTTAACCATGAGAATGGAGCATTAGCGTGGGAGAAACTGATCACAGGATTTGCCACAACAGTGTTAAAAGGTGACTGAGGGCCTCCTGGGAAGGAGAGCCTGATGCCAAATCTCCTAAAGGCTGAACCTGAATGAGCCAATGCCCCGCAGTTCATGCTGCAGCAATCTGAGCTATCAAGGGTTCAGACGGCTGCCTTCCTCATGGGGCCTTGTCCTGTGAATGTTGTGGTGATGCAGGCGCCCCCAAACCTGATTGACATCTGACGGATCCATCAGTGCAGTTGGACAAAGCTGCCGAGGTCGAGCCAGTCCCCAGTAGGCGCTGCTCAGGCTGATCCCACTTTCGGTGGCCAACTCGAGCAGGCTGCGGACGTGCTCCTAGCACTCGATCACGAGTAGGAGGCGACATGTGGGGCTCAGGCTGGGATTCGGCTGGCAATGCATGGAGGCGGGAGGAGGTCTGGATTGCTATGGCGCACCTCAATCGGTAGAGGCCTCACAGCCCATTAACCACTAAACAAACTGCTGAGACAGAATACTTATGGCCTTGACAAAAAAGCTTCAGTCGCCATGAGTCATACACATCCCATTCTGGGCGCGATGCCTCTGAAGCAGTCTTTGAAGACGCGCTTCGGCGGAACCGGAGTCTATGTCCTGTTTAGTCTTACAGCCAGGAATCAAGCGAAAGTTGCCCCACAACTCAGGATAATACTGAATGTTAATCGCCGCAACTGCCTTTAGAAAGAAATCAAGATCCATAACGTAGTGCTCATCAACTGGGAAAAGACCAATCGCCTGATGAACACTAGAATGGTATAGGTATTGCGTGGGATTAATGGGCAGGAGGTGTTCATTTCCTGGCCTCAGCAAATCGTCAAGAGTCAACCGGGATGGTCGATTTGTACCGAGAAGTCTTGAGTTCTCATCCCACATCCGACAATTGCCTATTACCATGGAAGGCTCAGGGAGCCCCAAGAGATAAGAAGATGCTCGGGCTAGGGCGTCTTGCTCATAATAGTCATCCACATTAAGCACGCCCAAGATTGGCCCTCTTGACAAGCCAATTCCCTTATTCATGGCGTCTGACTGGCCCAGGTCATTTTCAGAGAGAAAACGCAGATGCGCATAGTGACATGCCAGATCTGACAGAATTTCCGCCGTGCCATCAGTCGATCTACCATCGATAACAATATGCTCAAGATCAAGCTTGCAAGCCTCTTTAGCGACAGAGTGAATACAAGCCTCAATAAAGCGGATGCCATTAAAAACAGGAGTAATCACACTGATAAGAGGGCTGGGGCCAATCGCGCTGACTTGGTACATCTGGCCTCTCATTGAAAAGTAGTGCGATTCACGGAATGCTGCACAACCCAGATGAATGGTGCATCGTTAGAGGCCAGCATACTGCCTCTCCTTGATCAAGGCGGGCCAGCGGCGCACCTCGTTGGTGACGAAAGGATCAGCCTGCGCTGCACCTACGAGTGGCTGGCCCGCCTACTTGCAGGGGTTTCGACGGCAGTGAATGGCATGGAAGCAACGCTCTCCGCCTCCACCGCCGAACGCTCATTCTGCCACCACTGCAGCAGCCGGGTGACGTGCGTTATGTGTAGCCGCTCTGGGCGCGGTAGCTCCAGTTCCGGTTGCAGGCTCCCTTCTCCCTCGTTGCGCGCACCCTCAGCCGACTCGGCTTCGGCCACCTCCACAACCTGGAACTGAGGCCACCTGTGCAGCGATACCAGCCTGAGCGGCCCGGACACCTAATGCACGAAATCGAAGTCAAGGCATGGCATGGCACACCTTGGTGTGGTGCGAAATCGGATAACCAGCGGCCACTCCTACGGCCTCGGCTCCGACAAGGTCCACGTCGCCGTGGATGAGACCACACGCCTTGATTACCTAAGGTCCTTGACGGACCTGAGAAGCCGACCTCATGGCGCTGAGGCGGGACACATTCGCAGGCGAACATCAGCCACAAAGGCTTCGTTCGAGGTACGTCTTGATCGACTCCGTTAGGGTCATGGGAAGGTGAACGGATCGGGATGGGTAGACGTCAAGTTGCCCTTCTTGAGCAGAGGGAGGGGCAGGGCACTGGGTGGGAAACTGACCTTGAGATCTATGCTGCGGACGAAGTTGCTTCTCAAGCCCATGGTTAACGACTACAGGGGCCTCATCTGACCAGCAAAGGCACTCACCTTAGGCGTAGACTTCAATTGCTCGCTCCTCGTGTGAGTCCCCCCGGCCGGCTGCAGCGCCAGCGGCTGGCGGTCCCGCGGGAGCTGTTGCTAGGGGAGCCAGACACCCGCGAGATGGCGCTCGCGATCCGGGATCTCTACCCTGACCGGAAAATTCCCGGCTAGCCCGAGCCCACCGGAGCCAGGAGGCAAACCTTGAGTCTGGGGCTCAGCGACCACAAGATCATGCGGGGTGCGGGCGACTTCAAGATGCACACCCTCAAGGCAACGTGGTCGCAGCTCAACACTATCAAGACCGTGCGGCTGATAATTCTGGTCGATAAAGGCACCCGGGGCCTGCAGGTAGATCGGAGCTGCTGGAATATGTAGCGCAGCCTCCACCTGCGGGAATTCGAGCCAGCCCGAACGTTGCATGATCCCCACAACGAGCAGAAGCACACAGCAGACTCCCACGGATTCCTCTGCATCGCTATCATAAAGAAACTGCTGCCTGGCGTACGGGCGATAGTGGCATCTGATTGTGGCGATTGAAGTGACAAGACACAGAGACAGGACTATCCATTCTTGTCTATATAGTGAACAAGACCTCGAACGTCTATGGGGGCAACTTCAATATTGCTACGGCCAGCCTGGTGAGACACCGGGCCATATGGCGTGGCAATGGGCAAATAGTTTGCTCCCACAAGACTCGACAACTTCCAGAAGCACCAGTGCACATACTTGGAGTTGAAAAGCTCCACAACAAGTGGAGTATTTCGGCAAAAGACTAGATTTGCCAGCCCCGCCCCATGAGCTGCAACGATCTCCCTGGCATGAGAGAAAGCATTGACCTGTTCACGCCAAGACATAGACTCGAGAAAAAGCTCTGTAAATCCTCGTCGACCCAATTCCTCGCCCAAGCCGCCATTGCCGACGATCTCTCGCTTTCCAGAGCCTCTCCGAGAAATATATAGTTTTTCTGGGTATCGGGTCGTCCGGTCGATAAGTGGCTCAACAAAGGCTTTCAATGTCTGAACAAGGCGATCACTAGGGTGTCCCGTTTCGGCCAAATAAGATGGAGAAATGAGATTGTCAGCGACAAAGCTAGACTTCCCGTTTTCATTGTCTACCGAAATAAGCCTCTTACCTTTCATAGGCAGGAGCTGGAGTGCCTCTGCCTGGACACCAGAAATCCGCGAACATGCGAGAGTCTGAAAAAAGTCAGATGGCGTTATTAGAACTCTTGGCAACTCATCCATTAACCAGTGGTAGTAGCTTGAAGCCCCCTTGACGCCTGTAAACAGAACTGGGCCTGGAACTCTACGGGGTCGCTTAATCCTCTTGTTGAGCAAGAAGTGCTCTGAAAAAGGCCTCCCAAAGTCTTCAGACAGGTCCCGAGCAACCGTTGCCCCATCTGGCGAGAGGATTACGCCACCAGCATGAAACCGTCCTTTAGGGAATGAGGCAATAAAGACCTCAGGGTGATCACTCTTGGCACACTGGAGGAGAAATTCACCTAGAAGGGAGTTATCTTGATTAGGCGGCGTGAATGTTGTTGAAGAGGCAGGGTAGACAACTTGATATTCTCCGCCAGCCTCTAACGCAATAGTCTTTGCATAACCAGTCTGCCGAGGGCCTGGTGTATATAGTATCAGATCCTGAAGGGTCTTGGAGAGCGCCACAGTTGGTCGCTTGGCTTCAAGGAATGAATCATATAGCCACTGCATCAAAGGAGTGCATAGGTATAGCCTCTAAATAGCCTAAAAACAGCAGGAAGAGCACAGCGTTGTAGTATTTTGACAAACACCTTTGGAGTTCAGTGACCCTCCGACCCGTACAAAAGTGGGACAACTGTGGTGGTCTGCTCCTAAACCGATGTGCCAAGCTCTTGGCTACTTAGCAACTCTGCCATGAGTCATGCTCTCAAGTCAATTATCGCTTGAATAGGCAGAGTTTCCAGAACTTCCACACGACAACATGCCTTCAGCTTCAATGCTGCGGCTGTTTGGGCAGTATCCCAATCGGACACTTTCATCGTAAGTCAATAACCTAAGCCGCTCTCTATCAAATCTTTCAAGACGAAGATCATTGAAAAGCATGTTACCTACTTCGGCGAGCAGTCTGGCATAATACTCAGAACCGTGAACGCGAAGAAGTCCATTATGGCCTAGCTGACGAATAAGAAGATAGACCCCCAAGGCCCAACCATTCAAAGATTTATTCTTTGCAAATTGCCCATAATGAATAAATCGCCAACCATGCCTTCCGCCTAGTGTCATTCCTCGGTATCCACTTTTTTCAAGCTCATGCTGCAAATATGATGCATGGTCGTAGATCCTTAGAAGCCCTCCCGATTTATCTTCATAGTACCAGAAATCCGAACAAGAAAGCAGCGCGGAACGTCGATATAGACAGCACCAAGTGTGATACCGCTTCATTAGATAGCCAGCTTGGCCTTGGTAAGTGTCATAGTAGTATTCGGTATTCGAGTAGTCAGTTGATATGACTGCGACAGTCTTCCTAGGCTCGAGAATGTTGTCCATATCAATAAGAAGTCTTCTATCCAGGATCTCGCAATCTGCGTCAAGTAATCCCACGAAGTCATAGCCTGCAAGCCGAATTAGCTCTCGGCTCCAGACTTCTCCACAGGTTTCTTAGAATCTTTCACGGGTTTCCTGAAAGAGATCTGATCTAATCTTCTTGCCAATCATGCCCGCGACATCCCCTGGAACTCGAATCACCTCGTCCCAGTTTGAAGCACTGAAGATAAAAGGCGATACCGGCAATTGCGCAATAATGCTGCACTGAAGGGACGGGGGACATCCATTAAAGTATAGCATTAAGTGTACATCATCGCTCAATGCACTCACGGCGGCCCGAATAGAATACCTGGCAATTTGCGCATCAGGAGGAGTAACAAGCATCAGAAAGCAGGCTTTAGTCATTGATTGGGCCTCAAAAGGCCATCAGCATGCCAGGACAAGAATAGCCTGAAGATAGCTTTAAGAAAAGAGTAAATCGCTCCCCCATTTCGAAGACAGGATACGGCAGTAGGCAGTGATGCATACCAGTGCGTCAATCGATGACCAAAACCAACATCTGCATAAGGCGGGAAACGCACAGCAGAGGGATCAACCCATGGAGCTAAATCTGCAGGAGAGGTAGTCAGGAGATGGGTACGAAATTCGATGATCGCCCGCCGCCAGGTCTGCACAATGAACCAGGGTCTGCGAAGCAGCGAGGAACGGGCTTAACGTAGCCCAATGAGTCCTGTTAGCCCACAACTCTGGAGGCGATTCGCTTCGATACCGGAAACTACGCCGCAAGGCCACCACGACTCTGCGGCGTAGTTTCGGCCTGAGAAGTTTCTCTTCGACAACTCCCCTATGCACTGCCTTCTCCAGTTCGTGCTCGGCAAAAAGCATCCTGAAGCGGGCATTCTCCATCTCCAGAGGGGTTAACGGCTCTGAAGCCTCCCAATCGGTCCAGAGCTGATGAGAGTGGATGGTCGTGGTCACGCTGCAGCATCTTGTTGAGCTGCCTCGAGGGGGGTACGCCCTTCAAAGGTCGAATGTGGCCTGATCGTGTTGGACTAGCAGCGCCAGCGATCAGCGATGAGTTGAGCCTCGGGAGCAGTGGTGAATAGCTCGGTGTTGAGTAACTTATCCCTAAACCGTCCGTTGAACGAATCGGCGAAGCCGTTCTCCCACCTGGCTCCTGGCTCGATGGCAGCCGATCTGATGGTGGTGCTGGCCTCATACCAGTCCCGCAGAGCATGGGCAATGAACTCCGGTCCGCAGTCCGATCAGAGGAACGCTGGTGCCGGGTAGAGGCTGGTGAGCTTGTCCAACACCGAGACCACAATCCTGACCTTGCACCGCCGGCCCAACCCTGGTGGGGATGCACGGCCCTGTGACGCCTCACCGAGCCGTCCGCTGGCCGGGCCCGCCTGCACTTCCTGGGGGTGAGCCGCTGCAGGCCCTCATCCCGCCAGAGCCATTGCACCCGCTTGGAATTCACCTTCCAGCCCTGCGGCAAGAGCAGGCGGTAGGTGATGCGGCGGCCCCAACGAATGTGCTCAACAACGATCTGGCGGAGACGATCCCTCAGCTCGGCCTTCTCCAGGTCGACGACCTTGCCGGGGTGACGTCGGGTGCTGCGATGCTGGCCCACCACCCGGCAGGTGAAGCGTTCTGAGGCACGGCAACGCTCCTGCAAGACCAGAACGGCCATCCGGCGACGTTCTGGGCTCAAGAGCTTCCCTCGGCGAAATCCATGAGCATATCCTTCTCCTACTCGGCCTCTGCCAGCAGCTTCTTAAGCCGGACGTTCTCATTCTCCGGCTGAGACAGTCTCCATGCCTCCTCGGCCTACATGCCGCCCTACTGCTCCCGCCAGCGGTGGTAGGTGAGCTGCCTCCCCTTGATGACACCGCAGACGGCCTCGACGGCCTTACCCTGTGCGATCACCTGCTCGGCGGCTTTGAGCTTGCGGATGATCTACTCCACTGTGTGCCTGCTGCGGTGGAGACCCCGGCCGAGTCTGGCCAGATGAAGATTATCATCTTGGGCAGGTTTCCGGAGCCTACAACAGAAACGTTCCTAAGGGGAGGCTACGACAAGCTCCAGCTCGCCGTGGACCATCCCAGCCGGCTGGCGTAGGTCGAGGCTCTCCCCGATGAGAAGAATGCCACCACTGGTTGCGCTCTGGCCCGTGCAGTTGGCTGCTTTTCCGAACAGGGCATCAACTGCCAGCGGAGCTCAGTGACAACGGCACTGCCCATCAATCCGGAGAGTGGCGAAATGCGTGCACCAGGCCTTACACACCTCGCACCAATAGCAACGCCGAACGCTTCATCCACACCCTGCTGGAGGAATGGGTCTACGGCAGGGCCTTCCAGTGCTCGGACGAGCACAACCAGTAGCCACAACTCTATCGCGAGATGTATAACCGACGGAGGTGTTCCTTGGTCCTCGATGGTCTTACGCCCCATCAGCTTCTCTAACAGCTCCTGACGACTGAATATCCTGCTGAAAAGTCACATCCAGAGTTTCCTTAGCTGCATGATCACCGACTCTCATAAGACCTTGTCCGAGCAGGAGTGCCCTACGTCAGCGTTGCAAAATGGCGTCGTAGCCCTATAACATATGACGCCAATGGGCAGCCTTATGGCAAAGGCATTCGCTTAGCGACCTGTCATCAAAACCGCGACGAGCGCATTCTGACATTTTCGACATCTACGATTGATGATTTACTTATGAGCAGGACATCATTTCACTAATTCATCAGGCATTCTTGCGAATACCCATCCGAACCCATTGCTTAATGTCTAGACTAGCGCAATTTTGCGACACCTACATA
The DNA here is from genome assembly GCF_024346135.1 of Cyanobium sp. CH-040. Classification (GTDB taxonomy): domain Bacteria; phylum Cyanobacteriota; class Cyanobacteriia; order PCC-6307; family Cyanobiaceae; genus NIES-981. The sequence goes on along the minus strand of NZ_JAGQCJ010000001.1, from coordinate 484,109 downwards.
TTCCTACATCATGACACGCATGGAAGACCCTAGGAAACCAGTGATCCTGGTTATTGGCGAAGCCAAGTGTGGCACATCTACGGTTCACGAGAAGCTAGCTGGCCACCCTCTGATCTGCTCGACAAAAAGGAAGGAGCTCCACTACTTCGACAGAGCATGCCCGGCCTCCTGGAACTACGATAAGACCTTTAGTCCTTCATCGTGCGAGTACTTTCAGCAACTCAAAGACAATTGCTGTGGAGATAACCGATACAGGTACCTATTAGACTCAACTCCTTCATACCTTAGAACCCCAGGGGTCGAAAGCCTTGTGCGAGAGATGGTTCCCGATCCAAAGTTCTTGGTGTTAGTTCGCGATCCAGTATCACGTTTACATTCGAATTTCTGGTTTTTAAAGCGCAAGGGCTTCTTCCCGGATGCAAAAGACTTTGATGAATTTGTTTCGACGACCACGCATGAAGAACACCTGGCAACAACAGACTCCGTGACATTTGATTATGCTTCAAACCTAGAAAGATGGTTTAGGGCTTTTGGGGGTCGCGAGAAGTTTCTGGTAATAGTTTTTGAGGAGATGATTCGCTGGGACAACTTATTTGCGGAACATCTATCGGAGTTTCTGTGCCTTAAGTTCACTCCAGGTTTTGAGAGAGTGGTCATTCCTCAGGCTCCAAAGGGAGCAAAACCCTTTTCGCATTACCCTGCCATATCCAGCTATGCACGCAAGAAGTTGCATGCGGAGTTTTCTGAGGGGATTAACCGTCTTTCTACCCTTCTTCAGCGCAGACTTCCATGGTGAGTCCCCAAGTAGCCCGATCGCTCTAAATGTTCTGTCTCATCAGGTCGTTCAGTGACAGGGGGGGGGGAGGCCACTACGGGTTGAGGTGCGACCCACCAACCCCGACCTCACACTCATGCATAGCCGCCCCAATGCTCGCCTGGCCCAGAAGGGCAGCTTGCGGCTTGTGATTCAGCACCTGTGACGTGACCCCATAATCGGTCCAGGCCTGATGATGGTTTGAGGTGTGGGCCTATTATTAGACAGAAGTGGCCCCTAAAGTCGTTAACCCTGGACGGGAGGAGATGAATTCGGTTTCAGTGTAGACCTCATTGGGAGTTCTGCCTCCCAGAGACCTGTGGAATTTTCCATGGCATGCCACCACAAGAAGCGGGCATGGCTGATCTCAGCTTCCCAGCCATCCTTGTAGGCACGTAGATAGACTTCCTCGCACATGACGGTTCTCTACAGCCGTTCAACGAGGATGATGTCGTAACAGCCATTTCGACCTGACCAGCTGACCTAGGTCTCCTCTGCTTGCAGCCTCGCCACGAAGTCAGATGACATGAGGTGGCAACACTGATCGGAGTGGAAGACCTCTAGCTTGCGGCCATCTCCCGGCGACATCTCTAGGGCATCCAGACAGAACTCCGTGTCAAGGCTGTTGGAGAGTTGCCTACTCAGCACAGCTCTGGAGATGAGATCATGTTCGCCACCAAATAGAGAAAACCCTTCAGGAGAGTGAGGTGAACCCTTGCATCGCAACAACGTTCCGGGCTCAGAAGTTACCCATCTCACCGCAAGGTACCCTTCTGGGCGCAACAAGATCCTTGAGCATCGCCTTCTACAGCTCTGCGTCCGCCAGCACCTTCTTGAGCCGAGCGTTCTCCTTCTCCATCTTGGTCAGGTGCCTTGCCTACTCGTCCTGCATGCCGCCTTACTGCTGCCGCCAGGGGTGGTAGGTGAGCTGCCTCCCTTTGATGCCACCTCAGACGGCGTCGACGGCCATGCCCTGTACGATCACCTGCTCGGCGAATTTTAGCTAGCGGATGATCTCCTCCACCTTGTTCCTGGTGCGTTTCATTGTGGAGGCCACGGCCCAGTCTGGCCGGCTGAGGACTCTCATTCACCCTGGACAAAATCTCATGGGGCACATCAAGGGAGACAACTAAACAGTCTGGTCGTAATCGACAAGTCGCAGCTGCATCCAACTCACCAACCCAGACCGGGCATGAAATCGCTGCACCATTCCCCGTGGTCAAGCTAGACTATCTCATGATGACTCTTAACGCCGTGCTTGCGATCCTGGCAAATATCAAGATACCAGCCAAAGCCATTCAAGTTAAGATTGATACCCGCAAATGAGCCATTCCAAGTTGACAATGACTATAAATGACTTCATGGCGAAGATTTCTGGCCGCTTCCATGGGAGCAAGCAGAGTGTGCTGATCGTTCACCCAGAGGGCAATATCCACTATAATCCCAGCCTCCTTGGAATAGTTTCAATATTGTCTGATTCCGGCTACCAAGTCACAGTCCTTGCTCCAGTATTCATATGCAAGGATGAACTCTCAAGACATTGCAGCGCCAACCTTCTTACCCTAAGAGGAAAATACTTCAGGCAAGCCACTGAGATGAATACTCTTCACGCAAAGTGGATTTTGCTATCTCGCCTCATCCACACTCTTGAGAAGCATATATGGCCAAGCTTAATTATTGGCGTCGACAGAGATGGCATAATCATTTCAAGTAGGCTTTCTTCGCTTACCGGCATCCCTTACGCTCTCTTGTCATATGAAATTTTCTTTGAATGCGAAACCAGTCAGATTTTTAAGCGGCCTGAGATTGAGGCGTGCAGAAAGATTAAGTTTGCGATTAGCCAGGACCCGAAGCGATCAGAGTTGCTGTCACGAGAAAATCACATTTCAAGGGATAAGATTATCGAAGTTCCTGTGTCGCCTAGGGGAAGACTTATCCTCCGCGACAGGAGGCACGGCACTAGTGAGAGCAAGGGAGGGATACGAGAGCGATACCAGATAAAGCATCAGAAGATTGCGATCTTGGTAGGATCTACAGATGGCTGGTCAATGACCAATAAAATAATTGCCAGCACAAAAGACTGGCCTAGCAAGTGGTGCCTATTCATTCACGATCGCTATGGTTTAAGAGCTGAGGAGATTGAAAAGCTCAAAGCACGTGGCGGGCATAATATTTATTTCTCAACAGAGTCATTCTCTGATATTGACGATGTTTCAACCATGCTTCTAGAAGCAGATGTTGGCCTTGCCTTTTATCAGCCGACATATCAAAACCAATGGGAAGGCAGAAATTTGAAACATCTTGGGCTTTCCTCTGGGAAGATAGCCTCATATCTCAGGGCAGGCCTGCCAGTTATTCTGAACAGGGTGGGGCAGTATTCTCGCCTGATTCGCACGTATGAGGCCGGAATAATATCGCCTAGACCGTCTTTGCTCCCATGCATTCTTAACAGGATTACAGATCACGAACTTGCCATAATGAGTAAGAATGCGCTCAGGCTCTATCAGAAGAAGATTAATATCGAACGGCATAAGAAGCATTTGCTGAAGGCGATCCAAGCTGGCGCCTTACGGTATTCTTAGAAAGGCCAGCATTATTGATTGCAAGCCTACTTTTGCATTGATATTTCCAAGACATGTAACATTCACGCTTGCTACCCCACAATAAAGCAACACAACAAAGAAATTAGACTGGAAGCTTTCTGACATGCCTACCTGCCACAACCCACAACTTGACCATGACCTTGACCTTGACCTTGACCTTGACCTTGACCTTGACCTTGACCTTGACCTTGACCTTGACCTTATGGACTTACCATTCTATGTATTGCATTATAAGCCAAATATTTCTCGATTGCATCACATCAAAGAAGCAACTCAAGGCAGGCTCAAGCCAATAATCATCGACCAGTTTGATGCGGGCGAATTTCAGCTAAACCACTATTACCAGTTTGACTATGATGAATACGCAGATCACGTTTATTCGATTCGAGACGTCTTGATCGCAGGGACGTTCCAGGCAAGCAAATGGAAAGACACTTCTTGGGCCGAAAAGATTGATTTCGCCCTAAAAGAAGATCTCGCACAGCATGCACTATTTGAACGCCATCCCTGGCTTAAGCCATATGAGCTATCAGATAAGGACGTAAGCATTGCCCTCAAGCATCTTATTGCATGGACTCTAATAGCCGCTGGAAAAGCTGAGCTGGCTATCGTCGCAGAGGATGATGTTCTCTTCCGAGAAGACTCCTTGAATTATCTTTCGAAAATCATTCGAACTCTTCCCAAAGATTATGATTTTGTCGATATTGCAGGCGGAGTGGGTCTTCATGCCTCCAAAGGCCACCCAAGATTCGGTGATCACTTTTATAAGATCGAGCCACCAAGAGACAGAACCTGCTGTTGCTATATCATATCTAAGCGGTTTGCTCAAAGACTGATGGCTCAGGATATTTCTATAACTATGGGCATAGACTGGCTCTTGACCTACTTCTTTTGCAAGCTCAATGCGAATGTCTATTGGGTTGAGCCTCTTGTCTTCGAGCATGGATCAGAAGTAGGCGTTTACTCGTCTCATCGCCATGACACTATGCGCTAGGAGATTCATGGCAATAGATCTCCCACTCTACTCCTGTCATGCAGGATCTCCGCCAAGGGTAATGTCTGCCTGGGCTGGAAACTTGGTCACCTGAATCTGTTAGGCCACCATATGGATCGGAACAATCGGATTCCTTGCTAACAGTCGAGTAGATATCAAACATCCAGATCTTAGCTCCAGGCCAGCCTTGTGAACGAACGGCTTAGCTCATGCCCCACAGTGCAGGTCAGTGCCGTCGGGAGTCCGAGGCCGGCACTCCAAGGATCGACGAGCAACAGCAAGCAGTTACGAGGAACAAATCACTTGACATCTCGTTCACAAAACATTCAGAGTAGATGAAAGGGAGTTCATCGCCCTGGGGATGACAAACCTTCACGAAGACCACTTATTTCTCAAATCACGCCACGAGCCAAGCCAGCCTCTGTGTCGGGTATTCCGCTAGGACAAGGGAACTGGCCCTTCAAGTCTGGCATGCAAAAGGTTACAACTATTATCGGTCGTTTGCAAACGCGCTCCAGAAGTTTGAGATTGAGAATGCATACAGAGCCACTGTTGAGCAATGACCACTAAACTGGTAGACCAAGTCTGTCATAGCGGTCGGACCTTGGCGGTAATTGTAAGAGCTGGCTTTCACAATGAAGGCATCAAATTCTTTACCCCTAGTGAGTTTTCTCAGCAACTAGGCTACATGAACCGTCCCTCCGGCCATGTCATTCCACCCCATGTCCACAACCCTGTGCCACGCGAGGTTCACTACACCAAGGAAGTATTGTTCATCAAGACCGGCCGTGTTCGGGTGGACTTCTACGATGACGACCACGCCTATCTTGAAAGCCGCATCCTCCAAACAGGAGATGTGATCCTACTCGCTTACGGCGGGCATGGCTTTGAGATGCTCGAACCCACCGAGATGATCGAAGTAAAGCAGGGGCCCTATGCCGGCGAGTGCGACAAAACCCGCTTCGAGGGCATCAGTGCCGATCAAGCCGTAATCAAGCCGTAATCAAGCCGTGAACGATCCCTTTGAAGCCAGCAGCCGCTACTACGACCTGCTCTACCGTGATAAAAATACTTCTGCGGAAGTCGCCTACGTTGAAGCTTTGCTCCAGCGCCACCGCATCGCTGGTCGTGATCTGCTGGAATTCGGCTCCGGTACCGGACGCCACGGCTGCCTGCTCGCCCAACGCGGCTATCGCGTGCACGGCTTGGAGCGCAGCGCAGCCATGGTAGCCAACGCCCAACGGACACCAGGCTTCAGTTGCCAACAATGCGACATCAACAGCACCCAGTTGGAGCGCCGCTTCAACGCCGTCCTGGCTCTGTTCCATGTAGTGAGCTACCAAACCAGTAACCCTGACGTTCAGGCCGTGTTCGCCAATGCGGCCCGCCACCTCCACCCTGGCGGCCTGTTCCTTTTTGATGTGTGGTACTCCCCGGCCGTCGCCGCCCAGCGCCCCGAACTGCGCGTCAAGCGCCTCCAAAGCGAGGATCTCTCCATCATCCGAATTGCCGAGCCCACAGTCCACCCCAACGAAAACCGGGTTGACGTGCACTACACCGTGATGGCCCAGGAACTCAGCACAGGCACCATACAGACCTTTGAAGAAACCCACCCGATGCGCCACTTCTCACTCCCTGAACTCGACCTACTAGCCGAAAGCGCAGGTTTCGAGCGCCTCACCGCCGAAGAATGGTTGAGCGGGGCACCGCCGTCGCAAGCCACCTGGGGAATATGTCTGGTGCTGCAAAGGCGATGAGCGACTTCATACCCGTCAACGAGCCGGTGATAGGCGAACGGGAGAAAGCGCTCGTGATGGAATGCCTGAACACCGGCTGGATCTCCTCTGAAGGCCCGTTTATAAGCCAGTTTGAGGAAGCCTTCAGCCGCCGCGTGGGGCGCAAGCACGGCGTTGCCTGCGCCAATGGCACTGCAGCTCTCGATCTGGCTGTGGCCGCTCTGGGCCTTGGCCCTGGCGATGAAGTGATTCTGCCCACCTTCACGATCATCTCCTGCGCTGCTGCGATCGTGCGAGCCGGTGCTACCCCCGTGGTTGTCGATGCCGACCCCAACACCTGGAACATGGTGCCCGAGCAGGTTGCCGCCGCGATCAGTCCCCGCACCGCCGCGATCATGGTAGTGCACATCTACGGCCTGCCAGTAGATATGGACCCAATACTTGAACTGGCAGCCCGGCAAGGCCTTGCAGTTATTGAAGACGCCGCTGAACTAATCGGAGGAACCTATAAAGACAAGCCCTGTGGATCTTTTGGCACCATCAGCACATTTAGCTTCTACCCAAATAAACACATCACAACGGGCGAAGGCGGAATGATAGCAACAAACGACGCATCGCTTTCCGAACGTTGTAAAAGCCTTCGCAATCTATGCTTCCAGCCAAAGCAGCGATTTCTGCATCACGAATTAGGCTGGAACTATCGCATGACAAATCTTCAAGCAGCCCTTGGCCTCGGTCAGCTCGAGCGCTTAGATCATACAGTCATGAAGAAGCGAGAAATAGGATTGCTATACAAGCACCTCTTCGCAGCCAATCAGCACATTCATTCGCAGGTCGACAGCACCGACTTTGCCTTAAATATATACTGGGTGTTTGGATTGCTCTTAAAACAAGAAAACCTATTCGCATGCGATCTCATTGACGAACTCGCCAAGGCAGGCATTGGCACAAGGCCCTTTTTCTACCCACTACACCTCCAGCCGGTGTTCAGAGCCAAGAAGTTTTTCCAGTCTGCTCATTGTCCCGTGGCAGAAAGGCTCAGTCGACAAGGATTTTATATCCCTTCTGGATTGGCGCTCACTGCAGACAAGCAGAAAATAGTCGCCGCCAAAGTCGCATCAATCACCCAGCATTTTGCAGAGTCTACTACGTAAGGCCTGCCATGCAGCAAGACTTGGGCCTTAAGGATGACATCGGCTAAGGGCATGCGTCATACCGCTCACTTCGAACTAGACCATTTGGAGTCGTAAATGCGCATAGGAATTATTGGCCAAAGGCAGAAGCCAGAAGTTGGCGGCGGCTACAGCTTTCAGGAGACAATCTTGCACGCCGTAGACATTTATGCATTTACGCATGAGTTTGCTGTCCTTGACTTGAGCAAGGAGCCATTACCCATCTCAACATACAAGAGTTTAGAGGTTATTCGCGTTGGGGAAGATCATCCCAATTCCAACCGCATTCTTGAGCACGCCTCATCAATTGACACAGCAGTAAAGAAGCACTCCTTGGAGCTGGTTTGGTATCTAGACCCACTGGCCGGTGTGCATTCCGTGCCGGTATTTGTTACTGTTTTTGACTTGGCTCATCGGATGCATCCCTTTTTCCCGGAAGTGAGCACTCGAGGCTGGCTTTGGGATGCAAGAGAAAACCATTATAGAAAGGTTCTTCCACGGGCGGCAAGAATCTTCACCGGAACAAAGACAGGCAAAGACCAGATTGTCACATTCTACGGGATCAATGAAGCAAATATTCTTGTTAATCCATTTCCTGTGCCTACCTTTCCACCTGGGTCAACCGAAGAATCAACACAAGAGTGCATTCTTAAAAGGTACGGGCTATCGCCAGGATTTCTTTTTTATCCGGCTCAGTTCTGGCCCCATAAGAACCATGCTGGGCTATTAAGAGCAGTAAGGATCTTAGAGTCTTCATATTCGCTCACGCCAGATATTGTCTTTACTGGGGCAGACCATGGCAATCGGAATTACATCGAATCTCTAGTGTCGGATTTGGGGCTTTCAGGACGTGTTCATTTTCTTGATTTTATTCCAAGAGATCACTTACCCGCTCTATATTCACATGCACTTTGCTTGATCTATCCTTCTTTTTTTGGCCCCGACAATCTTCCCCCGCTAGAGGCATTCTCACTTGGCTGCCCAGTCATTACAGCACGCGTTGACGGTGCACTGGATCAATTGGGAAGACATGCAGCCCGATACTTTGACCCTGCTCAGCCTGATGACATCGCAAGATCCATCTTTCACATCATGAGTCAGCCGAGGTTGAGGAGAAAGCTGGTTAGGAATGGCAGGATATTGGCAGATAGTCGAAAACCCGAAGACTATGTGAAGATCATGGAGAGATCACTAGATGATTTTATCTCGTGGAGAAATGCATGGAAATGACATTGAGAGTATTCAATACAGGGGTTAACCAAATCGATTGGCAAACCCTAGACAACGCATTTTACTATCTTGCCTGAAGCCAATGTTGTCATGCACTTTCATTAGCTCCATCCCGCCAGCACCAATAAAGAGAACTATAGACAATCAGACCTTTATAAATTATCAAGCAGTTTGCACTGACTCATGGAGAAGAGTTTGTGGCAGAGTTAGATCTGTAAACAGCCTTCAAGAGAAACAATACCTTGAATCAAGAAGCTTGAATTATAATGTCGATTTCGTCTACAGGAATAGCCTACTCCACTGCTCCAAGCCTCTTGTTTGCCTTCGGGATATTCTGTTGTCAGCGAAGATGTCCGAGAGCCCGATTATAGCAATAGCCAACGCAGATATTTATATGAATATGCCGGACTCTGTCCGTGAACTCATATCTCTCTTGCAACCCGGAGAAGCAATTGTAGGTCGACGAACTAACATTCATAGCTTGCAGGAAAAGCGTGCATCAATTTACAGGCTTGGCTTTGACCTGTTCATCATTCACTCATCTGACATCGATAAACTCTTGAGGCACAGCAATAATTTATATTTTGGCGACCCTTGGTGGGATTATGACTTACTCACAAATCTGATAGCCTCAGGTATTCAGATTAGACCATTAAAGCCGATTCACGTCCTCCATCTATCCCATCAGCACGCATTCTCAAAAGATCGATGGGCAGATATTGGGTTTAATTCTATTCAAGACATGCGCAATTTAATTAATCAGATCCCTCATTCACGCATGTCACAAGAAGGCCTAACTCTTTCAAAGCTGATTGAGCGAGTGCACAGCCAGATCATTAATTTCTTTACCACGCAAGATGCATGCAATAGTGGTTCTGCTTTTCAGCTTAGCAGCGATGAGCATCACGTCAAGCCATTAAGAGAGTTTGCACATGGACTCATAGATTTGGGAGAGAATGTACTTGGACTTCAAAACGAGTTTGACGATTCTAGCGATATTACGACAGCTTGCAGCTTGCTTCTGGACAGATTGTGCAATTCACTTTCTTCGCATTGATTAGACTCTGGCAGCTCATAAAGATATGCACTTAGCCGTTTCCCTTGCAGAGAACTGACAACAAGCATCCCCTCAAGGAGCCTTCTCCGAGCAACAAAGCTGGCTTACGGGGAGGAGAATACAGTGACCTTACTCCAATTTTTCTCCATTGATAGTGTGGCATCTTGATGCGACAAGTCGCCAACGGCAGTAAACTTGTTAATGTTGGCAGAGGCAAGGAAAGCAGTTACATGGCCCAGCGTAGATTTCATGGCAGCCCTCAAGCGTTAACGTCGCTCTCAAACTCTGGCATCTCTTGCACCTAGAAAATAAGCAAATGCAGCTCGATGCGCTGTGGAATGCAGATTCCGATCGGCTAAACATGGACCAAAAGATCCATGAAGCACTTCAGTCAGTACCTTCACCAAACTAGTTGATTGTGAATCAGCGTTGCATCCCAACAAGGTACGCGTCGGGACCCAGCTCCTGCAGCCGAGCATCCTTGGCGCGCACCTGGCCGTGCAGCTCAGCGCGGTAGGCGGCCAGGGCCTCGGCCAGGGCCGCGTCGGCAATGGCCAGGATCTGCACCGCCAGCAGGCCGGCGTTGGTGCCGTTGCCGATCGCCACGGTGGCCACCGGGATGCCGGCCGGCATCTGCACGATCGAGTGCAGCGAATCCACCCCCGAAAGCGCCCGGCTGGCCACCGGCACGCCGATCACCGGCAGGGTGGTGAGGGCGGCCACCATCCCCGGCAGGTGGGCGGCGCCGCCGGCGCCGGCGATCACCACCTGCAGGCCCCGCCCGGCCGCCTCCTGGGCGAAGGCCACCATCTCCAATGGCGTGCGGTGGGCCGAGAGCACGCGCACCTCGTGGGGCACCCCGAACCGCTCCAGCACCGCCACGGCCGGCTGCATGGTGGGCAGGTCGGAGTCGCTGCCCATCACCACCGCCACCTGGGGCGGAGCTGGGCTGGAGGGGGTGGCGCTCAAGAGCCGAGGGCGGAGGATGGGGGCATTGTCGTGCCTACCGCCGCGATGCGCTGGATCCGCAACGTGCGCCTGCCCCGCAGCTCCCGCTGCCGCCACGGCGCCGATCAGCGCTGGCGGGTGGGGGTGGACACCGACGGGGTGATCCAGATACTGGAACCGATCCCGGCCGGCAGCGCCGCGTCTGGCGAGGACTGGGACGGCGACTGGCTCAGTCCGGCGGGGGTGGACCTGCAGATCAACGGCGGCCTGGGGCTGGCCTTCCCCGAACTCACCCCCGCCGACCTGTCGAAGCTGGGCGAGTTGCTGGAGCTGCTCTGGCGCGACGGCGTGGAGGCGATCTGCCCCACCCTGGTGACCTGTGGGGTGGAGCCGCTGCGCCAGGCCCTGGCCGTGCTGGAGCAGGCCCGCCGGCAGCACCGGCCTGGCCGCTGCCAGCTGCTGGGCGCCCATCTGGAGGGACCGTTCCTGAATCCTGCACGGCGCGGCGCCCACCCGGAGCAGCACCTGGCTGAGCCGAGCCTGGCGGCCCTGGAGGAGCGCATCGCCGGCTTCGAGGACCAGATCGCCCTGGTGACCCTGGCGCCAGAGCTGGAGGGAGCCGCGGAGGTGATCGCTGAGCTGCGGCGCCGGGGCATCGTGGTGAGCCTGGGCCACAGCGCCGCCAGCGAACAGCAGGCCGCCGCCGCCTTCGAAGCCGGCGTGGGCATGCTCACCCACACCTTCAACGCCATGGGCGGGCTGCTGCACCGCGACCCGGGACCGGTGGCCGCCGCGGTGCTGCGCGGGGATGTGGCCCTTGGCCTGATCGCCGACGGCGTGCACGTGGCGCCATCGATGGCCCTGCTGCTGCAGCGGCTGGCCCCCGACCAGGTGGTGCTGGTGAGCGACGCCCTCGGCCCCTACGGCCTGGGTGAGGGCCGCCACCGCTGGGATGAGCGGCTGCTGCTGGTGACAGACGGCAGCTGCCGGCTCGAGGACGGCACCCTGGCCGGTGTCACCCTGCCGTTGCTGGAAGGCGTGCGCCGGCTGGTGGTCTGGGGCGTACCGCCAGAGCAGGCCATCGCGGCCGCGACCGTGACGCCGCGACGGGTGCTGGGGGATCGGCGGGATGGGGCGGGGATGCTGAGGGGGATGGAGCTGGGGGAGACGATCCGGTGGAGCAATCATCAGAAAGACCGCTGCATCTGGAGGCGACCTGCAACATGTTCGTAGTCAATCAGAAATGCTCTGACCCATGGAGGGTGACGCGGTATCCCTACCTGGGTGCAATCAGACAACCCAGGATCAACAAGGTCATGGGTAAGGAGAGAGCCCTGCCTAAGCCTGTAAGGACCACCAACGTTTCCGGGAGGTCCAAAGCTTGCGAAATTGACAGAGAGGAGAGGAGATCGCCAGGAATTTGGGCCCATGCAATCAAGGTGCATAAGCTTTGAAGGAGTACTGAATTACTCCTGTCAACGAAAGGGTTGCGGGAGGGACTCTTGATCCGCAAGACCCAACCAAGCAGCCATCCAAAGCCCAAGTGAACTTGCACCCATGCAAAAGCTGATCAACCAATCGCCGGAAGAGCTGAACGAGCCATTTCAGGCAGTCTTAAGTCGAGATCTCAAGATTCTTGGACTCCCTGGATATTTATCGCGGTGGCTATTCACAGAACGACTCGAGGCCCGCGGCGTAGGGAGTGAGATCAGTTTTGAAGCGTTTCAAGGGGTGACACACATCCCGAAGTTTTTTCCTGGCTACGCAAAGCCAATCTGATTGACACCTTCCACCCAGAACTCACAGGAAAACTGATAGAAGCCTCGCGGCCCGCAGACGAGAGGCTTGCCAACAACTATGAACTACGAATACCCGCAGACGCAATTGAGAATATCGCGCGTTACAACATCCAAGATTTTCTTTGCCAACGCGCCTATCAAGTTCCAGATCGCAATCGGATCAGGGTATTGCTTGACTTCGGCGCTGGTCACGGGAGGATTGCCAACCTTTCGTACAGCGCACCCGACCCGAGAGACCGCCTGCAAGGCTATATTGCAATTGAGGGCATAGCTTCGACCTATTTTACCAGCATTGTTCCTGGGCTGAGCTTGGCCACACAGCATGGGACTACCTTGAGCACCATGATGAACCCTTAACTCCGAACACGAGAACGAATGCATTAAAGAATCATGACGTGGTACACGTACCCACGTGTCGTAGTGATCTGATACCAGATGGATGTATTGACATCGTCAACTGCATACAGGTCCTAAGGGAGCTTCCCGGCGAGCTTATCTGCCATATAATTCCTGAGTTCGCAAGGGTGACTCACAAGTCTGGCGCTCTGTACATCCGCGACCACTTACAACATCACAATCCCAATCAATTGCCAATTGATCATTTGGTGAGGCGCAGTGGCTTTGAGATCGAGTACGCACCCCAACTCAAAGATCGCGTTGAAATCCATGGCCTCCCAAGAGTCCGGCGAAAGATTGACCCCGACCTGTTTCTTTAGCCGTCAAGACAACATGAGAAGTGGACATTCCTACTGCCATAATTGCAATGTGGAGCACTGTCAGGGCAGCTTGCGATGAATAGTGATTTCTTCTCAAGCCTGATGAGTAGGCTTTCAGATGAGTTTGACGCTCCCGAAACACGAGGGAAGCCATTGCAGGAGCGGGCGAAAGTGACCGCAGCACTTGAGATTGCCCTTCAAGACATTCTCGACATAGTAAAACCAGACCTTGTTATTGAAGTCGGCGCCTTTGAGGCGGATTTCTCTCAAAAGATGATCAAAAGATTTCCTGGAATAGAGGTAGTTGCATTAGAAGCGAATCCAAGGGTTTACAGCCATTTTGCGGAGACGATTTCGAAGACCGGTGTCCGCTATATAAATGCAGCAGCAGATACTGAGGCTGGCACTGTCAGCTTCTACGTTCCTGAGGTCATCGCAGGCAACAAGATGCCAGCCATTGGCCGTATGGGGTCATTGCACGAAGTTGGGCTCCGAGATAGTCAAGTGACCATGCTGGATGTCAAGGCGGTCAAACTTGATGACATCACTCGAGAACTCAACTCCACAAAAGCATGTCTATGGATTGATGCAGAGGGGGCGGTCGACAGAGTGCTCATAGGGGCAAAAGAGAGCCTCAAGAAGACAGGAGTTATCTACTGTGAGATTGAGAGCTCTCCTGTCTGGAAAGAGCAGACGTTGGCAGGTTCAATTCTGGACATGCTGCAAAACCATGGGTTCATCCCGATCGCGCGAGATTGCCAGAAGTGGTTTCAGTACAATGTGCTTTGCTTACGAAGTGATCTTGTAGACAATCCAGCGATTCAGACTATCGCCTACAATTACTGCACAAGAGCTCTCGAGCTGTTCAAAGCTAGTACCAAAGATTAAGAACACAAGCACATGCAGTTTACAGATAAGTTGCGAGCACCTTTCTCAAATGCCCCAGTACTCATGGAGAACATTAAGAGAACGAGAGCTCATACCGTACTATCTCAAGCCAGATTGAATGTCCGAATCACCTCGTTCTTGGCATCGCGGCTAAGCTCATCATATCCGAGAGAGGTTAGCCTATATGCGTTGTATTCGGATCCTTGAAAGGCAGCTGCATACTCAAAGAACTTCGCTTGCAATGCGGACTGGATTGAAAAAGAAGTGATATTGCGCCATGTATTTTCGTCATACAGGGTATAGGGAAACACGTCAGCAGAAAAAAGCTGGCGAGTTTCCAGAGCATGAATCACTTGCGGTCTGCGGAGTTGGCAGGAATACTCCTCATTGAATATATCTATGTTAGCAAGAAGAATCTCTCCATTCATGCCAAATCGGGAAGATGGTCGCAACTTAGATGACGCGCCCGTGAGACTGCCTGAAGGAAGGCCTAACACATCTTCAAAATACTGATTGGTATCAAATCCTGAATGGTAAAATACAGTAAAGAGTTGCAGATCCTTCACACATGCAAGTCGCTTGACAGACTGGAATAGCGAGTCAATCCAAGGGCAGCGCGATTTGATATAGTCCCTAAAGGCCATCTTGAGTCTGCCGAATCGATGACTTTGCAAGTACATTGCCTCAAGAAAGTCTGCCATTCTACGCAGAATCAGATGTATCTCTAATTGGTAGCCATGCTCGGCCGCAAGATCAGAAATCGCCTCAGTAACAGGCCATGTCTTTGTACCGAAAAGGCCAATCAGGCTTTCGCTTGAAAACAAGATTGTCTCAAGTGCGGCGTGGTCGTCTAGATAACATTTTAAAGATTTAAGAGCATTGTCTTGACTCAGCTCACCCTGATGGAGCAACTTATATGCAAGCTCGTGGTGGGCAATCTTGCCGCTTCTAAAAAGCAAAGGATAATCAATTTGGGCGTACTTATGCATTGCCATTATATTCTGAAAGGCACTTGTCCCTGTTTTTGGCATCCCTGTATGAAGGAGTAGGCGCTTACTCATCTAGATATCCTACTCTGAAAAAATAGAGATTTTGTCCGAGTCCCGTGCATTCCGCCAGTCTTCTTCACTTGATTTATATGGCAGATCATGTCTAAAAAGCACATAGTCACGGACTATCCGAGCCGGAAGAAAGTCAAATCCCTCAAAGATTGACTGCGTATTGGGGTCGATATAGAGACTTGTCATAATTCCTGGGCCAGTGACTTTCCACACGTTATTCGAGATTCTACCTTCAATATTATTAGTTGCACATTCTATGACCCTGGCAAATAGTGGATCGTTGGCGCTACACACATAAAGAAAGTCATTGGCGACACGGCGCTCTCTATTCATTAAAAGGCCTCTGGATCTGCCTTCTAGTAGCTCATTTAATCGACCAGAGTTTTCGGTATCGGCATCCACATAGGCACCGCCATTGACATACAGGAAGCAGTATCGGAAGAAATCTGCTTGCATAGCAGGTATTGCGCACTTGCGATACGCCTCAAGGACACGCAGGTTAAAGTTTGCACCAATAAAAGCATCTGCAGATTTCTGATCGTATCTTGAGTACTTAAAATATGGATCCCGCTCCCAAGATGCAAGGAGAGCCCTAACATCCTGCGGAGCCTGTGGGGAGTGCCAAAACTGAACGAGGTTTATCATTTTCTCTTCCAAAGCTATCAGTGTGGCTCGAGCCAGCGTAGACATGGCAAGATCCTAGCAATGAAAACAACTTAGAAAAAGGCAACAAGTCGAGCGATGAAGCATGCAGTCGATTCTCGACCCTTGCTTCATGGAGATGCACCGTTCCATGAGATGGGCCATGACGGTTTTGAGAATCTGTTCGCCCAGGTTGTGATTCTTGCAGGCGCCGGAAAGCCAGAAACGTGATCTCACCCGAAATCTGACGGCTGATGATATCGATTCTCACGAACGGCCAGATCGCCAGCCCATCAATCAGCGCAGCTTCCATTGCCGGAGCGCTGCCCGCATACCACAGCTGCATCAGGTGGAGCTGCAACATCTTGGCCAGTGGGTAGGGCGGCCAACTGCCCTTGCTGCCGCTCTTGGGTGGGTCAGCGGGGCTCGATCAATACAATCACGGCATGCCAGGGCACCACCAGATCCATGTTAGCCATGAACTCCTTTAGCTTGATGCGCCTCTTGGGGATGGTCTGCTCGTAATCCCCAAACCCAAGCCGGCTGCTGCCATCAGCCCAGTCCCAGCCTGTCGTGATCGCAGGATCATTGTCACGTGATTGGGCTGGGCTTTTCGGGGCTTCGTTGGCCACGATTACAACGGCATAGGAGTGTGCTATTTCAGCCGCAATCCATCTTTCCAGAGGCATTTCAGAAATGCTTGATATGGCCTGCATCCCTGAAATCGTTTAACATCGGAGATAGATTTTAATTGTCCCGGGAATGAGCGAGTTGTTGCGTGAAGAAGAAGTCTCTCTACTCCTGGAAAGAATCAGCTCAGCGAAGACACGACTTGATTTGGCTTATCAAGAACATGCGAGCAATCATGTGACAATGGCCATGCGGCATTTAAGATCGCTTGAATTTAATTTAATGCTCAGACCGAGTGGCCAGGATTCATATAGATCGCAGCACTGCGAGAACGCCCAGTTTTTTTATCAGCGAGGGGTCAAAGGATACTGCATCCTAAGCTCCACTGGTGGATACATAGAAGGCGTCTCTCATTTTGAGCCAAGGTTCAACAATCCCCTCCAGACGATTCCAAGAAAAAAAAGACTCAAAGGTAACTATATATTTCTCGGCGATGGCCATCACTCAAATATGTGGCATACATGCATAGTGGTACTGAGGAACCTCGCCCAGATTAACCGCAACAATTCATCCGAGCGACAATGGCTATTCAGACGCAATCCCAAGATACTGACTTACAGCACGGCCTGGGAATGGTCGCGTTTCTTATTGTCATTGCTTGACCTTCGTGTCGCACCAATCGATCCATACACACTTTATACCGTCGAGAATCTGCTTGTTCCGTGCGAGACAGATCTAAGAACAGACTCTCACCATGAGTCATTCGATAGGATCAGCGCTGATTACTCACAATCTAATTCTGCAATCACACGCTACTCAAGCCTTCGGCAAGTTAGGTTGACAGTTCGGGCACGTATCGAAGACTTCCCCACCCCCAAAAGTCATCTATACAACAAGATCTACGTCTCAAGGCGACGAGCCGGAAGGCCACTCCTAAATGAATTAGAACTTGAGAGACGACTTATGGCCAATGGCTTTACCATTGTGTTTCTTGAGGATTACGAACCTAGCAGGCAGCTAGAAATCTTCGCCTCTGCCAAAGTAATTGTCTCTCCGCATGGAGCTGGGCTTTGCAACATGATTGCCTGCGCTGACGAATGCATAATTGTTGAAATTTACAATCCCTCGATGAATAGAAGGACTTATCTCGCAATGGCCAATGAAGTAGAACTCGGCAACTTCATGCGCTTCCCATCCAGCCCAGCAGAGGGAAAGTCCCACGTGATTTCCATCGAACATTTCATGACCTTTTTAGACTCCCTTTCGCTTCCAGCATAGCCATGAGAAGCATAGGGAGCTGGGGCAACTAACGCAATGCGCTCCAGCACTGTCCTTCGTCGGCGCGCCTAGAGGATAGTTCGGATGACAATGAGACGTGCGTATATTCTGCACAAACTATGTCACTCCCATGAATGCTTCATGCCACTCAGCACCATCCGACTGCCACTCCTCATGTTGCAGGCCGAGCCCCTGCGCTGCGGCGCGCGGAAAGTGCTAGCATTTCGGGAGCGAACATTGTTCTCCTTCAGTAACCTCACGTGACGAGCCAGCCATCTCGGGATATAGAGACATTGCAACAGCAAAACCAGATCGATAAAAGCACTTCTGACTCTTCCTGCCCTCAAAAGAGTTCTGAGAAAGACGAAGTCAAGAGCTACTTCGAGAACACCGGCTTCGAGCGCTGGAACCGCATCTACAGCGAGTCCGACGAGGTGAACAAGGTGCAGCGGAACATCCGCATCGGGCACCAGAAGACCGTGGATAACGTGCTGGCCTGGCTGCAGGAGCAGGGCAATCTGGGCGAGCGCAGCTTCTGCGACGCCGGCTGCGGGGTGGGCAGCCTGGCGATTCCCCTGGCCCAGCTGGGGGCCGGATCCATCGCCGCCAGCGATCTCTCCGAGGCGATGGTGAGCGAAGCCCGGCGTCGGGCGGAGGAGGCGGGCATCAGCGCTGAGAAGCTCCAGTTCACCGCCTCCGACCTGGAGAGCCTCGACGGCCGCTACGACACGGTGATCTGCCTGGATGTGTTCATCCACTACCCCCAGGCCGCCGCCGAGGAGATGGTGCGCCACCTGGCCGGCATGGCCGAGAAGCACCTGATCGTGAGCTTCGCCCCCTACACGCCGGTGCTGGCATTGCTCAAGTGCATCGGCCAGCTGTTCCCCGGCCCCAGCAAGACCACCCGCGCCTACACCCTCAGGGAAGCCGGCATCGTGGCCGCCGCCGCCGAGGCCGGCTTTCAGCCCGTACGCCGCAGCCTCAACCAGGCCCCCTTCTACTTCTCCCGCCTGATCGCCTTCGAGCGGGGCTGAGGGCTCAGCCTGCCGGCGGCGAGGGCCGCACCACCCGGAAGGTGAGGTTCAGCCGCTCCTGCTGCACCCGCTGCCGGCGGGGCACGGCGTGCTGCCACCACCACTGGCTGGGCGGCTCCATCAGCAGCAGGTCGCCGTGGGCCAGCTTGAGGTTGAAGGGGGCGCAACAGGAGCCGGTGCTGGTGCAGGTGGCTCCGGTGCCGGGGTTGGGGCCGGATTTGGTGCCGGGGTTGATGCTGTAGCCCTCGGGCTCCCGCAGGCCAGGCGGCCGGCGCGGGCTGGGCCTCGGCCGCAGGCGGAAATCCCGGGACGCCCCCAGGCTGAGGGAGGCGATCGGCGCGGCCGGATCCAGCTCGGGCTCGTCGTCGGCGTGCCAGCCCATGGCGTCGCAGCCGTCGCGGTAGCGGTTGAGCAGCAGGGAGTTGAAGCGCCAGCCGGTGAGCGCCTGCAGCTGGCGGCGCAGCTGCTCAGCAGCGGGCGACCAGGGCTCGAGCACGTTCTCCAGGCCGCTGTAGCGGTAACCGCAACCCGGGTCGCCCATCCAGCAGGTGAGCCGCGGCAACGGGTGACACCGGCCGAAGAGGGTGATCGCCTCCTGCTTCCAGGGCACCTCGGCGCCCAGCTGCCGCTCCAGGGCCTCGGCCTCGTCCGGGGGGATCCAGGCAGGCCAGTGGATCAGCCGCAGACCCGGCCGTTCGATCAGGCGTTCAGTGGCGGAGCTCATCGGGCAGGGGCGCCTCCAGCTCCAGCCCATCCCCTGCAGGCCGCGGCAGCCGGAGTCGATGGGCATGCAGCCGGTAGCCGCCGTCGCCCGGCAGCGCCTGCGCGCGTGCGCCGCCATCCGGGCCATAGAGCGGATCGCCCAGCAACGGCGCCCCGGCGGCGGCGGTGTGGATGCGGATCTGGTGGGGGCGGCCCGTGGCGATGGTCACCTCCACCAGCCAGCCCTGCGGCCGCCGCTCCAGCAGGGTCAGGGCGCTGCGGGCGGGCAGGGCCGGCCCGTCTCTGGGATCGCGATCGCTGGTCGCCGGAGGGGCGGCGGCCCAGATCGTGCCGAGGCGGGCATGGGGGCAGCGGCCGATCGGTGTGGTGAGCTCCAGGCCGGCGCCGGGCGCCAGGGCCAGCAGGGGGGAGCCGGGGGCTGGGGGCTGCAGCAGGGCGCGGTAGGTCTTGCGGCAGCCGGCGCTGCTGGTGCCAGAGGGACTGCATGGGCTGGTGGGGTCGCAATCCGCTGTGGCGCCCGCTGTGGCGGTGCTCTCCCGCAGCAGGGCGCTCAGCCAGGCGCGCGTGGCCGGACGGCGGGCGCAGAGCAGCAGGCCGGAGGTGAAGCGGCCCAGCCGGTGCACGGGGCGGGGCAGACCGGCGGAGCCGTCGAGATCACCGGCGGCAACGTGGCGCTCGATCTGACGCAGCAGGGTGTGTTCGAGAAAGCCGCCGGCCGGCAGCACCGGCAGGCCGCTGGGCTTGTCGAACGCCACCAGGTCGCCGTCGTCGAACAGGGGGCCGGGCAGCGCCGGCACGGCGGGTTCGTGCCAGGGGGGCCGATGCCAGCTCAGCCGGTCGCCGGCGGCGAGCACCACATCGGCCCGGAGCTGCTGGCCGTTCCTGCGGATCTCGCCGGCGGCGAGCCGCTGCCGCCACACCGCCGCGTCCGAATGGCGGTAGCGGGCAGCCAGGAGGGTGGTCACGGCCTCACCGGCCGCCTCGGGACCCACCCGGTCGCGGTAGGTGTGGCCGCCATTGAGACCGGCCGGCAGCCAGCCGGCCGCTGGCTCAGTCGACAAGTCCGTGCTCGAGGGCGTAGCGCACCAGTTCGGTGCGGCTGGAGGTGCCGGTCTTGATGAACAGGCGGCTCACGTACTTCTCCACGTTGCGGATCGAGGTCTCCAGGCGGCGTGCGATCTCCTTGTTCATCAGCCCCTCGGCCACCAGCTGCAGCACCGACGCCTCCCGCGGCGTGAAGCTGATCCCCGTGTCCTCGACGGGCTTTTTGGCGCTGCCGCCGGTGGCCAGCAGCGAGCGGATCTCGGTGATCTGGCGGGCCATCTGGCCGATGTCGGCGTCGGCGAAGCGGGCGGCCTCGGCCAGCAGCCGCTCCTGGCGGCGCACGGCGTTGCGCACCCGGGCCACCAGCTCGTCGGGGTCGAAGGGCTTGGGGATGTAGTCGTCGCAGCCGGCCTGGAAGCCGGCGATGCGGTCGGCGGTCATGCCCTTGGCGGTGAGGAAGATCACCGGCGTGCCGCCCAGGCGCTCATCGGCGCGCAGCTTGCCGAGCAGCCCGTAGCCGTCGAGACGGGGCATCATCACGTCGCTGATCACCACGTCGGGCAGCAGCTCCTGGGCCTTCTGCCAGCCCTCCTCGCCGTCGGCGGCCGTGGTCACGGCGAAACCCTCGTCCTCCAGATAGGCGGTGACGGCGGCGCGCAGACCGGGTTCGTCGTCCACCAGCAGCAGGCGGACCGGGGCGGGTGCGGCGGCCGCGTCGGAGGCCGCTGCCTGCTCGATGGCGGCCTGGTCCCCGCCGGTCTCGGGGGTGGCGGGCTCGGCGGACCGGGCGGCGATGGGGTCGGTGCTCATGGGCTTCAGTCTGCAGAGCCTCAGCGGGCCCGTCCAGGCAGCACCTGCTCGGATTCACGCAGCTCGCCGCTGTAGCCCAGCTGGCGCGCCAGGGCGGCGAGGGTGGCGGGATCCCTGCCGGCCTGCTCGGGGTGGCACACGGCCCACCACACCAGGTGGTCGATGCGGTTGGCTGGGGTGACCGCTCCGCCGGGGTTGAGCTCGCGCACCACCCAGCGGTCGCCCACCCGGGTCATGCGCATCGGCGCCCGCGGCGAGCAGCCCACGGTGTCGGTGGTGAGCAGCACCTCGTGCACGAGCTGGCGCCAGAGCTGGGCGCGGCGCAGGTCGGGGTTCGCCGGGTCTGGCTGCACCCCATACACCCCCAGCACCTGCGGACCCTTGGGGGTGGGCCGCTCGTCGAGCACCACCAGCCCCGGCGGCCGCTCCGGCGGCGCCGTGCGCGCCAGCAGCGCTGCCGGAGCGGCCAGCGGCGCCAGAGCCACGGCGGACGGAGCGAGCAGCACCGGCAGCAGCCGGCGCCAGGGCAGCGGGGGGCTTGTCAGCATGGGCCGCAGGCATCCACCGCCATGCTCGCCTACCTCGACCACCAGGCCAGCACCCCCTGCGATCCGGCGGTGCTGGCGGCGATGGCGCCCTGGTGGAGCGAGCACTGCGCCAACCCCTCCAGCCGCGGCCACCGCCCCGGCCTCACCGCCGCCGCCGCCGTGGAGCGGGCCCGCGGCCAGGTGGCGGCGGCCCTGGGTGCCGAGCCGGGCTGGGTGGTGTTCACCAGCGGCGCCACCGAGGCCAACAACCTGGCCCTCAAGGGGGTGGCCGAGGCGGCGCTGGAGCGCGGGCAGCCGCGCCGGACCCTGGTGAGCGTGACCACGGAACACCGGGCGCTGCTGGATCCGCTGCGCTACCTGGAGCGCCACGGCTTCCCGCTGCGCCTGCTGCCGGTGGACGGCGGCGGCCTGCTGGATCCAGCCGCGCTGGAGGCCGCCCTCACGCCGGATGTGCTGCTGGTGAGCGTGATGGCGGCCAACAACGAGATCGGCGTGCTGCAGCCGCTGGCGGCGATCGCCCGCCTCTGCCGCAGCCGCGGCGTGCCGCTGCACGTGGACGCCGCCCAGGCCGCCGGCCACATCCCCCTGGCGATGGCCGAGCTGGGGGTGGATCTGCTCAGCCTCAGCGGCCACAAGCTCTACGGGCCCAAGGGGGTGGGGGCGCTGCTGGTGCGGCCGGGCGTGGCAGTGGCCGCCCAGATCCACGGCGGCGGCCAGGAGGAGGGGCGGCGGGCCGGCACCGTGGCGGTGCCGCTGGTGGTGGGGCTGGGCGAGGCCCTGGAGCGGGCCGTGGCCGACCGGGAGGCGCGCGCGGCCCGGCTCGGCGCCCTGCGCGATCAGCTCCGGGGGGGGCTGGAGGCGATCGGCGGCATCAGCGTGACCGGCGCCATGGCGCCACGGCTGGCCCACAACCTCAACGTGACGGTGGCCGGCGTGGATGGCGCCGCCCTGCACCGACTGCTGCGCCGCTCGATCGCCGTGAGCAGCGGCTCGGCCTGCAGCCAGGGCTCGCCCTCCCACGTGCTGGCGGCCCTGGGGCGCAGCCGCGCCGAGGCCGCCGCCTCGATCCGCTTCGGGCTGGGGCGCGGCACCACCGGCGCCGACATCGAGCGGGCGATCGCGGCAGTGGCGGCGGCGGTGCGCGAGCTGCGGGGCTGAAGACCCCGGCCCGTGAGGCGGCCGGTCTGCAGCCAGGTCAGCCCCCCAGGGTGGTGAGCAGCACGAAACCAACGGCTCCCACCAGGGCCAGCAGGGCCTGGGCCACCTTGCTCACCAGCATCCCGGCCACCACCGCCAGCCCCACCACCAGCGAACGGCGCAGCCGCAGCAGGCCCAGGGGCCCCAGGGCGGAGGGGGCGGTGAGCAGCTCGCCGACGCTGGCACCCAGCAGCGGGCCCGCCACCGCCCCCAGCAGCGGTCCGCCGAAGGGCAGGGCCGGCAGCAGGCCCAGCAACCCCACCAGCAGGCCGAGGCCGGCGCCGATGTAGGCCCAGCGGGTGGCCTGCAGCCGCGCCGGACCGAGCACCAGCCCCAGCGCGTCGGCGCCCCAGCCCAGGGCCAGCAGCACGCAGGCCAGGGCGAAGGCGGGCCAGCCGGCGCTCCAGCCCACGGCCCACAGCCACAGCCCCGCCCCCACCGGCAGCAGGGCCAGGCCGGGCAGCAGCGGCAGCAGGGAACCGGGGATCGCCAGCAGCTGGATCAGCAGCGCGATCCACCAGATCAGATCCAGCCCCATCAGTCCGCCCATCGCGCCCCCTCCGTCATGGCCGCCGCCGGGCGATGCGCAGGCGGGCGCTGCGGCTGCGGGGGTTGGCCCCGGCCTCCGCGGGCGTGGCCTGGATCGCCTTGCGGGTGATGCGCTCCAGCCGCGGGTCGCTCAGAAAGGCCGTCTTCACGCGCCGGTCCTCGAGGGAATGGAAGCTGATGATCGCCAGCAGACCGCCCGGCAGCAGCCAGTCTGGGGCCTCCGCCAGCAGGCGATCGAGGGCCCCCAGCTCGTCGTTGACGGCGATGCGCAGGGCCTGGAAGGTCCGGGTGGCCGGGTGGATGCGGCCCCGGCGCGCCGCCGGCGGGTAGCAGCCGGCCACCACATAGGCCAGCTCGGCGGTGTCGCGGCGGGCTGGGGATCCCACGGGACCCGGATCCCCCCAGGGTCCCTGCTCCTTGATCCGGCGGGCGATGCGCCGCGACAGCCGCTCCTCGCCATAGGCGTAGATCAGATCGGCCAGCTCGGTTTCCTCCAGCCGGTCGATCAGCGCGCCGGCGGTCTCGCCCCGCTCGGGGTTCATGCGCATGTCGAGCGGGCCGGGCAGCCGGAAGCTGAACCCCCGCTCCGCCACATCCAGTTGCGGACTGCTCACCCCCAGGTCGGCCAGCACCGCCACGGCCGGCTCGGCCGGCGTGTAGGCGGCGAAGTTGGTGGGCACGATCGCGGCGCGATCGCCGAAGGGGGCGAGGCGCTCGGCGGCGGCGGCACGGGCGCTCGGGTCCTGATCCAGCCCCACCACGCGCAGGCCCGGATGGGCCTGCAGCAGCAGCCCGCTGTGGCCGCCGCCGCCGAGGGTGCAGTCGATCAGCGTGCCGCCGCCACCGGGCCGCGCCGCCAGCAGCTCGGCCAACGGCGCCAGGCCGGCCAGCACGGCATCGGCCAGCACGGGCACATGGTCGAAGACCTCTGCAGGGGTGGCGGCTTGGGTGGTGGCATCGGCCATGGAGCCATCCTCAACCCGCACCGCACGGTAGAATCGGTTTGCTTTTCTACCCTGGGGTCCATGGGCATGAACATCAAGGACCCCGAGGTCCACGCCATGGCCCGGGAGCTGGCGGCTCGTCGCTCCACCACGGTGACCGACGCAGTGCGCCAGGCCCTGCGGGCCGAGCTGGAGCGCTCTGGCCCAGACCCCGCTGAACAGGAGGTCAGCGCCAGGAAAGCGGCGCTGCTGGAGCTGCTCCAGCGTTACAAGCGGCTGCGGTGGCCCGACCAGCGCAGCAGCGCCGAGCTCCAGGCCGAGCTCTACGACGACGACGGCCTGCCGGTGTGACGGCGATGGTGATCGACAGCTCGGCCCTGCTGGCGATTCTCAAGGTGGAACCTGAGGCCCTCCCATTCGTGGACTGTCTCAGGCAACCAGTCGCCAAGCGGATCTCAACAGCCACCCTGCTGGAGACCCGGATCGTGGTGGAGCGGCAACTGGGCGAGGCGGGCCAGGGCGAGCTGGATCTGTTGCTGAGCCGGGCTGACATCACCCCCATGGCGCTGGAGGAACTGCACGTGCACTGGGCCCTTGCCGGCTGGCGGCGCTACGGCAAGGGGCGCCACCCTGCGGGGCTCAACCTGGGCGACTGCTTCAGCTATGGCCTGGCCAAGGCCCTCAACGCCCCTCTCTTGTTCAAGGGCGGCGACTTCGCCGCCACGGACGTTGCGCCGGCCCTGCCTACCTAAGATCGGCACCAACGCCTGAAGCCCTCGGCCCCCCCATGACGCAGCTGGAGACGCGCACGGAGCCGATGGTGGTCAACTTCGGCCCCCATCACCCCTCGATGCACGGGGTGCTGCGGCTGGTGGTGACCCTCGACGGCGAGGACGTGGTGGACTGCGAGCCGGTGATCGGCTACCTGCACCGCGGCATGGAGAAGATCGCCGAGAACCGCACGAACGTGATGTTCGTGCCCTACGTGAGCCGCATGGACTACGCGGCCGGCATGTTCTACGAGGCGATCGTGGTGAATGCCCCCGAGCGGCTGGCCGATGTACCGGTGCCGAAGCGCGCCAGCTACATCCGCGTGCTGATGCTGGAGCTCAACCGCATCGCCAACCACCTGCTCTGGCTCGGCCCCTTCCTGGCGGACGTGGGCGCCCAGACACCGTTCTTCTACATCTTCCGCGAGCGGGAGATGATCTACGACCTGTGGGAGGCAGCCACCGGTCAGCGGCTGATCAACAACAACTACTTCCGCATCGGCGGGGTGGCGGCCGACCTGCCCTACGGCTGGCTGGAGAAGTGCCTCGACTTCTGCGACTGGTTCGGGCCCAAGATCGACGAATACGAGAAGCTGATCACCAACAACCCGATCTTCCGCAAGCGGATCGAGGGGCTGGGCACGATCACCCGCGAGCAGGCGATCAACTGGAGCCTGTCGGGCCCGATGCTGCGCGCCTCCGGCGTGCCTTGGGACCTGCGCAAGGTTGATCACTACGAGTGCTACGACGACTTCGACTGGGATGTGGCCTGGGACCAGGAGGGCGACTGCTACGCCCGCTACCGGGTGCGCATTCAGGAGATGCGGGAGTCGCTGAAGATCCTCAAGCAGGCCTGCCAGATGATCCCCGGCGGGCCCACCGAGAATCTGGAAGCCCGCCGCCTGGCCGAGGGCAAGGGCAGCGAATTCGCCGGCTTCGACTATCAGTACGTGGCCAAGAAAGTGGCCCCCACCTTCAAGATCCCCGAAGGCGAGCTCTACACCCGCCTGGAATCGGGCAAGGGCGAGATCGGCGTGTTCATCCAGGGCAACAACGACGTCACCCCCTGGCGCTTCAAGATCCGCGCCGCCGATCAGAACAACCTGCAGATCCTGCCCCACATCCTCAAGGGGCACAAGGTGGCCGACATCATGGCGATCCTCGGCTCGATCGACGTGATCATGGGCTCCGTGGACCGCTGAGCCGGTTCCTGCGTCGCCTCCAGCACGCGGGCTTCCTGCTGCCCGCCGCCCTCACCGGCTACCTCTGGCTCAAGGGGGCCCACCCGGCCCTGCCCGGTTGGCCCTGTCCGCTGCGGGCTCTCACGGGAATGCCCTGCCCCACCTGCTTCCTCACCCGGGCCACGAGCCTGGCCCTGCGCGGCGACCTGACCGGTTCGCTGCAGTGGCATGGCTTCGGGCCGCTGGCGGCGGCGACTCTGGTGGGCTGGTCGGTGCTGGCGGTGCGGCAGCGGCGCCTGATGCCCCGGGAGCTGCCGGCCTGGCCGCTGGCGGCGGCGGCCGTGGGTCTGGTGGGCTACTGGGGCCTGCGGGTGGTGCTGCGCCAGAGCCTGGGCTGGGCCACCTTTCCCGAGCCCTAGCGCAGCAGGCCGTAGTGGTAGGCGGCGTTCTGCAGGAAGAAGCCGCTCACCGGCACCGCCAGCAGGGCCCCGGCGCCGCAGGTGCACACCGACACCACCAGCACCACCAGCCAGGTGAGCAATTCGATGCCCACAAAGGTGCGCCCGTTCGGTGTGCCGTAGCAGGCGGCGAAGGCGGCGGTGAAGCAGTCCTGGATCGGCCGCTCGCCGGTGAAGATCAGGTTCACGTACACCGGGGTCACCAGGGCGACGGCGATGCCGGGCAGCACGCAGAGGAGGATCCCGGCCGCGGTGGCGAGGGTGAACAGCAGCCCGGCGAGCAGATAGCGCCAGGGGCGGGCCAGCAGCACCGCGAAGGCCTCGCGCACGGTGATCACGGCGCCGGTGGCGTAGTGCAGCGCCGGCACGGCCGTGAGCAGCACCCCCACCAGGCTGGAGAGCAGGGAGAAGGGAAGCTGTCCCAGCTGGCCGAACAGGGAGGCGGCGGCGGTGGCCTCCTCACTGGCGGACTCCCAGCCGGAGAAGCCCAGCGCGCCGAAGGCGATCAGGAGGTACGCCGCCGCGCCCAGGACACTGATCACGGCCGTGGCCACCCACACCAGCAGGATCGTGGGCACGTGGGCCAGAAAGGCCTCCCAGCTGCGGCTGACGCTGGGAGATTCGTAGGCGGCTGGGGCGGCCAAGGAGGAGAGGGCGGTTTCCGCGCATGGTGCCAGAGGTGGGAGCATGGCGCCCATGGACCCCTCCAGCTGGCTGCAGCTCAAGCGCACGGTGCGCTTCGGCGACACGGACGCCGCCGGGGTGGTGCACTTTCCCCGGGTGCTGCACTGGTGCCACGAGGCCTACGAGCAGAGCCTGGAGCGCTTCGGCATCGCCGCCGCCGAGGTGTTTCCCACCGCCGCGGCCGGCTCCTCCGCGCCGGTGCCCGCCGTGGCCCTGCCGGTGGTGCACTGCCAGGCCGACTACCGCGCCCCGCTGGTGTGCGGCGATGCCCTGCTGGTGCAGCTGGAACCCCGGCGCCTCGATCCCGGCAGCTTCGAGCTGCACGTCACCTTTCACTGCGGCGAGCGGGAAGCGGCCCGCGCCCTCAGCCGCCATCTGGCCATCGAGGCCGCCAGCCGCCGGCGCTGCCCGCTGCCCGAGCCGATAAACCGCTGGCTGGAGGCCTCAGCCCTGGGGCGGGGGGTTCAGCCGCTCTGAGGCACACCGGGCCCCAGTGGTCAGGCCCCTACGGGCGCCGGAAGACATAGAACAGTGCCGCCAGCTGCAAGGGCAGCAAGGCTGCCATCACAGCCGCCAGGGGCAGCTGGAAGCCCTGTGCAGGAGCGGCCCCCATCAGCCCGGCGCTCAGGACCGCCGCTGCCAGCAGCACCAGCTGGGACGCACGGACCCCACGGCGCAGCGAAGGCCGCCGCGCCAGCGCGACAGTCAGCGCGGGAGCACCCGGCTCAGAACCAGGACTTCTCGGCATCGAGATAGGTGGTCTCGAACTCGGCGTTGGTCTTGGTGAGATAGATGATCCCCTCGATCAGGCCGATCACGCCCATCACGAAACTGGCGACCCCGCAGGTGACCAGGCCGCCGGCGAGGGACACCACCAGCATGATGATCGCCGGCTTGGTGTAGCCGAGGATGAACTTGTGCACGCCGAAGGCGCCCAGGAAGATGCCGGTGAGACCCGCCGCCAGCTTCTTGTTGCTGATTTCGCTATCGCTGAAGGTGCTCATCGGCGCGGTGGCGGACATCGGCGTGCCCCGCTTCTAGCGACATCAGCCAGCGCTGCCAACGGCCCCGTTGCCATTTGCCCAGCGGCGAGGGCGCCAGCTCCGGACACAGCAGCCAGCGCCGCGGCCGTTCCGCCGGGGCCCAGCCGGCGCAGATCCGCTCCAGCCGGGCCTGCAACGCCGCGCCGTCGGCACCCGCCTCCGCGCGCACCAGCGCCACCAGCCGCTGCCCCCACTCGCGATCGTCCACCCCCAGCAGCAGCACAGCCCGCAGGGGCAGGTCCGCTGCCGCCGCTGCCTCGGTGAGGCGCTGCTCCAGCTGTTCCGGGAACACGGTTTCGCCGCCGCTGTGGATGGCGCCATCGAGCCGGCCCAGCAGGTCCAGCCCCTGCGGCCCCAGCCGGCCGGCGTCGCCGCTGCGCCACCAGCCCTCGCCATCCCGTGGCAGCGGCCTCAGCTGCCCAGCCTCCAGCCAGCCGGGGACGAGCCGGCCGCAGCGCAGCTCCACGGCTGCCTCGGGCCCGGAGCAGCGCAGTTCCACCCCGCTCAGGGGCGGCCCGCAGCTGGCCACACCATCCAGAAACCGCGCCGGCGACAAAGCCGTGACCATGGCGACGGTCTCGGTGGCGCCGTAGCAGGGGGCGAGCGGCAGGCCGGCGGCCCGGGCCCGGGAAGCCAGCTCCGGCGGCAGCGGCGCCCCGCCCACCCAGATCACGCTCAGCCGCCGCAACCACTGCTCGCCGGCTGGCTCCGCCATCAGGCGCTGCAGCTGGGTGGGCACCAGCGACAGCAGCACCGGCCGCCCGGCCGGCAGGGGAGCGGCCTGGGCCAGCATCGCCGGCTGCCGCATCCAGGCCGGATCCAGCCGCCGGTGCCGCGCCCCCCACTGGCGGGCCCGCAGCCAGGGCAGCAGGCCGCTCACGTGATGCGTCGGCAGGGGGTTGAGATGCACACAGGCGGCCGGGTCCAGCCCCAGCCCCTCCAGCCAGCGACCGGTGGACGCGGCCGAGGCCCGCAGATGGCCGAGGGGCAGCAGGCACCAGCGCCGGCCGGCGCCCCCGCCGCCGCGGCTGCCGCCGCTGCCCAGCACCACGCCCGGTCCCCACTGGCGCTCCAGCGCCGCCGTGCCCCCGGGACCGAGCGCCGCCGCCAGGGCCGCCTGCTCCCGGGGCTCCGGCCCAGCCAGGCCGACGATCCGCCCCCGGCGCCAGGCCTGGGCCAGCTGGGCCGTGTGCAGCAGCTCCGGATTCATGGCCCCAGCGGTCCGCTCGCGAGCCCGCTCTCCTGGCCGGCCGCCCGCCACACCCGCTCGGGATCGGCACTGCCCAGCTCGCCCCCGGCCTGCCAGCCCGGCGCCAGACCGGGGGCAGCCGGGGTGGGCCCCTCGGCCTGCAGCGCCGCCAGGTGGTGCAGCCAGCGCCGGCCGATGCCCGTCTCGAAGGCGGTGCTGAGCACCAGGTGCGGCGCGCCCCGCTCCAGGGCCGCCAGCAGCGGCCGCGGGTCGCCCTCCTGGCTGGGGCGGCGCACCTGCCAGCCGCTCCAGTGCTCGCCCAACCCGGGGTTGCGCCTCAGGGATTCGTCCAGGGCCAGGGGCAGGCGCGGGAACCGCCGCCGCAGCTCCGCCAGCCCCTCGGCATCGGCCGGATCGAGGGGCTGCTCGATCCACGCCAGCCGCGGCTCATCCTCCAGCCGGGCGGCCCAGGCGGCGGCGGTGGAGCGGTCCCAGCCGCCATTGGCATCCAGCCGCAGCCGGGCGGCGGGTGGCAGCAGCGCCAGCAGCTCCTCCAGCACCTCCCGCTCGCCCCCGTCGTCGCCGGTGGCCACCTTCCACTTGCAGGTGAACGGCAGCGGGCCTGCGGCGGGGGGCGGCGGACTGGCGGCCAGGGCCGCCGCCAGAGCGGCTGGCGCCGCCGCGCCGGCCGGCAGCAACACCGCCGGGGACGGTGCCGGCAGCCAGCGGCGGCGCGGCAGCCCGTCCAGCTCCGCCAGCGCCGCCCCCAGGGCGAAGCCGAGGGACGGCGGCAGGGCCGGCAGGCTCCGCTCCAGCCGCGGCCGCTGGTGCAGTGCCCCCAGGGCGTCGATCGCCGCGGCCAGGACTCCGACCTCCCCCTCCAGCGGTGCCGCCTCACCCCAGCCGAGGGCGCCGCCCTGATCCTCCAGGCGCAGCAGCCAGCCGCGCTTTTCGCGGATCAGCCCCCGGGCCGTGCGCAGGGGCCTGGGGAGGGGCAGGTGGAAGGGACGCCAGCAGAGCTGCAGGCCAGGTGCACCCCCGGGGGTGGCGGGCTCGCTGCCAGGCACCGCCGCCACCGGCTCAGCCCAGCCAGCGGCCCAGGGCCAGGCCCGCCGCCAGCCCCAGGCCGTTGAGGGCCTGGAAGCGCAGGGCCAGGAACTTGCTGCCGCTGATCCGCTCCGGCTCGTGGTGGTGCTGACCGAGCAGCCGGATCAGCCGGCGGGCGGGCGGCAGGCCGATCGCCCCCAGCAGGGCGGTGAGCGGCCAGCGCTGGGCATCGGGCGCCACCAGCACCGGCGCCCACTGGAACGCCAGGGTGCCGGCCACGAACCAGGGCACCAGGGCCGCCGCCACCGACGGCCCCAGGTGCACCACCGGCGAGCGCTTGCCGTTGGCGGCGTCCTCCTCCACCTGGTGGAAGTGGGAGCAGAACAGCACCAGGGTGGTGGCCAGGGCGGCGCCGCTGCCGAGCTCCAGCGCCTGCGCCCAGGGCACGGACCAGGTCAGCGAAGAGGCGGCGTCGGCCGGGGCCGTCGGCGCCAGCGCCAGCAGGCCGGCGGCGGTGGCCAGCGGCCCGAAGGCCAGCCAGCACAGCGGCTCGCCCAGACCCCGGTAGCCCAGCCGGAACGGCGGGCCCTGGTAGAGGTAGCCGAGGCCGCAGCAGGCCAGCACCAGAGCCAGCACGGCTGGGCTGCTGCGCCAGGCCACCAGGGCCATCAGCCCCAGCCCCAGGGCCAGGCAGCCGTTGGCCAGCAGCGCCACCCGGTCGCGCCGGCCGGTGAGGTTCACCACCGAATGGGGCTTGCCGTGGGTGTCCACGCCCGTGTCGGCATCGAACACGTCGTTGGCCAGGTTCTCCCAGGCCAGCAGCAGCACCGCCGCCAGCAGGAACAGCAGCAGCTGGTCCACGCGGACGGGCTCGCCGCGGCCGAAGCGCCAGCCGGCCGCCAGCAGCACCGGCATCACCGCCACGGCGTACATCGGCCACTTGATCGCCGCCTTCCAGAGCTGCCGGCGGGCGTAACGGCTTGCGACGACCTCGGGCTCTGGCATGGGGGCCGGCGGCGGCGGCCGGGGCGGTGCCCATACATTTGAGCAGCTCAACCAAGCCGCGTGGCGTGGCGACCTCCGGGGCCGAACTGATGCAGGCAGGCGGCGGCTTCGGCGGCGGCTTCGGCAGCAGCTTCTCGGTGCTGCTGGAGCAGGCCTGCGCCCAGGCCCGCCGGCTCGACGACGAGGGCGTGCTCAGCCTTGCGGTCCCCCTGGCCGGCGGCGACCCCTTCAGCCTGCTGCCCCACCTGGACGGCGAACCCTCGGGCGATCGCGGCGGCTTCCGCTTCCTCTGGGACGGCGCCCCTGGCCTGTGCATCGCCGCCAGCGGCCGCACCAACAGCCTGGAGCTGAGCGGACCGCGCCGCTTCGAGCTGGCCCAGCGCTTCGCCACCGCCGCCCTGGCCCGGCTCACCGGCGACGGCGCGGACGCGGCCCACCCCTGTCCGCGCCACGCCCGGCCCCGGCTGCTGCTGGCCTTCAGCTTCTTCGACGCGCCCCTGGAGACGGAGGACAGGAGTGTTCCCGGCGTGCAGGCCGTGCTGCCGCGCTGGCAGCTCAGCCGCCACGGCCGGCAGTGCTGGCTGCGCCTGCAGCGGCCCCTGGGCGGCGGCACAAGCGCCCGCAGCCTGGCCGAGGAGCTGTGGGAGAAGGCAAGGGATCTGGAGCGGATCGCCGCCGCGGACTCCGCGGCGGCCGGCATCGGCCTCCCCGCATCCGCCAGCCTGGCTGCCGTGATCCGGCGCTCCCGCTGGCAGGAGCGCTACCGCCAGGCCGCCGCCGAGGCCCTGGCGCTGGTGGAGGACGGCCGGCTGGAGAAGCTGGTGCTGGCGGTGCGGCAGCGCCTGCGGCTCGACCGCGCCCCGGACCCCCTGGCCCTGCTGGCGCCGCTGCGGCGGCACCAGAGCGGCAGCTGCCGCTTCCTCTGGCAGCGCGGCCACGACTCCGCCCTGCTGGGGGCCTCGCCGGAACGGCTGCTCACCGTGCGTCAGGGGCAGCTGCGCAGCGATGCCCTGGCCGGCACCGCGCCCTGCCAGCAGGGGGACGAGCTGCTGGGGTCGGCCAAGGACCGGCTCGAGCACGAGCTGGTGGTGGACACGATCATGGCCGTGCTCGGCCGGGCCGGGCTGCAGCCCAGGCGCCGCCGCCACCCGCGCCTGGCCCGCCATGGCCAGCTGGTGCACCTGCACACGCCGATCAGCGCCGCCCTGGGCGACCGCCACCCCCTGGCGATCGCGGCCGCCCTCCATCCCACGCCGGCCGTGGCGGGACTGCCGCGGCGCGAGGCGATGGGCTGGCTGCGCAGCCTGGAGCCCTTCGAGCGCGGCCACTACGCGGCGCCGATCGGCTGGATCGACAGCGCCGGCGACGCCGACCTGCGGGTGGCGATCCGCAGCGGCATCCTGCGCGGCCGCGAGCTGGAACTCACCGCCGGCGCCGGTCTCGTGCCCGGCTCGGCGGTGGAACGGGAGCTGCAGGAGGTGGCCCTGAAGCTGGGGGTGCTGCAGCAGCAGCTCAACCTGCCCGTGCCCGGCCGCTGGTGAGGGTCCGGTGAGCGCCCGGTGGCGGCCCTGATCACCCTGGCCCCCCAGCTGGTCCTGCTGCTGGCCCTGCTGGCGGTGGCCCTGCTGATGCGCCGGACGGTGGGGCGCAGGCGGCTGGAGCGGATCATCTTCGAGTCGGACACGCCGGCAGGCAAGCAGTTCGACCTGCTGCTGCTGGTGGTGATTGTGCTCAGCGTGGTGGCGGTGGCGCTGGAGAGCGAGCCCAGCCTGCAGAGCCGCCACCAGGCGGTGTTCACGCCGCTGGAATATGGCTTCTCCGGGCTGTTCAGCCTGGAATACCTGCTGCGGCTGCTCTGCAGCGAGCACCCCTGGCGCTACGCACGCAGCTACTTCGGGATCATCGACCTGCTGTCCAGCATCCCGCCGCTGCTGGGGCTTGGGGCCATCGGCGGGAAGTATTTCACCGTGATCCGGATCCTGCGACTGATGCGGGTGTTCCGGATTCTCAAGCTGGGGCTCTACATCCGCGAGGCCGAGCGGCTGAAACAGGCGCTGCTGGCCAGCCGCCGCAAGATCCTCATCTTTCTGCTGATGATGATCAACCTGGTGGTGATCATCGGCGCCCTGATGTATGTGATCGAGGGCGAGCCCGGTGGCTTCGTGAGCATTCCCACGGGCATCTACTGGGCGATCGTCACGATCACCACCGTGGGCTACGGCGATGTGGCACCGGTCACGCCCCTGGGCCGGGTGGCAGCCTCGGCCGTGATGCTGATGGGCTACAGCATCATCGCCGTGCCCACCGGCATCGTCACCGCCGAGCTGGGGCGAACCGGCAACCCATCCGGCATTCCATCCGGCAACCCACCCAGCGAGGCCTCCCGCGCCGTGGCCCAGCGCTGCCGGGCCTGCGGCGAACGGCAGCACCTGAGCGGGGCCAGCTACTGCCACCGCTGCGGGGCGGCGCTGCTGGATCCGCCGGGGGATCAGCCAGGGGATCAGGCCACCGGCAGCCGGGCGATGGCCTGATCCGCCAGGGGGATGCCGCCGAGTCGCTCCACCTCGCGGATGCCGGTGGGGCTGGTGACGTTGATCTCGCTGAGGCGGCCGTCGATCACGTCAATACCCACGAAGAACAGGCCCTCGGCCCGCAGGGCCGGCGCCAGCTCGGCGCAGATCGCCCGCTCGGCCTCGCTGAGCCCGGTGGCCTGGGGCTGGCCGCCCACCGCCAGGTTGCTCCGGAACTCATCGCCGCTGGGCACCCGGTTCACCGCCCCCAGGGGCTCGCCGTCCACCAGCAGAATGCGCTTGTCGCCGGCGCTCACGCCTGGCAGGAAGGCCTGCACCATCACCGGCAGGCTCTGCTGGGCGGTGACCAGCTCCAGCAGGGCCCCCAGGCCGGGGGTGCCGGCGGCGGCGAACACCACCCCCTGGCCGGCGCGCCCGCCCAGGGGCTTGAGCACCACCTCGCCGTGTTCGGCGGCGAAGGCCGCCAGCTCCTCGACGCGGCTGGCCACCAGGGTGGGGGCCATCAGGTGGCTCCAGCGCAGGGAGCTGAGCTTCTCGTTCCAGGCCCGCAGGGCGGCGGGGCGGTTGATCACCCGCACGCCCCGGCGCTCGGCCAGCTCCAGCAGATGGGTGGCGTAGAGGTAGGCCTCGTCCACCGGCGGGTCCTTGCGCATCCACACGTGGGCGAAGGCCTCCAGCGGCAGCAGCTCGGCCGCTCCGAGCGCATGCCAGGGCTGGGTGCGCACCGGCCGGGCCCGTACCCAGGCGCCGTGCCCCCCGGCACCAGGCGCGGCCCCGGCGGAGGGCTGGCGGGCCATCAGCGCGGCGGTGGTGCAGACCCACACCGGCCGGCCGGCGCGCTCGGCGGCCTGCATCAGGGCGACGCTGGAATCCTTGGCGGGATTGAGCCGCTCGATCGGATCGATCACGAACAGCTGGGCACCGCCGCCCGCGGGACTGTCCGCTCCGGCGCTGGCCATGCCTCAGGCCGCCAGCAGGGGATCGAGCCGGCCGGCGCGCTCGAGGGCGTGCAGCTCGTCACAGCCGCCGATGCCGGCATCGTCGATGAAGATCTGGGGCAGGGAGCGGCGACCGTCGGCGCGCTCGGCCATCACGGCACGGGAGGCCTCATCGCCATCGATGGCGTACTCGGTGTAGTCCACCCCCTTGCGGTCGAGCAGGGCCTTGGCACGGATGCAGAAGGGACAGAAGCGCCAGGTGTAGATCTCAACCTTCGCCGCCATGCGGGGCCTCGAAGCAGGTGGGCGGATCCTAGAAGTGGCCGCCATTGAGTACGGTCGAGCCAGCCCTGTCCGTCGCCCCGCCGTGACCGCCACCACCACCAGCGGCCTCGCCGGCTCCCCAGCCGCCACCGCGCCGCTCGACCTCACCGACTTCAAGCGCGACCTCTCCGAGCTCACCGACCGCCTGGGCCAAGCCCAGGACTGTCTTTGACGAAGCTGCCCTGAAAGCCCGCCAGCAGGATCTGGAGCAACTGGCCTCCCAGCCCGACTTCTGGGACGACCAGAAGCAGGCCCAGGCCAAGATGCGCCAGCTCGATGAGGTGAAGGGCCAGCTGGAGCAGCTCGCCCGCTGGCGCGGCGCCGTGGCCGACGCCGAGGCCACCCTGGAGCTCTACGAGCTGGAGCCCGACGCCGACCTGCTGGAGGAAGCCCACAGGGGCCTGCAGAGCCTCAAGGCCGACCTCGACCGCTGGGAGCTGGAGCGCCTGCTCAGCGGCCCCTACGACAAGGAGGGCGCCGTGATCAGCATCAACGCCGGTGCCGGCGGCACCGATGCCCAGGACTGGGCGCTGATGCTGATGCGCATGTACACCCGCTGGGCCGAGGACCACGGCATGAAGGTGACCGTTGACGAGCTCAGCGAGGGGGAGGAAGCGGGCATCAAGAGCTGCACGATCGAGATCGAGGGCCGCTACGCCTACGGCTACCTGCGCAACGAGAAGGGCACCCACCGCCTGGTGCGCATCAGTCCGTTCAACGCCAACGACAAGCGTCAGACGAGCTTCGCCGGCGTGGAGGTGATGCCCAAGATCGAGGAGGAGGTGAAGCTCGACATCCCCGAGAAAGACCTCGAAATCACCACCTCCCGTTCGGGCGGCGCCGGCGGCCAGAACGTGAACAAGGTGGAAACAGCCGTGCGCATCCTGCACATCCCCACCGGCCTGTTCGTGCGCTGCACCCAGGAGCGCTCCCAGCTCCAGAACAAGGAGAAGGCGATGGCCCTGCTGATGGCCAAGCTGCTGGTGATCGCCCAGGAGCAGCGCGCCGCCGAGATCGCCGACATCCGCGGCGACATCGTGGAAGCGGCCTGGGGCAACCAGATCCGCAACTACGTGTTCCACCCGTACCAGATGGTCAAGGACCTGCGCACCCAGCACGAGACCACCGACGTGCAGGGCGTGATGGACGGCGACCTCGATCCCTTCATCCAGAGCCTGCTGCACGCGGGCGTGGAGGTGGGCTCAGGCGGCGGCGGCGATGACTGAGCCCGGCAACGCCCCTGAGCCCCAGGGCGAGAACCCCAGCTTCGTGAAGCTGGCGATGCGCAACATGGTGCGCAAGGGCCGTCAGAGCCTGCTGCACTTCGGCCTCACGGCGGCTGGCTTCCTGGCCTTCATCACCCTGATCGCCTGGCTGGGCCGGCCCCAGCTGCCCGGGGGCTGAGATGGCCGCCCCGGTCGACCTTGACCTGGCCTTCGCAGCCGATCCGGAGCTGGGGCCGGAGCTGCGCCGGGCCGCCGGTGCCTGGCTCGATCCCCTGGAGGGGGCGGATCTCTGGCACTCCCTCCTGAGCGGCTGGCTGGGGCAGCTGGCCTCCGAGCTGCCGCCGCAGCTGCGTGCCCCCGCCTACAGCCTGGGGCTGAGCCTGGTGGGCGACGCCGAGATCGCCGCCCTCAACGCCGACTGGCGTGCCCAGGACGGACCCACCGACGTGCTCGCCTTCGCCGCCCGGGACGAGGGGCTCGATGACACGCCGCCGCTGCCCATGCCCAGCTGGGCCGACCCAGAAGACGACCCAGCGGGGAGCCGCGGCCCCGCCGAGCCCCTGGAGCTGGGCGACATCGTGATCTCGGTGGAGACCGCCAGCCGGCAGGCCCCCGGGCATGGCCACGGCCTGGAGCGGGAGCTGCGGTTTCTCGCCAGCCACGGCCTGCTGCACCTGCTGGGCTGGGACCATCCCGACGAGGCCAGCCTGACGGCGATGCTGGCGCGCCAGGAGCGTCTGCTCACCACCCCTGGTCAGCCCGAATGACGGCGGTAGGGTGCAGCCGGAGCCTCCGAGGAACGTGCTGCCCCTGCCCCTTCCTCCAGCCGACCGTCCAGCGGAGCACCAGACCGTGGCCCCGATGCAACGACGCCGCGGGCGCACGGCCCGGCTGGGCGCCTGGGCGGTGGCCAACGACCTGCCGGCCAGCTTCCGCTACGCCGCCCAGGGGCTGGCCTATGGCTTCCGCAGCCAGCGCAACTTCCGCATCCACGTGGTCACCGGTGCGGTGGTGTTCGGCCTGGGCCTGTGGCTGGGGCTGCCCGCGGCCCAGCTGGCCGTGCTGGTGCTCACCGTGGCGGCGGTGCTGGTGCTGGAGCTGATCAACACCGCCACCGAGGCGGTGGTGGATCTGGCCATCGGCCGCCAGTTCCACCCCCTGGCCCGCATCGCCAAGGACTGCGCCGCCGCCGCCGTGCTGGTGGGGGCCCTGGCCTCGCTGCTGATCGCCCTGCTGCTGCTGGCCCCGCCCCTGCTGGCGCGGCTCGGCCTTTGAATGGAGGCTCCCACCTGCCCAGCGCCGATCCGGCGTTGAGAAACGAGGCCGATGCTGCTGGTGCTCGACAACTACGACAGCTTCACCTTCAACCTGGTGCAGTACCTGGGCGAGCTGGCCTCTGAGCACCCCCTGGCCGCCGAGCTGCGGGTGGAGCGCAACGACGCCCTCAGCCTGGAGCAGATCCGCGCCCTGAAACCGGCGGCGATCGTGATTTCGCCGGGACCCGGCGATCCCGACCAGTCGGGGGTGTGCCTGGAGGTGCTGCGGGAGCTGAGCCCCACGGTGCCCACCCTGGGGGTGTGCCTGGGGCACCAGTCGATCGCCCAGGTGTACGGCGGCCGGGTGGTGCGGGCCGCCGAGCTGATGCACGGCAAGACCTCACCGGTGCATCACAGCGGCCAGGGGGTGTTCGCGGGGCTGCCCGATCCGCTCACCGCCACCCGCTACCACAGCCTGATCGCCGAGCGCGAGAGCCTGCCCGACTGCCTGGAGATCACCGCCTGGCTGGAGGACGGCACGATCATGGGGCTGCGCCACCGGCAGTTGCCCCACATCGAGGGGGTGCAGTTCCACCCCGAGAGTGTGCTCACCGAGGCGGGGCACCAGCTGCTGGCCAATTTCCTGCGCCAGGCCGAGCGGCCGGCGACCGGTTGAAGCGCAGGCAGCCGGCCGAGCGTCCCCCCAAAGGTTCTGGCGCCCCGCCGCCTGCAGTAGCGTCGCGCCCTTGCTGGCTGCCCTGATTGGCTGCGCCGATGCGACTGCTGTCCACCCTCGCCGCCACCGCCACGGCGCTGCCTGCCGTCGTGCTGCAGGGCGTGGCCCTGCCACCGGCAGCCGCCGCCAGCGGCGTGTCGATCACCAGCTACGGCCACGGCGCCCTGCTGATCCAGGGCGGTGGCGCCCGGGTGCTGCTCAATCCCTTCAAGGCGGTGGGTTGCGCAGCGGGTCTGGCGGAGCCACGGGTGAGCGCCAGCGTGATCCTCGCCAGCAGCCGGCTGCTGGATGAGGGGGCGCCGGTGGCCTCGGGGCGGTTCCTGGCCGATCCGGGCAGCTTCCAGGTGGGCGGGCTGCGCATCGAGGGCCTCAGCACCCCGCGGGATCGCGTGGGCGGCCGCCGCTTCGGGCGGGCCACCCTCTGGCGCTGGCAGCAGGGGGGCCTGAGCTTCGTCCACATGGGCGGCACCGCCGGCCCCCTCAGCCCCGCCGACAAGGTGATGCTCAGCCGTCCGGACGTGCTGATCCTCGGGGTGGGCGGCGGCGCCAAGGTGTTCAATGGCGGCGAAGCGGCCGAGGTGGTGCGCGAACTGCGGCCGCGGGTGGTGATCCCGGTGCAGTACGTGAGCGGCGCGGTGCCCGCCGGTTGCGATCAGGGCAGCGTGGAGCCGTTCCTGCAGGCCATGGGCGGCACCCCGGTGCAGCGCCCCGGCCGCACCGTCAACCTCTCCACCGGGCTGGGGGAGGGCCCGGTGATCAAGGTGCTGCGGTGAGATCCCTGGTGCTGAGGTCACCAATCGCGCACACACCGCCCAACCTCAACAAACCTGTCCAACCGAACTGCCAGATCACGAACAGCTCATGGGCAAGGGCCTGGCATCGAAGCCTATGCCCGGCGGATCGCGAGCAACGGCAGATCCACCCGGCACCAACAGGCGGCTTCGACAGGTGTGCGCTTCTCCATCGAGGCGAAACTCACAACGAAGGCATCAGCATTAGAAATTCTTCAGGAGTGGCGGGATCAGTGTGCAGTAACTGAAGCGGCACTGGCGAACACGGCTTCCCTGGGACATCGCGTAGACATCGCCCACATTCATGAGGCATGGTCCATGCGAGGCGCTGCTCCTCTCCTCATCATTTTCATGGCGCCTCCAGCCCTGGCGGCTGAACCTCTAGTCGCACCCTCGCCTTCCCTGACGGGAAGCGACCTGCAGAAAACGGTCAGCGACTCAGTTCATACGCTGGCCTCAGGAGAAGAGTCTCAGCCACAACCTGAAATCAACGAGAAAGTAGGGCCTGAACCTCAACTCTCCAAGGACGAGATCATTGAACAGATCAAGCAACTTGAAGTTCAGCTTATGATCCTCAAGCGCGCCGCAGGCGTGACTCCTGAGGGGAAAAAGATTGCACTTCCCAAGAATGGCATTTATGTGCAGGGCGATATCGGACTGCAGCAGCGCGAGTTCGCAGGGGAGAACGGGATTACGAATCTGACATTCGAACCGGGCCTTTACGGTGGCGTGGGCATAGGCTACCGGTATGACAGAAA
Source organism: Cyanobium sp. CH-040 (assembly GCF_024346135.1). Lineage (GTDB taxonomy): Bacteria > Cyanobacteriota > Cyanobacteriia > PCC-6307 > Cyanobiaceae > NIES-981. Next base: position 443,755 of record NZ_JAGQCJ010000001.1, on the reverse strand, counting down.
CTTCAGATTTAGCTTTGAATACTCCACAATGCAAAATGCCGTGTCCAAGATCCGACCAGGCATTCCTATTCCCGTTGAAGATCCCGTCGTTGGCCCCGTGGGCAATAACGGCGCCCGATTTCCCGCAAATGGCGACGTGAAGCTTGACAGCTATACCGTAAACGTCTATTACGACCTTAATGGCTTTGGCTATGAACGCCGCTTTCGCCCTTACATCGGCGCTGGCGTAGGCCTGATGACAAGCAAAATCTCCGGGCTCCAGCCAGCATTCTTTCCTTCAATCGGCGTGGATCGCAAACTGGATGCCAGCGACACCCAACCAGTTCTGAACTTTGAGGCCGGCATTTCTTATTTGCTCGGAGACCAGATGGAATTCTACCTTGGCGGGAGATATACTTACACCTCAACTTTCCTGTTCGAGGACACATCATTTGGCACGTTGATGCCTAATGGCGCCCGCAACTGGACGATCAAGACCGGTGCTCGCTACACGTTCTAAGCGCCATGAATTCACTTCAGAAAGCCGCCCTGAAAGGAATATCAGCAGTGATTCTAGCTACTGCCTTGCCGGCAGAAGCAAATGACATCTACATGGATCAAATTGAATATGACCTTGCCGAGAAGTGGAAGCGAGAACGCCAACAGGCCCGACAACAACAGTCCCAGCCAGGTGCAGCACCCAAGCCTGAAAGCGATAATGCCAAGAACACTGCTACAGATGAATCGAGCGACCAGAGATTCTCCGGCCTAATAAAAGTCGATCTTTTGTCAGATTATATTTCATATGGCGTCACGATTCAGGAAGAAGGCGCCACAATTCAAACCCTCGTTTCCCTGCGTTACAGCTTTTTCGACAAAGCCATCGACAACAGGCCCGAAAGCTTCGTCAATAACGTTACCGGATTTATTTCCCAGTGGAACGACTTCAGCACAAGCGACAATCTTTCAAGTCCAACTTCATCGTTCAAAAACTTTACAGAACTTGACCTGATCGCAGGCTTATCTATAACCATGGCAGACAGGCTCAACTTTACTGCCTCTGCCACAACATATACATCTCCCGCTGACGCTTTTGGCCAAGGAGCTTATATTAAAGCAGATATAGCCTATAACGATCTAGGCCAGACTGCGAAGAATTTTGGCTTGATGCCTCGAATCACATTATTGTACACGATCCCATGGGACTCAACACTCGGCCTGCAATCTGATTCAGTCCTATTTGAGCCTGGACTCACCCCTACTTACATTTTTCAACCAGAATCTTCTCTACCTGTAACGCTTTCACTGCCGCTCAGGGTTGGACTGGGAAATAAGTTTTACGATGGTTCAACCTATGGATTTTTCTCCGTTGGTCCACAATTGACAATTCCCATCAAGGCGCTTTCCAACGAGACATTCAGCGCATTCGCCACCCTGGGATATACCTACATTAACCTCGGCCCAACAACTACGGACTTTATCCTGAATACAGACAAGGAGTCCAACAAGCATGTGTTTAACTTCGGCATAGGAGCTAGCTTCTAAACGAAGAATATCCGCCGATGAACATTTCAACGGTGTGGTTGAGGCTGCCAGGCCCTCACTCCATCAAATACATGCCGCACCGAGAAGCAACCACCGCGAATCCAATTGCAAGGCCGCAATCATTCCTGGCAATACAGACTTAGCGCTTGAAACACTTCCGGAGTAAGTCAAGAATCCAGCTAACAATTTCTAATTCAGCGGCAACAATCAGGCATGCAACATGCAATGGATAAAGCTCCTCTCCTGCTGCAATCAGCGCTACACAGCCAATCAATGACCACATGGGAATCTCAGGCACCCAGATTTTTGGCGCAATGCTATGCAATTGCATGCATCCATCAGCCTTCGTCCGTCATCCCCCGATCATGGATTGTCTGATCGTGAGCAAGCGCATCTTGTTCAACCCTAAGAGTCGTTGGAGATAATGGCGGTATAGGCCTCCCAGAACCGCTGCATCTGCGCGCCGGTGCCGATGCTCACCCGCAGGGAGCCATCGATCAGGGGTTTGCCGGCCATGGAGCGCACGAGGATGCCGGCCTTGCGCAGGCGCCGCTCCACCTCCGCCGCCGGGCCCTCGGGCCAGATCAGCAGGTAATTGCCGCCCGCGGCGTGGTGGCGCACGCCGGCCTCGCGCAGGCGCTCCAGCAGCCAGTCGCGCGCCCGCAGCACCTCGGCCACGTAGGCATCGGTGTAGGGCTGGTCGGCCAGGGCCGCGAAGGCGGCGGTGACGGCGAAGCTGTTGATGTCGTAGGGGCCCGTGACGCGGCTGATGCGCTCGATCACCGGCGCGGCGCCGATGGCGAAGCCGATGCGCAGGCCCGCCAGTCCCGCAGTCTTGGCCAGGGAGCGCAGCACCACCAGATTGGGCGTGGCGTTGAAGTCGGCCAGGGGCAGCACGCTGTCGCCGGTGAAGGCCTCATACAGCTCGTCCACCACCACCAGGGTGAGCGGGGCGGCGGCCGCCAGCTCCAGGATCACCTCCGGCGCCAGCCGGGTGCCGGTGGGGTTGTTGGGATTGCAGATCAGCAGCAACCGGGGGTGGGGCTCATCCAGCAGCACCTTGCGGATGGCCTCCAGGGGAAAGGCGAACTGGTGCCCCTCGTAGGGAATCGCTTCGATCACCATGCCCTGCATGCGGGCGCAGGGGGTGTAGTAGCCGAAGGTGGGGCTGGTGGTGAGCAGCGTCTCCCAGCTGTCGCCGTAGGCGTGGAAGATGGCGTGGATGGCGGCGTCAACGCCGTTGAACAGGCCGATCTGGTCGGGACCGAGGGGATGGGCTAACCCCGCCAGGCTGAGATTGGCCACGACCGCCTCGCGCAGACCGTCGTATTCGGGATAGATGGCGATCTGATCGGCCGGAATCGCCCGCAGCGCTTCCACCACGCTGGGGCTCGGTCCGATGGTGTTCTCGTTGAAGTCGAGCCGCAGCAGGCCCCGCCGCCCCTCCAGCGGGGCGCTGTAGGCCTGCAGGTGCTCCACCTCGGGGCGGGCCAGGGGGAAGGGGGGATCGGTCACGGGAGCGGAGTCATGCCGTTGCTGGAGACATCACGGGGCATCCCTACCCATGGATCAGGATAGTGGAGGTCTGTACACCCATCGGCCTTGTCCATCGAACGATCTGGGTAGCCGAGTCCGTGAATCCATGGGACTCGGCGTGGGCGGATAACGACAGGGGGAGCGAAACCCACCAGCGGGGCCTTTGGCGCCTCAGGGGGAGGACGATCTCGGTCCCTGAGGATGACCATGGCGCCGTTGAGGTCTTAAGGGTCGACACCGATGGCCTCCCCCTGCATCGCGGAGAGGCCCCGACACCTCACATCCGCTCCAGGGTGGGAATCCCCAGCAGCCCCAGGCCGAGCTTGAGCGTGTCGGCGGTGAGGCGGCAGAGGGCCAGGCGGGAGCTGCGGGCGGGCTCGTCGGCCTTGAGCACCGGCACCTGGTCGTAGAAGCGGTTGAACACCTGGCTCAGTTCGAACAGGTAACTGCACAGGCGGTTGGGCAGCAGTTCCGTTTCCACCTCGGCGATCACGCCATCAAGCTTGAGCAGTTCGCGGATCAGCGCCCACTCCTGGGGTTCGCTGAAGCTCAGGTCCCCGCAAGGAGCAGCCCCACCGGCAACAGCAGCCGATCCAGCCACCGATTCACCAGCACCCTCCAGATCCCCTCCCCTGCGGGCGATGCCGGCGATGCGCACCACCGCATACAGCAGATAGGGGGCGGTGTTGCCCGTGAGCGCCAGCATGCGATCGAAGCTGAACTGGTAGTTGGTGATCCGGTTGGTGGCCAGATCGGCATACTTCACCGCCGCCAGACCCACGGTGGTGGCCACGTGCTCGATGAAGGTGTCGTCTTCCTGGCGCTCCTCCTCGGCCAGGCGGCGGCGCAGGTCGGCCTCGGCCCGCTCCACTGCCTCATCGAGCAGGTCCTTCAGCCGCACCGTGTCGCCGGCGCGGGTCTTGAGCTTCTTGCCGTCCTCGCCCTGCACCAGGCCGAAGGGAACGTGCTCCACGCTGGCGCCTTCCGGGATCCAGCCGGCGCGGCGGGCCACCTGGAACACGCCGGCGAAGTGGCTGGCCTGGCCCGCATCGGTGACGTAGATGACCCGGCCGGCGCCGTCACCCTCGGGCTTGGGAGCGAAGCGGTAGCGGATCGCCGCCAGGTCGGTGGTGGCGTAGTTGAAGCCGCCGTCGCTCTTCTGCACGATCAGCGGCAGGGGCTGGCCGTCCTTGCCGCTCACCCCCTCAAGGAACACGCAACCTGCGCCGGCGTCCACCACCAGCAGGCCGGCGGCCGTGAGGTCGTCGACCACGGCCTGCAGGAAGGGGTTGTAAAAGGATTCGCCGCGCTCGCTCAGACGGATGTCGAGCCGGTCGTAGATCTTCTGGAACTCGCGCCGGCTCTGGTCGCAGAGCAGACCCCAGGCCTTCAGCGACAGGGGATCACCGGCCTGCAGCTTCACCACCTCCTCACGGGCGGTGGTCTGGAAGGTTTCGTCGTCGTCGAAGCGGGCCTTGGCCTGGCGGTAGAAAGCCACCAGATCGCCCAGGTCGACGGCATCAGCGGTGTCCAGGGCCTCGGGCGCCACCTGCTTGAGGTGGGTGATCAGCATGCCGAACTGGGTGCCCCAGTCGCCCACATGGTTGAGCCGCAGCACCGGATGGCCGCGGAACTCCAGCACCCGCGCCAGGCAGTCGCCGATGATCGTGGAGCGCAAGTGCCCCACGTGCATCTCCTTGGCGATGTTGGGGCTGGAGAAATCCACCACCACCGGAGCCGGCGCCTGCCCCCCCGCCTCCTCGGAGGCCGTGGACACCCCCAGGCGGGGGTCGCCGAGGCGAGCCGCCACCTCGGCCGTGAGCCGCTCGGGCCGCAGGGTGAGGTTGATGAAGCCGGGGCCTGCGATCTGCGGCTCCAGGCAAAGCGCGCTGAAGGCGGGATCGGCGGCGAGCTGCTCCACGATGGCCGCCGCGATCTGGCGGGGCGGCTGGCCGAGAGGCTTGGCCAGGGGCAGGGCGCCGTTGGCCTGGAAGTCGCCGAACTCGGGCTTGCTGGCCGGCGCCAGCTGGGGATCGGGGCTGCTGCCTGATTCGCGGGCCCTGGCGCTCGCCTCGGGAAACGCCCGCTCCATCGCAGCCAGCAGCTGGCCGTTCAGGGCATCGAGAACCGAGAGCATGGCGGGGCGGGCCGGAGTGGCGCTGGACTCAGCCCAGGATCATCCCCCGGCGCTGTCCCTGCCCCGGACGCGGCTCAGGGGGTGTAGGGAGCGGTGTCCCAGTACACGAAGATCGACTTCTCCTTGAAGCGGTACACCTGGCCGCGGTTGCCTTCGAGGAGTTCACGGGTCACCGCCCGGCCGTTCCGGTCGGTGTAGCCATCAGGCTGCTGCGCGTTCGGCGACAGGTCGTAGCGCTTGCCGTTCTTGAGTTCGATGCCGACGAAACCCTGCCGCTGGGAGAAGCTGCAAAGACCTGACGATTTCGCCCGGTCTTCACCCTTCGGATACACATCGCAGCGGGCCTGAACCGTATCGGCGAGGGCGGGCACGACCGTGCCGCAAACGGCCATGGCACAAGCCAGCGTGGTGCCGCGAAGCCATGACTTCAGCATGCGGGTGCCTGGATCGGGATCGTCTGCACCCTACGCCGTTCCGGATGTCTTGCACCCACGGTCATCTCAGGTGATCGCTCTTCGCTCCGATGCCCCTGCCCCTCCCGGCGAGCAGCTTCCCTCTGGCCAGGCAGGGGATCCGGGGCGCGTCCTGCCGGGGAGCGATTGGGTGGGCCGGCCGCCGCCGGGGAAACTCGACCGATCGCCGGAACCGCCTCTCCCGACTGGGATCTCGCCGATCAGCGGAGCCCGGACGGGTTGACATTGTTGATCAGCTGTGGTGGGGTGGAGTGAGCGTACAGAATTCAGCGGATCTTCGCATTACACCCTGCGGCGCAGCTTCCGCTACATCTGGAAACCGAGGCCGGAGCCTCCTGAGCTGTGCATTGCCGGGGCGACGATCACGACACTGAAGGCATCAACCAGCATCCAATCCATCACCCAAAAGAGCAGGCAGAACATGGTCAGCGAACTGCAGGAGCGCAGCAGCGCAACAAACACCATCACCGCCCCTGCAGCCACCTCGGCCAGCACCGCGGGCACCAGTCGGTTCGTGCTCGTCTATCACCGCTCTCCCTACGACGAGAGGGTCAGCAGCGACGGACAGCGCCAGTGGGTCGATCAGAAGAGCCCCAACGGCATCATCCCCACCCTGCGCAATCTCTTCCAGGAGGAGCGCGGTGGCACCTGGATCTCCTGGCGTGAGGATGCCGAGGCCGCCAGCAGCCCCGACGAGCGGCTCAGCATCGACAAGGACGGTCAGCGCTTCCACCTGCGCCGTCTGCCGCTGACGCCGGAGCAGATCTCCAGCTTTTATCACGTCACCTCCAAGGAGTCATTCTGGCCGATCCTGCACAGCTTTCCGGGGCTGTTCAGCGTCGACAACTCTGACTGGGCGACCTTCGAGGCGGTGAACCGCTCCTTCGCCCGCGCCGCCTGCGAGGAGGCCGCGCCGGGGGCCACCATCTGGGTGCATGACTACAACCTCTGGCTGACGCCCGGTTACATCCGCGCGCAGCGGCCGGATGTGCGCATCGCCTTCTTCCACCACACGCCGTTCCCCTCCAACGACGTGTTCAGCATCCTGCCCTGGCGCGACGCGATTCTCGACAGCCTGCTGAGCTGCGATCTGGTGGGGTTCCACATCCCCCGCTACGCCAACAACTTCGCCCGCAACGCCATGAACCTGCGCGGGGTGCAGGGGGGCGATCCGATCCCGGTGGATGGCCGGTTCCGCCGCGTGGGCTGCGCCCTGGCCGAACCCACGGCGGTGCCCTGGCTGGACCACGAGGGCCGCAGGGTGCACCTGCTGGCCTCGCCAGTGGGCACCTCGCCCCAGGCCCTGCGCGACATCGCCGCCGGCGAGGAGGTGCGGGCCATGGCCGCCCAGATCGCCGCGCAGCACAGCGGCCGCAAGCTGATCCTCTCGGCTTCCCGGGTGGACTACACCAAGGGCAACGAGGAGATGCTGCTGGCCTACGAGCGGCTGCTGGAGCAGCGGCCCGACTGGCACGGCCGCGTGGAACTGTTCCTGGCCTGCGTGGCCGCCGCCAGCGGCATGCGCATCTACGAGGACATCCAGCGCTCGGTGGAGGAGATCGTGGGCCGCATCAACGGCCGCTTCGGCCGCATCGACTGGACCCCCATCCGCCTCTCCACCCGGCGGGTGCCCTACGAGGAGCTGCTGGCCTGGTTCAGCGAGGCCGACGTGTGCTGGATCACCCCCCTGCGCGACGGCCTCAACCTGGTGGCCAAGGAGTACATCGCCGTGCGCCAGGGGCGCGGCGGCGCCCTGGTGCTCTCGGAATTCACCGGCGTGTCGGTGGAGCTGGAGCAGGCCCTGCTCACCAACCCCTACTCCCACAGCAGCATGGACGCGGCGATCCTGGCGGCCCTGGAGATGCCGGAGGCGGAGCAACGCGAGCGCATGGCGGCGATGGGCGCCACCGTGGAGACGTTCACGGTGCAGCATTGGGCCGAGGAACAGCTGGGGGCCCTGCGGGCGCTTTGAGCCGGCGGCTGACGGCGATCGCCCTCGGGCTGCTGCTGGCCCTGGCCATGGGCCTGCTGAGCTGGGTCTGGGCCCGGCCGGCCACCGTGGTGCGGGTGCTGATGCCCGCCCCCTTCGCCGATGCCACCGCCGATCTGGTGGCCACCTTCAACCGCGCCCACCGGGACGTGCGCATCGCCGTGACCCGCGGCCCGTTCGAGACCGACGCCGTGTCCGACCTGGCGATCAGCAGCCTGCTGCTGGGCGACAGCCCCTACGACCTGCTGCTGATGGACGTGACCTGGACGGCCAAGTACGCCGCGGCCGGGTGGCTGGAACCGCTCGATCCCTGGCTCGGGCCCGAGGCCCTCGAACCGCTGGTGACCGGCGCCCGGGCCGGCAACCGCATCGACGGCCGCCTCTACCGCCTGCCGCTGGTGGCCGACATGGGCCTGCTCTACTGGCGCACCGACCTGATGGCGGCCCCGCCGCGCACCCCCGATGAGCTGGTGGCGATCGCCCGCGCTCTTCAGCAGCAGGGCAAGGTGCGCTGGGGCTACGTGTGGCAGGGCCGCCAGTACGAGGGACTGAGCTGCGTGTTCGTGGAACTGATCAGCGGCTTCGGCGGCCAGTGGGGCCCCGGCGAAGCCGGCGTCGGGCTGGCCTCGCCGGCCGCGGCCCGGGCCGCGGGCTGGCTGCAGCAGCTGGTGAACGAGGGCATCAGCCCCCGGGCGGTGGCCAACTTCGCCGAGCCGGAGGCCCTGCAGAGCTTCGAGGCGGGGGAGGCGGCCTTCATGCGCAACTGGCCCTATGCCTGGCAGGAGCTGCAACGCCCGGGCAGCGCCGTGGCCGGCCGGGTGGGCATCACCACGATGGTGGCCGAGCCGGGCGCCGCCCCTGCCGCCACCCAGGGCAGCTGGGGGTTCTCGCTGCTCAGCGGCAGCCCCCATCCGGAGACGGCGGTGACGGTGCTGCGGGCCCTCACCGGAGAGGCCAGCCAGCGCCGGCTGGTGAGCCGTTACGGCTACACCCCCACCCTGCAGCACCTGTTCGACGACCCGGAGCTGGTGGCCGAGCGCCCGCAGCTTCCCCAGCTGCGCCAGGCCCTGGATCAGGCGGTGCTGCGCCCGCTGAACCCCGGCTACGCCCAGCTCAGCGACATCCTCCAGCGTCAGCTCAGCGCCCTGATCAGCGGGCGCGGTGAGGCGGCCACGGCCATGGCGCGGGCGGGCCGCGAGAGCGATCTGCTGCTGCGCGCCAGCGGCCAGGAGGTGGGCCGATGAGCAGCCTGCTGCTGATGGCCCCGGCCCTGCTGCTGCTGCTGGCGGTGTTCGTGTGGCCCCTGCTCGACTACGCCTGGCTGAGCCTGCAGGCCCAGTCGGTGTTCACGGGCCTGGAGACCGTGCCGGTGGGGGCGGCCAACTGGCAGCGGCTGCTGGCCGACGGGCGCTTCTGGCAGGACGCCGGGCAGACCCTGCGCTTCGCGCTGGTGTCGGTGGCGCTGGAGCTGGTGGCGGGCCTGGCGATCGCCCTGCTGCTGCACCAGCGCTGGCGCGGCCGCGGCACGGTGCGCAGCCTGGCGCTGCTGCCCTGGGCCCTGCCCACCACCGTGATGGCCCTGGGCTGGCGCTGGATCTTCAACGATCCCCACGGCCCGCTGAACGGGGTGGTGCAGAGCCTGGGACTGGCCACGGTGCCGTTCCTGGCGTCGCCCGATCTCGCCTGGGTGGCCACGGTGGTGGCCGACGTCTGGAAGACCACCCCGTTCGTGGCGCTGCTGCTCCTGGCCGGCCTGCAGATGATCCCGGCCGACCTCTACGAGGCCTTCGCCCTGGAGGGCGGCACGCCCTGGCAGGGCCTGCGGCGCATCACCCTGCCCCTGCTGCGTCCCTACATCTTCATCGCGGCGCTGTTCCGCCTGGCCCAGGCGCTGGGGGTGTTCGACCTGATCGCCGTGCTCACCGGCGGCGGCCCGGCCAGCAGCACCGAGAGCCTGGCCGTGTACGCCTACCTCAACGCCATGCGCTTCCTCGATTTCGGTTACAGCGCCACGGTGATGCTGGGCATGTTCCTGCTGCTGCTCCTGGGGGCGGCGGCGCTGCTGCTCTGGCGGCGCCAGGCGGAGGTGGGGGCATGAGGGGCGGTACCCGCACGGCGCTGGTGGCGCTGCTGCTGCTCTGGAGCCTGGGGCCGATGCTCTGGCAGCTGTACACGTCCCTGCGCACCCCCGAGGCCCTGCTGGCGGGTGCCGGCGGCCTGGCCGGCGGCTGGACGCTGGCCAACTACGGCGCCGTGCTCGGCGGCGATCCGCCCTTCTGGCGCTACCTGCTCAACAGCACGGTGGTGGGGGCCCTGAGCACCCTGCTCACCCTGGCGCTGGCGATCCCCTGCGCCTACGCCCTCAGCCGCCGCCGCGGCCTGCTGCGGCTGCTGGTGGGCGGCGGCCTGCTGGCGGCGGCCGTGTTCCCCTACGTGCTGCTGTTCCTGGCCCTCCTGCAGGTGGCCCGCCAGCTGGGGCTGGCCAACAGCCTCCTGGCCCTCTGCCTGCCCTACGCCGGCCTGCAGCTGCCGCTGGCGGTGCTGCTGCTGCAGGCCGCCTTCGCCGAACTGCCGCCGGAGCTGGAGGAGAGCGCGGTGCTGGAGGGCTTCAGCCTCTGGCAGCGGCTGCGCTGGATCCTGCTGCCGCTGATGGGGCCGGCGGTGGTGAGCACCGGCCTGCTGGTGTTCCTGTTCAGCTGGAACGAGTTTCCGATCGCCCTCACCTGGATCAGCCGCAGCGAGCTGCTCACCCTGGCCCCGGCGATGGCACGGATCGCCGGCTCGTCGGTGTACACCGTGCCCTACGGGGCCTTCGCCGCCGCCACGGTGCTGGGCAGCGTGCCGCTGCTGGCCCTGCTGCTGCTGTTCCAGCGCCAGATCGTGGCCGGCCTCACCCAGGGAGCGATCAAGGGATGACCAAGACCGCGAGCCTGCGGCTGGAAGGGCTCTGCCGGCGCATCGGTGAGCGCGCCATCCTCGACGGCATCAATCTCGAGGTGGCCGCCGGCGAGTGCCTGGCGCTGCTCGGCCCCAGCGGCTGCGGCAAGAGCACGGTGCTGCGGGTGATCGCCGGCCTCGATCCCTGCGACGAGGGCCGCATCCTGCTCGACGGCCGCGACATCACCCACCGGCCGCCGGCGCGGCGACGGGTGGCGATGGTGTTCCAGAGCTACGCCCTCTACCCGCACCTGAGCGTGGAGCGCAACCTCACCCTGGGGATGGAACTGCGCGGCGTGCCGCCGGAGCAGCGCGAGCAGGAGCTGGCGGCGGTGCTGGAGCTGCTGCAGCTGGGTGGGCTGCGGCGGCGCCGACCCGCCCAGCTCTCCGGCGGCCAGCGCCAGCGGGTGGCCCTGGCCCGGGCCCTGCTGCGCAAGCCGCAGCTGATGCTGCTCGACGAGCCGATGAGCAACCTCGACGCCCAGCTGCGCGAGGAGCTGCGCCCCCAGCTGCGGGCGATCCTCAGCGGCGGCCGGGCCCCGGCGATCCACGTGACCCACGACCAGCAGGAGGCCATGGGCATCGCCGACCGCATCGCCGTGCTGCACGACGGCCGCCTGCAGCAGTGCGGCACGCCCCGGGAGCTGTACCACCACCCCGCCAACCTGTTCGTGGCCGGCTTCATCGGCCGGCCGCAGATCAACCTGCTGCCCCAGGACGACGGCACCGTGGTGGGCATCCGGCCCGAGCACCTGGTGGCGGTGGACAGCGGCGGGGTGCCGGTGCGGGTGCGCAGCCGCGAGTGGCACGGCGCCAGCCAGCAGCTGCTGCTGGAGAGCGCGCAGGGCCCGCTGCGCTGGACCTGCGACGGCAACCAGGAAATCGGCGAGGAGCTGCGGCTGGGCTGGGAGCCGCGCCACGAGCACCGCTTCCGGGAGGCCAGCGGTGAGCGCCTTGGCAGCCCGGGGCGTCATGCCTAGACCGAACCAGAGACCATGCAGCGCGACACCCTGATGCCGGACCAGCCCAGGCACTGGTGGGAAGGCTGTGTGATCTACCAGCTGATGCCGCGCAGCTTCAGCGACGCGGACGGGGACGGCATCGGCGATCTGGCCGGGATCACGAGCCGCCTGCCCTATCTGGAGTGGCTGGGGATCGATGCCATCTGGCTGACGCCGATCTACCCCTCACCACTGCGGGACGGCGGCTACGACATCACCGACTTCACGGCGATTCACCCCGACCTGGGCCGTCTGGATGACCTGGCCCAGCTGATCGAGCAGGCCCACGGGCGCGGCATCCGCGTGATCCTCGATCTGGTGCTCAACCACACCAGCGTGCTGCACCCCTGGTTCCAGCGGGCCCGCTGGGCCCCGGCCGGCAGCCCCGAACGCGACTTCTACGTGTGGCGAGACCACGACCGCGGCTACGCCGAGGCGCCGGTGCTGTTCCGCCACTTCGAGCAGTCGAACTGGGAGTGGGACGAGGTGGCGCGGCAGTACTACCTGCACCGCTTCCTGCGTCACCAGCCCGACCTCAACTACGCCAACCCGGCTGTGCGGACCGCCATGCTCAGCGTGGTGGACTTCTGGCTGGAGCGGGGGGTGGACGGCTTCCGCCTCGATGCCGTGCCCTTCCTGTTCGAGGAGGAGGGCAGCCGCTGCGAGGGGCTGCCCGACACCCATGCCTTCCTGCAGCGCGTGCGCCGGCAGGTGGACGCCTGCGGCCGGGACGTGCTGCTGCTGGCCGAGGCGATCCAGCCCGTGCGCGAATCGGCCCCCTACCTGGAGGCGGGGGAGCTGCATGCCGCCTTCGACTTCGTGCTCACCGCCCAGCTGTTCGCGGCGCTGGCCCGCGGCCGGGTGAGCGACCTGCGGGAGTGCCTGGCCCATGCCCAGGCGCTGGTGCCGGGCTGCCGCTGGGCCCTGCCCCTGCGCAACCACGACGAGCTCTGGCTGGGCGACGGCCACCTGGTGGAGGAGTCAGTGGTGGAATCGATCCGCGCCGGCTTCCCCACCGCCGAGGGGCACTGGCTGAACTGGGGCATCAACCGGCGCCTGGCGCCGCTGCTCAACGGCGACCCCCGGCCCAACACGCTGCTGCACGGCCTGCTCTACAGCCTGCCGGGTCTGCCCTGCCTCTACTACGGCGACGAGCTGGGCATGGGCGACTGGCCGGGCCTGCGCGACCGCGACCCCAACCGCACGCCGATGGCCTGGACCAGTGAGCGCAACGGCGGCTTCTCCTCCGCCCCCGACCCCCTGCTGGTGCTGCCGCCGATCACGGCCCCCGGCTACGACTACCGGGTGGTGAACGTGGATGTGCAGCAGCAGCTCTCCGGCTCGCTGCTCAACTGGCACCGGCGCATGCTCACCAGCCGGCGGCATCTGCCGGCCCTGCGCCACGGCGATTTCAGCCTGCTGGCCAGCGACCATCCCAGCGTGCTGTGTTACGCCCGCAGCACGGCTGCCATGACCCTGGTGATCGCCGCCAACGTGTCCGGCGCCGGCGCCGCCACCCGGCTGGACCTCAGTGCCTGGCAGGGCAGCCAGGTGCGCGAGGTGCTCTGGGGCTGCGAGTTTCCGCCCGCCAGTGCCGACTGGTTCGTGTACCTGCCGGCCTACGGGTTCTTCTGGTGGCTGGTGCGGGAGGATCCGGAGGAGGCCGGGGGTGAGCAGGAAGCCCCCAGCCGCTCCAGCTCCTCCTGAACGAGCGCCTGCACCGGGCCACGGAGGCGGTCGGCCTCGGCCCGGTCCACGAAGCCCAGCCGGCAGCGGCGCTCCAGCACGTCGTCGGGCGCCCGGGCCCACTCGTGGCGGGCTGCATGGCGCACCTCGGCGGCCGTGAGGGGAATCACGGCGCTGAGGGGATCCAGCTCGGCCGGACCGGCGGCGCAGGCCAGCACCGCCTCGGCCGCCAGGCCGTGGCTGGCCAGCAGGTGGGCCACCAGGGCGGGGTCGTGGTGCTGCCGCAGACGCTGCTCCAGCGCCGCCAGCCGGCGGCGGGTGGTGGGGCCGTCGGCTGCCGCCCCCAGGAGCGGCGTGGCGCCCGGCGGCTCCGGCAGGGGGCGGCCGAGCTGCTCGGCCACCGCCGCCAGGGCATCGAGGGCCATGGGGCGACAGGTGGTCCACTTGCCACCCATCAGGCTCACCAGCCCGCAGGGCAGGGTTTCCACGGCGTGCTCGCGCACGATCCCGGCCGTGCCTCCGGCCTCTCCGGCCTGGGGCAGCAGCAGGGGGCGGCCTCCCGCCCAGCGGCTGGCCACCGCCGGCTCGCCGTGGGCCGGGAACCAGCGGCGCACATACTCCAGCAGGTAGGCCTCCTCGGCGGCGCTGGGGGTTTCAGCCGCCTCCCCGGGGCAGGCGGTGTCGGTGGTGCCCACCAGGGTGCGGCCCTGGAAGGGCAGCACGAACAGCACCCGGCCGTCGTCGGTGGAGGGCACCAGCAGGCCGGTGCCGTCGGGGCAGAGGTCGGCCGCCAGCACCAGGTGCACGCCGCGGCTCACCTGCAGCCGGGGGGCCGCATCCGGATCGGCCAGGCGGCGGACGGCGTCGGCGCCGATGCCGGTGGCATTGACCACCACCGCCGCCTGCAGGCGCTCGGTGCCGCCGTCCGGCCGCTGCAGCACCGCCCCGCTGAGCCGCCCCGCCCCGTCGCGCAGCAGCTCCACCACCGGCGTGTGGGTCCACACCCGCACCCCCAGATCGGCGGCGGTGCGCACCAGCAGCAGGTTGAGGCGGGCGTCGTCGAACTGGCCGTCGCTGTAGGCCACGCCGCCGTGGCCGGGGGCCAGCTCGGGGAGCAGCCGCTCCACCTCGGCGGCGGGCACGCAGCGGCTGGCGCCGATGCCGCTGCGGCCGGCCAGGGCGTCGTAGAGGGCCAGGCCGGCGCCGTAATACAGCTTGGCGACCGGCTGGCGGGTGGGCAGCAGCAGCTCCAGGCGCCGGGCCAGGAAGGGCGCCGCCTCCAGCCAGTGGCCGCGCTCGACCAGGGCCTCCCGCACCAGCTGCAGCTGGCGCCGGTCGAAGCGGCGGAAGGCCAGCTCCAGGTAGCGCACGCCGCCGTGCAGCAGCTTGGTGCTGCGGCTGCTGGTGCCGCTGGCGATGTCACGGCCCTCCACCAGCGCCACCGCCAGGCCGCGCCGGGCCGCCTCGAAGGCGATCGCGGCGCCGCTGGCCCCGGCGCCGATCACCAGCAGGTCGAAGCGGGGAGTGGTGCTGGCGGGCGGGCTTGCGGTGGTCGGTGCGGCGTCGGTCATCAAGGCTGGGCGGTGGTGGCGGCGGAACCCGTGGGAGCAGGGCTAGCGGATCCGGGACCTGCCGGGGGGCTGTGCCAGGCGAGGCTGCGGCGCAGGGCCTCCTGCCAGCGGCCCAGCCAGCGCTCCCGCTCGGCGGCGCCCAGCTGCGGGCGGAAGCGGCTGACGGGCTCCTCGCCGGGCACCTGGCGCCAGGCCGCCAGATCCGCCACCACCCCCGCCCGGCGGGCGGCCAGCAGGGCCACACCGCGGGCGGTGCTCTCCAGATCCCCCCGCCGACGCACCACCAGACCGGTGGCATCGGCCTGGGCCTGCAGCAGCAGGTCGGCCGCCGCAGCGCCACCGTCCGCCGCCAGCTCGGCCAGGGGGGCACCGAGGGCCTCGCTGGCCAGCTGCGCCAGGGTGGCCACCGCCAGGGCGATGCCCTCCAGGGAGGCCCGCGCCAGCTGGGCGGCGTCGGTGTCGCGGGTGATGCCGATCAGCAGCCCCCGGGCCAGGGGGTCCCAGTGGGGCGTGCCCCAGCCGGTGAAGGCCGGCACCAGCATCAGACCGCTGCGGGCCGGCGCCCGGCCGGCCAGGTCGTTGACCTGATCGGCCTGCTCGATCACTCCCAGGCCGTCGCGCAGCCACTGGATCACGGTGCCGGCGTTCATCAGGCTGCCCTCCAGGCAGTAGGTGGCGCGGCCTTCGGCATCCGGCCAGCCGTAGGTGCTGAGCAGCCCCTGGCTGGAGCGGCGGATCTCCCGGCCGGTGTTGATCACCAGGAAGGCGCCCGTGCCGTAGGTGCACTTGGCGTCGCCCACCGCCAGACAGCTCTGGCCCAGGGTGGCGGCCTGCTGGTCGCCGAGCATGGCGGTGATCGGCACGCCGGCGAAGGGCAGGCCGGGGGCGATCACGCCGAAGTCGGCGGCGCTGGGCAGCAGCTCGGGCAGCAGCGCCTGCGGCACCCCCAGCGCCTCGCAGAGCAGCCCGTCCCAGCGGGCCGACTCCAGGTCCATCAGCAGGGTGCGGCTGGCGTTGCTGCGCTCGCTGGCATGGCGGCGGCCGCCGCTGAGCTGCCAGAGCAGCCAGCTGTCCACCGTGCCGAAGGCCAGCTCGCCGCGGCCGGCCGCCGCCGCGGCGCCGTGTTCGCGCAGCTGCCAGACGATCTTGCTGGCGGAGAAGTAGGGATCGGCCAGCAGGCCCGTGCGCTCGCGCAGCAGCGGTTCCAGGCCCTGGCGCTTCCAGTCGGCGCAGATCGTCGCGGTGCGGCCGTCCTGCCAGACGATCGCCGGGCCGATCGGCTCCCCGCCGGAGCGCCGCCAGAGCAGGGTGGTCTCGCGCTGGTTGGCGATGCCGCAGGCCGCCAGCGCGCGCCGCTGCTCCGGCTCGAGCGCCCGCTCCAGATCCGCCATCGCCTGCAGCTGGCTCCGCCAGATCGCCGCGCCGTCCTGCTCCACCCAGCCGTCGGCGGGGTAGCGGTTGGCCAGGGGCGCGCTGCGGCTGAGCAATCGCCGGCCGCTGCTGTCGTAGACCGCCGCCCGGGAGCTGGTGGTGCCCTGATCGAGGGCCAGCAGCAGGGGCTGGGTCATGGGCCTCACCAGGGGTCACTGGTTTCGTGCTAGCGCTGCTGCAGCGCTGCACCAAGGCGATCGATGGAGCCCGCAACACCGGCCTGGGTGGCTGACGCCGTGGTGCTGCAGGTGTTTCCCGACCGCTTCCGGCGCAGTGGGCGGGTGGAGGCGCAACAGGATCTGGAGCTGCTGCCCTGGGGCAGTCCCCCTGAGCGCCAGGGGTTCCAGGGGGGCGATCTGCTGGGCGTCATCGACGCGCTGGACCGCATTGAGGCCCTGGGGGTCAACACCCTGTCGCTGAACCCGGTGTTCGCCTCGGCGGCCTATCACCGCTACCACACCTTCGAGTATTTCCAGGTGGATCCGCTGCTGGGCGGCAACGGCGCCCTGGCCGCCCTGATCGAGGCGGTGCACGAACGCGGCATGCGCCTGATCCTTGACGGCGTGTTCAACCACTGCGGGCGAGGCTTCTGGGCCTTCCACCACCTGCTGGAGAACGGCGAGGCCTCCCCCTACCGCCACTGGTTCCACGTGGAGCGCTGGCCGCTCAACCCCTACCCGGCGCCCGGCGAGAGCTGCGGCTACCACTGCTGGTGGAACGATCCGGCCCTGCCGCGCTTCAACCACGCCCACCCCGGCGTGCGGCGCTATCTGCTGGCGGTGGCCCGCCACTGGCTGGCGGCCGGCATCGACGGCTGGCGGCTGGATGTGGCCGACGAGGTGCCGACGGACTTCTGGCGGGCCTTCCGCGAGACGGTGCGTGCCGAGCGCCCGGACGCCTGGATCGTGGGCGAGATCTGGCGGGACGGCCGCCCCTGGCTGGGGGAGCCGCCGCTGTTCGACGGGGTGATGAACTACCCGCTGGCCTGGCCGATCCTGGGTTACTTCGGGGCGGCCAGCCTGCGCAGCGAACTGGTGCTGCCGGCCCTCGGCAGTCCGCCCTACCAGCCACTTGACCGGGCCGGCTTCGAGCGACGGGTGGAGGAGGTGCTGGGCTGGTATCCGGCGGCCACCCGTCTGGCCCAGCTCAACCTGCTGGACGGCCACGACACCCCCCGCGCCCTGCACGTGCTGCAGGGCGACACCCAGGCCCTGCAGCTGTGCCTGCTGTGCCTCTTCCTGCTGCCGGGGGCACCCTGCCTCTACTACGGCACCGAACTGGAGCTGGCGGGCGGGCCGGAGCCCGGCTGCCGCGAGGCCTACCCCTGGGAGCGCAGCCCCGGCCCCCTGGCGGCATGGATCACGCGGCTGAGCGCCCTGCGCCGGGAGCAGCCGGCCCTGCGCTCGGCCGCCCTGCGCTTCCTGCCCAGCCCCCACGACGACGTGGTGGTGCTGGAGCGGGGCGAGGGGCCCCAGCGGCTGTGGGTGGCGATCAACCGCGGCGAGCGGGAGCTGGTGGTGGCCCCGCCGGCGGGGATCGGTGGGCGGGTGTGGCCAGCAGGGGAACAGCCAGAGAGGGGGATCCCGCCTAAGGCCGTTGGTGCCGACGGCGCCGGCCCGCTGCGGCTGCCCGGCCGCTCGGCCCTGATCCTCAGCCTGCCGCGGGGCGACGGCACGGCGGAACCTGCGGATTCCTAACTTGCGTCGAACCCACCGCCTCCGGCCCCCGGCCGGCCGCCATGATCCTGGCCCCCGACGACCTGCTTCCAGCCCTGCACTGGCGCTACGCCACCAAGGCGTTCGACGCCGGCCGTCGGATCCCCGCCGAAACCTGGGCGGCGCTGGAGCAGAGCCTGGTGCTCTCGCCCTCCTCCTACGGCCTGCAGCCGTGGAAGTTCCTGGTGATCGACGATCCGGGCCTGCGCGCCGAGCTGCGGCCCCATTCCTGGAACCAGAGCCAGGTCACCGATGCCTCGCACCTGGTGGTGTTCCTGGCCCAGCGCACGGTCAGCGAGGCCGACCTGGACCGGTTGATCAGCGCCACCAGCGCGGCCCGCGGCGTGAGCCCCGAGCAGCTCGCCGGCTACCGGGAGCTGATGGCGAAGGACCTGGTGCACGGCCCCCGCAGCGAGCGCATCGGCACCTGGGCCAGCAACCAGGTGTACATCGCCCTGGGCACCTTCATGACGGCGGCGGCGCTGCTGGGGGTGGACACCTGCCCGATCGAGGGCTTCTCCCCGCCGGACTACGACCGCATCCTCGGCCTGGAGGCGTCGCTCTACCGCAGTGCCGTGGTGTGCGCCGCGGGTTACCGCAGCAGCGAGGACAAGTACGCCACGCTGACCAAGGTGCGCTATCCGGCCAGCGAACTCATTGAGCACCGCTGATCGAGCAGCGCTCAGCCGGCTGGGGGCGCTCAGGCCATCGGCAGGGCGAAGCGCATCGAGAGGTCGAGCCAGGGGCTGCGGGTGACCGGGGCGCTGGTGGAGATCAGGTCCACCCCGGTGGCGGCGTAGGCCCGCAGGTGCTCCGGGGCAACCCCGGAGGCCTCCAGCACCAGGGCTCCCCGGCCGCCCGCGGCGGCGGCCCCATGGCAGAGCTGGCGCAGGCGTGGCACCAGGGCACTGAGCCGCTCGGGGCTGAAGCCGTCGAGCAGCACGCCGTCGGCGCCGGCCCGTACCGCCGCGCCGGCTTCGGCATCGGTCTCGGCCTCCACGATCACCCGCGCCGGCCAGGGCGCCTGGGCCCGCACCGCCGCCACCGCCGCCGCCACGCCGCCGGCCCAGGCCAGGTGGTTCTCCTTGAGCATGGCGGCGTCATCGAGGCCGAGGCGGTGGTTGATGCCGCCGCCGCAGCGCACGGCGTACTTCTCCAGCACCCGCAGCCCCGGGGTGGTCTTGCGCGTGTCGGCCAGCCCCACCCCCGTGCCCTCCAGCTCCGCCACCAGGGCGGCGGTGGCGGTGGCGATGCCGCTCAGGCGCATGGCCAGGTTGAGGGCCGTGCGCTCGCCGGCCACCAGGGCGGCGGCCTCCCCCTCCAGCTGCAGCACCACCTGATCGGGCTGCACCGGTTCGCCGTCGGCCACCGGCAGCCGCACCGTCACCGCCGGATCGAGCAGGGCGAACAGGCGCGCCGCCAGCGCGCCGCCGCAGAACACGCCGGGCTGCCGGGCGATCCACTGGGCCGTGCCGCGCCGGCCTGCCAGGGCCGGGGCGCTCAGATCACCGCGGCCGATGTCCTCGGCGAGCCAGTGGCGCAGCTGCTGCTCGAGCGCCGGCGTGAACGGCAGGCTGGGGGCATGCATCACGGCTGGGAGCCAGGCTCAGAGCCAGTAGGCGGGGGGCGCTCCGCCGTCGCCTTCCAGGGGAGGCCAGGCCCCGAACCCGGCCAGGGGGCCGCTGATCAGCTCCAGCAGGCTCGGCCGCTGCTGCAGCTCCTGCCGGGCCGCCCACTCCGCCTCCGCCACCTCCGTCTCCGGCAGCTTGAGCAGCTCCACCAGGCGGCGGTAGGCCCGCTTCTCGGCGGTGTTGATGACCGCGTCGTCCTCAGGGCGCTGGTTGACGCAGGCCATCTGGAAGGCGAGCTTCACCGCCAGCTGGCGGTCGTCAGCATCGTCCAGATCGGCCACCAGGGCCTCCAGGTCGGGTTCCTCGAGGGCCCCGGCCGCCAGGGCCTGCACGGCATCGGCCGCGCTGTCCGCCGGGGCGGGCAGGGTGCTGGCCACCAGCTTCTGCAGCAGCTGGCGCTCCTGCTCGGCGAAGTCGCCATCGGCCATCGCCACCCAGCACACCAACCGCAGCAGCGCCCGCTGGGCCGGCGTCAGCTCAGCGGCTGGCCCGGTGGCCGAAGCAGCAGGGGAGGGATCGGAGGCGGTCATGGCAGGGGATGCAGCGGGCCGGGAGGCCGGAGCTGTCTGCAGTCTGCAGGCGGCCACGGGCCCTGGCACTACTTGCCGATGCAGAAGCGGGCGAACACCCGGTCCAGCACCGCCTCGCTCACCTCCTCGCCGGTGATCTCGCCCAGGGCGCGCACGGCGGCGCGCAGATCGATGGTCCAGAAGTCCCAGGGCAGCTGCTGGGCGGCGGCCTCGAGACTGCGCTCCAGGGCCTCGGCGGCGGCGGCGGCCAGATCCCGCTGGCGGACGTTGAGGGCCACCTGCAGCCCCTCCGCCGGGCCGGCGCCGCAGCGCCGCAGCAGCTCCGCCACCAGCTCCTCGCGCCCCTCGCCGGTGAGGGCGCTGAAGCGCACGTCGGCCGGCGCCAGCGGCCCCGCGGGCAGGCCGGCGGCATCGGCCTTGTTGCCCGCCACCAGCAGCACGGCGCCGGGGGGCACCAGGTCCCGCAGGGCCTGGTCCTCGTCGGTCCAGCCCGCCGTGAGGTCGAAGAGCAGCAGCACCGCATCGGCGGCCGCCAGGGCCTCGCGGCTGCGCTCGATGCCCAGACGCTCCACCCGGTCACCGGTGTCGCGGATGCCGGCCGTGTCCAGCAGGGTGAGGGGCACGCCCTCCAGCACCAGCTCGCTCTCCAGCAGGTCGCGGGTGGTGCCGGGCAGGTCGGTCACGATCGCCCGCTCCCGCCGGCTGAGCAGGTTGAGCAGGCTGCTCTTGCCCACGTTGGGGCGGCCCACGATCGCCACCCGCAGCCCCTCGCGCAGCAGCTCCCCCTGGCGGGCCTCGGCCACCAGCCGCTCCAGCTCGCCGCGCACGGCCGCCAGCTCGCCGGCCACGGCCTCGGCGTCGAGGGGCGGCAGGTCCTCCTCGAAGTCCACCCGCGCCTCCAGCTCGGCCAGCTGATCCAGCAGGCGAGCGCGCAGGTCCGTGAGGCGCCGCTGCACACCGCCGTCGATGCCGGCCATGGCCAGCTGGGCGGCCCGGCGGCTGCGGGCGCTGACCATCTCGCCGATGGCCTCGGCGCGGGTGAGATCGAGGCGGCCGTTGAGGAAGGCCCGCTGGCTGAACTCCCCGGGGAGGGCCCGCCGCGCCCCGGCCGCCAGCACCAGTTCCAGCACCCGCCGCACCGCCACCAGCCCGCCGTGGCCGTGCAGTTCCACCACGTCCTCGCGGGTGAAGCTGCGCGGGGCGCGCATCAGCAGCAGCAGTGCCTCGTCCACCCGCTCACCGCTGGCCGGATCCACCACATGGCCGTAGAGCACGCGGTGGCTCTCCCAGTGCTGCCGACCGGGGGCGTGGAACAGGCGCCGGCCGATCGCCTCCGCCTCGGGTCCGGAGATTCTTACGATCGCCACGCTGCCCTGGCCCGGGGCCACGGCCGTGGCGATGGCGGCGATCGTGTCTGTGGCGTTCATGCCCCCATTTCAGCCCCACGCCTCGTCCCTGCCGGCCCTGCTGCAACGGCTGCTGCTGGGTCTTGCGCGGCGCGCCCGGGGGCTGCTGGCCTGGCTGTGGGCCCAGGAGGGCAGCCACGGCCAGCGCGCCCGGGGGCTGGCGGCGGGGATCTTCTGCGGCTGCTTCCCGTTCTTCGGGCTGCAGACGCTGCTGGGCGTGGCCCTGGCCTCGCTGGTGCGCGGCAACCACCTGCTGGCGGCGGCCGGCACCTGGGTCAGCAACCCCTTCACCTATGTGCCGCTCTACTGGTTCAACTACCAGCTGGGCTGCTGGCTGATGGGCCCGGCCAACGGCTGGCCGGGGCTGGCGGCGCTGCGGGCGGACGGCGTGCGCGACCTGGGCTGGAGCGTGGCCAGCCGGCTGCTGCTCGGCTCCACCCTGGTGGGGCTGGCGGCCAGTGCCGCCGGCGGCGGCCTGTACTGGCTGTGGCTGGAGCGGGAGCAGCGGCGCACCGAAGGCTGAACGAGACCGCAGCGACCGGCCTCAGGGGTTGGCCAGACCCGGGAACACCATCAGGTCGATCTGGCCGCCGGCGGGGTGGCGCCATTCGCGGAATTCAGCGGCCAGGGCCTGCTGCTCCGGCCCGAGGGCCTGGGTCTGCAGGGCCTGGAGCCGGTGGTGCACCAGGGCCAGGGTGTCGTCGATCAAGCGGGCGGCCTGCTCGGAGGTCATGAGGGTTCGGCATCGATGAGGGCTGTGTAGGCCGGCTCCCCCGGGGGTGCTGTCGTGTAAGGCACGGGCTGCGGCACCTGTGGGCACACCCTCACCCGCTGCCGTCAGGCCAGCGCACGCCGCCCAGATGCGCTCGATCAAGGGGCGCACGGGCGTCTGGGACAGGGTCCCAGGCCTTCGATGGCGGGTTCGAAGGGCAGGGCCAGCAGGGGGTTGCCGATGGCCGGGGGCGGGGCGGAGGGTGTCGATGCGGGCTGCTCAGCCGATGCCAGTGCGGGCGATGTCGAGCACGTCGGCCATCGAGCGGATCTGGTTGAGGGTGGCGGCCAGCTGGGCGGCGCTCTCCAGCTCCACGCGCAGGTCGATGCGCGCCGGCTTGCCGGGGGTGGTGCGCACCCGCGCGTCGCTCACGTTGATGCGGTGGTCGGAGAGGCGGGTGAGGATGTCCTTGAGCACCCCCACCCGGTCGAGCACCTCGATGCGCAGCTGCACCGGGTAGCGGCGGGGCTGGGCCACGGCAGGATTCCAGCGCACCGGCAGGCGGCGCTGGGCCGGCACCTGGGCCACGTTGGCGCAGTCCTGGCGGTGGATGGTGATGCCGTGGTTGCCCAGGGCCACCGCCCCCAGGATCGGCTCGCCCGGCAGGGGGCTGCAGCAGCCGCCGAGGCGGTAGTCGAGCCCCTCCAGCCCCAGGATCGGACTCTCACTGCCGTGCACGGCGGGGCGGCTGGCGGCCTGCTCGCCCTGGGCCGAGACGCTGCGGGCCAGCTCCTCGTTGCTGAGCTGGGGCGCCGCGGCGGTGCTGTCGAGGCGCAGTTCCTCGCGCAGGCGGTTGAGCACCTGGTGCAGGGTCACCCCGCCGAAGCCCAGCGACGCCAGCAGGTCGTCGGTGCCCACCAGGTTGCAGCGGCGCGCCACCCGCACCATCGCCTCGCCGTTGAGCAGGGCGTCGAAGCCGTCGCGGCCCAGCTCCCGCTCCAGCAGCTCGGTGCCGCGCTGGATGTTCTCCTCGCGGTGGCTCTTCTTGTACCAGGAGCGGATGCGGTTGCGGGCCGTGGGGGTGGCCACGAAGTTGAGCCAGTCGAGGCTGGGGTGGGCGTTCTTGCCGGTGATCACCTCCACGAAGTCGCCGTTCTGCAACGGCGTGGCCAGCGGACAGAGGCGGTCGTTGATGCGCACACCCTGGCAGTGGTTGCCCACCTCGGAGTGGATCCGGTAGGCGAAGTCCACGGCCGTGGAGCCCTTGCGCAGGCCCACCACATCGCCCTTGGGGGTGAACACGAACACCTCCTCGTCGAAGAGGTCCTCCTTGATCGAGCGCAGGAAGTCGCTGCTGTCCTCGCCGCGGTCATCCTTCTGCCAGTCCACCAGCTGCCGCAGCCAGTTGAAGCGCTCGGCGTCGGCGCCGGCGGCGGGGGAGCCGCCCTCCTTGTACTTCCAGTGGGCGGCGATGCCGTATTCCGCCACCTGGTGCATGTCGGCGGTGCGGATCTGCACCTCGATCGGCCGGTGACGGCCGATCACCGCCGTGTGCAGCGACTGGTAGCCGTTGGGCTTGGGCAGGCCGATGTAGTCCTTGAAGCGGCCCGGGATCGGCCGGAAGGTGTCGTGCACCACCGCCAGGGCCCGGTAGCAGCTCTCCAGGCTGGGGCAGATGATGCGCAGGGCCGCCACGTCGTAGATCTCGTGGAAGGCCTTCTGCTGGCGCTGCATCTTGCTCCAGATGCCGTAGAGGTGCTTGGGCCGGCCGTTCACCTCGCAGTCCCCCAGCCCCATGGCCTGCAGCCGGTCCCGCAGCAGCTGCACGGTGGCCGCCAGCCGCTGCTCGCGCTCGCTGCGCTTGGAGGCCACCTGCTGCTGCACGTCGCGGTAGGCGTCGGGCTCGAGGATCTTGAAGGCCAGGTCCTCCAGCTCCCACTTGAAGCGGCCGATGCCCAGCCGGTTGGCCAGGGGGGCGTAGATCTCGCGGGTCTCGCGGGCGATGCGCAGCTGCTTCTCCGGCTTCAGCGCCCCCAGGGTGCGCATGTTGTGCAGCCGGTCGGCCAGCTTCACCAGCACCACGCGGATGTCGCTGGCCATGGCCAGGAACATGCGGCGCAGGTTCTCGGCCTGGGCTTCGGTCTTGTTGGTGAAGTGCAGGCCGCCGAGCTTGGTGACCCCCTCCACCAGGGCCCGCACCTCGGCCCCGAAGTGCTCCTCCAGCTGCTCGGGGGTGACACCGGTGTCCTCGACGACGTCGTGCAGGAAGCCGGCGGCGATCACCGCGGCGCTGGCGCCGATGTCGCGCAGCAGATCCGCCACGGCCACCGGATGGATGATGTAGGGCTCGCCGCTGGCGCGGTACTGGCCCTCGTGCAGCTGGAAGGCGAAATCAAACGCCGAGGCCAGCAGGGCCTCGGCGTCGGTGGGACAGCTCTCGCCGCTGCCGGGCGGCACATGCTCGATGCAGCGCTGCAGCCACTCCGGAAGGGGCACGCCGTAGTCGGCGGGCCCGTGGATCGGCCGCCGCCCCAGGGGCGGGCAGGGGGGCTGCGACCGGGTGCGGGAGGGATCCGTGGGCAGGGCAGGCGACTCCGGTGCCGCGACCGCGGTGGAATCCGTCTTCGGATTCGGATCGGTGGCCGCCGGGAGCATGGGGTCCTGCGGAGTGGCCTCATCGTATGCAGGCAGCGACACTCGGGGGTGATTGCGCACCGGCCGTTGTCCATCGCACCAGTCCGCCGCCGCCCTCGCCGCGGGCCGCGTCACCCATGACGGACCCCGTGCTCCGCCTGCACCAGCTGCGGGTGGCCTATCCCCAGAGCGAGCGCCCCACCCTCGACGGCCTCGATCTCAGCCTCGATCCCGGCGAGACGCTGGCGCTGGTGGGACCCTCGGGCTGCGGCAAGAGCACGGTGGCGCGCGCCGTGCTGCAGCTGCTGCCCGCCGGCAGCCGCTGCGACGGCGAGCTGCTGCTGGCGGGCCGCGATCCCCGGGCCCTGCGCCGGCCGGCCCTGCGCCGCCTGCGCGGCGAGGCGGTGGGCCTGGTGTTCCAGGACCCGATGACGCGGCTCAACCCGCTGCTCACCATCGGCGGCCACCTGGCCGACACCCTGCGGGCCCACCGCCCCGGCTGGACCCGGCGGCAGCTGCGCCGGCGGGCCGAGGAGCTGCTGGGGCGGGTGGGCATCGGCGTGGACCGCTACGGCAGCTATCCCCACGAATTCAGCGGCGGCATGCGCCAGCGGCTGGCGATCGCCCTGGCCATGGCCCTCAACCCGCCGCTGGTGATCGCCGATGAGCCCACCACCAGCCTGGATGTGGCGGTGGCCGGCCAGGTGATGGCCGAACTCACCGGCCTGTGCCGCGAAGCCGGCAGCGCCCTGCTGCTGATCAGCCACGACCTGGCCATGGCGGGGCGCTGGTGCGACCAGATCGCCGTGCTCGATGAGGGCCGCCTGATCGAGCGCGCCCCGGCCCGGCAGCTGCTCACGGCACCGCAATCGCCCCTGGCCCGGCGGCTGGTGGCCAAGGCGCGCGAACGCGAGGGCAGCGAGAGTCAGGCCCCGGCCGCGGCGCCGCTGCTGCTGGAGATCGAGGCGCTGCGCTGCTGGCATGCGCTGCCGGGCCTGCCCTGGCAGCGCCGTTGGCTGAAGGCGGTGGACGGCGTCAGCCTGCGGCTGCAGCAGGGCGAGACCATCGGCCTGGTGGGCGCCTCCGGCTGCGGCAAGAGCACCCTCTGCCGGGCGCTGATGGGCCTGGCGCCGGTGCGGGGCGGCGCCGTGCGCCTGGAGGGGGTGGATCTGCAGCGGCTGCGCGGCGCCAGCCTGCGCCGGGCCCGGCGCGGCATCCAGATGGTGTTCCAGGACCCGCTGGCCTGCCTGAACCCCCAGATGCGGGTGGGCGAGGCGATCGCCGATCCGCTGCTGATCCACGGCCTGGCCGGCCGCGCCGCCGCCCGCCAGCGCGCCCGCGAGCTGCTGGCGGCGGTGGGGCTGAACCCGCCCGAGGCCTTCGAGAACCGCCTGCCCCGCCAGCTCTCCGGCGGCCAGCAGCAGCGGGTGGCGATCGCCCGGGCGCTGATCCTGGAGCCGAAGGTGCTGCTCTGTGACGAAAGCGTGAGCATGCTCGACGCCGAGGTGCAGGCGGAGGTGCTGGAGCTGCTGCGCGATCTGCAGACCCGCCTGGGGCTGGGGATGCTGTTCGTGACCCACGACCTGGCGGTGGCCGGCGGCTTCTGCCACCGCGTGATCGTGCTGGACGGGGGCCGGATCGTGGAGGAGGGCCCCGGATCGGCGCTGCTCAGCAACCCGCAGGCGGCGATCACCCGCCAGCTGGTGGAGGCCTGTCCGCGGCTGCCGGCGCTGGTGTGACCGTGGGACTCAGCCGGCTGCTGAGCCGGGCAGGGTCCACCAGAGCGGTTTCATGAAGTAGTCCTCGTCCTCGTAGTCCACCAGGGCTCCATCGCCGAAGCGCACCAGGTCGTTGGGGAGCACCTCGAAGCCGGCGCCGCGGGCGATGCTCGCCACCTCGTCGGCATCGGCGGCGGCCGTGGTGGCGAGCTGCTGCTGCAGGGTCTGGTCCTGCTGCACCGCAGCGATGAAGGCCCGCAGGTTCTGCTCCGCCATGGAAAGCGCCGTGGGAGGAAAGGCGGAGCCAGTCTGGGTGCGGCGGCGCAGCAGCGCCAGCAGCTTTTCGAACACCGGCGGCAGGGGGGCCTCGAACACCAGCCGCTCGCCGCTGATCGGGTGGTTCAGCCCCAGCTGCACGGCGTGCAGGGCCTGGCCCGGCAGCTCCAGGGGCAACCGGCGACAGCGGGAATACACCGGATCGCCCACGATCGGGTGGTTCATGTGGGCGCAGTGCACCCGGATCTGGTGGGTGCGGCCGGTGTCGAGCTTGAAGCGCAGCAGGGCGTGGTCGCCCAGGCGTTCCACCACCTGCCAGTGGGTGCAGGCATGGCGGCCGCTGGCATCGTTCACCACCGCATACTTCTTGCGGTCGGCGGGATGGCGGCCGATGGCGCCCACGATCGTGCCCGCATC
The DNA here is from genome assembly GCF_024346135.1 of Cyanobium sp. CH-040. GTDB lineage: Bacteria > Cyanobacteriota > Cyanobacteriia > PCC-6307 > Cyanobiaceae > NIES-981. The sequence continues at coordinate 416,430 of NZ_JAGQCJ010000001.1, read as the reverse complement.
GGCCGCCGGCTGGCCGTGCACCACCGCCAGGTAGTCGCGGCTGGCGATGCGCTGCTGGATCTGCGCCTGCAGCCGCACCAGCGCCTCCTGGCTCTTGGCCACGACGATGCAGCCGGTGGTGTCCTTGTCGAGCCGGTGCACGATGCCGGGCCGCAGCTCACCGCCGATGCCGGGCAGGTCGGGGCAGTGGTGCAGCAGGCCGTTCACCAGGGTGCCGTCCCTGTTGCCGGGAGCCGGGTGCACGGTGAGGCCGGCGGGCTTGTTGAGCACGATCAGATGCTCGTCCTCGAACAGCACATCCAGCGGCATCGCCTGGGCCATCAGGTACGGCAGGGGCTCAGGCGGCGGCATCCACAGCTCCACCGTGTCGCCGTGGCGCAGGGGGGTCTTGGCCCGACCGGTGATGCCGTTCACGCGCACATAGCCGGCATCGATGAACTTCTGGATGCGGGCGCGGCTCTGGTCGGGACGCTGGGACACCAGCCAGCGGTCCAGCCGCATCGGCAGCGGCTTGGGATAGGTGAGCGTCAGCAGCTCGCCCTCGCCTTCGGCGAAGCCGGGCCGGATCGGCGTTGTGCCCTTGTCCATGGCGTCGACCGTACGAGCCGGGCTCAGGCGGCAGCTGGGGAGGGCGGCGGCAGCTCCAGGGCGATGGCGCCGAGGCGGCTGCAGCGGAAGTCGTCGAGCAGCTTGGTGGCCATCCGCCCCAGGTCGCCGCTGGTGTGCCGCTCGGCGGCGGCCGCCAGCCAGCCCTCTCCATCGGGGCCGCCGGCGGGCAGCGGGGCCACGGGGATGCCGTAGCGGCGCTCCAGCAGGCCGGCGGGCACACCGGCGGCGGTGAGCGGTTCCAGGCTGGCGATGAGCTGAAGGAAGGCCACGGCCACCGCTTCACTGTCGTAGGCGGCCTGGCCGATGTCATCGCAGAGGGCCAGGCGCAGGGCGGCCTGCTGGTCGTCCAGCCGGGGCGGCAGCACGCCTGGGGCATCGAGCAGGTCGAGCTCCTGGCCCAGCCGCACCCAGCGCAGGCTGCGGGTGACGCCGGCGCGGCGGGCGCTCTCCACCACCTTCTGGCGCACCAGCCGGTTGATCAGGGCCGACTTGCCCACATTCGGGAAGCCCAGCATCAGCGCCCGCACCGGCCGTGGCCGCATGCCCCGGGTCCGGCGCCGCGCGTTGAGGGCCTCGCCGGCCCGGATCGCCGCCTGCTGCAGCTGCTTCACGCCGGTGCCGGCCTTGGCGTCGCACCACCAGATCGGCTGGCCCTGGCCGCGGAACCAGGCATCCCAGGCCTGCTGCGCCGCGGCCGGCACCATGTCGCGGCGGTTGAGCACCAGCAGGTGCTGCCGGTTGCCGATCCAGCGCCGCAGCCGCGGGTGACCGGTGGCCAGCGGGATGCGGGCGTCGCGCACCTCGATCACCAGGTCCACCTTGGCCAGGGCCTCCTGCAGGGCCTTCTCCGCCTTGGCGATGTGGCCCGGATACCACTGGATCGCCGGGGCGTTGACGCTCAGCTGCGGCAGGTTCACCGCCGGCATGGGCGCCGCCATCAGGGCACCACCAGCACCGGACAGGGCGCCAGCTGGATCACCCGGGCGGCGGTGCTCTCCTGGTCGCTCTCGAGGGTGATGCCGCGGGTGCCCATCACGATCACGTCCGCGTCGATCTCGTCGGCCACATCGCCGATCACGAAGGCCGCCTTGCCCTCCCGCTCGATCACCTCACAGGTCACGCCGGCCTGCTGGAAGCTGCCGCGCGCCTGCTCCAGCAGCTGGGCCACGGCCGGCTCGTCGTCACCGGGCTCCACCACCGAGAGCAGCACCAGGCGGCTGCCGTGCTCCTGCACGAGCTGCAGGGCCACGGCGGCGGTGTCCATGGCCTGGCGGCTGCGGTCGATGGGGAACAGAACGGTCTTGAACATGGCTGGCGGGTCCCGGTGCCATCCAGGTGGCATCCAGGGTCGAGGGGTTCAGTCTGAACGACGCTCCGCGGGCTAAGCTCCGGCCCGTTTATCCCTATTCCCACACGCGTCCCATGGCGAAGCGATCCCTCACCAGCCTCAGCGTCGACGAGCTGCGCGGCAAGCGGGTGCTGGTGCGGGTCGACTTCAACGTGCCCCAGGACGACAACGGCACCATCACCGACGACACCCGCATCCGGGCGGCCCTGCCGACGATCGCCCACCTGCGCGACAACGGCGCCAAGGTGATCCTGGCGGCCCACTTCGGCCGGCCCAAGGGCCAGGTGAACGAGGGCATGCGCCTCACCCAGGTGGCCGCCCGCCTCAGCGACCTGCTGGGCGTGCCCGTGACCAAGACCGAGAGCTGCATCGGCCCCGACGCCGAGGCCAAGGTGGCGGCCCTGGAGGAGGGCGGCGTGGTGCTGCTGGAGAACGTGCGCTTCTTCGCTGAGGAAGAGAAGAACGAGGCCGAATTCGCCAAGAAGCTGGCGTCGCTGGCCGAGGTGTACGTGAACGACGCCTTCGGCGCCGCCCACCGCGCCCATGCCTCCACCGAGGGCGTCACCAAGTTTCTGAGCCCCAACGTGGCCGGCCACCTGATGGAGAAGGAGCTGGCCTACCTGCAGGGCGCCATCGACAACCCCAAGCGTCCGCTGGCGGCGATCGTGGGCGGCTCGAAGGTGAGCAGCAAGATCGGCGTGCTCGAGGCCCTGATCGACAAGTGCGACAAGATCCTGATCGGCGGCGGCATGATCTTCACCTTCTACAAGGCGCGCGGCCTGTCGGTAGGCAAGAGCCTGGTGGAGGAAGACAAGCTGGAGCTGGCCAAGGAGCTGGAGGCCAAGGCGGCCGCCAAGGGCGTGCAGTTCCTGCTGCCCACCGATGTGGTGCTGGCCGACAACTTCGCCCCCGACGCCAACAGCCAGATCGCCAAGATCGATGCCATTCCTGATGGCTGGATGGGCCTCGACATCGGCCCCGACTCGGTGAAGGTGTTCCAGGAGGCCCTGGCCGATTGCCAGACCGTGATCTGGAACGGGCCGATGGGCGTGTTCGAGTTCGACAAGTTCGCCGCCGGCACCAACGGCATCGCCCACACCCTGGCCGAGCTGAGCGCCAAGGGCACCATCACCATCATTGGCGGCGGTGACTCCGTGGCCGCCGTGGAGAAGGTGGGCGTGGCCGAGAAGATGTCGCACATCTCCACCGGCGGCGGCGCCAGCCTGGAGCTGCTGGAGGGCAAGGTGCTGCCCGGCGTGGCCGCCCTCGACGAGGCTTGACCGCCCGGCGGCCGCCGGCCGTCGCCTTCCTCGGCCTGGGGGCCCTCGGGGCGCCGATGGCCGCCAACCTGGCGCGGGCCGGCTTCGATCTCACGGTGCACAACCGCACCCCGGGCCCGGAAGCCGACCTGGTGGCCGCCGGCGCCGAGGCCGCCGCATCCGTGCCGGCGGCGGTGGCCGCTGCCGGGCTGATCTGCCTGTGCCTCAGCGATGACGCCGCCGTGCAGGCGGTGCTCACGGCCGCGGGGCCGGCCCTGGCCAGCGGCAGCCTGGTGGTGGACTTCTCCACCATCGCCCCGGCCACCAGTCAGGCCCTGGCCGCCGATCTGGCCCACCGGGGCGTGGGCTACATCGACGCCCCGGTGACCGGTGGCACCGAAGGCGCCCGGGCCGGCACCCTCTCGGTGTTGGTGGGCGGTGACCGTGCCGATGTGGAGCGGGCCCGGCCGCTGCTGGAGGTGGTGGGGCAGCGGATCACCCACCTGGGGCCGGTGGGGGCCGGCCAGCAGGCCAAGGCCGTGAACCAGGTGCTGGTGGCCGGCAGCTACGCGGCCGTGGCCGAGGCGATGGCCCTGGGCCGGAGGCTGGGCCTGCCGATGGCCCTGGTGCGGGATGCCCTCACGGCCGGCGCGGCCGGCTCCTGGGCACTGGAGCACCGCGCCGCCAACATGCTGGAGGGCCGCTACCCGCTGGGATTCCGGCTTGCCCTGCACCGCAAGGACCTGGCCATCGCCCTGGAGGCAGCCGCTGCCGTCGGGGTGGAGATTCCGCTGAGCCAGCTGGTGGCCGCCATGGAAGACAGCCTGCTGGAGGCGGGCCATGGCGACGACGACGTCTCGGCCCTGGCCCGCTGGTACGCCGCCGCCGCCGCGGATGCGGCGCTCGGCAGCTGACCCTGGCCCGACCGGGCTCTAGGCACTGCCCTCGGGCCGGTCGATCGAGCGCCCCCGGAGGGCGATGCCGAACCCCCCGGGGCTGGTGGCATCGCCTGCCAGCCGCTCCAGCCGGCCGCCATGGATCCGCGCCACCCGGGCGGCGATCGCCAGACCCAGGCCGCAATGGCCGCTGCCGCCGCGGGCGGCATCGAGACGCTGAAAGGGCATCAGCGCCTGCTCCCACCGCTCCGCGGAGATGCCCGGGCCACCGTCCCAGAGCACGATCCGGAACCCTTCGCCCAGAGGCTCCGTCGCCCGCAGCTGCAGACACAGCGGCGGCGCGCCGTGGCTGCGGGCGTTGTCGATGAGGTTGGCCACGGCGCGGGCCAGGGCCACCGGTTGCACCACCCGCTCCATGGGCTCCAGATCGAGCGCCAGCTCGCCCGCATCCAGCCCTGCCGCCTGCTCGGCCAGCAGCAGATCCAGGGGCAGCGCCAGCGGGTCCTCGTGATCGCCACCGCCGGCGAACAGCAGGAACTGGCCGGTGATGCGCTCCATCGCATCCAGGTCGGCCTCCGCCTGCTGCAGGTCGGACGCCGGCAGAGCGGCCAGGCTGAGACGGAAGCGCAGGCGGGTGAGGGGACTGCGGAGGTCGTGGGCGATGCCCGCCAGCATCACCGAGCGTTCCCGTTCCCCGGCCTGCAGGCGCTGCACCATGGCATTGAAGCGGCCGATGAGCTGCCGAACCACGGCCGTGCCCCGCTCCCGCTGCAGGCCAGGCCACTGGTGATGCCCCACCCGCGCCAGCGCCTGCTGCTGCTGCCGCAGCGGCCGCTGCACCTCCCACCAGAAGAACAGCAGCAGGGCCGCGCTGCTGCCGAGGCCCAGGCCCACCAGCAGCAGCCACGGATCCGGCGGCCAGGGGCGCACCGGCGGGATCGGCACGAACAACCACACCGGATCCAAAGGCGCCAGCACCTCCACCCACACCCCCCGCCGGGCGCCCGCGGACGGCAGCACCCTGGGGCAGGGGTCGATCGCGGGGCAGAGCTCCGCACGCAGCACCGCGCCCTGGGCCTCGAGGGCGCGATCCGGGCGGGTCGGCGGGTTTGCCCCCACCCGCAGGGGCAGGCCGCTGAGCCGGGCCAGCTTGGCGGGCGGCAGGCGGTCCAGCGCCAGCTCCGCCAGGCGCAGCTGGAAGAGCACCTCGGGACCCTGCTGGGCGATCCGGTCGCGCTGCAGCCGCTCCGCCAGCAGCATCTGCAGCTGCACCGTGGCCAGCAGGGCCACCCCAAGGCCGGCCAGGCCGTAGGGCAGTGCCGACCTAACGGCTGCGAGGCTGGCCATCGGGCACGAACACGTAGCCGAACCCCCACACGGTCTGCAGGTAGCGGGGGCGGCCGGGATCCGGTTCCACCAGCTTGCGCAGCCGTGACACCTGCACGTCCATGCTGCGGCTGTCGATCAGCGACTCCGGGCCGCGGGCCAGCTCCACGAGCCGCTGGCGCGGCAGGGGCCGGTGCGGGTGCTGCACGAACGCCGCCAGCAGGGCGAACTCGCCGGAGGTGAGCACGGTCACCGCCCCATCGCGTTCCAGGGTGCGGGAGGCCAGATCCAGCACCTGCTCGCCGATGGGGATCCGCTGCCCCTCCGCCAGCGGGGTGCCGGCCGGCAGGGCCACCCGGCGGCGCAGCACCGCCTCGATGCGCGCGCTGAGTTCGCGGGGCAGGAACGGCTTGGCCAGGTAGTCATCCGCCCCCTGTTCCAGACCGATGATGCGGTCCACCGCGTCCCCCCTGGCGGTGAGCATCACCACCGGCAGGTCATCACCGCCGTCGCGCAGGCGGCGCAGCAGGGTGAGCCCGTCATCGCCGGGCAGCATCAGGTCGAGCACCACCAGATCGGGGCGCTGCGTGGCCAGACGGGCCGTCAGCTGCTCAGCGTTGGCCAGGCAGCGCACGTCGTAGCCCTGGTCGGTGAGATAGGTGCCCACCATCCGGCGCAGTTCGGGATCGTCATCCACCACCCAGATGCGCTGGCCTGTCATCCGCCCCGCCGGAAAGATCTGGTCACAGCTTGCCTGGGGTGCGGCCACAGACGGCCGGGACCTGCTCCATAACCTGACGTCATGAACAGGATTCCAGCAGCTCTGGCGGGTGCCCTGATCGGGGCCCTGGCGATCGCGGCGGCAGCGGCTGCCCCGGCCCATGTGGGGGGACTGCCTGCGGCCCGGGCCAGTGAACAGCAGCAGTACCAGCAACGGATGCGGCAGCTGTTCCAGCAGCTGGACCGCAACGGCGATGGCCGCCTCGAGCGCCGGGAAGCCGGTGCGAACCCCTACCTGCAGCGGCACTTCGAGCGGCTCGACCGGGACGGCAAGGGCTACCTGGTACCCGCCGACCTGCGCTGAGTCAGGGCCGCAGCTGGTCCCGCTCGGCCACCACGCGCACCCGCTTGCTGATGCCCACCAGACCCTCGGGGTGCACCAGCAGCACGGCCCAGGTCTGGGCACCGGGGTTCAGGGGCGCCTGCACGACGCGGAACAGCCCGCCGCCGCCCAGGGCGCCCAGACGCAGGGAAGGGCTGTCCAGAGCGGTGAGCTGATCCTCCCGCAGATCGGCGATGCCGCCGGCCACGATCGCACCGTCGAGGGGATCGTCGAAGATCACATCCAGGTCGTAGCGCTGGCCGGTGAGCACGGCGTCGGGAATCAGCACGCTCACCGGCAGCTTGGCCTCGCCGCTGCGCAGCAGGGCCTGCTCGCGCAGCACCGTCTGGCCGTTGATGCGGCGGCCGTCGCTCTCCAGCAGCAGCTGCTGCTCGGCCTCGAGGCGATAGGTGAGCGCACCGTCCTGACGGCTGCCGCGCACCTGCACCAGCACCGTCGGCCGGCCATCCCTGAGGGCAGGCCCCTGGGCGAGCTGCCAGCGGGCATCGGGGAACTGGCTGAGCAGCCGCTGGCGGCGCCTGCGCACGTCGGCGGGATCGAAGCCCGGGCCCTCGGCCAGCAGGGCCGTGAGATCGCCCTGGCCGTTGAACGCCGCCTCCAGGTTCTGGAGCAGCTGGGGCGATGGAGCTGCCGCCCGGACCGGCAGGGCGCCGCCGACCAGCAGGGCGGCCGCACCGGTCAGCGCACCAGCCAGGACCGTGGCGGTGGCTGTGACTGTGGCGGCGGCCAATCTGGCGGAAACAGCCCGCAGGCCCAGCTGGGGGATGGAGGAGAGGCCGGTACGCCGCATGCGCCTGCTGGATGTGCTTTTAAGTTAGGCGCGCTCGTGAGCGCCATCGATGCCCAGGCTCCTCGTCGCAGCCAGCGGCACCGGTGGCCACCTGTTCCCGGCCCTGGCCGTGGCCGAGGCGCTGCCCAGCGGCTGGGAGGTGCGCTGGCTGGGGGTGCCGGACCGGCTGGAGCGGGAGCTGGTGCCCAGCCGTTTCCCGCTGCACACCGTGCGCGCCGGAGGGCTGCAGGGGCGGGGGCTGCGCAAGCTGCTGAATCTGCTGCGGCTGCTCCGGGCGATCGGCAGCGTGCGCCGGCTGATCCGGCGCGAGCGCATCGACGTGGTGTTCAGCAGCGGCGGCTACATCGCCGCGCCGGCGATCCTGGCGGCCCGCTGGTGCGGCGTGCCGGTGGTGCTGCATGAGAGCAACGCCGTCCCCGGCCGGGTGACGCGCCTGCTGGGGCGCCTCTGCACCCGCGTGGCGGTGGGGCTGGGCGACGCGGCCGAGCGGCTGCCCCGCTGCCGGCCCCTGGTGACGGGCACGCCGGTGCGCCGCGACTTTCTGCAGCCGGGCCCCGCCCCCGACTGGCTGCCGGAGGGACCGGGGCCGCTGCTGCTGGTGATGGGCGGCAGCCAGGGGGCGGTGGGCCTGAACCGGATGCTGCGTCCCCTGCTGGGGCGGCTGAGCGCCGAAGGGGTGCGCGTGGTGCACCTCACCGGCCGCAACGATCCGGAGGCCGGCGCCCCCCTGCCTCCCGGGGTGGTGGAGCGGCCGTTCTGCAGCGAACTGGCGGGCCTTCTGCAGCGCACCGACCTGGCCATCAGCCGCTCCGGGGCCGGCGCCCTGAGCGAGCTGGCCGTGTGCGGCACCCCGGCGATCCTGGTGCCCTATCCGGCCGCGGCCGACCGGCACCAGGACGCCAACGCCCTTGCCGCAGCCCGGCTGGGGGCGGCGGTGATCGTGGCCGAACACCCCCCGGATCAGCCGACGCTGGAGCGGACGATCTGGCGGCTGCTGGGGCCGCGGCTGCGCGGGGCCGAAGCAGCGGCCGATCCGCTGGCGGCGATGCGCGCCGGCATGGAGCGGCTGGCCGTGGGCGATGCCGACCGGCGGCTGGCGGCCCTGCTGGTGGAGCTGGCGTAGCCGCTCAGCCCAGCTCCCGCTCCAGGGCCCGCAGCAGGCGGCGGTGACCGCGGCGGTGCTGCAGGCCGATGCGCAGCCAGCACCCATCCAGCCCCGCGAAGGAACGGCAGTCGCGCAGCAGGACGCCGTGGCGCTCCTCGAGGCCGCGGCGCAGCGGCTCGAGGGACCCGTTGCTGTGCACCAGCAGGAAGTTGGCGGCCGAGGGCATGGGCGTGAGCCGCGGCCAGCGCGCCAGCTGCCGGGCCAGCCAGGGCCCCTCGCGGGCCGTCCAGCGCTGCACCCTCGCCGTCCAGCCCGGCAGCCAGCCGGGGCGCTCCAGCAGCCGCTCGCCCACGGCCAGCGCCAGGCCGTTGACGGGCCAGGGGTCGCGCCAGGCGGCCCAGCGCCGCAGGCGCGACGGCGCGGCCAGCGCGTAACCGAGGCGCAGGCCGGCCAGCGACAGCAGCTTGGTGAGGCTGCGCACCACCACCAGGTTGGGGTGCCGCGGCAGCAGAGGCACCAGGGAGTGGGCCTCGCCGCCGGGCACCAGGGGCAGGAAGGCCTCGTCGCAGATCACCAGGGCATGGCGCTGCAGCAGAGGCTCCAGGGAGGTGCGGCTCCAGAGCTGGCCGGTGGGGTTGTGGGGGTTGGTGATCCAGAGCACCGGCGCTGTCTCAGCGCCGGCGGCGGCGGCCGGGAAGGACTGGGGGAAGGCGGCGTCCCAGCGCAGCGGCAGCGGCAGGGAACGCGCGGCCCCGTTCCAGCAGGCCAGGGCCCGCTGGTAGTCGGTGAAGCCGGGAGCGGGCAGCAGGCTCTCGCCGAGCGCGGCGGCGTCCCGGGCCGCCCAGGTGAACAGCTCGGCAGCGCCGTTGCCGGGCAGCACCCAGTCCGGGGGCAGGCCGTGCTGGCGGCCCAGCAGATCGCGCAGCCGCCGCCAGGCGCGGTCGGGGTAGAGCCGCGGCGCCGGGCCCAGGGCCGCCCGCAGCAGCGCCAGCCGCACCGCCGCCGGGGGCGCGAAGGGCACCAGCGAGGCACTGGCATCGAGCAGGGCCCCGGGCGGGCGGCCCAGCCTCAGGGCGGCGGCCGCCAGGTTGCCGCCATGGCGCTCGGCGTCCGCACCGCTGTCCATGGGCGAACGCTACGGCGCCACAATCGAGAGGTGCGGGCGGAGGACCGTGGCGGCCTGGAGCGATCTGGTGGCCGGCATCGACCGGGTGCTGCTGGGCAAGGAGCACCCGGTGCGGCTGGCCCTGGCCTGTCTGCTGGCCGGGGGACACCTGCTGCTGGAAGACCTGCCGGGCACCGGCAAGACCACCCTCGCCGAAGCCCTGGCGCGCAGCTTCGGCCTGGCCTTCAAGCGGGTGAGCTTCACCAGCGACCTGCTGCCGGCCGACCTCACGGGCATCAACGTGCTCGATCCCGCCAGCGGCAGCTTCCGCTTCCAGCCGGGGCCCCTGTTCAGCCAGGTGCTGCTGGCCGACGAGATCAACCGGGCCAGCCCCCGCACCCAGAGCGCGCTGCTGGAGGCGATGGCCGCGGGCCGGGTGAGCGTCGACGGCACCAGCCACGAACTGCCCCGGCCGTTCATGGTGATCGCCACCCAGAACAGCCTCGATCAGGTGGGCACCTCGCCGCTGCCCGAGTCGCAGCTCGACCGCTTCCTGATGCGCCTGAGCCTGGGCTTCCCCGAGCGTGAGGCCGAGCGCGCCCTGCTCAGCGGCCAGGCCCTGGACCTGGGGGCCATGGTGGCCGCGGGGCAGCCGGCCGACCTGCTCAGTCTGCGGCGCCGCTGCCGGCGGCAGCACTGCAGCGCAGCCCTGATCGACTATGTGCTCGATCTGGTGGCCGCCAGCCGGGCACCGGACCGCCCCGGGGCGCCGCTCTCGCCGCGGGCCTCCCAGGGGCTGCTGGCGGCGGCCCGGGCCTGGTCCCTGCTGCAGGAGCGCGACTTCGTGACCCCCGCCGACGTGCAGGCGGTGTTCCGCGCCGTGGTGGAGCACCGCCTCGATCCGGCGGGACGGGGCCAGCTGAGCCGCGCGCTGCTGGAGGCGGTGGATGCCATCCGTTGAGGTCCGGGCAGGGGGGCAGGGCTGGCCGGCCCGGCTCGGGCGGGTGCAGCGGGGCGAGCGCCTGCAGCTGCGCCTCGGCAACCTCTACATCCTGCCCACGGTCTTCGGCGTGCTCTGGCTGGGGGGAGCGCTGCTGCTGCAGGTGGTGGGCATCCAGACCCAGCGCAACGGTCCGCTGCTGCTCAGCTTCCTGATGCTGACGCTGCAGCTGCTGGCCCTGCACCTCACCCACTTCAACCTGCAGGGGCTGGAGCTGCGCTGCGGCAGGAGCGAGCCGGGCTTCGCCGGGGAAGCCCTCACCTACCCGCTGCTGGCGTGCAGCCGCCACCCCCGCAACGCCATCCGGCTGCGGCTGACCGGCCAGCCCCTGGACAGCCAGGCGGCGCAGCTCCGCCGCATCCCCGCCGGCACCTCCAGCTTGGAACTCGACTGGCGCTGCGATCGGCGGGGTCTGCAGACCCCTGGCGTGCTGCTGGTCAGCAGCACGGCCCCGCTGGGTCTGTTCGTGTGCTGGAGCCGCTGGGCGCCTGCCGCCCGCCAGACGGTCTACCCGGCGCGCCAGCACGGTCCGGTGGCCCGGACCGCGACGGCCGGCAGCGCCCTGGACGCGGCGATGGCCAGCGGCGGCCGGGAGGGCAGCGAGCACTGGCACGACCTGCGTCCCCACCGCCCCCAGGAGAGCCAGGCCCGGCTGGCCTGGAAGGCCCTGGCCCAGGGCCGGGGCCGGCTGAGCAAGGTGTTCCGCGACCCGGCCGGCACTCCGCCGCTGCTGACGCCGGCTCCGGGGGTGGAGGCGGAACGGGCCCTGCGCCATCTGGCCGCCGAGATCTGGCAGCGCAGCCGCCGCGGCGAGGCCTACGGCCTCGTGCTGCCCCACCTGAGCGTTCCCGCCGGCCAGGGCCGCCGGCACCGCGACCGCTGCCTGCTGGCCCTGGCCACGGCTCCCGGCGCCGGCACCAGCACCAGCACAAGCACAAGCACCAGCACCGTCGTGAGGGAAGGCTGAATGTCGCGGCCTGCAGCGGATCGGACCCTGCCGCCGAGGCGCCTGCAGTGGGCCGGCATGGCCGCCCTGGCAGCGGGGAGCGTGGGGCTCGATCCCACCTGGCTGCTGGGGGCCCTCACCCTGGCGCTGCTGGTGCTGGCGGCCCTCAAGCTGGTGGAGGCGCGGGATCGCGGCGGCCGGCGGCTGGTGGCCCTGCTGCAGCTGCTGGTCTGCGGCCTGCAGGCCGCCCAGCTGCCCGACCTGCTGCCCAGCCTGGTGCAGCTGCTCTCTGCCGTGCTCGCCCTGGCGGGGCTGCTGCAGCTGGAGATCGGTCTGGCGACGCCCTGGCGGGTGCTGCTGCGCCAGAGCCTGCAGGTGCTGGCGGCGGCGCTGCCGATGGCCCTGGTGCTGTTCCTGCTGGTGCCGCGCCTGGAGCCGCTCACGGCCTTGCCCGGCCCCTCGGCCCGGGCGGTGACGGGGCTGAGCGCCGACCTTGACCCCGGCACCATCGCCACCCTCGTGGATGACGACGGTCCGGCGGCCCGGGTGGCCTTCGGCGACGACCGGCCGCCGCCGCCGGAGCGGCGCTACTGGCGGGTGCTGGTGCACGAGCGCTTCGACGGCCGCCGCTGGCAGCGCGAGAACGAGGAGGAGGAAGCCGCCCCGCCGCAGCGGGACGGACCGGCGGGCAGGGCCGCGGCCGTGCCGCTGGAGGCCGCGGCAGGCCGCGATCAGGTGTGGCTGGCGGAGCCCAGCCGCTTCACGGCCGTGCCCTGGGATGGGCGCAGCGGCTCCGCCGACCCGCGGCTGCGCATCGAACCGCAGGGGGAACTGCGGCTGCTGCGGCCGGCCATCGAACGGCGCAGCTACCGCCTGCGGCCGGCGGCGGCGGCACTGGCCTGGCAGGGGCAGACCCCCGGCCCGGAGACCCTGAGCCTGCCGGCAGCCGCCAATCCCAGGCTGCTGGCGCTGGGACGCAGCTGGGGGCAGCTGGCGGAGCCGGCGGCCCGGCTGGCGGCGGCCCAGACCTGGTTCGAGGCGGGGGGCTTCCGCTACGACAGGAACCCCGGAGTCCTGCCGGAGCAGGACGGCCTGGATGTGTTTCTGTTCGAGCAGCGGCTGGGCTTCTGCGGCCACTACGCCAGCGCCTTCAGTGCCCTGATGCGGGCAGCGGGGGTGCCCAGCCGGGTGGTGAGCGGCTACCTGGGCGGCACCTGGGTGGTGCCGGTGGGGGGGGCCAGCTTTCTGGAACTGCGCCAGAGCGACGCCCACGCCTGGAGCGAGGTGTGGCTGCCGGGGCAGGGCTGGCTGCGGGTCGATCCCAGCGTCTGGGCCAGCGCCGGCACGGATCAGGGACCGGCCGCGGCCACGGCCCGCGCCGACAGCCCCCAGGCGAGCAGCGGCTGGCGCTGGCTGCAGCGGCAGTGGTGGGGCCTGGACATGGCCTGGAGCCGCTGGTGGCTGAGCTTCGACCGCAGCCGGCAGGAGGCGCTGCTGGAGTGGTTGCTGGGGGGGCGGCACTGGGCGCTGGGGCTGGTGATCCTGGCCGGGGTGGCGCTGGGCCTGCTCGGCGCCCTCGTGCCCTGGCAGCTGCGCCGGCACCGCCCACGGCGGGATCGCATCGACCGCGATCTGGCCGACCTGCTGCGCCAGCTGCACCAGCTCGGCCTCGAACCCCGGCGGGGTGAAACCCTGGAGGGTCTGTGCCGGCGGGCCGCGGCGGTGGACCCGCGCCTGGCCGCGCCCCTCCAGCGGCTGGCCCGTTGCCACGCCCAGCGCCGCTTCGAGGCGACGGACCCCCGGAGCACCTCGGCCCGCCAGGCGGCGGACAGCTGGAGAAGGTCAATGCAGCAGCTGAAGCAGGCCCGACGCAGCGCTATAAGGCAAGGGAACGGATGCGGCCCATGACCCTGCGCAATCCACTGGCCCGGGTCACTGCCCCTGCGCTACTCAGTGCCATGGCGGTCGCGGCATCCGGATCCGTGCCCGTCCAGGCCCGGCCCGCCACACCCCCCGGCGGCACCGAGGCCCTGATCCAGCTGCTCGAGCAAGGCCGCTGCCCCGGCTGCGATCTGGCCGGGGCGGATCTGGTGCATGCCCAGCTGGCCGATGCCGACCTCAGTGGCAGCCGGCTGCAGCGCGCCAACCTCGGCCAGGCGCGTCTCGATGGCGCACGGCTCGGCGGGGCCGATCTCAGCTTCACCAGCCTGATGGGCGCCTCCCTGCGCGGCGCCGACCTGCGCGGCGCCCGGCTGGAGGGCACCGACCTGCGCCAGGCGGATCTCAGCGGGGCGCTGCTCAGCCCCGGCGCCCTGAGCCGGGCCCACTGGCAGGGTGCCCGCGGCATCGACCAGGGCCAGCTGAGCTTCGGAGAGCTGCACAACGCCGGCGTGGATGCGGCCGGCAAGGGGCGCTATCCCGAGGCCGAGCAGTGGTTCAGCGCCGCCATCCGCCGGGAACCGGCCGCGGCGGTGAGCTGGCTGGCACGGGCCATCACCCGCAGCCAGCAGGGCAAGTCGGAGGACGCCGCCAATGACTTCACTTACGCCGCCGGCCTCTACGAGGCGGCCGGAGAGCGCGACACCGCCACGCAGCTGCGGCAGGCCGCCGAGCAGGTGAAGGCGGCGCCGGATCGGCCGGAAGGCGGCGGCAACGGCCTGGGCATGGCGGCGATCGGCGGCGCCGTGAGCGGGGCCCTCGGCGCCCTCCAGTTCCTGGCCCCGATCGCGGCCAAAGCCTTCCTGCCGCTGCCCTTCTGAGGGCACCCGCCACGCATCCTCCCCTGCCCTCGCCACCTCCCGCCGGCCATCTGGTTCTCGCCGGCGGCGGCCACACCCATGCGCTGGTGCTGCTGCGCTGGGCGATGGCCGCCCGACGCGGACGCCCGCGCACCGGCGGAGCGCTGGTCACGCTGGTGAGCCGGGCCAGCACGGCCCTGTACTCGGGCATGGTGCCCGGCCTGCTGGCCGGGATCTACGACCGAGAGGCCTGTGCGATCGACCTGCGGCGTCTCTGCCGGCAGGCCGGGGCGACGTTCATCGCCGCCGAGATCACCGGTCTGCACCCGCAGGAGCGCACCCTCGAGCTGGAGGGCCGGCCAGCGCTGCACTGGGACTGGCTGAGCCTGGATGTGGGCGCCGAGACCGCATTGCCGGCCGGCCCCGGGCCAGCCGCAGCCGGCGCCCCCCCTGCCCAGGGCGTGAAACCCCTGGAGCCGTTCCTCGCCTGGGCCGAAGCCCGCCTGAGCGAAACCGCCGGCCGCGAAGCCCACGCCCCCGGCCTGGCCATCCGCGGTGGCGGCGCCGCCGGCGTGGAAGTGGCGCTGGCCCTGCAGGGCCGGGGCCTGCGCCCGGAGCTGCTGCTGCGGGGAGAGCAGCTGCACCTGGGCACACCGGCGGCCAACCGGCTGGGAGAACGCCTGCTGGCGGCCGCCGCCATCCCGGTGCGGCGCCAGGCCGGCCCCGGACAGCAGGCGGCGCTGGCCTGCACCGGCAGCCGGGCACCGCTCTGGCTGGGGGCGGCGGGCCTGCCAACCGACAGCAGCGGCCGGGTGCGCACCGAAGCCACCCTTCAGGTGCTGGGTCAGCCGCGTCTGTTCGCGAGCGGCGACTGCGGCGTGATCGCCGCCGCACCCAGGCCGGCCTCGGGGGTGTGGGCGGTGCGGGCCGCGCCCACCCTGGCGACCAACCTGGAGCGCTGCCTGATCCATCCACAGGCCGCAGCACCCTCCGGGCTGCGCCGCTGGCGGCCCCAGCGCCGGGCCCTGCAGCTGCTCGCCGACGGCAGCCGGCCCGACCGTCCCCGGGCCATCGCCCTGTGGGGGCCGTTGGCCCTTGGGCCGAGCCGGCTGCTGTGGCGCTGGAAGGACCGCATCGACCGCCGCTTCATGGCGCGCTTCGCGTTGCGGCGGCCCATGGCGACGGGGGCGGGCAGCGAGGACGCAGCTGCGGCGATGGCCTGCCGCGGCTGCGCCGCCAAGCTGGCGGGCGCCACCCTGGCGGCCGGCCTGCGCCAGGCGGGTGTGCTGGGCCAGGCCGAGGACGCGGCCGTCATCGGCCGCCGCGACAACGGCGAGCTGCTGCTCCAGAGCGTCGATGGGTTTCCGGCCCTGGTGGACGATCCCTGGCTCAACGCGCGGCTCACCACCCTGCACGCCTGCAGCGATCTGTGGGCCTGCGGAGCGCGGGTCACGAGCGCCCAGGCCCTGGTGACCCTGCCCCAGGCGGCGCCGCGGCTGCAGCAGGAGTGGCTGGCCCACACCCTGGCCGGCATCGCCTCCGTGCTGGAGCCGCTGGGGGCATCCCTGCTCGGGGGCCACACCGTCGAGGGCCGCGACGGCGCCGGGCTGGGGCTGGGCCTGAGCGTGAACGGCGCGGTGGCGCCGGAGCGCCACTGGAGCAAGGGCCCCCTGCAACCCGGCCAGGTGCTGCTGCTCACCCGCCCGCTGGGCACGGGAGTGCTGTTCGCCTCGGCCATGGCCGGCACCGCGCGGGCCGCCTGGATCGATGCGGCGCTGGAGCAGATGCAGCACAGCCAAGCGGACCTGGTGGAGGAGCTCCAGGCCCTGGGCTGCCGCGCCTGCACCGACATCACGGGCTTCGGGCTGCTGGGACACCTGGCGGAGATGCTGGCCGCCAGCACGCCGGGGCTGCGGGTGGAGCTGGACGCCGCCGCGCTGCCGACCCTGCCCGGGGCCCTGGAGCTGCTGGAGGGGGGCCTGGCCAGCAGCCTGGCGCCCGCCAACGCCGCCGCCCTGGCCCTGCTGGAGGGGCCGGTGCGGCTCAGCGAGCCCCCCGGGCCGGCAGACGCGGCAGCGCGGCGGAGCGCCCGGCTGGGGCTGCTGATCGATCCCCAGACCTGCGGACCCCTGCTGGCGGCCCTGCCGGCCGGCGCGGGCGAGGCCGCGATCGCCGCGTTGCGCCGGCGCGGGTTTGCCGCCGCAGCCGTCGTGGGCCGGGTGGAGCAGCCCCCAGGCCTGGGAGAATGACGGCGACCTCACCAGTGCCCTTGTCCGCCCTCACCCGCTGCCTGGTGGAAGAGGCCGCCGCCATCGCCGCCAGCGCCTCCCGCCTCGATCCGCAGCAGGTGGAAACGGCCCTGCAGCAGCTGGAGAGTTGCCGGGCCCGCCGCGCCAAGCTGGTGGTGACGGGGGTGGGCAAGAGCGGCATCGTCGCCCGCAAGATCGCCGCCACCTTCTCCTCCATCGGCCTGACGGCGGTGTTCCTCAACCCGGTGGACGCCCTGCACGGCGACCTGGGCATCGTGGCCGCCGACGACGTGGCCCTGCTGCTCTCCAACAGCGGCGAGACCGAGGAATTGCTGGCGATCCTGCCCCACCTGATCCGGCGCGGCACCCACCGCATCGCCCTGGTGGGGCGGGTGGCCTCGAGCCTGGCCCGCGGCTGCGACGTGGTGCTGGACGCGTCGGTGGACCGGGAGGTGTGCCCGCTCAACCTGGCCCCCACCGCCAGCACGGCGGTGGCGATGGCGATCGGCGATGCCCTGGCGGCGGTGTGGATGGAGCGGGCCGGCATCTCACCGGTGGACTTCGCCATCAACCACCCCGCCGGCTCCCTCGGCCGGCGCCTCACCCTCACCGTGGCGGACCTGATGGTGCCGGCCCACGAGCTCACCCCGCTGGCCCCCGACGCCCCCCTGCCGGTGGTGATCGCCCAGCTCACCCAGGGCAGTCCCAAGCGCGGCAGCCTGGGCGCCACCTGGGTGCACCACGCCGGCGAGCCGGCCCGCCTGGCGGGGCTGATCACCGACGGCGACCTGCGCCGGGCCCTGCAGCGCCACGGGACCGCCGAGTGGGACCGGGTGACGGCGGCGGCGATGGCCACCCGCGACCCGATCACCGTGACCCCGGAGGTGCTGGCCGCCAAGGCCCTGGAGCTGATGGAGCACAACCCCCGCCAGGCCATCTCGGTGCTGCCGGTGGTGCACCCCGAGCACGCCTGCCAGCTGGTGGGCCTGCTGCGGCTGCATGATCTGGTGCAGGCTGGCTTCAGCACCGCCCACAACCCATGAGTTTCCGCCTGATCGCCGGCCCCTGCGTGATCGAGAACCGCGATCTGGTGCTGCGGATCGCCGAGCAGGTGAGCGGGCTCTGCGGGCGGCTGGGGATCGACTACGTGTTCAAGGCCAGCTTCGACAAGGCCAACCGCAGCTCGGGCAAGTCGTTCCGCGGCCCCGGGCCCGAGGAGGGGCTGGCGATCCTGGCGGAGGTGCGCGAGCGCTTGGGCGTGCCGGTGCTCACCGACATCCACGAGAGCCATCAGGCCGCGCCGGCGGCCCAGGCCGTGGACGTGCTGCAGATTCCGGCCTTCCTCTGCCGCCAGACCGACCTGCTGGAGGCCGCCGCCCAGGCCGTGGCCGGCACCGACAAGGCCGTGAACGTCAAGAAGGGCCAGTTCCTGGCGCCCTGGGACATGGCCCAGGTGGTGGCCAAGCTGGCCGAGTGCGGCCTCGATCCGGCCAGCGGGCGGCTCTGGCTCACCGAGCGCGGCAGCAGCTTCGGCTACAACACCCTGGTGGTTGACTACCGCAGCCTGCCCCAGCTGCAGGCCACCGGCTGCCCGGTGATCTTCGACGCCACCCACGCCGTGCAGCAGCCCGGCGGCCGCGGCACCAGCTCCGGCGGTCAGCGGGAGTTCGTGGCCCCCCTGGCCCGGGCGGCGATGGCGGTGGGGGTGGACGGGCTGTTCCTGGAGGTGCACCCCGACCCGGAGCAGGCCCTCAGCGACGGACCCAACATGGTGCCGCTGCACCGGCTGGAGGCGCTGCTCGAGCAGCTGCTGGCCATCCGGGCGGCGGTCGCCGGCGGCAGCGCCGTCAGCACGCTGTGAGCACCCTGGGCCTGCGCTCCCGGCTGCAGCGGCTGCGGCTGGGGCGGCGGCTGGCGGCGGTGCGGCTGCTGGTGTGCGACGTGGACGGAGTGCTCACCGACGGTGGACTGCACTACGACGAGAGCGGCCGGGTGGTGAAGCGCTTCGACGTGCGCGACGGCCTGGCGGTGCGCATGCTGCAGCGCGAAGGCCTCGAGGTGGCCCTGCTCAGCGGCGGCCGCAGCGGCGCCATCGAGCAGCGGGCCCAGCACCTGCACATCCGCCACTGCCTGGTGGGGGTGGGCGACAAGGCCGCCGGCCTGGCGCAGCTGCAGGCCGAGCTGCAGGTGGAGCCGGCCCACACGGCCTTCATCGGCGACGACCTCAACGACCTCACCGTGCGGCCGCGGGTGGCCCTGCTGATCACCCCGGCCGACGCGGCCCGGGGCCTGCGCCGCCACGCCGACTGGGTGCTGCGCCGCCGCGGCGGCAACGGCGCCCTGCGGGAACTGGCCGAGGCGCTGCTGCAGCAGCGGGGCGCGCTGGAGGCGCTGCACCGCCACGGCTGGCGCGAGCACAACGGCTGAAGCGCGAGGGCCCGGCACGTCGCCTGAAGTGCAGCCACCTCCCAGCGGCGCCTGGCGGTCAGGTCGCCGCCCGCACCAGGGCCCGGGCCTGCTCCAGCTGCTCGGCGGTGTCCACGGAGAGACAGTCGTCCGGCACTTCATAGGTGCCGATGGGGATGCCTGCCTCGATCAGGCGCAGCTGCTCGAGCTTCTCCTGGTCCTCGAGGGCCGAGGGGCTGAGCTGATGCCAGCCGGCCAGCACATCGCCCCTGAAGCCATAGAGACCCACATGGCCCCAGTAGCTGGCGCGCTGGTGCCACTGATCCGGTGGCAGATCGCGCACATGGGGCAGGGCACTGCGGGAGAAGGTGATCGCCCGGCCGTCGGCGGCGCGCAGCACCTTCACCACGTTGGGGTCATGGATCTTCTCGGGCCCCAGCCGGTACACCGGCGTGAGCACGGGCGGCCGTCGCAGGCGGGCGAACCGCTCCACCATCGCCTCGATGATGGCTGGATCGAGCAGGGGCTGATCGCCCTGCACATTGATCACCAGCGTGTCGTGGGGTGAGGCGCCACCGGCGCCCACCAGCTCGCCGGTCACGGCTGCCAGGCGCTCGCTGCCGCTGCTGCAGCTCTCGGGGGTGAGCAGCCCCTCGAAACCCCAGCTGCGGGCGGCCTCAAGCACCTCCGGGCTGTCGGTGCAGGCGAACACCGCCGTCACCCCACGGGCCAGACGGCAGCGCTGCAGCACGTGCTGCAGCATCGGCCTGCCGCCGATGTCCGCCATCACCTTGCCCGGCAGCCGCGAGGAGGCCAGCCGCGCCGGCACGGCCACCACCACGGCAGGAGGCGGGCTGGTGCTGCCGGCGCCCATCGCAGCGGCTCCCGGGTGGGCCATCAGCAGCGCTCCTGGGCCAGAGCCTGCGAGCGTAGGCGCCGCAGCTCAGCCCCCAGCTCCGGCCCCGGCCGCCAGCCGGCGGCGATCAGCTCGGCGGCGCTCACCGGACTCTTGAGCTGCCGCCAGCGCAGCAGCCACCGCAGTAGAGGCCTGCGGGGCACGTCGCCGGCCACCAGAGCCAGGGTCACCGCCTCGAGGGAATGCCCCGGAGCCTCCAGCAGCTCGCACCAGGCGGGGGCATCGCCGGGTGACGGGCCGGCCTCCGCGAGCTGCCTGCGCAGACCGAGCCACTGGGCCAGCAGGCGGTGCTGGCGAGGGGGGAGCTGGAGGCGTTCGGCCAGGGCCAGGGGGTCTGCGGCGCCCGCAACCAGGGCGGGCAGCAACGGCACCTGGAAACGGGTGGCCCACCAGAGACGCTGGGGCCAGCGCCGGTCGGCCTGCAGGCGCTGGTCGAGCAGCACCAGGGCACCCCAGCGCTGCAGGGCCGCCACGCCAGCCCGCCAGGGCTCGCGCCGCAGCAGCAGTGCCAGCTCCATGCGCAGGCGCGTGCCCAGGGCGGTCGGCGCCAGGCCGGGGGGATCACCGGGGCGCCAGGCCCAGGGCCAGGCGGCCAGGGTGGCGCGCACCTGCTCGCGGCTGGCGGGATCGAGCTCGAAGCCCAGCCTGGCGGCGTAGCGGGCGCCGCGCACCAGGCGGGTGGGGTCGTCACGCACGCTGGTGGTGTGCAGCCAGCGCAGCCGGCGCTGGCGCAGATCGTCCTGTCCGGAATGGGGATCAAGCAGGCGGCCGCTGGCCAGGTCGAGGGCCATGGCGTTGATGCTGAAGTCGCGCCGGGCCAGGTCGTCGGCCAGGGCACCGAGGGTGACCTGCGGGTTCTCGCCCGCCACCGGGTAGGTCTCACGGCGGGCCGAGGCCACATCCAGCAGCAGCGGCTGACCGTCGACCAGCAGCTCCAGCTCCACCGTGCCGTAGGCCCCATGCTCCAGCTCAGCGCGGAGGCTGCCGGGGGGCAGGGAACGCTCCAGGCGGCGCACGAAGTCGCCGGCGCGGCCCTCCACCACCAGATCGAGATCGGGCACACCCCGCCAGGGGTCGTTGTGCACCCGGTGCAGCAGCAGATCGCGCACGGCGCCGCCCACCAGGGCCGCCCGCTGCTCGCGGGCCGCCGCCAGCAGCACCGGCGGCAGGGCCGGCGGGATGCCGGGAAGGTCCAGCACGGGGCTCAAGCCTGCACCGCCGCTCTCAGGAGGGCTCGCCAAGGGGCTCGATCGGCGCCAGACGCGGATCGAGGATCTTCGGCCCCATGCCCTCGAACTTCACGGCGATCGAGATCTTCTCGCCGCTGCCGAACAGGTGGGTGACGTGGCCTTCCCCGAAGGCGGCATGGCGCAGGCGATCGCCCACCGACCAGGCCTTGCCGGGCAGCGCTGCGGCCGTGCGCCGGCGCACGGCGTTGGCCGGCACACCGGCGGCACCGCCTCCGGCCACCCGGCGGCTGTCGTCGCGGTCGACGCGGGTGAGCCGGTCCAGGCGCTGCTCGCGCCGGATCGCCGCCCCGCCGCTGCGGGGGATGTCACCCTGCACGAGCTCCTCGGGCAGCTCGGCGAGGAACACCGAGGGCACGGCCGGCTCGCGCATGCCGCCCCAGAGGCGCCGCTCACTGGCGTGGGAGAGGAACAGGCGCTCCTTGGCGCGGGTGATGCCCACGTAGCAGAGCCGGCGCTCCTCCTCCAGCGACGCCGGGTCGTCAAGCGAGCGGTAGCTGGGGAACAGGCCCTGCTCCATCCCCACCAGGAACACCACGGGAAACTCCAGCCCCTTGCTGGCATGGAGGGTCATCAGGGTGACCCGGTCCTGTTCGGTGTCCTTGGAATCGGCGTCGCTGGCCAGGGCCGCCGATGCCAAGAAGTCCTCCAGCGACCCCTCCTCGTTCTCCTCCTGGTATTGCAACGCCGCGTTCACCAGCTCGTTGAGGTTGCGGCGCCGGTCTTCGGCCTCGTCGGTGCCGGTGGTGATCAGCTCGGCCAGGTAGCCGCTCTGCTCCATCACCTTCTGCACCAGCTGCGAGGGCGGCGCGTCCTGGGCCGAACGCTGCAGGTCGTTGATCAGCTCGCAGAACTGCAGCAGTCCTTTTGCCGAGCGGCCCCCCAGGGAGCGCACCGCCTCGGCATCGCTCACCACATCCCAGAGGGGAATGCCCAGCTGGTTGGCCGCGTCGGTGAGGCGCTCGATCGTCGTCTTGCCGATGCCGCGGCGGGGCACGTTCAGCACCCGCAGCAGGCTCACCGTGTCGGCGGGATTAACCAGCAGCTTGAGGTAGGCGAGCACGTCCTTGATCTCACGCCGGTCGTAGAAGCGCAGACCGCCCACCACGATGTAGGGGATGCCCCAGCGCACCAGCGATTCCTCCATTGCCCGCGACTGGGCGTTGGTGCGGTACAGCACCGCCATGTCACCCCAGCGCAGCTCGTCGTGGGCGGCATCGAGCATGCGCATGCGGTGCACCACCGCCTCGGCCTCGGCGATCTCGTCGTCGCAGCGGGTGAGGGTGATCGGCTCGCCCTCTCCGCGGGTGGGGCGCAGCACCTTGTCGATGCGCTCTGAGTTATTCGCAATCAGGGCGTTGGCGGCCTCCAGGATCGTGGCGGTGGAGCGGTAGTTCTCCTCCAGCTTCACCATCGTGCGGGTGGCCTCATCGGGCGCACCATCGCCGAAGTCGTCCTGGAAGCCCATCAGGATCGTGAAGTCGGCGGCGCGGAAGCTGTAGATGCTCTGGTCGGCGTCGCCCACCACGAACACCGAGCGGCCGCTCCAGTCGTCGAAGGCCTCCGGATCACGGCCGTCGGTGACGAGCAGCTTGATCAGGTCGTACTGGGTGCGGTTGGTGTCCTGGTACTCGTCCACGAGCACGTGGCGGAAGCGCCGGTGCCAGTAGTTGCGGATCTGCTCGTTCTGGCGCAGCAACTGCACCGGCAGCAGCAGCAGATCGTCGAAGTCGAGGGCGTTGTTGGCCGCCAGGGCTCGCCGGTAGCGGCGGTAGGTCTCGGCCATCAGCTTGCCGCGCTGGCCGCCGGCGTCGGCCTCCAGCTGCTCGGGCATCCAGCCCTGGTTCTTGGCGTTGCTGATCGCCCAGCGCACCTTCTTGGGCTCGAAGCGCTTGGGGTCGAGACCCAGCTCCTGGGTCACGATCTCCTTCACCAGGCTCTGGGTGTCGCCCTCGTCGTAGATCGAGAACTGGCGCGTCCAGCTCAAGCCCTCGGGATCCTTGAACTTGTCGATATCAAAGCGCAGCAGCCGCGCGAACAGGGCGTGGAAGGTGCCGATCCAGAGGTCCTTGATCACCTCCCGGTAGATGCGCGAGCGCAGCTGGCGCTGCTCCACCGGCGGCAGGGTGCTCCAGGGCTGGCCGAACTGGCTCTGGGCCAGCTTCTGGGCCAGCAGCAGCTCCAGCCGCTCCTTCATCTCGCGGGCGGCCTTGTTGGTGAAGGTCACCGCCAGCAGCTCGGCCGGATCCACGCCGTGGTGGCCCACCAGGTGGGCGATGCGGTGGGTGAGGGCCCGGGTCTTGCCGCTGCCGGCGCCGGCCACCACCAGCAGGGGGCCGGTGTGGTGGTCCACCGCCCGGCGCTGGGCGTCGTTCAGGCCGCTGAGAAAGGCGCTCATCACAGCAACCCTAGGCACCGCGCCGCGAGCGGCCAGAGGGCAGCAACCGGCCAAGGCGATCGCGCCAGCGGCGCCAGCGCAGGGCCGCCAGGGCCGGGGCCCGCAGCGGCGGCTCGCCGGCCTCGAGCCGGTCGAGGTGGGCGTTGATCGCCTCCAGGGCATAGCGCCAGCGCTGCAGCAGCCGCGGCTCACTCAGCTCCAGCAGCAGTTCCTCCAGCTGGCGGGGCGGGGGCAGCCAGGCCGCCGGATCGGCCGCCGCCGCGGCGATCCGCTCCACATCGGCGCTGAGGGTGCCGGCACCGATCTGGTGCGCCATGCCGCCGGGATCGAGGCTGTCGGCCAGGGCGTGGTTGAAACTGCTGAACACCACGCAGCCGCAGGCCAGCGCCTCGACCGGCGGCAGCCCGAAGCCCTCGCTCACGCCGCTGACGCGCCAGTGGTCGGCCGAGTCGTAGAGCACCACCCTGGCGCTGTTGAACAGGGTCACCAGATCGTCCACCCAGCCGTCCTGCACCGTCACCGCCAGGCCGCGGGCGCGCAGGGCCGGCACCAGCCGCTCCAGCACGTAGGCACTGCTCTTGCGCCGCTGCACCAGCACATCGATCGAGCGCCCCCCGGGCACCGGCACGGCGCCGAGGTTGCCGGGCCGGTCGCCGCGCTCGTGCCACATCGGCGCGAGGGCGTTGGGCACCAGGAAGAGGGGATTGCGGCTGGCCCACTGCCCCCAGTAGCCGAGGGTGTTGCGGCTGGCGGCCAGCACCGGCACGCCGGGGGGCAGGCAGAAGCCGTAGCCACTGCTGTGGGCGTGGTAGGCCACCGGGCGGCCGCGCAGGGCGCGCAGCTGGCGCGGCACCTCGAAGCCCCAGCTCACGATCCAGAGCACCCGCCGGGCCGCCGGGCCGGTGAGCGGCTCGGCCCGCAGCAGGTCGGCCAGGAAGGGGCGGCCCTCCTCCCGCTGCCGGTAGGTGACCACCTCGGTGGACAGCAGCTGCTGCAGCAGCCGGGCCGTCTGCAGCTCCACCAGCAGGCCGCCGCCGCGCAGGCGGCCGCTGGTGCCAGGCACCAGGAAGCGGAGGGGACGCAAGGGCAGGGCGGCCGGGCGGGCCGACTCTGCCGCAGGCCGGCTCAGGCGCGGGCGGCGACGGCCTCGGTGCTGCCGGCGCGCTGGCGGCGGGTGAGGAAGCCGAACAGCACCTTGCCGATGGCGGCGATCAGGTTGCCCTCCAGCTCCTGGAACATCTTCATGTTCAGGTGGAAGGCCTGGTTGGCCTCCGCCACGATGCGGTCAGCGGTGGCCTGATCGATCGGCAGGCTGTCGAGCACGCTGCGGTAGTTGGTCTTGAACGCCTTCTCGTCGGCGATGGCGTCGAATTCGTAGAAGCGCAGCCCGTCGTGCTCGCCCAGGTTCATGGCCTTCTGGGCGATGGCCTTGAGGATCTGGCCGCCCGAGAGATCGCCGATGTAGCGGGTGTAGTGGTGGCCCACCAGCAGCTCGGGGGCCTCGGCGGCCACCTGGTGGATGCGGGCCACGTACTCCTGGGCCGCGGGCGTGGCCTGCACGCTGCCGCGCCAGTCGGCGCCGAAGTAGTAGGCCAGGTCGCGCTCCAGGGACTCGCGGCGGTTGAGCTCGGGGAAACCCACCGGCGCCACCACCGGATGGCCCTGCTCGCGCAGCCGGCCGATCTCCTCTTCCATCGCCGCATACACGAAGTAGAGGTCGGCCACCAGGGTGCGGTAGCTGGCCTTGTCCACCACGCCCTTGAGGAAGCAGCTCACGAAGCCGGTGTTCTCGGCCATGGTGTGGGCTTTCTTGGTGCCTTCACGCAGCTGGGAGGCAAGGGCAACGGCCATGGGAGAGGGGCTCGACGCTGGCGAGCCAACAAGTTAGGGGCGGGCTCCGGCGCAGGGCCTGTTCAGGTTGCGAAGGGTTACGCCACGGCTGCATCGGTGTCGGACTCGGCGCCACCGAACAGCGCGAACAGGTCGCGGCACACCTGCTGCAGCTTGCTCACCACCGCCGGCTGGGGGAGGTGGCTGCCGGAGGGCTGCCAGTCGCCCATGGTGGCCAGCCGCCAGCGCTCGGATTCATAGGTGAGACCGCGGATCAGCACGCCGATCAGCCGCGGCCGTGCCGGCTCGCCGCCGCAGCCCTGGAGGGGCGGGTGCTCCAGGCGCAGCTGCACGAGCATCGAGCGGCACTGGTTGCGCGGATTCCAGCCGGGGAAATGGAAGGAGAGGTCGAGGCTCTCCTGCTCGGCCCAGGCGCGGGTTAGGGGGTCGTCCCGCCAGGGGGTGAGGTTGGCGCGGGCGTCGGGGAAATGACGGCGGAAGAGAGCCGCCACCGAGGCGATCGCCTGGGCCAGTTCCAGATTGCGGGCCTGGTCGGCGGCGTTCATGCCGGATGCGTGCGTGAGCGGATGGGGCGGGTGAGGGGATGGGTGCGTGAGACCTTCAGCACAACCGGTTGGTGCTGAGCAGAACCGGCCGGTCCTGAAACCTAATGTCGCCCCTGCGTCAGTGCCGCACGAATGGCTACCGGCTCCGCCAGCGCCTCGCTCCAGTCACCGGTCCAGGGCCTGGACCAGTACGAGAAGCTCACGCCCCCCAGCGCGGGCACGGCGATCCGCTTCGAGAACGGCCAGCCGGTGGTGCCGAATGACCCGATCATCCCCTTCATCCGCGGCGACGGCACCGGCGTGGACATCTGGCCCGCCACCCAGCGGGTGCTGGACGCGGCGGTGGCCAGGGCCTACGGCGGCGAGCGGCGCATCGAGTGGTTCAAGGTGTACGCGGGCGATGAGGCCTGCGACCTCTACGGCACCTACCAGTACCTGCCGGAGGACACCCTCACCGCCATCCGCACCTACGGCGTGGCGATCAAGGGCCCGCTCACCACGCCGATCGGCGGCGGCATCCGCTCGCTGAACGTGGCCCTTCGCCAGATCTTCGACCTCTACTGCTGCGTGCGGCCCTGCCGCTACTACGAGGGCACCCCCAGCCCCCACAAGCGGCCCCAGGACCTGGACGTGATCGTCTACAGGGAGAACACGGAAGACATCTACATGGGGATCGAGTGGGAAGCCAGCGATCCGGTCTGCGTGGAGCTGATCCGGCACCTCAACGAGACGGTGATCCCGGCCAACGGCAAGCTCGGCAACCGCCGCATCCCCGAGGGCGCCGGCATCGGCATCAAGCCGGTGAGCAAGTTCGGCAGCCAGCGCCACATCCGCAAGGCGATCCAGCACGCCCTCAGGCTCGAGGGCGACAAGCGCCACGTGACGCTGGTGCACAAGGGCAACATCATGAAGTTCACCGAGGGCGCCTTCCGCGACTGGGGCTACGAGCTGGCCACCACGGAGTTCCGCGACGTGTGCGTCACCGAGCGCGAGAGCTGGATCCTCGATAACGCCGACCGCAATCCGGGCCTGAGCGTGGAGGCCAACGCCCGCCTGGTGGACCCGGGCTACGACGCCCTCACGCCGGAGAAGAAGGAAGCGATCTGCGCCGAGGTGCAGGGGGTGCTCGATGCCATCGGCGCCTCCCACGGCAACGGCCAGTGGAAGCAGATGGTGATGGTCGATGACCGCATCGCCGACAGCATCTTCCAGCAGATCCAGACCCGCCCCCAGGAGTACTCGGTGCTGGCCACGCTCAACCTCAACGGCGACTACGTGAGCGACGCCGCCGCCGCCGTGGTGGGCGGCCTGGGCATGGCCCCGGGCGCCAACATCGGCGACAGTGCGGCGATCTTCGAGGCCACCCACGGCACCGCCCCAAAGCACGCCGGCCTCGACCGCATCAACCCCGGCTCGGTGATCCTCAGCGGCGTGATGATGCTGGAGTACATGGGCTGGCAGGAAGCCGCCGACCTGATCACCCAGGGGCTGAGCGCCGCGATCGCCAACAAGGAGGTCACCTACGACCTGGCGCGCCTGATGGAGCCCCGCGTGGAGCCGGTGAGCTGCAGCGGCTTCGCCGAGGCGGTGGTGCGCCACTTCGGGGGGTGAGCCGGCATCCGGGCGCCAGACTGCCCCCATGAATGCTTTCGGCTCCCAGCCCCCCCCCAGTCTCGACGCCACTCCTGGCCCAGTCGCCGCCGGGTCGGCCACCGATCCCTGCGTGCACTGCGGCTTCTGCCTGCCCAGCTGCGCCAGCTACCGGGTGCTGGGCACGGAGATGGATTCGCCGCGGGGCCGCATCCATGCCCTCAAGGCGATCGAGGCCGGCGAGTTGCAGCTCGATGCCACCCTGGCCGGCCACTTCGACAGCTGCCTGGGCTGCCTGGCCTGCGTCAGCGCCTGCCCGTCAGGGGTGCGCTACGACCAGCTGATCGAGGCCACCCGCCCCAAACTCAACGCGCCGGAGCTGCGCACGCCGGCCCAGCGGGCCTTCCGCCGGCTGCTGTTCGCCCTGCTGCCCTACCCCGCCCGGCTGCGGGCCGTGCTCACGCCGCTGCGGGCCTACACCGGCACACCGCTGCAGCGGCTGGCGCGGCGCAGCGGCCTCACCCGGCTGCTCGGACCCCAGCTGGAGGCGATGGAGCGGCTGCTGCCGCCGCTGGCGCCGGAGGCCTTCCGCGACGATGTCCCCGCGGTGGTGCCGGCCCGGGGGGAGCGACGGGCGCGGGTGGGTCTGGTGCTGGGCTGCGTGCAGCGGCTGTTCGATCCGGCGGTGAACCGGGCGGCGGTGGAGGTGCTCAGCGCCAACGGCATCGAGGTGGTGATCCCCAGGGAACAGGGCTGCTGCGGCGCCGCCACCCACCACCAGGGGGAACTGGTGCAGACGCGGGCGCTGGCGGGCGCGCTGGTGGAGAGCTTCGCCGGCGTCGGGCCGCTGGATGCGGTGCTGGTGGCGGCATCGGGCTGCGGCCACACGCTCAAGCATTACGGCGCGATCCTCGCGGAGGAGCCCGGCTGGGCCGGACGCGGGGCGGACTTCGCGTCCCAGGTGCAGGACGCCCATGAGTTCCTGGCCCGGCTGGGGCTGAGCGAGGCGTTCCGCTCCCAGCTGGCGCCCCTCGCCCACGCCGACGGCACCCCCGCCAGTGCCGAGCGGCCCCTGGCGGTGGCGTACCACGACGCCTGCCACATGCTCCACGGCCAGGGCATCCGCGAGCAGCCGCGCCAGCTGCTGCGCCAGATCCCCCACCTGCGCGTGAAGGAGGCGGTGGAGGCGGGCGTGTGCTGCGGCAGCGCCGGCATCTACAACCTGGTGCAGCCCGCAGAGGCCGCCGAGCTGGGGCGCATCAAGGCGGCCGATCTGGCCGGCACCGGCGCCGCGCTGGCGGTGAGCGCCAACATCGGCTGCACACTGCAGATCCGCCAGCACATGGCCGATCAGGACCAGCCACTGCCGGTGCTGCACCCGCTGGAGCTGCTGCAGCGCAGCTGGCAGGCCGGGGGTGGAGCGGACAGCACGAGCGGCAGCAGCGAGAGGAGCCGCAGCAGCGAGAACGGGCCATGAGCCGCGAAGCCCCCAACCTGGCAGTGCTGATCGACTCCGACAACGCCCAGGCGGCGGTGATCAGCGACCTGCTGGCCGAGGTGGCCCAGGTGGGCACCGCCACCGTGAAACGGGCCTACGGCGACTGGACCACCCCGCAGCTGGGCAGCTGGAAGGAGGTGCTCAACGTGCACGCGATCGTGCCGGTGCAGCAGTTCAGCTACACCAGCGGCAAGAACGCCACCGATTCGGCCCTGATCATCGACGCCATGGACCTGCTGCACGGCGGCCGGGTGGATGGCTTCTGCCTGGTGTCGTCGGACAGCGACTTCACGCGGCTGGCCACGCGCATCCGCGAGCAGGGGCTGCTGGTGATCGGCTTCGGCGAACGCAAGACCCCGAAGGCGTTCGTGGCCGCCTGCGACCGCTTTCTCTACACCGACATCCTGCGGCGCGGCAGCGGCACCGGCGGCGGCCGCACTGACGGCAGGCGGCAGGGAGGCGAGAGCGGCGACGAAGGCGCCCCGCCCCTGAAGCCGTTCCTGTGCGAGGCGATCACGGCCGTGACCCAGGACGACGGCTGGGCGCCGCTGGGCATGGTGGGCAGCCTGCTGCAGAAGAACGACCCCTCCTTCGATGCCCGCAACTACGGCTTCCGCAAGCTCAGCGAACTGGTGAAGGGTCAGCCCTACCTCACGGTGAAGGAAGTGCCGATGAGCCCGGGCAGCCAGCAGATGCACCTGTACGTGCAGCTGCGCGGGGGGTGAGCGGCGGGTCTGAGCCCGGTGCGCACTCCCTGGCATGGCGACAGCCCACGGCCCGCCGGCCAGCTGCAGCCGCGAAGATGACGGCGTCGTTCCGCTTCTGCCCCGCTTCCGTGCATCTCGCCCTTGGCTGCCGGCTGGAGCTGCAGTGTGAAGCGCCCACCCCGCTGCTCACACTGGTGCGCCCCCACCTCAGCCTGCAGCCGCAGCTGCTGTCTCCGGAGCGCGTGGAACTCGACCCCGATCGCACCCTCGAGGCGCTCATCGACCGCCACGGCAACCGCTGGAGCCGGATGGTGGCTCCCGCCGGCATCACCCGCTTCCGCTACGCCACCACCATCGCCTGCCCGGACGCCGCCGATCCGGTGGAGCCCTCGGCCCCCCAGTGCCCGGTGCAGGCGCTGCCGATCGACACCTACCCGTTCCTGATGGCCAGCGCCTACTGCGACACGCCGGCGCTGATGCCCCTGGCCTGGGACCAGTTCCGGGCGGTGCCGGAGGGCTGGCCGCGGGTGCAGGCGATCTGCGACTGGGTGCATCAGCGCATCCGCTTCGACTACGACGCGGTGGCGCCCCACAAGACCGCCAGCCAGACCCTCGCCGACGCTGCCGGCGTCTGCCGGGATTTCGCCCACCTGGCCATCAGCCTCTGCCGCTGCCTGAACATCCCCGCCCGCTACTGCACCGGCTATCTCGGCTACACGGGCATCCCGGTGGGGGAGGCGCCGGTGGATTTCTCCGCCTGGTTCGAGGCGTTCCTGGGCGACCGCTGGTACGTGTTCGACGCCCGCCACAACTTCCCCCGCCGCGGCCGGGTGCTGATCGCCCGCGGCCGCGACGCCGGCGACGTGCCCTTCCTGCTCTCCTTCGGTGAGCATCAGCTGCTCGGCTTCGAGGTGATCACCGAGGAGCTCCCCGCGCCGTCTGCAGCACGGCCCGCAGCTGGCCGAACTTGCGCCGGTACTGCGCAGGGGTGAGCTTCACCTCGCGCTTGAACAGGCGCACGAAGAAGCGCGGATCCTCGTAGCCGAGTTCAGCGGCGATGGCCTCGATGGCGGTGTCGCCGGTCTCCAGCAGCTGCTTGGCCTCCTCGATCCTCACCGTCTGGATGTACTGGATCGGCGTGAGGCCGGTGGCCTGCTGGAAGCGCCGCGCCAGGGTGCGCTCCGACAGCCCGGTGAGCCGGGCCATGGCAGCCACCGGCGCCCGCTCCCGGAAGCCGGTCACCGCCCAGGCCTGGCAGCGGGCGATCAGGGCGTCGTGGCTCTGGCGGCCATGGGAGAGCCGCGCGAAGGGCTGCTGCCCCACCTGATGCCAGTCGATCAGGTAGATGCGGGCCAGCTGCATCGCCGCCTCCACCCCCGCCAGCCGGGCGATCAGGAACAGGCCCAGGTCGAGCCAGCTGGAACCGCCGCCGGCCATGATCAGCCGCTGGCCCTCCCCGGCCGCCACCAGCGCCCGCTGGCGCTGCACCCGGACGCGGGGAAAGCGCTCGGCGAGCGCGTCGCAGTAGGCCCAGTGGGTGGTGGCCGCCTCGCCGTCGAGCAGCCCCGCCTCGGCCAGCAGCAGGGCGCCGGAGCAGGCCGCCGCCAGGATCGCGCCCTGCGCATGGCAGCGCCGCAGCCAGGCGATCTCGCGCTCGTAGCGCCCGGCCAGGCTGTCGCCAGGGGCGATCAGTAGCTCCGGAATGCACACCAGATCCGGCCGTTCCACCTGCTCCAGGGTCGCGTCGGCCACGATCGTCACCCCGTTGGCGATCGTGAACGGCTCCGGCCGTGCCGCCACGATCCGCGGCACCACCAGGGGGGCGCCGGGCCGTCCCTCCACGATCATTCCCCAGTCGCGGCCGGCGGAATGCAGCAGGTCGCCGAGGCCGTAGAGCACCGACGCGGTGGCCTCCGGGAAGGCCAGGATCGCCGCGCTGGCGGGCGGCGGGACTTCAGGCGGGACAGGCGGCCGGGCGGGCATGGGCCTAGGGCGCCGGTCGCTCCGGCCGCGGTGCCGGCCGGCCGAGGCCGGCGGCGAACTCCGCCACCGTGCACTGGCGGGCATAGCCCCGGAAGCACGCCAGGGCTGCAGCGTGGCGCTCAGCGGTTTCGGCCTGGCAGGCATCGGTGAGGCAGGTGACGCGGTAGCCGCGGTCCGCCGCGTCCTTGACGGTGTGGTCGATGCACTGGTCGGTGAGGATGCCGGCCACCACCAGGTCCTGGATGCCGATGTTGCGCAGCACGTAATCCAGGCAGGTGGAGTTGAACGGGGAGGAGGAGCTCTTCGGCAGCACGATCTCATCGGGCAGGGGCGCCAGCGCATCGATCACCCCTGCGTCCCAGGAACCGGGGGCAAACCCGAGTCCACTGCGTTTGTAGTCGAGGCTGCGGTCCCGGCCGTCGGCGGTGAGATTGGCGATCACGGTGTGGATCACCTCCAGGCCGGCGGCGCGGCTGAGCTCCAGGGCGCGCCGGGCCGCCGGCAGGGTGTGCGCCAGGAATCGGCGGTGGAAGTCCGCCCGCCGTTCCGCCTGCGGGGGGCCGCAGGTGCCGTTCTGAAGATCGACCAGCAGCAGGGCCGTGGTCCGCACGGGCGGCTCGGGAACGACGCCTCAGCATGGCCGGCGGCGCCGATCGCAGCAAGGATGGGCCGGCCGGCCGCGATGCCTCCGTGACGGACTTCCCCCTGCCGGTGCGCGGCGTCGAGCAGCGCGAGGCCGACGCCCGCCACGCTGGCGAACGGCTACCCGAGCTGCTGGCCCGCGGCCTGCGCCGGCTGGCGATCACCTTCGTGAACCACAGCGGCGCGGTGCTGGTGAAGGGGGTGCCGCTGGAGCGCCTGCCCCAGGTGGCCCGCGACGGCGTGGGCTTCTCGCCCGTGGCGGATGCCTTCGGGGCCACCGGCCTGATCGATCCGCTGCAGTCGCTGGCCCGGCCCGACGGCGATCTGCGGCTGATCCCGGTGCTCGACACCATCCAGCCCCTGGATCCGGACACCGGCTGGGCCTGGGCGGCGGGCGAACGCCACCATCTGGACGGCAGCCTGTATGCCCTCGACCAGCGGGGCTTCTGCCGGCGGCAATCCGCCCTGGCGGGGCCGGAGGCGGGCGGATCGGGGCTGGGACTGACGGCCGGCTTCGAGATCGAATGGATGGTGGGGCGGGCCGGTGGCCCCGATGGCTGGCAGGCGGCGGTGGCCGGTGGGCCCTACGGCACCGACCGGTTGATCGAGGGCCTCGACTACCTCAGTGCCCTGGCCGATGGGCTGGACGCCGCCGGGCTGCCCTGGCTGCAGCTGCACCCGGAATACGGCAGCGGTCAGTTCGAGCTGTCGCTGGCTCCGGGCGAGCCACTCCAGGCCGCTGACCGGCTGGTGGCGGCGCGCCTGGTGATCCAGCGGATCAGCAGCCGCTTCGGTCTGCGCTGCAGCTTCAGCCCGATGCTGGCGCCCGACCTGGTGGGCAACGGCGGCCATCTGCATCTGAGCGCGACCCGCGAGGGGAGTCCGCTGCTCGGCGGCGGCACCGGCCCCGGGGGACTGACCGCTGAGGGGGAAGCCCTGGTGGCCGGTCTGCTGGAGCAGCTGCCGGCGCTGCTGCCGCTGGCCTGTTCGCTGAACGTGTCGTTCCTGCGGCTGGCCCCGGGGCGCTGGGCGGCTCCGTTCCAGGTGTGGGGCGTGGAGAACCGGGAGGCGGCGCTGCGACTGATCCCCGCCGGCCCCGCCGGTGAACCCG
The DNA here is from genome assembly GCF_024346135.1 of Cyanobium sp. CH-040. Lineage (GTDB taxonomy): Bacteria > Cyanobacteriota > Cyanobacteriia > PCC-6307 > Cyanobiaceae > NIES-981. The sequence continues at coordinate 383,042 of NZ_JAGQCJ010000001.1, read as the reverse complement.
CCCAGCTGGAACTGAAGGTGGCCGATCTGAGCGCCAATCCCTATCTGCTGCTCGGCGGGGTGATGGCCGCGATCGGCGAGGCGCTGCGCCAGCCCCGCCCCCTGCCGGCGCCGGTGGTGGGCGATCCGGCCGCCACCTCCGCGGGCGCCGCCCCGCGGCTGCCGCTGAGCCTGGCGGACGCCCTGGTGGCATTCCGGGCCAGCCCGGTGCTGCGGGAGGCGATGGGTGAAGCGCTGCACCGCACCGTGGCGGAGGCCCGGGACGCGGAGGTGCGCCGCGGCGAAGGGCTCAGCCAGGTCGACCTGATCGCCTCCACGTGCTGCTGGCCGCTGAGCGGCGGCTGAGGGCGGGATCCGCCCGCCGGCGGAGAGTTGCTGCGTGCTGCCAGCCTGAAGGCAGCCGAGGCTGAAGCGTGATGGGCTGCCGACAGATCGCCGCACCGGCCTGCGCGGCCCTGCTGCTCAGCCTCACCCCGCCGCCACCGCTGCAGGCCGCGGCGGCGGATCAGTCCGGTGGCGGACAGCGCGGCGGCGGGCCTGGCGAGGTGGCAGGGCCCGAGCTGACGGCGCGGATCGAAGCCCTGACAGTGCAGCTGATGCAGCGCACCGGCGTGCCGGGGGTCGCGATCGCCGTGGTGCACCGCGACCAGCCGGTGCTGGTGAAGGGCTTCGGGGTGCGGCAGCTGGGCAGATCCGAGCCCGTCGATGCCCACACCGTGTTTCCCCTGGCCTCGCTCTCCAAGCCGATCACCAGCACCGTGCTGGCAGGGCTGGTGGGCGACGGCCGGGCCAGCTGGGACACTCCGGTGACCACCCAGCTGCCCGGCTTCCGCCTGGGCCCGCCGGCGATCGCGGCCTCTGTGACCCTGCGCGACCTGCTCTCCCACCGCAGCGGCCTGGGCGACCATGCCGGTGACCCGCTGGAGGACCTCGGCTTCGACCGGGCCACGATTCTGGAGCGGCTGTCGCTGCAGCCCCTCGGCAACCGCTTCCGGGCCACCTACGCCTACACCAACTTCGGTTTCACCGCCGCCGCCGAGGCGGTGGCCCGCCAGCAGGGCCGCAGCTGGGAGGAGCTGGCCGCCGAACGCCTCTACCGGCCCCTGGGGATGGAGCGCACCAGCTCCCGCCATGCCGACTTCCGCGACACGCCCAACCGGGTGCAGCCGCATGTGCGCCGCGGTGATCGCTGGGTGGTGGGGCCTCACCGCAATGCCGACGCCCAGTCGCCGGCGGGCGGGGTGAGCTCCAGCGCCCACGACCTCAGCCGCTGGCTGCGCCTGCAGCTGGGGGGCGGCCGCTTCCAGGGCCGCCGGCTGGTGGCGGCGGCGGCCCTGGCCGACACCCACCGCCCGCTGAGCGTGAGCCGGGAGGCGAGCGATCCCTCCAGCGAGCGCAGCGGCTTCTACGGCCTCGGCTGGGGCGTGAACGTCACCGACCGGGGGGCGGTGCAGCTGAGCCATTCCGGCGCCTTCGCCATGGGCGCCGCCACCGCCGTCTACCTGCTGCCGGCGGAGGGGCTCGGGGTGGTGGTGCTCACCAACGCCGCGCCGGTGGGTCTGCCGGAATCCCTGGCCCTGGGCGTGCTCGACCTGATCCACACCGGCGGGGTGCAGCGCGATTACCTGGCGCTGCTGCAGCCGCTGATGGCCGCCTCGATGGCCCAGGCCTACCCGGCGGTCCCCACCCCGGCCCGGCCCCTGCCGCCGCAGCCCCTGGAGGCCTACGTGGGCCGCTACCGCAACGCCTATGTGGGTGAGGCGGTGGTGAGCCGCACCGGCGCGGGCCTGCGCCTGCAGCTGGGCCCGGCCCTCACGCCCTATCCCCTCGCCCACGTGAGCGGCGACACCTTCCGCTACCAGCCGCCCGGCGAGAACGGCATGGGGCCCAGCGCCGTGGTGTTCGAGACCGACCCGGCGGCCGGGGAGGGGGCCGCGATCAGCCGGGTGCGCATCGCCAATCTCGACACCGAGGGGCTGGGGGTGCTGCAGCGCCGGTGACGGTGTGGCGGAAAGGGCCCCAAACCGGCGCGGATGACCCTGGTGGGCCCTCGGCCGGCGCCCATACGGTCGACACAGCGACACAGCGCAGCCGATCCCCATGACCAGCGACAGCCTGGGCAACCGCTTCAGCGGTGCCGACGACACCACCCTGCAGCGTTACGGCGAGGCGCTGGAGCAGTTCCACTGCTTCCGGGGCGACCCCCTGCTCACGCTGGAGCCGCTCCTGGCGGAGCGGCCCGGCTTCGCCATGGGCCATCTCCTGCACGCCTGGCTGCACCTGCTGAGCACCGAACCGGAGGCACCGGCGGTGGCCCGCGACGACCTGGCACGGGTGGGCGGTCTGCCGCTCGAGCCCCGCGAGCGGGGTCACGCCGAGGCGATCGAGGCCTTCGCCGCCGGTCACTGGCGGCAGGCCGGCCGCATCCTCGACGAGCTGACCACGGAGCACCCGCGCGATGCCCTCGCCCTGCAGGCCGGCCATCTCGTCGACCTCTACCGCGGCGATGCCGCCGGACTGCGCAGCCGGCCGGAGCGGGCCCTGCCCCACTGGCAGCCAGGCGATCCGGGCTATCACGCGCTGCTGGGCATGCTGGCCTTCGGCTGCGAGGAGAACGGCGACTACCGGCTCACCGAGACCCACGGCCGCCAGGCCCTGGAGCTCGAACCCCGCAACGCCTGGGCGCACCACGCCGTGGCCCACGTGTTCGCCATGGAGAACCGGCCCGGCGAGGGCATCACCTGGATGCGGCAGCGGCAGCCGTACTGGGCCGACGACAACGCCCTGGCGATCCACAACTGGTGGCATCTGGCACTCTTCCATCTCGAGCTGGACGAGATCGACGCCGCCCTGGACCTCTTCGACGGCCCGATCCATGGCCAGCGCTCGGCCGTGACGGTGGACCTGGTGGACGCCTCCTCCCTGCTCTGGCGCCTGCAGCTGCGGGGGGTGGACGCGGGTGAGCGCTGGCGCAGCGTGGCCGACCTGTGGCGGCAGGTGGCGGTGCCGGGCCTGTACGTGTTCAACGACCTGCATGCCGCCATGGCCTGGATCGGCAGCGGCGACCGGGAGCGCAGCGCACGCTGGATCGCCGCCCAGTCCGGGCAGGATCCCGCCGTCTGCGGGGACGGCGCCGCGATTGCGGCTGAACTGGGCGCACCGCTGCTGCGCGGCTTCGACGCCTGGGGCCGTGGGGACGCGGCCGAGGCCGCGGGCGCCCTCGGCCCGGTGCTGCACCGGGCCCGGGCCATCGGCGGCAGCCATGCCCAGCGCCAGGTGATCGCCCTCACCCTGGAGGCGGCGCAGCAAGCGGCAAGAACTGCTCCCGCCTTCCAGCACTAGGCTCGGGAGTCTCGGTGGCCGCCACGGCACCATGACCGCCTTCCGGGCCCTTGAGCTGCTGGTGCTGCTGGCAGTGCTGGCCGGCCTGGTCGCCCTGCTGCGGCACCGCAACCTGTTCCTCAAGGTGCTGGCCATGGACGTGACCAGCACCGCCGTGATCAGCCTGTTCGTGCTGATCGCCGCCCGCGACGGCCTGATCACACCGATCCTGCAGGGCCACAGCCCCGTGGTCGATCCCGGCGTCGCGGCCGCCTACGCCGACCCGATCCCCCAGGCCGTGATCCTCACGGCGATCGTGATCGGCTTCTCGGTGCAGGCTCTGCTGCTGCTGGCCACCACGCTGCTGGCGCACCGCGATCCCACCCTGGATGTGGCCGAGCTCGACCTGCCGGAGCCATCAGGGCCCGGGGCCGGGCCCTGATGAACCCGATCACCATCGCCTGGCTGCTGCTGCCGCTGCTGGCGGCCTTCCTCGCCGCCCTGCTGCCGCTGCTCGCGCGGCCCGCCGTGCTGCTCACCTGTCTGGGCACCGCCGCCATGGCACTGGCGGCCCAGCAGAGCTGGCTGCCGGACAGCCTGCAGCTGCTCGGGCCACTGGGCATCACCCTCCAGCCCGATGCCCTGGCGGCCCCCTTTCTGCTGCTCAATGCCCTGGTCTGCGCCGCCGTGCTGCTCGACGGCTGGGGGCGGCCCCGGAGCAAGGCCTGGCCGCTGCTGCTGCTGGTGCTGCACGGCAGCGTCAACAGCGCCATCGTCGCCGCCGACCTGATCAGCATCTACGTGGCCCTGGAGGTGGTGGGCATCGCCACCTTCCTGCTGCTGGTGCTGGGGGGCCGCCGCCGGCAGGTGTGGCTCGGCCTGCGGCTGATGCTGGTGAGCAACACCGTCATGCTGCTGTTCCTGATCGGCTGCGGCCTGCTCTACCTCGAGCAGCGCAGCTTCGCCCTCTTCGGGGTGGGCCAGGCCAGCGGCCTGGTGCTCGCCCTGCTGGCGGTGGCCCTGCTCACCAAGGCCGAGGTGTTCGTGGCCGGGCTGTGGCTGCCGCGCACCAACGCCGAGGGGCCGCTGGACGTGTCGGCCCTGCTCTCCGGCACGGTGGTGAGCGCCGGCGTGGTGCCCCTGCTGCGCATCAGCGCCGAGGCCGCCAGCCTGCTGCCGGTGCTGCGCTGGCTCGGCATCGCCAGCGCCGCCGCCGGGGTGCTGCTGGCCCTGCTGGAACCCGACCTGCGCCGGCTGCTGGCCTGGAGCACCCTGGCGCAGATGGGCCTGGTGGTGATCCTGCCGGCGGTGGGCGGGCTCTCTGCCCTTGGCCATGGGCTGGCCAAGGCAGCCCTGTTCCTGCTGCTCCGCCGGATCCCCGATCCGGCGCTGGCCGGCTGGCGGCAGCGGCCCCTGGCGCCGCGCCTGTGGTGGCCGCTGATGCTTGCGTCCCTGTCGATTGCCGGCCTGCCGCCCCTGCTGGGCTTCCTGGCCAAGGACCAGCTGAGCAGCCAGCTGCCCGGTGCGGCCGGCTGGCTGGTCACAGCCATCAGCGCCGGCACCGTGGCGGTGTATGCCCGCATCTGGGGGCCGCCGCTGTCAGCGCTGAGGGCCCCGCCGGCCAGTCCGCAGAGCGCCGCCGCTGCCGGAGCATCAGCCACCGATGGAGCCGGCGCACCGGCTGGAGCGACCCTGCTGGTGGCCGCCTTGGTGCTGCTCAGTGCCAGCCCCTGGGCGCTGCCGCTGTGGGCGGCCATGGACCGGCAGGCCCTCACCGGCGCCATGCTGAAGACCGCATCCGTGTTCGCGGCCGGCCTGATGCTGCACCACCTGCTCAGCGCCTCTGCGGACGCCGCCGCCGCCGCCGGACCCGTCTCTGGCCCGACATCCGACCCGGCAGCCGGCACGGGTGCCGCGCTGCCGGCTGCTGGCTGGCGGCCGCAGCTGGAGGGGCTCGACGAACTGCTCGGCGCCATCGTGCTGCTGGCTGCGGCGCTGCTCGGCCTGCTGGGCTGGCAGCCGTGATCCCGGCGCTGCTCAACGTGGCCCTGCGGGTGGGGATCTGGATGCTGCTCACCCAGGATCCCCGCACGCTGAATGTGCTCATCGGTGTGGGGGTGGCGCTGCTGCTGCCCCTTCATCGCGACAGGGCCGTGCCGTTGCGCGATCTGGCTGGGGCCGTGGGCGCGGTGCTGGTGGCGGTTCCCCAGGCGTTTCACCAGGCCGTGCTGCTGCTGACGCGGCGGCGGCGAGAGGGCTACGGCCTGGTGCCTGGCAGCGGCCGCCGCAGCGATCTGCTGATGTTCCTGGAGGTGTTCACGATCACCCTCACCCCCTTCAGCATCTGCCTGGGCATGGACCGCGCTGGACGCCACTACCAGGTGCACACCCTCACGCCGGAGCGGGTGCCATGACCTGGCTGGTGGACGGGATGGTGCTGGCCCTGCTGATCCCGATCGTGGTGGCCTGCCGCACCCGGGAGCTCTGGCACCGCCTGGCCGCCCTCGCCAGCCTGTCCACCAAGGTGGCGCTGGTGATGCTGGTGGTGGCGGTGGTGCGCAACGACCCGATGCCGGCCCTGGTGAGTGTGCTGATGCTGAGCGTCGGCAACGCCGGCATCCTGCTGATCGCCAACCTGCTGCAGGAGCGGGAGCAGCAGGACCCATGAGCCTGCGCCCCCTGCACTTGCTGGCGGCCGTGGTGGTGGCGCTGGCCCCCCTTCTGCAGGCCCTGCCGCCGGCCTCCGCCAACGGGGCGCTGATCGCCGCCCTGAGCGAGCAGACCCGGGTGCCCAATCTGGTTTCGGGCGTGATTCTCCACACCCGTCTCTACGACACCGTGGCCGAGGTGGTGGTGTTCACCCTGGCCTCGATGGGGGTGGTATGGATGCTCAGCGCCGAGCGCCCCCAGACCAGCATCCAGGGCCTCGACGACCCCGCTGTGCTCGTGCTCTGCCGGCTGGGCGCCACGGTGTCGGCCCTGGTGGCGGTGGAACTGGCCCTGCGCGGGCACCTCTCCCCCGGCGGCGGCTTCGCCGCCGGGGTGTCGGGCGGCACCGCCCTGGCCCTGCTGCTGATCGTGCGCTCCCGCTCGGGAGCGGCACCGCCGTCGGCGGCCACCGCGCGCAGCGTGGCCGCCGACGAGCTGGTCGAGAAGCTGGCGGTGCTGCTGTTCATCCTGCTGGCCTTTCTCAGCCTTGAGGGACTGAACCTGCCTGAAGGATCCTTCGGGGCCCTGGAGAGCGGTGGCTGGATCCCGATCCTCAACGCCCTGATGGCCGTGAAGGTGACACTGGGCTCCTGGACGATGGTGCAGCTGTTCATCCGCTACCGCGGCCTGCTCTGAATCGCCATGCCCACTCCCGATGAGGCCCAGGATCCGCTGATCGAGCAGATGCGCAGCCGGCGCGCCCAGCTCGATCGCTTCCTGCGCCGCGCCCTGCCCCGGCGACGCCAGCTGGTGAGCGCCTCGATCCTGTTCAGCAGCACGGCGGCCCTGATCACCGCGGCGCCGGCCTTCGGCGGCCAGTCCTTCACGGCGGGGCTCACCGACGCCCTCAACCTCTCGGTGCCCTCCTGGCGCCTGCTCTGCGGCCTGGCATCGGCGGCGTCGGTGGTGGCCTCGGGGGCCACCCAGCTGCTGCAGACCAGCCGTCTGGAGGAAAAGGTGAGCCGTGCCCTGGCGGCCCGGGCCCGGCTGGAGGCCCTGGAGCAGGGGCTGCTGCTCGGGCAGTTCGACCGCAAGGCCGCCACCGACGCCCTGCTCCTCTGCATCGAGACCACCGCCCTGCTGGATCCCGGTTTGGAACGTCCGGCGGGGGGCCCGGGCCGGAGCCGGTAGGTTCGGGGCGTGACGCCCACGGAGAAGCCCGGCATGGCCCAGCGTCTGCCCGACGATCCCCACCCGCGCCGGCAGCAGCGGGGCGGCCGTGCCCGAACCCTCTCCACGGCAGGGGTGGCCGGCGGCGCCGTGGCCCTGATGGCAGCCCTGGCGGGAGTTCTGATGCTGCGGCCCGAGCTGCGCCAGAGCGCCCTGGCCCTCGGTCGGGGAAGCGACACGGCTGCGATCGCCGCCGGGCCCAAGGCTGTTGCCCTGCAGGAGGCTGTTGCCCTGCCCACGGATCCGGCGCTGCCGCAGCTCGCCGATGGCCGCCACTACCCCCTGGTGCCGGCCGATCCGGCCGAGCTGGCCGCGCTGCTGGCGGCCGTGGAGACGGCCCTGCGCGATCCCGCCACCCCCGCCGGGCAGCTGCCGCGGCTGGGCCACCAGCAGCAGGTGATCTACCGGCAGCTGTCCCGCGACCCGGCCCGCTCCGAAGCCGTGCTGGCGCTGCTGGATCCGGCCTGGCGCAGCGTGGCCGAGCGGCATGTGGCCGCCCGCCGCGAGTTCCTGGCCATGCAGCGCCGCAGCCGGCCGCTGGCCACCCTGCCGGCCTGGCGGATCATCGCCCCAGCGCCGGCCGAGGAGCTGCTGGCCCACTACCGCAAGGCCGCCGCCGCCACCGGCATCGACTGGGAGGTGCTGGCGGCGATCAACCTGGTGGAAACGGGCATGGGCCGCATCGACGGCGTGTCGGTGGCCAACGCCCAGGGGCCGATGCAGTTCCTGCCCACCACCTGGGCCCAGAGCGGCGTGGGCCAGGGCGACATCCGCGATCCCCACGACGCCATCCAGGCCGCCGCCCGCTATCTGGTGCGCCGCGGCGGCCTGCAGGACATCCGCCGGGGCCTGTGGGGCTACAACAACAGCGACTACTACGGCCGCGCCGTTCTCCTCTACGCCTCGCTGCTGCGCGACGACCCCCGCGCCTACACCGGCCTGTACCACTGGGAGATCCATGTGCACACCGAGGCCGGCGACCTCTGGCTGCCGGTGGGCTACACCCAGAGCCAGCCGGTGCCGGTGGCCGCCTACCTGCGGCAGGTACCCGCCAGCGCGCCACCCGCGGCCCGTTCCGGCCCGGCCTGATGAGCAACGCCCTGGTGCTGCTGGCCGCCGAAGCGGGGCTCGACGCCCTGCTCGACTGGCTGGACCTGCATCAGGCCTCCCTGGCCGGCTTTCGTCTACTGGCCAATGACGAACTGGCGCAGGCCATGGCCGAACGCCCCGCCACCGCCGAGCTGGAGCAGGACGGGCTGGGGGCTCTCGCCGCCGGCGCCGACATCCGCGCCGCAGCGCTGGTGCTGAGCCGCGGGACGGCGGCGGTGGTGGCCTTCCTCGACCCGCGTGCCCCGGCCCACACCCAGCCGGACGCGGCGCTGCTGATCCGCGCCTGCGCCATCGCCGGCACCCCCCTGGCCCTGAATCCCGCCAGCGCCGACCTGGCCCTGCGGGGCCTGAGCCGCAGCCGGCTGGCCTACCTGCTGTTCAATCCGGTGGCGGGCACAGGCGATGCGGCCGCCCAGCTGGCCCGCATCCGCTCCCTGCTCGAACCCCAGATGCTGGTGAGCGTGGTGCTCACCCGGGAGGATGTGGATGCGGCCGCCCAGACCCGCGAACTGGTGCACATCATCGAGGCCAGGCCGGAGGGCGACCCCGCCGGCGCCATGGTGGTGGCCTGCGGCGGCGACGGCACCGTGTCGGCCGCGGCCGGCGCGCTGGCCGGCACCGGCATTCCCCTCGGGGTGATCCCCCGCGGCACCGCCAACGCCTTCGCCACCGCCCTGGGCATCCCCGGCGACCTGCCGGGCGCCTGCAGCACCCTGCTCGCCGGTCACAGCCGGCGGCTCGACATCGGTGTGTGCAACGGCCGGCCGATGGTGCTGCTGGCGGGGCTGGGCTTCGAGGCGGGCATGGTGGAGCGCGCCAGCCGTGAACTCAAGACCCGGCTGGGAGCACTGGCCTATGTGCTCGCCGGCGCCCAGCAGCTGCTCAGCCAGCAGCCCTTCCAGGCGCGCCTGACGATCGACGGCAAGACCAGCGAGCTGCAGGCGGCGGCCATCACCGTGGCCAACGTGGCCCCCGCCACCTCCGTGCTGGCCCAGGGCTTCGGGGCGGTGGTGCCCGACGACGGCCTGCTGGAGATCACCGTGGCCACCCCCGCCAGCCGGCTGCAGGGCCTCAACGCCCTGGCGGCCCTGATGGCCTCGGCGGTGGTGCAGTCCCCCACCAGCCACCCCGACCTGCTGTGCCTGCGGGCGCGCGAGATCCGCATCGACACCGACGCCCCGCAGAGGCTGGTGGTGGACGGCGAGATGATCACCACCGCCAGCGTCCACATCCGCTGCCGGCCCGGCGCCCTCAGCGTGGTCACGCCGCTGGCCGTGGCCCCATGAATCTCGCCAGCGAAGCCGGCATCGCCACCAAGGTGCGGCGCATGGCGACGCGGGTGCGCTGGGGCCACCCGGCCCTGGCCGCGGCCGGGATCGATCCCTGCCGGCTGGTGCTGGAGGGCGACCCCGGTGGCAGCGGCGCCTTCAGCTTCCTGGTGATCGGCGACAGCGGCACCGGCCGGCGCGGCCGCAACGACCCCCAGCGCCTGGTGGCCGAGCTGCTGCTGGCCCACGGCCAGGACGCCCGCTTTCTGCTGCACACGGGGGATGTGGTGTATCTGGTGGGCTCCAGCGAGCAGTACCGCCGCAACTTCATCCGCCCCTACCGCGAATGGCTGGTGGAGGGGGAGCACTGGCGCCGGCTGCGCCACGACGGGCTGGTGTTCCGGCGGCCTTTCCTGCCGGTGCTGGGCAACCACGACTACTACGACCTGCCCCTGCCCCTGGCGCTGCTGTCGCTGCTCACGGCCCTGCCGCGCCGCCTGCTGCGGCCCTGGTTCAACCTCGATGTGGGCTGGCACGGCTCCTTCTGCGGCGGGGCCTGGAGCGAGGCCTTCATGGACGGGCTGGCGGCGGTGCCGGAGGCCCGCCTGGCGGCCCACCTGGCGGCCACGCGCACGGCTCCAGTGGACGGCCCCCATGGGCAGCGCGCCCTGCTCTACCGCCCCGGCCGCTACACCCGCCTGCCCAACCGCTACTACGCCAGCCGCTGGGCGGGCATCGATCTGTTCGCCCTCGACTCCAACACCTTCAACGATCCCCTCGCCGAGGCCAACGCCCCGGCCGAAGGCCAGGGCCTGCTGTGGCAGCGCCAGGCTCTGGAGGCCGAGCAGGTGGTCCTGCTGCGCGAGCTGGGGGGCGAGTGGCTGGCGGGACGCCACGACGACCAGGCGGATGACAGCCGTGCCGATGCCCTCGGCCGGGTGGAGGAACTGGAGGAGCGCATCCGCGACATCGACAAGCAACGGGCCAGCGCCGCCGCCGCCCGGGCCGGCCGCCGGCCGCAGCTGGACGCTGAGCAGCTGGCCTGGTTCGAGCGGGAACTGGTGGCGTCCTGGCGCAATCCGGCGGTGCGCGGGCGGCTGCTGGTGCTCCACCACCCCCCCTGGGTCACCGAGGCCAGCAAGTGGAGCCAGGGCCAGACCCTGGCGGTGCGCCGCCAGCTGCAGCAGGTGCTCGACCGGGTGGCCGCCCGCCTGGGGGAGCGACCCGGCAACCGGCCGCTGCTGGACCTGGCCTTCGCCGGCCACGCCCACTGCCTGGAGGTGGTGGAGGTGGGCGACAGCGGCCACGGCGACGCCGGCATCCCCTGGGTGGTGTGCGGCGGCAGCGGCTACAGCCTGCGCCGCCAGCGTCCGGAAGGGCCGATCCTCAGCGCTGACGACGGCACCCCGCTGGCGCGCTCCCGCGTCTTCCACGGCCGCCACGGCCACGGCGCCGGGCTGCGCCGGATCTACTCCGGCCTGCGGGTGGATGTGCACGCCGGCACACCGCCGCGCTTCAGCCTCACCCCCCTGGTGGCGGAGCAGGGCGGCGGGGGCTGGCACTGCCGGCCGCTGGAGCCGATCCGGCTCTGAACTCCATCAACTCCCAGGCACGCCGCAGGGTGTCCGGCTCGCCCAGGTTGCCGGGGAAGGTGACCACCGGCAGAGCCGCCAGCTCCGGGGTCCCCGTGACGCCATCCCCGGGCAGCCGCACCAGGGAAAGCCCCGGCAGGATCTGGCCCTGCAGCTCCACCCAGGCCGCCCCGAGGCCCTCGGCCAGCAGGGTGTGGGTGGTGATCCCGCCCTTGCTGATCAGATAGCCCAGGCGAGGCGCCAGGGCAGCGGCCAGCCGCGCCATCAGCCCCGCCAGCTCCAGCCCCAGCCGCCGGCGTTCGCCGGCCGAGCGGCAGTGGATCTCCCCCCGGCTGGTGAACAGCACCGGCGTGCGACCGGCGGCCAGCTGCGCCTCCAGCCGCTGCAGCCAGCCGCGCTCCAGCGAGGCCAGCAGCGCATCTGGCACCGGACCCTCGAGCACCCGGGCCAGCTTCGCCACCTCGACTTCGATGCCGGCGCAGCCGGGCTCCGCCAGCAGGGCCGCCAGCTGGGCATCGGCCAAGGGCACATGGGAGCCCACCAGCACCAGGCCGGGCAGCGGTGCCCCGTCAGGGTCACGCCGGCGCAGTCCCGCCAGGGCCGGTGGGTCCAGGGGCTGGGCGCCGATCGGTGCCAGGGCGTTGAGCAGGCTGGCCGCCGACTGGAACAGGAACCGCCGCGGCCGGCCCCGCCACGGGGCGCCGACCGGCGCCGTGAGCTCCCGCACGGCGGCGCCCAGGGCCGCCAGCTGCTGCGGCCGTTCGGCGTCCACCGCCACACAGCGGTTATCCTCCAGCGCCGCCAGCCGGGCGCAGAGGGCACGCCAGCCGGCGCCTCCATCGCCATCGCGACCAGCGCCGCCTTCGGCCAGCTCGGCGGCGGCGGCATCCAGCTCCGCCAGGCCGATGCGCTCCACCGCGGCCGCCGGGATGCGCCCGCCGCTCTTCTCCTCCACCCAGGCGGGCAGATAGCTGCTGCGGTAGCCCAGCAGCCGGTCGCGGGCGAAGGCGGTGGTGTGCACCGGCTCGCCGTGCAGGCGGTGCACGCCGTCGCGGGTGGTGCGGCCGCCGGGCAGAAAGGCCGGCACCAGCAGGGTGGCATCGAAGCCCTCGGGCCCAGCCAGCTCGGCGGCGATCGCCTCCAGCTCCAGCGGAAAGTGGCTGCGCAGGGTGGAATCGCCGCGGCTCACCAGCAGCCAGCGCTCCACCAGGCCCGCGGCCCGGGCCTCCGCCAGGGCGGGTCCCAGGGCCCGGCAGATCTCCCGCACCCGCGCCGCGGCCGCCGGCGGGTCGAGGGCGCGGGTGTTGGCCAGCAGGAACAGGAACGGCGAGGGGTGGGCCAGAGCGGCGCGCAGGCTGGCGGCATCCCAGCGCAGCAGCAGCGGGCAGCTGTGGAGGGTCTGGGAGCCGGTGGGGTCGTCATCGAAGACGACGATCTTGAGGGGAACGGCGGCCATGGCACCATCGTGCCGTGATGCGCCCTGAGCCCCACGAGCTGCAGGAGCTGGTGCGGGATCTGCACCGGCAGGCCACCCCCTGGCTGCCGGCCGGCAGCGGCAGCCGGCTGGAGTGGGGGCCGCCGGTTCAGCCGGGTCCGGGGCGGAGCGCGCCGCTGGCGCTGAGCACCGCCCGGCTGGATCGGATCGTCGAGCACAACCCCGGCGACTTCACCGTCACGGTGCAGACCGGCACGCCACTGGTGGTGTTGCAGCAGGAACTGGCACGCCACCGGCAGTGGCTCACCCTGGACTGGCCCTGGGGCACCGCCGAGGCGCCGGCGACCGGCGGCGGGAACGCCCTGGGCGCGGGCACGGTGGGCGGGCTCGTCGCCCGGGGCCTGGCCGGCGGGTACCGCCAGCGCCATCTGGGCGTGCGCGACCAGCTGATCGGCATCGGCCTGCTGCGGGCGGACGGCACCGCCGCCCGCGCCGGCGGCAAGGTGGTGAAGAACGTGGCCGGCTACGACCTGATGCGGCTGCTGTGCGGCAGCTGGGGGTCGCTGGCGCTGATCACCGAGGTGACCCTGCGCACCCAGCCGCTGCCGCCCCAGCGCCGCGGCCTCTGGCTGCACGGGCCCCTGCAGCAGCTTCAGCCCCTGGCCCGCTGGCTGCTCGGCTCCAGCCTCAGCCCCGAGCGCATCGACTGGCACCGCCGCACCCTGCCGGACGCGGCGGACGCTGCCGGGGCCGAGGCGCTGCTGGTCAGCCTGGCCAGCATCAGTCCCCAGACCCTCGAGGAGCAGGTCGCCTGCATCCGCCAGCAGGCGGACCAGGCCGGGGTGCGCACCGAGGTGCTGGACCCCGAACGGCTCGAGGCCCACCTGGAGCTGGGCCGGGGATCATCCGCCCCCCGACCCGCCTGGCTGCTGCGGGCCGGCGTGCCCCCCCGCCGCACGGACGAACTGCTGCGGGCCCGCGAGCTTGACGGCGCGAGCGCCGTGATCGGCGCCGGCAGCGGCCTGGGTGACATCTGGGGCAGCGCGGCCCAGCTGCCCGCCTACCGGGTGGAGGCCCTGCGGCGCCGCTGCCGTGAACTGGGCGGCCACCTCACCGTGCTGCGCCAGCCGCCGGGGCCGGCGGCGACCGCCATCCCGGCCTGGCTGGATGCGCCCTCGCGGCCGCTGATCGAGACCGTCAAGCGGCAGTTCGATCCGAAGCAACAGCTGGCACGGGGGCGGCTGCCGGGGGTTCAGCCTCCGCCCTAGCCCCGCTCAGCCCGGCCAGCCACGCCAGCAGGGCGGCATTGACCTGCTCCGGCACCTCGTCGTGGGGGCAGTGGCCGGCCTCCAGCACCACCTCGGTGGTGGCGGCCGGTGCGTGCCGCTGGAAGGCGGCGCGGCGGCCGGCGGCGTTGATCCAGGGGTCGCAGATGCCCCAGAGCAGCAGCAGCGGGCAGGTGAGCTGGGCGAACAGCTCATCGAGGGGCTGGCCGCGGGGGATGTCGAACACGGTGCGGAACACCCCGAAGGCCCCCGGATCCAGCGAGGGCCGCCGGATCGCCTCCACCAGCTCCTCATCGACGTTGGTGCGGTCGACGTACACCTGATTGAGGGTGCGGCGGATGGTGGCCGGCCGGCGCAGGTTCTCGAACAGCAGCCGCTGGAGCACCGGGCTGCGCAGCAGTGCAGCGCCGATGGTCTGGCGGGCGATGGCGCCCCAGCCCTGCGGCGGCGCCTGCTCGTCGCTGAAGGGCCCGGCGGCATTGAGCAGCACCACGCCGGCCGCCTGGTGGCCCAGGGCCGCACCGGCCGCCAGGGAGGCGAAGCCGCCGAGGGAATTGCCCATCAGCACCGTGGGCCGGCCGATGCGCTCGGCCACGTAGGCGGCCAGCTGGTCACGCCAGAGGGCACCGCCGTAGCCGAGGCCGGCGGGCTTGGCGCTGCGCCCGAAACCGAGCAGATCGATGGCGTGCACCTCGTGGCGGCCGGCCAGCACCGGCAGGTTGTGGCGCCAGTGGTCGGTGGAGGCCCCGAAGCCGTGCACCAGCAGCAGCGCCGGGCCCTGCGGATGCTCCGGAGTGGCGGTCACGGCATGCACGGCGTGGCCGAGGTGCTGCCAGGGTTCGACGCGGATCGCGGCACTCACCACGGTGTTGCGGGGGGTGGTCGATGCTAGGGAGCACGCACCGGAGCCGGTTCCGCTGCGCGATCCACCCCGTGCCCGCATGCTTGTGCCCCACTGGATTCCGCTGCTGCCCGGCACTGCCTTCTGGGCGCTGGCGCTCTATCTGCCCCTGAGCCTGCCGCTGGCACGGCTGGAGGCGGCGCTGGCGGCCGGCAGCCTGCCCGAACCGGTGCAGCAGCTGGTGCTGGTGGCCGGCAGCCTGCTGCTGGCCCTGGCGGTGGGGGCGATCGCCAACCTGGCCCTGAGCTGGGCGCTGGGGCCCGGCTGGGCCAGCAGCCTGGGGCTGATCGCCGCCGGCTGGGGCGCCTTCACAGCGCTCGCCAGTCAAGCCAGGGACAGCGGGGAATGATCGCCGGCGTGCGGCTGCGGTAGGCGGCGTAATCGGGATGCAGGCGCTCCAGGGCGCGCTCCTCGCGCCGGGCCTTGCCCCCCAGCACCCCCACCAGGGCGAGCAGCAGGGCCAGGTGCAGCAGGCTGCCCAGGGCCAGGGCCATGCCCAGCGAGCAGACCAGCACCGCCTGGTAGAGCGGATGGCGGCAGCGGGCGTAGGGACCGGAGATCACCAGCGCCGCGTCCGCCATCGGCTCCGGCAGGGGGGTGAGGCTGGAGCCCAGGCGCAGGAAGGCCCGCAGGGCGAGGACCAGGCCCAGCACCAGCAGCACGGCACCACTGAGAGCCAGGGGCAGGGGCCAGGCATACCCCCAGGAACCCGGCGCCGGCCAGGCCGGCAGCAGGTGGGCCGTGATCAGGAGCAGCTGGGCCAGCAGCCACCACTCGCCGCGGCGGTTGTCCAACCAGCCGCCCCAGCTCAGGCCCCAGCGCCGCGGCAGCTCCAGCAGGGCAGGGGTGTTGGCTGCAGGAGGCAGGGGATCGGCAATCGGGGCGTCGGGCAGTGGCTCAGGTGGGGATTTCGGCGAGGGGGTCAAGGTCGGGGCCTCCGCTGCTGCCGCGCAGCACCACACGTAGCAGGATCGGCGCCAGGAAGGTGGTGCCGATCACCATCAGCAGGATCGCCGCCTCCAGGGGCTTGGTGAGCAGGCCGGCCTGGGTGCCGAGGCCCAGGAAGATCAGGCCCACCTCACCGCGGGGCATCATCCCCAGACCCACCACCAGCCGGTTGGTCTTCTCCTTGCTCACGTAGCTCCAGCCGGCGGCGATCTTGCCGACGATGGCCACGGTGAGCAGGAAGCCGGCGATGATCAGCCCCTCCTTGTTGTCGGGATTGAAGGGGTTGAGCACCCCCAGGTCCATGCCGGTGCCGATCAGCACGAAGAAGATCGTGGCGAACAGGGCCACCAGGGGCTTGAGCGCCGCATCGATGGCGTGGGTGTGCTTGGAGGAGCTGAGGATCAGGCCGGCGGCGAAGGCCCCCAGGGCCGCCTCCAGGCCGATGGCCTGAGCCGCGAAGCAGCTCAGGCAGAGGATCACGAACGAGGCCACCACCACCTCGCCGGGAGCCTTGAGGCGATCGAGCAGCCAGTCGAAACCCGGCGCGGCGGTGCGGCTCAGGAAGAGGGCCGCGGCCACGAACACGCCGGCGGCGGCCACCAGCTTGAGGATCGGCCCGATGGTGAAGCCGGCGCCACCGGCCAGGCTCACCACCACCGCCAGGATGACGATGCCGAGGATGTCATCGAGCACGGCGGCGCCGATCACGGTCTGCCCCTCGCGGGTCTTGAGGAACTTGAGCTCTCCGAACACGCTGGCGGTGATGCCGATGGAGGTGGCGGTCATCGCCGCTCCGGCGAAGATCGCCGGAATCAGCGGCACGTGGAAGAGGTAGTAGAGACCGGCGGTGCCGAGGGCGAAGGGCAGCACCACCCCCGTCACCGCCACGGTGGTGGCCTGCAGTCCAACGGCCACCAGCTCGTCCAGCTCGCTTTCCAGGCCGGTGAGGAAGAGCAGCGCGAACAGGCCGATCTGCGACACGGCCTGGAGATTGGAGAAGGTTTCGCTGTACACCTCCTGCACGGTTTCCGGGGTGACCTCCGCCAGGGATCCCACCAGGCCGAGCAGGCCAGCGCTGAGCTGGGCCTGGGTTTCGGGGGGCACGATCAGGTGCAGCCCGGACACGCCGATCAGCACGCCGGCCACCAGTTCTCCGAGGATGGAGGGCAGCTGGATGCGCACCAGCAACTCGGCCAGGAGGCGGGCGGCCACGAAGATCACCAGGAACTCACCCACGGCGATGAGGGTTTCCGTCACCTCCAGCTGATGGCTGCCCACCTCCAGAAGCAGCGGCGGCAGGGGCAGCCCAGGGTGGGGCAGGGCAGGACCGAGCATCTGGGCCAAGGGCACTGGCATGGATTGGGGGCTGGCGGGGATGGCGGCCGGAACCGACGCGGGGCCGCTGGGCCGCTGGCGGGGCTGACCCTAGGGGCGGGCGCCGGTGTTCGGTTGCTGATCCCTAATCGCTCCAGGGGTTCGGCGATGGCAACCATCGCTACGGTCGGAAAATTGCAGATCTGGCATGGCGCAGGCGACTCCGACCCAACCCCAGGCACTTCCCACGGGCCGGCCCGCCAACCTGCGCCTGCCCACGCCCGGGTGCTACGCCGATCCCCACCGCAGCGGCCTTACCGCCGCCGACGTGTTCGACGGCATGACCGAGCACCTCTTCTACACGCTCGGCAAGCTCGCCCCCACCGCCAGCCGCCATGACCTCTACATGGCCCTGAGCTATGCGGTGCGCGACCGTCTGATGACCCGTTACCTGGCCGGTCTCGAGGCCCTGCGCAAGACCCCCACCCGGGTGGTGGCCTACCTGTCGGCGGAGTTCCTGATCGGCCCCCAGCTGGGCAACAACCTGCTGATGCTCGGCATCCAGGAGGCGGCGGCCGAAGCCCTCAAGGGCTTCGGCATCCAGGATCTGGGCGAGATCCTCGACGTGGAGGAGGAGCCGGGGCTGGGCAACGGCGGCCTCGGCCGGCTGGCGGCCTGCTTCCTGGAATCGCTGGCCTCCCTGGAGATCCCCGCCACCGGTTACGGCATCCGCTACGAATTCGGCATCTTCGACCAGCTGATCCGCGACGGCTGGCAGGTGGAGATCACCGACAAGTGGCTCAAGGGCGGCTGGCCCTGGGAGCTGCCCCAGCCCGATCAGGCCTGTTTCGTGGGCTTCGGAGGACGCACCGAGACCTACCGCGATGAGCGCGACGTGCTGCGCAGCCGCTGGATTCCCGAGGAACACGCCATCGGCGTGCCCCACGACGTGCCGGTGCTGGGCTACCGGGTGAACACCTGCGACCGCCTGCGCCTCTGGCGCGCCGACGCCACCGAGAGCTTTGACTTCTACGCCTTCAACATCGGCGATTACTACGGCGCCGTGGAGGAGAAGGTGGGCAGCGAGACCCTCTCCAAGGTGCTCTACCCCAACGACGGCACCGACGAGGGCCGGCGGCTGCGGCTCAAGCAGCAGCACTTCTTCGTGAGCTGTTCGCTGCAGGACATGATCCGCAGCCTCGACGCCCGCGGCATTCCGGTGCAGGAGTTCCCCGAGCACTGGGCCGTGCAGCTCAACGACACCCACCCCTCGATCGCCGTGGCCGAGCTGATGCGGCTGCTGCTGGACGAGAAGCTGCTCGACTGGGAGGACGCCTGGGCGATCACCACCGCCTCGCTGGCCTACACCAACCACACCCTGCTGCCGGAGGCGCTGGAGAAGTGGGGGGTGGACCTGTTCGGCGCGCTGCTGCCCCGCCACCTGGAAATCATCTTCGAGATCAACCGCCGCTTCCTGCAGCAGGTGCGGGTGCGCCACCCCGGCGACGAAGGGGTGCTGCGCCGGGTGTCGATCATCGATGAGGAGGGGGCCCGGGCGGTGCGCATGGCCCACCTGGCCACGATCGGCTCCCACCACGTGAACGGGGTGGCGGCCCTGCACAGCGATCTGGTGAGGCGTGATCTGTTCAGCGACTTCGCCGCCCTGTGGCCGGAGAAGTTCACCAACGTCACCAACGGCGTCACGCCGCGGCGCTGGCTGGCCCTGGCCAATCCCCGCCTCTCGCGCCTGATCAGCGACACCATCGGCGACGGCTGGGTGAAGGATCTCGAGCAGCTGCGCCAGCTGGAGGCCCATGCCGACGACGCCAGCTTCCTGGAGCGCTGGGGCGAGACCAAGCTGGCGGTGAAGACCCAGCTCAGCCACTACATCCGCAACCACACCGGTGTGGCGGTAGATCCGGCGTCGCTGTTCGACGTGCAGGTGAAGCGCATCCACGAATACAAGCGTCAGCACCTCAGCGCCCTGCAGGTGATTGCCCACTACCTGCGCATCAAGAGCGGCGCCGGTGACGATCTGCCGCCCCGCACGGTGATCTTCGGCGGCAAGGCGGCACCCGGCTACTACATGGCCAAGCTGATCATCCGCTTCATCAACGGCATCGCCGACACGGTGAACGCCGATCCCGACATGGACGGGCGGCTGCGGGTGATCTTCCTGCCCGACTACAGCGTCAAGCTGGGCGAGAAGGTGTATCCGGCCGCCGACCTCTCCGAGCAGATCTCCACCGCCGGCAAGGAGGCCTCTGGCACCGGCAACATGAAGTTCGCCATGAACGGCGCCCTCACCATCGGCACCCTCGATGGCGCCAATGTGGAGATCCGCGAGCAGGTGGGCGCCGACAACTTCTTCCTGTTCGGGCTCACCACCGAGGAGATCGCCGCCCTGCGCGCCGAGGGCTACCGGCCCTGGGAGCGGATCGGCTCGATCCCGGAGCTGGGCGAGGTGCTGCGCCTGATCGAGCAGGGGCACTTCAGTGAGGGGGACGGCGATCTGTTCCGGCCGCTGCTGCAGAACCTCACCGGCCAGGATCCGTACTTCGTGCTGGCCGATTTCCAGGACTACCAGCGCGCCCAGCAGGACGTGAACCAGGCCTGGAGCGACCGCCGCCGCTGGAACCGGATGGCCGTGCTGAACACGGCCCGCACCGGCTTCTTCTCCTCCGACCGCTCGATCCGCGAGTACGCCGAGCGCATCTGGGGTGCCCAGCCCTACCCCGTGACGATCAGCTGCGAGATGGAGTGAGCGGGAGGGGACTCAGCCCCGGTCAGGCAGATCCGGGGTCTGGTGCAGCAGGCGGTTCAGGCGCAGGCGGTCGGCGTTGAGGGGATCGGGGGCGAGCTCGCCGGCGAGCTCGCGGAACTTCTGCTCCACCTCCTCGGGCACACGCACGTCGAAGATCCGCTCCATCAGCACCTCGATCGAGAACAGGTGGGCGTTGATGTTCTCCAGATCCGCCAGAGCCTGCTGCAGAGGGTCAGGTTCGGCCGGGGCCGCACCGGCCGGCAGGGCCTGAGCCTGGGCCTCACTGGCGTCCTGCTGCTTCTGCAGATCCTCCATCACCCGACCGGCCAGGGTGCGGAAGGACTGCAGGGCAGCCCAGTTCAGCTCCTGCTGCTGCCGCAGGGTGGGATTTTCGCGGATCAATCGGTCGTGTTCCCGATAGAACCGCTGGCAATCAGGGCACTGGCAGGGCTCTTCGGGCACCGCGTTCCCTATCTGCATCAACCCCCATCATGGCACCGAGCCGAAAGTTCAGGGCCGGCCGGCTCAGGCTCAGGCGGCGGCATCGGCTTCGCCGGACTCCTCGGATTCGTCGGCGGACGCCGGCAGGGGAATCTCGATCGAGGTCACCACGTTGATCACGTCGCGCAGGCGCATCGAATCGGCGAACCAGCCCATGGCCTGTTCGGTGTCACCGCGGCGCTCGGCGTCGGCGGCCTGGTCCTCATGGGCTTCGATCAGCAGGGCCAGCCAGCAGAGGCAGCGGGCCTGCACCACCGAGAGGTCGAGTTCCTCGGGCTGGGTGTCGAGAATCCGCTGGGTTTCCTGCTGAACCAGCAGGCGCAGACGCAGCTCGTGCAGCTGGGTCATCGCGGTGTGGCGACTGGGTCCACGCTAGCGGCAGTGCGCAGAGTTCCCCAGGGCACCAGTGGTAGTGCTTGCTACGGTCCGAGATGGAATGTTCCACGGCGCGTGCACTGGGCGCATGGACACAGCGGTGGCGGCGGCCCCAGCCCGGCGTCAGGCGAACGTCCGCCGGTTCCAGCCCCAGAGGTAGCCCTCGGCGGCGGCGAATTCGATGTAGGTGCGATCCGCCGGCACGCCCAGCCGCTCCTCGATCAGGCCGCAGAGATCGGCGCTCAGGGCGGCGGTGGTCTGGGGCGACAGCCGGCCCACGCTCTTGAGCTCCAGGTAGGCCACCGGCTTGGCGCCGCTGCCGGCGAAGGTCATCGCCACGCCCCCCTCGCATGCCGTCATCACATAGGCCTCCGGCTTGCCCAGGTGGCTGGCGACGCGGCCGGAGAGTTCCCGCAGCAGGCCATCGAGCTCGGCGGTCGCCGGCAGCGGAGCGGAGGTGCGCACGCTGAGCAGGGGCATGGCGAAAGGAGCCTGCAGATGACGGGGCTGGCGGGACTCGAACCCACGACCTACGGTTTAGGAAACCGTCGCTCTATCCGGCTGAGCTACAGCCCCACGGCTGAGCGCACGCCCACCGTCCGGCCATTATCCGCCACCACCGCCATCCGCCAGCACCGTGATCCGCCAGCACCGTGATCCGCCAGCACCGGCGCGGCAGGGCTGGTCCCGGCGGCAGCGATGATGGCCCTGAAAGCAGGCGAGGTGATCGCGATCGGGGGGCCGGCGGTCTTCGGACCGTCAGCCCGCCTGGTTGAGGAAAGTCCGGGCTCCCCAATGGCCAGGCCTGCTGGGTAACGCCCAGTGCGGGTGACCGTGAGGAGAGTGCCACAGAAACACACCGCCGATGGCAGGGGCTCGCCCCCTGCACAGGCAAGGGTGCAAAGGTGCGGTAAGAGCGCACCAGCAGCATCGAGAGGTGCTGGCTCGGTAAACCCCGGCCGGGAGCAAGGCCCAGGGACAACGGTTGGCCATGACACCCGTCCCGCCACAAGCGCGCCGCTCGAGGCCGCCGGTGACGGCGGTCCCAGACAGATGATCACCCCCTCTCTCCGGCCCCGGCCGGAGAGCAGGAGAACAGAACCCGGCTTACGTCCTGCTTTCACCCCCTTCCCTTGATGAGCGACCGCCGGCAGCAGCTGCTGCGTTTCCTGCGCGACCTGGGTGTGGAGCCGGGTGAGCGCGATCTGGCGCCGGTGGAGGAAGCCCTCACCCACACCTCCGCGCGCCAGCGGCGCAACCACGAGCGGCTGGAGTTCCTCGGTGATGCCGTGCTGCGCCTGGCCGCCTCGGAATACCTGGAACGCCATCACGCCGGCCTGGCGGTGGGGCGCCGTTCGGCCCTGCGCGCCCAGCTGGTGAGCGACCGCTGGCTGGGCGAGCTGGGGGAGCGCTGCGGCATCGAGCGGGTGTGGCGGATCGGCCCGATGGCCGCCGGCGACCGGGCCGGGCGGGCGACGGTGCGCGCCGAACTCTGTGAAGCCCTGATCGGTGCCCTCTATGAGGTGTGGGGCGGGGCTGCCGGCGGCCTCGAGCCGGTGCACCGCTGGCTCACGCCGCACTGGCAGCGCAGCAGCGCCGAGCTGCTCGCCGACCCCCACCGCCACAACTGGAAATCCGCCCTCCAGGAGTGGAGCCAGGGCCGGGGGCTGGGGCTGCCCAGCTACCGCTGCCGGGAGCTGCATCCGGTCCACGGCCACCCGGAGCGTTTTCAGTGCCTGGCCGAGCTGGCGCTGGAGGCCGGCGCCGAACCCCGCCGGGCGGAGGGGTCGGGACCCTCGCGGCGGGCGGCCGAGCAGGAGGCGGCCCGGGCGCTGCTGGCGGAGCTCAGACCTGCTCCAGGGTGCTGAGGGGCATGGTCACCAGCTTGTCCCAGTTGCCGCCCTCGAACAGCACGGCGGCCCGGCTGCCGCTGATGCGCTGCACGAAGCCCCGGTAGCCGTTGTAGATCGAGCGCACGTCGCGCACCACCACGGTGGCGCCGGGGAGGATCGGCAGAACGGCCATGGCTGGCGGAGGCTGGGGTGCGGGCGTGGCGCCATTATCGGGGTCCGGCGACGCGCCCAGGGCATGACGGAGGCACGGCAGAGCGACGACCTGCTGGTGGTGGGGCGTCTGGTGGCCCCCCAGGGGCTCAGGGGCGAGCTGCGGGTGCTGCCTCTTAGCGATTTTCCCGAACGCTTCACCCGCGCGGGCCGGCGCTGGCTGCGCAGACCGGGGGGCGAACCGCACGTCGTGCAGCTGCTCGGAGGCCGCCCGCTGCCGGGCAGGGAGCTGTTCGTGGTGCGTCTGGAAGGCGTCGACAACCGCACCGGCGCCGAGGCGCTGGTGGGCGAGGAGCTGCTGGTGGCGGCCGGCGACCGGCCGCGCCTGGCCAAGGGTGAGTTCCACCTGCTCGATCTGGTGGGCCTGGAGGTGCGTCTGCTGGAGAACGGTGCGGTGCTGGGCAGGGTGACCGACCTGCTGCACGCCGGCAACGACCTGCTGGAGGTGGCGATCGGTGAGCGGCGGGTGCTGATCCCCTTCGTGCAGCCGATCGTGCCGGAGGTGCACCTTGAGCAGGGCTGGATCGGCATCACCCCGCCGCCGGGGCTGCTGGAGCTCTGAACCGGCGCGGTCGCCGCGGTCGGGCTGGTCAGGTTTGGCGGGTTGGTCAGGCCTGGCGGGCTGGCCTTGAATGGAGGCGCCGCTCCGTCCGCGCGCCCCATGGCCTCCAGCACCACGGCTTCCGGCAGCGGGGCTCCCACCCCCCTGGTGCCGGTGATCCTCTGCGGCGGCACGGGCACCCGGCTGTGGCCGCTCTCGCGCGCCAGCTACCCCAAGCAGTACTGGGCCCTGGCCGGTGACGGCGAGGAGACCCTGCTGCAGCAGACCCAGCAGCGCCTCGACGGCCTGCCGGGCCTGGCGCCGCCGCTGCTGATCTGCAACGAGGACCACCGCTTCATCGTGGCCGAGCAGATGCGCCAGATCGGCGTGGAACCGGCCGGCATCCTGCTGGAGCCGATCGGCCGCAACACCGCCCCGGCGGTGGCGGTGGCGGCGTTGCAGGCCACGGCCAAGGGCGAGGACCCGCTGCTGCTGGTGCTGGCCGCCGACCATGTGATCCGCGACGCCGGACGCTTCCGCCAGACCGTGAGCGCCGGCCTGGAGGCGGCGGCGGCGGGCCGGCTGGTGACCTTCGGAATCGTGCCCACCGCCCCCGAGACCGGCTACGGCTACATCGAGGCGGCCGAACCGCTGATCCAGGAGGCCGGCGCACCGCCACGCCCGGTGTCGATCGCCCGCTTCGTGGAGAAGCCCGACCGCGCCACCGCCGAGGCCTTCCTGGCCACCGGCCGCTTCACCTGGAACAGCGGCATGTTCCTGTTCCGCGCCAGTGCCGTGCTGGCCGAACTGGAGCGGCTGGCGCCGGAGGTGGTGAGCGCCTGCCGCGCCGCCCTGGAGCACGACGCCGCCGACCTGGACTTCCTGCGGCTGGAGCGGGAGTCCTTCGCCGGCTGCCCCAGCGTGGCCATCGATGTGGCGGTGATGGAGAAGACCGCCCTGGGCAGCGTGCTGCCGCTGCAGGCGGGCTGGAGCGACGTGGGCAGCTGGAGCGCCCTCTGGGAGACGGCCGATCAGGACGCGGCCGGCAACGTCCTGCGCGGGCGGGTGATCAGCCAGGCCTCGCGCAACTGCTATCTGCGCAGCGAGCACCGGCTGGTGGTGGGGCTGGGCGTGGAGGATCTGGTAGTGGTGGAGACCGACGACGTGGTGCTGGTGGCCCACCGCGACCGGGCCCAGGACGTGAAGACCGTGGTGGGACTGCTGGAGGAGGCCGGGGCGCGCGAGAGCCGCGCCCACCGCAAGATCTATCGGCCCTGGGGCAGCTACGACGGCGTGGTGGAGGGGGAGCGCTGGCAGGTGAAGAAGATCGTGGTCAACCCCGGCGCCAGCCTGTCGCTGCAGATGCACCACCACCGCGCCGAGCACTGGGTGGTGGTGCAGGGCACGGCCCTGGTGGAGAAGGACGGCAGCCAGGAGCTGCTGAGCGAGAACCAGAGCACCTACATCCCCCTGGGCTCGCGCCACCGGCTCAGCAACCCCGGCCGCATCCCGATGGAGATGATCGAGGTGCAGAGCGGCTCCTACCTGGGCGAGGACGACATCGTGCGCTTCGAGGACCGCTACGGCCGCAGCGATGCCAGCCACAGCGGCCCACCCCAGCGCTCGCAGGCGACGGTGGGCTGACCGGCGGACGGTCCTCGAGGTGAACCACTCCCGGCTCTACTCGACGGTGACGCTCTTGGCCAGGTTGCGCGGCTGATCCACATCCAGACCGCGGTGGGCGGCGATGTGATAGCTGAGCAGCTGCATCGGGATCACGGTGAGCAGGGGGCTGAGCAGTTCGTCCACCTCCGGCACCGGCAGCAGCACGTCGAAGATCTCCGTGTCGGCGCAGGCGGGGGCGACGCCGATCAGCTGGGCATCACGGGCCTTGGCCTCCTGGGCGTTGCTGAGCACCTTCTCGAACACCGTGCCCGGCACCGCGATCGAGACCACCGGCACCCGGGCATCGAGCAGGGCGATGGGCCCGTGCTTCATCTCACCGGCCGGGTAGCCCTCGGCGTGGATGTAGCTGATCTCCTTGAGCTTGAGGGCGCCCTCGAGGGCGATCGGGAAGTTGATCCCCCGGCCCAGAAAGATCACGTCCTGGGTGCTCTCGAACTGATGGGCCAGGGCCTCACTGCGCTGGTCGTGGTCCAGCACCAGCTGGCGCAGGCGCTCGGGCATCGCCCGCAGCTCCGCCACCAGCGCCTGCAGCCGCTCGCGGGTGATCGTGCCCCCGCCCTGCCCGAATCCAGCCTGCTGCCCCATCCGGCGCTCGGCGAAGGCCAGCGCCAGGCCGTAGAAGGCCAGCAGCTGGCCCAGGAAGGTCTTGGTGGCGGCGACGCCCACCTCGATGCCGGCGCCGATGTCGAGCACATGGGGCACCAGCCGGCCCAGGGAGCTCTCCGGGCGGTTGGTGATGCCCAGCAGGCGGGGCGCATAGGCGGGATCCGCCACCATCTGGCGGCGTTCCTGCTCCATCGCCAGCGCGGCCAGGGTGTCGGCGGTCTCGCCGGACTGGGTGACGCCGATGGTGAGGGTGTGCGGCGCCAGCGGCGGCGGCGCGTAGCGGAACTCGCTGGCGTAATGCACGGAGGTGGGGATGCCGGCCAGCTGCTCGAGCAGATAGGCGCCCACCTGGGCGGCATGGCGGCTGGTGCCGCAGGCCAGCACCTGGATTCTCTCGACACCGCTGAACACCGACTCATCCAGCGGCAGGGCCACCAGGGACTGATCACCGGGGTGTTCCGGGCTGCCGGCAGGGAGCGGCTCGGGCAGGTGGCGCGCCACCCAGAGCGCCGCCGTCTCCGGCTGCTCGTGGATCTCCTTGAGCATGAAGTGGCGGAAGCTGCGCTTGTCGGCCACGTGCTCGGTGCCGCTGAGCAGGCTGGGGCTGCGCTGCCGGCGCTCGCCGTCGGCTCCGTAGAGCTCGATGCCCAGGGGGGTGAGCAGGGCCGTCTCACCATCCTCCAGGGGCAGGATCGTGCGCGTGAAACCGGCCAGGGCAGGGGTGTCACTGGCGCAGAGGAACTCCCCCTCCCCCAGGCCGATCAGCAGCGGTGCGGCCTTGCGGGCCACCACCAGCGCTCCGGGCACCTCGGCCCAGACCACCGCCAGGGCATAGGCGCCGCTGAGGAGGGGCAGCACCGCCTGCACGGCCTCGAGCAGCAGCTGGGCGGAAGGCCGGCGGCCCTGCCGGCTGAAGTCCTGGAGCTGGCGGGCCACCAGGTGGGGAATCACCTCGGTGTCGGTATCGCTGCGGAACACCACCCCCTGAGCCTGCAGTTCCTCGCGCAGGCTGCGGTGGTTCTCGATGATGCCGTTCTGCACCACCGCCACGGCACCACGGCCGTCGAGGTGGGGATGGGCGTTGCGCTCCTCCGGCTTGCCGTGGGTGGCCCAGCGGGTGTGACCGATGCCGCAGTGCCCCGGCGCCCCCAGGCTCTCCAGCCGGGCGGCCAGGTTCACCAGCTTGCCCTCGGCCCGCAGGCAGTGCAGGGTGCCGGCGCCGTCATCGCCGCGGGCCTCCACGGTGGCGATGCCGGCCGAGTCGTAACCCCGGTATTCCAGCTGCCGCAGCCCCTCCAGCAGCTGGGGAGCGGCCTCCCGCGATCCGATCAGGGCAACGATCCCGCACATAGGGCTGTGGCAGCAAAAAAGCCCGGCTGGAAGCCGGGCCTGAGCTTATGGGAGCCGGACCGGGGGACCGGGGCCGGCCTCAGTAGGCCAGACCCATCGAGCGGGTGGTCTCGTCGCCCAGGTAGACGCGGATGCTCAGGAAGTCGGTGGGGCAGGCGGTCTCGCAGCGCTTGCAGCCCACGCAGTCCTCGGTGCGGGGGGACGAGGCGATCTGAGCCGCCTTGCAGCCGTCCCAGGGCACCATCTCGAGCACGTCGAGAGGGCAGGCGCGCACGCACTGGGTGCAGCCGATGCAGGTGTCGTAGATCTTGACGGCGTGGGACATCTGGACTCCGGAGGTGCTGAGACTCGGCGTGGGCCAAAGGTACCCAACACGCCCGGATCCGTTCGGCGGGCCCGCCGAGGCCTTCACCCTTGTTCATAAGCCGCCCGGCCCCGGTGCCGGGTCGGGGGGACGGGACCGGATGACCCGTAGAGTGCCTCGACTCTCACAGCGGCCATGTCCCAGGAAGCGATCTTCGAGAAAGTGCGCTCGATCGTTGCCGACCAGCTCAGCGTCGACGCCGCCGAGGTGAAGTCCGAGTCCAACTTCCAGAACGATCTGGGCGCCGACTCCCTGGACACCGTGGAGCTGGTGATGGCGCTTGAGGAGGCCTTCGACATCGAGATCCCTGACGAGGCGGCCGAGGGCATCGCCACCGTCGGCGACGCCGTCAAGTACATCCAAGAGAAGCAGGCCTGAGCCGCTCCATGGTTGAGGGTCTCCAGCGCGTCGTCGTCACCGGCCTCGGCGCTGTCACACCGATCGGCAACGACGTCGCCAGTTACTGGGACGGCCTGAAGAGCGGGCGCAACGGCGTGGCCGCCATCACCCTCTTCGACGCCGGCCGCCATGCCTGCCGCTTCGCCGCCGAGGTGAAGGACTTCGACACCCGCGGCTGGCTGGAGCCCAAGGAAGTGAAGCGCTGGGACCGCTTCTGCCAGTTCGGCGTGGTGGCCGCCAAGCAGGCCGTGGCCGACGCCGGCCTCACCATCGACGACGCCAACCGCCAGCGGGTGGGCACCGCCATCGGCTCCGGGGTGGGTGGACTGCTGGTGGCCGAGACCCAGACCCAGGTGCTGAACGAGCGCGGGCCCGACCGGGTCAGCCCGTTCTGCGTGCCGACGATGATCCCCAACATGGCCACCGGCCTGGCGGCCATCGCCCTCGGGGCGCAGGGTCCGAGCACGGCCGTGGCCACCGCCTGCGCCGCCGGCTCCAACGCCATCGGCGACGCCTACCGGCTGATCCAGCTCGGCCTGGCCGACGCGATGGTGTGCGGTGGTGCCGAATCGGCGATCACGCCCCTGGGGGTGGCGGGCTTCGCCAGCGCCAAGGCCCTGTCGTTCCGCAACGACGATCCCGCCACCGCCAGCCGCCCCTTCGACGCCGAGCGCAACGGCTTCGTGATCGGGGAGGGTGCCGGTGTGCTGGTGCTGGAGAGCCTGGATCACGCCAGGGCCCGGGGCGCGCGGATCCTGGCGGAGCTGGTGGGTTACGGCATGACCTGTGATGCCTATCACATGACCTCCCCCACCCCCGGTGGGCTGGGGGGAGCCGAGGCGATGCGCCTGGCGCTGCGCGATGGCCGGCTGGAGCCGGAGGCCGTGGATTACGTCAACGCCCACGGCACCAGCACCCAGGCCAACGACAGCAACGAGACCGCCGCCATCAAGAGCGCGCTGGGCGAGCACGCCTACCGCATCCCGGTGAGCTCCACCAAGTCGATGACGGGCCATCTGCTGGGTGGCAGCGGCGGCATCGAGGCGGTGGCCGCCGTGCTGGCGATGAACCACGGGGTGGTGCCACCTACCATCAACTACACCAATCCGGATCCGGCCTGTGATCTGGATGTCGTGCCCAACCAGGCCCGGGAAGCCAAGCTCGATGTCGTGCTGTCCAATTCCTTTGGATTCGGAGGCCACAACGTCTGCCTGGCCTTCCGGCGGCTGAGCTGAGCCACCCCTCAGCCGGCCGGCCCTCCGCTCCAGGGCCCCGCGCCCGGATCACCTGGCCCGATCACCTGATCTGATCTCCTGAACCGTTCGCTGACGCCAACGGCGCCCCAGCAGGACCCCCGTCCCCCACCCTTCGCTTCTCAACGATGGTCGCAGCTCCCCCGTCCCTCACCACCTCCGCCGGCCAGCTGGAGGCGCTGTGCGTCAACAGCATCCGCTTCCTGGCCGTCGATGCGATCAACAAGTCGAATTCCGGCCACCCGGGGCTGCCGATGGGCTGCGCCCCCATGGCCTTCGCGCTGTGGGACAAGGTCCTCAGGCACAACCCCAAGAACCCGAAGTGGTTCAACCGCGACCGCTTCGTGCTCTCCGCCGGCCACGGCTGCATGCTGCTGTACGCGCTGCTGCACCTCACCGGCTACGACTCGGTGACCCTGGAGGACATCAAGCAGTTCCGCCAGTGGGGCTCGAAGACCCCGGGCCACCCGGAGACGTTCGAAACCCCGGGGGTGGAGGTCACCACCGGTCCGCTGGGTCAGGGCATCGCCAACGCCGTAGGTCTGGCCATGGCCGAGGCCCATCTGGCCGCCCGCTTCAACAAGCCCGGTTGCGAGATCGTCGACCACTACACCTATGTGCTCATGGGTGACGGCTGCAATCAGGAGGGCGTGAGCGGCGAGGCCGCCTCCCTGGCCGGCCACCTGGGCCTGGGCAAGCTGATCGCCCTCTACGACGACAACCACATCACGATCGACGGCAACACCAATGTGTCGTTCACCGAGGATGTGCTGAAGCGCTACGAGGCCTACGGCTGGCACACCGTCCACGTGCCGGACGGCAACACCGACATCGCCGGCATCGCCCGCGCCATCGAGGAGGCCAAGGCCGTCACCGACCGTCCCTCGATCATCAAGGTCACCACCACGATCGGCTACGGCTCGCCCAACAAGGCCAACACCGCCGGTGTGCACGGTGCCGCCCTGGGGGCCGACGAGGCCGAGCTCACCCGCAAGAACCTGGGCTGGACCTATGGCCCCTTCGAGGTGCCTCAGGAGGCCTACGACCACTGGCGCCAGGCCGTGAGCCGCGGCGCCGCCGCCGAGGCCGACTGGAACAACCGGCTCGACGACTACCGCCGCAGCTATCCCTCCGAGGCGGCCGAGTTCGAGCGCCAGCTGCGCGGCGAGCTGCCCCAGGGCTGGGATGCGGCTCTGCCCAGCTTCAGCGCCGAGGACAAGGGCCTGGCGACCCGCCAGCACTCCTACAACTGCCTCAATGCCATCGGTCCGAAGCTGCCCGAGCTGATCGGCGGTTCGGCCGACCTCACCCACTCCAACCTCACCGACATCAAGGGGGAGAAGAGCTTCCAGAAGGGCGCCGAGGCCAACCGCTACCTGCACTTCGGCGTGCGCGAGCACGCCATGGCCTCGATCCTCAACGGCCTCGCCTACCACGGCAGCGGCCTGATCCCCTACGGCGGCACCTTCGCGGTGTTCGCCGGCTACGCGCTCGGCGCCATCCGCCTCTCGGCCCTCAGCGAACTGGGTGTGATCTACGTGCTCACCCACGACTCCATCGGTCTGGGCGAGGACGGCCCCACCCACCAGCCGATCGAGACCCTGGCCAGCCTGCGGGCCCTGCCCAATCTGCTGGTGATCCGCCCCGGCGACGGCAACGAGACCAGCGGCGCCTACCAGGTGGCCGTGGCCAACCGTCACCGCCCCACAGCCCTGATCCTCAGCCGCCAGGCGATGGCCAACCAGGCCAGCTCCAGCGCCGCCGCCGTGGCCCGGGGTGGCTACATCCTCGAGGGCAGCGACGGTGCCCCCGACCTGATCCTGATCGGCACCGGCACCGAGCTGGAGCTCTGCACCAAGGCCGCCGCCCAGCTGCGGGCCGAGGGCCGGAACGTGCGCGTGGTGTCGATGCCCTGCGTGGAGCTGTTCGAGGAGCAGGATGCCGCCTACCGCGAAAGCGTACTGCCAGCCGCCTGCCGCAAGCGCCTGGTGGTGGAAGCGTCCTGCAGCTTCGGCTGGCACAAGTTCCTGGGCTTCGAGGGCGACAGCGTGTCGATCGACCGTTTCGGTGCCTCCGCGCCGGGCCCGGTGTGCATGGAGCAGTTCGGCTTCACCGTGGACAACGTGGTGGCCAAGGCCAAGGCCCTGGGCTGATCCGGCCGGCCTCAGGCTTCTGCCTCTGAGATCTGCGGGCCCCGCCGATGGCGGGGCATTTTTATGGCTTGAGGCTCATAACGCCATTCCGGAAGCAGAGGCGCGCTGGGTGAGGTGCCAGCACGTGCAGCACGAATGGAGCGCAAATGATGTGGACTGGGAAACAAACCAAGCAGCAGGACTTCATGCGCCTGAGCCATAAGAACCCAGCCAAGTAGCAATTGATACGGGAGCCGGAATTGGCAGCCTCAATCAGGCCCCAGAGCGCTAGTCTGCGATGCATTCTTCTGCTTACAGTGGAAGACGCTGCACTGAGGCCCATTGCGACGACCGCTGATTGCAAGCGTGTCACACGCCAAAAGCCCAGATCGCCACGCGTTTCTACCCACGTAGTCCTGCTTGCCTGTCATGACTCTGGCACTGACAACCGACTGCCTGCGCAGCATCCGATTCATTATCCCTGGCGATGGAAGAAGTCCGGATATTGAGATCTATGCCTATGAGGGCGAAGGCTCGGATACTGGCAAGATTTTCTTCGAGGCTACCGTACTTGGCAATCGTGGGCTCACTGGCGACCTAAGAGGCCTGTTCTTCGACTTTGGCAGCTCTCTGGACGGCCTCAGTGTTGAAGGCACGGACATCACCGACTTCGGCACCGGCAATGTGATCGATCTCGGCAATGGGGCCAACATGAGAGGCGGTGGGAGGAGCCCATTCGATATTGGCATCGAATTTGGTGGGCCTGGAATTGGCCGGGGAGACGATATTCAGTTCACGTCTTTCATTCTAAGTGGTGAAACACCACTCAGCCTCGATGACATCGCCCAGGTCCAGTTCGGGGCCAGAGTCACGAGCACAGGCGCAATCGGTGGGCGCCGCAACGGCTCCGCCAAGCTCACGACCCTCGCGCCCGCGGCACCGGATGCCAACGATGACACCTACAGCATCTTCGAGGATGGAGCTGCAGGACTGGACGATCCACGAGCATCCGCTCAGGGGATTCTTCTGGAGGTGCTGGCCAACGACACGGATGCCGATGGCGACACGCTCACCATTCATGGTTTCGAGCGCCTGCCGCAGTGGGGAACGGTGGAGATCGTGGATGGATCGGATGCAGACTCCGAACCAGGCGATGCCATCCTCTACACACCATTTACAGACTCACCGACGCTTGATCCCTTGACTCTGGGAGACAGCTTCGTTTATTGCATCAAGGATAACAACGGCGGCACTGATTTTGCCACAGTCACCATTGCGCCGATCACGCCAGTCGCCGATGTGCCGCTGGTGGAATGGGAACTGCTGCCAGTAGAGGTGAATGGGAAGGTGGATGTCAGCCAGATCAACATTCGCGTCACCGCAACCCAGACCGATGATGACGAGTCCGAGTTCATTGACCGAATTCTGGCCAGTATTCCCGGAGGCCTGCCGGAAGGAGCAACGATCACGCCTGGCCAGTTCAGCTCAACTGATCAGCCACTAACCTTCACCAAAGATTTTCTGCTCACCCTGGATCCCGTTCGCGACTACGACTTTGACATCACATTCGATGCATGGTCTGAAGAAAAGCTGAATGGGGATCAACAGATCGGCTCCTCCGCACCCGTTGAGATTGTTTTCGACCACAACAGTATTGTTGAGCAGCTGAAGTTTGAAGCCAATGATCAGAGCATCTGGTCTGATGGTGACGCCTTTAAGTTCGAGTCTGATGAATTCCTGGGCGGCAGCTTTGCAGGCATACCAGCAGGATTCAGGTCCACCCGAAGTGTCGATGCTGGAGAATTAGGCAGTCTCTCACTAACTGCAGGCCTTGACTATAATTTTACTGCCGGCTTCCAATCAAAACTGACCTTTGAGGGCGGCTCGATTGATGCATCGGCAACCCAGGATATAACGGTGGAGACGGGTTATAACCGAACGCTCGACTTTCTGAAAATCCAGACCAGCAGGGAGCTGGTTGATGCAGCCTTTACCACCCAGGGCCCGAGGGGCAGCTATGATCTTGACTTTATTTATGATATAATATTCAGTTCATTTCTGCAACTTGTGGTTGACGTCCCACTTGGGGATCTTGGTGGGGATGTTAATGAAACATTTCCCCTGGGTGGTCTGAACACCGGCAAACAGTCTGCAGAGATTCTGAGTCTCGACAGTGAAGATCTCGATTTTGACATTAAAGTTCCAGAGTTTTTGGGGCCAGGCTTCTTTTCGCTTAGTTTTAATTGGCCAGATCTATCGATTTCGGATACACTCCCCCCCGGAGACGAACCCCTGTCTGGGTCTGGGAGTGACAATTTCCTCGGATTGACCGTCGACATCGACGAGCTGATAACCGCGTATTTGAATGGGTTTGGTAGCAACCCTGCAGGTTTCTCGAATCCCTTTGATCAACGGTTTGACATTTCCTTCCTAGATGGCCTCGGATCTCTCAAAGGATTCTTCGAAACCGTGGATCTCGACTTGAGCACCTTCCTCAGATTCATCCAGGAATTCAGCCTAAGTCTCGATGAGATCACCGGGCAGATCATATTCGAAAATGGCACGTCGCAAAAACACACCATTGGCGATGAGCTCATAATCGGCAATGCGTCTTCAATCGACACAAATAATGATGGCAATATTGATTTCAGGTTCATCCTAGATCAGCAGTCCAGATTGTCAAACAAGACCGACTTGGGCGTCGGTGGGGACCTGAGGACAAAGTTTCTGGAAGCAGGTGTTGAGTTTGATGTGCCCGGGATAGATGGTGATTTCAACTTTGGCCCCGTTGCCAGGAGGACAATTGACTTTGGCACGGCCAGCACTTCCGTGTTCAATGGAACTTTCGATTTAGACTTTGAAGAGCAACAGTTTTCAGCATTTGCATGAGCCATTTATTCTCCTTCAGCCCTCGCCAATGATTCCGCCTGGCATTCACCAGGCCAGGCACAAGTGCTTCAGGGCCACGGGGTTGTAGCGGCTGTCTTTGTCGCATCCAGTCAGGGCTTCAGATCGAAGCGATCGGCCTCCATCACCTTCACCCAGGCGCTCACGAAGTCGCCCACGAATCGCGGCGCACCATCGCTCTGGGCATACACCTCGGCGATGGCCCGCAGCTGGGAGTTGGAGCCGAACACCAGGTCCACCCGGGTGCCGGTCCAGCGCATGGCGCCGCTGTGGCGATCGCGCCCCTCGAACAGCGTGCCGGTGTCGTCGACGGGGCTCCAGGTGGTGGCCATGTCGAGCAGGTTGACGAAGAAGTCGTTGCTCAGCACCCCGGGGCGGTCGGTGAAGACCCCGTGGGGCACGCCATCGGTGTTGGCGCCCAGCACCCGCAGGCCGCCCACCAGCACCGTCATCTCCGGCGCGCTCAGCCCCAGCAGCTGGGCCCGGTCGACCAGCAGGTGCTCGGCGGCCACGCTCATCGGCCCCTTCTGCCAGTTGCGGAAGCCATCGGCCTGGGGCTCCATCACCGCGAACGAATGCACATCCGTCTTCTCCTGGGCGGCATCCATCCGGCCCGGGTTGAAGGGCACCTCCAGCGGCTGGCCCGCCGCGGCCGCGGCCTGCTCCACGCCCACGCCGCCGGCCAGCACGATCAGATCCGCCAGCGACACGCGCACGCCGTCGCTGCGGGTGGCGTTGAACGCCTGCTGGATACCCTCGAGCACCCCCAGCACCCGCTGGAGCTGCTCGGGCTGGTTCACGGCCCAGTCCTTCTGGGGGGCCAGGCGCACCCGGGCGCCGTTGGCGCCGCCGCGCTTGTCGGAACCACGGAAGCTGGAGGCGGACGCCCAGGCGGTGGCCACCAGCTCGGCCACGCTCAGGCCGGAGGCGGCCACGCGCCCCTTGAGATCGGCGATGGCCGCCTCGTCCACCAGCGGGTGATCGACCGCCGGGATCGGGTCCTGCCAGATCAGCTCCTCGGCCGGCACTTCGGGGCCGAGGTAGAGGGTCTTGGGCCCCATGTCGCGGTGGGTGAGCTTGAACCAGGCGCGGGCGAAGGCGTCGGCGAAGGCCTCCGGGTGCTGGTGGAAGTGGCGCGAGATCGGCTCGTAGATCGGATCGAAGCGCAGCGACAGATCCGCCGTGGTCATCATCGGCGGGTGCTTGAGCCCGGGGATGTGGGCGTCGGGGATCATGCGCTCCTCGGGCACGTCCTTGGCCTGCCACTGCCAGGCGCCGGCGGGGCTCTTGATCAGCTCCCACTCGTAGCCGAACAGCGTGTCGAAATAGCCCATGTCCCAGCGGGTGGGATGGGGTTTCCAGGCGCCCTCGATGCCGCTGGTGGTGGCGTCAGCCCCCTTGCCGCTGCCGTGGCGGTTGCGCCAGCCCAGGCCCATCTCCTCCAAGGGCGCCCCCTCCGGCGGCGCACCCACCAGCTCGGCGCTGCCGGCACCGTGGGCCTTGCCGAAGGTGTGGCCGCCGGCGGTGAGGGCCACGGTCTCCTCGTCGTTCATCGCCATGCGGGCGAAGGTCTCGCGCACATCGCGCCCCGACGCCACCGGATCGGGCACACCGTTCGGGCCCTCGGGATTCACGTAGATCAGGCCCATCTGCACGGCCGCCAGCGGGTTTTCCAGTTCCCGGTCGCCGCTGTAGCGCTCATCGCCCAGCCAGGTGGACTCCCTGCCCCAGTAGATGTCCTCCTCCGGCTGCCAGATGTCGGCGCGGCCGCCGCCGAAGCCGAAGGTCTGGAAACCCATCGATTCCAGGGCGGCGTTGCCGGCCAGGATCATCAGGTCGGCCCAGGAGATCCGGTTGCCGTATTTCTGCTTGATCGGCCACAGCAGCCGGCGGGCCTTGTCGAGGTTGCCGTTGTCGGGCCAGCTGTTGATCGGCGCGAAGCGCTGGTTGCCGGTGCCGCCGCCGCCGCGGCCGTCGGCCGTGCGGTAGGTGCCGGCGCTGTGCCAGGCCATGCGGATGAACAGGCCGCCGTAGTGGCCCCAGTCGGCGGGCCACCAGTCCTGGGAGTCGGTCATCAGGGCGATCAGGTCGCGCTTGAGGGCCGGGTAGTCGAGCTGCTGGAAGGCCTCGGCGTAGTCGAACTGCGGCCCCAGCGGATTGGAGGCCGGGCAGTGCTGGCGCAGGATCGCCAGGTTCAGCTGCTCGGGCCACCAGTCGCGCGGGGAGGGGCCGCGGCCCGCCACCGCCATGGCGCCGTGGCCGCTGAAGGGGCACTTGCCGAGTTCGGTCATGGGGCTCGCCTGCCTGATCGCACTGTTTCGACCGTAAGCAGCTCGGTCAGGAGCGGCCGGTGAGGGTCACAGTCCTTAGCGGGGTCCCGCCAGGGCAGCGCGGAAGGCCGGCGAATCGAGGATGGGCGTGTTGTGGTCGAGGTCGGGAACCAGCACCAGCTCGGCCACGCCGGGCGGGAAGGCGCGATGCAGGGCTTCGGCGTGGCGCGTGGGCACCACCGCATCGAAGGCCGCCGCCACGATCGTGGTGGGGACGCGCACCTTCGGGGCCTCGTCGGCCGCATCCCAGCGGTCGCGCAGCAGCAGATCCACCGGCAGCCAGGGCATGGCGCCGCGGGCCACCGCCGCCAGGCTGTCGAAGGGCACCAGCAGCACCAGCCGCTGCACCGGCCGGGTGGCGGCCAGGTGCACCGCCGGACCGGTGCCCAGGCTGCGGCCCACCAAGGTGATCGCGCTGTGGCGCTCGGCCACATGGGCGTAGAGGGCCCGGGCGTCGGCGCGCAGGGCCGTCTCGCTGGGCCGGCCCTCGCTGCCGCCGTAGCCGCGGTAGTGGAGCAGATAGAGGGCCGTGTCCGGCAGCAGGGCCGCCAGCTCTGCGCGGGTGAGGGAGACATCTTCAGCGTTGCCGCCGAAGTAGATCAGCGCCCGGGGCCCGGGATGGGGCCGATGGGCCACCAGCACCCGCGTGCCCTCCACCTCCAGCGCCAGCCGGCCGGAGGGATCACCGGCTGGCCTGGGGAAGTAGATGAAGGAGCGCTGGGTCATGGCCATCAGCAGACAGAGGCCGCCGTAGGCCAGCGCCAGCCCGCCGATCCAGCCCAGCCACCGTGCCACTGGTTCTCTAGGCGACGCCGAGCGGCATCAGCTCCATGAGTCCACCGTCGAGGCTGCCGAGGCTCTCCAGCGACAAGCCCTTGAAGGCTCCCGTACCCCTGAGGCTGCTGCGGTCCGGATCGATCTTGCCGGCGATGGCCTCGAAATCTCCATCGAACCCCTCCCGGCACAACTTGATCGGGGAGAGGGTGCGGAGGTTGAAGGCCACGCTGCCGAGAGTGACGCCGGATTCACCCTTGATCCGCAGCACACCTTCAGCTCTGCGGATCTTGAATTCCCTGGCCGTTGACGGGTCGTTCTTCACGGGTACCGCCTTGCCTCTGGTGTCGATGTCCAGGCGGAAGCTGAAATCGAATGGATCAGATCCGGAATCCTCCAGGCGACCCCTGATGGTGGTTTCGAAGGTCTTCTCGGTGATCTCGAAACCCGTTTTCAGGCCCCTCAGCGAATAGGGATTGCCGCTGCCGGTGATCTCATCGAAAGCCTCCGCAACCGGCTTCCTGAAGGGGTTGTTCGCCTGCTCGTCGTAGGTATCGCCGTCACAGCGAAAGAATCGGGGATCAGCCATCGCCCGTCATGCCAGAGAGGCTCACCGTAAGTCCCCCTGGCAAGGTCCAAGCGGTCGACGACCTCTCTGGCTGGTCACGGCCTTGATGGTCCGCTCCTGGCTCCGACCGCTTCAGCAGCCGATCGTGAACGGCGCCACCGGAGCGATGCGCGGGTTGCGGCCGCCCACCTGGTTGGCGCGCAGCACCAGGGCGGAGGCGCCCAGGTCGAGGAACACCCTCAGCACGGTTTCGCAGGCCAGGCGCGGCAGCAGCGACCGCCAGCTGCCCAGGCCCTGGAGCAGGTCGCGCAGGGGCTGGTCGTCGAGGCTGCTGCCCAG
The DNA here is from genome assembly GCF_024346135.1 of Cyanobium sp. CH-040. Lineage (GTDB taxonomy): Bacteria > Cyanobacteriota > Cyanobacteriia > PCC-6307 > Cyanobiaceae > NIES-981. The sequence continues at coordinate 345,037 of NZ_JAGQCJ010000001.1, read as the reverse complement.
CCGCACCGAGCCCCGCTCCCAGTCGTCGCGCAGGGGCGGGATCGGCAGCAGCCGGCCGCGCAGGATCCGCTCCATATCCAGCAGCGTGGCCAGACGCCCGGCCTGCTCCGGCTGACGCTCGCGCCAGCGCTGCAGGCGCATGGGATCGACGCCGCGGATCTCGGCCTCCAGGTCGCGGATGGCGGCGAACAGGGCGAGGTTGGAGTCCTGGGCGCAGTTGTGGGCCGGCCCCACGAACGTGCCGCCGCTGCCGTCGCCGATGCGGTAGCGGGCCATCATCGCCGTGAGCTGGCGGCCGAAGGTGTCCAGCGGGCAGCGCTGCCGCTCCTCCCCCGGGGCGCCGAGGGTGTAGGTGCCGGTGAAGGGCGGGAAGCGCACCAGGATGTCGGCCACGGGCCGGCAGCCCAGCCAGCCCCACTGCCGCTCGGCCAGGTAGCGCCAGCGGTCCTGGGCGCCGGCCACGATGCCGTCGGGGTTGTGGGCATACACCTGGCGGTAGTCCACCGCCACCGCGAGCTCACCGCCGGCCAGGGGCTCGCGCAGCACCCGGCCGAAGCCGTAGGCGAAGTGGCCGGTGCAGAGCCCGCCGCGCAGGGCCTGCTCGCGCTGCTCGCCGCCGATGCCGCCGAACACGTGCAGCACCAGCAGCCGGTCGCCCTCCTGCCACTCGGCCAGCAGGGCATCGGCATCGCTGGCCCGGCGCGACACCAGCACCGAGCTGGCGGCGCCGGGGGTGGTGTCGGCCCAGGCCTGGTGGCGCACGTAGCGCCAGGCGGCGCGGCGATCGGCGATCACCCGCTGGGGCGGCAGGCGGCGCAGCCGCCGCGGCAGCAGGGCCTGCACCACGAAACCGCCGGCGCCGTCGGGCACGCCGCTCACCAGCCAGCCCTCGCCGTTGAGCTCGCTGCCTGCCAGATCCGCGGAGGTGGCGGGCAGGATGCCCTCCTGGTTGGCCAGCGGTTCCGGCAGGCGCAGGCGCAGCGGCGGACCGCTGAAGTCGCCGCGGGCCGGATCGAAGGCCAGGGCCTCCCAGGCGTCGCCGTCGAGGGGCCGCAGGAAGCGCACCAGGGCCCGGGCCAGACCGGCGGTCTGCAGCGGTTCGGCCGTCACCTCCAGGTGCAGGTCCGCCGCCGGGTTCGTGCCCGCGGGGGACAGCTCGCCCCCCTCCACGCTCACCGGCCCATCGAGCCGCACCAGCACGTCATCGTCGGGACGGGCGCCGGCCAGCGACTCCAGCGGGGTCACCTGGGGCCAGCCGTCGAGCCGCAGCGGGTGCAGGTTGCCGCCGCGGGCGCTGTCGCGGGTCTCGTCGCTGAAGCGCACGTCCATCGTCACCTGGGCCAGGGCGGGATCACGCCAGCGGAGGGCGGCGATCCGGCCGCGGCAGTGCTGCCAGCCCGGCGGCGCCTGCAGCACCTCGAAGCCCACGCTGCCGTCGCGCGCGTCGGCCGCCGGCAGGATCAGCCGGCCGATCCAGTGCGGCCGCGGCTGAATGCGTGGATCGCTCAGGGGCGCCAGGTCGCGGGCCGCATCGGGGCGGTGCCAGCGGTTGGCGAGGAAGCGCCGGTAGTTGGCGCCGCCCGCCGTCTGCTCCGCCTCGCCCCCGGGGGGTGCGGCAACGATGGCGCTCACCAGATCCACCGTCTGCTGCATGGGGGTGCGTCCGTCGGGGAGGGTGAGCCGGGTGTCCATCACGCCGCCCGGCAGTTCGTGACCCACCGGACCCAGGGGCACCCGCGTCACCCTGCCGCGCCGCAGCGCCCGGTTCCAGTCCGAGTAGTGGTGAACGGCCCAGCGGCGGGGAAACAGGATCGAGCCCAGGGGGGCCACCGTGTCGCGCTCCCCCACCAGGTGGAAGAGGTGCTCGGCCTGCAGGAAGCGGTTGTTGCCGGCGAACACCCCCGCCAGGGAGATCACCTCCACCGGGGCGCCGAGCAGCCGGCGCAGGTGGGGCAGGGCCCCGAGCGAGATCTGGCCGCCGCCGCTGAAGCCCAGCAGGGTGATGGGCGTGCCGCCGCCGGCGGGGTAGCCGTTGGCCAGGAGCGACTGCACGATCAGCTCGGCCATGCCGGCGTTGTAGAGGGGGCCGTAGCGGCCGTCGGCCGACACCGCCACCACGGTGAGGTTGCGCAGGTTCACCAGCAGCCCCAGCCAGGCGAGGGGACGGCGCACGCGCCACAGCTCCACCCAGCGCCAGAAGCGCGCCAGCCAGCGGCCCTCGGTGAGCGGCTGGTTGCTGATCGAGTAGGGCATCAGGCCGCGCAGGATGGCGATGTCGGCCGGCAGGGCCGCCGCCAGGCGGCGCAGGAAGTCCTCCCCCTCCGGCAGGGCCTCCTGGGAGGCCTGGCCGATGCCGTCGAGATACACCAACCAGCGCCGCACGGGGCGCTCCGGGGCCATGGGAACCGCCAGCTCGCCCAGGCTGGCGGGCCCCTCCTCGCCATCGCCGAACCAGCCGGCCCACCAGCCCAGCGCCTCCAGCGGGGCGAGGAAGGCGGCGATCAGAAACAGCACCAGGCCGATGCCGATCAGATCCACCACCAGCCCGAAGCTGCGCACCAGTGCCTGCCGGGCCAGGGCCAGCAGCAGGCCGGTGCCGGGCAGCACCAGGGCCAGCAGCAGCACCAGGGCGGTGAGCAGCCGGCGGCGGTGGCGGCGCATCCAGAGCCTCATGGCGGCCTCAGTGGGAGCTCATCAGTGGGGGCTCATCGCGGTGGCCGGCCGCTGGGCCCGGAGGCGGACAGGGCGCGCAGGGCGCGGCGGTCGCGCACCAGCTGCACCCCGGCGGCGCGGTTGAGCAGGCCACGGCCCAGGCGCATCAGCGGCTGGCCGGCGCGCCGCTGCAGCAGCAGCATCACCAGCCAGCCGCCCAGCAGGGCCATGAAGGCCTGCCAGGCCCCCAGCCCGGCCACCTCCACCAGGGCCACCACGAAGGCGATCGCCGTCCACAGGGAGAGCAGGGTGAGCCAGGGCACGCCCAGGTAGGGCAGGGCGCCGAGGAAGGCCAGCAGCTGGGGGGCGTGGGCCACGCCCAGGGCCAGCACCACGGCGGAAGGGCGCACGGGCACGGCGAAGGCCAGGCGGGCCACCAGCCAGGTGCTCAGGGCCCAGAAGAGAAAGCCCACCACCAGCAGGATCGCCTCCACCACCAGGCTGAGGACAAAGCGCAGCGGTGACACCCGGTTCACGAACAGGATGAAGGCATGGCCCACGCCCTGGGAGAGGGCGGCGAGCAGGGCGATCAGCACGCCCCACCAGGCCGGCACCTGACCGGCGGCGAGCATCCGGAAGCCGTCGGGATGGAGCCCCAGGGTGTGGCCCACCAGCTCGGTGAAGGTGTCGATCACGGATCCATCCCTGTGGGCGGCTCACCACAGCAGCAGGCTGGGCGGCTGCTGGTCGAGGCGCCAGAACTGGCGGTGGTGGCGCAGCAGCTCCTGGCCCACGATCGCCTCGGCGCCCACCGACGCGAAGATCGGATCGTCGGTGACGATCACCTCGGCCGGCCGGGCGGGGGCACCGGCGGCGAGGCCGATGCCGGACACGGAGAAGCGCTGGGCGCGCTGCAGGCCGCAGAAGCCGGCGATGCGCACCGGTTGCGGTGCCGCCCCGGCCGTCAGGCGCCGGCCCAGGGCCGGGGTGATGAACAGCCCCTCGGCGCCGGTGTCGGCCAGGGCCGGCATGCTGCCGGCGGGGGTGGTCAAGGGCAGCAATGGCACGCCGCCGCTCCAGCGCAGGGGCAGGAGGGTGGCCGCGCCGGGCGCGGCGGCGGCCTGCCGCTCGGCGGCGACCACGGCCGGCGAGCCCAGGGCGAGGCGGCCGGCCGGCGGGTCCACCCACAGCGGCAGCTGCCGCAGCAACGGCGCGCCGAGCACTCCGTCCACCCCCTCGGGCAGACCACCGGTGGCCAGCACCAGGGCTTCGGCTCCGCGGATCTCGAGCAGCCCCGCGCCACCGCTGAGGCGCAGGGTGGGCAGGGTGGTGCGCTGGGGGTTGAGATCCGCGCAGCTGCGGCCCGCGCCCACCAGGCCGAACTGATCGGCGGGGATGGGGGTGCTGGCAAGGGCCAGCCGTCGCACCAGGGCCGGCGACACCAGGGTGTTGGAGGCACCGGTGTCCACCAGGAAGCGCACCGGCTCGGCGCTGCTGCCGGGCCCGCTGGTGCGGAAGCTGAGCACCGGCGTGTCGCCACCGGCGGCCCGCACCAGGGGCGCACTGGCCGATCCCTGCAGCAGGCCGGCCCGCAGCGGTGCCCCCTTCACCTGGATCAGGGCCGCGGCATCGCGGGTTTTGGCGCTGACGCTGGGGGTGGCGGTGGCAGGCAGCAGCGCCAGCAGAGGCACCGCCAGGGCTGACGCCAGCCGGCGCTGAAGAATCCAGCGGAGCTTTCCCATCGGTGCCAGGGGTTGCGGCTACTTGATGCCGACCACCATTGAATCGGGCCCCACCAGCGGCTGCACCCGGGTGCTGGAAAAACCGGCCTCCCGCATCCAGCCGCAGCAGTCGGCGCCGGTGTAGTCGAAGCCGCCGGGAGTTTCGATCAGCATGTTCAGGCTCATCAGCAGCCCGAAGGCGTTGGTGGAGCGGTCGTCGTCGATGAGGGCCTCGTAGACCACGAGGGCACCGCCGGCCGGGAGGGCCGCGAAGGCCTTGGCGATCAGCATCCGCTTGGTGGGCAGGTCCCAGTCGTGCAGGATGTGGCCCATCAGCACCACGTCGGCTTTGGGCAGGTCCTGCTGGAAGAAGTCGCCGGGCACGAACGAGAGCCGATCGTCCAGCCCCTGGGCATGGACGTACTCCTCGAAGATCGGGGCCACCTCGGGCAGATCGAAACCGAACCCCTGCAGGTGGGGATGGGCCAGGGCGATCTGAACCGCCAGGTCGCCCTGGGCGGTGCCGATGTCGACGAAGGTGCGCTGATCGCCCCAGGGAAAGGTGTGGGCGATGGCGACGTTGGCGCCCCGGCTGACGCCGGTCATGGCCGCCAGAAACTCCTTGAGGCGGGCCGGGTCGGCATAGATGGTCTCGAACAGGCCGACGCCGCCGTTCCTGAGTTCGTTCTGGGGCTGGCCGGTGCGCAGGGCCTCGGTGAGATGGGCCCAGGAGGGATAGAGGCGGTGGTTGGCCATCTCCAGAATCCCGCCGATGTAGGAGGGCTTGTGGCGATCCAGGAAGAGATCGGTGTCAGCCGTGTTCGCATAGCTGGTTCCCGTGCGCTGCAGGAAGCCGAGGGCCACGAGGGCATCGAGGAAGTCCCGCGCCGCGCGCGGGTGCAGCCCCAGCCGGGCGCTGAGGGCGTCGAACGATTCAGGACCACGGGCGAGTTCGGTGAACACGCCGATCTCGATGGCGCTGAGCAGCACCTTCGACGACCAGAAGGCCAATCCCGTCTGCAGGATCGTCTCGGGATTGGGCTGGGAATCCATCGTGCCTGCGGCTGGTGGGAGTGGTCGGACCGGACAAGCCCAGCGTGAGTGGAGGGCCTGCGTTCATGGACTAGCACGTGGGCCGAGATGGCGCAGTCACTCGTGGACCAGTTAATGGAAGGGGATTGAGATGGTGGAACGCTCGCCATCACCTGGCCGCAGAGAGTGGAGCAGAAGTGAACCCATGGGCCAAGCGATACTGCGGTGGCGGGTCAGGTGAATGGCCGTGTCAGAGAGGGGCAGCATGGTCAGGAATCATCAGAGGAAGGATTCTTGATGTAACCATCGCCAGAATCTCAGCCGACGCACGCTCAATCAGCTTTGCTCTCTGCGCACGCCAGTGAAGGCTCTTGAGCTGATCTGCGAGAACGACGCCGATCTCGCCGCTACCCTTTGGCAAGTCCACCTCAAATGGATAACCCTTGACACGAGAAGTCAGTGGACAGAATAAAGGTGGACAGAATAAAGCCAGCCCAACCTTTGCGTTGCAGGCCTTCGGCGAGATCACCAATGCAGGTCGCCTTCCGACCTGCCCACTTCCTGTCTGCGGTGTGAATTCAAGCCACACTAAATCCCCTCAATCAGGGACGCATGCAGCTGTCACTAGAAGAACTCAGCCCGGACAACCGCTCCCGTATCAACAGACGAGTGGAGATTGCTCTCAGAGACCTCTACCAAGAGATCATCAAGACTGAGTCGAGCAGGAAAAGCCAGCTTCAGGACAAGCTCGCCATCCTTTGCAGTCAAGCTCACTTCAACACCAGCACCAAGACCAACCTCCCCAGCCAGACCACGCGGGATGCGCACCCCGAGACTGTTTCCCCATATCTGGACGCGCGTCCACATGGCAACCCTGTGGCTATATGGCGAGTATAAAGTTTTGGGATGCAGGTGCTTCGCCACCATCTCTGTAACGCTGCCCCTGAGTGGCAGGCAAGAACTGTAGAGCGCAAGCAACGAATCGCAGGCGGCCCTTCCACTCAAGGGTCTGGTTAGGGTGCACTTTGGCGAGGGCGGATGATGCCGCCCTCAGAGTCGTAGATATTTCTTACTCGCATGCTCGGTCCCGGCTACACCGGCCCACAAGTCAAGCCACCCGATTCCCCTGCAACATGCCTGGCATTCTCCAAGCTGGCGACAGTGAAGAACGGCTTGATGGCTTGCTTCTCGAACGCTGATGGCGGCGCAGTTATCTCAATCCCTTCTGAGTACTGGGCAGGAATAGCGTGAATGATCCGCTTAGCATCCGCTGATTGCAAGACTCGGTGCTCTATGTCTGCGAGGGGCACCTTTGCTGGCAGCAGCTTCACATAGAACTGCGAGACCGACTGGAGGTCCTTGGCGTAGTTCAAGACACTTGACCTAGGTGGCGCGAGCATATTGAGTGACAAAAAGAGCGAGCGGGAAGTACGTGCTATTCGGTCGACGAACGGCTCAGTCGCGGGGTTAGCCCTTCAACTGCCTGTGTGGGGAAGAATCAACCGGCTAGAGCTTCTTCTCCCAAAACATGGCTTTACCCATACGTGGATCCAGCTCATAACCCGCGAAACCACAGGACTCATAGGCGGCTTGGGCTACAACGTTACCTTCTAGTACTTCCAGCGTCATCTTGCAGCAGCCGAGTCTGTGAGCAACTGCTTCCGCAACCTCCAGCATACGCTTGCAGAGTCCACGGCCTCGGTGCTCAACAGATACGATCGCGTCGTGAACGTTCAGTAGCGGCCGACATGCAAATGTGCTGAAACCTTCCAGACATATAACAAGGCCTGCTGGCTTGCCGTCGACGAAGGCAAGAATAACATGTGCAGCATCGCGCTTCCTAAGCTCAGAAACGAGATTGTTCCTCACAAACGAGGGTAGCGCTTTGCCTCCACCCATGGGGTCGCGTGAATACTCATCCATGAGCTCAACAACAGCGCTTGCGTGCTCCAAAAGTGAAAGATCTGCCTCAAAGACTTGAATCATCGTATGTTTTCAAAGTAGGCCCAACGCTGGCCATCACCTGCCCGCAGAGAGCTGGGGTTCGAGATCTCTTTCGGTTCAAAAATCTGCAGGGGGCGGGTCAGGTGCATGGCTGTGTTAGCCGCGTTGCTACGCGGTGACACTTTTCTCCAGTGCCTCCTGGGCCAGAGAATTGAGGCTTTTGCCTTGTGCCTGTGCAGTCAGGGCCAACTTCTCGTGGAGATCAGGAGGGATCCGCAGATTGGACTTGCCAGAGAACTGTTTTCGGGGTTCGATATCCTTCTCGCGACAAACCTCCAGGAACACATCCAGCGATCGCTTGAACTCCCTTCGCAGCTCATCAGGGTTCGCGCCATAGAAGTCGGCGCCGCCAGATAAGCCTAGAATTTCACCACGGAAGAGGTCGGCATCCGAGTCATACTCAATCTTCGCGCTGTATCCATCAACCATCATCAGATTCATGGCGTGACTCCGTGTTCCTCAAACCATTTGCGGATCGAAGCAACGGCAACACGACTGCCAGCCCTCTCGCTGACCTCTGCTCCCAGCTCTAGAAACAGAGCTTCAACGTCCCGTCATGGCAGGTTGCCACTGACAGGCCGAGCGAAGATCAACTCAAGGGTGCGCTGGCGCTTCCGCTTCATGCCATCCATGGTACCGCAGGCCAGTACTAAAGCAGGCGGGATCCCTGTCTTTACCCAATACGGCTAACGCTCACCACACCCGCTCTCGGCGGCCCTCGCAAATCGTCAAATCACTTGCATCGGGTCGAGTGCATGATGTTCTTGGGCAATCCCTTGCTGGTTTACATCAAGATGAAAGGCCTAGCCAGCAAGGTCATTCAGTCTGTGGCAGGGAGTCGGGCGTGTCTGGATCGAGCGGCGGGTCCGCCGATCACCGGAGCGTGTCTGAACCCTTGTCGCACTCCTGCTTGAATTCATTCCAACGGCTTTGACGGTGCAGGTTGTTGGGGGAGTAGACAGCAGGGGTGTGCGCCGTTGTTGATCCTAACGTACTGGCCTAGGCTTAACGTAGATCTCGCTTCTAACTGCGCGGCACCCACACAAGTCGCCAATTATGAGCACCAGTCCAGCAATAATCACCCTCGCGTACCCACCGGACGGACTGGCCATCGCGGGCCTGGAATGGCAAGATGGCAAAGCCAAAATTCGGTCGGCGACGGCTGATCCAGTCACGAATGATATCGGTGACATCTACAGAAAAGCTGGTGAATGTACTGTCTAGGGGAATCGAGACCACCTGAACCTGAGGCTGCTGAGGGATAGGCTCCATCACTCGGTCCGCATTCACTGCAGGGAGCACCCGCTGGCCTTCTGTCCAATCTGAGGTTGGAAGGCCCAGTGCGAAATAGGCGCAGCGATTTCCCTGAAATTCAGCCGGCTCAAAGCCCGGGATAGGGCGCCCTGGGTGTATCCCGAACCCATTGCCTACGACATCTGCTCGTAGAAGGACTCTGATGCGCGGCCCTGGGTCGCCGAGAACGGCGAAGTCCTGCGTTTCGAAACTGACAAGGCCAACCGAAGCCAGCCCATCAAATCTGTAGCACCGATCCGACGCACCTCTGACGGCGTAGTTGCTGTCTGCGCCAACCTTCATCCAGTCGTCCTGCAGCTCCGGAGGTGGCCGCAAACCTCCTCTATCCACGTCTGTTGTGAACCACCGCTGGGTCGTCCTGAAGACGCGGCAACCGAACCGGTCTCGCCTGCTGCTCAAGCGATACTCCACCCACCCGGTCTTGCTTGGCGAAAGGCGCCACACTTCTCGAGTCCCTGCCGCGGCATTCCCCGAAAGCGTGCTCGTAACCAAAGCCAGGCTTGCCAACCATGCGCCGAGGCACTTAGCCACCTTCGTGGCACTCTTACGTTCACGCATGGGTAGACGCTCAATATCGCATACAAATGAAAGTTACCCTACAAGAGGGCGGGGTGCAGCCAGCCAGCCCAGCATTCTCCAGTCTATGCCTCAAGCGGCACTGCCCTCTGCCCACTCCTCCGCATAGTCAACACGACAGTGCCCAACGCTGGCCATCACCTGCCCGCGAAGAGCCGCGGGTTCCGAGTCTCAGTGGGCTCACTAAACTGATGGAGGCGGGTCAGGTGTATGGCAAGGTTGGAAAGTGCTGTTGGCCCTCAGCGGGAACCTGTCCGGATGGCGTATCGACTCGACAGACAAGTCAACATCTAAATCAGGCCAATAAAGATGGTCCGAGGTCGGACGTAGCACGTTAAGGATCTGCTGAATAGTTGCCGCTTTAAACCAGGGAAACTCTGAATAGGGAAGCGCCAGCTCTTCATCATCGATAAGCATCCAGACACAATGTCCAGAGACATTCGTGACCTCAGCTGCCAAAGTGGTTGTTCCAGGCATCGATGATCTCCAGTTGTCGTGTCTCGACCAGGCGCTCTGCTTCTTTGATCCTCGGTGAGCTTAGCCCGATGTTGCGAGCGAGTTCAACGGTTGGGCTGAGCCAGAACTTCGCCTCACCATCAGGATGACTGACATGGACGTGAGGACGACTCTCCTCCCGTGAGAAGAAGAAGAAACGAAACTCGCCATCCCTGAAGACGGTTGGTGACAAGTAAAGCCTTGAACGCCTGTCTCAGCATAGGCGCGCCTGGAATGGCTGGTCGCATCTTTCCAACGCTGCCCCTGAGTGGCAGGCAAGGAATTCATGGTCACAATAGGGATTTCATGATGGCCTGTCCACTCGAGGGGCTTGTTATGCCGTCCCATTCGCACTATAGATACATTCGATTCGTGTGACCTGTGAAGCGTAGCGCTGAAGCAGGAGGTAAGCGGCTCCTAGGCACTATACTTGAGGGTAAGCTATTCATTCAGAACCGCCGCTCTCATCAGCATCAATATCGTCAAAGATATCGCGAGCGCTTCGCGGTTTGTCCTGCATCTCGATATTTTCCAATTCACGATATGCTCCTCTCTCCTCCTCTTCCGGGGTTTGCTCGTCAATCCATTCTCTGGCTTTACGTTCTTCGTGTTCGACAAGCATAGTTGTAGCATTGTCGACGCCACCCAGCCTCTTGAGAGAATCAAATATATCGAGAAGCGGCTGAATATATTCCTCTGGATCTTGATCAGAAGAGTAGTTGAATTCCCAATCACGGCGTACATCTACAAGCCTCGGCAAAAGTTCTGCTCGCATTCTTCTCCCCAATTCAGCAAACTCATCGATGGTAAACATCAATCGGATCCCTTCATCATTCAATGCGGCTGCGTCCTGCCCTTCGACAGCGTAATTACTCACCGTCTCTACGAACTGCTTCCTTTTGTCCTCCGGCAGGAGACCGACTTCATGGAGGCGCATTGCTAGGCGTACCTCTGCCACTGCGTCAAGCATTAGCCCGGGATTTTCGACTTCATTGAGCGTGTTAGGATTGGCCTTGAGATAGAGTTCCAAGAACTCCTTGGAGCAGCGGTTGGCGAGAAATCTTTGTAACTCCTCCTTTGCATCAAAGCACGATAGAAATTCGGTCTTGTACCGCTTAGTGCGCGAGAATTCAGCAAGTTTCTCTAGTATCGATGGAAATTGCGAGGACGGCAGTACGACCGCCTTTTCGATACCGATGTCGCCACAAGTCACTTGATAGAGCAGCCGTTCAGGCTCAGATCCTTCGATATAGATACCAAGGTGTTCAGGACTCTGGAGCAATGCCGCGGCATAAGCATCACCGATTGTTGGATGCCTAAACTGCCATACATGCTCGCCGTTTGCATGAGAGAGAAGCACAAAACTACCTTTCAAAGCTTCGAGTGCGGTTATGCATCCGCCCAAATCACTACCGAGTCGATCAAGAGCCTGTTTCTCTGAAACTCGAAGTTGAATTGGACTGCTCAAGTATCCTTTGCGCATATATATCAGCGCAAGTGCCGCTTTGCTGTCGTCGTCGAGGCACTGAAGTATCTCTTGCAGTATCTGTTCGCGCCTCTCCACGAACTGGTCGATAAAACTCTTGTTAATGAATAAAGACTTCGTGAAAAGCGGATCACCTAGACGCCTCGCAGTTTCTGGGATGAAACGTGGATGGCTTGCGATATCCTTGAGGAAGGGCTTAATCTCTGTACGAAAGGAACGTGGTTGACTTCCAAGTTTAAGATGATTGTAGAGGATTTGGCACTTTTCCTCCCCAGTTAGGTCCTGAACATCAATCACGACTTGGCTCTCCCTTAGCAGCGGAAACGCGCTTTCCTTAAGATCATTTCGTGCTCGATTGTAGATGTAGTCGCGGGAAGTCATTACAATCTTCGCTCCTTTTCGGAGCATCGGCCTAATTTGCGGCAAGATGTGATTCCATCGGCGGACCATAGGCTCCTCATATTGGGTAACTCCGAAGGCGTCGTCCAGCCAGAAGAACTGTGACGGCTCGTCCGGGTTCCAATGCTCTGTGACCTTGCTGGGCTCATCGAGCTTGAGCGTCGATGCATTCCATTGGTCGAGTGCCGACATTGCCAGCATGGACGCGATAGTCAACTTTCCTGCAGCAGGCTCGCCAATAAGCAAGACGAAACCGTGCTCGTTAATTGCTTCAATTGCTTTCCTGTAGGAGGCAGTGACAACGACCTTGTCAAGGTCTTCGCGCATCGCTTCAAGAATGGTTCGAGCTTGGGCGTAGGCACGCTCGTCGAGAATCTGACTCAAATCTCCTAGACCGTATAGTCTCGGGACAAGCATGCGAAGGCGTTTGTTATCACGAATCTGCTGGCTTATCCAACTTGAGCCGAATGTCGCAACGTAGTTGACCCCGGCGTCTTTAAAGAGGGCTTTAATCCATTCATCTGCTACTCCGGAGACCCCCGCGTTCGTCATGAGCACATAAGAATCGCAAAGACCCTTCCCCACAAGCTTCTTTGCTTTTTCGACTTCGTCCCTCAGATCCGACCGCCTCAAGACTGAATTAATCTTGCTAGTAAACTTGCATTGGATTACGAAGGAGCCTCTCAGGCTCTCCCCTCCCGCAACATTCCAGGTCCCTGTAAATGCTCCATCTCTCCCGCCATCATGAGAATCAAGAAACGACTCGACTGTCTGGCCCAGAATCTCTCTTGTGATCGTGAGACATAGCCGCTGAAAGTCATTCCATCCAAGGGTGTGCAACGCGTACATCTTTCCTAGTTGTCTTGAGAACGACTAGGTACACGTGATCGGTCTTTTCGAAAAGAAAGGAGCATATCTCGATTGACTCGGATCAATGGTAGTAGATCGGCATAACGCCAAGATCAGCGGCGGGGAGGATCCCAAGGGGATCACTAGCAGTTTCTCGGCCCGTCCGCTGTATCTTGATGTTATGCGGTGCAATATGAGCTTACTGAAAGACAGATGGATATGGGACATCGCTAATTCGAAGTCCAGACTTTATCCGCTGGCCTCGAAGATGGCGCTGTTGGAGTGCTATTAGAATACACTTTTTCATAAGCACTATTGGAAAGTTCGCTCCCTGTGCAATCGGAGAGTTTGTCAGCCGATGGCTTTCCTTGCGCGGAGTGACGCTCGCGATAGCCACCTTGCGTCCGCATCTCGTGCATACAGAGGCTACGTCTTGAACGCCCACAGATAAGGGAGCGTAACACCCATTGATGGAATCGTATGGCCCATCGATTACTGAGTCGATTGTCGCCTGACTGGCGTTCTTGAGGTTTATACCCACCCATAGCTCGATCGGTTTATGGATTCTCCAAAGGAGGCCAAGATTCTGATCAGTAATCAAAAGCGAGAACTTCCTGGCCTTCCAACGGTCAATTGCGTCCCTGCCAATGAACAAAAGAGCAGTAAGGGAAATCAGAAGCAGGATAGATAGAAGCCAGTTTGGCCAAGTGCTCTCCGCTTTAAGCCACGTCCGGATTACTGGCAACGGAAACAGTCCGAGTATTAAGGCAGCAACTGCGGCTGCGATGACCTTGCCAACATTGCCAAGAGTCTCAGTCCAGAGCCAAAGGACAGCCTTTTTCAGCCACTTCATACGTTTGTCATTTCAACAGCAGCCGCATAACGCTGTCTTTAGCCGGTTCCGTGAACCAAGCCAACCGGGGCTGCCGTTTCCGATAACCACACGCTCATGATGCCGAGGATATCGGAAAAGCACTGTGGCGCAGTGCTTCACGGGCATGATCGGCCCAATGCAGGAGTGGTTCGCGGACCCGATAACCACTTGTTCCTGCCGATACACAACACCTGGCCGCACGGGGAGACAGCCCAGGGTGATTCGCGAGCCGGAGGTTTGAAGTCCTGGCTCGCCGACCCGTCGATCGCCTTGGGTTGATCGCGGCATCCGGCGGTGGCAGCGCTAGGGCTGGCCGACTGGGCAGGCGCTTTCCAGAAGGAGACGGCGATCGCCTCGATCCGGCTCACACCGCCGCGGCCTGCTCCGCCTTCTGCTGCTCCAGCACCTCCACCAGGCCCTCGAGGTCCTCGTCGGTGATCTTGGTCTGCATCGGGCAGTGCTTGGGGCCGCACATCGAGCAGAACTCCGCCTGCTTGTAGATGTCGGCCGGCAGGGTTTCGTCGTGATACTCGCGGGCCCGCTCCGGATCCAGGCTCAGCTCGAACTGCCGGTTCCAGTCGAAGGCGTAGCGGGCGCGGCTGAGCTCGTCGTCGCGGTCGCGGGCGCCGGGACGGTGGCGGGCGATGTCGGCAGCGTGGGCGGCGATCTTGTAGGCGATCAGGCCCTCCCTCACATCCTCCGGATTGGGCAGGCCGAGGTGTTCCTTGGGCGTCACGTAGCAGAGCATCGCCGTGCCGTGCCAGCCCGCCAGGGCCGCGCCGATGGCGCTGGTGATGTGGTCATACCCCGGGGCGATGTCGGTCACCAGCGGACCGAGCACATAGAAGGGCGCCTCGCTGCACTCCTCCATCTGCTTCTTCACGTTGAACTCGATCTGATCCATCGGCACATGGCCCGGACCCTCCACCATCACCTGCACGTCGTGCTGCCAGGCGCGCCGGGTGAGTTCACCGAGGGTCTTCAGTTCCGCCAGCTGGGCGGCATCGGAGGCGTCGTGCTGGCAGCCCGGCCGCAGAGAATCCCCCAGCGAGAAGCTGCAGTCGTAGCGCTTGAAGATCTCGCAGATGTCCTCGAAGCGGGTGTACAGCGGGTTCTGTTTGTGGTGGTAGAGCATCCACTGGGCCAGGATGCCGCCGCCGCGGCTCACGATGCCGGTGAGCCGGCCCTTCACCAGCGGCAGATGCTCGATCAGCAGGCCGGCGTGGATGGTCTGGTAGTCCACCCCCTGCTGGCAGTGCTTCTCGATGATGTGCAGAAAATCGTCTTCGCTAAGCTTCTCGATCGAGCCGTGCACGCTCTCCAGCGCCTGATACACCGGCACCGTGCCGATCGGCACCGGCGAGGCGTTGATGATCGCCGTGCGCACCTCATCGAGGTTCACGCCGCCGGTGGAGAGATCCATCACCGTGTCGGCGCCATACTTCACTGCCAGCTCCAGCTTCTTCAGCTCTTCGCTCACATCGCTGGCATTGGGCGAGGCGCCGATGTTGGCGTTCACCTTGCACTTGCTGGCGATGCCGATCGCCATCGGCTCCAGGTTGGGGTGATTGATGTTGGCCGGGATGATCATCCGGCCTCGGGCCACTTCCTCCATCACCAGCGTCTCGGGCAGGTTCTCCCGCTGGGCCACGAAGGCCATCTCCTCGGTCACCACCCCCTGCCGGGCGTAGTGCATCTGGCTCACGTTGGCGTGGCCGCGTCGCTTCTCGATCCAGGCGCTGCGCATGACGGGGTGGGGCAAAGAACGGAACGGGGAGCGGCCGACCAGCGGCCGAGACGGGGGTCCGGTTCCGGATGCCGAGATCGCAGCGCCCACCGGAGCGGCGGGCGGCTCACTTCCCTGCGCCGGCATGACCCGGATCAGGTTCGGAGGGTGTGATCTCAGCCCGGAGTGGGCGGCACGCAGCCGCTCACCGGGCACCCCTAGTGACTTCCGAACCCTAGCCGCGGTTCAGCCCTGCAGGCCATTCAGCGCCGCCGCCACCACCCGGTGGTCGGCATCGGCCTGCAGCCGCTGCAGCATCCCGCGGGCCGCCGAGGCGATCTCACCGTCATCCGGTCCCGCCTGCCCCTGCTTCACCAGCCGGCCGAGGATCTCGGCGCCGCCCACCCGCACCGTGCCGTCGCCGGCGTCCACCGCCAGGCTGGCCAGCTCCAGCAGCCCCCCGGCCGGGGCTTCGGGGTGCTCCGCCACCGCCGAGAGCACACTGCAGCGCACGAGCCACTGGTCGTCGCGGCGGAAGGCCTTGAGCAGCAGCGGCCAGGCCCGCTCCAGTCCATGGCTCACCAGCGAGTTGGCCGCCTCGGCGCGCACATTGGCATCGGGGTCGTGCTCGACAGCCCGCACCAGCGCCTGCCAGCCGGCCTCGTTGCGCTTCACCCCCAGCCCGGCGCAGCTCAGCGAGCGCACCAGGAAGGCCTCCTGCTCCAGCCCCAGCAGCAGCAGCGGCACCGCCTCCTCCACCGCCACCTCGCGCAGGGCCGCCAGGGCGGGCATGGAGCGGCCGGGATCGCCGCTGGTGATGGCGTCGCGCAGCTGCTGCAGATCGGGCGGGTTGCTCATGCCACCAGCTTGCCTGCCTCAGCGGCGCTCCTGGCGAAGAGCCTGCAGCAGCGCCCGCCGGCGCCGCTGGCGCCGCACCCGGCTGGCCACCATCAGGCTGCCGCCGATCAGCAGGGCCGGCACCGCCTGGATGCGGTCGCGGCCCTGGCGCTGCAGCAGCACCACCAGCGCCACCAGGATCAGCAGCGGCGCCGAGAGCGCCAGCAGCGCATCGCGCAGCGGCCGGTGACGGGCGGACTTCAAGGCCACGCTCAGGCCGCGATGGCGGCGCCACCGGCCCGCTGCCGCTCCATCCAGCGCAGCAGGCTCAGGCTGAGCACCTTCACCCCCACCTCCAGGGCGCCCTCGTCGGGCGCGAAGGTGTTGCTGTGCAGCGGCGTGCAGCCCTCCGCACCCGCCACCCCCAGGCGGAACATCGTGCCGCGGATGCCGTCCAGCAGCTCGGCGAAGTCCTCCGCGCCCAGGGACGGCTGCTCCAGCCACTGCACGCGCTCCGCCCCCAGCAGCTCCACGCCGGCCTCGGCCACCAGGGCGGTGAGCTCGGGGTCGTTGTGCACCGGCGGCGAGATGCGCCGGTAGCGCACCCGCGCCTCGCCGCCGTGGCCGCGGCAGAGGGCCTGCACCGTGTCCTCGATCCACACCGGCAGCCGGTCGTGCAGCTCCAGATCCAGGCAGCGCACCGTGCCCAGCAGGCGCACGTGGTCGGCGATCACGTTGAAGGCCTTGCCGCCCTCGATCCGCCCGAAGCTCACCACCACCGGATGCAGGGCATCGAGGCGGCGGCTGATCGCCTCCTGCAGGCCGCTCACCACCCGCGCCGCGATCCAGATGGCGTCGGTGCTCTGGTGGGGCCGGGCGCCGTGGCCGCTCTCGCCGATCACCTCGATCTCCAGCTCCCCCGCGGCGGCGGTGAGGCTGCCGCAGCGCACGCCGATGTGGCCGGCGGCGATCGAGGGGAACACATGCACCCCGAACAGGGCGTCGATGCCGTCGGTGGCGCCGTCGGCCTTCATCCAGCCGGCCCCCTGGGCCGTCTCCTCCGCCGGCTGGAACAGCAGCCGCACCCGGGCGCTGAGGCAGTGGGGATGGCGCTCCGCCACCGCCGCCAGCAGGCGCGCCACCCCCAGCCCCACGGCGCTGTGCATGTCGTGGCCGCAGGCGTGCATCAGCCCCTGCACGGCCGAGGCGTAGTCGAGGCCGGTGCGCTCCTCCACCGGCAGGGCGTCCATGTCCACCCGCAGGGCCACCAGCGGCGTGGGGGTGCCATCGGGCCGCTGGCGGGGACCCAGCTCGGCCAGCACCCCCGTGCGGCCCACCCCCTCGCGCACCTCCCAGCCCCAGCGGCGCAGCTCACCGGCCACCAGGGCGGCGGTCTGCTGCTCGTGGCCGCTCAGCTCCGGATGGCGGTGCAGATGGCGGCGCAGCTGGATCAGCTCCGGCAGGGCCTCGGCCAGCTCGTCCTCCAGCCCCAGCTCCCGCCAGCCCACACCGGCGGCACCCGGCCCGGTGGCCGACCCCGTGACGGCGCCCTGGAGCAGCTGGAGCGGGATGGGGGAGGAGGTCACAGGGCGTCAGCTGGGGGCAGCGGCGGCGGGGAATCAGCTGGGGGCATCAGGCGATCGCCAGGAACTGCTGCAGCGCCTCCACCGGCTCGGGTGGCCAGCGCCGGGTTTCGAGCAGCCATTCTCGCTGCCGGTACCGGGGATCGAGACCGGAGGCCGACACCCAGTTGCTCTCGGCCTCGCCGCGGCTGCCGCGCCGCCACAGCAGCGCCGTGAGGCCGGCGCGGGCGTCGGCGAACAGGGGATGGCGGCGGATCAGGGCCCGCAGGCTGCGCTCGGCGGCCTCCAGATCGCCGAGCTGGAAGGCGGCCAGGGCGGCGCTGGAGCGGGCCATGGCGAAGCCCGGCCGCAGGTCGGCCGCCGCCGCGAAGCTCTCGCGGGCCGCGGCCCAGTCGCCCCGTGAGCCCTGCACGTTGCCGAGGTTGTAGAGCGCCGAGGCGCGCACCTCGCCGGCGGCGGCGTCCTGCGGGTCGGCCGCGGCGCGCTCCAGGATCCAGCGGTAGTCGGCCTCGGCGGCATCCCAGCGCCCCAGGGCCTCCTCGGCGGTGCCGCGGTTGAGGTGCGGATCGGCGCTGCCGGGCTCCAGCTCCAGGGCGCGGGTCTGGTCGGCGATGGCCGCCCGGGCATCGCCCAGGGCCAGGCGCACGTTGCCGCGGTTGCTCCAGGCCGCCGCATCCTGCGGCGCCAGCTCCAGCACCTGGTTCCACAGCGGCAGGGCCTCACCGAAGCGCCCGTCGCGGCTGGCCCGCAGCGCCTGCTCGAACAGCTCCGGCAGCGGCGGCCGCCCGGCGGCGGCAGGCGGAGCCGGAGCATCACCCGCGGCGCTGGCCGCGGCGGGGGCGCCGATCGCCAGCAGCGTCATCAGCAGCAGCGCCAGGGCACGGGCCAGGGCGTTCGCCAGGCCGCGCGCCAGAGCGGGGACCCCAGCCCGGCTCATGGGCACTCCAGGTGGGCCCGCCCCGCCGCGGTGAGCAGGCGGCCGCGGGGGGTGCGCTGGAGCAGACCCTGCTGGAGCAGGTAGGGCTCCACCACCGCCTCCAGGGTGGCCGGGTCCTCGCCCAGCCCCGCCGCCAGGGTCTCTAGCCCCACAGGCCCGCCGCCGTAGGCCTCCAGCATCAGCGTCAGCAGCCGGCGGTCGTGGGCGTCGAGGCCGCGGCCGTCCACCCGGTGCAGGCTGAGGGCCTCGTGCACCAGCTCGGCCGTCACCCGCTCGCGCCCCTGGACGCTGGCCACGTCGCGCACCCGCCGCAGCAGCCGGTTGGCGATGCGCGGCGTGCCGCGGCAGCGGCGCGCCACCTCCAGCGCCGCCTCGCCATCGAGGCGCACGTCCAGCAGGCCCGCGGCCCGCAGCACGATCGCCTGCAGGTCCTCCAGGCCGTAGAATTCGAGCCGCTGGATCAGCCCGAAGCGGTCGCGCAGCGGCGAACTCAGCGCCCCGGCCCTGGTGGTGGCCCCCACCAGGGTGAACGGGGCGATCGGCAGGCTGCGGGTGCGGGCGGTGCTGCCCTTGCCCACCATCAGATCGAGGCGGAAGTCCTCCATCGCCGGGTAGAGCAGTTCCTCGGCCACCCGGTTGAGGCGGTGGATCTCGTCGATGAACAGCAGCTCGCGGGGCTGCAGGTTCACCAGCAGGCCGACGATGTCGCGGGGGCGCTCCAGAGCGGGAGCACTGGTGATGCGGCAGCGCACCCCCAGCTCCTCGGCCAGCACCAGGGCCATGGTGGTCTTGCCCAGGCCGGGGGGCCCGTAGAGCAGCACGTGGTCGAGGGCCTCGTCGCGGGCCCGGGTGGCCTCCACGGCGATGCCCAGCACCTGCTTGAGCTCGCTCTGGCCGATGTAGTCGGCGAGCCGCCGCGGCCGCAGCGTGTCCTCCCGCAGGACCGGCGCCTGCAGCTCCTCCGCCGCGGCCGCCGGATCCACCAGCCGTCCCCGGGCCGCGACCGGCGCCGCGGCGGCTGGGGCAGCCCCGCGACGGTCCTGGCCCTGCGGTCCGGAGGAAACGATCGCCATGGGTGGAGGGTACCGGCCCCTGCCTAGGGTCGGGAGTCGACCACGCGCACGGCGGCACCGGGGGACCCATGGCCAAGGGCGGCACCAAGAAGCTGGCCGCCAGGGCCAAGCGGGACGCCGCCAACCGCCTGCTGGCCGACAACCGCTTCGCGCGGCACCAGTACGAGATCCTCGAGACCCTCGAGTGCGGCATCGAGCTGCTGGGCACGGAGGTGAAGTCGATCCGGGCCGGTCAGGCCAACCTGCGCGACGGCTTCTGCCTGATCCGCGACGGCCAGCTGCAGCTGCACAACGTGCACATCTCCCCCCACAGCCACGCCGGCGCCTACTTCAACCACGACCCGCTGCGGGTGCGGAAGCTGCTGGCCCACCGCCGCGAGATCGACAGGCTGCGCGTGGCCCTGGAGCAGAAGGGCCTCACCCTGATCCCCCTGAACCTCCACCTCAAGGGCTCCTGGATCAAGGTGACCCTGGGCATGGCCAAGGGCCGCAAGCTGCACGACAAGCGCCAGGAGGAGCGGCGCAAGGAGGCGGCGAAGGAGACCCGCGCCGCCATCGCCCGCTACTGACCCTGCCGGGTCACTGGGGCTCTCCCACCGGCGGAGGTTCAGGGGGCGAAGCCTCCGGGCCCGGCTCAGCCGGTGGCGACTCGGCGCCCGGCTCGCCGGACGGCGGCGGCGGCGGCGTGTCGCCCGGCCCGGGCACCGGTGGTGGCGGCTGCGGCGCGGGCGGGTCGGCGCGCACCGAGAGTGTCACCACGCCCGGCGCCACACCCTCATTGATCACCAGCAGCTGCAGCGGCGCCCGGTTCTCCGGCCCGAGGCTCACCACCCGCAGCGGACCACGGCCCTCCAGCAGGGTGCCGTCGGCGGCGAACACGCTCATCTGCATCAGCGGCGAGCCGTTCACCCCCAGCACCAGGGTGTGGCCGTCGGGCGGACGCACCGGAAACAGCCGCCCGCCGCCCGCCGCCACCGAGGCGCTGCGCACCTCGGTCTGCAGGGGCCGGGCCTGGATCGCCTCGATCTGCAGGTTGGCGAGGCTCTGCTCGGCGGCGGCGTACCAGAGCTGGCGGAAGGGCTCCGGCGGCAGGGACGTGCCGGAGCGCCCCGGCAGCAGGCTCTGGGCATTGGCCGACACCAGCTGGCGCAGCACCGGCCCGCTCAGCCCCTGCGACTCCAGCTGACCCTGACGGCGCTCCCAGTCGCCGTTGCTGTAGCGGCCGAGACGCTGGCGCAGGGCCAGCGGCAGCTGCTCCACGCGCACCAGCCACTCCTGGGCCAGCTCGTTCCAGGCCTGGCGCAGGGGCGCGTCCGCGGCGGAGTCGCCGGGCAGGCGCCCGCCGCGCTCCGGAAAGCGCTCCAGCAGGCTGGCGTCCACCAGCTTGAGGAACCAGGCCCGGTCCACCTGCATGGCCCGCAGGCGGTTGAGCAGCTGCTGGCGCTGGCTCACCTCCTCCTGGGGGAGGCTGGTGGGGAGCTGCAGGGCCACATCGGGGGTGCTGGGCTGCTGGCTCGTCCCCCGGCTCAGCCACCACCAGCCCAGGGCGGTGCCGACCACGGCCGAGAGCACCAGCGCCATCACCACCGGCCAGACGCTGCCCTCCACCTGCTCCTCGCGCTCCTCGCCGCGCAGCCGGCGGCCCCCCGTCTCCCTGGAGGTGCGCAGGCCGTGCAGGGGGGGCAGCTCCGGCGGCGGCGCGGCGGACGGCTCAGGGGCGGTCCACGCCGCCGGCACCTGCAGGGAGGGCGGCAGGGGCGTGGGCGGCTGGGCCTGGGGGGGCGCCTGGGGTGGCGGTGGCGGCGGCGTGGCGGCCGGCGGCGGCGCGGCCGGGGCGGGAGGCGGCACCAGGGCCAGGGTGCGGTCGGCGCGCGGCACCGGACCGGTGCTCTCCGGCATCGGCAGGGCCTGCAAGGCCGCCAGGGCCTGGCTCGCGGAGCCGAAGCGGCGCTGGGGGTCGCTGGCCAGCAGACGCTCCAGGGCGGCCTGCAGGGCGGGCTCCTCGCTCAGCGACGCGGGCCAGCGCCAGGTCATCGTGGCGGGGTCGAGCAGCCGCTCGGGGGGATCGCCGCTGAGCAGCACCAGGGCCGTGACCCCCAGGGCATGCAGATCCATCCAGGCCTCGGGCCGGCCGCTGCCGGCCGCCTGGGGCGGGGCGTAGCCCGGGGTGACGGCAACGCCGCCGGCCACCAGGCCGTAGTCGAGCAGCACCGGCAGACCGTCGCTGTCGCGGCGCAGCAGGTTGGCCGGGCAGAGGTCGCCGTGCACCAGCTTCTGGCCGTGCAGCACCGCCAGCACCGGCAGGATCTGGCGCAGCAGCAGCAGCACCTCGCCGGCTCCGAACACCATCTGGCGCTGGGCCCGGGCGGCCTGCAGCTCGGCGAGGGTGCGGCCGGCCTGCCACTCGCGCACCAGCCACAGCCGGCCGTCCTGGCTGATGGCACCCCCGAGCCGCGGCACCTGCGGGTGCAGCACCCCCTGCAGCCGTCCCCAGCGCTCGCGCGCCCGCTGCTGGTCATGCTCCGGCCCGAGCTCGCGCACCACCACGGGGGCATCGGCGGCCAGCTGGTCGCAGCCCCGCCACACCGCCCCCTGGGCGCCGCCTCCCAGCCGCGCCTCGAGGCGGTAGCGCTCGCCGATCAGGGTGCCGGGCCCGTTCACGCCGGCGGCGGCCGGCTGGGCCCCCTGATCGGGAGCCGGCTCGGAGTGGGATGCCATCAGGCGGCGGCCACCGCTGCTGTGCGATCAGGTTGGCGCAGCCCGCGGCCGGCCAGCCAGTCACGGTCGTAGAGCCGGGACCGGTAGCGGTCACCGCTGTCGCAGAGCACGGTGACGATGGTGTGGCCCGGGCCCAGCCGTCGCGCGGTCTCCACCGCCGCGGCCACGTTGATGCCCACCGAACCGCCCATGAACAGGCCCTCCCGCCAGAGCAGCTGGTAGATGGTGTCGAGGGCGGCCTGGTCGTCGACGCGCACGGCGTCGTCGATCGGGGCCCCCTCCAGGTTGGCGGTGACGCGGCTGTTGCCGATGCCCTCGGTCACGGAGCTGCCCTCACTGGCCAGTTCGCCCGTCCTGGCCCAGGCGTAGAGGGCGCTGCCGTGGGGATCGGCCAGCACGCAGCGCACCCGGGGGTTGCGCTCCTTGAGGAACAGAGCCACGCCGGCGTAGGTGCCGCCGGTGCCGGTGGCCGCCACCCAGGCGTCCACCCGGCCCTGCGTCTGCTCCCAGATCTCCGGGCCGGTGGCGTTGTAGTGGGCGCGGCGGTTGGCCAGGTTGTCGAACTGGTTGGCCCACACGGCGCCGGGGGTCTCGGCGGCGATGCGCCCCGACAGCTTCACGTAGTTGTTGGGGTCCCGGTAGGGCACCGCCGGCACCGTGCGCACCTCGGCCCCGAGGCTGCGCAGCAGGCCGATCTTCTCGGCCGACTGGGTGTCGGGAATCACGATCAGGGCGCGGTAGCCGCGGGCGTTGCAGATGTGGGTGAGGCCGATGCCGGTGTTGCCGGCGGTGCCCTCCACCACGGTGCCGCCGGGCCGCAGCAGGCCCTGCTCCTCCGCCTCAAGCAGGATGCCCAGGGCGGCCCGGTCCTTCACCGAACCGCCGGGGTTCATGAACTCGGCCTTGCCGAGGATCGTGCAGCCCGTGAGCTCACTGAGCGCCCGCAGGCGGATCAGCGGGGTGCGGCCCACCGCGCCGACAAACCCCTCGGTGATCCCGCCCATCGTGCTGCTGCCGCGTGGGCGGATCGTAGGCAAGCTCCCTATGGTCGGTCCTGAGTCGGGGCGATCCGATGACGAGCGGCCTGATCACCAGCGGCCCGCCGCAGGGAGTCGCCGGGGGTCCTGGGGACCTGCACCACCGCCTGGCCGCCGTGCGCGCCCGCAGCCTGGAGCTGATAAGGCCGCTGGAACCCGAGGACCTCTGCCTGCAGGGCATGGCCGACGCCAGCCCGCCCAAGTGGCACCTCGGGCACACCACCTGGTTCTTCGAGCAGTTCGTGCTCCGGCCGCAGATCGAGGCGGGGCTGCCGCTGGCCTACGAGCCCGCCCCGGAGGCCTGGAGCTTCCTGTTCAACAGCTACTACGACGCCGTCGGCGAGCGCCATCCCCGGCCCCAGCGGGGGCTGCTGAGCCGGCCGCCGATCGCCGCCGTGCTGGCCTGGCGCCAGCGGGTGGACGCCGCCCTGGCGGAGCTGCCGGAGCTGCTGGAGCGCTGCGAACCGGACCGGGCCGCGGCGGTGCGGGCGCTGCTGGAGCTGGGCCTGCAGCACGAGCAGCAGCACCAGGAGCTGCTGCTGATGGACCTGCTGGACGGCTTCAGCCGCAACCCCCTGGCCCCTGCCTACGCCAGCGGGCCTGATGGCCCGGAAGCGCTCTGGGAGCGGCGCCTCAGCGGCTCCGCCGCCGCCGGCGGGCCCGCGGACGGCTGGCTGCAGTGGCCCGGCGGGCTGGTGGAGATCGGCCACCCGGGCGGCGGCGGCGATGGAAGGGCCGGCGGCGGCGGCTTTCACTTCGACAACGAGGCCCCCCGCCACCGCGTCTGGCTGGAGCCCTTCGCCCTGGCAGCGCGCCTGGTGAGCAACGCCGACTACGCCGCGTTCATCGCCGACGGCGGCTATGCGCGCCCGGAGCTGTGGATGAGCGAGGGCTGGGCCGTGCGCCAGCAGCGGGGCTGGCACGCGCCGCGCTACTGGCGCGGCGACGCCGAGTTCACCCTGGCGGGCCTGCGGCCACGCCGGTCGCAGGCGCCGGTGCGGCACCTGAGCTGGTTCGAGGCCGATGCCTACGCCCGCTGGGCGGGAGCACGGCTGCCCAGCGAGGCCGAGTGGGAGGTGGCGGCCTGCCGGCAGGCGCCGGCGGGGGGGCTGCCCCAGGCCTTCGGGCTGCTCTGGCAGTGGACCGGCAGCCCCTACCGCCCCTACCCGGGCTTCCGGCCTGCCGCCGGCGCCGTGGGGGAATACAACGGCAAGTTCATGACCTCCCAGTTCGTGCTGCGCGGCAGCTGCTTCCTCACCCCCAGCGGCCACGAGCGCGCCACCTACCGCAACTTCTTCCCCCCCGCCTGCCGCTGGATGGCGGCGGGGGTGCGCCTGGCCCGCGATGGCCGCGCGGCGCTGCCCAGTGAACCCTTCCCGGCGCCATGACCTTCACCAGCACCCGTCCGCGGCTGATCGACCTGCATCCGGCCCCGGCCGACATCAGCGCCCTGGTGCGGGCCGGCATGGAGCGGCGTCCGCGCCAGCTGCCCGCCTGGCTCCTCTACGACGCCGAGGGCTCGCGGCTGTTCGAGGCGATCTGCGAGCAGCCCGAATACAGCCTCACCCGCACGGAGGTGGCGCTGCTGGAGGGTTGCGGGGAGGAGATCGCGGCGGCCATCGGCCAGCCGGCGCCGGCGGTGCTGGAGTTCGGCGCCGGCAATGCCCGCAAGGCCGGGCCGCTGCTGGCGGCCCTGCGGCCCCCCGCCTACCTGGCCCTGGACATCAGCCGCAGCGCCCTCGAGGCCACCTGCGCCGCGCTGCAGGCCGCCCATCCGGCCACCGAAGTGCTGGGGGTGTGCTGCGACTACAACGCCGAGCCGTCCCTGCCGGCCCTGCCCGAGCTGGCGGGCCGCCGCCGGCTGGGCTTCTACCCCGGCAGCTCGATCGGCAACTTCGACCCGGCCGAGGCTCGCGCCCTACTGGAGCAGTTCCGCCGCCTGCTGGGCCCCGGCGGGCAGCTGCTGATCGGCATCGACCAGCCCAAGGCGGCCGCGCGACTGGAGGCCGCCTACGACGATGCCGCCGGCGTCTCGGCGGCCTTCGCCATGAACCTGCTGACCCGCCTGAACCGCGACCTGGGCGGCAGCTTCGATCTCACCGCCTTCCGCTACCGGGCCCGCTGGCAGCCGCAGCACAGCCGCATCGCCATGGCCCTGGTGAGCCTGCGCGAACAGACGGTGGAGCTGGCCGGAGGGCGCTGGACCTTCGCCGCCGGCGAGGACCTGATCAGCGAATACAGCGTGAAGTACACCCCCGAGGCGTTTCTGCGGCTGGCCGGGGCGGCCGGCTGGCGACCGCTGGGGCGCTGGAGCGATGCGGCCGGAGATCTGTCACTGCATCTGCTGGGCCAGGCCGACGCCGCCCAGGCAGACTCGAT
Source organism: Cyanobium sp. CH-040 (assembly GCF_024346135.1). Lineage (GTDB taxonomy): Bacteria > Cyanobacteriota > Cyanobacteriia > PCC-6307 > Cyanobiaceae > NIES-981. Next base: position 319,345 of record NZ_JAGQCJ010000001.1, on the reverse strand, counting down.
CTGAGCCCCGTCCCGTTGCCGCCATGTCGAGGGAAGCCCAGCGCCAGGCCGTGCGCGCCGTGCGCGAAGGCCTGATCGCCCAGCTGGAGGAGCTCTACGCCGCCAGCTTCGAGCGGATCGCCGGCCAGGACCTCGGCGAGGGCGGCATCGCCCGCCTCACCCAGCTGCTGCTGCGCTCCCGCGAGGCGGCGATCACCCCGCTGCAGGAGGAGATCGAGGCACCGCTCATCACCCGCGCCCCCACCCCCGTGGACGACGGCGCCAGCGACACCGCCAGCGAGCCCCCCACAGAGCGCCACCCCCAGCCATGACCGACAGCGACTGGTTCAGCCGGCTGGAGCAGCAGCTCGAACAGCAGCTCGACGCCTTTCTGAGCGCCAACCCCCAGCAGGAGCGGCTGCTGCGCCAGCAGGAGCGCCAGGAACGCCAGCAGCGCCTGCGGCGTCGCCGCCTCGACCTGCAGACCAGCGCCGAGCAGACCCGCTCGGAACTGCTGCATCTGGCCGGCGAGATCGGCGAATGGCAGCAGCGGGTGGAGCGGGCCCGGGCCGCCGGTGCCGCCGAGCTGGCGGAGCGGGCCGAGCTGCATGTGGCCGAACTGCGCGCCCGCGGCCGCGACCGCTGGCAGGCCCTGGGCGAACTGGGGGTGGCCTTCCGCCAGGTGGAGGCCGAACTGAGCGCGCCGGCCGAACCGGACAGCGTGCCCAGGAGCGCCGCCGCCGAACCAAAGGCCGACCTGGACCGGGCCTGGGCCGACTTCGAGGCCCAGCAGGAACTGGAGCGGATGCGCCGCAACCAGGGCGGCGGCTGAGCCGTAGGGCACCCGCCCCTTCGCCGTCCGGCGCCACGATGGGTTTCCTGCTCTCCAAGCTGCTGCCGCTGCTGGTCTACCCGCTCGGGCTGGGAGTGGCCCTGGGGGTGGCCGGGCTGCTGGGCCGGCGGCGGCGCTGGGGGCCCTGGGTGGGGGGCGCCGGGCTGGGGGTGATCTGGCTGTTCGCCATGCCGCTCACCAGCCGTCAGCTGATCTGGGGGCTGGAGGAACGGGCCGGGGCCCTGATGCCGGCGGCGCTGCCCCGGGCCGACGCCGTGGTGGTGCTGGGCGGCGGACTGCGACCGCCACTGCCGCCGCGCTCGGGGGTGGAGGTGGCCGAAGGCGGCGACCGGCTGCTCACCGGCGTGCGTCTGCTGAGGCAGGAGAAGGCGGCCCTGCTGGTGACCAGCGGCAGCCGGGTGAGTTTCACCAGCGGCGATCCGGCGCCACCGGAGGCCGCGTGGGCCAGGGATCTGGCAGTGGAGCTGGGCGTGCCCAGGGATCGCATCCTGCTCAACCCGCTGTCGCGCACCACCGCCGAGGAGGCGCGGCACATCGGCGAGCTGGCCGAACGGCGGGGCTGGCGGCGCATCCTGCTGGTGACCAGCGCCTACCACCTGCCGCGGGCCGTGGAGACATTCCGACGGGACAGCGCTCTGGAGGTGGTTCCGGTGGCCAGCGACTTCCAGCTGCCGGCCAGGGCCCAGTTCGGCAGGCCCACCGCTGCCAGCCTGGCGCTGGATCTGCTGCCCCAGGCCGATGCCCTGGAGCTCAGCACCGTGGCCATCAAGGAGCACCTGGGCTCGCTGACCTATGCCCTCAGAGGGGGGCTGGGAACGAGCAGGCAGCCGGGACCCTGAAGCCTCGGGGCTGGCCTCACTTCTTCGGGGCCGGGGGCACCAGGCTCACGCCCTCCGGCGGCGGTGTGGGGTCGGGGTCGGCGATCAGCATGTGCTGGAGGACGATCTCGGGGCGTTCGCTGTCGCGCCAGCGGATCCGGTAGGCCGGCATCTTGGTGCCGCGGCTGGTGGTCTGCTCCACGGGCTCCATCACCCAGCCGCGGCGCGAGCGGCCCTGGGGGTTCCGCTTCACGACCGCATCCGCATGCTGGAAGCGAAAACCAACGCGCTCGCCACTCATGGAATCGTTGCCCCTGCGGGGAAGTTCGGCTACCGGGGCCATTATCCCATTGCGGCCCTCAACCCTCCCGGGCGGCCTCGCTGCGGGGCTCCGGACGCAGCAGCGGAAAGGCGATCACATCACGGATCGAGGGACTGTCGGTGAGCAGCATCGCCAGCCGGTCGATGCCGATGCCAAGGCCGCCGGTGGGTGGCATGCCCACCTCCAGGGCATGCAGAAAGTCCTCGTCCACCCCCTGCGCCTCGAGATCGCCGGCCGCCCTGCGGGCCTGCTGGGCCTCCAGGCGCTGGCGCTGGTCCAGCGGATCGATCAGCTCGCTGAAGGCGTTGGCCGTCTCGCGGCCCACGATGAACAGCTCGAAGCGCTCCACCAGCCCCTCCTTGCTGCGGTGGCCCCGCGCCAGCGGTGAGATCTCCAGCGGATAATCGAGCACGAAGGTGGGCTGGATCAGGTCGGCCTCCACGGTCTGCTCGAAGGCCTCGTTGAGCAGCCGCCCCACCGAGTCGGCCAGATCGGGCACCTGCAGGCCCTTCTCGCGCATGGCCGCGGCCGCCAGCTCACGGCTGTCGAAGGCATGGAAATCCAGCCCGCAGGCCTGCTCCACCAGCTCGTGCATGGTGGCCCGGCGCCAGGGGGGCGTGAGATCGATCTCCGTGCCCTGATAGGTGATGCGCGTGCCGCCGCACACCTGCTGGCACACCTCGGCGATCAACGCCTCGGTGAGGTCCATCATGTCGTGGTAGTCGGCATAGGCCTGGTAGATCTCCACCGAGGTGAACTCGGGGTTGTGGCGGGTGCTCACCCCCTCGTTGCGGAAGATCCGGCCCAGCTCGTACACCCGCTCGAAGCCGCCCACCACCAGGCGCTTGAGGTGCAGCTCGGTGGCGATGCGCAGGGTGAGGGGCAGATCGAGGGCGTTGTGGTGGGTTTCGAAGGGACGGGCATCGGCGCCGCCGGGCACGCTCTGCAGCACCGGCGTCTCGATCTCCAGAAAGCCCCGCTCATCCAGCCAGCGGCGCATGGCGCTCACCATCCGGGCACGGCGGCGGAAGGTCTCGCGGGTGTGGGGCGAGACGATCAGATCGAGGTAGCGCTGGCGGTAGCGCTTCTCCACATCGGCCAGGCCATGCCATTTGTCGGGCAGGGGCTGCAGGGCCTTGCAGAGCATCTGCCAGCCGGTCACCTTCACCGACAGCTCACCGCGGTCGGTGCGCCGCAGCGTGCCCTCCACGCCGATCAGATCACCGGCGTCCACCAGCGCGGTGATCTGGCCGAAGGCACCGGGCGGAGGCGCATCCGGCTGAGCTGCCTCCAGGGTGGCCTTGTCCAGATAGAGCTGGATCGGACCGCTCTCATCCACCAGGGTGAAGAAGGCCAGCTTGCCCATCACCCGCCGGGTCATCACCCGACCGGCCACGGCCACGGCCACATCGCGCTCCTGGCCGCTAGGCAGGTCGGCGTGCCGCTCCTGGAGCTCGGCGGTGCGGTGGCTGGGCTCGAAGCGCAGGGCGTAGGGCCCCTGAGCGAGTTGCGCCAGGGCAGCGGCCTTCTCCAGACGGGTTTCGCGCAGCTCCGACACGGGGACTGGGGGTCTCAGCAGGCAGCCATCCTGCAGGACGGCGGCCGGTGCGGTGGGGCGCGGACGCCTCAGCCGGCGGCGACCATGCCGCCGTCGCCCATGCGCTGGGAGGCGTAACCGGTGCCGCGCACGGTGAGGATCAGCTCCGGGTTGCGGGGATCGGGCTCGAGCTTGCCCCGCAGCCGCGCCACGTACACGTCCACCACGCGCAGGTCGGCGGCGCGGCGGGGGGGATAGCCCCAGAGCTGCTCGAGGATCTCGGCCCGGGGCACCACGCGGCCGGGCTCGCGGAACAGCAGCTCCAGCAGGCTGAACTCGGTGTAGGTGAGGGCGATGCGGTCACCGTCGCGCGTCACCTGGCGGCGGTTGGTGTCCACCACCAGATCCCCCACCCGCAGCACGCCGTTGCCGCTGGGCACCTCCCGCGGCTCGCTGCCGGCCGAGCCACGGCCCACCCGACGCAGGATCGTGGCGATGCGGGCCTCGAGCTCCTTGGGGCTGAAGGGCTTGGGCAGGTAGTCGTCGGCGCCCAGATCCAGCCCCGACACCCGCTCGGCGATGGCATCGAGGGCCGAGAGAAAGATGATCGGCACGCACGACTCGGCACGCAGCCGCCGGCAGACGGCGAAGCCGTCCAGCTTCGGCAGCATCACATCGAGCACCACCAGGTCGGGCTGCTCCCGGTGGAAGAGGGCGAGGGCCTCCTCGCCGTCCTCGGCGCACACCACGCGATAGCCGGCGAGCTGCAGGCGCATGAGCAGCACCCGTCGCACCGCGGCCTCGTCATCCACCACCAGCACCGTGGCCTTGGTTTCACTGGCCTTGGGTTCGGCAGCCATGGGTTCGGCCGGATTGGTCGACCTGTCCGCCGAGGGCATGCGCAAGGCTCCAACGGTGTGAAGTTTCGCAACCCTACCTTTCAATCCACCCTCCAGGCACGCGCTGGACAGCACAGGCGCCATCAATTCGCCCAGATTTAAGGATTTGTGCTGAAAAGCGCCGCTCCGCCTCAGCCCCCCTCAGGGCCAGCGGGCCTCGGCGTAGCGGTTCCACTCCCGTTCCGCCTCGGCCAGGGCGCGGTCGCTGTCCACCTGGCCGAGCATCGCCCGCTGCAGCTGGGTGTAGACGATCGCCTGCAGGCGCTTGATGCCCGGGATGGCCGGCACCAGCACACGGGCCCGCTGCAGGGTGCGGGCCGAGAGCAGCCGGGCCTGCTCCACCAGCCGGCTGGCCGCATCGCCCTCCGCCGGCCGGGCCAGGGAGGTCTCCAGCTGGCTGAGGGTCTGGCGGGAGGAGGGCAGCACCCGGGCCTCCTCGGCGAAGGCCAGCTGGTTGGCGGCATCGGTGAGGAACACCGCGAAGCTCACCGCCTCGGCGGCCATGGCGCTCTGGCGCGGCACCACCAGATTCATCACCGCCACGTTGGCCGCGCCGTCATCGCCGGTGATCGGCGGGAAGGGGGCGGTGTCGCGGGCGATCCCCGGGGCGTTGGTCTGCAGGTTGCGCAGGAAGTCGGGACCGGTGGCCACCAGCGCCAGATCGCCGGACTGGTAGAGCTCGATGGCGCGGCGGAAGCCCTGGCTCACCACCTCCCGCGGCAGCAGCCCACGGCGGTAGAGCTCGCTCCAGAAGCGGAACGCCTCGCGGCCGGCGGGGCTGTTGAAGGCGGCGCGGCGACGCCCGTCGAGCAGCTGCACGCCCATCTGCACCAGGGTCTCCAGCAGCTCGGCGGAATCGTCCGGCACCACGGTCATGAACAGGGCATAGCGGCCCGTGCGCTGCCGCACCGCCTCGGCCCAGGCGGGCACATCCCGCCAGCGCCTGGGGGGAGCCTCGCTGCCGGCCTGCCGCAGCAGCCGGCGGTTGACCATGGCGATGCGGGCGGTGAGATACCAGGGAATGGCGAACTGGGCGCCGTCCTGAGCGCCGGCCTCCCAGATGGCCGGCAGATAGCTCTGCTGCACCCCCGCCGGCACCAGGGGGGTCAGGTCGAGCAGTCCCCCCTTGCTGGCCAGGTTGGCCGCGAAGGGGGGGTTCAGATTCACCAGGTCGGGAGCGGTGCGGGCGAACACCGAGGCCAGCAGCTTGCGCTCCACCGATCCCCAGGGCACATCGGTCCAGCGCACCCGCACGCCGGGATTGCGGCTCTCCCAGGCGGCGATCACGCCGCCCAGGTAGTCGTTGAAGCGCGGCGCCAGGTCGAGGGTCCAGACGTTGAGCTCGCGCCGGCCGCCGCCGCCGCCGCCGGGCCGGCCGCAGGCGGCCAGGGCGGCCGATCCCCCCGCCGCAGCCAGCAGGCGCAGCATCCGGCGGCGCGGCATGGGGGGGGGGGCCAGGCGGCTGCGCATGGGCTCGCTCATCGGCTCGCTGGGCATCGTCGTCAGGTCAGCTGCGCAACCCGGGCGCCAGCTTGCGCCAGAGCAGCAGTTGCAGCGAGCACAGCATGGGCGCCAGCAGGGCCGTGAGCAGCGTCTGGGCCAGCAGGGTGTGCAGGGCCGCCCTGCCTGACTGCCCCCACCAGAGCTGCTGCAGCCACAGCGATCCACCCAGCAGGGCCGTGCCCAGCATGGCCAGCAGACCGAGGTTGAAGCTGCGTTCGATCGGCGCGGCCCGGCGCCCGAGGCGGCCCCACCACCAGCCCAGCAGCACCAGCGCCGGCAGCTGGGTGAGCGGGCCGGGATGGAGACCGTCGAGCATCAGGCCCAGGGCCGTCCCCAGGAGGATCCCCGACAGCGGCCCATCCGCCAGGGCCCAGGGGAGCAGCCACAGCACGGCCCAGCTGGGGGGCACGCCGGCCAGGCGCAGGGGGGGCAGGGCGGCGAGCACGAGCAACGGCACCAGCAGGGCGCTGAACGCGGTCCAGGGCTGGCGCATCAGACCGGTCACTGCGCCCGCACCCTCACCTGCACCCAGTCGATCGCCTCCACCGGAGCGCTGAGCTGCACCACCGCCTCCGGCGCCGGCACGGCCCGGTCATTGACGCTCTGCACCACCCCCACGGTGAGATTCGGCGGCAGCAGGGTGCTGGCGGGCGACGTGCTGACCACATCGCCGGGTCTCACGCCCACGTCCTGCTGGATGAAGCGCAGCATCGGGCGGTCGGTGCCCAGCCCCACCAGCATCCCGTGGTGCTGCACCCGGCCCACCCACACCCCCACGCGGCTGGAGGTATCGGTGAGCAGGGTCACGGTGGCGGTGGCGGGGGTGACGCTGCCCACCCGGCCCAGCAGGCCACCCGGGGCCAGCACCGCCGCGCCGCTGGCCACGCCGTGCAGGGAGCCGCGGCCGATCACCAGCTGCTGCCACCAGCCCTGGCTCTGGCGGGAGATCACCGGGGCACTGAGCAGGCCGCCCGCGGTGCTCTGGAGCTCCAGCATGTCCCGCAGCCGGCTGTTGTCGGCCTCCAGCTGGTCCAGGCGGGCCTGCTGGTCGAGGTCCTGGGCCGCCCGCAGCCATTCCGACTGGGCACTGCCCGGCCAGAAGGGCCGGCTGAGCTGCGCATAGGCGTCACTGAGGAACGCCCCCTTGCTGAGCCGCACACCCACCAGGGCCGCCAGCACCAGCAGCCAGGGCCAGGCCGCGATGACCAGGCGCAGCGGCGGAAGGCGCAGCCTGCGGCCCGGCGACTGCATGGGGCTCAGGCGAGCTGGCGCACGAAGTCAGGAGTGTCGAGCACCCGCTCGAGGCGCTTGTAGTCCTCCAGCACCATGCCGCAGCCCTGCACCACGCACAGCAGAGGCTCCTCGGCCACATGGGTGAGGATGCCGGTCTCGTGGCTGATCAGGTCGCTGATGCCGCGCACCTGGGCGCCGCCGCCGGCGAGCATGATGCCGCGGTCGACGATGTCGGCCGCCAGCTCAGGCGGGGTGCGCTCCAGCGTGCGCTTCACCGCTTCGACGATCACGTTGAGCGGCTCGGCCATCGCCTCGCGGATGTCGCCGGCACGCACGTTGATGGTGCGGGGCAGGCCGGAGAGCAGGTGCAGGCCGCGCACGTCCATCGAGGTCTCGTCGTGGATCTCGTCGGGGAAGGCCGAGCCGATGCGGATCTTGATGTCCTCGGCGGTGCGTTCGCCCACCACCAGGTTGTGCACCTTCTTGAGGTACACGCCGATGGCGTCGCTGAGCTCATCGCCCGCCACCCGCACCGACTCGCTCAGCACGGTGCCGCCCAGGGACAGCACCGCCACCTCGGTGGTGCCGCCGCCGATGTCCACGATCATCGTGCCCACCGGCTCGGTCACCGGCAGGCCGGCGCCGATGGCCGCGGCCACCGGTTCGTCGATCAGGTGCACCTCGCGGGCGCCGGCCAGACCCGCCTCACGCACCGCCCGGCGCTCCACGCCGGTGACGCCGCTGGGAATGCCGATCACCAGCCGCGGCGCCACGATGCCGCGGCCCTCGTTGCCCTTCTGGATGAAGGTCTTGATCATCTGCTCGGCGGCGTCGAAGTCGGCGATGACGCCATCGCGCAGGGGCCGCACGGCGCGGATGTTGCCGGGGGTGCGGCCGAGCATCATCTTGGCCTCGTCGCCCACCGCCAGGGGGACGCCCTTCTCCAGGTCGAGGGCCACCACAGAGGGCTCCTGCAGCACGATGCCCTTCCCGGACACGTACATCAGGGTGTTGGCCGTTCCCAGGTCGATGCCGATGTCGCGGGAGAACTGAAAGCGACGGAAGAACACGTGGCAGCACCCGGCCGGCAAGCGCCGAATCATAGGTGGGTGTTACGGCCCGCCCTGACGGTGGCACTGGTTGAACGGTGGCGCCGTGGACCGACCGCCGGCCCCGGTTGCCCCATCATTGATCCCTACGAACGAGGACACACGCCATGGGCGTCAACTCCATCACCCTGGTGGGCCGGGCCGGCCGCGATCCCGAGGTGCGCTACTTCGAATCCGGCAGCATGGTGGCCAACCTCACCCTGGCGGTGAACCGCCGCAGCCGCGACGACGAGCCCGACTGGTTCAACCTCGAGATCTGGGGCAAGCAGGCCCAGGTGGCGGCCGACTATGTGCGCAAGGGGTCGCTGCTCGGCATCATCGGCAGCTTCAAGCTCGACCGCTGGACCGACCGCAGCAGCGGCGAGGAGCGCACCAAGCCTGTGATCCGCGTGGACCGGCTCGAGCTACTCGGATCAAAGCGCGACAGCGAGGCCATGGCCGGCGGCGGCTTCGGTGGCGGCGGCTTCGGTGGCGGGGAGCCCAGCGAGGAGGAAGTGCCCTTCTGAGCACCCGCACCGTAGGGCGTCGATGGGGTCGCCGGCAGCGCTGGCGCGACGGCCGGCTCAGCCCATCGACGTCCCTCGGCGAGCCGGGAGTTGGGTTGGCTGCCAGGCCGGTGCCGGCGCCAGTGCCCTGTGCCAGAGCCGGTCGCCAAGCGCCCGGTGCTGCACCCACAGGCCCGGGGTCACAGCTGTCCTCAACAGCCTGTGCTCAACGGAGAACCCCGAACCGGAGCTCCGGCACCTCAGTTGCCCTCGCCAGCAAAACGCCCTCGCCAATTCTCACTGGCGAGGGCGTCATCCATTGGGTCTGCACTTCCGGCGCTGAGCCCTGAGTGCTCGGCCAGGCATGAGAAAGGCCTGCCCAGGGCAAGGACTCCCCCAGACCCCAAACTCAACCAGCCCCCCAACCCTCTCGCTCAGCCCGCCGGGTCGGCCCGCATGAGGGCGGCGTCCGGCCGCAGGCCGGGGCCGCCCGACGCGGGCAGACCAGGGGTCGGCACCTCAGTAGCGGTAGTGCTCGAGCTTGTAGGGGCCCTCTACGGGAACGTTGATGTAGGCGGCCTGCTCGGGGGTGAGCTCGGTGAGCCTGGCGCCGATCTTCTCGAGGTGGAGGCGCGCCACCATCTCATCGAGGTGCTTGGGCAGCACGTACACCTGCTTCTCGTACTGATCGCCCTTGGTGAACAGCTCGATCTGGGCCAGCACCTGGTTGGTGAAGGAGTTGCTCATCACGAAGCTGGGGTGACCGGTGGCGCAGCCCAGGTTCACCAGACGGCCCTCGGCCAGCAGGATGATCTTGTTGCCGGAGGGCAGGGTGATGTGGTCCACCTGGGGCTTGATGGTGTCCCAGGGGTACTGCTTCAGCGAGGCCACATCGATCTCGTTGTCGAAGTGACCGATGTTGCACACGATCGCCTGATCCTTCATCTGGATCAGGTGCTCGTGGCGGATGACCCGGAAATTGCCGGTGGCGGTCACGAAGATGTCGACATCGCGCACCACATCGTCGAGGCGCACCACGCGGTAGCCCTCCATGGCGGCCTGCAGGGCGCAGATCGGATCGATCTCGGCGATCATCACGGTGGCGCCGAGGCCGCGCAGCGACTGGGCCGAACCCTTGCCCACGTCGCCGTAGCCCAGCACCAGGGCCACCTTGCCGGCCACCATCACGTCGGTGGCGCGCTTGATGCTGTCCACCAGCGATTCGCGGCAGCCGTAGAGGTTGTCGAACTTGCTCTTGGTGACCGAGTCGTTGACGTTGATCGCCGGGAAGGGCAGCTCACCGGCCTTCTGCATCTGATAGAGACGGGCCACACCGGTGGTGGTTTCCTCGGTGACGCCCTGGATCGCCGCCTTGATGCGCGAGTAGAAGCCGGGCTGGGCCGCCAGCTTCTGACGGATGCTGTTGAACAGCGCCGTCTCCTCCTCGTTGGAGGGGTTGTCGAGCACCGAGGGATCGCTCTCGGCCCTGGTGCCCAGCATCACCAGACCGGTGGCATCGCCACCGTCGTCGAGGATCATGTTGGGGGTGCCGCCATCGCCCCACTCGAGGATGCGATGGGTGAAGGCCCAGTACTCGTCGAGGCTCTCGCCCTTGTAGGCGAACACGGGAATGCCGGCCGCTGCGATGGCGGCGGCGGCGTGGTCCTGGGTGGAGAAGATGTTGCAGCTGGCCCAGCGCACCTCGGCACCGAGGTTCACCAGGGTTTCGATCAGAACGGCGGTCTGGATCGTCATGTGCAGCGAACCCGCGATGCGGGCACCCCTGAGGGGCTGCTCAGCGCCGTACTTCGCCCGCAGGGCCATCAGGCCGGGCATCTCGGTTTCGGCGATGGCGATCTCCTTGCGGCCCCAGTCGGCCAGGCCGAGATCGGCGATCACATAGGAACTGGTGCTCTGCAGGGCAGGCGCTGCGGCGGGGGTCGCCACCATGGAATGGTCTCCGGGAACGGTGAGGTCCTGGGCGGGGCAGGCCGTGGCAGGACAGGCCGGCGCCGAGGAGTGGGGGTTGAAAGTTCTGCGGAGTCGCCGAGGCTTCGGGCTCGCGTGGGGGCAATCTACCGGGATGCACACCCGCAGCGTGTTCCTGGCCGATGCCGCCGCCACCCGCGCCCTGGGCGTGGAGCTGGCCCGCCTGTGGCTGGCCGCCGCAGGCGATGCACCCCCCGGCAGCGCCGCGGTTTCGCCGCCGATCCTGCTGCTGCGGGGGGATCTCGGCGCCGGCAAGACCTCCCTGGTGCAGGGAGTGGCCGAGGGCCTGGGCATCGCCGAGCCGATCACCAGCCCCACCTTCGCCCTGGCCCAGCACTACGCCGGGGTGCTGGCCGACGGCAGCCCAACGGCGCTGGTGCACATCGATCTCTACCGGCTGGACCAGCCCGCCGGCGCCGATGAGCTGCTGGCCCAGGAGGAGGAGGAGGCCCTCGGCCTCGGCGCCCTGCTGGCGGTGGAGTGGCCCGAGCGGCTGAGCAGCACGCCCGCAGGCGCCTGGCTGGTGGCGCTGGAGCTGGCCGACGGGGCCGATCCGGAGGCCGGCCGCACCGCCCGGATCACCAACCCCCGGCCCGCTTAGGGGGGCCCCGCTCTGAGTCGCGGCCTTTGAGGCGCGCCCTTCAGTGCGCCGCCAGAAAGGCGGCCACCTGGGCCGCCGTGGGCTGGGGATCGATGGCCCCGGCCCCCTGGCACACCAGGGCCCCGCAGGCACTGGCGACGCGCATCAGCTCACGCACCGCACCGTCCCGGCCCGCCGCCGAGGCCATGTCCGCGCTGCCGGGGGCGAGCAGCCGGGGCTCGGCCACCAGCCCGTGCAGCAGGCCGGCCGTGAGGGCATCGCCGGCCCCGGTGGTGTCCACCACCGGCACGCGGAAGGCCGGCAATTCCCCGGCCGCCCCGCCCAGCCACCAGCGCAGCGGCGCCGCGCCATCGCTCACCAGGACGGCCGGCCGCTGCGGCAGGGCGGCGCTCGCGACGGCCGGATCGCCGCTGCCGAACAGCCACTCGGCCTCTTCGCGGGCGCACTTGATCAGCGCCGCCTGGAGCAGCAGCGGCTCCATGGCGGCGCGTTCAGCCGGGCCGGGACCGGCGGCGGGGTCGGCGGCGGGATCCCAGAAGGTGGGCCGCCAGTTCACATCCAGGGCCAGGGGCACGCCGGCCGCCGCGGCCTGCCGGCACGCCAGCTGCAGGGCTGCCGCCGCGGCGGGCGAAGCGAGGGGGATCGTGCCCACCAGCAGCCAGCGCGCCGCCGCCAGCAGGGGCCCGAGTGCGGCCGCCAGCTCGCCGGCAGCGAGCGCCTGGTCCGCGAAACCCTCACCAGCACGCACCGCAGCCAGATCGGCACCCGCGAAGCCGCCGAATTGCCGCTCGCCACTGGCATCGCGCCGCACCAGCACGATCCGGCTCGGCCGCCGGGGGTCCAGCTGCAGGGCGGCGGTGTTCACGCCGCGCTCCGCGAAGAGCTGGCGGAAGCCGGCGCCGATGGCATCGCCGCCCAGCCGGCCCAGAAAGGCACTGGGCGTGCCGAGCCGCGCCAGGGCGCAGGCCACGTTGGCGGGGGCGCCGCCGAGGCGGTCGTCACAGGGGCCGTCGCTCGCCGGGTCACCACCGGGTGGGCCGAGGCGGTCCACCAGCGCCTCCCCGAGGCAGAGCACCCGCGGCGGAGCGGAGCGCAGTGGAGCCATCAGGCGGCCGGGCGGTTCTCCTCAGGCTGAGGCAAGGCGCCGCCGGCGTCAGCACCCAGCCGCTGCTGCAGCGCCGCGATGATGCGGGCATTGGCGGCCGGGAAGGGATAGTCGGCCAGCTGCTCGGGCCGCACCCAGCGCACCTGCTGGGACGCCAGCGGCCGGGGCTCGCCAGAAAGCCAGCGGCAGAGATGCACCACGAAGCGCAGCTTCCTGTGGCTGTAGGCATGCTCGAGGGTGATCAGCTCCTCATCCACCGCCGCCTCGATCGCCAGCTCCTCGCGCAGCTCGCGCACGATCGTGGCGGCGATCGGCTCACCGGGCTCCTGCTTGCCGCCGGGAAACTCCCACAGGCCGCCCAGCAGGCCCTCGTTGAGCCGCTGGTCGATCAGCACCTCGCCGGCCGCGTTCAAGACCACCCCCACACCGATCACCTGGAACGGCAGCTCGCGCGGGGCGTCCTTCACGGGGTAGGCGGCGGGGTGGCCGGCAGCGTAGGCAGCGCAGTGCCCCTGCCAGGGACAGGCGCCGCAGCTGGGGTTGCGGGGCGTGCAGACGGTGGCGCCCAGGTCCATCAGCGCCTGGTTGAAGGCCCGGGGCCGCCGCGGATCGAGCAGCAGCTCACTCAGCTGCCAGAACCCCCTGAGCTGCCGCGCCGGCGGCCGCGGGCAGGCGATCAGCCGTGCCAGCACCCGCTTCACGTTGCCGTCGAGGATCGCGAAGGGCAGATCAAACGCGGACGAGAGGATGCTGCCGGCGGTGCTGCGGCCGATCCCCGGCAGCGTCTGCCAGCCCTCCAGGGTGCGGGACCAGGGATCGGCGCTGGGGTCCGCGGCGGACCCTGCGGAGGCTTGCCGGATCTCCAGCAGCTGCCGCGCCCCCTGCTGCAGACGCCGGGCCCGGGAGTAATAGCCCAGGCCCTGCCAGAGCAGCAGCACGTCGTGGGCCTCGGCCGCCGCCAGGGCCTCGAGGCTGGGGAAGGCGGCCATCCAGCGCTGCCAGTAGGGCAACACCACCTGCAGCTGGGTCTGCTGCAGCATCACCTCGGCCACCCAGATGGGAAAGGGATCCAGCGGTTCGCCCGGCTCCGGCCAGCGGCCATCCGAGGTGACCATCCATGGCTTCTGGTCACTGCCGCGCCTGCCCTGAACCTGCCACCAGTCCAGAAGCTGCTGGCCCATGGCTGGAGCCTCGGCAACCGGCCCCTGCAGGCCGGGGATGGACCGGGGTGACTGCACAGCAGCTGGAACGAACGAAGAGGGGCTCAGCAGTCTGCGGACTCCAGAACGCCCAGTGACCGACCCCGGCAACCGATGGAGCCAAGCCGTTCGCCCGCCCGAAGCTGATCCTTCAGGGGCTTTTTGCTGGAAGACCCCGGGCGAGAGTTGCCGCCACGAGAAGCGGCGCTTGGACTCTGTGGAAGCGCTGCATAGGCCCCCTTGGTCTCGGCTGGAAAGGTCGGGTTTTGTGGGCCTGTTTGTGGGCCTGGCTGAACACAGCAGGGATGGCGGTGGTTCCTGCGGGACGCAAGCCCGGCCCGCAGGGCCGGGGCCACAAGCGTCCGCAGGTGTGTGTCCTGTCCCCTGGAATCCTGCTCAAACCTGGGTGCTACTCAAACGATCACCACGGGATTCATGGCGTCAACGCGATAGCCGCTCAGCAGAAACATGGTGTCCTGCGATGGCTGAAATCCAGATCTGTTGTTGTTGATGACGACAAACGCACCATCAAAGCCATCGACCCGGATGGCCGCCACCTGACCGGGAAGAAACCCAGGCCCAGCCAAGGCCCGATCGACCTGGCTCGCATTCAGGCGCTTGGCCCTGCCTGCATAGCGATCAATGGTTGCAGCAAATGTTTGATCGCCAATTGCAATACGATCGCGCGGCTCGAAGTTTGTGATGACATCAAAACCATCAATCGTGCTCTTCCGGGGACTCTCCAATGTGAATGTGTCCGATCCGCCGGATCGGCCGGTGAGTTGGTCAACTCGAGAGCGGCCAAGCGAGCGCTCTTGACTGAACTCAAGCCGATAGGGATTGGAAATTGTCGCGACATTAGCGCGAAGTGATCGGGCGACATCACGGCTGTCGCCACCACGCTCGTTGCTGCCCCAGGTGACGACGGAGCCATCGGCCTTCAAGGCCGCAAAGGCGTAACCAGTTGTATAGATATCAACAACATCATCCTGAAGCAAGCGCCGAACCCTCCGAGAATCGCCTCCATACTCCGACTGGCCCCAGGAAACCACCGATCCATCCTCTTTGAGCGCAGCAAAGGCGTTTCGTGTTGAATAAAGAGACTCGACACCGCTCCGCAGGTCCTGCTTGACAGCAGAACTGTTGCCACCGCTGGACGGGTTCCCCCATGTGACGACTGAGCCATTCTCCTTGAGGGCTGCAAAGGCATAGCGATTTGAAAAGACAGTTGCAACTCCAGATCGCAGACGATCTCGCACCCTGGAACTGTCTCCGCCTTGCCGCGCGTCACCCCAGGTGACCACAGATCCATCTCTGCGAAGCGCTGCAAAGGCATAGCGGGCAGAAAAAACGCTTTCCACTTTGCCCGAAAGCTGATCGGCCACACTCGAGCTATCCCCACCACGGTTTTCCCAGCCCCATGTCACAACCGAACCAGACTTTTTCAAGGCAGCAAATGCGTATCCAGTCGAGGTAACTGATTGAACACCTCTTGCGAGCTTGCTGGCAACATCCGAGCTGTCTCCCCCTCGCAGAGAGTCGCCCCATGTCACGAGCCTCCCCCGGCGCTTCAGCGCCGCAAAAGCATAACGAGTTGAATAGATTTCCGTGACTCCTGAGCGGATCAGATCAGCCACCTTGGAGCTGTCTCCACCTCTCGGCTCACCCGTATCAATAGGCCCACCAAGTTTCTCGCTGCGCGGGTCAATCGTTGACAGCCCCCACGTCACCACCCGTCCACCTCGCTTGAGTGCAGCCATGGATGTCGACGTTGTAAAAATGGTCTTGACCCCACCACGCAACTGGCTGGCAACAAGTGTGCTGTCTCCACCCTCGTCAGGTTTTCCCCATGTCACCACCGACCCGTCATCCTTGAGGGCGGCAAAGGCGCGGCGGGTTGAAAATACGCGGATCACACCATCTTGAAGCCTGGAGCGAACAGCGCTGCTGTTGCCACCCTTGGGATCCTCGCCCCATGTCACGACTGAGCCATTGTCAAGCAAGGCTGCAAAACTATGCCGATTGGAAAAGACATCGACAGCAGGTGCCTTCAGATTGCGAATTACAGGAACAAACGATCCGCCATCTTGAGAACGACCCCAGACAACGATTGAGCCATCATTCTTGATCGCCGCAAAGGCACCTTGATTGCGCCACTCATGCCGGGAGCGGCCTGGCTCGGCAATACCCAGATCCACAAATCCACCCTTGAGCTGCTTGGCCATCTCTCAACTCTCCGACGCTGACCCAAGCCTAGAAGCAACCATCGATGGAGCAACAGCGGGATAACCGAGTGACATGTCAAGCCGTTACATCGAGTCACAGCACTGTTGATCACCCCATTGGCTTCAACAGGGGGCCAACCGGCCGCCATGGCATCCCAGACCTCGGCCGTGCACGCGGGGCGGCACCCGGGTTGCTGAATCCGGCTTCCGTGTCAACACTGCGCAAGAGGACGACCCCTGGTGATTCCTGGCGGGCGTCCGGCCCAGGCCCTGCCTCCGCCCCCCGCTCGCAGCCACTCCCGCCCATGCCCCTGCAGACCCCACGCCATCGCCCCCGGGCCGCCCGCGTCCACCGCAGCCGCCACGCGGCCCTCCCCACCGGGCTGGCCCTGGGCCTGCTGCTGCTCGGCGCGGCGATGCCGGCCCGGGCGGAGAAGGCGAAGCCGGCGCCGAAGGCGCTGGGGCCGCTGCCGGCCAGCTGGGTGGGCGACATCCCGGGGGCTTCGGGCCCGGTCCGCTGGCACGTGGATCTGGAGGCCGACGGCACCTACCAGCTGCGCCAGACGTACCTGAACCGCGACCCGGAGCGCGGCTTCGACGACATCGGCCGCTGGCAGCTGGACGCCGATGGCCGCCGGCTGGTGCTGCGGGGCGGCCGTGAGGCGCCGGTGTTCCTGAAACCGCTGCGCAGGGGCCGCCAGCTGCGCAAGCTCGACCTGGAGGGCCGGCCGGTCCGCTCCCGCCACAACGACCGGTTGGCGCGTCTCAGCCAGCCCGCCCCCATCGACCCGCGCCTGCACCTGGCGGGGCTGTTCCGCTACATGGCCGACGCCCCCAGCATCCAGCTCTGCGCCACGGGCCGCACCCTGCCGGTGGCGATGGACGCCGACTATCTGAAGCTGGAGCGCGCCTACCTGCAGACCCGGGCCGCCGGGGCGCCGCGGCTGGTGAATCTGGAGGGCCTGATCACCACCCGGCCGTCGATGGAGGGTGGCCAGCCACCGGTGCGCACCCTGGTGGTGGAGCGCCTGGTGAACCTGCACGCCGACCAGACCGCCTGCCCCGGCGGCCAGCAGCTGCCGCTGCGGGGCACCAGCTGGCGGCTGGACAGCCTCAGCCGGCAGGGCCGGCAGGAGCGCCCGCCGGCCGGCGGGCGGCCGGTGGAGCTGCTGTTCGACACGGGCAGCGACCGGGTGAGCGGCAGCGGCGGCTGCAACCGGCTGATGGGCGGCTTCAGCCTCGACGGCAAGGCCCTGCGCTTCTCGCCGCTGGCCAGCACCCGGATGGCCTGCGGCGAGCCGGTGATGGCCTTCGAGATGAACGTCCTGCGCGCCCTGGAGCAGGTGCGCGGCTGGCGCATCGAAGCCGGCGAGCTGTTCCTGCTCGATGCCGGCGGCAGCACGCTGCTGCGCTACCGGGCCAGCAGCACTCCAGCCAGCGCCGAGCCGGCCGCCGGCTCCTGAAATCCGGCGCCTGATGGCACGATCGTGCCGGTCCGCAGCGGCGCCGGAGCATGGACGGGATCAACACGGCGATGCTGCTGGCCGGGGTGCTGCTGCTGATCGGCATCGCCTCCAGCAAGTTCTCGGCCCGGCTGGGCATGCCCGTGCTGGTGCTGTTCCTGGCCGTGGGCATGCTCGCGGGCTCGGAGGGCATCGGCCGCATCCCCTTCGAGAACTACCCCCTGGCCAACAGCCTGGGCAGCGCCGCCCTCGCCCTGATCCTCTTCGACGGCGGCCTGCGCACCTCCCTCGACTGCGTGCGGCGGGTGTGGAAGCAGGCCCTGGCGCTCTCCACCGTGGGGGTGCTGCTCACCTCCGTGATCACCGGCCTGGCGGCGGCCTGGATCCTGGGCATGCCGCTGCTGCAGGGCCTGCTGCTGGGCAGCATCGTCGGCTCCACCGACGCGGCGGCGGTGTTCTCGGTGCTGCGCACCAGTGGTCTGCGCCTGCCGGAGCGGCTCACCTCAACCCTCGAGGTGGAGAGCGGCTCCAACGATCCGATGGCGATCTTCCTCACCATCGGTCTGATCGGCCTGATCAACGGCCAGGCCGGCTCCGGGGCTGATCTGGCGCTGCTGTTCCTCACCCAGTTCGGCGTGGGCGCCCTGGTGGGGGTGGGCGTGGGCCGGCTGGCCGGCCTGGCCGTGAACCGGATCAATCTCGACTACCCCGGCCTCTACCCCCTGCTGGCCCTGGCCTTCGGGCTGCTGGCCTTCGGCCTGGCGGCGGTGCTGGGCGGCAGCGGCTTTCTGGCGGTGTATCTCGCCGGGATCGTGCTGGGCAGCAGCCCGATCGTGTGGCGCCGGGGGATCTTCCTGTTTCACGACGCCGCCGCCTGGCTCGGACAGATCGTGCTGTTCGTGATGCTGGGGCTGCTGAGCTTCCCCAGCCGTCTGGCGGCCGTGGCCTGGGAGGGCCTGCTGATCGCCCTGGTGCTGATCCTGGTGGCCCGGCCGGTGGCCGTGCTGGTGGCGGCCAGCCCGTTCCGCTACGACGCCCGCGAGCTCACCCTGCTCTCCTGGGTGGGGCTGAAGGGAGCGGTGCCGATCACCCTGGCCACCTTCCCGCTGATGGCCGGCGTCTCCGGCAGCCACGTGATCTTCAACGCCGTGTTCTTCGTGGTGCTGATCTCGGCCGTCAGCCAGGGCTGGTCGCTGCCCGCGGTGGCGCGCCGGCTGCGGCTCGGACGGCCGGCCGATCCAGCGCCGCCGTTGTCGGTGGAGATCAATGCCCTGCGCCATGTGGATGGCGAGATCGTCGACTACACCGTGCGCCCGGGGGCGCCGGCGGCGGGGCTGAGGCTGCGGGAGCTGGCCCGGCCGGACGGCATGGTGGTGACCCTGGTGGTGCGCCGCCGCCAGGTGGTGATCCCCCGCGGCGCCACGGCCCTGGAACCCGGCGACCATGTGTTCGTGGCCCTGCGCAGCCACGTGAAGCCGCTGATCGACCGCCTGTTCAGCCCGGAGGCGAAGGAGCTGCCGTTGCCGGAGGACCTGGAACTGGTGTTCCCCGGATACACCACCCTGGGGCAGCTGAAGCGGTTCTTCGCTCTGGCCGAACCGCTGGCAGCGGCCGCCGCCGCCCACACCCTTGATCATCTGCTGGAGCACGAGCAAGCCGGAGCACCCGGCCGCTTCGGTCCGCTCGTGATCCGCCAGGGCTGCGAAGCCGACGCGGTGCGGGTGATCACCCCTGGTTCGGCGGAGCGGGATTGCCGGGATCAGGCGGCTCGCGTTCCCAGCTGAGCCCGCAGATCCACCAGGTCCTCCACGATCAGCTCGGCGGCCCGCTCGGCCGCGTCCAGGAAGGGCAGCAGCGTGCGCTGGGCGCCGAGGAACTCGAGCTTGGCCACCTCCGCCTCGTCGTGGGCGGTGGCGATGAAGTGGCCACGGAAGCCGGCCGTCTGCAGGCCGTGGTGAATGGCCGTGTTGGCCTCCAGGGAGGGCAGCGTGCTCACCACCACCGTGGCCGAGGACAGGGGCAGCGAGGAGGTGAACTCGGGATCCTCCGAATCCCCGTACTGCACCGGCAACCCCTGGGCGGCGGCCAGGCGCAGGGCCTGGGGATCGAAGTCGATGCCGAGGATCGAGAGGTTGTGGGGCCTGAGCTGGCGGTGGATGGCGCCGCCGAAACGGCCCAGCCCCAGCAGGATCACGTCCACCCGCGCCGGGCCGGAGGAACTGCCGGCGATCTCGCTGAAGGGGTTGCGCCGCTCGAACAGCCGCAGCGGCCCCCGCAGCCAGCGGTAGAGCTGATCGGAGCCCAGGATCATGTAGGTGGAGAGAGCGATGGTGATCACCCCCACCAGGGTGATCAGGCTCACCTCGGCCTCGCCGAGCTGGCCCAGCTGCAGCCCCAGGGCCGCCAGGATCAGCGAGAACTCCGAGATCTGGGCCACGGTGAGGCCCGCCAGCAGGCCGGTGCGGCGCCGGTAGCCCATCCAGCCCATGATCGCCACCACGATCAGCGGGTTGCCCACCAGCACGAACAGCGACAGCACCAGGGCGGGTCCGAACTGCAGGCCCGCGGCCGAGAGGTTGAGGCCGGAGCCCAGATCGATGAAGAAGAACAGCAGCAGGAAATCGCGCAGGCCGGTGAGCCGGGAGGCGATCGCCTCGCGGTAGGCGGTGGAGGCGATCGACACACCACCCAGGAAGGCGCCCACCTCCTTGCTGAACTCCACCGCGTCGGCCAGGGCGGCCAGGCCCACGGCCCAGCCCACGGCGAACAGCACCAGCAGCTCCTGGTTCTGGGCCAGGCGCCCCAGCAGCGGCGGCATCACCCAGCGCATCGTGGCGGCGGTGCCGAGCACGAAGGCGCTGCCCACCAGCAGCAGCCGGATCGCCTGGGCGGCGATGCCGCCGTCGCCCTGGGTGGTGAAGGAGCTGAGCAGGATCATCGCCAGGATCACGGCGATGTCCTGCACCACCAGGAAGCCCACGGCGATCCGCCCGTGCAGCGAGTCGATCTCGCGCTTGTCGGAGAGCAGCTTGACGATGATGATCGTGCTGGAGAAGGTGAGGCACACGGCGATGTAGATCGCCGGCACGGGCCCGTAGCCCAGGGCCAGGGCGATCAGGAAGCCGAACAGCGAGGTGAACACGATCTGGCCCAGGCCGGTGGCCAGCGCCACCGGACCCACCGAGCGGATCAGGCCCACGTCGAGCTTCAGACCCACCACGAACAGCAGCACCGAGATGCCGATGCTCGAGAGCAGCTTCAGCTCGCTGCCGCCGGACACCCAGCCCAGCGCGGCCGGGCCCACGAGGATGCCGGTGAGGATGTAGCCGATGATCAGGGGCTGGCGCAGCTTCAGGGCCAGCACGCCGATCACCCCCGCCAGCAGCAGGATGGCGGCGAGCTCATGGAAGACGCTGCTGAAGATCATCGGCTGGGGGAGGCACGGAAGCTCCGACCGGCATCCGGGCGCCGGCCGGCCCCTCAGCTAAGCGCAGCTCCAGCCGGGCAGGCGCCCCTCAGCTGGCCACGTAGGCCTCCACCGCCTGGCCCAGCTGACGCAGCCGCGCCAGGGCATCGCGCTCGATGTTGCGCACCCGATCGCGGCTGATGCCGAGGATGCGGCCGATGCCGGTGAGGCTCATGGGCTCATCGCCTTCGGCCAGATCGGGGCCGGGGATGCCGTAGCGCATCTTCAGCACCCGACCCTGCAGCTCCGGCAGCTGCTCCAGCAGCGCCCGCAGGTCTCCCTTCAGGCACTCCCCGTCCACCCGCTCCTCCGGCAGCTCCTCATCCCCAGCCAGCAGCTCCAGCAGCTCCGTGTCCTCCCCGTCCCCCACCTTCGTCTCCAGGCTCACCGGCTGCCGCGCACGGCACAGCAGCTCCTTCACCTCCTCCTCCGGAAGCTCCACGAACTCCGCCAGCTCCGTCACCGTCGGCGTGCGGCCCAGCGTCTGGCTCAGCTCCCGCTGCCCCTTCTTCAGCTTGTTCAGCGTCTCGGTGATGTGGATCGGCAGCCGGATCGTGCGGCTCTTCTCCGCGATCGCCCGCGTGATCCCCTGCCGGATCCACCAGTACGCATACGTCGAGAACTTGTAGCCCCGCGTCGGATCGAACTTCTCCACACCCCGCACCAGCCCGATCGTTCCCTCCTGGATCAGGTCCAGCAGCTCCATGTTCCGCTTGGTGTACTTCTTCGCCACGCTCACCACCAGCCGCAGGTTCGCCGCCACCATCCGCTCCTTGGCCCGGCGGCCCGCCTGCAGACGCTTCTTCAGCAGCGGCGCGCTCAGGCCCGCCGCCGCCGCCAGCTCCGCCTGGCTCGGCCTGCTGCCGCCGGCGCGCAGCGTCAGCTCCTGCTCCAGTTCCTCCAGCGCCATCAGCTCCTGCACCTGACGCCCCAGCGTGATCTCCTGCTCGTGCGTCAGCAGCGGCACACGGCCGATGTCCCGCAGGTAGCTGCGCACCAGGTCGCCGCCGCCCAGCTGCGAGAGATCACCGGCGGCAGCGGGAGCGGTGATGGAGAGAGGGGCCATGGCGTTCGCAGAGTTACGAAACATGCTCGTTTCGTAACGCTATCACCCCTGCCTGGCCCCCTCCCCCCGGACGCACGCGGCGCTGGAGAGGATGGAGCCATGCCTGCCGAGCGGCTCCAGAAACTGATCGCCGCCGCCGGGCTCTGTTCCCGCCGCAGCGCCGAAACCCTGCTGCGTGAAGGGCGTGTCCAGGTCAACGGCCGCACCGCAGGCCTCGGCGACAAGGCTGATCCAGGGGTCGACGCGGTCACGGTGGATGGACGCCCCCTGCGGCCGTCCCCGCCGCCCGTGGTGCTGCTGCTCAACAAGCCCGCCGGGGTGCTCTGCAGCTGCAGCGACCCCCGGGGCCGCACCACCGTGCTCGACCTGCTGCCCGAGCGCCTGCGCCGCGGCGTGCATCCGGTGGGCCGCCTCGACGGCGCCAGCCGCGGCGCCCTGCTGCTCACCAACCTCGGGGAGCTCACCCTGCGCCTCACCCACCCCCGCTACGGCCACCGCAAGACCTACCGGGTGTGGGTGCAGGGTCACCCCGGTGCCGCCACCCTGGCGCGCTGGGCGGCAGGGGTGCCGCTGGAGGAGGGTCCCAGCCAGCCGGTGGGGCTGCGCCCCCTGCAGCAGCTGGCGGACCGCACCCTCCTGGAGGTGGTGATGGGCGAGGGGCGCAACCGGCAGATCCGGCGCACGGCCGCGCTGCTCGGCCATCCGGTGCTGGATCTGCAGCGGCTGGCGATCGGCCCGGTGGGTCTGGGACGGCTGGCCGAGGGGGAGTGGCGACCCCTCGATCGCCGAGAATGGCGGGCCCTGGCCCACGAGCCCTGAGCCGCATCCCGGCCCGCCTGCGACTCCCCCTCAGCCGGCTGTGGCGCCGGCGTGGGGACTCCCCTGCCGCCGACGAGGCGGCGGCCGTGCCCGTGGATCCGCTGCTGGCGGCCGGGCAACTGCTGCGCCAGCACCGGGAGCAGCACCAGCTGAGCCTGCGCCAGCTGGCCGACGAGACGCGGATCAGCACCGCCGTGCTGGAGGCCCTGGAGCGGGGCTGGCGCGACCGGCTGCCCGAGCCCACCTACCTGCGCACCATGCTGCCGCTGATCGAGCGGCACCTCCAGCTGGAGGCCGGCAGCCTCGAGGCGGTGCTGCCCCGCGAGACCGGAGCCGGGCCGGGCGGCACGCAGCGGGGCGGACTGCTGCGGCGGTTCACCCCCGGATCGATCGACGTGTTCACCACCTGGCAGGGCACCGTGCTCTACGGGCTGCTCACGCTGGGGCTGATCTACGGGCTCAACCTGCAGCAGCAGCGCCTGGCACGCGCCGGCCTGCTGGCCGTGGCACCGGTGCCGCCCAGGGCGGCGGCCGCCGGGGGAGCCTGCCCGGAGGGATCCGTTCCGGGAGGTCAGGAGAATCCCACGCGGCGGCCGGAGCAGGCGCTGCTGCAGGCCTATCCGGAGCTGCGCCCCCTGGAGCAGGCTTCGGCAGGTCAGGCGCTGCGGCTGTGGCGGCAGGCCAGTTCGCCATAGCCCTGCAGGGCTCCCTCCAGCTGCTCCAGGGGTCGGTCGAGCCGCCAGGTCCAGTTGTCTCCCACGGTGCCGGGGGTGTTGAAGCGAGCCTCGTCGCCCAGCTCCAGCAGATCCTGCAGAGGCACCATCACCAGATCCGCCGAGGTGCTCAGGGCCCGCTCCAGCAGCTGCCAGCCCGGCGCGGTCACCGCGCAGGCCAGGGAGGCCTCCACCCGCTGACGCACGGCGCCGTCGAGCCCCTGCCACCAGCCGATGGCGGTGGCGTTGTCGTGGGTGCCGGTGTACACCACCCAGCGGGAGCCGTGGATGTTCTCCGGCAGGTAGGGGTTGTCGGCGTTGCCGTCGAAGGCGAACTGGAGGATCTTCATGCCCGGCAGCCCGAAGTGGTCCCGCAGGGCCTCCACCGGCGGTGTGATCACCCCCAGGTCCTCCGCCACCAGCGGCAGCCGCCCGCCCGCCAGGCCGCCGCTCAGGGCCAGGCGCAGCCACAGGGCGGCCAGCAGCAGCGTGCCGGGGGAGGAACGCCAGCACCCTCCCTGGGCGGTGACGGCGTCACCGGGAACGCTCCAGTAGGCCTCCAGGGCGCGGAAGTGGTCGAGCCGCAGCAGGTCGACCAGCTCGAGCTGACGCTGCAGGCGTCCCAGCCACCAGTGGAAGCCGGTGAGCAGATGGCGGCGCCAGCGGTACACCGGCGTGCCCCAGAGCTGACCGGTCTCTGAGAAATAGTCGGGGGGCACGCCGCTCTGCTCGCGCAGGGCGCCGCCCGCCCCCACGGAGAACAGCCAGGGCCTGCTCCAGACATCGGCGCTGTCATGGGCCACATAGAAGGGCAGGTCCCCGAACAGGCTCACCCCCTCCCGGGCGGCATGGACGCGCAGCGCCTGCCACTCCTCCTGCAGCAGCCACTGCAGCAGCGCTTCCGCCAGCAGCTCCTGGCGGTGGTCGCGGTCGCAGCGGCGCAGGGCGGCGGTCTGCCGCCGCGCCAGGGGCTCGGGCCACTGCCACCAGGGCAGGCCGCCCTGCTGGCGGCGCAGCACCATGAAGCGGCAGTGATCCCGAAGCCAGAAGCCCTGGCGCCGGCACCAGCGCGCCAGGGCCCGCCGGCGCGACGGCGGCTGGCCGTGCCAGTTCCGCGCCAGAGCCCGGCCCAGCAGCCGGGCCCGCTGCTCCTGCAGGGCGGGATCGAGGCGTTCAGCCCCGCCGGAGGGGAGCTCCTGCGCATCCGTGGGGCTGAGGAAACCCTGCTCCAGGAGCCGGTCCACATCCAGCAGCCAGGGGTTGAGGGCGGAACCGCTCGGCGAGCTGTAGGGGGAGCCGGTGGCATCGGGCGGAGCCAGGGGCAGCAGCTGCCACACGCCGATGCGATGGCGGCCGAGCAGCGTCAGCCACTCGTGGGCGGTGCGGCCGAGCGTGCCGCAGCCGGTCCCACCCGGCAGGGCGGTGGGATGGAGCAGCACCCCGGCGCGGCGGCTGGAGGCGCTCAAGTCTTGGGCAGCCGGTAGCGGCTGATAATCTTCCGGGCAAAGGGCGGGATGTGGGCCGCCACCTTCTCGGGATGGTTCCGCCGCAGCCAGAGGGCGTTGCGGGTGAAGTGGGAGTCGATCGAGAAGCGGCCGTACTCCAGTCCCTTCGGCCCGAGGCGCTCCACGAAGAAACCGATCACGCCGGCCAGCCACAGGGGCAGCTTCAGCGCCTTGTCGTAGGCCTCGATGCCCTGCTGCACCGCCGCGCGCCGGTCGCCGCTGGAGCTCACCGGCGCCACGTCGAGCTCACCTTCCACCAGATCGAGCAGCACCTGGCCCTTCGGGTTGCGCACCGTGACCCACTGCCTGCCGAAGGTGGCCCCCATGTAGCCCACCACGAGATCGGCGCCGGCGTTGGTGTAGTCGAAGCAGCTCAGACAGCTGGGCGCGAAGACATCCTTGAGCTTCGGCGTGTCCAGCCCGAAGAACGGCACGGTCTCGGTGCGGCCGTCGCTGTGGCGGAAGTGGATGCGGAAGTCCTGCATGAACTCGTAGTGCACCACCGTCTCCGGCGAGCTCACGGTGCTCTCCAGAAACGTCTGCAGGCCCTTGCGGCTGACGTTGTCCACGCAGGGAAGTCCCAGCACGTAGAGCTCCTCGAGGGGCAGGGTCGGCTGGACGGCCCGCAGGGCCTGGATCTGGCAGCCGACCCCGATCGCCAGCAGCCTGCGGATGCCACTGCCGGGCAGCTGTTCGAGCACCTCGAGATTGGGTGACAGGGTTGGCTTGTTCACCCGGGCGCTGAGCACCTCCTCGGGGGTGCGGGCCAGGCGCGGCACCGGCGTGAAGCGGTCGGTCTCACTCTGGCCCACGCACAGCACCGCATCCACCAGCCCGCTCTCCAGCGCGCGCACGCCGATGCGGCTCACGATCCCTGTCCACTGGGCGCCGTCGATGGGCTGGCGCAGCCGGGCGGTGAGCATCCGCTGGTGCACGCCGAAGTAGAGCTCGTCCTCGTTGTCGAGGTCGCGGCTGCGGCCATGGGCCTCGCCCTCCATGGCCTCGAAGCGCTGCTCCAGGAAGGCGCAGCTGCTCTTGACGTAGGCCACCCAGCGGCTGTCGCAGAGGCCGCACTGGCTGCAGAGGTCCTTGGCGGGATACACGCTGCCCTTGGCCAGAGGCCGGGCCTTCTCATGGGGAGCCGGCACGGGCGGGCTGAACACTGCGCCACAACCTATCCGCGCCGCCGATCCGCGGGGGTGCCGGTGTCGGGTTGCGTCAGAGTGGTCGGCCACTCGCGCGGTCCACCCGATTCCGCCCCGGATGCCCATCAGACCTCCCCGGCTTCCCCGCGGCTGGCGCCCTCCCGGACGTCCCGGAGGCCTTCGCGGTGGCCTTCCCGGTGGCTTGCGCCTCCCCCGCGACCGGCGGCAGTGGGGCCAGCTGCTGAAGACTGGCGCCATCACCGTCGCAGGAGCCTTCGCAGGCCTCTCCCTGCTCAACCTGGTGTGGCCCCGTCCGGAACCCACAGGATTCAGCGGCGAGGGCGAGAGCCTCAGCGACCTGGCCAACGTGCCCAACCGGCCGGTGACGGTGCTGGTGATCGGCGTCGACGCCGATGCCCCCGGTGACAGCACCAACGGCGCCGCACCGGCGGGTCCGGCCAACGCCGACGCCCTGCTGCTGCTGCGCATCAACCCCGGCGGCCCGCTGCAGGTGCTGCCGCTGCCAGCCAACCTGGCGGTGCAGCTGCCCGGCGCGCAGCGGCCCCAGTCCCTCGGCAGCCTCTACCGCAGCGGTGGTCCGGCCCTCACAGCCGATGCCGTGCGCGAGTTGGTGGGGCTGCCGGCCGGCCGGCCCGACCGCTACCTGGTGCTGGGCCGCGGCACCCTGCGGGCCCTGGTGGAGCGGCTGGGCACGGTGGAGGCCAACCCACCGCGCAGCATGCGCTACACCGACAAGACCCAGGATCTCAAGATCGACCTGCAGGCTGGCCGGCAGCGCCTGAACCCACAGCAGATGGAGCATCTGGCGCGCTGGCGGGACCCCGCACGGCCCGTGGAGAGCCGGCTGGACAACCAGCGTGAAGTGGTGAGCAGCCTGCAGCGGGAACTGAGCGTGCAGGGCATGCGCGTGGATCTGCCGGCCCTGGTGGAGGGACTCAAGGGCCAGGTGAACTCCAACCTGACCCGCGGTGAGGTGCTCAGCCTGATGGCGGCGGTGCTGCGCTCGGAGAGCGGGGTGAACTTCACCAGCCTGCCGCTGGCGGCTCCCCGCCAGAGCGAGGCCGCCAAGGCCACGGGTCTGCGGGAGCTGGCCGCGAGCCTGCCCGACCCCTTCTGGCCGGAGGCCAAGGCCGGCGGTGGCCCGGCCCGGCCCGCGGCACCCTGAGCGGGCGGGCGGATCAGCGGTCGGCCAGCCAGCCCAGGCGCAGCGCCAGCGCCTGACGCAGCCTCACCGGCTCGGGGACATCGGTGGGTTCCGCTCCGGCCTGGGGCAGCCAGCCGAGCCAGGGCAGGCCATCGCGCCGCCGCTGTTCGCCATCCCAGCCCCCCCCCCACTGCAGCAGGCCTGCGCAGGGCACCTGCCAGCGATCCAGCAGCGCCTGGGTGGCGGCCGGCAGGCCCGTGTCCAGCTGCTTGGCACTGAACAGCACCAGCACCGGCTGGCGCCAGGCACCCAGCGCCTCCGCCCAGTGGCCACCGGCTGGCAGACCCTGACCCGGATCCCGCGGCAGGGGCACCAGCCGCGCCCCCTGCGCCGGCGCCGCCGCCAGCACGGCCAGGGACGTCTGGGGATCGGCCGGGTCCAGGGGTGGGGCCAGCTCCAGCCCCAGGGCCCGGGCCAGCGGAGCGGCGGCCTGGTCCAGGCGGGCGCCCACCTTCGCAGGGGTGCCGAGGGCGAGCAGCACCAGGGTGGCTCCTGGCGTCGTCAAGCGCGACTGCGAAAGCGTCATGGATGTTTGCAGTAGCCGCACCGACCCGCTTCTACCATCGGAGTTCCGCTGTCGCGTCTGCGCCCGCCGTGACCAGTTTCCTCACAGCCGATCGGCTGGCACAGGCAAGCCAGGCGGCGGAGGCGCATCAGGACACACGACGGCTGCGGCTGTTCAGCGGCACCTCCAACCAGGAGCTGGCCCGCGAGATCGGCGGCTACCTGGGGGTGCCCGACGGGCCGCGGGTGATCAAGCGCTTCGCCGACGGCGAGACCTACATCCAGATCCAGGAGTCGATCCGCGGCTGCGACGTGTTCCTGATCCAGCCCACCTGCGCGCCGGTGAACGATCACCTGATGGAGCTGCTGATCATGGTGGACGCCTGCAAGCGGGCCTCGGCCCGCCAGGTGACGGCCGTGATCCCCTACTACGGCTACGCCCGCGCCGACCGCAAGACCGCCGGGCGCGAGTCGATCACCGCCAAGCTGGTGGCCAACCTGCTCACCAAGAGCGGCGTCGACCGGGTGCTGGCCATGGACCTGCACTCCTCCCAGATCCAGGGCTACTTCGACATCCCCTGCGACCACATCTACGGCTCACCGGTGCTGGTGGACTACCTCAAGACCCGCGATCTGGGCGAGGTGGTGGTGGTGTCGCCGGATGTGGGCGGGGTGGCGCGGGCCCGGGCCTTCGCCAAGCAGATGAACGACGCCCCGCTGGCGATCATCGACAAGCGCCGCGCGGCCCACAACGTGGCCGAGAGCCTCACGGTGATCGGCGATGTGGCCGGCAAGACGGCCGTGCTGATCGACGACATGATCGACACCGGCGGCACCATCTGCCAGGGCGCCCGGCTGCTGCGCCGCAGCGGCGCCGCCCGGGTGCTCTGCTGCGCCACCCACGCCGTCTTCTCGCCGCCGGCCTCCGAGCGCCTCTCGGAGCCCGGGCTGTTCGAGGAGGTGGTGGTGACCAACTCGATCCCCCTGGCCGCCGATCGGCGCTTTCCCCAGCTGCGGGTGCTGTCGGTGGCCAACATGCTCGGTGAGGCCATCTGGCGGATCCACGAAGAGAGCTCCGTGAGCTCGATGTTCCGCTGAACATGGCGCCAACCTCCGCAGTTCCCCAGCCCCCTGCCGGGCTGCCGCGCCGGCGATCCATGGCCCGGCTCAGCCGCTTCGCGCGGCTGAAGGCCCTGCTGCCCGTGAGCCTCACGCTGCTGCTCACCGGTCTTCAGCCCATCGGCGCCCGGGCGCAGGTGGCGGGCCGCAATGCCCAGCGGCCTCCGGCGGCGTCGCGCATCGGCGTATGGCTCACCAACAGCCCCAGTCCCCTCTACTACGACCCGGCCCGGATCGAGCGGGCCGTGAACGAGCTGGCGGCAGCCGGGTTCACCACCCTCTATCCCAACGTCTGGAGCCGCGGCACCACCTTCCACCGCAGCCGCTGGGCACCGATGGAACCCCAGCTGGAGAAGGCCAATCCCAACCTGGATCCCATCTGCCGCATGACCCGCGCGGCCCAGCGCCGCGGCATGGAGGTGTTCCCCTGGTTCGAGTACGGGCTGATGGAACCGGCCACAGCCGAGGTGGTGAAACGCCAGCCCGAGTGGGTGCTGCAGCGCCGCGACGGCAGCACCGGCGTGGCCATGCACGGCACCACCATGGTGTGGCTGAATCCGGCCCACCCCGGGGTGCGGGAGCGCTTCATCGGCCTGATCACCGAGATCGTGCAGCGCTGCGGCGTGGACGGCATCCAGCTCGACGACCACTTCGCCTGGCCGGTGGAACTGGGCTATGACCCCTACACCCGCCAGCTCTACCGCCAGGCGACGGGCCAGGAGCCACCGGCCAACCACACCGACCGCTTCTGGATGCGCTGGCGGCGCCAGCAGCTCACCGACCTGCTGCGGGAGCTGCGCGCCAGCCTGCGCGAGCTCGACGAGCAGGCCCGCAGGAGCGGCAAGGGCACCGGCCACCCCACCTGGATCAGCCTCTCACCGGGGCCCTTCCGCTTCGCCTACAACCGCTGGCTGCAGGACTGGGAGCTCTGGAGCGTGGGCAGCCTGGTGGACGACCTGGTGGTGCAGAACTACGCCTACTCCGTGCAGGGATTCGCCAGGGATCTCAACCAGCCGGCCCTGGTGAAGGCCCGCGAGTGGGGCATGCCGGTGGAGATCGGCATCCTGGCGGGCTTCGGCGGCCGCACCCCCGACATGGCGACCCTGACTGAGAAGGTGCGCCTGGCCAAGGGCCGCGGCCACGGCGTCATCTACTTCTACTGGGAGGGTCTGTGGGGTGAGCACGCCGGCCGGGAGGGGGCGGAGTTCCGCCAGCGGGCCTTCCGCGATCTGCACCGCAGCCTGCCCCGTCCCACCGCCGCCGCCGGCCGCCGCTAGCGGCCCAGGCACTGCTCCACCACCTCCCGGCAGTTGGTGGAGAGTTCGGCGGCGGCCAGCTGCTCGAGGGCCTCACGCAGGCGGGCCTGACGGGCCTGCCCATAGCTCTGCCAGCGGCTGAACACCTTGGCCAGGCGGGAGGCGGTGATCGGGTTGCGGCGGTCCAGGGCCGCGATCTGCGCCGCCAGGAAGCGGTAACCGCTGCCGTCGGCGGCGTGGAACACCGGCGCGTTGCCGGCCAGCCCACCCAGCACCGCCCGCACCGAGTTGGGCGCGGCGGGGTCATAGCGGGGATGCTCCAGCAGCCGGGCCACGCGCTCCAGCCCGTCGGCGAACGGGGCCGAAGCCTCCAGCGCGAACCAGGCATCGAGGATCACCGGGCGCTGCTGCCAGCGGGCGTAGAAGGCCTCCATCGCCTCCTGCCGCTGCGGGATCGCGTAGCCCTGCAGGGCCTGCAGGCCGGCGCGGGCCAGGGTCATCGAGGGGCCATCCACCGCGGCGCGCGCGGCGGCGATCACGGCGCCGTCACAGGCGGCCGCGCGCCAGAGCCAGATCGCCGCCGTGAGACTGCGGGCGCCATTGCCCTCGGGCCAGGCCAGGTCCCACTCCCGCCGGCAGCGCTCCAGGGCCTCACCGAGGGGATCCGCCAGGGCCGTGCCGAAGCGCTGCTGCAGGGCCATGCGCGCGGCGTACAGCGCCGGCGGATCGGGATCCAGGCCCGCGCCGGTGGCGGCATCCTCCAGTTCGGGCAGCCCGGGCAGCCCCATCAGCGCGGCCCGGCTGGCTTCCGAGAGGCCGGGGTCAGCGAGGATGCGCCGGAAGGCGTCGATCAGCTCGGTCTCGAGCAGGGCATCGGCCTCGCCGCCGGCGCGGCGCAGCAGGGCCTCGCGCAGCAGCTGCTGGCCGGCGTCCCAGCGGGCGAAGGCATCGCTGTCACTGGCCAGCAGGTGCACCAGTTCGGACGTGGGCCTGCCCAGCTCGAGGGTCACCGGCGCCGAGAACTGGCGCAGCACCGAGAGAGCGGGTGGATGGTGCTGCCGCGGCAGGTTCACCATCCGCAGGTGCTGCTCAGGGCGGTCCACCACCAGCAGCCGGGTGAGCTGACCGGCCTCGCCGCTGCGGCTGGCGCCCCTGGCCTGCGCCTCGGTCTCGTCCTCCAGCTGCAGGAGCAGGGGCCGGCCCGCCTGATCCAGAAGCCCCAGGGCCAGGGGGATCACCACGGGCCGCTTCTCGCTCTGACCTGGGGTGGGGGGGGTGTGCTGGCGGATCTGCAGCTCCAGGCGGCCGCTGTCGCCATCCCAGAGGCGGCGCACCTCCAGCCTGGGCGTGCCGGCCTGGTGATACCAGCGGCGGAACTGGGCGAAATCGAAGCGTGGGAGTTCCTGTCCGTCACCGCCGGGTTCGCCGGCTGCCCAGGCCTCCTCGGCAGCGTCCTGCATGGCCTGCACGAAGTCGTCACAGGTGGCGGCGGAGCCGTCGTGACGGGCCACGTACAACGCCATGCCGCGCTGGAAGGTGACCTCCCCGAGCAGGGTGTGGAGCATGCGGATCAGCTCCGAGCCCTTCTCGTAGATGGTGGTGGTGTAGAAGTTGTCGATCGCCTGGTAGGCGTCGGGCTGCACCGGATGGGCCGTGGGGCCTGCATCCTCCCGGAACTGGGTGTTGCGCAGGAGCGCCACGTTGTCGATCCGGTTGAGCGCTGCGCCATGCAGATCGCCGCTGAAGCTCTGATCCCGGAACACGGTGAGCCCCTCCTTGAGGGAGAGCTGGAACCAGTCACGGCAGGTGATGCGATTGCCCGTCCAGTTGTGGAAATACTCATGGGCAATCACACTCTCGATGCGCTCCAGTTCGGCATCCGTGGCGGTTTCCGCATCGGCGAGAACCAGCTTGGAGTTGAAGATGTTGAGACTCTTGTTCTCCATCGCGCCCATGTTGAAGTGACGCACGGCGACGATGTTGTACTCGTCAAGGTCGTACTCCAGCCCATAGCGCTGTTCATCCCAGGCCATCGACCGTTTCAGGGAGGCCATGGCATGGGCGGTGTAGGGAGCGTCACCGGGCTCCACATGAATGCGCAGCGTCACCCGGCGTCCGCTGGCGGTGGTGAAGCCGTCTCTCACCTCCTCCAGCCGACCCGCCACCAGGGCGAAGAGATAGGAGGGCTTGGGGAAGGGATCGTCCCAGACGGCGTAGTGGCGCAGCGCGGCAGCAGCCCCATCCCCAGGCCCCGCGTCCGCGGGCCGCTCCAGTTCTCCGGTCTCGATGCAGTTGCCGTTGGAGAGCAGCACCGGGCAGGCCTCCCGGTCCGCCTCGATGCGCACCCGGAAGCGGCTGAGCAGATCGGGCCGGTCGGGGTGGAAGGTGATGCGGCGGAAGCCCTCGGCTTCGCACTGGGTGGTGAACAGCCCGCCGCTCACGTACAGGCCTTCGAGGGTAGTGTTGGTGTGGGGGTGGATCCGCACCCGGCTCTCGAGCAGGAACGGCCGTGCCGGCGGCTCCGGGATCACCAGATCCCGCTCACCGCGCCGGTAGGCGCTCTCCGCCAGCGGCTGGCCATCGAGGCGCAGTTCCAGCAGCTCCAGATCCACGCCCTGGAGCACCAGCGGTCCGGGCGCCCCCAGAGGATTGGGGCGGAAGGCGATCCTGGCCTCGACCTCAGCGTGGTCCGCCTGCAGCCGCACGGTGAGATCGGTGCGCTCCAACAGCTGGGCGGCGGGGCGATAGTCAGCGAGGCGAACCGTGGTCATCGGCGGGCGGGCGGGTCGGCGGGGGTGCTGGCGGGCGGTTGGGCGGGGGTGCTGGCCGGCGGTTGACCGGTGGGCGTAGCGGGCGCGCTTTTCTGCATGGCCTGGCGCACATCCCGGAGCACCTCCGGCGGCACCTGATCGGGACAGATCTCGACAGCCCCGATCACGGCGGAGTTGACGGCCCCCCGGCGCAGGTCCTCGAGGCCGAGGGGGGTGGCGGACACCGGCGCGATGGCGCTTTGGTGGGTGTCCTGAATCCACCGGGTGATGGTCTCGGCAGCGATCCCCACCGCCCGCTCGAACTCCACCCCGGCGGCGCGGGCGATGCAGAGGTTCAGGGCGGCGAGGCTGGTGTACACCTCCATCTCGGCCTGGGTGGCCGGTGCCGCAAGGGCCGCTCCGCCCGGCACCGCCACCGCAGCGGCCAGCAGCCCCCCCAGGAGCGGCAGGCGCAACGCCACGGCCCTGAACGGCAGACCCGGAAGGGACACGGTGGGGCTCCGAAGGAAGGCTGGCTCCATGCTGCTGCATGGAGCGTGGGCTGCCGCTGCGGGCCCGGCGCCCATAGGGTGATCCGCGTGAAGCGCACCGCCGCCGGCAACGCCCCCTCCGGTCCTGAGGACGGTGCTCAGGACGGCGAGCCGCGCCAGACCCTGCAGCTGCTGCTGGTGGCCTCCAGCCGGCACCTGGCCAGCCCGGATCTGCGCAATCTGCTGCAGCTGCTGAAGAGCGACGAACTCGGCTTTGCCGTGAATCTCACGATGGCCGATCCCTGCCGCCAGCCGGAGCTGCTGGAGCTGCACCGGCTCGTGGCCACCCCTGCCCTGGTGAAACTGGCCCCGGGCCCGCGGCAGATCTTCGCGGGCAGCACGATCACCCAGCAACTGCGCAGCTGGCTGCCGCGCTGGCAGCAGGAGCAGATGGTGAGCGGCCTGGGCATGAGCCTGCAGCCCTCCGAGATCGATGGCAGCCGCAGCCGCCGCGAGCTGCAGCTGGAGGATCAGCTGCTGGTGCTGCGCCAGGAGAACGAGACGCTGATCGAGCGCCTGGGGGTGCAGGAGCGCCTGCTGCGGATGGTGGCCCATGAGCTGCGCACCCCGCTCACGGCGAGCAAGCTGGCCCTGCAGAGCCATGAACTCGGCCAGATCGACGCGAATCGGTTCAAGGACGTGCTGCGGCGCCGCCTGAACGACATCGAGGCCCTCTCCCAGGACCTGCTGGAGGTGGGCACCACGCGCTGGGAGGCGCTGTTCAACCCTCAGCGCCTCAGCCTGGGGCCCGTGGCGGCCGAGACGATCCTGGAACTCGAGAAGCTCTGGGTGGGGCGGGATCTGCGGCTGGTCACCGACATCCCCGCCGACCTGCCCGATGTCTTCGCCGACGGGCGGCGCATGCGCCAGGTGCTGCTCAACCTGCTTGAGAACGCCTTCAAGTACACCCCCGACGGCGGCCGGGTGAGCCTCGCCCTGCTGCACCGCACCAGCCAGTGGGTGCAGGTGAGCGTGTGCGACAGCGGTCCGGGGATTCCGCTCCCCGAGCAGCAGCGGATCTTTCAGGACCGCGTCCGCCTGCCCCAGACCTCCGGCACCACCTCCGGCTACGGGGTGGGGCTGTCCGTCTGCCGGCGGATCGCCGAGGTGCACGGGGGGCGGATCTGGGTGGTCTCGGAACCCGGCGAAGGGGCCTGCTTTCACGTGACCGTGCCGGTGTGGAGCGGCCAGGGACCCGCTGCCTTGACGAAGGGACACCCCGACCCGTAGCTTCCACACATCGGCGCAACGGCCCAGATCCCTGATCCGGTGCCGCCAGTCCCCCATCAGGCCTCAGACCGAGAGCCGCCCGAGGGACCCTGAGCCGTGGCCTCGCCCCCATCGTCTAGAGGCCTAGGACACCTCCCTTTCACGGAGGCGACAGGGGTTCGAATCCCCTTGGGGGTATCCAAGCGCCACACGTGCCTCCGGCACGCCAGGCGCAAAGACGCACGGCCTCAAGAGTCTCTGCAGGGCGATCGTGCTGGCGGTTCCTTGCTGGAGCCGTCGCGATGATCTTCAGGGATGCTGGTCTTCAGGGGTTCTGGCCGCCGCAAGCCCGGCGAACCGCTTCCTGCTGGACCCCGCGCAGGTTGGAGGCCAGGTCCTGCTGCAACCGCTGCTCGATCAGGCCGATGGGCATTCCCGGCTTGCCCTGCACCGTGAGGTCGTAGAGCAGGCGGGTGCTGATCTCGTCACGATCCACGCGCCAGGCCCCTTCAAAGCGGCGGAAATCACCGCTGAGCATGCGGAAGCGCAGCTCCCCGCAGGCGGGGTCCTCCTCCAGTTCCAGTTCCACCCGGGCACTGAAGCGCAGGCCGCAGAACTGCTGGCTGCCCACCTGCTCCAGGGCCACCCGGTTGCCCTGCCGCCAGAGCTCACGGGAGCTCATCAGGTTGGGGATGAAGCGGTCGAGGTTGCCATAGTCGGTGAGCACGGCCCAGATCCAGTCGGGCTCCAGCGCCAGGCGCAGGAGCACCGCCAGCCGGCGGGTTCCCTGCTCGAGCCGCTCCATCTCCTGCTGGATGGTGTCGAGGCTGCAGCTGCGCTCGCTGAGCTGGCTGACGGACAACCCGGCGGCCTCGGCGGGTTGGGGGCTGGGCTGCAAGAGGCTGAGCGGCGCCAACGGGTGTGGCCGTGTGTGCTGCGCCACAACCTAACTGCAGCGGCCGGGTCTGCAGCGGCACCGATGCCGCCGAAGGTGGCGCCGGATCGGCTCTTTATGATCGGCGCCAATCCGCCGGAACCTCAGCCGCCATGCGTGTCTCAACGGGTCGTGCCAATCAGTCCGACAGCCGCATGTTCAACGTGGTGGTGGAGGGTTACGGCATCGGCCAGCAGCGCCAGGCGGAGCGGGTGTTCACCGTCCCCTTCGGCCAGCTGCAGAGCACGATCCAGACCATCGCTAGGCAGGGGGGCGTGATCACCGGCGTGATCGCCATCGACCAGACCCCGGACGGAGGTGCGGCCCCGGCGGCAGCTGCATCCGTTGCCGCCTCCGCACACGGGCAAGCGGCCCCCGGTCAAGGCTCAGCAGAATCGGCGCCCACCGCGCCGCGCCCCGCCGTGTCCCATGCCGCTGTCCCGGTCAACACCTACAAGCCGAAGGCTCCCTTCGTCGGCACCGTCACCGAGAACTACAGCCTCGTGGGCGAAGGGGCCATCGGCCGGGTGAACCACATCACCTTCGACCTGGCCGGCGGCGATCCCCAGCTGGAGTACATCGAAGGCCAGAGCATCGGCATCATCCCCGACGGCACCGACGCCAACGGCAAGCCCCACAAGCTGCGCCTCTACTCGATCGCCAGCACCCGCCACGGCGACAACATGGCCGGCCACACCGTGTCGCTGTGCGTGCGCCAGCTCCAGTACGAGAAGGACGGCGAGACCATCAACGGCGTGTGCTCCACCTTCCTGTGCGACATCGAACCCGGCGCCCAGGTGAAGATCACCGGCCCGGTGGGCAAGGAGATGCTGCTGCCCGACGACGAGGAGGCCAACGTGATCATGCTGGCCACCGGCACCGGCATCGCGCCGATGCGGGCCTACCTGCGGCGCATGTTCGAACCCTCCGAGCGGGAGAAGAACGGCTGGCACTTCCGCGGCAAGGCCTGGCTGTTCATGGGCGCCCCCAAGACCCCCAACCTGCTGTACGACGCTGACTTCGAGCATTACCAGAGTCAGTTCCCCGACAACTTCCGCTACACCAAGGCCATCAGCCGCGAGCAGCAGAACGCCAAGGGTGGCCGCATGTACATCCAGGACCGCGTGCTGGAGCACGCCGATGAGATCTTCGCGATGATCGAGAACCCCAAGACCCACGTCTACATGTGCGGTCTGAAGGGGATGGAGCCCGGCATCGACGAGGCGATGACCACCGCCGCCGCGGCCAAGGGCCTCAACTGGGCCGAGCTGCGTCCCCAGCTCAAGAAGGCCGAGCGCTGGCACGTGGAGACCTACTGATCAGTCGGATCGGCAGACGGATCGGTCCCTCGGTGCTCGTGTCCTCACAGCCCCGAGCCAGCGCCGCCCCGCCGCGGCGCTGCCAGGCAGCCTGGGACTGATCGATCAAGGTCCGGGGAGAAGCGTTCATGACCGCTGTGCTCACCAACCCTCTGCGGGTCGGCCTGCGGCAGGAGCGGATCATTCCCTCCCAGTGCATCGTGATCTTCGGGGCCAGCGGGGACCTCACCCACCGCAAGCTGATCCCGGCCCTGTTCGAGCTCTTCCGCCAGCGCCGCCTGCCCAGCGAATTCGCGGTGCTGGGCTGTGCCAGGCGCCCCTGGAGCGATGAGGAGTTCCGCACGCGCATGGCCGAGGCCCTCGGCGACACGATCGAAGGCCACGGCCACACCTGGCAGTCCTTTGCCGCCGGCCTGTTCTACGAACCGGCCGACCTCTCCAACCCGGCCTCGATCGAGGCCCTGGGCCACCGGCTGGAGCAGATCGACCGCCAGCGCGCCACCCGCGGCAACCGCACCTTCTATCTCTCGGTGTCGCCGGCCTTCTACGGCAGCGGCACCCGCGCCCTGGCCGCCGCCGGGCTGCTGGCCGACGCGGACCGCAGCCGGGTGGTGATCGAGAAGCCCTTCGGCACCGACTACCCCAGCGCCCAGGCGCTCAACAAGGTGGTGCAGGCCAGCGCCAAGGAGAAGCAGATCTTCCGGATCGACCACTACCTGGGCAAGGAAACGGTCCAGAACATCCTGGTGCTGCGCTTCGCCAACACCATCTTCGAGCCGGTCTGGAACCGCAACTTCATCGCCAACGTGCAGATCACGGCAGCCGAAACCGTGGGGGTGGAGGAACGGGCTGGCTACTACGAAACCAGTGGCGCCCTGCGCGACATGGTGCAGAACCACCTCACCCAGATCCTGGCGCTCACGGCCATGGAGCCGCCGGGCCGCTTCGACGCCGAGGCGATCCGCAACGAGAAGGCCAAGGTGCTGCAGGCCGCCCGGCTGGCCAACCAGAGCGAACCCTGGAAATGCTGCGTGCGCGGTCAGTACGGGGCCGGGGGCACCAGCCGCAGCCCGATTCCCGGCTACCGCCAGGAGCCCGGGGTGAACGCCAACAGCACCACCGAAACCTATGTGGCGATGAAGCTGTTCATCGACAACTGGCGTTGGCAGGGCGTTCCCTTCTACGTGCGCACCGGCAAACGGCTGCCCAAGCGGCTCAGCGAGGTGGTGCTCACCTTCCGGGAGGCGCCGGTGCACCTCTTCGACGCGGCAGGTGGCGCCCCCACCCCGAACCAGCTCATCCTCCGGATCCAGCCGGATGAGGGAGCGAACATCCGCTTCGAGGTCAAGGCGCCGGGCTCGGGCATGCGCAGCCGCCCGGTGGACATGGCCTTCAGCTACGACGAGAGCTTCGGCGAACCCAGCGACGAGGGCTATGTGCGCCTGCTGGCCGACGCCATGCTCGGCGATCCCACCCTGTTCACCCGCAGCGACGAGGTGGAGGCGGCCTGGCGTCTCTACACCCCCCTGCTGGAGCTGATCGAGGACTCCCCCTGGCAGCTGCCGGTGCACCCCTACGAGGCTCGCACCTGGGGACCCGCCGCCGCCGACAGCCTGCTGGCCGAGGACGGGCTGGTGTGGCGTCGTCCCTGAGCCCAGCCCCTTCCCTCTCCCGCATGGCACCCCAACTCACGCTCCAGGCCCCCACGGCGCTGCCTCCCACGGAGGTTCCCAACTACCTCCAGACCCTCTGGGGCGAGGGGCTGCAGGAGTCCGACGGCGCCACCACCTTCACCCTGGTGGTGTACGAGGGCTCGTGGCTGCAGCAGCACCTGATCCGCACCGGCCGCGCCGACGGACCGCTCACCGGCCTGCTGGAGCCGGAGCTGATCGAGGCCGCCAAGCGGGCGGTGCAGGAGATCGACCTGCCCCTGAGCACGGCGGTGATGGATCAGCGCCTGGCCTGGGAGCTGGGGCAGCAGCCTGGCCACCACCAGGTGCAGGATCTGCGCGGCCAGTTCGTCGACAGCGCCATCAGCGCCCACAAGCCCCGGCGGCTGATCACCCTGGCGCCCACCCTCGACGAGGGCCAGCCGCTGGAAACCTTCGTGGCCGCCTACTGTCCGCTGCCGGAGGAGGGGGGTGCCGGCACCGCCTGCGGTGACGTGGTGGTGCTTCGGGGTGGCCGGGGCTCGCTGCAGCAGTCCCTGGAGCTGATCCATTCGCTGGTCACCCATGAGCTGCCCTGCTGGGTGTGGTGGAACAGCAGCCTCGACGAGGCACCCGAACTGCTGGAGGCCCTGGCACCACCGCCGCGCCGCCTCGTGGTGGACAGCTCCCTCGGCCAGCCCCGCCGCTGCATCGACCTGCTGGTGAAGCGCATCGAGGCCGGTCAGGCGGTGAACGACCTCAACTGGCTGCGGCTGCGCAGCTGGCGCGAGTCGCTGGCGATGGTGTTCGACCCGCCCTCACGCCGCAACGCCCTGGAGCACGTGGTGCAGCTGGACATCGACGTGGAGGGCGACCATCCCCTCAAGGGCCTGCTGCTGGCGGCCTGGATCGCCGACCGCCTGGGCTGGCATCTCACGGATTCCTACCCGCTGGACGGCGAGGGCATCGGCGCCGCGTTCGAACGCACCGATGGTGCCGCCGTGCAGTTCCGCCTGATGCCGGTGCCGGTGGGCAGCCCCAAGATCCACCCCGGGGCCCTGGTGGGCCTGCGGCTGATCTGTGCGCCCCAGGGCCGGCCGCCGCTGTGCGTGATTCTCTGCTCCGAATCCGGCGGCTGCATGCGGCTGGAATCCGGCGGGATGGCCTCCATGGAGCTGGCCGAGGACGTGGTGCCCCTGCCCAACGAGAGCGAGGAGATGGAACTGGCCCGGCTGCTGGCCGGCGGGCACGACACCACCAACCCCCTGCTCGCCGCGGCGGCGCCGCTCGCCGCCCGGCTGCTCCCCGGCTGAGGGGGCTCCACCATGGCCTGCCTGATCGCCGCGCCGGCGAGCGGCAGCGGCAAGACCCTGCTCAGCCTCTGCCTGGCCGCCCTGGCCCGGCGCCGGAATCTGCGGCTGCAGCCCTTCAAGGTGGGTCCCGACTACCTCGACCCCCAGCTGCTCAGCCGGGTGAGCGGGCAGACCTGCCGCAACCTCGATCCGCTGCTCTGCGGCGAGGCGTGGGTGGAACGCTGCTTCCACTGGCACGGCAGCCGCGCCGACCTGGCCCTGGTGGAGGGTGTGATGGGGCTGTTCGACGGGCGTGGACCCGGCAGCGAGGGGAGTTCGGCGGTGGTGGCGGCACAGCTGGGGCTGCCGGTGGTGCTGGTGGTGGAGGCCTCCCGGCAGGCGGGATCGATCGCCGCCCTGGTGCGGGGCTTCCGCGACCATGGCCCGCCCCGGGTGAACCTTGCCGGGGTGGTGCTCAACCGTGTGGGCTCCGGGCGGCACCAGGCCCTGCTCACCGAGGCACTGGCGGCGGTGGCCGTACCGGTGCTGGGAACCCTGCCGCGGCACCCATCGCTGGAACTGCCCAGTCGCCACCTGGGCCTGCTGCCCCCCGGCGAGGTGGGCGACCTGGAGAGCCGCCTCGCCACCTGGGCAGCGCTGGCTGAGCGACACCTGGACCTGGCGCGGCTCTGGCCCCTGCTGGCCCCGCCTCCGCCTGCCGCCCCCGGTGGCGGTCCCGCGGCCCAGGGGGATCCGATCCAGGCGCTGGTGCGACTCCCCGACGGCGGCGATGCGGATGCGGTCGGGGGCAGCGGCAGCCGCACCACAAAAGCTGACGTCAGGGTGGCGGTGGCCAGCGACGCCGCCTTCCACTTCCGCTACCCGGAGGCCGGCGAACTGCTGGCGGCCCTGGGGCTTGACCTGTGTGCCTGGAGCCCCCTGGCCGATGAACCGCTGCCAGCCGGCTGCGCCGCCGTGCTGCTGCCGGGCGGCTACCCGGAACTGCATGCCGAACGGCTGGCGGCGGCCCGCCGCAGCCTGGCGGACCTGCGGCAAGCCTTCTGCGCCCGGCTGCCGATCGTGGCCGAGTGCGGGGGCCTGCTTCTGCTCGGCCAGGAGCTCTGCGATGGGCAGGGTGTGGCCCATCCCATGGCCGGCCTGCTGCCCTTCCGGGCCCGGCGCGGCGAGCTCAGCCTCGGCTACCGGCAGGCCACGGCCCTGGGCGACGGCCTGCTGGTGCGCCGCGGCGAGCGCCTGCAGGGCCACGAATTCCACCGCTGGCAGCTGGAGGCGGCAGCGCCGCCGCCGGCTGACGGACAGGCGCTGTGGCAGCTGGAGGGCTGGGGGAGCGCGCCCCGGGCAGAGGGGTGGCGCACCACCCACCTGCATGCCACCTGGCTGCATCTGCACTGGGCCGGCTGCCCGCAGCTACCCCGCCGTCTGGCGGCCGCCGCCCGGCAGGCGGCCACGGCCCGGCTGACGGCCGGAGCCCCGAGCCCGGCCGCCTGCCCATGATCAGCGCTCTGCGCCGACGATCAAGCCATCCGTGGGGCTGCCTGTCTTCGAGCGGGCGATGACCAGATCGATGGTGCCGCTGCGCGACTTCAAAAGCATCGGCAGTCTTCTTTCGCTCAAGCAAGTCACCCTCGGCAGCAGCACCCTCCTCATCAATGCCATGGGCGATGTGAGCTACCTCTGAGGCGATCGATCCTCCAGCCACTCGCGCCAGAGCCGCTGATCGGCCTGGCTGCCGGGGCCGGCCACCAGCGCCACCGCCTGACTGGCCCGGCTCACGGCCACGTACACGAGCTGGCGCCGCAGCAGCTCGTCCCGGGGCCAGAAGACATCACTGTCCACGAACACCTCGCCGAAGGTGCTGCCCTGACTGCGGTGCACCGTGAGCACGGCGGCGGGTCCGAGCGCCGCAAACGCGTCGCGCACCAGGAAGAACTGCCGCCACAGCCCCCGGGCCGCGGCCTTGCCCTGGTCCCGGGCCGCAGCGCGGGCCGCGCTGCGCAGCCGCTCCAGCACGCCGTCGAGGGCCTGGCGGGGGGCACTGCCCGCCGGCGGCAGCAGGCG
Source organism: Cyanobium sp. CH-040 (assembly GCF_024346135.1). GTDB lineage: Bacteria > Cyanobacteriota > Cyanobacteriia > PCC-6307 > Cyanobiaceae > NIES-981. Next base: position 277,424 of record NZ_JAGQCJ010000001.1, on the reverse strand, counting down.
CAGGCTGAGCGGTGTCTCGCCAGCCTGCGCCATGGTGGTGACCGTGGCGGTGAGGGTGTCGATCAGCGGGGCGTCGCTCACCCCGAGATCGGCGAGGTCGCAGCGCTCGGGGGCCACATCACGCACCACCAGCTCCCGGTTGGAGCCGAGCACCATGTCGGGCTCCTCGGCCGCCTCCGCTCCCTGGCGGCAGGCGGGAGCCATCACGGCGCTGCGGCTGATCAGCACCTCTCCCGGCAGCACCGGCAACTGGTCGGCCATCGTGCCGTGCAGGGCGCGGCGGGCGATCGGCACCAGCCGCTCCAGCGAGCGGTTGGTGTAGCAGAGGATGCGGGCCAGATCCGGGTTGTCGGTTTCGGCGCTGCGGCGCAGGGCGGCCTGGGCCTCCGCCAGCCACTCCTGGCGATCGAGCAGGGCCACCCGCCCCTCGGCGGTGCGGACCGGAGGCAGCGGCGGCGGCCGCCGGCAGGGCAGGGCCTGCTCGCGGATCCCCTGGGCCAGGCGCAGCACCGGCCCCTGATGGCGCACCACCTGACGCAGGGCCACGGTTCGGGCGCAGCCCAGGGCGAACACCGGACTCTCGGGCTCCCCCACCGGCGGCAGCTGGGCCGGATCGCCCACGAACACCAGCCGGGTGCGGAAGGGATGGGCGCAGCGCAGGGTGATCTCCAGCAGCTGGCTGTCCACCATCGAAGCCTCATCGATCAGCACCAGCCCCAGGTGCTCCAGCGCCGCTGCGGTGTGCTCGCTCTCCTCGCAGCGCTCCAGATCGCCCTGCCGGCGGAGCCGCAGCCGCAGCAGGCGGTGGATGGTGGACGGGTACCAGGTGGGGTTCAGGCCGGCACCCAGCAGATGGCTGCGCAGCACGCCGACCGCCTTGTGGGTGGGGGCCACCACGGTCCAGCACAGGCCTGAGGCCTCCGCCTGGGCCAGGAAGCGCATCGACAGGAAGGTCTTGCCGGTGCCCGCATAGCCGCTGAGCACAAAGGGCAGGCCGGCGGCCGGTTCCCCCAGCCAGGCGGCGAAGGCCTCGCTGGCCGCCTGCTGATCGGGGGTGAGGACGTCAGCCAACGGCGCCCGGCAGGCCCCAGAGCTGGGCCAGGTGCAGGGGCGAGCCCACCAGCACCAGCCCGGGCAGGGCCACGGCCGGCCCCATCAGGGCCCCCGCCAGCACCTCCAGGCGGGTATGGCCGAGGTTTTCCTTCAGCGGCTGCAGGGGACCGCCGGCGCTATCCCCCCCTGGGCCGGCCTGCGGCGTCCAGGCATTCACCCGTGCCGCCGTGAGACCGGCGGCACGGCGCACGCCCGAGGCGTCGTAGAGCACCACGAAGCACATGGTGGCCGCCAAGGCGAAGAGGGGATCGGCGAAACCCAGCTGCCAGCCGAGTCCCGCCGCCGTGCCGGTGAGCAGCGCCGAATGGCTCGAGGGCATGCCGCCGGTTTCGACGAGCACGCGGGGATTCCAGCGCCGGTGCACCACGAGCTCGATCACCAGCTTGGACAGCTGGGCGGCGCCGCAGGCAGCCAGCCCCCACCACAGAACGCCGTTGTCGAGGAGGGCGATCATCGATCGCGGCTGGTGATGTAGTCGGCCAAGGCGAGCAGGGGTGCGACCCTGGCCTGGCCCTCCCCGGCGTCGGCGAAGGGGGCCAGGGCGGCCTTGGCCTCCGCCACCAGGGCGTCGGCCCGCTGGCGCGATTCCTCCAGGCCCAGCAGCTTGGGATAGGTGGTCTTGTCGGCGGTGAGGTCCTTGCCGGCGGTCTTGCCCAGCACCTCGCTGCTGGCGGTCACATCGAGGATGTCGTCGATGATCTGGAAGGCCAGGCCGATGCCGCGGGCGTAGGTGCCCAGGCCGGCCAGCAGGGCATCACCGGCACCGGCGATGTGGGCGCCGCAGAGCACGCAGGCGCGCAGCAGGGCACCGGTCTTGTGCAGGTGGATGTACTCGAGGGTCTCCAGGTCCACCTCCTTGCCCTCGCATTCCAGGTCCACCACCTGGCCGCCCACCAGACCGGGAGCGCCGGCGGCCAGCGAGAGCTCCCCCACCACCGCCAGCAGGCGCTCGGCCGGCACCCCCGGGCTGCGGCGGGCCACCATCTCGAAGGCACGGGTGAGCAGTGCATCGCCGGCGAGGATCGCGTTGGCCTCGCCGTACACCTTGTGGTTGGTGGGCCGGCCGCGGCGCAGGTCGTCGTTGTCCATCGCCGGCAGGTCGTCGTGGATCAACGACATGGTGTGGATCATCTCCAGGGCCACCGCCGTGGGCATGGCCAGCTCGGCCTCGCCGCCGGCCAGTTCACAGGCGGCAAGGCAGAGGATCGGCCGCAGCCGCTTGCCGCCCGCCAGCAGCGAGTAGCGCATGGCTTCCCGGAGCGATTCCGGCCGCTCCGGCCCGAGTGACCCGTCCAGGGCCGCCTCCACCCGCTGCCGCGCCGACTCGAGATAGGCCCCGAAGTCGAACTCAAAGTCCCGGTCCCGTCCCGTGGTCGTCGCCACCGCAGCCATGGGGGAAGGAATCGCTGCCGGGGATTCTCTCAGGCGGGGGCCATGGTCCGATCCAGCCACCTCAGCGGGAGCCCTTGCAGCGGGAGCCCTTGCAACGGGAGAAACTGCACCGGGAGAGACTGGTGTGACGCGCACCTGCCCTACCGCCCCGCCAAGCATGCTGCCCACCTGCATCAGCGACACGGCGGAACGACGCCGCCGGATCGCCGCCGCCACCGCCGGCGTGGTCCCGGATCACTGGGTGACCCTGCGCCAGGGGCCCCGGCAGGTGCCGCGGACGCCGCTGGCCCAGGAACTGCTGCTCTACCGGGTGGACAACGGCCGCCTGCTGGCTGAGCTGCAGGAACGGCTGGTCAACCAGCCCGAGCGCCGCCGTCATCTCGTCGAGCAGGAAAGCGAGCCCGGCACCCAGGAGTTGCTGCATGACCTGCTGCTCGAGAAGGCGCGGGATCCGGAAGGTCCGATCCTGCAGGAACTGGAGCGGCTGGCGGTCCAGACCGAACCGCTGCTGGTGGATGCCGCCGGGGTCGTGGTGAACGGCAACCGCCGCCTGGCGGCGATGCGCTGGCTGCTGGCCGTCGATTGCGAGCGCTACGCCCGCTTCCAGACGCCCCTGGCCGCGGTGCTGCCGCCGGAGGTGCAGCGGGCCGATCTGGAGTTCATCGAGGCGGCGCTGCAGATGGCGCCGGAAACCAAGCTCGCCTATGGGTGGCTGGACCGGCGCCTGAAGATCCGTGAGCAGCGCGAGTTGCTGGGGCTGGCGGACGCCTGGATCCAGGAGGCCTACCGGATGCAGCAGCCCGAGCAGCTGCAGCGGGAACTGGCGGAGCTGAAGCTGGCTGAGCGCTACCTGAAGGAGGTCTGCGGCACTCCCCTGCGCTATTCGTCGATCGCCGACGCCGAGCCCCTGTTCTCCGGGCTCTGCGCCCAGCTCGCCGCCCTGCCCGGGCGGCTGTCCCGGCCCTGGCGGGCCCTGGGCCTGCTGCTGATCCACCAGCGCCAGCAGCTCGACACCGGCCTGGCGAAGCATTTCCCCTTCGCCGATCCGGTGGCCTCCGAACTGCCCCGGGAAGTGCTGGCGCGCCTGGCCCAGGACTGGGGGCTGGTGAGCGGGGATCCCGAGGCCAGCGGCTCCGAGACGCTGCCCAAAGCGGTGCTGCGGGAGCTCGCCGCCAGGGCCGGAGCGGAAGCGCAGCGCGAACGCCACGCCGTCCAGGTGCAGGATCAGCTGGATGCGACACGGCTGCAGCTGCGGCAGGAGCGCATCCCCCAGCGGCTGGCCGAGAACCTGCATCAGGTGCGCCGGCAGCTGCGGAAGCTGGATCTCAGTCGGCTCGACCGGCGGGAACGGCAGCGGCTGCGGGGGGAGCTGGCGGCGCTGCTCACCGAGGCCGAACCGCTGCTGGGCGGTGCAACGACCGTCCAGCCAGGGGCGCAGCCCGGTCCGCTGCGTCGCCTGCTGCAGGGCTGGCGCGGTTAGGTCAGACCACCAGATCATCGAGGCCGTGGGCCCTGCCGTGGCGACGGCACCAGGCCACCACCGTGTTCACCAGCAGCATGGTCACGGTCATCGGCCCCACCCCGCCGGGCACCGGCGTGAGGGCGGCGGCCAGCGGTTCCACCTCCTCGGCGCGCACATCGCCGCACAGGCCTCCTTCGGGCCGCCGGTGGATGCCCACGTCCACCACCACCGCCCCGGGCCTCACGTGATCGGCGCCGATGATGCCGGGGCGGCCGGCCGCCACCACCAGCACATCCGCCTGCCGGCAGAGGCCAGCCAGATCGGCGGTGCGTGAGTGAGCCACGCTCACGGTGGCGTCGGCGGCCTGCAGCATCAGCGCCATCGGCTTGCCCACCAGGATGCTGCGGCCCACCACCACCGCCCGGCGGCCGGAGAGCGGCACCCCATGGCGGGCCAGGAGCGCCATCACCCCGGCCGGGGTGCAGCTGCGCGGACCCGGCTCCCCCTTCAGCAGCCGGCCGAGGTTGAGCGCGTGCAGACCGTCGGCATCCTTCTCCGGATCGATCGCCGCCAGCAGCGGCCCCTCCTCCAGACCGGCGGGCAGCGGCAGCTGCAGCAGGATGCCGTCGCAGGCGGGATCGGCATTGAGACGCTGCACGGCCGCCAGCACCTCGGCGGCGGACGCAGTGGCCGGCAGGTGCGCACCCAGGCTGGTGATGCCCACCCGGCCACAGGCCTTCTCCTTGTTGGCCACGTACACGCCACTGGCGGGATCGTCACCCACCCGCAGCACGGCCAGCCCGGGCGGACGGCCGATCGCGTCCTGGCGGGCGCCGATCGTGGCGCGCAGCCGCGCTTCGATCTCGGCCGCAAGCTGACGGCCGTCGAGTCGGGTGGCCATGGTGGATACAGGGCAGGCCCCAGCTTGCACCGGCCCTGCCGATTGGTCCTGCCGATTAGTTTTGTCGCATGCGACAGCCGCGGCTGCGAACCCTCTGGCGGCGTCTGCTGCGGGCTGAGCGGCCGCTGCAGAGCCCGGCGTGCTGGCGCGGCCAGGATGCGGCGGCGGTGCTGCTGGTGTGCCTGCTGGCGGCCCTGCTGGCCAGCTGGCCCTGGCTGGTGGAGCCGAACCTGCGCGCCGGCATGGTGGCCCCCTTCACGGTGCGGGCGCCCCAGGCGGCCCGGGTGGTGGACAGCGCGGTGCTGGAGCAGCGCCGTGAGCAGATGCTCCCGCGCACCACCGTGCAGGTGGTGGACGAGGCGGCCAGCGCCATGCTCCGGGAGCGGCTCGAGGAGAGCCTGCAGGCCATGGACATCCAGGGCGGCAAGGAGCCGAGGCTGGTGAAACCGGTGTCGCTCACCGAGGCCGAACGGGCCTGGCTGCGGGGCCTCAGCAGTGTGCAGCGCACCGCCTGGGAACGGGAGGTGCGCCAGGCCCAGCTGCGCATGCTCAGCCAGGGGCTGGCACCCGGGGTGGCGGAGGGTCAGCTGCTCCAGGCCGCCAGCCTGCAGCTCGACGGCCTGGCCAAGGAAGCCCGGGACGTGGGCTCCCGGCTGCTGGTGCACGGGCTGCAGGGCCAGTCGAATCTGCGCAGCGATCCGGCTCTCAGCCAGCGGCGCATCGAAGCCCTGATCAACCAGGAGGGCATCCCCACCATCAACGTCAAGCAGGGCGACCTGGTTGTGCAGCAGGGCGAGCGCATCAGCCCCCAGGCCTTCGACGTGCTCGATTACTTCGGCCTGGTGAACCGGCGGCCGCGGCCCATGGCCTGGCTGGGCCACTTTCTTGAATCCCTGGCCGTGTGCCTCGTGCTGGTGCTCCTGCAGCGGCGCTGGCGCCCCAGCCTGGAGCCGCGCCAGGTGATGCTCTCCCTGGCCGCCCTGCTGGCGGTGCAGGGCGTGAACCTCTGGCTGGGCCCCCTGGCCAGCCCGATGCTGCTGCTGGTGCCGCCCACCCTGCTGCTCTCCCAGGGCATGGGCAGCGGCTGCGGACTGGCCTGGCTGGCGGCGGCCACCCTGCTCTGGCCGCTGCCGCTGAGCGGAGTGCTGGGCATGCGGCTGCTGGTGGCGGCCGCCACCGGCACGGTGGCGGCGATGGCCGCCGACCGCCAGCGCAGCCGGGCCGGACTGCTGCAGCTGGCGGTGCTGCTGCCTGCCGGGGCGGTGCTGATGCAGTGGCTGCTGCTGCAGGGCCGCGGCCAGCCCGGTCAGATCGACCTGGTGGGCGAGGGACTGATGCTCGCAGGCCTGCTGATGCTGGGGCTGCTGCTGGCGCCGCTGGTGGAAACATCCTTCGGGCTGCTGACGCGGGCCCGGCTGCTGGAGCTGGCCGACCTGGAGCGGCCGCTGCTGCGCCGGCTCTCCTGCGAGGCGCCGGGCACCTTCGAACACACGCTGATGATCGCCGGGCTGGCGGAGGAAGGGGCCCGCAGCATCGGTGCCGATGTGGATCTGGTGCGCACCGGCGCCCTGTATCACGACGTGGGCAAGCTGCACGGGCCCCAGTGGTTCATCGAGAACCAGGAGGGCGGCCACAACCCCCACGACCAGCTCGACGATCCCTTCACCAGCGCCGCCATCCTGCAGGCGCATGTGGACGAGGGCCTCAGGCTCGCCCGCCGCTACCGGCTGCCCCGTCCCCTGGCGGACTTCATTCCGGAGCACCAGGGCACCCTCAAGATGGGCTACTTCCTGCACCAGGCCCGCGAGCGCAATCCGGCGGTACCGGAGGAGCTGTTCCGCTACCGCGGCCCCACCCCGCGCAGCAGGGAAACCGCGATCCTGATGCTGGCCGACGGCTGCGAGGCCGCCCTGCGCTCCCTGCCTCCCACCACCACCGAAGCGGAAGCCCAGGAGATGGTGCGGCGCATCCTGGGAGCCCGCCAGCGCGATGGTCAGCTGGCCAGCAGCGGCATCAGCCGCGCTGAGCTGGAGCTGCTGATCCGGGCCTTCGTGCGGGTGTGGAAGCGCATGCGGCACCGGCGCATCCCCTACCCGATCCCGGCCCGCAAGGCCTACAGCGCCTGATGGCCCTCAGCTTCCGGCAGTTGCAGGCCCAGCTCCAGCCCTCCTGGGGGCGGGCCACCGGCGGCCACGGCCCCGAGGTGGACGTGCTGGTGGTGCCGTCGCTGTCGATGGATCAGCGCCAGATGGGCCTGGTCACCGGTGCCCACCACTACGAGGAGCGCCAGCTCTTCTCCCTGATCGGCCTGCGCCATCCCGGCGTGCGCATGGTGTATGCCAGCAGCAAACCCCTGGCCGATCTGGTGGTGGACGCGGTGCTGGAGCTGCTGCCGGGCGTGCCCACCTCCCACGCCCGGCGGCGGCTGCACCTGGTGGACACCGACGATGCCTCCTGCCGGCCCCTGACGGCCAAGCTGCTGGAGCGGCCCGCGCTGCTGCAGCGCATCGCCGAACTGCTGCGTCCGGGGCGCAGCTTCATCAGCTGCTTCGTGGTGAGCGATCTGGAACGGCAGCTCTCGGAGCGGCTGCAGGTACCGCTGCTGGGCACCGATCCGGCCCTGGCCCACTGGGGCAGCAAGGCGGGCAGCCGCGAACTGTTCGCCCGCTGCGGCGTGCCCCATCCCCCCGGCAGCGGGCTGGTGCATGACCTCGACGCCCTGGCGGACGCCACGGCGGAACTCTGGGAAGCCCATCCCCACCTGGGCCGCTGCGTGGTGAAGCTCAACGAGGGCTTCAGCGGCGAGGGCAACGCCGCCCTGCCGCTGGAGCCCCTGAACCTGGCGGAACTGGGGCCGCGGGAGAGGCGGCGGCGCCTTCGCAGCTCCCTGGAGCGGCTGCCGATGCCGACCGACACCTGGCTGACGCAGCTGGCCGAGCAGGGGGCGCTGGTGGAGGCCTGGCTGGATGGGGGTGAGGCGATCCGCTCGCCGAGTGTGCAGGGGATGATCCACCCCGGCGGCGGGGGCCGGCCGGCGGAGGTGGAGGTGCTCTCCAGCCACGAGCAGGTGCTGGGGGGAGGCAACGGCCAGACCTACCTGGGCTGCCAGTTCCCCGCCACCGCCGCCTACCGCTCTGAGCTGCTGCGCCACGGCCTGGCGGTGGGGCAGGCCCTCGCCGCCGAGGGGGCCCTGGAGCGCTATGCGGTGGACTTCATCGCGCGCCGCATCGGGGAGCACTGGGACCTGCAGGCGATCGAGGTGAACCTGCGCCAAGGCGGCACCACCCATCCCTACATGGCGCTGCAGGCGATCACCAGCGGCCGCATGCAAGCCGGTGACGGCCTGTTCCGCTCACCCGCCGGCACGCCGCTCTACTACCGGGCCACCGACAACCTCTGCGACCCGCGCCTGCGCGGGCTGCTGCCGATCGATCTGATCGACATCGTGGCCGAGGCCGGCCTGCACTACGACCCGGCCCAGCTGCGCGGCAGCGTCTTCCATCTGCTGGGCTGTCTGTCGGAATTCGGCAAGCTGGGCATGACCTGCATCGGCCGCAGCGCCGAGGAGGCCGATGCGGTCTACGCCGCCACCGAAGCGCAGCTGCTGCGGGCAGCCGCAGGCCGCGGCCGCACGGCTCACGACCAGCGCCGCTGATGCCAGGCCCAGGCGTCCGCCAGGATCGTGGGCAGGTCGGAGCGCTGCGGACTCCAGCCCAGCTCGGCCTGGGCCCGGCCGGCATCGGCCACCAGTTCGGCCGGATCGCCGGGGCGGCGCGGCCCGTCCTGAACCGTGAGCTCACGGCCCGTGACCTGCCGTGCCGCCTCGATCACCTCCTGCACGGAGTAACCATGACCGGTGCCGAGGTTGTACACCAGGGGGCCAGCGGCTGAAACGGTCGGTGCTGCCGAAACCGGCTCGGGACTGCCGTGCTCGGAACTGCCGTCCAGCAGCCGCTGCAGCCCGAGCCCGTGGGCGGCGGCCAGATCGCTCACGTGGATGTAGTCCCGGATGCAGGTGCCATCGGGGGTGGGATAGTCGCGGCCGTACACCTGGATCGCCGGGCGGCGGCCGGCGAGGGCCTCCAGCACCAGCGGGATCAGATGGGTTTCCGGCGTGTGGTCCTCGCCCAGGTCACCGGCCGGATCGGCGCCCGCCGCGTTGAAGTAGCGGAAGATCACGCTGGGCTGGCCGTAGGCGGCGGCGAAGTCCGCCAGCAGCTGCTCCACCATCCACTTGCTGCGGCCGTAGGGGTTGATCGGCTGCTGCGGGGTGGTTTCGCGGATCGGGATCTGATCGGGCTCCGGGATGCCGTACGTCGCGCAGGTGGAGCTGAACACCAGCGGAATCGGGCTGCCGCGGCGCTGACTCTCGGCCCGCAGGGCCTCCAGCAGCACCAACGTGTCGCCGAGGTTGTTGCGGTAATAGCGGGCCGGATCGGCCACGCTCTCGCCCACATAGGCGTAGGCGGCGAAGTGCAGCACCGCCCGCACCGCGCCGGCGGGCAGCAGCGGATGGCTGCCCTGGAGCAGCCGATCGAGCAGCCCGCGATCCCCGAGCTGCCCCACCACCAGCGGCACCGCCAGCACCTGCTCGGCGATGTCACGGTGGCCGTACACCAGGTTGTCGAGCACCAGCACGGGGTGGCCGCTGCGCTGCAGATGGCGCACCGTGTGGCTGCCGATGTAGCCGGCACCGCCGGTCACGAGAATCGTCATGGCTGCAGCAACCGGCCTGGGGCGATGCAGGGGGGCCGGGTCATGATCCCAGGGGATCGGGCAGGATTGGGGTTCAGCCGAGGCCGATCCGATGGACCCCAGCGCATTGGCTCCAGGATCCTCCGGTGACGCTTCCGGCACCGGGTCCGGGTCCAGCACCCTGCCCCAGCCGCCCGATTGGGTGATGTGGCTGCAGGTGGGGCTCACCGCCCTGCTGGCCGTGCTGTTCGTGGCGATGCTGGTGCGCGCCCGGCAGCAGGGCATGCGGATCCAGGAACTGCAGGAGCGGGTGCAGGGCCTGGAGAACAGCCGTGCTCTGGAGCGCACCACCGGCCTGGAGGAGCAGCTGCGAGCCACCGTTGAACGTCTGCAGGCCGTGGAGCGGGACAGCAGCCGCATCGAACTGCTGCGCGCCGAGACCGACAGCCTGCGGGATCAGCTGCGCCAGCTCAGCCGCGCTCCGGCCGCCGGTGTGCCGGGCAGGGTGGCCCCCGCCTCCCCGCCGGCGCCGGCGCCGGCGGCCGGCACGACCAGGGAGGGAGCTGCTGGGGAGCCGCCGGGCGTGGGTGGCGGCGCGCCGGCCACAGCTCCGCCTCCCCCGGGTCTGCCCTGATCCCCCGGGCCTGCCCTGAGCAGAGGTCACACCAGGTGCTCAGCCCTTCACGGCATCGCCGCTGGCACTGGGCAGGATGTAGCGCTGCAGGCCGATGAACAGGACCATCACCGGCAGGATCGACACCACCGCGCCCGCAGCCACCAGCCGCCAGTCGAGCGAGAAGCTGCTGGCCAGCTGCTGCAGCCCCAGGGGCAGGGTGTAGAGCTCCGGCTCATCGAGGATCACCAGCGGCCAGAGGAAGTCGCTCCAGGTGCCGATGAACACGAACATCGCCAGCGTGATCAGATCGGCCCGGGCGGCGGGGATCATCACGTTCCACCACTCGCCGATCGCTGAACAGCCGTCGATGCGGGCCGCCTCCTCCAGCTCCACCGGCACCCCCAGGAAGCTCTGGCGCAGCAGGAAGATGCCGAAGGCGGTGGCCGCCTGGGGAATGATCAGCGCCCAGAGGGTGTTGCGCAGGCCGATCTGCACCATCAGCAGATACAGGGGGATCATCACCACCTGAAACGGGATCAGGATCGTGGCCACCACCAGCGCCAGCACCAGCCCCCGGCCGTTGAAGCGCATCCGCGCCAGCGGATAGGCCGCCAGCGAGCAGAAGGTGAGGTTGGCGAACACCGCCAGGCCGCTCACGATCGCGCTGTTGCGCAGATAGGTGGCCATCGGGCTGTCGGAGAACAGACGCCGGTAGGCCTCGAGGCTGGGCTCGGCGGGCAGCAGCGCCGGCGGGCTGGTGAAGATGTCCTCCGCCGGGCCCTTGAGGGAGGTGCTCACCAGCCACAGCAGCGGCACCAGCATGGCCAGGGCCACCAGCAGGAGGATCACCAGCTGGAGGCCGGCGGCGAGGGGAGAGCGGCGCGCAGCCGTGGTGGAGGCAGCCATCAGAAGCTCATGCCGGCAGCCCGCATGCTGCCACTCACACCCTGGGGCGGTCGGCCAGGGGCAGATCGCCCAGCACCGGCAACGGGGCCCGCTGGGGGTGAAGCGGCAGGGTGTGGCTGCCGGCCAGCAGCCGGTTGAGGGCGTTCACGAAGGCCTGGGCCGCCGCCACCACGATGTCGGTGTCGGCCGCGTGGCCCGAATACAGCACCCCCTGGTGGCGCAGGCGGATCGTCACCTCACCCATGGCGTCGATGCCCTCGGTGACGCTCTTCACCGAGAACTCCACCAGCTCGTTGGGCACCTGGGCCAGGCGGTTGAGCGCCTGGCACACCGCATCCACCGGGCCGGTGCCGATCGCCGCCTCAGTGAGCTCGGCACCGTCGGCGTTCACCAGGGTCACGGTGGCGGTGGGCTGCAGGCCGGTGCCGCAGCTCACCTGCACGCTCTTGAGGGTGAAGCTGCTCTCGTCCTGCTGCTGCACCTGCTCGCTCACGATCGCCTCCAGATCGCGGTCGGTGATCTCCCGCTTGCGGTCGGCCAGCTCCTTGAAGCGGGCGAAGGCGTCGTCGAGGTCGTCGCGGCCGAGCTCGTAGCCCAGCTCCTCCAGCCGGGCCCGGAAGGCGCTGCGGCCGGAGAGCTTGCCCAGGGAGATGCGGTTGTCGGTGAGGCCCACGGTGCGGGCGTCGATGATCTCGTAGGTGAGGCGGTTCTTGAGCACGCCGTCCTGGTGAATGCCGCTCTCGTGCGCGAAGGCGTTGGCGCCCACGATCGCCTTGTTGGGCTGCACCGCCATGCCGGTGAGGTTGCTCACCAGCCGCGAGGTCTTGGTGATCTCCTCGGTGCGCACGCCCGTGAGCGGCTCGGTGCTCTCCGCCGGCCGCCCCAGGAAGGGGTTGAAGTAGCTGCGGCGCACGTGCAGGGCCATCACCAGCTCCTCGAGCGAAGCGTTGCCGGCGCGCTCGCCGATGCCGTTGATCGTGCACTCCAGCTGGCGGGCGCCGTTCTTCACGGCCTCCAGAAAATTGGCCACCGCCAGGCCCAGGTCGTTGTGGCCGTGCACCGAGATCACGGCCTGGTCGATGTTGGGCACGTGGGCGTTGATGCCGGCGATCAGCTCGCCGAACTCCGCCGGGGTGGTGTAGCCCACCGTGTCAGGGATGTTGATCGTGGTGGCACCCGCCTTGATCGCCGCCTCGATCACCTCATACATGAACTCCGGATCACTGCGGCCGGCGTCCTCACAGGAGAACTCCACGTCGTCCACCAGGGAGCGGGCGTAGTCGACCATCTCGGCGGTGATCGCCAGCACCTCGGCGCGGCTCTTGCGCAGCTTGTGCTCCAGGTGGATGTCGCTGGTGGCGATGAAGGTGTGGATGCGACGGTGGGCCGCCGGCGCCACGGCGTCGGCGCAGGCCTTGATGTCGCCGGCCGCGGCGCGGGCCAGGCCGCAGATGATCGGGCCGTCGGGAGTGCCCACGCTCTCGGCGATGCGCTGCACGGCGTTGAAGTCGCCGGGGCTGGCGAAAGGGAAGCCGGCCTCGATGATGTCCACCCCCAGGCGGGCCAGCTGCTGGGCGATCGCCAGCTTCTCCTCCAGGTTGAGGCTGGCGCCGGGCGACTGCTCGCCGTCGCGCAGGGTCGTGTCGAAGATCAGCACCCGGCCGGGGTCGCGGGCCATGGAAGGCTCCTTAAGCGGAATGACTATGAGCTGCCCCCATTCTAGAAGCACGCCCCGCTCCCTTCAGGCCGGACGCACGGGCCTGGTGCCCTGTGCCGTGCGCCAGCCTGCGTGGACGCGCCTGCGCGGGCGGGCCGTGAGCGGGTCGCCGGTCAGCGGGAGAACACCGGCGCCTGGATCGCCTCGGCCTTCTCCAGCTGAGGACGCAGGCCGGCCAGATCCACGAAGCGGTCGGCGGCGTTGCGCAGCTCCCGCGCCACCATCCCCTCGGTGCTCATCAGCACGATCTGCAACCCCCGCGCCCGCAGCACTTCCACCAGCCGGTCCAGGTCGCGGCTGCCGCTCAGCAGCCACACCACCTCGGTGCGGTCGGCCACGGTCAGCAGGTCGACGGCGATCTCCACATCGAGATTGGCGCGCACGAACTGCTGACGCGCCTCACCCTCAGCGGCGCCGGCACCCCCGCCCGCCCCCGCCAGCTCCCGCAGCGGCCGCGTGCGCACCGTGAAGCCCAGGCTGGTGAGGGCATCGCGGAAGGGCCGCTGGTCGCCCGGATCGCGCAGGCCGGCATACCAGAACGCGCTCGTGAGCTCCAGTTCCGGCTGGGCCTCGGCATGGGCCAGAAGCCGCCGGGGATCGAAGAACCAGCCCAGCTTCTGCTGGGCGTAGAACATGCTGTGGCCGTCCACCGCCAGCACCAGCCGGCGGCGCGGGCGCCCGGTGCAGGGTTCAGGGGGCTGGGCGCTGGTCACGGGCGCTGGGTCGGCAGGCAGGAGGGCAGCGCAGGCGGGGTGCTGCCGGGGTTGGGCCTGTACAGCCCTCGGGCTCGACCGTAGCCCGCCCATCCATGCGGGGGAGCCCCGGCGCTGTCTACGCGGCAATGCAGTCTCCCCGGCAATCCAGGCCCTGGACTGGCGCCCATGGAGAAGCCCGTACAGTGGCGCCAGTGCGGCGGTGCCATGGGCAACGGCGATCCGGCCAGCGGCGATCGGTTCTCCGGTGAGCTGGCCCTCGTCCTTCACGCCCACCTCCCCTACGTGCGCAGCGGGGAAGCCGGTTCCCTGGAGGAGGACTGGTATTTCCAGGCCCTGCAGGAGTGCTACCTGCCGCTGCTGGCGGTACTGGAGGCCGCGGCCGCGGACCGGCGCCAGCAGCCGCGCCTCACCCTGGGGCTGTCGCCCACGCTCCTCACCCTGCTTTCCGACCGCGAGCTCAACGCCCGCTTCCTTCCCTGGCTGGTGCAGCGCCAGCACCTGCTGGAGCAGGCACCGCCCGAGCACCGGGATGCCGCCGAGCACCTGGCCGGGCAGCTGCAGGCGATCGAGAGCCAGTGGCTCGACCATGAGGGGCGCGTGGTGCCGCGCTTCCAGCGGCTGCAGCAGCTCGGGGTGCTGGACCTGATCACCTGCGGCGCCACCCACGGCTACCTGCCCCTGCTGCGGCAGGTGCCGGAGGCGGTGCGGGCGCAGCTGATCAACGCCGTGCGCGAGCACGAACGCCAGCTCGGTGAGCGGCCGCTGGGGATCTGGCTGCCGGAATGCGCCTACTACGAAGGTCTGGACCAGCAGCTGCTCGCCGCCGGACTGCGCTACACGGTGCTCGACGGCCACGGCCTGCTGCACGCCCTGCCCCGGCCCCGCTACGGCGTGTTCTCCCCGATCTGCTCGCCGGCCGGGGTGGCGTTCTTCGGCCGCGACGGCAACGCCACTTTGCCGGTGTGGAGCGCGCGCGAAGGCTATCCGGGGGATGGTGCCTACCGGGAGTTCCACCGCGACCTGGGCTGGGATCTGCCGGAGGAGCAGCTCGAGGAAGCGGGGATCGGCAGCCGCCGGCCCCTGGGGCTGAAACTGCACCGGGTCACGGCCCAGGGCTGCCCGCTGGAGCACAAGCAGCCCTACGACCCCGCCACCGCAGCCCTGCGGGTGCACGAGCACGCCGCGGCCTACCTGGCCGGCCGGGCCAGCGAGCTCAGCGGCCTGGCCGGTTCGATGGACCCGTCTCCCCTGCTGGTGGCCCCCTTCGACGCCGAGCTCTTCGGCCACTGGTGGTTCGAGGGTCCCCAGTTCCTGGCGGCGCTGTTCCGCCAGTCAGGCGAGGCCGGCGTGCGGTTGGTGAGCCTGCGCGAAGCCCTGCAGCAGCGGCCCAGCCTGCAGGTGTGCCGGCCGTCCCCGAGCAGCTGGGGGCAGGGCGGCTACCACGACTACTGGCTCAACGACAGCAACGCCTGGGTGGTGCCGGAATGGCAGCGGGCGTCGCGGGCCATGGTGCGCCGCGTGAACCAGGGCGTGGCCAGCCCCCTGCAGCGCGACCTGCTCACCCAGGCGGGCAGGGAGCTGCTGCTGGCCCAGAGCTCCGACTGGAGCTTCATCCTCAGGGCCGGCACCACCACCGAGCTGGCGCGGGAGCGCATCCGGCGCCACCTCGACCGCTTCTGGCGGCTGATGGCCGCCATCGACACCGGCAGCGACCTGCCCGCCGGCTGGCTTCGGGCCGTGCAGCGGGAGGATCACCTGTTCCCGGCCCTGAACGCGGCCGACTGGGTGACGCCACCGGGCTGATTCGGCGGCGCCGGCCCTCAGCTGGGACGGATCAGCCGGGCCAGCAGTGCCGGCTCACGGCCCTGGAGTCCCATCAGGCCCAGACGCACGCTCCAGGGGGCCTGGCCGAACAGCCGCAGCATGGCCGTCAGCAGCTCCGGCACCGTGGCGGTGTTGGCGAGGAAGCCGTACCACTGGGCATCGGGCAGGGAGAAGAAGGTGGCGAAGTGGGCCCGCAGCTGGACCTCGGAAAAGCGCATCAGCTTCTCCAGCCCGAACTGGTAGAGGGCGTGCTTGCGGCGCAGGTCCAGGGGCCACAGCGCATCCCAGCCCGCCTGCGCCAGCTGGGCCGAGCCGGCCTGGGGCTCGGCCCGCACCAGCCCGGCCACCGCCTCGGCCACGGCGGGCGCGCGCCGCAGCAGAGAACCCACCATGTAACCGGAGGCGGGGTGCACCATCGAGGCCGCGCCGCCGAAGCCCAGCACCGGCTGCCGCAGATCCGGCAGCGGCAGGTTCATCGGGAACAGGCAGAACTCCTCGTGCTCCACCTGCTCCACCCGCACCCCCCGGTGGGCGAGGCGCCGCAGCAGACGTCGCCGCAGAGTGTCGTAGGGCACGGGCGGTGCCAGGGCCAGGGAGGTCTCCTCCACGAAGAAGCGGCCCTCGCCCAGATCCATCGCATAGAGAAAGGTGGGCGGCTGCCGGCGCTCCTCGGTGCTGAGATGGTCCGCGCGGTAGTCCATGAGCACGAACTGGCCGGCCTCCACCGGCGGTGCGGAGAAGCGGCCCACGATCCCGTAGGCGGCCTGGCCCGCCACCGGGCCCAGATCCGGCCGCCGCACCAGCACCGGCTCATGGCCCGTGGCATCCACCACCAGCCGGGCTTGGTGGCGGGCTCCGTCGGCGGTGGCGAGGACACTCCAGCGTCCCTCGGCATCCAGCCGGAAGCGCTCGGCCTTGCCCGCCAGCAGCTCCACCCCACCGCGCTCACAGGCGTCCAGCCAGTGCTGCTGCAGGGCCCCGCGGTCGAACAGGCCGTAGTCGCGGCGGTGCGGGGTGGGTCGGTTGGCGGGGTCGGCCGGATCGCTCGAACCGGCGCCGAAATAGCTCACCGTGTGGCTCCAGCGGTGCTCCAGCAGATGGGCCAGGCCGAGGGCATCCACCTCCTCGCCCCAGATGCCGTAGGTGTTGGGCCAGGGGGCACGGAGATCGTGGGGGGCCAGCAGCGCCACCGAGAGCCCCTCGCCGGCCAGAGCCGACGCGATGCAGAGGGCCGCCGGACCGCCACCCAGCACCAGCACGTCCCGCAGCGGCACCCCGCTCACACCTCCACCTCCAGCACCCGGCGGTTGTTGGCCTGCAGCTCCGGACGTTCCAGAACCTCCCGCTGGGGATCGACGATCACCTCCAGCCGGTGCCGGCCGGGCTCCAGCGCCAGCGGCACGCTGAACTGCTCCGCCTGAGCGGCCGCCAGCCAGGGCAGCCGCAGGTAGCGGTGGCCGCTGTAGCGGTCGTCGATCACCACCGCCACGCCCACATCGCTCACATCCAGGCCGCCGCGGTTGTAGACCCGGAAGCGCACGGCGCCATCGCTGAAGCCCAGCCCGTCGACCCCCAGATCACTGGCCAGGCTGTGGATCCGCTGCAGCGGGTAGAGGACCAGCCGCTCGAGCTGCGCGAGCCGGGATTCGGGGTGTTCATGGTGCAGATGGCCCCCGAAGCGCAGGTCGGTGCTGCAGCCATGCAGGTGCAGGTGGGCGCCGGGCTGGGGCACCGTCACCCTCCCCTGCTCGGGGTCGGTGTCGTGGAAGCCGCAGCACTCCCACTGCAGCGACCGGCCCAGGTAGCGGATCGGATCGGCGGGATAGCCCGGGTCATGGGGAGCCAGCCGGTAGTGCTGAAGCAGCTGGTAGATGCTCCGCGCCGCTGTGGCCTCGCTGGCGGCGCTGCTGGCGATGGCGGTGTTGCGCCGCTGCTGGCCCATGCACAGCTTGGAGGCCACGGTGATCACCAGCGACTGCCAACGCGCCACCAGCCGCAGGCCATAGATCGGGGCTTCCGGCAGGCGCCCCTGCCGGCGCAGCAGCGCGATCGCCTCGCCCACCAGCTCCTGCAGGGGCCGGCCAGCGGCATCAGCGAGCAGGGCCGGATCCAGGGGAGTGCGCACGGCGGAGGCATCGCCGCTGAAGCACACGTAGGGGAAGTGAGCGCTGCCATCGCCGGGCTGGAGAGCCCGGATGCCGCCATCGCTGGCCCGGCACTTCCAGATCGTGGTGTCGCCCTGCCCCGGTTGCGGCAGGAAGATGAGTTCGCCGTTGTCGAGGCTGGTGGTGGTGCCCAGCCCAAGCACGTCGCCCTGCAGGGGAATGCGCTCGAGGGGCAGGTGCTCGCGCACATCGCCCTGAATCAGATCGGTCACCGTGTTGGCGATCCAGAGATCAGAGGCCGCCACGGCGGTGTCCTCGCTGGACGGGAACGGGCTGGACGGGAACGGTGTTCAATCGTCGCCAGCCTCGGCGGATTCGGAGGCGGGCGGCGCCTGCGGCCCATCGCCGCTGGCTGCGGGCTGATCGCCGGCGTCCTCGGCCCCCTCGCCCTCGGATGTCCCGTCCTCAGGTGTCTCCTCCACGGAAGCCTCCTCCTCGGGCGCGGGCGGCACCAGCACCACTTCGGCCAGGCGGTCGCGGGCATCGAGCTTCTGCAGGCGCACGCCGGTGGCCGCCCGCGACTGCTGGGGCACCGCATCGGCCTGGGTGCGCACGATCACGCCCTTCTCGCTCACCAGCAGCAGCTCCTCACCCGCACCGAGCACCTTGAGGCCCACGAGCACGTCGTCGGGCTGGCGGAACTTGATCGCCCGCAGGCCCATGCCGGCCCGCTTCTGCAACCGGAACTGATCCACCGGCACCCGCTTGCCCAGGCCGCTGGCGGTGGCCACCAGCACCCAGGGACCCTCGCTCGGCGTGGTGTCGTCGGCGGCGGGTTCCTCGCCCTCCTCCTCGCCGGCATCGCCACTGCTGCTGGCGACCCGGTCGGCCAGCTCGGCCGGCAGCACGTCCATGCTCACCAGCCGGTCGCCCTCGCGCAGGTTCATCGCCCGCACCCCGCGGGCGGTGCGACCCAGGGGGCGGAGTTCCTCGTCGTTCAGGCGGAAGTGGATCGTCATTCCCTGGCGCGACCCGATCAGGATGCTGTCGCCGGGAAGCGCCATCCGCACCCAGGTGAGGGCATCGCCCTCCACCAGATCGATGGCGATCAGGCCGTTGGAGCGGATGTTGGCGAAGGCCGAGAGGCGGGTGCGCTTGATCGTGCCGCCGCTGGTGAGCATCACCAGCACGCCGTCGTCGGTGAACTCGCTCACCGCCAGCAGCGAGGTGATCTGCTCCTCCCGCGGAATCGGCAGCAGCTGCACGATCGGCGTGCCCTTGGCCGCCCGGCTGCCCACCGGCACCCGGTAGGCGGGCACCGTGTACACCACGCCGCGGTCGGAGAACAGCAGCAGATTGTCGTGGTCGTTGCAGCTGATGAACAGCTTCACCGCCTCCTCACCCTGGCTGCGGGTGCCGGCCTTGCCGCGGGTGCCCCGGCTGGTGGCCTCGAACTCACTGACGGGCATGCGCTTGAGATAGCCCGTCTCGGTGAGCAGCACCACCGAGCGCTCGTTGGCGATCAGGTCGATGTCATCGAGTCCGCCCTCCACATCAAGGATCTCGGTGCGGCGCGGGGAGTCGTAGCGGCTGCGCAGGGTCGCCAGCTCGTCCTGGATGATCCCCAGCACCCGTTCCCGGCGGGCCAGGATGTCCTTGTAGTCGGTGATCTTGGCGAGCAGATCCTCGTGCTCCAGCCGGATCTTGTCGGCCTCCAGGGCCGTGAGCCGGCGCAGCTGCATCTGCAGGATGGCGTCGGCCTGCAGCTCGCTGAGCCCGAACTGCTCAATCAGGCCGGCCTTGGCCGTGGCCGTGTCGGCGGCGGCCCGGATCAGGGCGATGATCGCGTCGAGGTTGTCGAGGGCGATCAGCAGGCCCAGGAGGATGTGGTCGCGCTCCTCGGCCTTGCGCAGCAGGTAGCGGGTGCGCCGCTCGATCGTCTCGATGCGGAAGTCGAGAAACACCTGCAGCATGCGCCGCAGGTTGAGCAGCACCGGCTCACTGCCCACCAGCGCCAGCATGTAGGCGTTGAAGTTGCTCTGCAGCGGCGTGAGCTTGAACAGGTTGTTGAGCACCACCTGGGGATAGGCGTCGCGCCGCAGCTCGATCACGATCCGCATGCCGTCACGGTCGGATTCGTCGCGGATGTCGGAGATGCCCTCCAGCTTCTTGTCGTTCACCAGCTCGGCGATCCGCTCGATGAGGGCCGCCTTGTTGGTCTGGTACGGGAGCTCGGTGATGATCACCGCGTCCCGGTCAGGGCGTCCCTTGGCCTCGATCGTCTCGATGCCGGCCACGCCCCGCATCGTCACAGAACCGCGGCCGGTGGCATAGATCTCGCGGATGCCACGGCGGCCCAGGATCTGCCCCCCGGTGGGGAAGTCCGGTCCGGGGATCAGAGCCTGCAGCTCACGGTCATCGATGTCGGGGTTGGCGATCAGAGCCTGCAGGCCATCGATCAGCTCGCCGGGATTGTGGGGAGGAATGTTGGTGGCCATGCCCACGGCGATGCCGGAGGAGCCGTTGAGCAGCAGCTGGGGGAGCCGGGCCGGCAGCACCGTGGGTTCCTGCTGGCTGCCGTCGAAGTTGTCGACGAAATCAACCGTCTCGCTCTCGATGTCCTCCAGCAGGGCATCGGTGGTGAGCGCCTGCAACCGCGATTCGGTGTACCGCATGGCGGCCGGCGGGTCGTTGTCCACCGAACCGAAGTTGCCGTGACCGTCGATCAGCGGCATGCGCAGGGAGAAGTCCTGCGCCATCCGCACCAGGGCGTCGTAGACCGCCGTGTCGCCGTGGGGGTGGTACTTACCGAGCACCTCACCCACCACACGGGCGCATTTGCGATAGGGCCGGTCGCTGGTGAGGCCCAGCTCATACATCGCGTAGAGGATGCGGCGATGCACCGGCTTGAGGCCATCGCGGGCATCGGGCAGGGCCCGGCCCACGATCACGCTCATCGCATACTCCAGATAGGAGCGCGACATCTCGTTGCGGAGGTCGGTCTGGATGACCCGCGAATCCCCGTCCGAACCGGAATCACCCGGATTGATCGGCCCCGTGGGATCCGCCATGCATGACCGCCTGCAGTCGGGTGATTCTATCGAGCGCAGCGAAGCCCATCTGCGCCTGCGGCAGCAGCGGGGCGAGCTGCGGGTGCGCACAGCCACCGACTTCCGGCGGCTGGTGCGGGAGAGCGGCCTGAACGCCGCCTACGCCTGCACCGATGTGGTGGTGGCCGCCGACGCCGGCTTCACCGACCAGGCCAGCCTGCACCTCTCCCTCGGTCCCACCGATCCACCGATCCGGCTGCGCGAGGTGCAGCTCGATGGCGTGCAGGGACTGGCCAGCGGCGGGCCGGGGGAGATCGTGCTGCCGGTGGGGGGCGGACTGGTGGAGCCGGGCCGCCACAGCGGCGCCCAGCTGCTGGCGGCACTGCTGTCCGGCCGCGAGCTGGCCTTCGATGCCAGCGGCGAGGGCACCGCCCTGCACCCGCGCCGCGATCTGCACACCGATCTGACCCTGGAGCGCATCGGCACCGGCCGGCTGCTGCTGCACCGCGCCATCAGCGAGAACGGCGTGGTGGCCATGAGCAGCGCTGCAGGACTCTGTGCCAGCCCCTGGGGTCCGTTGCTCGGGCCCCATGGCACGGCCCTGTGGAGCTGCGGGGGCGCCGGCAGCATCGGCCTGACGATGCCGGGGCTGAAGCTGCTGGGGCCCGGCTCACCGGTGCTGGTGGCCGGTGCCGTCGGCTGGGTGCTGGGTGCCGGCAGCGGCCACCAGCCCCGGCCCCGTCGTCAGCGCAGCGGCCACGCCCTCACCCCGGGGGCCAGCGCTGCGGTGAGCGTGGATCTTCACGAACTCGACGGCCGCTGGGTGCGGCCCTGCTTCTTCCCCGGTCACGGCAGTGCCCTGCTGGTGGCGATCGCGGCACCGGTGCCGCTGCTGGATCCGGAGGTGGCCCGGGCCGCCGCCGCCGAGCCCGAGCGCCTGGAGGCACCGGTGCTCGACATGGCGGTGCCCCGGCGGATCAAACCCAACCTCGGCTCGGTGACCTATGCCCAGCTCACCAGCGGCAGTTTCGAACTCAACGGCCGGCGCCTGCGCTGCGCACCGGCCCACAGTCCCCGTCTGGCCTCGGAGATCGCCGCCGAGCTGGTGCAGCGCCTGGAGCGGAACCGCTTTCCGATCCGGCTGCCGGCGCTGCCGCTGCAGAGCCGGCCCACCCTGCTGCCGCTGGAGAGCTGAGCGGGGAGAGGATCGCCCGCCACCCTTAAGCTCCAGGCCAACCGCCGCTCGCCGCCGGCGCCGTCCGTCCCTCGCCCATCACCCCCATGGCCGACACCCCGCGCGACGAGATCCACGACGAGATCCACTCCGACAACCTGCCCCCGCAATCCACCTCTGCCAGCAGCACCCCTGCCGACAGCACCCCTGCCGACAGCGCCCCTGGCGAGGCCGCAGACGCCGACATTGCCGCCAGCAGCGGCACCGGCGCCGAGACCCCGGCGCCAGCCACGCCTGTCATGGCCACAGCCCCTGAAGCTCCCGCCGCCTCTGCCGGCGCCGATTCCGCCGCCCACGCCGCCCCGGTGCTGGAGGCCAGCACCACCGTGCCGCCCCTGAGCGGCGCCGGCACGGGAGGTTCCGCCGCCGGCAGTGAAGGGGGCGAGTGGGAGCTGTTGGTGGAGAAGCTGCAGCAGTGGTGGGCCAGCGGCAAACTCCAGAGCTTCTGGCAGCAGGCCCGGACGCCCCTCACCCTCGGGCTGGGCCTGGTGGCCGTGCTGCTGGTGCTGCGGGTGTACGCGGGCCTGCTGGCGGCGATCAACAGCCTGCCGCTGGTGCCCGGCCTGCTGGAGCTGGTGGGTGTGATCTGGCTGCTGCGCAACGGCCTGCCCCGGGTGATCCGCCGCAGCGAACGGGAACAGCTCCTGCAGGGGCTGCAGCAGCGCTGGCAGAGCTTCAGCGGCCGCGGCTGAGGCCGGTATCCGGGAGTCCCAATTCCCGCAACGGGTCGCGCCGCATCGGTTGATACGGTGGCCCGAATACGCTCAGATCCGGTGGACATCCAGCTCGGCCGTTCCCGCACCGTCCGTCGCGCCTACGGCATCGACGAGATCGCCCTGGTGCCCGGCGGCCGCACGGTGGATCCGGCGGTGACCGACAGCCGCTGGACCCTGGGGGGGATCGAGCGGGAGATTCCGATCATCGCCAGCGCCATGGACGGCGTCGTCGACGTGGGCATGGCCGTCGAGCTCACCCGGCAGGGGGCCCTGGGGGTGCTCAACCTGGAGGGCGTCCAGTGCCGCTATGACGACCCCAACCCGGTGCTCGACCGCATCGCCGCGGTGGGCAAGGAGGAGTTCGTGCCGCTGATGCAGGAGCTCTACAGCCAGCCGGTGCGGGAAGACCTGATCCGCAGGCGCATTGCCGAGATCAAGGAGAAGGGCGGCATCGCCGCCGTGAGCGCCACGCCCGTGGCGGCGCTCAAGTTCGGCCAGGCCATCGCCGAGGCCGGCGCCGACCTGTTCTTCGTGCAGGCCACGGTGGTGAGCACCGAGCACATCGGCCCCGAGGGCCAGGCCAGCCTGGATCTCGAGGCCCTCTGCCGCGACTTCGGCGTGCCGGTGGTGATCGGCAACTGCGTCACCTATGAGGTGGCCCTGAAACTGATGCGCGCCGGTGCCGCCGGCGTGCTGGTGGGCATCGGCCCCGGTGCCGCCTGCACCAGCCGCGGCGTGCTTGGGATCGGCATCCCCCAGGCCACCGCCGTGGCCGACTGCGCCGCCGCCCGCGACGACTACTTCGCCGAGAGCGGCCGCTATGTGCCGATCGTGGCCGACGGCGGCATCGTCACCGGCGGCGACATCTGCAAGTGCCTGGCCTGCGGCGCCGACGCCGTGATGATCGGCTCGCCGATCGCCCGCGCCGCCGAGGCCCCCGGCCGCGGCTTCCACTGGGGCATGGCCACCCCCAGCCCGGTGCTGCCCCGCGGCACACGCATCAAGGTAGGCACCACCGGCCCCCTGGAAAAAATCCTGCGCGGTCCCGCCTCCCTCGACGACGGCACCCAGAACCTGCTGGGCTGCATCCGCACCTCGATGGGCACCCTCGGCGCCCGCACCCTCCAGGAGATGCAGCGGGTGGAGGTCGTGGTGGCCCCGTCGCTGCTCACCGAGGGCAAGGTGTACCAGAAGGCCCAGCAACTGGGCATGGGTAAATAGGGCACCACGCCCAGCGCCGGCGAGGTTGAATGCCGGACCTGAGGTCTATCTTGTGAGTGTGGGGGCTTAATCGCTCACACACTCCTCACACCCTCCGGCCCGGCTCGTCCGGGCCTTTCCTCTTTCCTCCCCCCCCCCCGCAGGCCAGCGCCAAGGGAGCTCCATCCAGCCAGCAAGCCTCCAGCCAACCGTCCAGACAGCCAGACAGACAGGCGCTGAGGCCCTGAGGCGCTGATCCTGTGTCGCTGCACCGCGGCGGCCAGCGGCCAGGCCTCCTGCAACGCTTGGTGAGGGCGGGGCGGGTAGCGGTGGAGCACCTTGCTACATTCCTCAAGTCCCGATCCCACAAAGGATGTCCAGCGCAGCCGCTGTCACCGACGCCTCCTTCGAGCAGGACGTGCTCAAGAGTGATGTGCCTGTGCTGGTGGATTTCTGGGCTCCCTGGTGCGGTCCCTGCAGGATGGTCGCGCCGATCGTCGATGAGATCGCCAAGGAGTTCGAGGGTCAGATCAAGGTGTTCAAACTGAACACGGACGAGAACCCGAATGTGGCGAGTCAGTACGGCATCCGCAGCATCCCCACCCTGATGGTCTTCAAGGGCGGCCAGAAAGTGGATACCGTCGTCGGCGCCGTGCCCAAGACCACCCTCTCCGGCACGATCAGCAAGTACCTCTGACCGCCCCTCTGTCCCCCAGGTCTTCCGTCTCCCCCGCCCAGCGCGACGGGGGGGTCAGTCCCCTCGAGGCGCTGACGGCCGCGATCGAGGGACACCCCCAGCGGCGCACCATCGACCGGGCGCTGGTGTCACTCCTGGACATCTGCCGGCATGAGACGGAGCCCGATGCCTGGCGCATCGTCAGCGGCACGCTCGCCGACATCAGCGAAGCCCTGGAGGTGTTCCGGCCCCACCGCAAGGTCCGCAAGATCACGGTGTTCGGCTCCGCCCGCACCACCAGCGACGACCCCTCGTTCCTGCAGGCGGAGGAGCTGGCCCGCGGGGCCGTGGAGGCCGGCTTCGAGGTGATCACCGGGGCCGGCGGCGGCATCATGGAGGCCGCCAACCGCGGCGCTGGCTGTCAGGCCAGCATCGGGCTGAATGTGGACCTGCCGTTCGAGCAGCATCCCAACCCGATCGTGAGCAGCTGCGAAGGCCGGCTGCTGCACTTCCGCTACTTCTTCACCCGCAAGCTGTTCTTCCTGCGGGAGAGCGATGCCGTGGTGGTGCTGCCCGGCGGATTCGGCACCCTCGACGAACTGTTCGAAGCGCTCACCCTGATCCAGACCGGCCGGACGCCGCCGATGCCCGTGGTGCTGCTCGCCCCCCCCGACGATCCCTTCTGGAGCAGCTGGCAGGTGGAGGTGCAGCGGCTGATGACCCGGCGGGGCCTGATCTCCCCCGAGGACCGGTCCCTGGTGTGCCAGACCCACAGCGTCAGCGAGGCCATCGCCTGGATCTGCCGGTTCTACCGCGTGTTCCATGCCGCCGAGCTGCTCAGCGATCGGCTGGAACTGCAGCTCAACGCCCCCATCCCGGCGACGGACCTGGCGCGCCTCAACCACGACTTCGACGATCTGGTGGATCAGGGGGTGATCCATGCCGCCGAGACCTGCGACCAGGACGGCTATCTGCGACCCTGCCTGCGCTTCCGTTACGACATGCGGCGCGTGGGCAGGTTGTATCAGCTGATCGATGCCATCAATGGCCTGGATCTGCCGGACTGTCCGGCACTCCAGCAGCCCGAGCAGCGCTGCGCGGATCCGGCATGACGCGGCTGGGCCTGATCGACTACGGCATGGGCAACCTGCACTCGGTGCGGCGGGCCTTCGAACGGCTGGGGGCGGAGGTGCTCTGCGTGGCCGATCCGCACGCCGATGCGGCGGTGATCGACAGCTGCCGCGCCCTGGTGCTGCCGGGGGTGGGGGCCTTCGACCCGGCCATGGACCGCCTGCGCGCCACAGGCCTTGAGCAGACGCTGCTCCAGTGGTGCGCGGCGGACCGCCCTCTGCTCGGGATCTGTCTGGGGCTGCAGCTGCTCTTCGAAGCCAGCGACGAGGGCAGCAGCCGGGGCCTGGCGCTGCTGCCGGGACGGGTGCGGTCGCTGCCCCGGCGGTCCGGGCATCCCATCCCGCACATGGGCTGGGAACCCCTGATCCCCGGCACCCCGAGCCCCCTGCTGCCGGCAGGCTCCCCCGAAGCCTGGGTGTATTTCGTGCATTCCTTCGCAGCAGACCCGGAGGATCCGGCCATCAGCACCGCCGGGGTTGCCTTCGCGGACACCACGGTGACCGCTGCGGTCTGGCAGGGTGCCATCGGCGCCTGTCAGTTCCACCCCGAGAAATCGGGCCGCGCAGGCGAAGCCATCCTCAGACGCTGGCTGGCCTGGCTGCCGGCATGAGCCTGCGCCTCAGCGGCGGCCGCCGGCTGCAGAGTCCCCAGGGATCACTGGCGCGCCCCACCCCCGCCCGGGTGCGGCTGGCGGTGATGAACATCCTGGGGGCCGAGCTGCAGGGCTGCCGCTGGCTCGACCTCTGTGCCGGCAGCGGTGCCATGGCCTGCGAGGCCCTGCAGCGGGGTGCCGGGGTGGTGCTGGCGGTGGACCAGGACCGGCGACTGGCCGCCCTGGCCCGGGCCAACCTGGAAGCGGTGCAACGGGGACTGCAACATCCCTGCCAGGTGGAGGTGCACGCCGGAGACGTCGTGCGCTGGCTTCGCAAGGGCCGCGGACAGCAGCCGGCCTTCGACCTCATCTACGCCGACCCTCCCTACGCGGCCGGGCTGTATGCCCCGATCGCCGCGGCCGTGCTGGCTGGAGGCTGGCTCAGGCCGGAGGGCACACTGATCTGGGAGTGCGCGAGCGCAGACGTGCCGGAGAGTCCTGCCGGGTGGCTGCTGCGCGATCGACGCCGCTACGGCACCACGACACTCCTGCTGCTGCAACAGCAGGAGCAAAAGAACTCAGCCGTCCAGCAGGGAACCGCGGCGGTACTGGTTCCAGGCCGCCACGAACAGCCCCAGCAGGGTGACGGGGATCAGACCGAGCACGATGCCGCAGAGCAGAGGTTCGATCATGGGAGGGCCTGAGCGGCTTTCAGGCCACAATTGTTCCATGCCGGAGCTCGCCGCCCCAGCCCTGCGCCCGTCAGGGTGGTGACGGCCACCCCTCCAGCCCGCGACCACCCCGTGAACAGTCCCGTTCCACCCAGCAGCGCCCCGGCGGGATCCTCCGCACACCTGGGAGGCCGCATCACCGGCAGCCTGGTGGCCGGCCTGGTGCTGGCGGCGGCGGCCGCCTGCATCGCGCTCGTGCTGGTGGTGCTGCCGGCGGCCCGCAGCGACCCCTACACCCGCCAGACCCTCGAACTGAGCGGATCGGTGGAACACGGCGCCCTGCTGTTCCGGCTGAACTGCGCCGGCTGCCATGGGATCGCCGCCCAGGGGCTGGTGGGCCCCGACCTGCACGGCGTGGCGGAGCGCAAGAACCAGCGGCAGCTGATCCGTCAGGTGGTGAGCGGACGCACCCCTCCAATGCCCAGCTTCCAGCCGGAGCCCCAGGCCATGGCCGACCTGCTCGCCTACCTGAACGGCCTCGTGTGAGCGGCACTCCACCCCTGGCGGTGGTGCTGGTGGAGCCCTCCGGAGCACTCAACGTCGGCAGCGTGGCCCGGGTGTGCGCCAACTTCGGGGTGAGCGATCTGCGACTGGTGGCGCCCCGCTGCGACCACCTGGGGGAGGAGGCACGGCGCATGGCCGTGCATGCCGCCGGCCTGCTGGAGGGGGCGGCGCTCTTCACCAGCCTCACGGAGGCCCTGGCGGACTGCGGCCGGGTGGTGGCGACCACGGGCCGGTGCAGCGGCGAGCCCCTTCCTCTCCAGACCCTGGACGCGGCCCTGCGCTGGCTGCGGCAGCCCCCCCGCGGCGAGCCCCAGGACAGGCCAGCCGCGCCGACCTCCCGGGCGCTGGTGTTCGGCCGGGAGGACCGGGGCCTGAGCAACGCCGAACTGCTCCAGGCCGGCCGGCTGCTGAGCCTCGACACCGCCGCGGCCTACGCCTCGCTCAACCTGGCTCAGGCGGCCGCCGTGGTGCTGCACCACTGGCACGGCCTGCGCGACGATCAACCGCCGCCGGCGGCAGCCCAACCCCAGGCGGATCCCTGTGCCCGCGGCGTGCTCGAGGCGTTGCTCGGCGATGCCGAGCAGCTGCTGCTGGCCGTGGGCTTCCTCCATCCCCACACCGCCGCTGCACGGATGGCCAAGCTGCGGGCCCTGCTGCAGCGGGCCCAGGTGAGCACGGCGGA
Source organism: Cyanobium sp. CH-040 (assembly GCF_024346135.1). GTDB lineage: Bacteria > Cyanobacteriota > Cyanobacteriia > PCC-6307 > Cyanobiaceae > NIES-981. The sequence continues at coordinate 249,461 of NZ_JAGQCJ010000001.1, read as the reverse complement.
AGCGGCGCTCCTGCGCGGGATGGTGCGCCAGCTGCGCTGGGCCAGTACCCGCGGCCGCACTGGCACCAGCGTGGGCGACGATCCGGAGCGCACCCCTTAGCTTCGGGCCGACCCTCCGGAGCTGCCTTGACCGCCGGCCGACCCCCACGCCAGCCCCAGAGTCGCTGGCGGCAGACCCTGCTCCTGCTGTTGCGTCTGGCGGTGATGGGAATCGGGCTGGGGGTGGTCGCCGGCACGGCCCTCAAGCTGCTGGCCCCCCGGCTGGCCGAAGGCCTGCAGACCTCGATCGGACTGCCGGGGCAGACACCGCAGCAGCAGCAGCTCGACCCAGGGCGGTTCGAACCTCGCCGCGAGCTCGCCGAGCTCAGCCAGCGCTGGCAGCAGCTGGCCACCGCGCAGAAGGAGCTCAAGGCGACGGCCTTCCTGCTGGTGCTGGACGACGGCCGCTACGCCCAGCTCGCACCGGACCAGCCGATGCCGGCGGCGAGCTCGATCAAGACGCCGGTCCTGGTGGTGGCCCTGGAGGACCTGGACCGGGGGCGTGTGAAGTGGAACGACTCCCTCCAGCTCACCAAGGAGCTGGTGGGCGGTGGTGCCGGCTGGATGGCCACCCGGCCCATTGGCACCCGCTTCCCCTTCCACGAGGCAGCCACCGAGATGATCCGGGTGAGCGACAACAGCGCCACGAACCTGGTGATCCAGAGACTGGGCGGCAAGTCCGCCGTCAATGCCCGCTTCCAGGCCATGGGCCTGGGTGCGACGGTGATCAACAACTGGCTGCCCGATCTGGACGGCACCAACACCACCAGCGCTCGGGACCTGGCCCGCTCCATCGCCCTGGTGGACACCGGCGAGAGCCTCAGTCCCCGCTCCCGCGACCACTTCCGCGGGATCATGGGCACCTCCGCCACCGACACCCTGATCCCCCTCGGCCTGCTGAAGGGTCTGGGCAAGGAGGCCGACAAGCCCGACCCCGAGCTGCTCAGCCTGGGGATCACCGCCCTCAACAAGACCGGCGACATCGGCACGGCCTATGCCGATGCCGCCCTGATCCAGCTGCCCAGTGGCCAGCGGGCCGTGGCCGCCTTCATGGTCACCGGTCCCTTCAACGATCCCCGCTCCGCCGAACTGATCCGCGCCATGGCCGGTGCCGCGGCCCAGTCCCTGGTGGGACGCCCCTGACCGGTCCGCCCATGTCTTTCCCCTCACTCCTCCCCATGCGCCTCAGGCTCCTGGCCGCCAGCGGTGCCCTGCTGCTGGCCCCGGGCCTGGCCGCAGCCGCCACGCCGGCGCCGGCGCCGGCGCAGCCGCCGCCTGGCCAGCCCCGCGAACCGATCCTGCGCTCCCAGACCGTGGCGCCCCTGCCCGGCGGGCTGGATCAGGTGCTGATGGTCAACGACAACAACCCCGAACTGATCACCGGGCCGGGCATCCTCCTCTCCACCTTCCCCGGCCAGGGACGGCCCGTGCCCGAGGCGCACCTCGATGTGGCCCTCGCCGGCCGCTTCGACCTGTTCAGCCACCACGTCTATGCCGGCAAGCCGGAAACCGTGGACTCCACCCTCTGGCTGGCGGTGGTGGCCCAGCCCCGCGGCCGCCAACCCGTGCAGCTGCGCCTGCTGGAGGGATCCACCTCCCTGTCCCAGTCGCTCGATCCGGCCATGGCCGGTGCCCCGTTCCTGCCCCTGCCACCGCTGCTGGCCGAGGGCACCTCGGCGGCCTGGGCCGGCCCCGGCAGCCGTGTGGCCACCGAGCTGCTGAAGCGCCAGCGCAGCCCGGAACTGGCCCGCAGCTGGACGCTTGCGCCCGATGCCCTCAGCACACTGATGGTGCTGCCGCTGCCGGTGCGGGGTCTGGATCCGCTGCTCAACGGCCGCAACCTGCAGCTGCGTCTGGAGAGCGACGGCCCCGTGAGCCTGGCCACCCTGGCGGCCTTCGGCCCCAACGACAGGCCGCCGGCGCCGGAGACCTGGGCGGCCCTGCTCGACGGCGGCCTCAGTCCCAAGGAACACGAGCCCACCCCGCGCGGAGCCCCGGGGCGCATGATCTACTCACGGGTGAGCGGCGTGCAGGTGGGCAGCGTCTGGCGCGGCACCATCACCAGCCCGGGCAAATCCTGGCTGAGCGCCGACGCCGCGCCGATCTCCTGGCCGATCGCCTCCCTGGAGCGGGGCCGGCTGGGCACCGAGCAGGTGCAGACCGCCGAGCTCAAGGCCTTCTACCCCGGCACCGCCTGGGCCGCCCACGGCAACTACGGCGTCGAGTACGACCTCACGATTCCCCTGCGCAACCCCGGCAGCCAGCCGGTGCAGCTGCAGCTGGCCCTGGAATCGCCGATCAAGACCGACGCCCCCCTCGGCGGACTGCGCTTCAACGCCACCCCGGTCCGGTCGGTGATGTTCCGCGGGCCGATCGAAGTGGCCGGTCTCGACGTCACGCCCATCCCGGGCGGCGGGCCGGCACGGGCCAGCGGCAGACGCCGCTTCCACCTGGTGCAGCGGGCCGGCGACCAGAGCCCCGCCCTCGGCACCGTGACCCTGGCCCCGGGAGCCTCCCGCAACCTGCGGGTGCGGCTGATCTATCCCGCTGACGCCACGCCGCCGCAGGTGCTGAGCCTGTTGCCTGTGAAACAATCGGCCCAACAGCCAGCCAGCAGCAGCCCGTGACGCCAGTTCGCCAGCGCAGGGTCTACCCCTTCACCGCGATCGTGGGGCAGGAGGAGATGAAGCTGGCCCTGCTGCTCAACGTGATCGATCCCCGCATCGGCGGGGTGATGATCATGGGCGACCGGGGCACGGGCAAGAGCACCACGATCCGCGCCCTGGCCGACCTGCTGCCCGAGATCGAGGTGGTGGCGGGCGATCCCTACAACAGCTCCGGCAGCGATCCCGACCTGCAGAGCGAGGAGGTGCGCCAGCGCATCCAGCAGGGCGAGGAGCTGCCCCTGGAGCGGCGCCAGGTGCCGATGGTGGACCTGCCCCTGGGCGCCACCGAGGACCGCCTCTGCGGCACGATCGACATCGAGAAGGCCCTGAGCGAGGGGGTGCGCGCCTTCGAGCCGGGCCTGCTGGCCAAGGCCAACCGCGGCCTGCTCTACGTCGATGAGGTGAACCTGCTCGACGACCACCTGGTGGACGTGCTGCTGGACTCGGCCGCCTCCGGTTGGAACACCGTGGAGCGCGAGGGCGTGAGCGTGCGCCACCCGGCCCGCTTCGTGCTGATCGGCTCCGGCAACCCCGAGGAAGGCGAACTGCGGCCGCAGCTGCTGGATCGCTTCGGCATGAGCGTGGAGGTGCGCACCGTGCGCGACCCCGAGCTGCGGGTGCAGGTGGTGGATCAGCGCACCGCGTTCGACGACGACCCGGAGGGCTTCCATGCCGCCGTCCAGGCCAACCAGGCCGCCCTCCAGGGCCGGGTGGTGGAAGCCCAGCAGCGACTGGGCCAGGTGCGCATCGACGACGACCTGCGCATCCGCATCTCCGCCATCTGCGGCGAACTGGATGTGGACGGCCTGCGTGGCGACATCGTCACCAACAGGGCCGCCCGCGCCCTGGCCGCCTTCGAGGGGCGCACCGAGGTGGGCGAGGACGACGTTGCCCGGGTGGCCGCCTGCTGCCTGCGCCACCGCCTGCGCAAGGACCCGCTGGAGCAGATCGATTCGGGCGACCGGGTGGTGAAGGTGTTCTGCAAGGTGTTCGAGCGGGGCGAACCCAGCGACCGCAGCGCCTTCGAACTGGCCCTGGCGGCCTAGAGCGCCGGGGCAGGGGCCTGAGCGTGCGCATCCTCGGCATCGATCCGGGCCTGGCGCGGGTGGGCTACGGCGTGATCGAGATCGCCGGATCGCAGCAGCGCCTGCTCGACTGCGGCATCCTGCGCACCGACCCCGGCACCAGCGAGGGTGTGCGCATGCTGGAGATCGCCCGCGACCTGCGCGTGCTGGTGCGCACCTGGCGGCCGGATCTGGCGGTGGTGGAGAAGTTCTTTTTCTACCGCTCCAGCACCACCATCGCCGTGGTGCAGGCGCGGGGCGTGCTGCTGATGACCCTGGCCCGCTTCGGCGTGCCGGTGGCCGAGTTCCCGCCCATGCAGATCAAGCAGGCGCTCACGGGCAACGGCCATGCCGACAAGCAGGACGTGCTCGAGGCGGTGATGCGGGAGCTGGGGCTGGAGTCGCCGCCGCGGCCCGACGACGCCGCCGATGCCCTGGCCGCCGCCCTCACCGGCTGGTTTCAGCGCTGAGGGATGACGGCACCGGAGGAGGCCACAGCCGCCCGCAAAGCGGCCCTGCGACAGCGGTTCCGGACCCTGCGGCGGCAGCTGCTGGCGGGCTGCGAAGCGTCGGTGCGCCGGCAGGTGGAGGAGGTGCTGGCCGGCCAGGCCGCAGGGGCGGGGCGGGTGGGCCTCTACTGGCCGCTGGAGGGTGAGGTCGACCTGCGGCCCCTGGCCGGCGGCCTGGCCGGCCTGGACGGGCGCCTGGCCCTGCCTGCCATCGACGCGGACCGCTTGCTGTACCGCCCCTGGCGGCCCGACGACCCCCTGCAGGCCGACGCCAGTGGCATTCCGGCCCCACCGGCCGCGGCGGGCAACCTCCGGGCCGGCGAGCTGGGCCTGCTGCTGGTGCCCGCCCTGGCCGTCGACCGGCGGGGGATCCGGCTCGGCTACGGCGGCGGCTGGTACGACCGGCTGCGCAGCCATCCCGACTGGCGCCGGGTGCCGGCGCTGGCGGTGCTGCCAGCCGGCTGCCTGCTGGAGGAGCTGCCCGGGGATCCCTGGGACGTGCCCTTCGACGGCTGGATCAGCGAGCGGGGCCTGGAGCACCGCAGGTCCTGAACGGCAAGGTTCCGGCTGATGGGCCGCCCGCGACACAATCGTCACAAACCCCACGGGCATGGCGCGCCACCCGCCCCCCTTTGCGAAGATCCCACCAGTGCACTGGCCGCTGCCGTGAATCTGTCCTCCCCGCATCCGGTCACGACTTTCTCGGCAGCCCCGTCCACCTCCACCGCTGGGAGCACCGCTGCACCCACAGCCTCGGAGCGCGTTCTGGCCGCTGAACTCGAGGCCCGCGGGGAGGCCCACGACGCCCTGTCGATGATGGTGAGTTCGGTCGTGCGCATGGTGCAGGCCGGCCGCACGCGCGACAGTCGCTGGAAGGACTGCTGAATTCCGTTCACCCCATGCCTGCGACCACCTCCCGCCACCCTGCCGCCGGCCTCGGCAAGCCTGCCGCGGCCCTCGGACTTGGAGCCCTGGCTCTCGGCGCCCTGTGCGGCGGTTCCGCCTGGAGCCACGGCATCCAGAGCAACCTCGAGAACGTCTCCCCGCTGAGCGAGCAGGTTCGCCGCGAGTTCCTGCTGCAGAGCGCGTTCAGCACCGGTGAACCGGCCGAGGACGCCACGGTGCGGCTGCTGCGGGGCGACGGCGAGACGATCGAACTGGGCCGCACCGACGGCGAGGGGCGCCTGCGTTTCGAGGTGCCCCGCGAGGCCGCCACCGACTGGGAGCTGCAGGTGGACGCCGGTCCCGGCCACCGCGACTACCTGGAGCTGTCGGAAGCGGGTGTCGCCCAGGCCGGCGACGCCCTGGCCAGGGCGTCGGCCAGCCAGGCCGCCGCTCTGCCGTCCTGGCGGCGCACCGGCCTGGCCCGGCTGCTGGCCCAGCGGCCTGCGGGCCTGGTTCAGCCGCTGCTGGGTGGTGTGGCCGTGGGACTCGGGGCCGCCGGCATGATGCTGGTGGCTCGCCGCCGGCGCTGAATGGCCGGCTCACCCCCCATCACCACGGGCAGCGAGGCCCTCGATCGCATCGTCGAGCGGTTGGCGGGCACGGCTGACCCGCGGCGCCGCTACGAGTACGTACTCTGGCTGGCCAGGAAGCTCCAGCCCCTGCCGGAGGAGTTCCGCAACGACGCCTTCAAGGTGAAGGGCTGCGTCTCCCAGGTGTACGTGGTGGGCCAGCTGGTGGAAGGCCGCCTGCACTGGCAGGGCGACTCCGACGCCGCCATCACCAAGGGACTGCTGGCCCTGCTGATCGAGGGGCTCGAAGGGCTCACCCCCGAGCAGGCGATGGCGATCGACCCTGGCTTCATCGCCGCCACGGGGCTGCAGGCCAGCCTCACCCCATCGCGCGCCAACGGCTTCCTGAACATCCTGAAGCTGATGCAGGCCCAGGCCAAGGCGCTGGCGGCCTGATGGCCTGACGGGCTGATTTCTAGGATCGGTCGATCGCAGCTCACCAGCCCATGACGATCGGCATCGGCCTGCTCGGCCTCGGCACGGTGGGAGCAGGCGTTGCCGAGATCCTGGCCACCCCCGAAGGCCGCCACCCGCTGGTGGCGGAGCTGGAGCTGCGGCGGGTGGCGGTGCGCGACCTGCAGCGTCCCCGGACGATCCGGGTGCCCGCGGAGCTGCTGAGCAGCGATCCCGCGGCGGTGGTGGACGATCCCGCGGTGGACATCGTGGTGGAGGTGATGGGCGGTCTGGAGCCGGCCCGCTCCCTGATCCTGCGCGCCATCGCCGCCGGCAAGCCCGTGGTCACCGCCAACAAGGCGGTGATCGCCCGCCACGGCGAGGAGATCTCCGCCGCCGCCGCTGCCGCCGGCGTCTACGTGCTGCTGGAGGCCGCGGTGGGCGGCGGCATCCCGATCATCGAGCCGCTGAAGCAGTCCCTCGGCGCCAACCGCATCCAGCGGGTGAGCGGCATCATCAACGGCACCACCAACTACATCCTCAGCCGCATGGCGGCCGAGGGCGCCGAGTATGCGGCGGTGCTGGCCGATGCCCAGCGCCTGGGTTACGCCGAGGCCGACCCCGCCGCCGACGTGCAGGGCGCGGACGCCGCCGACAAGATCGCCATCCTCACCGGCCTGGCCTACGGCGGCTCGGTCCCCCGCGAGGCGATCCCCGCCGAGGGCATCGACCAGCTGGACGCCCGCGACGTCACCTACGCCGACCAGCTCGGCTTCGTGGTGAAGCTGCTGGCGGTGTCGCAGCGGATCGAGACCGGGACGAACGGCGACCCCCAGCTGCTGGATGTGCGGGTTCACCCCACGCTGCTGCCCCGCAGCCATCCCCTGGCCGGCGTGAACGGGGTGTTCAACGCGATCCTGGTGGAGGGGGAGCCGGTGGGCCAGGTGATGTTCTACGGGCCCGGGGCCGGGGCCGGACCCACGGCCTCGGCGGTGGTGGCCGACATCCTCAACATCGCCGGCATTCGCCAGGCCACCGGCGCCCGGGCCGTCGACGGCGAACCGCCTGGCATCGATCCCCTGCTGGCGGCCGGCAGCTGGCGGCAGTGCCGCCTGGTGGACGGCGCCCGGACGACCCATCGCAACTACGTGCGCCTGCGCACCACCGACCAGCCGGGGGTGATCGGCCGGATCGGCACCTGCTTCGGCGAGGCGGGGGTCTCGATCCAGTCGATCGTGCAGTTCGAGGCCGACAGCGAGGCCGCCGAGATCGTGGTGATCACCCACGAAGTGCTGGAATCCCGTTTCCGCCAGGCCCTCGATGCCATCGCCGCGCTGCCGGAGGTGCAGCGGGTGGCGGCCTGCCTGCGCACCCTCTGATCCAGGCCTGAGCGGCAGAGCGGCGGAGCGGGTGAGCTGATCGGCCCGATCAGGTACGCAAATCGCCACCGGATGGTGCGCAGGCCCCGCGGCGCGGCACCATGGGTAAAGTTCAGAAGAAATTCTTAAGACTCCCGTCTGGTCCCGCCCGCCGGTTCCCGCTTCCGGTGATGCCGGTCCTCCCCCCACACTCCATCTCACGCGTCCACCCGCCTTCCCGCTAGGACTCGGAGAACCGGATTGCTCCAGCACGCCGGTCTTACGCAGGCCGAAAGCCCCACGGGAGTCTTCAGCGTCAACCCCACCCCCTTCTCTCCACCACCACCTCCACTCCGCCGGATTCCGATCCGCCATCCTTTGCCCCCGGGCCCATGACCAGCCTTTCCTGCCCCTGCCCAACCGCCACGCCCAGCCAGGGTGACTGCGTGCGGCTGGTGGCCGACGACCACCTGTACCAGGTGATCGGTGTGGACGACCGCCACGACCGCTGCTGGCTGCGGCGCTGGCCCCTGGCCCGGCACGGCTCCGAGGTGTTTGAAATTTCCCTGCAGCAGGTCCGCCCATCCAGGCCCCATCGCCCTTGAATGGCGCCGGTCCGCTGAGCTCTCGGCCTTGCCTCGCCTGTTGCGGCTGACGCCGCGGCGCACCACGTTCCTCACCGCCGCCGCGACCCTGCTGCTGACCGGGTGCCAGGCGGGCTCCGCTCCATCGGGCGGAGGTGCCGCAACGGTGCCGGGACCGGCTGACAGCCCGAGCGATGCCCTGGTGGTGGCCACCAGTGCGCGGGTGGGTTCCGTGGATCCGGTGCGTGCCTCCACCTTCGGCGCCACGCAGTTGCTCAGTGCCGTCGGAGATCCGCTCTATCAGCTCGAACCGGACGGCGATCTGGTGCCGGCCCTGGCCTCCGAGCTGCCCCGCGTCAGCTCCGACGGCCTGACGGTGACGATCCCGCTGCGCCGTGACGTGCTCTTCCACGACGGCACGCCCTTCGATGCGGCGGCGATGGTGTTCAGCCTGGAGCGCTTCCTGGCGATCGGCACCCTCAGCTACCTGCTGGACGACCGCATCGAGTCGGTGCGTGCCCGGAGCAGCCACGAGCTGGAGCTGCGTCTCAGGCGCCCCACCACGGTGCTCCCCCAGCTGCTGAGCACGATCAATCTCACGCCGGTCTCGCCCACGGCCTACCGGGAGTACGGCGATCGGGCGCTGGCGGATCGCTTCGTGGGCACCGGGCCCTACCGGCTGAGCTTCTTCAGCGACCAGCAGCAGCGCCTGGAACCCTTCGAGCGCTACTGGGGCGACCGGCCCCGCAACGGCGGCATCGTGCTGGTCAGCCTGGGCAACTCCACCGCGCTCTACGGCGCCATGCGCAGCGGCGAGGTGGATGTGCTGCTCTCCACCGGCCTGCACGAAGACCATCAGCAGGCCCTGGTGCAGCGGGCGGACCGGGGCGAGCTGCGGGAGGGCCAGGGGCCGGCCCTGGAGATCGGCTACCTCACCCTGCACACCAACCAGCCGCCCTTCAACGACCCCGGCCTGCGCCAGGCCCTGGCCCACAGCCTCGACCGCGAGCGCATCACCGACCGGGTGAGCCAGGGGCTGCGCGCGCCTCTGCGCGACCTGGTGCCACCGGCGGTGAGCAGCGGTGCGCGAGGGATCTGGCCGGCCTACGACCCGGGCCGGGCCCGCAGCCTGTTCCGCCAGGCCGGCTACTGCGACGGCAAGGTGCTGGAGCTGCCGCTCACCTTCCGCTCCAACATCCCCTCCGACCGCCTGATGGTGCTCACCTGGCAGGCCCAGCTGGCCCGCGATCTGGGGGACTGCATCGTGCTGCAGCCCAACGGCATGGAGTCCACCACCGTGTACCGCCAGCTCGGCGAGGGCGCCTTCCCGGCCGTGATGCTCGACTGGCGGGGTGCCGTGCGCGACCCGGAGGCCTACCTGTTCCCCCTGCTCAGCTGCAGCAAAGCCGAGGGCGGGCGCTGCCTCAAGGGCGAGAGTGCCCTGAGCGGCAGCTTCTGGACCGCTCCGGGGCTGCAGGAGGATCTGCTGCGCAGTGAAGGCCTGGCGGGTGCGCAGCGGCTGCAGCTGCTGGACGGCATCGAGCGGCGCACCGCCGCCGCCGCCCCCTATCTGCCCCTGTGGCTGGTGACGCCACGGGCCTGGGCCCGCCGCCAGCTGGCCGCCCCCCGCTTCGACGGCAACGGACGCCTGCTGCTGCAGGAGTTGCACCGCCTCCCATGAGCCGCCGCCGCGCCCTGGTCCGCTATCTGGCCGCCCGCCTCGGGCTGGTGCCGGTGATGCTGTGGCTGATCGCCAGCCTGGTGTTTCTGCTCCTGCGCGTGGCACCCGGCGACCCGGTGGACGCGGTGCTCGGCACCCGCGCCCCGGAAGCGGCGAGGGCGGCCCTGCGCAGCCAGCTGGGGCTCGATCAGCCGCTGCTGAGCCAGTACGGCAGCTTTCTGCTGGATCTGCTGCGGGGGGATCTGGGCACGTCGCTGAACAGCCAGGAGCCGGTGAGCCGGATCATCGGCCAGAGTCTGCCGGCGAGCCTGGAACTGGGACTCACGGCCCTGCTGCTGGCCGCCCTGCTGGGGCTGACGGTGGGCTTCTCCGGCATCGCCCGGCCCGAGGGCAGGCTGGATCTGGCCGGGCGGCTCTACGGCATCGGCACCTACGCCCTGCCGCCCTTCTGGGCGGCGATGGTGGTGCAGCTGATCTTCGCCGTCTGGCTGGGCTGGCTGCCGGTGGGGGGCCGTCTCCCCCCCACCCTGCTGCCACCGGAGGGCACGGGCTTCTTCCTGGTCGACAGTCTCCGCAACGGGCTTGCCACCGGGCACTGGCAGCAGCTCGGCGGCACGATCCGTCACCTGGTGCTCCCGGCCGGCACCCTCGCCCTGCTGCTGAGCGGCATCTTCACCAATGCCCTGCGTCTGAACCTGCGTCGGGCCCTGGCCTCCGACTACGTGGAAGCGGCCCGCAGCCGGGGGCTGGGGGAAGCCCGGGTGGTGCTGCGGCATGCCCTGCCCAACGCCCTGCTGCCGGTGCTCACGATCACCGGCATCACGGTGGCCTCGCTGATCGGCGGCGCCCTGCTGATCGAGGTCACCTACTCCTGGCCGGGGATCGCCGCACGCCTGCAGGAGGCCATCGCCCAGCGCGACTATCCCCTGGTGCAGGGCATCGTGGTGGTGGTGGCGGCCCTCGTGGTGCTGGTCACCGTGACGGTGGACCTGCTGGTGGCCCTGCTCGATCCGCGGATCCGGTTCTGAGCACGGCACCCGGCGCAGCGGCCTTGAGGGGAGCGGGGTCGGCCGGCAGGCGGCGCTGCCACTGGCGGGCGGCATCCCGGTCGAGGACGTAGGCCTCCACCCCGCCATGCCTCCGCCGCTGGGGCATGAGCAGGGAGCCGTGCCGGGCTGACTCCAGAAAGTCCACCGTCAGGCGCAGCAGCAGCTCCTGCACCAGCTCGGGGTCTTGACCCACCAACTGCTCTCCCACCCGGAACAGGACCTCGCCATCACCCTCCAGCCGCACGGGCGAGAAGTGGCTGGCGCCGTCCACCAGCACCAGACGGCTGCGGGGATGGCCGCTGGTGCTCAGCAGCCCGAGCTGCTCCTGCACCGGTGGCGTGATCAGGTCGAGGCTGCCCCCCACCATCAGCACCGGCAGGGGAAGATCCGCCAGCCCCCGCTCGGGCCAGAGCAGACTGCCGAACCCGTTGAAGGTCACCACCCCCAGGAGCGGGATGCCCGCCAGCTGGGGCCATGGATCGGCGGCGCCCGGCGCGGTCCGGGGGCCACCATCACCGGCCACGGCCTCCAGCTGACACTGCAGCAGCCGCGAGACGTTGGTGAGCGGCAGGGACGTGAGGGCCCTCCGACAGCGGCCCGAGAGCCCCTGTTCCGGCACCAGCCCCGCGGCCATCAGGGCCGTCAGTCCACCGAGGGAGTGGCCGATCAGCACCACCCCCGCATCGCCGGCTCCGGCGGGGCCCAGGGGCGGCAGCCGGCCCTCGGCCCGGGCCGCGAGCACGGCCTCCAGGTCGGCCAGGCGCTGCGGCAGCGATTCGGCTCCCGGCAGCGGCCCCTCCCCGACCAGTGAGGCCTTCACCGCCTGTTCGTCACTGCCGGGATGCTCGAGCACCAGCGCCGGCCAGCCCTGCTCAGCCAGGGAGGCGGCCAGCCAGTTCAGCTGGCTGCGGCTGCCGCCCAGGCCCGGCATCAGCAGCAGCAGGGGCCGCGGCTCGGACTGGGCCGGGCCGAGGGCCGGCCAGAGATCCACCGGCAGCGGCATGGGCCGATGGGCCACGGCCAGCTGCAGGCGCTGGGGCTGGGCCGGCCGGCTGCGGCGGGAACGACCAAGCAGCGGGCGCGTCTGCCGCAGGGGCAGCGGCAGACGCCGTAGTTCGGCGACGGCATCGCGCTGATGCTGCAGCTGGGCACGCCAGTGCTGGGCCAGGGCCAGCAGACCGTCCACCTGCAGCGTGACCCGGGGGATGGGCAGTTCGCGCAGCAATTCCACCGCGGTCACCGACGTCTGCCGCTCGAACCGACGGCGCAGGCTGTCCATCAGCAGCGGCGCCGTGCTCTCCCCCCGCGGACCGGTCACCAGCCCGCCCACCTCCCGCAGCATCTGCTCCCCCGTCCAGCTGCCCAGCAGCTCGGTGGCAAAGCTGCGGTCCGTGAGCAGGGGCGCCTGCAGCAGGCGCGCCAGCCCCCTGCGGGAGCGCGCGTCCAGGAGATTCAGCCACTGGGCGAGATCGCCGCGGGTCTGGCCGGGGTCACGGATCCAGGCCTCCAGCTCGACCAGCTCGATCGGCAGCTCCAGCCCGTCGAAGCGCACCACCAGTTCGTCCACCGCCCGTGCCGGCGGCGACCAGCCGAGCGGCGGGAGCACCAGCAGACTGGCGAGCAGACCCGAGAGGCGGCGGCGGTGTGACAGGCGGTTCGAGGGGCGGTTGGGCAAGGGCCGGCGAGTGGACAGCCGCCGCAGCGGCAGGGAGGCAAGGGTGAGGACCGAGGCGATCGCGGGCATGAAGACCGGAGCGGATGCCGCGGATGCCACTGTGGCCGAAGGCCTGAAGCCCGCCAGGTGGCAACGGTCGGGCCACTGGTGTCTCCAGTTTCCCCCGGCATTGCGGGAAGTGGCCGTGCTGCGGCTGGTGGGATCGATCGGCGCCGGGGGTGTGCTCTATCTCACTCCCATGGTGTTCCACCAGGCTGCCTTCAGTGCCACCAGCGTCACCCAGGGCCTGGCCCTGGCCGCCCTGGCCGGCACCCTGGGGCGCCTGCTCTGCGGCCTGCTGCTGGACAGGGGCCTGAACTGTTCGCTGCCGGTGCTGCTGGCGGTTCTGTTCTCCCTGGCGGCCGACAGCATCCTGTTCATGGCCCGGGCCTTTCCCGGCTACCTGCTGGGACAGCTCCTGCTGGGGCTCGCCATGGGGTTCTACTGGCCGGCCATCGAGCTGGCGGTGCCGCTGAGCTGCGGTCGGGGACCCGCGGCGATCCCATCGGCCCGGGGCTTCGCCCTGGTGCGCAGTGCCGATGCCGCCGGCATCGCCTCCGGAGCGCTGCTGGGGGCGATGCTGGCGGCGCTGGGGCTGCTGCGGGGGGTGTACCTGCTCGACATGGTCTGCCTGGGCGGGATGCTGCTGCTGCTGCTCCTGCGCCCGCTCCCCGATCCCATCCGCCGGCAGCCCAGCGCCGAGTCGCACCGGTGGGCTCCCTGGCTGCGGGCCCTCCTGCCGCTGCTGGCCATCGCCCTGCTGGCCACCGCCCTGCCGGCCCTGATGCAGAGCGCCCTGCCCCTGGACCTGGTGCGTGGCGGCCTGCGCCGCCAGCCGCTGCCCGAGAGCCTGGGGGCTCTGCTGATCGGCCTGCAGCTGGGGCTGCTGGTGCTGATCCAGTGGCCCCTCGGCCAGGCCCTGGCGCGGCGGCCCGTGGCCAGGGGCCTGGGACTGAGCCTGACGTGCTTCGCCGCGGGCACCGCGCTGCTCTCCCTCTCCGCCCTGATGACGGCAGGGGTGTGGCTGGTGCTGCTGGCCCAGCTGCCGCTGGCGGTGGGGCAGGCGGCATTTCTGCCGATCGCCACGGAGGCGGTGATCGAGATCACCCCCGAGGAGCATCAGGGGGTGGCGATGGCCCTCTTCTCCCAGTGCTTCGCCATCAGCGCGCTGGGCGCGCCGCTGCTGGCCGGGTTCGCCCTGGATGGCCAGGGCCACGGTGCCGGACTGTGGCTGGCGATGGCCTGCCTGTGCCTGGCGGGCCTGCTGATGGTGCGGCGGATCAGGCCCCGGCCCCAGAGTCGCCCCGCTTGACCCAGGCCTCGTGGGGCAGCGGCTCGGTGCCGTATTCCCAGTCGTCGTAGTCAGGGTCGTTGCGGATCCGGCGGTGCAGGTCCTTCTGCACGTCGAAATCGTGGGGATGGGCCACGGGCTCCCCACTGGCTGCCGGTGGGGAAGGGTTGTTGGCTTGGGTCATGGCGGCCACCGGCTCTGCAGCGATTCTGGCCGACGACCCGGGCGGCGCCCTAGACGTTGAACAGGAACTCCATCACGTCGCCCTCGGCCACCACGTACTCCTTGCCCTCCGCCCGCAGCCAGCCCCTGTTGCGGGCCTCGGCCAGGGAACCGGCCTCCAGCAGCTGGGCATAGCCGATCGTCTGGGCGCGGATGAAGCCGCGCTCGAAATCGGTGTGGATCACCCCGGCCGCCTGGGGAGCGGTCATGCCCGCCCTGATCGTCCAGGCGCGGGTCTCCTTCTCACCGGTGGTGAAGTAGGTGCGCAGCCCCAGCAGGCTGTAGGTGGCGCGGATCAGGCTCTGCAGGCCGCCCTCCTCCACGCCAAGACCGGCCAGAAACTCAGCCCGGTCCTCCTCGGGCAGCTCGATCAGCTCGGCCTCCACCTGGGCGCTGATGCGCACCGTGCCGGCGCCCTCCTTCTCCGCCAGCGCCGCCACCGCCTCGCAGTGGGCGTTGCCTGCGGCCAGGTCGTCTTCGCTCACATTGGTGGCGTAGATGATCGGCTTGGCGGTGAGCAGCCCAAGGGGCTTCACCAAGGCCCCCTCCTCCGCGCTCAGGGGCACGGTGCGGGCGGCACCACCGGCTTCCAGGGCCTGCTGGATGCGCTCCAGGGCGGCGTCCTCGGCCTGGGCCTCGGTGCTGGTGCGCAGCTGCTTCCTGAGACGCTCGCGCCGCTTCTCCACCTGGGCCAGATCCGCCAGACCCAGCTCCAGGTTGATCACCTCGGCATCACGCACCGGATCCACCGAACCGCTCACGTGGATGACGTCGTCGTTCTCGAAGCAGCGCACGACGTGCACGATCGCGTCCACCTCGCGGATGTTGGCCAGGAACTTGTTGCCCAGACCCTCGCCCTGGCTGGCGCCCTTCACCAGGCCGGCGATGTCCACGAACTCCACCCGGGTGGGCACGATCTCCCTGCTCGCACTGAGCACCGCCAGCCGGTCGAGCCGCGGGTCGGGCACGGCCACCACGCCCGAGTTGGGCTCGATGGTGCAGAAGGGATAGTTGGCGGCCTCCGCCTGGGCGTTGGCCACCAGGGCGTTGAACAGGGTCGACTTGCCCACGTTGGGCAGTCCGACGATTCCGGCTTTGAGCATGGCTGGAATCTACGGAGCGTCCGGCACCGGCCGAACCGTGGCCGCCCCGCCGGAGCTGCGCCCGAACCGCGAAACTGGTGCGAGCGGCAGGCAACCCGATTCCCACGCTCACCCCCCTGCGCCGGGTCGCGCCCGTCAGCGCCGCCGCCAGCGGCCCCACGCCGCTGCGGCGCCCCGACGCGCCACCGCCCTGGCGGCAGCCACGGCTGTGGGCGGCTGCCGCGGTGCTGGTGGCCGTCCTGGCCGGGGTGGGGATCTGGCAGCGCCAGCGCGGTCCCCGCGAGGCCGATCTGGGTGCCTACACGGCCCTGGCCACCTCCGGCGAGCTCCCCGGCGTGGTGAGCGCCTCCGGCGAGCTGGAGGCCGAGCAGCGGGTGAATGTCAGTCCCAAGCGCCAGGGGGTGCTCGAGGAGCTGCTGGTCGAGGAGGGGGATGTGGTGCGCCGCGGCCAGCCCCTGGCCCGCATGGACGCCGGAGATCTGAACGAGCGCCTCAGTGAACTGAAGGCCCAGCTGCGCTCCGCGGAGGCCCAGCTGGCCCGCAGCCGCAGTGAACTGGAGCGCAACGAACGGCTGTTCCGCGAGCGCGCCATCAGCCTCAGCGACTACAACGCGGTGCGCAGCACCTATGAGGTGGATCTGGCGGCGGTGCAGGCCGCCCGCCAGCGCCTCGAGGCCCGCCGGGTGGAGCAGCAGGAGCTGATCGTGCGGGCCCCCTTCGACGGCGTGATCAGCCAGCGCTTCGCCGACCCCGGATCCTTCGTCACCCCCACCACCACGGCTTCGGCCACGGCCGGCGCCACCAGCTCCTCGATCGTGGAGCTCTCCCAGGGACTGGAGGTGGTGGCGAAGGTGCCCGAGAGCGACATCGGCCGGATCAGCGTGGGCCAGCCCGCCCAGGTGAGGGTCGATGCCTTCCCCGAGCGCAGCTTCGCGGCGCGCGTGCGGCGGATCACCCCCAGGGCCGTGAAGCTGAACAACGTCACCTCCTTCGATGTGTTTCTGGAATTCCCCGAGCCCCAGCCGGATCTGCGCATCGGCATGACTGCTGACGTGGGCTTCCAGACGGGTGCCGTACAGGCCCGGACCCTGGTGCCCACGGTGGCGATCGTCACCGAGGAGGGGCGTCCGGGCGTGCTGCTGGTGGACAAGGACCGTCAGCCCCGCTTCCAGCCGGTGGAGCTGGGCATCAGCGGCGGGCGAGACACCCAGATCCTGTCCGGGCTGGAACCCGGCACCCGGGTGTTCATCGACCTGCCGCCCTGGTCCCGGCGCCGCCGCTGAGGAAGCGCCGGGCCGCCTCCACGATCCGGCCCGAGGCCCGGCCGTCGCCGAAGGGGTTGTGGGCGCGCGCCATCGCCCCGTAGGCCTCCGGCTCGCTGAGCAGCCGGCTGGCCTCGGCCACGATGTCGTCCGTGCCCGTGCCGATCAGGCGGGCCGTGCCCGCCTCCACGGCCTCGGGTCGCTCGGTGGTGCGGCGCAGCACCAGCACCGGCTTGCCCAGCGCCGGCGCCTCCTCCTGCAGGCCGCCGGAATCGGTGAGCACCAGGGTGCAGCCGCGCATGGCCGCCACCAGCTGGCCGTAGTCGAGGGGTTCGGTGAGGAAGGCCCGCGGGTGGCTGCCGAGCAGGGCCTGCAACGGCTCGCGCACGGTGGGATTGCGGTGCAGGGGCAGCAGCAGGGCGGTGTCTGGAAAACGCTCCAGCAGCTGCAGGAAGCCCGCCCCGATCGACTGCAGTCGCTCGCCCCAGTTCTCGCGCCGGTGCACCGTGGCCAGGATCACCCGCTGGCCCTGCCAGTCCAGGCCGGCCAGCTCGTAGGCGGGCGCCTGATCGGCCATCTGCAGGAGGGCATCGATCACCGTGTTGCCGGTGGTGAGCACCTCGCCCACCACCCCCGACGCGCGGCAGTTGGCCGCCGAACGCGCGGTGGGGGCGAAGTGCAGCTGGGCCAGCTGGGAGATCAGTCGCCGGTTGGCCTCCTCGGGGAACGGGTCGAGCAGGTTGTCGGTGCGCAGGCCGGCTTCCACGTGGCCCACCGGAATCTGTTCGTAGAAGGCGGCCAGGGCGGAGGCAAAGGCGGTGGTGGTGTCGCCCTGCACCAGCACCAGCTCGGGGCGGTGATCGGCGAACTCCTCCTTGAGGCCCTGCAGGGCGGCGCAGGTGATGTGGGTGAGGGTCTGCTGGGGCGCCATCAATGCAAGATCGTGGTCGGCCGTCAGGCCGAACAGCTCCATCACCTGGCTCACCATCTCGCGGTGCTGGCCGGTGAGCACCACCCGGGTGCGGAAGTCGCCGGCCTCCTGAAAGGCGCGGATCACCGGGGCCAGCTTGATCGCCTCGGGCCGGGTGCCGAGCACGATCGTGACCAGGGGCTGGGACACCGGAGAGGGGCGCTGGCGGACCGGCGGATCCTACGGAGCGCGCGCGGGGCGGAACCAGGGGCTGACAGAGCGGCCGGAAGCCGCCAAGCTGCGTCATATCGGTGGTCTCCGATGACGACCTCTCCGCTGCCTCTCTCGCCCCTGCCGCCGCCCCCGGCGCTGGCACCCACGGCCAGCTTCGGCGGGCAGCCCCCCGACCTCCAGGCCATGGTGCAGCTCGCCAACGAGCGGCAGTACTCCGACGTGCATGTGGGTGTGGGTGAGGAGCCCCGCTACCGCTCGCGCGGCACCATGGTGCGCACCGGCTGGCCGGCCACCGACAGCGAGACCTTCCACCGCTGGCTGCGCGAGATCCTCAGCCCCGAGGACATCGAGGCGTTCCTGCGCCACAAGGAATTCGACGGCGCCCACACCTTTCCCTTCGTGCGGGTGCGCATCAACCTGCTCGACACCCTGCGCGGCCCCGCCATGGTGCTGCGCCTGATCCCGCACCAGGTGCCCACCCTCGACGACCTGGGCATGCCGGCGGTGCTCAGCGAACTCTGCACCCGGCCCAAGGGGATGGTGCTGGTGACCGGACCCACCGGCTGCGGCAAGACCACCACCCTGGCGGCGATGATCGACTGGATCAACCGCAACATGTACCGGCACGTCGTCACGATCGAGGACCCGATCGAATACGTGCATCAGAGCCGTGAGTCGCTGATCCGTCAGCGCCAGGTGGGCCAGCACACGCTGCAGTTCCACAATGCCCTGCGGGCCTCGATGCGGGAGGACCCGGACGTGATCCTGATCGGCGAGATCCGCGACCGCCTCACCCTCGCCACGGCCATCGAGGCCTCCCAGACCGGCCAGCTGGTGCTGGGCACCCTGCACACCAACTCGGCCATCAAGACGGTGGAGCGGGTACTGGGCATGCACCCCCCCAACGAACAGCACACGGTGCGCGAGGCGATCTCCGAGACCCTGCTGGCCGTGATCGCCCAGGGGCTGATCAAGACGACCGACGGAGATCGCACCGTCTACCAGGACATCCTGATCAACACCGATGCCTGCAAGGACTACATCCAGCGGGGCGAGCTGGATGAGATCGAGGAGATCATGCGCCGCAGCCGCTTCGACGGCATGGTGACGGCGAACCAGTCGCTGCTGGAGCTGGTGCAAGCCGGGCGCGTGACCCCCGAGGAGGCCATCGCCCAGAGTCTCAAGCCTTCGGAACTGCTGCAGGCGCTGCGGGGACGCACCGCCTAGCGGGCGGCCAGACGGGCGATCAGCAGCACGGTGAGGCCGACGGAGAGGCCGAGCATGGCCAGACGGCCGTTCCAGATCTCCGCCTGAGGCGTGAATCCACGCCTCCAGGCGTTGAGTTCGGTGCTGCTCACGGGTTCCGCGTCAGCCGCCGGGCTGTCCCCCGCCGGCGCGTCAGCGGGCTCAACGGTGTCTGCGCTGGCCATGGCAGGGGCGCGTGGCACCTCACCCTAGTGAGCTCAGAAGGGCGCTGGCGCCTCGTAGAGGCAGGCGGCCTGCTCCAGCGGCAGGCGGGCGGCCACGCCCAGGTCGATCGCGCTGCGCAGCCCACGCTCCAGGCGCTCACAGGCCGCCACGCCAATCATGGCGGCGTTGTCGGTGCAGTAGGCCAGGGGCGCCACCCGCCACTGCAGGCCCTCGCGCCGGCAGCGCTCCTCCAGCAGCGCGCGCAGGCGGCGGTTGGCAGCGACACCCCCCACCAGCACAAGGGTTCCCAGGCCCTGCTCCAGGGCACAGCGGCAGCTGCGCTCGACGAGCACCTCGGCCACGGCCTGCTCGAAGCTGGCGGCCAGATCGGCCAGGGGCAGGGGGTGGCCTGCTGCCGGGCCAGCCGCCTCGGTCTCCATGCTGCGCACCAGCCGCAGCATGGCCGTCTTGAGGCCGCTGAAGCTGAAGTCGTAGGGGAAGAAGCCCCCACCGGGCCGGGACACCCGGCCCCGGGGCAGGCGAAACCGATGGGGGTCCCCCGCCAGCGCCGCCGCCTGGATGGCCGGTCCGCCGGGATAGCCCAGCCCCAGCAGGCGCGCCACCTTGTCGAAGGCCTCGCCGGCCGCGTCGTCATGGCTGCGGCCCAGGCGCTCGTAGCGGCCCGGACCCTCCACCCGCACCAGTTCGGTGTGCCCGCCGCTCACCAGCAGCACCAGGTAGGGCCCCGGTGGCAGAGGCTCGCCCAGCTGCACCGAGGCCAGATGGCCCTCCAGGTGGTGCACCGCCAGGAACGGCTTGCCATGCAGACGGGCCAGGGTGCGGCCGGTGACCGACGCCACCAGCAGCGCCCCCACCAGCCCCGGCGCAGCGGTGGCAGCGATGGCGTCCACCTCGGCGGGCCGCAGGCCGCTGCGTTCACACACCGACTCGATCAGCTGGGGCAGCGCCTCCACATGACGGCGGGAGGCGATCTCGGGCACCACCCCGCCCCAGCGGGCATGTTCCTCCACCTGGGAGGCCACCGCGCTGGCCAGCACCGTGCGGTCGCGCACGATGGCGGCGGCCGACTCGTCACAACTTGTTTCGAGGGCCAGAACCGTTGCCATGGTGCCGCTGCAGCGCCCCTACTGTCCGCTCGTGACATCCTGCACCGCGATGCGACGTCTCCTCCCCCGCCTGTGCGCGGTTCTGCTCTCCGCCTTCCTGGTCTTCGGCCTGGCGCCCGCCGCCCATGCCGACGCATCCGTTGCCGGACTCACCCCCTGCGCCGAGAACGCCCGCTTCCAGCAGCGTGCCGCCGGCGCCCAGACGGCTCAGGCCAAGGCACGCTTCGAGCATTACAGCCAGGCCCTCTGCGGAACCGATGGCCTGCCCCACCTGATCGTGGACGGCCGCTGGAGCCATGCCGGTGATTTCCTGATCCCGGGCCTCCTGTTCCTCTACATCGCCGGCACGATCGGCTGGGCCGGCCGCGGCTACCTGATCGCCGCCCGCGCAGGCAAGGACGCCACCATGAAGGAGATCCAGATCGACATGCCCCTGGCGTTCAAGACCACCCTGGCCGCTGCCGTGTGGCCTCTGGCCGCCTTCAACGAGTTCGTCGGCGGAAAGATGATCGAAGCCGACTCCAAAGTCACCGTCTCCCCCCGCTGATTGCTGGAACCATGAAGAAATTCCTCACCACCGCCCCCGTCGTTGCTGCCCTCTGGTTCACCCTCACCGCAGGCATCACCATCGAGGTTTTCCGCTTCTTCCCCGACCTGATCTTCTGACCGCTCTGACACGGGATTCTCCCGTCAGCCCGTCAGCCTTCCGGTCTTCCCAGTTAGCCGGCAGCTGAAGCCCCCCCGATGGGGGGCTTTTTGCTGGTCAGGTGCATGAGCCGCTCCAGTTGCTCGCAGGCCTCCCCAAGGTCGTCGTTCACCAGCACGGCGTCGAATTCCTCCTCGGCGGCCAGCTCCACCCGGGCGCGTTCCAGACGCTGCCCGATGGCGGCATCACTGTCGGTGCCGCGGCCGCGGATGCGGCGCTCCAGCTCTGCGAAGCAGGGTGGCTTGATGAACAGCTGGAACGCAGCGGGAAAGGTGCGCCGCACCTGGCGGGCGCCCTCCAGTTCGATCTCCAGCAGCACCGGCCGGCCCTGCGCCAGGTGGTCCTCCACCGCCTGGCGCGGAGTGCCGTAGAGGTTGCCGGCGAATTCGGCCCACTCCAGGAATCCTCCGGCGCGCACCCGCTGCTCGAAGTCCTCCCGGCCCAGAAAGAAGTAACTCTCGCCGTCCACCTCTCCGGGTCGCGGCGAACGGGTGGTGGCCGACACCGACAGCCAGATCTGGGGGTGCCGCGCGAGCAGCTGGCGCACCAGGGTGCCCTTGCCCACCCCGCTGGGACCCGTGATCACGGTGAGGCGTGCCATCGCGGCGCTGGAGGCTGGGCTGCAGAGTAGAAGCCGGTGCGGAGCTCTCCGGCGCAGGTGATGGCGAGGCTGCAGCCGATGGATCTCACCAGCCTCAGGGCGGTGCTCTGGGAGTGGCGGGCGGTGCTGCTGCCGAGCCGGTTCGAAAAGGCGCAGCAGGACACGGGCCAGAGCATCCAGATCGGCCTGCGCCACCTGCAGGGCATGAACTGGCTGGAGCTGAGCTGGCAGGCCGAGGCGGCACGGGTGCACACCATCGACACGCCGCCACGCCAGGGGGAGGGCAGCACCCTGGCCCAGCAGTTGCAGCACGCCCTGCGCGGCCTGGCGCTCATCCGCATTGATCAGCCTGGCTGGGAACGGGTGGTGGAGCTGGGGTTCGCCCGTCGCCCGGGCGAGCCCGTGCAGCGCTGGCTGGTGGCGGAGCTGATGGGACGACACAGCAACCTGTTCCTTCTGGATGAAGACCGGCAGGTGGTGGCGCTGGCCCGGCAGGTGAAAGCCAGCCAGTCGCGGCTGCGGCCGATCGGCACCGGCGATCCCTACCAGTCGCCACCACCCCTCAGCGGGGAACCGCCCAGCCTGGAGGAGGGCTTCGCCAGCTGGCAGAGGCGGCTGACGCTGCTGCCCCTGCCCCTCGGCCAGGCCCTGCGCGATGCCTACCAGGGGATCAGCCCCGCCCTGGCCGCCCAGCTGGCACCGCAGGGCTGGCTCGAGCGGAAGGTGGACAGCCTCGACGCCGCGCAATGGACCCAGCTCTGGGAGCGCTGGCGCACCTGGCTGGAGACCCTGGCGGGGGATCGCTTCGGCTGGCGCACCCTGGACGGAGGCTATGCCTGCTGGGGGCAGGAGGGTGGCGCGGGGTCCGCGGACGGACTGGCCATCAACCGGGCCCTGGCCGCCTACTACCGCGACCACCTGGCCCGGCAGCAGCTTCAGCAGCAGCGCCAGCACATCCGCCAGCACCTGGAACGCCTGCGGCAGCGGGAGAGTGGCCAGCTCCGGGAGCAGCAGGCCCTGCTGGCGGCCGTCCCCGGCGCCGAGGAGCTGCAGCGCCGGGCCGATGCCCTGCTCAGCCAGCGGCAGCCCGAGCGCTCCTGCATCGAAGAGGCCCAGAAGCTCTACCGCAAGGCCCGCAAGCTGCGCCGCTCCGCCGCCGCGATCACCGCCAGGATCGAGCTGCACCAGCGGCACCTGGCTGCACTCGCAGACAGCCTCACCTATCTGGAGCAGGCGGAGACCCTCGACGGGCTTCGGGCGATCGAGGAGGAGCTTGATGCCCTGCTGGGACGGTCGGTGTGCAGCCGGCCCGGGCGGCGGGGCCAGACCCGCGCCAAGGCTGAAGGCCCAAGGCCGCTGGAGCTGCGCAGCGCTTCCGGAATCCCCGTGCAGGTGGGGCGCAACCACCGTCAGAACGAGTGGATCGCCTTCCGCCAGGCGCGACGCGGCGACCTCTGGTTCCATGCCCAGGAGCTGCCGGGGAGCCATGTGGTGCTGAAGAGTTCCGAAGCTCCCGCCATGGACAGCGACCTGCAGTGCGCCGCCGACCTGGCGGCCCATTTCAGCCGCGGCCGCGCCAATGGACGGGTGCCGGTGGTGATGGTGCCGGTGGAGGAGCTGCAGCGGATCCCCGGCGCCGCTCCGGGCACGGTGCGCCACCGGGGCGGCGAGGTGATCTGGGGCGAACCGGAGCGGGCCCTTAACCTCCTGGCAGCAGGGCAGCCATGACCAGCCCCCCCCCCGATACCCGGCCCGACCTCCGGTCCGACACCCGCTCCGGTGCCCCAGGGCCCGGTTCCGGGACATCCCCACAGACGGTCCTGCCGGCCCCGCCGCCGATCCCCGTGCCGGCCGGAGACGAGTTTCCGGGCGAAGTGGAGATGAGCCTGGTGGACCACCTCGAGGAGCTGCGGCGTCGCGTGCTGCGCAGCCTGCTGGCGGTGGTGGTGGGTGCCGCGGCGGCGCTGGTGTTCGTGAAGCCGCTGGTGCGGCTGCTGGAAATGCCCGCCGAGGGCATCCGCTTCCTGCAGCTGGCACCCGGGGAATTCCTGTTCGTCTCGCTCAAGGTGGCCGGCTATGCCGGCCTCACCTTCGCGCTGCCGTGGGTGCTGTACGAGATCCTGGCGTTCGTGCTGCCCGGTCTCAGCCGCCGGGAGCGCCGGCTGGTGGCCCCGGCAGTGGCCGGCTCCGCGGTGCTGTTCGCCGCCGGCCTGGCCTTCGCCTGGTGGGCCCTGGTGCCCGCCGCGCTGCGCTTCCTGGTGAGCTTCGGTGCCGATGTGGTGGAGCCCAGCTGGTCGATCGAGCGCTACCTCGACTTCGTGCTGCTGCTGATGGTGGCCACTGCCCTGGCCTTCCAGCTCCCTGTGCTGCAGCTGATCCTCGGGGCACTGGGCCTGATCCGCTCCCGCGCCATGCTCGCCGGCTGGCGCTGGGTGGTGCTGATCTCGGCAGTCTCCGGCGCCGTGCTCACCCCGTCCACCGACCCGGTGACGATGTTGCTGCTCAGTGGAGCGATCACGGCCCTGTTCCTGATCGGCGTGGCGCTGGTGGCGCTGGTGGAACGCCTGCAGCCGGCGGCTCAGGGAAACAGCGGCGTCCCCTGATAGGGATCGATGGCGTCGCCGAGCACGGGCAGCTCGCTCTGGCTCGGCTCCAGCACGGGAAACTCCTGCTGCGCCAGCGGCGGCGTCCAGACGGGCGAGGCCTGCGGGACCGGAACCGGCTGGGCGGGAGCTGCCATGGGCATGGACGGCTGGGGACGCCTGGCTGGCGCCGGCCGCCGAGGATTGGATGGCTCGAGGGCGGGCCGCCGGATCCTGGCCGGTGGCGGCGCGATGGCCACCTCCCGGCGAACGCCCATCTCCAGACCCGACACCCTGGTGAGGTTCTGCACCAGGCCCCGCACGGGACTGGCATTGATGAACCGGAAGGTCTCGGTGAGTGAATTGCCGCTCTTGTCGTAGCCGACCACGGAGAACTGGTAGTCAGCCGAGCGACCCGCCCGTGACCCCGCCACGCCACCCACCACGGCGCCACCGAGGATGCCGATCGGGCAGGCAATCAACGTCCAGCAGGTGGCCAGGGCCCCCACCACGGTGCCGGTCACGGCGCCGCCGGTCGCCCCCAGCGACGCCACCAGGGCGTTGTGGTTGTCCCAGCCGACGGCATTCCACTGCGCGATGCGATCGGCCGGGATGAACCCGGAAGGGCCTTTGACCCCTTTCTCGGTGACCTCGATACGGCAACGCTTGTTGCCACAGATGGCCTCGTAGCGGGCGGCTTCCGCAGGCATCGCCAGCAGCAGCGAAAGGCCGATCCCCAGGCTCAGCAGAGCCCCGGCAGGCACGGTGACGGCAGGTCGGCGACGAGACATGGGCAGGCGCGGTCTGGGAGAAGACAGGGCGTTGGCAGCCAGGGGGCTTGGTCGAGGGGGCTTTGGACGATCGCGCCAGGGTCGAAGCGCTTGATAACACCTCGGCAGCCGGGGCGCATCCCCGCCGCGCTGGCTGGGCAGGCATGCCGTGGCTGCCAACCGGACCGTGGCTGCCGACCGGAATGGACTAGAGCAGAAATTCGCCGGTCCGCTCGGGAGGGAGTTCGAGGGCAAGACCCAGGGCCCTGCCAAGCCGGGGCCTGCCGGCGGTGGTAGCGAGCCATCGGCGCACCTGGGAGGCCACGCCCATCAGGTTGAGCAGCGCCGCCACCTCCTCCAGCCTGGCGGCATAGGCCTCGGCACTCAGCGGAAAGGACTGCTGCTCCAGATGGGCCCACATCACCTGCAGATAGAGCCGGCCACGGCGCTGCACCACCTGCAGGTCGTAGGAGGCCTGCCAGCGGGCCCGCAGCGCCTGCTGGAGCTCCGCGCCCGTGAGGGGGGAGGCGCCTTGCGACGGGCTGGGATCCACGCGTTCGGGAGCCACGGGGACGGGGGCTGGGCAGGCCTTAAGGTGGCACGCACGTTGCTGTGGCTCCCGGGAGCCGCTTCGAATGACCCAGATCCCAGCGAGCGCCTCGAGTGGTGATGTGCCCGGAATGGGTCGTCGGCAGTTCATGAACCTGCTCACCTTCGGGTCGGTCACCGGCGTCGCCCTCGGGGCCCTGTACCCGGTGGTGAACTACTTCATTCCGCCTCGGGCCGGCGGCGCCGGTGGCGGCACCGCCGCCAAGGACGAACTGGGCAATCCCGTCACCGCCAGCGGCTGGCTCGGCAGCCACAAGGAGGGCGACCGCAGCCTGGTGCAGGGCCTCAAGGGGGACCCCACCTACCTGATCGTCGAGGGGGACGAGGCCATCGGCAGCTACGGCATCAACGCCATCTGCACCCACCTCGGCTGCGTGGTGCCCTGGAACAGCGGCGCCAACAAGTTCATCTGCCCCTGCCACGGCTCCCAGTACGACGCGACCGGCAAGGTGGTGCGCGGTCCGGCGCCCCTCTCCCTGGCCCTGGCCCACGTGTCGGTCGAGGACGACAAGGTGTTCCTGAGTCAGTGGGACGAAACCGACTTCCGCACCGGCGACAAACCCTGGTGGGCGTGACCCCGGCCAGCTGAATCCTCCCTCCCCGTCGTCACCGCCACCGTCGCCACCGCCACCGATGCGTCCGCTCCTCTCCTCCCTCGTCACCGCGTCCGCCCCACTGCTCCGGCCCCTGGTCGGCGCCGCCCTCTGCCTCACCCTGCTCACCGCCGCGGCCGCTCCGAGCTGGGCCTATCCCTTCTGGGCTCAGCAGAATTACGAAAGCCCGCGCGAGGCCACCGGCAAGATCGTCTGCGCCAACTGCCACCTGGCCCAGAAACCCACCCGCGTCGAAGTGCCCCAGGCCGTCTTCCCCGACACGGTGTTCAAGGCGGTCGTGGAGATTCCCTACGACACGTCGGTGCAGCAGGTGGCCGGAGACGGCAGCGGCACCGGCCTGAACGTGGGCGCCGTGGTGATGCTCCCCGACGGCTTCACCCTCGCCCCGCAGGATCGCCTCAGCGAGGAACTCAAGGAGGAGACGGCCGGCATCTTCTACAGCCAGTACTCCGAGGATCAGCCCAACATCCTGCTGGTGGGCCCACTGCCCGGGGATGACCACCGCGAGATCGTCTTCCCGGTTCTCTCCCCCGACCCCGCCACCGACAGCAGCATTCACTTCGGCAAGTACCAGCTGCATGTGGGCGGCAACCGGGGCCGCGGCCAGGTGTATCCCACCGGTGAGAAGAGCAACAACACGGTCTTCACAGCTCCTGCCGCAGGCACCGTCGCGGCCATCACCCCCGGTGACAACGGCGCCACCCAGGTGGAGATCAGCGCCGAGGACGGGACCGTCGTCAGCGAGACCATCCCTGCCGGTCCCTCCCTGATCGTGTCCGTGGGCGACGCCGTCGCAGCCGGCGCGCCGATCACCAACGACCCCAACGTGGGTGGCTTCGGCCAGGTGGACGCCGAGGTGGTGCTCCAGAACCCACAGCGCATCATCGGCCTGCTGGCCTTCTTCGCCGCCATCGCCGTGGCCCAGATCATGCTGGTGCTCAAGAAGCGCCAGGTGGAGAAGGTGCAGGCGGCCGAAGGCATCGTCTGAGCAGCCCCAGCCCGGTCTCCCTTGTCTGTGCTCGCCACCTTCACCTCTCCGGGGCCCCTGGTGTTCCAGCTGGGCCCCTTCGCCCTGCGCTGGTACGGGCTGCTGATCGCCCTGGCGGTGCTCGTGGGGCTTGCGCTCTCCACCCGCCTGGCCAGGGCCCGGGGCATCGATCCGGGCCTGATCGCCGACCTGCTGCCCCTGGTGGTGCTCGGTGCGGTGTTCGGTGCCCGCCTCTACTACGTGGCTCTGGAATGGCGGCAGTACGCCAGCAACTGGGTGGACGTGCTCACCATCTGGCGCGGCGGGATCGCCATCCACGGCGCGCTGATCGGCGGAGCGCTCACCACCATCCTGTTCTGCCGCTGGCGCCGGCAGCCCTTCTGGCCCCTGCTGGATGTGCTGGTGCCATCCGTCGCCCTGGGCCAGGCCATCGGCCGCTGGGGCAATTTCTTCAACTCCGAGGCCTACGGCCTGCCCACCCAGCTGCCCTGGAAGCTGAAGATCCCGGCCGCCAACCGCACACCGGAATTCCTCGAGCAGCTCTACTTCCACCCCACCTTTCTCTACGAGTCCCTCTGGAATCTCGGCGTCGCCATCCTGCTGCTGGTGCTGTTCCGCCGTGCGAGCCAGGGCCGCATCCGCCTGCCCGCAGGGGCCCTGAGCTGCATCTACCTGATGGCCTACAGCAGCGGCCGCGTCTGGATCGAAGGGCTGCGCATCGACCCCCTCTGCCTGTTCGCAGAGCCGCCCTTCTGTGAGGGCGGCATCCGCATGGCCCAGCTGGTGAGCCTGGTGCTCATCGGCCTGGGCGGGCTGGGACTGTGGTGGCTGCTGGGCCGGGGCCGCCCCCTGCCCGACCCGTCCGGGGCCGCGCGCGGAGCCGGATCTTGACCGCTCCCGGAAACGCTGGGCACCCGGTGTGGATCGTGGGGGCAGGTCCGGGGGCTCCGGATCTGCTCACCCTGCGGGCCGCCCGGCTGATCGAGCGGGCCGATGTGCTGGTGTGGACCGATTCCCTGATCAATCCCCAGATCGCCGCCCTGGCCCCAGAGAGCTGCGAACGGATCCGCACCAGCAGCCTCACCCTGGAGGAGGTGATGGACGTGGTGGTGGAACGGGCCCGCGCCGGCCTGCGGGTGGTGCGCCTCCACGACGGCGACCCCTGCCTCTACGGGGCCCTGGCCGAACAGCTGCACCGACTCCGGGAAGCGGGGCTGGAAGCGGAGGTGGTGCCGGGCCTGAGCGCCTACCAGGCCACCGCCGCGGCACTCCATCAGGAGCTCACGATCCCCGGGCTGGTGCAGACGATCGTGCTCAGCCGGGCCGGCGGCCGCACCGGCGTCCCCGAGCGCGAAGCCCTGCCGCGGCTGGCGGCGCTGCGCGCTTCCCTGTGTCTCTACCTCAGCGCCCGGCATGTGGAGGAGGTGCAGGAGCAGTTGCTGGCGCACTACCCGGCGGACACCCCGGTGGCGATCGCCTACCGCGTAAGCTGGCCGGATGAGTGGATCACGGTTGTGCCACTCAGCGCGATGGCGCGGGTGAGCCTGGAACGGCAGCTGATCCGCACCACCCTCTACGTGGTCAGTCCGGCCCTGGCGGCACCGCAGCAGGCCCGTTCGCTGCTGTATTCCTCCGGCCACCGGCACCTGTTCCGGGGGGGCGTGCCCGAGCCGGACTGAGCTCAGGCCGCTGCCGTCAGCGAGGGCTCCCCATAGAGCTCGCAGGCCAGACGCTCCCGGTCGAATCGGCAGCCGAGGCGCTCGGCGATGGCCTCCAGATCGCGGGCGGCATTGCCCAGGCAGCAGGTGCCCCCCGGAGACGGCGTCACGTTGAACACCAGCCCAGGCCGGGCCGGGATGCTCGCCTCGCCCAGCATCAGCCGGCGCTGGCGCTTGTCGATCAGCTGGGGCCGCACACCGCCGAACCCCTTGGCAAAGCGCAGGTCCTCCAGCCGCATGCCGGGAACGATCTTGCGCGCATCGGCGAGGAACAGCCGCCGCCGCAGCCAGGGCACCTCGAACAGCAGGTTGCGCAGGATGTAGTTGCGGATGTCGGCGACCCGCAGCAGCTGCCAGAGCACGCTCAGCACGGCCCAGTCCAGCCGCAGCACCCGCAGAAACTCCCAGAAGGACGCGGGGCGGTAACGCTCCAGCAGCGGCAGCAGCAGGGCCGTGGGCCCGAAGCGCGTCTGACCGGGGGCGCGCACGTCGGGATCCCCGTGGATGGCCGCGAACGGCAGCTTGTCGTTCTGCAGCGTGTACACCTTGCCGCGCAGCAGATCAGGCGTGAAGTAGAAGCTGCCGGCCACCGGCAGGCAGGAGTAGTGCAGGCCGTAGCCCATCGACTGGGCCATCAGCAGGCTGTGGGCGCCCGCATTCACCACCACGTGGCGAGCGAGGAGCTCCCGGGGTGCCTGCCGCTCGCCGGGCTGGGCGGTGCCGCAACCCGGAGTGGGGGCCAGCTGCACGCGAAAGAGGTCGCCCTCAGGGGTGATCCGGCGCACCGTGGTGCCCAGCAGCAGATCAAGCTGTCGGGCTCCCCCGCCTGCCGCGGTGGTGCCGTCGACGGCCGTGCGGGCCTGATCGACGAACGAGGCCGCCAGCTGCTCATAGTCCACGGCCGTGTAGGTGCTGCGGATGCCGATGGCCAGCAGCGGCTCGGGCCTCGGCTGGCCGTTGAGCAGCGCCACATTGGGCTCCCACGCGGCGATCTGCTCCTTCTCCAGCAGCTCCATCGCCGGAAAGTGGGGCGAGAACTGCTGGAAGCGCTCCCGCAGGGCGGCGCACTCCGCCTCCCCCACGGCCAGCACCATCTTCGGGGTGCGGAACACGCACCGCTCGCGCACGTCAGGCTCCAGCAGATCGGCGTAGTGGACGATCATCTCCGCCGTGCGCTTGACGCTCAGGGCCTTCTCCAGGGTGTAGTTGGTCTCGATGTCACCGCAGTGAATCGTCTGGCTGTTGCTCGACGCCCTGGAGTTCACCTGTGCCAGCTCGGCATACCGCTCCACCAGGGCGATACGGGCCAGGTCGGTGTAGCGGGCCAACTCGAACAGCAGGGCTGTGCCGCAGACCCCGCCACCCACGATCAGCACATCCACCAGACCAGCGTCCGGGGGGGAGGCCGGGGCTGTGGATCCGTTCCCGGACTGAGGGGAGGCGGTGGGCTGCGGCGGGGTCACAGACAGGACTGGGCCTCGGACGGCGCTCCATGGTCGCCGATCGCGGGTCGGCCCGGAGAGGCTGTGCTCTAAACTCGGCTCACCGGGGCCCGACGGGGTTTGCGGGGCAACGCGGTCTCATCGGCTGCAGCTGCGACGGGCGATTAGCACAGCGGTAGCGCACTTCCTTCACACGGAAGGGGTCACTGGTTCGAATCCAGTATCGCCCATATCACTTCAGATGCTCTGCGACCATCCCTGCCTGCGTGGGCCTTCGCTGCGCGTGGCCTGAATGGGCACCTGCTGACTGCGCTCGGCCAGCATGGGAACCGCCTGCCGGCGGAGCGACTCAGTTGGGCAGAGCGACTCACCTGGAGAGTGTGCAGATCGGCGCACACGGGTCAGAATGCTGCCGATGCGTTGCGGGCCACCTCAGCGTCCACCTCCATCTGTCCTTTCATCCGCCCGTCCAGCTGAGTGAGCGCTGAAGCCAATCCGGCACTGCAGCAACTGGGGCACCGCCTCGCCGAGGCACGCCAGGCCTGTGGCCTCAGCCTGGAGGAGCAGGCCGACCGCCTCAACATGGGACGGGAACAGCTCCAGGCCCTGGAGAGCGGCAACCGCGACGTGCTGCCGGAAGCCGTGTTCGTGATTGCCCAGGCGCGGCGCGTGGCCAACAGCCTGGGGATCGAGATCAATGCCGAGATCGAGGCCCTGCGCAGCAGCGATGGGTTTCTCGCCCCTCGGCCTCTGCGCCAGAGCGTCCCGGCAGCCCAGCGGGAACCGGCCCGGGGCGCTGCGGATCCCGCCTCGCGGACCGGCCGTTTCTCCCCTGGGCGTCCCCTGCTGCTGGCCCTGACGGCACTGCTCGGCCTGGCCGCCGCCCTGGCGGTCGTGTGGCGCCAGGGTCTGCCTCTGCTGCCGCGCCCCAGCGCGAACCGGGCCGCTCCCCCTGTGCGTCCAGCCCCATCCGAGAACGCCACCGGTGCCGCCGCAGACCGGCCGGCCGAGCTGGTGCTGCGCCCATCGGAACCCAGCTGGCTGGAGGTGCGCAGCGCCGACGGCCGCACCCTGTTCCGCGGCACCCTGGCGGCCGAACAGCGCTTTCCCCTCGAGGATGAGCTGGCCGTCCTCGCCGGACGCCCCGACCTGGTGACGGTGAGCATCGGGCCGTCCGAGCCGGCGCCCCTGGGCCCGATCCAGGACGTGCGCTGGCGCCGCTTCAGGGCTGAGGCGGCTCAGGCACCCTGAGCACCAGGCCGCAGGCCTCCATCACCACGTCACTGCAGGAGCGCAGACTCCAGCGTTCCAGGCTGAGGTCCACCGCGCCCTCGCCAGGCCCCATCTCCCTGGGCACCAGCTCCACCGCCACCCCCCGGTCGTCGCCGGGCGGCAGCGAGTGCAGCCGGATCGTCCCGATCACGGCAGCGGGCCGGCGGTCGAGGGCGGCGGCCAGGCGCAGCAGCAGGGCCATGGCGGTCACGGTGCGGCGCTGCTCCCGGCCTTCGATCAGCAGCCACGACTCGTGGCGCTTCTTGGGCAGGCTGCGGCGGTGGTAGCGGGCGATGGCGGCCACCATCAGGTGCTCGGCCTGGGAGTAGCCGAGCAGCTCGCCGTGGCGGATCAGATACCAGCTGTGCTTGTGGTAGGCCGAGATGTTGATGCTCTTGCCGCAGGTGTGCAGCAGGGCGGCGGCCCAGAGCAGCTCCTGGCCCGGCCCCGCGTCGTCGTGCAGCAGGCCCCGGCTCTGGTCGTAGAGGCTGAGGGCGTGCGCGGCCACCCGCTCCGCCCGCGCCAGGTCGACGCCGAAGCTGCGCGCCAGATGGCGCACGGTGCGCTCCCGGATCGTGCTCTGGAAGGCGAAGCGGTCGCCGAGGATGCGGTTGCGCAGCATCCAGTCCACGATCAGGCCCTCCCGCAGGGCCCGGTCGCACACCACCAGATCCCGGGCCCCCAGCATCGCCATGGCCGTCTGCAGGATCAGGGCGCCGGGCACGATGATCTCGGCCCGGCGCTCGTTGATGGCCGGCAGGGCCCGCCGCTGCTCGGGCGTCATCGCCAGCAGCCGCGCCACCAGCTGATCCACCCGGTCCCGGCTGAGCCGGTAGCCCTGCAGCTTGAGGGTGGGGCGCTCATCGTCCGCCGCCGCCAGGGCCGCCAGGGCCATGGCGGTGCCGCTGGTGCCCACCAGCTGGGGCACCTCGCCCGGCCGCAGAGCCCGGCGCAGCTCGGCCACGGCCGGATCGAGGGAGCCCTGGATGTAGGCCTGCAGGAAGCCCCGCCGCTCGGGGGGCAGCGGATCCTGCTGGCAGAACTCCCGCTGCAGCCGCACGGCGCCGATGCGGGTGCTGGTGAGGGCCCGGGCATCGCGCCCGTCGGCCAGCACCAACTCGGTGGAGCCGCCGCCGATGTCGATGATCGTGTGGGGGCGCTCGCCGAAGGCCATGCCGGAGAGCACGCCCAGGTAGATCAGGCGGGCCTCCTCCGGACCGCTCACCAGATCCACCTCCAGGCCCAGCTGGTTCTGGATCGCCTGCAGGAAATCCCGGCCGTTGGGGGCCTCGCGCACGGCGCTGGTGGCGGCCGTGACGATCTGCTCCACACCGTGGCTCTCGGCCAGCTCGCGGTTGTGGCTGAGGGTGCGGAAGGAGCGTTCGATGGCCTCGGCGCTGAGATCGCCGCTGTCCGGATCCCGCTCGCCCAGCCGCGTGGTGCTCTTCTCCGCCAGCAGCACCGAGAAGGTGGAGAGCTGCACATCCACCTCGGCGATCAGCAGATGGATGGAGTTGGTGCCGATGTCGATGGCGGCCACCCGCCGGCGCGTCGGCGGCCCTGGATCCGTCGCGGCCTCGGGGCGGGCCCCCGCATCCGTCGGCATGGAGGACTGGGAGGCCTGGACCATGGGGGCAGGCGGGGCCGGCGCGGCGCCACTTTGCCACCGCCGGCGCCCCCTAGCCTGCGGCGCAGCGGAAGGCGCACATGGCCGGCTCGGCGATCAGGGCACGGGGGCGAGCCTGGCTGGAACTCGTGCGCTGGCACAAGCCCAGCGGCCGCCTGATCCTGCTGATCCCGGCCGGCTGGAGCCTCTGGCTCAGCCCCGGCTCACCGCCGCCGCCGGAGCTGGTGGGGTGGATCGTGATCGGCGGGCTGGCGGTGAGCGCTGCCGGCTGCATCGCCAACGACCTCTGGGACCGGCGCATCGATCCGCGCGTGGAGCGCACCCGCGGCCGCCCCCTGGCCTCCGGCCGGGTGAGCGTGCCGGAGGCGGTGCTGTTGCTGCTGCTGTGCCTGCTGGTCGCGCTGGTGGTGGTGATGTGGGGGCTGCCGGGCGGCAGCCGCGCTCTCTGCCTGCTGCTGGCCCTGGCCGCCCTGCCGCCGGTGCTGTTCTATCCCTCGGCCAAGCGCTGGTTCGCCTACCCACAGCTGGTGCTGGCCTTCTGCTGGGGCTTCGCGGTGCTGATCCCCTGGGCGGCCGCCAGCGGCTCCCTGGCCGGGGGCAGGCCCCTGGCGCTCACCTGGCTGGCCACGGTGCTCTGGACCTTCGGCTTCGACACGGTGTACGCCATGGCCGACCGCGACGACGACCGCGCCATCGGCGTGCGCAGCAGTGCCCTCAGCCTCGGCCGCCGGGCTCCGCTGGTGGTGACCCTCTGCTACGCGGGCACGGTCATGGCGCTGGGTCTGGCCGCGGGCCTGCGCGGGCTGGCCCCCCTCGGCTGGCTGCTGGGGGGATGCGCCGCCGCGGGCATGCTGCGCGAGGGCTGGACCCTGCGCCGGCCGGGCCTGACGGCGCCGGCCTACGGCCGTCACTTCGGCCATCAGGTGCGGCTGGGGGCCCTGCTGCTGCTGGCCCTGGTGCTGGGACGGCTGCCATGACCAGGACAGCTCCGGGCTGCGGCCCACGCCTGCACTGGCCGCAGCCCCTGCGGCCCGGCGACCGGGTGGCACCGGTGGCCGCCAGCTCGGCGCTGGTGGATCCCCAGGCCGTGCGGCGGCTCAAGGCCGGCATCGCCGTGCTGGAGAGCTGGGGGCTGGAGGTGCAGCGCCAGCCGGTGCACGAACGCCGCTGGGGCTACCTGGCTGGGCGGGATGCCCAGCGCCGTGACGATCTGCAGCGGGCCAACCGCGGCGGCGCCGACCTGCTGGCCTGCCTGCGCGGCGGCTGGGGTGCCGCCCGGCTGCTGGAGCGCCCCCTGGCGCTGCCGCCCCGCTGGCTGCTGGGGTTCTCCGACGTCACCTCCCTGCTCTGGGCCCAGCTGGCCCAGGGGCACGGGGGAGCGATCCACGGTCCCCTGCTCACCACCCTGGCGGACGAGCCCGCCTGGAGCCAGGAGCGGCTGCGCACCCTGCTGTTCGGCGAACCGCTGCCGACCCTGCAGGGCATGGGCTGGGTGGAGGGCGTGGCCGAGGGGCCGCTGCTGGCGGGCAACCTGACGGTGGCCACCCACCTGCTGGGTACGCCCCACCTGCCCGATCTGGTCGGCGCCATCCTGGTGCTCGAGGACGTGGGCGAGGCGCCCTACCGGATCGACCGTCTGCTCACCCACTGGCGCCTGAGCGGTGCCCTCGGCCAGCTGGCCGGGATCGCCCTGGGCCATTTCAGCGACTGCGACGACCCGGACGCCGCTGAGAGCGCCGACAGAGAGGGCGCCGACGGCCTGGCCCGCTTCAGCCTCGAGCAGGTTCTGCGGGACCGCACCGCCGACCTGGGCATCCCCGTGCTGGCAGGCCTGCCGGTGGGCCATGAGGCCGGCAATGCCGCCCTGCCCCTGGGCGCCCGCGCCCGGCTGGACGCCGCTGCCGGACGGCTGGACGTGCTGATCTGAGCAGCCGTCGACCGGGCCCTCAGCGCCGGCCTGCCAGCACCGCCTCGGCGATGGTGAGATCGAACGGGGTGGTGAGCTTGATGTTGGAGGGGGGCGCTTCCAGCACCTGCACCGCCAGTCCCAGCCGCTCGAACAGGGCGGCGTCATCGGTGACGCTCCAGCCCCGCTCCCCGGCGCTGGTGTGGGCCTGGCGCAGCTGCTGCACCGGAAATCCCTGCGGTGTCTGGGCCGCCCAGAGCCGGCTGCGGTCGGGGGTGGCCGTGATCATGCCACCGCCGTCCACCTGCTTGATCGTGTCGGTGACGGGCGTGGCGGCGATCACCGCCCGCCCCTCGGCCACCGCCGCGGCACAGCGCTCCAGCAGCTCCGGCTCCACCAGGGCCCGTGCGCCGTCGTGAATCAGCACGCCCTCCGCCTCGGGCGGCAGCGCCGCCAGCCCCCGCCGCACCGACTCCTGACGGGTGTCGCCGCCAAGGATCCAGCGCACCGGCCGGTCCGGGGCGGCGGCGGCCACGATCGCTGCCACCGCCTCGGCGTCCACGGGCTGGCCGATGATGCCGATCCAGCGGATCGCCGGGCAGGCCAGCACGGCATCGAGGGTCCAGGCGAGGACGGGACGACCGGCCACGGGCAGGAGCAGCTTGTTGCCGGCCGCACCCATGCGGCGGCCACTGCCGGCGGCGGCGATCAGCAGATGCACAGACGACTCCCGCCGAGTGGGCCCGATCGAACGGCATCCATACAATCAGGCCGCCGAGTCCGAGCCACCGTCATGCGCGCCCTGTTTCTGGTCCCGGGCGAGGGCAGTCGTCAGCTCCAGGCCTTCCCGGCGGTGGCGGCGGTGGCCGAGGGTCTGGGCGCGCAAGTGCAGGTGGTGTGCCCTGCCGCGGCGGTGCCGCTGTGGTCGCTGCACCCCCGGGTGGAGCGCACCATCCCCTTCGCCTTCGCTGGTGCCACCCTGGCGGACTGGGCCAACCTGCTGGGTTCGGTGCGGGAACCGGATTTCCAGCTCTGCTTCAACCGGACCAGGGGACGGCAGGTGGATCTGATGCTGTCGATGAGTCACATCCCCACCCGGGTGGCGGCAGCGGGGTTCTCCGCCACCGACACCGTGCAGGAGCCCGATGGGGTCTGGGGAGCGCAGGCCTGGCAGGCCTTCCTGCGCCCGGTGGGGGTGGAGCTGGATGCCGCCGCCTTCCGCCTGGCGCTGCCCCGCCAGGACCTGGACGCGGCCGCCGCCGAGCTGCCTGCCGGCGACGGGCCGCTGCTCCTGCTGGCACCGGCCGGCGGCGCGGGTGACTGGCCCGCCGGGTGCTGGCAGGACCTGCCGGGACGCATCCGCAGCCGCCTGCCCGATCTGCGCAGCATGCTCGCCGGCGAGGGCTCGATGCGTGGGCTGGCCGCCCGCATCGCCAGCGCCGATGTGGTGCTGGCCAGCGACCCGGTGAGCATCGAGCTGGCGCTGCTGCTGGGCATCCCCCTGGTGGCGCTGGGCCGCGGCAGCGCCGACCTCCCGCAGCGGGACGGTGTGAAGGGGCTCGGCGCCCCCGGCGATCTGGAGCGGCTGGATCCCGCGGACGTGCTCACGGCCCTCGGCCTGGGCTGAGCGCGCCCGGCGCGGGCCATACGATCGGCGCCACGTTCCGCACCTGCGCCCATGGTCACCGCCACTCCCCTCGCCGGTCAGGTCGCCCTGGTGACGGGCGCCAGCCGGGGAATCGGCGCGGCCATCGCCCGGGAGCTGGCGGCCGCCGGCACCACCGTGGTGGTGAACTACGCCAGCTCGCCTGAGGCGGCCGAGGCCGTGGTGGCCGAGATCACCGCCGCTGGCGGCCAGGCCTGGGCCCACCAGGCCAACGTCGCCGACGAGCAGCAGGTGGAGGCGATGGTGAAGGCGGTGCTGGAGAAGGAGGGCCGCCTCGACGTGCTGGTGAACAACGCCGGCATCACCCGCGACGGCCTGCTGATGCGGATGAAGACCGCCGACTGGCAGAGCGTGCTCGACCTCAACCTCACCGGCGTGTTCCTCTGCACCCGCGCCGTCAGCCGCACCATGCTCAAGGCCCGCAGCGGCCGCATCATCAACATCACCTCGGTGGTGGGGCTGATGGGCAACCCGGGCCAGGCCAACTACAGCGCCGCCAAGGCCGGCCTGATCGGCCTCACGCGCAGCAGTGCCGCCGAGTTCGCCAGCCGGGGCGTCACCGTGAACGCGGTGGCCCCAGGCTTCATCGAGAGCGACATGACCGCCGAGCTCGACAAGGAGCCGATTCTCAGGGCCATTCCCCTGGGCCGCATGGGTCAGCCCGCCGAGGTGGCCAGCGCCGTGCGCTTCCTCGCCGCCGACCCCGCCGCCGCCTACATGACCGGTCAGGTGCTGCAGGTGGACGGCGGCATGGTGATGCGCTGAGGGCAGCGCCTGCCCGCGTCGGCCGTCAGCTTTTCACCGGCCGGCCCAGCTCCTCGCGCAGCTGGCGGATGCGCTGCAGCAGCCGCAGCCGCCGGCTGCGGGCGGTGAGCGTGAGGAAGAGGCGCAGGGGCACGTAGATCAGCGCCATCACCACCCCCAGGGCGGCGATCAGGGCGAACACCATGGCGTTGGCGCTGGTGGTTGGATCCAGCACCACCCCATCACCGCCCTCACGGGCCGTCTCCAGAGCGGATTGCAGCAGGTCCTCCATCGTCCCGGTCACCGGGCCCAGCACTGGCCAGACCCTATCGGGGCGGGGGCGATTCGGCTTTCCTCACCGCTGCGGCGACACCGGCATGGGACGCTGGTGCCAAAGCGTTGTCTGAATCCACCGATGGCCAAGCTGGTCAGCTTCTCCGATGCCTCCCGCGGCGCGCTGGAGCGGGGCGTGAACGCCCTGGCCGACGCGGTGCGGGTGACGATCGGCCCCAAGGGCCGCAACGTGGTGCTCGAGAAGAAGTTCGGCGCCCCCGACATCGTCAACGACGGCGTGACGATCGCCCGGGAGATCGAGCTCGACGATCCCTTCGAGAACATCGGCGCCAAGCTGATCCAGCAGGTGGCCAGCAAGACCAAGGACAGCGCCGGCGACGGCACCACCACCGCCACGGTGCTGGCCCAGGCGATGGTTCACGAAGGGCTGCGCAACGTGGCCGCCGGCGCCAACCCGGTGGGCGTGCGCCGGGGGATGGAGAAGGCGGCCGCCCAGGTGGTGCAGGGCATTGCTGAGCGCTCCCAGGCGGTGGCCGGCGACGCCATCCGCCAGGTGGCCACCGTGAGCGCGGGAAACGATGACGAGATCGGCCGCATGATCGCCGAGGCGATGGAGAAGGTGAGCGCCGACGGGGTGATCACCGTGGAGGAATCCAACTCCCTGGCCACCGAACTGGAGATCACCGAAGGGATGGCCTTCGACCGGGGCTACATCTCGCCCTACTTCATCACTGACCAGGAACGGCGCGAGTGCGTGTTCGAGAACCCGCTGCTGCTGATCACCGACCGCAAGATCAGCTCCATCACCGATCTGGTGCCGGTGCTGGAGGCCGTGAGCCAGGCCGGACGCCCCCTGGTGATCATCGCCGAGGACGTGGACGGTGAGGCTCTGGCCACCCTCGTGGTGAACAAGAGCCGCGGCGTTCTGCAGGTGGCGGCCGTGAAGGCGCCCGGGTTCGGCGACCGCCGCAAGGCCAGCCTGCAGGACATCGCCATCCTCACCGGCGCCACTGTGGTCAGCGAGGACCAGGCCATGACCCTGGAGAAGGTGAAGCTCTCCGACCTGGGAACGGCCCGGCGCGTCACCCTCACCAAGGACGACACCACCATCGTCGCCAGCGGCGACCACCAGCAGGCCGTGAGCGAGCGGGTGGCGGCCATCCGGCGTGAGCTGGAGCGCACCGATTCCGACTACGACCGCGAGAAGCTGCAGGAGCGCATCGCCAAGCTGGCCGGGGGCGTGGCGGTGATCAAGGTGGGCGCCCCCACCGAAACCGAACTCAAGAACCGCAAGCTGCGCATCGAGGATGCCCTCAACGCCACCCGGGCGGCGGTGGAGGAGGGGATCGTCGCCGGCGGCGGCACCACCCTGCTGCAGCTGGCCTCCGAGCTGGAAGCCCTGGCCGCCGGCGTGGACGGCGACGAGCGCACCGGCGTGCAGATCGTGCGCCGGGCGCTGGAGGCTCCGGTCCGTCAGATCGCCGAGAACGCCGGCGTGGACGGCGCGGTGGTCTGCGCCCGGATCCTCAGCCAGGGCCTCGGCTTCAATGCGCTCAGCGGCGGCTATGAAGACCTGGTGGCCGCCGGCATCGTCGATGCCGCCAAGGTCACCCGGCTCGCCCTGCAGGATGCGGTGTCGATCGCCTCGCTGCTGATCACCACCGAGGCCGTGATCGCCGACAAGCCCGAACCCCCTGCCCCCGCCGGCGGCGCTGACATGGACGGCATGGGTGGAATGGGCGGCATGGGCGGCATGGGCATGCCCGGCATGATGTGAGCGCCCCGGCCCTCAGCCGAGGGCCTTCACATAGGCAGCCACCTGCAGGTCCACACCGGTGATCGCCGTACCCACCACCACGGCATCGGCGCCCAGATCCAGGGCCCGTGCCGCCTGCTCCGGGCTGGCGATGCCCCCTTCGCAGATCAGGGCGGTGCCCGCCGGCAGCTGCTCCCGCAGGGGGCCGAGCAGGTCCCAGGCCGGGGGGCGACTGCCCGCCGTGGCCTCGGTGTAGCCGAAGAGGGTCGTACCCACCCAGGAGCACCCCAGCTCAGCGGCCCGAAGGCCGTTGGCGACGCTGTCCACATCCGCCATCAGGGGGGCACCCAGTTCCGCCCGGGCACGCCCGATCAGCCCGGCCAGCTCCGCGCCGCCAGGACGGCGGCGTTCGGTGGCATCGAGGGCGACCACGTCCGCCCCGGCGGCCCACACCGCACGGATCTCCTCCCAGCCGGGGGTGATGTACACCGGGCTGTCGGTGTAGGTGCGCTTCCACAGGCCCACGATCAGGGCCCCGGGGCAGCGCCGGCGCACGGCGCCGATGTGCTCCGGGCTCTCCAGGCGCACGCCGCTGGCGCCGCAGCGCAGGCTGGCCTCGGCCATCGCAGCGATCACCTCCGGATCGCGCAGAGGCGAGCCCTCCGGCGCCTGCACCGACACGATCAGACCGGTGGGCGACGGGAGCTGGGCCATGGCAGGGGGGTAAGCCGGGGAAACGCGGTTCAGGAGAGCTTGCGGCGGTTCAGGAGAGCTTGCGGTCCAGCAACGGCCGGATGAGCAGGAACAGCCCCACGGCCAGGGCCGCCAGCACCCCCAGGCAGGCGGCGGCACTGAGCTCTCCGTAGGGAGCCTCGAGCACCACAGCCGTGAGCGAGAGCTGGCCGGCATAGGCGGCACGGATGGGCTCGATCGCGAAGGTGAGCGGGTTGATCGCCGCCAGCCAGCCCAGCCAGGCGGGCATGAAGGAGATCGGCGCCAGGGCGGTGCTGGCGAACAGCAGGGGCAGGTTGGCCACGAAGATCACCGCGATCAGCTCGATGTGGCCCGGCAGGGCGAAGGCCAGGCCGAGGCTAAGGGCCGTGACGGCGAACACCAGCAGCAGCAGGGTGACGAGCACCAGCAGCAGGCCGCCGCCCCCCGGCCAGCCGTAGCCCAGCAGGGCGGCGGTGGCCATGATCGCCAGGCTCTGCACCAGGCTCATCACCGTGATGTAGAGCACCGAAGCCAGCACGATCGAGCTGCGCGAGCGCAGGGGGGCGACCAGCAGACGGTTGAGGAAGCCGAACTCACGGTCGAACATCACCGGCAGGCCGGCGTTGAGGGCGCCGCTGAAGGCGGTGAACACGATCACGCCGGCCCCCAGGAAGCGGCCGTAGCTCATGCCCTCGGGCAGCAGCCCCTCCGGCGCCTTGGCGAACAGGGCGCCGAACAGCACCAGCCAGATCAGCGGCTGCAGCACGCCGGCCACCAGGGTGGAGGGTCGGCGCTGCAGCTGCACGAACAGCCGCCGGGTGAGGGCCAGGGTTTCCTGGCTGATCTCCGCCAGCGCCGGGGGTTCGGCGGGCAGCGCCT
This sequence comes from Cyanobium sp. CH-040, assembly GCF_024346135.1. Lineage (GTDB taxonomy): Bacteria > Cyanobacteriota > Cyanobacteriia > PCC-6307 > Cyanobiaceae > NIES-981. The sequence continues at coordinate 208,443 of NZ_JAGQCJ010000001.1, read as the reverse complement.
GGAGGCTGGGGTTGGCTGAGGTCATCGGTGGGGCGGCTGCGGGGGAACTGAAGGCTGACTCAACGCATGCTCTGCTTGCGCTCCTCCTTCGGGTCGCGCAGACCGGCCACGGCCAGCTCCGCGTCCATCAGGGTCCGGCCGGTGGCCTGGAGATACACGTCATCGAGGCTGGGGCGGCTCTGGGCCAGGGCGAACACCGGCAGCTGGGCCTCCGCCAGCTGCCGCCGCAGCTGCTCCACCACGCCCTCATGTTCCACCACCAGGTTGAGCGAGTAGCCCTGGGACTGGTTGACCACCACCTGGCGCACACCGGCGCAGCCCTGCACAAGCCGCTGCACCCGCGCCGCCTCCTCGGCATCGCTGAACTCCCGCACCCGCAGGGTGACCCGGTCACCGCCCAGGGCCTGCTTGAGGTCGGCCGGTACCCCTTCGGCGATCACCCGGCCGCGCTCGATGATCGCCAGCCGGTCGGCCAGGGCATCCACCTCCTCGAGGTAGTGGCTGCTGAGCAGCACCGTGGTGCCGCCGTCGCGCAGCTGGCGCAGCACGGTCCAGATGGCGGCCCGGCTCTCGATGTCGAGGCCCACGGTGGGCTCATCCAGCACCAGCACCCGGGGCCGGTGCAGCAGGGCGGAGGCCAGATCCAGGCGGCGGCGCATGCCGCCGGAGTAGCCGCCGCAGCGGCGGTCGATCCACTCACCCATCCCCAGCAGCTCCACCAGCTCGGCGATGCGGCGGTTGCGCACGCCGCCCTCGAGATGGTGCAGGTCGCCCTGCAGACGCAGCAGTTCGCGGCCGGTGAGGATCTTGTCGATGGCCACCTCCTGGGCCACGTAGCCGAGCAGGCGACGCACCGCCCGGGGCTGGGCGAGGGCATCGAGCCCCGCCACGCGCACGCTGCCGGCATCCGGGGCCAGCAGGGTGCAGAGGATGCGCAGGCTGGTGGTCTTTCCGGAACCGTTGGGGCCCAGCAGGCCGTAGAGGCTGCCGGCTGGAACGCTGAGGCTGAGGCCATCGAGAGCCTGCACCGCCTTCTCGCCCCTGCCGTAGCTCTTGCGCAGGTCGTGGAGCTGGATCAGGCCATCGACGGCTGCACCATCGCCCATCTGTGGCGTCGCCCGAGGTTTCAGTGGGCCAATGTAGGCAGCGCCAGCGGCACGGCCGTGGGCGGCAGCTGCAGAGCCTGGGCCAGGGGCAACCGGGCCAGAAGCAGCAGCAGACAGATGCCGAAGAGGTAGAGAATCGACCAGCGGAAAAGGGACCGCGCCCGTCCCGCATCGTCCGGATCCAGGGCCAGGTTGCCGCTCAGCTGGAGCAGGCGGGCGTTGAAGGGCATCACCAGCAGTCCGTAGAACAGACCGCCGCCGGGCAGGGCCAGCACCCCCGCCAGGCTGAGCAGTGCCGTGGCGCGGGCGTAGCCCTGGATCGCCCGGGCGGTGACCTCCACTCCCCTCACCACCGGCAGCATCGGGATGCCCACGGCCCGGTAGTCGTCGCGGAGCAGCAGGGCCAGGGCCCAGAAATGGGCCGGCGTCCACACCATCACCAGGGCGAACAGCCACCAGCTCGACCAGCCCAGCTCGCCGGTGGCCGCCGCGGCCCCCACCAGGGGCGGGATGGCGCCGGCGACCCCGCCGATGACGATGTTCTGGGGGGTGCGGGGCTTCAGCAGCACCGTGTAGAGCAGCACGTAGCTGCAGAGGCCGAGGAGGGCGAGGCTCGCCGCCAGCGGGTTCACACCGATCACCAGCACCAGCACGGCGGTGACGGTGAACAGCGCCGCCAGCAGCAGGGCCCGCTGCCGCTCGAGCCGGCCGGAGGGCAGGGCACGACGGCTGGTGCGCGCCATGCGGCCGTCGAGCTCCTCCTCCCAGAGGCAGTTGAGGATGCCGGCGGCTGCCGCCGACAGGGTGCCCCCCACCAGGGTGCAGGTGAGGGTGAGGCCATCCACGGGCGCCGGACTCACGGCCATGCCCGCCACGGTGGTGGCCAGCAGCAGGGGGATCAGACGCGGCTTGGCCACCTCCAGCCAGGCCGGCAGCCGCAGCCGTCGCGCTGGAGCGGCGGGCTGGAGAGCAGGACCGCTAGCGACCGCGGCGCCGGTGACCGCACTGGGCGGCGGGCTGAAGCTAACCATGGGCGGTCTGGGCGCTGGAGGTGAAACCGGGGATGGCGGCCGCTGGCCGCTGCGGGGGCAGGGAGCCGGCCTGGAGACTGCGGCCGACGACTGCCCCGAGCACGGCGATCAGCAGAGCCGCCACGAGCTGGTGGGACACCGTGACGGCAGGCACCCCCAGCTGCAGGCGCAGGGTGGCCACGCCCAGGCACACCTGCAGGGCGGCGAGCAGAGCGGCCGCGGCGGCGAACCAGCGCAGCCGGCCCTCGGCGGACGGGAGCGCCAGGGAGGCGGGCAGCAGCGCGGCCACCGTCAGGGCCGCGGGGGTGGCGGCAAGCCGGTGGCGCAGGAGCCACTGGCAACCCTCGGCCGCAGAGAGACAACGCTGCGCAGCCCACTGGCTGGCAAGGGAACCGCCCAGCAGGCACTGGCCAAGCACCAGCGCCAGGGAGAGCAGCGCCAGGCTCCGCCACCACAGCGGCAGCCTGGCCCGGTCGCGGGCGTCAGTGGGCTCGGCGGATGCGGAGATCAGACGCTGGCGCTCCAGGGCCTGATGAAGGCCACTGAGCAGTGCCACCAGCAGGAGGGCCGTGGCCAGGTGGGCGGTCACCAGTCCGGGCGCCAGCAGCCTGGTGACCGTGAGGGCCCCGAGGCCGCCCTGCACGGCCACCAGCAGCAGGGCCCCCAGGGCGCAGCGGGGCAGCCAGGGCGGCAGGTCGCGGCGGCCCAGCCAGCTGGCGGCGCTGAGCACGAGCAGGGCCACACCCACCACGAAGGCATCGAGGCGGTGGAACCATTCCAGAAAAACCTGCAGGTTCATGCGGCCTCCAGGCAGCCACTGGCCGTAGCAGAGCGGCCAGTCGGGGCAGGCCAGGCCAGCCTCCATCACCCGGGTGGCACCACCGATCACCACCAGGGCCACCAGGGCCACCACCAGGTGGGCCGTGACCGGCTCGAACCTGGCGGTGGGAACCGGCCCCTGGGGCCGGCCGCCGGCGGCTGAGCCATCAGCGGAGTGCGGGAACACCGCGCTGGACGACCGATCCGGGGTCTGCTGGGGGCTGGCGGACATGGCTCCCCGGTGAGGTCGGGTCAACGTAGCCAGCAGTTCCGACAGCCGATGCGGCAGCGATCTCGCTGATCTTGATTTCGCGACATGAGACGCCCGGCTGCAAGCCGCGAGGCCAATCTTCAGGGGTGAAATTGTCACCGTCTGTCGCAATAAGCCCCGTCGGCCGGCAGCTGATCGCAGGCCGTCGACAACGTCCATAGCCTTGGGCGAACAGCGATCCCGACAGCCTTCAATCCTGTGCAGATCCGCACCGCCATCACTGCTGCCCTGGCCACCACAGCCCTGGTGGGCACCGGCCTGTTGGTGGGCAGCCGGGTGAGCCTCCTGCCGGTGGCCGCCAGCACCAACGCCCCGCCCTACGACAGCCTTTTCCAGGTGCTGTTCAGCATCGGCACGATCCTCTTTCTGGGGATCCTGATCGTGCTGCTCTACAGCCTGATCCGCTTCCGCCGCCGCCCCGGCGACGTGGCCGAGGGGCTGCCGATCGAAGGCAATCTGCCCCTGGAAATCGTCTGGACGGCGATCCCAGCCGTGGTGATTCTATTCGTTGGGATTTACAGCTACGACATCTACGACCGCATGGGCGGCATGGCCAGCCTCGACCATGGCGGCATGCATCACGGGGCGATGGATCTCAGCGGCATGGACCAGGTCCAGCCGGCCAGCACTCCACCATCCAGCGGCGAACGCATCTGGGGCGGAATCGGCAGCACCCAGGCCTACCTCGACCAGACCGGCGACGGCAGAGCCGTCGCCACGGCTGTGCCGCCTCTGCCGGTGGAGGTGACGGCCATGCAGTTCGCCTTCATCTTCCACTACCCCGACAGCGCCATCACCAGCGGAGAGCTGCACGTGCCCGTGGGCCAGCCGGTGCAGCTGCGCATGCAGGCCCGTGATGTGATCCATGCCTTCTGGGTGCCGGAGTTCCGCCTCAAACAGGACGTGATTCCAGGCCAGCCCACCGTGCTCTCGCTCACGGCCACGCGCCCCGGCACCTATCCGGTGATCTGTGCGGAGCTCTGCGGCCCCTACCACGGCGGCATGCGCACCTCGGTTGTGGTCCACGAGCCGGAGGATTTTCTGGCCTGGGTGACCCAGAACGCACCACAGGTCAGTGCCTGAGATTCACCCGGTGACCGCCGCCCCGTTCAGCCCAACCTTCTCCTTCCCGGCCTTCCTCCCATCATGACCGTCGCCGACCCCAGCGCCCTGGAACCCCGCCTCCAGCCCAGCGGCTGGTTGCGCTATTTCAGCTTCAGCCTGGATCACAAGGTGATCGGCCTGCAGTACCTGGTGTGTGGCTTCTTCTTCTATCTGGTGGGGGGTGCCCTGGCCGGTGTGATCCGCACGGAACTGGTGAGCCCGATCGCCGACTTCGTGAGCCGCGATACCTACAACGAGGTGCTCACCCTGCACGGCACGGTGATGATCTTTCTGTGGATCGTGCCGGTGGTGAACGGCGCCTTCGGGAACTATCTGATCCCCTTCTACGTGGGCGCCCGGGACATGGCCTTCCCACGTCTGAACGCCGTGGCCTTCTGGATGATTCCACCGGCAGGTCTGCTGCTGATCAGCAGCTACCTGCTGGCCGGGGCCGCGGCCCAGTCCGGTTGGACCGCCTATCCGCCGCTGAGCCTCACCACCCCGGCCGCCGGCCAGGTGGTGTGGATTCTCAGTGTGCTGCTGCTGGGCGGCAGCTCCATCTTCGGGGCCGTCAACTTCATCGCCACGGTGCTGAAACTGCGGCGTCCGGGTCTGAAGATGATGCAACTGCCCATGTACTGCTGGGCCATGCTGGGAACCAGCCTGCTGGTGGTGCTCTCCACCCCCGTGCTGGCGGGGGTTCTGATCCTGCTGAGCTTCGACATCATCGCCCATACCGGTTTCTTCAACCCCGAACTGGGCGGCAACGTGGTGGTGTATCAGCACCTCTTCTGGTTCTATTCCCACCCGGCCGTCTACATCATGGTGCTGCCAGCCTTCGGGCTGGTGAGCGAGATCCTGCCAGTGCATGCCCGCAAGCCCCTCTTCGGCTACACCACCATGGTGTATTCGATCATGGGCATCGTGTTCCTGGGCCTGATCGTGTGGGCCCACCACATGTTCACCAGCGGCACACCACCCTGGATGCGCCTGTTCTTCACGATCGCCACCTCCTTCATCGCCGTGCCCACGGGGATCAAGTTCTTCAACTGGCTGGCCACGCTGTGGGGCGGCAAGATCGCCCTCAATTCTGCGATGCTGTTCTCCTGCGGCTTCATCCTCAATTTCGTGTTCGGGGGCATCACCGGCATCACGCTGGCCCAGGTGCCATTCGACATCCACGTGCACGACACCTATTACGTGGTCGGCCACTTCCATTACATCGTCTATGGAGGCACGGTGTTCGTGATCTTCGCCGCCCTCTACCACTGGTATCCCAAGTTCACCGGCCGGCTGCTGAACGAAGACCTCGGGAGGCTGCACTTCCTGCTCACCTTCATCGGCTTCAACCTCTGTTTCCTGCCCCAGCACTGGCTGGGCCTCAACGGCATGCCCAGACGGGTGGCGGAATACGACCCGGCCTTCACCACCCTCAACCAGGTGAGCAGCGTGGGGGCCCTGATCATGGCGGTCAGCACCCTGCCGCTCTTGCTCAACGTGGTGGTCACCGCCCTGCGCGGCCAGCCGGCCGGTGACAATCCCTGGAATGCCCTCACCCCCGAGTGGCTCACCAGCTCGCCGCCGCCGGTGGAGAACTGGCACGGCGAGGCACCGCTGGTGGCCGAGCCCTACGGCTATGGCCACGCGCCTGCTCCAGCCCTTGCCGAGACCCGCCCATGACCACCACCACCCCTGAAGACCTGCGCCGCCAGACGCCGGAAGGCGACGCCGCCCCCCCGGGCCATGCGGAGCACCAGCACCGGGACGCCCGCCTGTTCGGCCTGGCCACCTTCCTGGTGGCCGACGGCATGACCTTCGCCGGCTTCTTCGCCGCCTACCTCACCTTCCGGGCCGTGAACCCGCTGCCGGAAGGCAGCACCTACGAACTGGAACTGCTGCTGCCCAGCATCAACACCGTGCTGCTGCTGGTGAGCAGCTTCACCTTCCACCGGGCCGGTCGTGCCTGCCTGGCTGACCGGCCGCTCTCCTGCCAGCGCTGGCTGGCGGTGACCGCGGGACTGGGGATCGCCTTCCTGGCCGGGCAGATGGTGGAGTACTTCAGCCTGCCCTTCGGCCTCACCGACAACCTCTTCGCCAGCACCTTCTATGCCCTCACCGGCTTCCACGGTCTGCACGTCACCCTGGGGGTGATCTGCATCGCCGTGGTGACACTCCAGGCCCGGCGCGGCGGCGCGGTGAGCGCCGCCAACCCCTTCGGGCTCGAGGCGGCCGAGCTCTACTGGCACTTCGTGGACGGCATCTGGGTGGTGCTCTACGCGCTCCTCTATCTGCTCTGAGGTCGCTCGCGGCGCGGACCGGCCCTGCTGCCCTGACCCAGGTTGCCGATGATCACTGAAGCTGGGCAGAATTGCCCAGGCAAGCGGGGGCGGATCAGAGCCATGGCGTCAGGCAACGGTCCGGCTCCGGGGGAGATGCTCGAGGGCAAGGCGCTGCTGGATCGCGCCCGGGCCCTCAGCAACCGGCCGGAGGATCAGATCGCCCGCGCCTGCGGCTATGTGGGGCCGAGCGGCCGGGTGCTGCGCAAGAGCTTCTACCGCGCGCTGGTGCTGGCCAAGGGGTATGCCCTGCCGGTTCAGGCGGAGGCGGGCGGCTCGTCCGGAGGGCGCGGACGGCAGGCCGAATTCCGCACCCGCGTGCACGGCAACGGCAACCTGCTGATCGGCCATGCCTACACGCGCCTGCTGGGCCTGGAGCCGGGCCAGACCTTCCGCATCGACCTGCACCCCGAAACCGGCGCGATCTGGCTGACGCGCCTCGAAGACGGGGAAGCCGGCGAGAACGGGGATGGCACCGGGGACAGCAGCGCCGGGGACAGCGACTGAACCCGGGGAATCCCGAGGGGGTTCAGTCCGGCTCGCCGGCATCGTCCGGCTCGTCGTCATGGAAGCTGGCGCTGAAGGTGAGCAGATCGATGCCGCTGAAGAGGAAGCTCACGCCCACCAGGATGCCGACCACGCTGAGCAGGGCCTGCTTGCTCATGGTGAGGATCACCACCCCCAGGGCCAGGGTCACCAGACCGTTGAGCAGCCCCCAGCCCCAGCCGCGGATGCGGCGGTGGGAGAGCGACACACCCACGGCCACCGCCCCCTCCGCCAGGAACACCAGGCCGAGGGCCAGGGCGAGGGTGGCGACGGAGGCGTCCGCGGCGGCCCGGCCCGAGCCCAGCTGCTGAATGATGGTGAAACCGGCCACCAGGAAGAGGGTGGAGACCACCAGCCGCCAGAAGATCAGCCAGCGGTTGAGCAGGCGGGCCCGCATCAGATTGTCGATCCAGCCCACGATGCCGCCCACCAGGAAGGCCAGGGCAACCACCGCCGTGGCCCACACGGAGGCCAGCACCGGGAAGAGCAGGGCCAGCACCCCCAGCACCAGCATCAGCACCCCTTCGAACAGGGTGAAGGCCCGCAGCTGGCCGCCCAGAAGCAGTCGGGAGGACCGGGTCATCGGCTCACGGCTCGGCTGCTCCGAAGCTAGGCAGACCAGCCGTGTTCGACCAGCCAGGCCGCATCGAGGGGGGGAGGCGCAGACGGGGGACGCGCGCGCAGCAGGCTCTCGGCGTACTTGGCCAGCAGGTCGGCCTCCAGGTTCACCGCGTCGCCCGGCCGCAGCAGCCGCAGGGTGGTGCCGGCCCAGGTGTGGGGAATCACGGCGATCCAGAAACGGCTGCCGCCCGCATCGCTGCCGGCCACGGTGAGGCTGACGCCATCCACCGCCACGCTGGCCTTGTCGCACACATAGCGCCCGTAGGCGGGATCCTGCCAGCGGATCACCAGATGCCACGACTCCTGCCGGGCCTCGATCGCCTCCACCAGCCCGAGACCATCCACGTGGCCGCTCACCAGGTGCCCGCCGAGCCGGTCGCTCAGGCGCAGGGCCGGCTCCAGGTTCACGGCGGCGCGCCGGTCGGCCTTGAGCGCAAGCGTGCTGCGGCCGAGGGTCTCCTCGCTCACATCGGCGCGGAAGCCGTCGCCCAGCCGCTCCGCCACCGTCAGGCACACCCCGTCCACCGCCACGCTGTCACCGAGCGCCAGCCCGGCGGGGCCCCAGTCCCCCGGGGATGACGCCCAGCGCAGCCGGACGCCGCCGCCTGCCCGTTCGATCAGGCCCGTGGCCCGCACCAGTCCGGTGAACATCGTTGCGGCCCTCCCCGATGGTCATAATCGATCAGAGGGGGAGCTGGACCATGGTGGAGATGAGCGTCGCCGGCATCGCGCTGGACGCTGCCAGCCGCAGTCCGATCGTGCTGCTGCGCGATCCCTCGGGCCGCCGCCAGGTGCCGATCTGGATCGACCAGGCCCAGGCCCAGAACATCCTCGCCGGCGTCGCCAGCGAGCCGCCGCCCCGGCCCCTCAGCCACGACCTGATGGTGTCGCTGCTGAAGGCCGGCGAACTGCAGCTGGAGCGGGTGATCATCCACGCCATCGAGGACAACACCTTCCGGGCCGCCCTCAAGCTCAGCCGCCAGGGCGAAGCCGAGCAGCCGCTGCTGGAGGTGGATGCCCGGCCCAGCGACGCGATCGCCCTGGCGGTGCGCACCGGCAGCGGCATCTGGATGCTGGAGGAGGTGGTGGCGGACGCCTCGATCCCCGTGGATGCCGAGGCCGACGAGCAGGACAGCAGCGAGTTCCGGCGCTTCCTCGACTCGGTGAGTCCCGCCGAGCTGGTGCGCCACCTGAGCCAGGCCCGGCCCGAGCCGGAAGCCCACGGCGAGGAGCCTGGTGAAGGGGGCGAGACCCGTGAGAGCGGCGATGACACCGCCGGCGACCAGCCGGCCTGAGCCCGCGGCCGGCGGGCCCCGGTCCTTCGGGGCCGGGCAGAGCGTGTCGCCCTTCACCCTGGGCACGATGCGCGCCCTGGCCAGCCCGGCCCAGATGGAATCGGTGCTGCGCGCCGCCCTGGCCGCCGGCATCAACCACCTGGAGACCGCCCCCGCCTACGGCCCGGCCGAAACCTTCCTGGGCCGGGCCCTGGCGGCCCTCGGCGCGGAAGGACGGGCACCGGCGGACGGCTGGCGGATCACCAGCAAGCTGCTCCCGGGCTGCGACCTGGAGACCGGCCGCCGGCAGCTGCGGGCGATCCTGGGACGGCTGGACGTCCCCCGGCTCAGCACCCTGGCGGTGCACGGCCTCAACCGGCCCGAGCACCTGCACTGGGCCACCCGGGGGCCGGGCGCTGAGCTGCTGGCCTGGGCCCAGGGCGAAGGCCTGGTGCACCAGGTGGGCTTCACCAGCCACGGCAGCAACGACCTGATCGAGGCCGCCCTGGCCACGGGCCGCTTCACGGCCTGCAGCCTGCACGTGCACCTGTTCGACCAGACCCGCCTGGCCATCGCCCGCGCCGCCCTGGCCGGCGGCATCGGCGTGCTTGCCATCTCCCCGGCCGACAAGGGCGGCCGCCTGTACGAGCCGCCGCCGGAGCTGCTGGCCGACTGCGCCCCGTTCCACCCCCTGGAGCTGGCCTACCGCTTCCTGCTCGATCAGGGGATCTCCACCCTGAGCCTGGGGGCGGAGCAGCCGGGCGATCTGGCCTGGGCCGCCGCCATCGCCGGACCCCGGACGGCTGGCGAGGGCTCTGGATCCCGCAAGGGAGAGGCGCCCAGCTGGCTCTCCCCGGCCCAGCGCGCTGCGCTCGAGCGTCTGGCCGCCGCCGGGCGCGGGCGCCTGGGCAGCGAGCGCTGCGGCCAGTGCCGCGCCTGCCTGCCCTGCCCCAACGCCGTGCCGATCCCTGAACTGCTGCGCCTGCGCAACCTGGCCGTGGGACACGGCATGCAGGCCTTCGCCGAAGAGCGCTACAACCTCATTGGCCGCGCCGGCCACTGGTGGGAGGAGCTGAACGCCGAGGCCTGCGGCCGCTGCGGCGCCTGTCTGCCCCGCTGCCCGCACCAGCTGCCCATCCCCGATCTGCTGGCCGACACCCACCGCCGGCTGGCCGCCGCGCCGCGGCGGCGGCTCTGGGGCTGAGCCCTGACGGCAGCGCAGTGCCGGCTCAGGCGGGAGGTGCGGCGGCGTCCCACACCGTCTGCAGGGCCAGCTGCTCGGGCACGCTGAGGGGAGGCAGGCTCCAGCAGCGCTCCAGCACCCCCTGCGGCGGCAGCAGCAGGGCGGCGATGGGATCCGGGAAGCGTGCCGCCAGCGGCTCCAGCACGCTGCGGGGCAGCGGCGGCACCCAGCCGTTCTGCAGCAGGGCCGGCAGCAGCGGCGGCTGCAGGGCCAGCTCCATCCAGTCCTGGGGTGGGGCGGCCTGCCCCCCCTGGGGCCGCAGCAGCAACTGCCAGCTGAGGGGCGCGCCTGCAGCCGGCAGCACCACGGCCAGCCGGGGATCGCGGCGCAGCAGCGGGATCAGCGGCCGGAGGGGCACCACAGCCGCCTCGGCCTCCCCGCCCAGCAACAGGTTGAGGGCATGGCGGTCGTCGTAGGCCAGGGGCTGGCGGCGCAGCGCTGCGATGCGCTCGTAGTCGCGGCCCATCAGCTCCATGCACAGCCGCGGACTGGAGGGCAGCACCAGCCGGCCGCGCAGGCTGGGGTCCAGCAGCAGGTCCCAGCCCTCCTCGCCCCGTGCGGCCAGGGCCGGCCGCGAGCGCAGCGCCAGCACCCAGGGGCTGAACGACCAGGGGAAGGCCACGGCGGGGGCCGTGCCGTCAGCGAACAGTCGTGCGGCGGGCCTGGCCCAGTCGGCCAGCCCGGCCAGCAGCGGCTCCAGCTGCAGCGGGCGCCACCGCTGCGGCGGCAGGGCCGTCGCCCAGCCATCCCCGAGGGCCACCAGGGCCGGTGGCGGCTGCGCCGCCGAGGTGGCGGCGAGGCGGGCACTGATGGCCTGGGGCTCCGGCAGCGGCCGGGCCCGCCAGGGCCGGGGCAGCAGACGCAGCCAGGCGGCGGGCAGGGCACCGCTGACATGCAGCAGCTCCTCGCTGGGCTGGGGGCGGCAGCCGGCAAGCCCGGTGGGCAGAGCCATCAGGCCCAGGCCAGCGGCACCGAGCCGGAGCAGCTGGCGGCGGCGCAGGACCGGAACGGAAGGGCTCATGGGGCCGACCCTACGCACCGGCTCCGGAGCCGGCGTCGGCGGCGTGGGCGAGCAGACGCCCGCAGGCACGGTCGCAGAGCCGGGCCAGCTCTTGAGGGTCCCGGCCGCAGCGCTGCCACAGCCAGGCCAGGCCGCCGGCGCCCACCCCCTCCTTGACGTAGCCGCGCTCGTAGTCGCGCAGGGCGGCGCTGGCGCAGCCGTGAAAGCGCAGACCCGCCACCTCCAGCCGCGGGCTCACCTGCCAGCGCTCGCCGATCAGGCCCAGCAGCCGCTGCAGATCGCTGCCGGCCTCCTCGGCCACCCAGGCGGTGGTGGCGATGATGGTGCCCCGGGCCAGCTGCGGGCGCCGCTCCGCGGGCGCCAGGGCCAGGGCCAGGGCCAGCACCGCCGCCATCTGGCTGCCCCCCGCCAGCAGCACCGGCACCCCCCGGCCCACCGCCGCCAGGGTGAGCGCCGCCGCCAGGGGCTGCATCGGATCCCCCAGCGCCGCCAGCACCGCGGCGGGATGGGCGCCCGCGGCCGGCAGCCCTGCGGCCGTCAGACCGCGCCTCACCAGGCCGGCCTTGAGCCCATGGGCGCTGCGGCGCAGGCTGCCGCTCACCAGGCCGTCCGCCGCCAGCCCCAGACCCCGCAGCACCGCCAGAGCCGTGCTGGTGCCCCCCGGCACGCACTCGGCGAGCACCAGGGGCTGGCGGGGATCCAGCCGTTCGCCCCAGCACCGCCCCCGGCGCAGCAGGGCCTCCGCCCGGGCGGCACCCAGGGCGCGGCCCCCGCTCAGGCAGGCCGCCGGTCCGCCGCCTTCCGCCGCGGGCAGGCGCAGGTGGGGCACGGCCGGGGCCACGGCGCAGCCCAGGTCCACCACCGTCAGCCGGGGCAGGAGCCCCAGCTCCGCCAGCACCACATGGCTGATCAGGGCCGGGCTCACCCCGGCCGGCAGGGGCGGCAGGGCATGCACCGGCGGACGCCCGGGGCCCAGCACCAGCAGCTCGGCATCGGCGGCGGCGGTGCTGCGGCGCGCCTCGGCGGTGGCGCCGGCGGCGGAGATGCCGGGCACCGCGGCGGTGGCGGTGGCGGCCAGCAGCAGCAGCACCCGGCTGCGCTGCCAGGTCTCCGGCGGCAGGGAGGCCGCCGCTGCCGAAGCGCCGCCGGAGACAGCCATGGCGGCGGCTCAGAGCGGATCCACCGCCACCAGGGCGCGCAGCACCCGGGGCGGTTCGGAGATCGGCGCCTGCAGGCGGGGGAAGATCCAGTAGGCCACGGCGTGCAGGGTGAGCACGATCACCACGTTCTGCACCCACACCAGCAGCACGGCCGCCCACTGCACCTGGTCCAGCTGCACGGCGGCGGCAAGACCGAGGGGCGCGGCGAGCCGTTCCAGCACCCCGGCGGCAGCGGTGGTGATCACCACCCAGAGGTTCTCGCCCACCAGCACCGACAGCACCGCCACCCGCACCAGGAAGCCGGCGGCACCGATGACACTGCCCAGGCCCCAGCTCAGCCACCAGCTGCAGCGCCGCCGCCAGCACCAGCCCAGCCACAGGGCCAGCAGTCCGTAGGGGAAGACCACCAGCGGGCCACGGATCGGCCCCATCAGGGCCACCAGCAGCAGGGTGGTCACGGCCAGGCCCTCCCCGGCGCAGCGCCAGCCGTGGCGCAGCTGCAGCAGCGTGAGCGGCAGGGGCAGGGCCAGCCGGAACAGGGGACTGCCCACCGGGAGGTAGTAGAGGGCCACCCAGAGCAGGGCGGTGGCCGCGGCCAGGTAGGCGGTGTCCATGAGCTGGCGCGCCTGGCGCGGGCTCAGCCGGCCGCCGGAAGGAGGGGCCATCAGCGGGTGGCCGGAGGGCTGACGGGATCCGGTGCAGGGGTACTCGCCGGGGCGGCCGGAGCCGCGGCGTCGGGAATCCGCTCGATCACTTCCACCTCGAAGGCCAGTCCGGCCGCCCGCAGGGCCCGGGTGACGGCCTCGGCCGGGGCCGAGGGATCCGCCCCCGTGAGGCGCAGGGTGAGGCGGTAGGGCGCCGGGGCCATGGCGACCGGGGCCGGGGGCGAGCCAGCAGCAGGAACCGGCGCGGCGGCCTGGGGCTGGGAAGGGGGTGCAGCGGGGGACTGACCGGGGGGCGACGCCGGGGCGGGAGCCGCCGCGGTGCCGGGCCCGGAACCCACGGCAGGACTCTCCGGGGCCGGAGCCGGAGCCGCGGCGTCCTGGCCCTCGGGGAAGCTGCCGCTGAGCTGCTCGCCGAAGGGCGTGCCGCTGCAGGCCGTCAAGGCCAGAGCCAGGGGGACGAGGAGCGGCGGCAGCCGGCGATCCATCAGCTGTCGGCCGCCTTGATCACCCGCACGGCGCTGGCGCGCAGGCGGCCGGTCTTGGTGGTGGAGGGAGCCTTGCGGGCGGCGGGGGTGCCGGCACTGGTGCGGGCGCTGCTGGATTTGGCCGTGCCTGATTTGGCGGTGCCTGTTTTGGCGGTGCCCGTCTTGGTGCTGCTCCTGCGGCCCTTCCTGCTGCCGCTGGCCGCCTTGGCTGCCAGCAGCTCCACCGCCTGCTCCAGGGTGATCGTGTCGGCGGTGGTGCCCTCCGGCAGCGAGGCGTTCACCTTGCCCTGCTTCACGTAGAGGCCATAGGGGCCATCGAACAGCTGGATCGCCTCCTCGGCCCCCTCGGGGGTGCCCAGATCCTTCAGGGCCGTGCGGCCTCCGCGGCCGCGCTTGGGCATGGCCAGCAGCTCCAGGGCGCGGGAGAGCCCCACCATCAGCACGTCGTCCTCGGCCTTGAGGGAGCGGTAGTCCTTCTCCCCCTTGCCCTTGTGGTGCACCACGTAGGGCCCGAAGCGGCCCAGGCCGGCCTCGATCCGGCCGCCGTCGGGGTGCTCGCCCAGCTGGCGCGGCAGCCGCAGCAGGCCGAGGGCATCCTCGAGCTTGAGCTCCTCGGGCTTGACGCCCTTGGGCAGGGAGGCCCGCTTGGGCTTGGGGTTCTCATCGCTCACCTGACCCCGCTGCAGGTAGGGGCCGTACTGGCCGAAGAGCAGATAGATCAGCTCGCCGGTTTCCGGGTCTTCCCCGAGGGCCTCCGGCCCCTCGGCCTTCTGCCTGAGAATCAGCTCGGCCTTCTCGGCATCGAGATCGGCCGGGGTGATCTCCTGGGGCAGGGTGGCCTTGAGCAGCTCCTCCGTGCCGTCGTCGGCCACGCGCTTGGCCTCCAGGTAGGCGCCGAAGCGGCCGATGCGCACCACGCAGGGCAGGCCCTCCAGCTCCACCGTGCGCGACACGCCCGGATCGATGTCGCCCTCACGCTGGGCCACCTGGGTCTCCAGGCCCTTCTCGCCCTTGTAGAAGCTCTCCAGGTAGGGCAGCCACTGCACCTGGCCGTGGGAGATCTCATCGAGGGTGTTCTCCATCCGGGCGGTGAAGCCTGTGTCGACCAGATCCGGGAAGTGCTCCTCCAGCAGGGCCGTCACCGCGAAGGCGGTGAAGCTGGGGGTGAGGGCGTTGTTCGCCAGGGTGGCGTAGCCGCGGTCGACGATCGTGCCGATGATCGAGGCGTAGGTGGAGGGACGGCCGATGCCCTCTTTCTCGAGCATCTTCACCAGGGCCGCCTCGCTGTAGCGGGCCGGCGGCTGGGTCTGGTGGCCGAGGGCCTCCACCTCCCTGCAGGCGGGCTTGTCGCCGGCCTTGAGCGCCGGCAGCAGCACCTCCTGACCCTCCAGGGCCGCGTCGGGGTCGTCGGAGCCCTCCACGTAGGCGCGGAAGAAGCCGGGAAAATCGATGCGCTTGCCGCTGGCGCGGAAGCTGGCGAGGCCCAGATCACCCCCATCCACCTCCAGATCCACGCTGAGCATGGTGAGCTTGGCGTCGGCCATCTGGGAGGCCACCGTGCGCTTCCAGATCAGTTCGTAGAGGGCCAGGTCGCGGCCGTCGAGGCCGGTGGCTGAGGGGTCGCGGAAGCTCTCGCCGGCGGGCCGGATCGCCTCGTGGGCCTCCTGGGCGTTGCGGGCCTTGGTGGAGAACTGGCGCGGGCTGGGGCTCAGGTAGTCCTGGCCGTACTTGGCGCCCACGCAGCTGCGGGCGGCGCTGATCGCCTGCTCGCTGAGGTGCACCGAGTCGGTGCGCATGTAGGTGATGAAACCGCGCTCGTACAGCCCCTGGGCGGTGCGCATGGTTTCGCGGGCCGAGAGCCGCAGCTTGCGGTTGGCCTCCTGCTGCAGGGTGCTGGTGGTGAAGGGGGCCACCGGCCTGCGCACGGTGGGTTTCTCCTCCACCGCCGCCACGGTCCAGGGGGCGGCGAGCACGGTCTCGCGCAGCTGGCGCGCCTCGGCCTCGCTCAGCAGGCGCACCTTGCTGCCGGCCTTGAGGCCGCCGGTGTTCTCGTCGAAATCGGAGCCGCCGGCGATCTTCACGCCGCCCAGCTGGCTCAGCTTGGCCTCGAAGCCGCTGCCGCCCTGCTCCAGCCGGGCCCTGAGGTCCCAGTAGCTGCCGCTCCTGAAGGCCCGGCGGGCCCGCTCACGCTGCACGAGCAGGCGCACCGCCACCGACTGGACGCGGCCGGCACTCAGCCCCCACGCCACCTTCTTCCACAGCAGCGGCGAGAGGGTGTAGCCCACCAGCCGGTCGAGGATGCGGCGGGTCTCCTGGGCGTGCACCAGCTCCATGTCGAGCTCGCGGGTCTGCTCCAGGGCCCGTCCGATCGCCTCCTTGGTGATCTCGTGGAACACCATCCGCTTCACCGGCACCTTCGGGTTGAGCAGCTGCAGCAGGTGCCAGCTGATGCTCTCCCCTTCCCGGTCTTCGTCCGTGGCCAGCAGCAGCTGGTCGGCGCCCTTGAGGGCGTCCTTGAGTTCCTTCACCACCTTCTTCTTGTCCTTCGGCACCACGTAGAGAGGCTCGAAGGCGTTGGCGGTGTTCACGCCCAGGTTGGCCCACTTCTCGCCCTTGTGGGCCGCCGGGATCTCGGCGGCGTTGTTGGGCAGGTCACGCACGTGACCCATCGAGGCCTCCACCCGGAAGTCCTTGGGCAGAAAGGCACGGATGGTGCGGGCCTTCGTGGGGCTCTCGACGATGACCAGGGTGTGACCCACAGGCAGGTGGACGACCGCTTCCCTCTTTATCGCACCACCCGGCCAGGGCGGCGGTCCGCGGCCCCACCCGAGCAGCCTGAACAGCGCGGCTACAGTCACTCGCAACAAACCCTGGCCCCCAGAGCCGCTGTGATGTCCCTGCCCGGCGCCCTTCTCACCGCGGCCAACCCCGCGGTCGACGCCATCGGCAGCGGCACAGGCGTCTCCAGCCTGGCCCTGCAGCTCAACGCCGGCGCGATCGCACCGGAGGCTGCGGTGCTGCTGGCCCTGGTGGCCTGCCTGCTGGTGGACCTGGCCGGCGAGAAGGCCGCCAGCCACTGGGTTCCCCCCCTCAGTTACGCCGGTCTGGGCGGCTCGCTGGTGCTGCTGGCCCTGCAGTGGAGTCCCGCCGACCTGCAGCCCTCGTTCCTGGGCAGCTTCCTGGCCGACAACCTGGCCATCGCCTTCCGCGCCGTGGTGGCCGCGTCCACCCTGATCACCCTGATGCTCAGCTGGCGCTACGTGGAGCGCAGCGGCACGCCGGTGGGCGAGTACGCAGCGATCCTGCTGGCCGCCACGCTCGGGGCCATGTTCCTGTGTGGCTCCACCGACCTGGTCAGCATCTTCGTGTCGCTGGAAACCCTCTCGGTGGCCAGTTACCTGCTGTCGGGCTACATGAAGCGGGACGCCCGCAGCTCAGAAGCGGCCCTGAAATACCTCCTGGTGGGCTCGGCGGCGGCGGCCGTGTTCCTCTACGGGGCCTCCCTCCTCTACGGCCTCACCGGGGGCTCCACCAGCCTCGAGGCCGTGGGCGCCGCCCTTGAGACCAGCGCCAGTCCGATCGCGGCCCTGGCCCTGGTGTTCGTGCTGGCCACCGTGGCCTTCAAGATCGCCGCCGTACCGTTCCACCAGTGGACCCCTGATGTCTACGAAGGCTCTCCGACCCCGGTGGTGGCGTTCCTTTCGGTGGGCTCCAAGGCCGCCGGTTTCGCCCTGGCCCTGCGCATCCTGGTGGGCTGCTTCGGCAGCTTCGATGAGCAGTGGAAACTGCTGTTCACCGTGCTGGCGGTGCTGAGCATGGTGCTCGGCAACGTGGTGGCCCTGGCCCAGACCTCGATGAAGCGCATGCTGGCCTACAGCTCCATCGGCCAGGCGGGATTCGTGATGATCGGCCTGGTGTGCGGCACCGAGGACGGCTACGCCGCCATGGTGCTCTACATGGCCGCCTACCTGTTCATGAACCTGGGCGCCTTCGCCTGCATCATTCTCTTCTCCCTGCGCACCGGCAGCGATCGCATCAGCGACTACGCCGGCCTCTACCAGAAGGACCCGCTGATCACCCTGGGCCTGAGCCTCTGCCTGCTGTCGCTGGGCGGCATCCCGCCGATGCTCGGCTTCTTCGGCAAGATCTATCTCTTCTTCGCCGGCTGGGCCGATGGCCAGTACCTGCTGGTGGTGGTGGGCCTGCTCACATCGGTGGTGTCGATCTACTACTACATCTCGGTGATCAAGATGATGGTGGTGAAGGAACCCCAGGAGGCCTCCGATGTGGTGAAGGCCTACCCCGCCATCAGCTGGTCGCTGCCCGGTCTGCCCTCCCTGCGTGCCGCCCTTGTGGGCTGCGTGATCGTCACCGCCGTGGGCGGCATCCTCTCCAGCCCCCTGTTCACCTGGGCCAGCCAGAGCGTGAGCGGCACACCGATCCTCCAGGCCACCCTTGGCTGAACCATCGGCCGCCGTGGACCTTCCCGTGGCCGAGCTGATCGGTGTGGAGAAGGTCTACGGCAGCGGTGACGCCGAGGTGCGTGCCCTCGACGGCCTGGATCTGCGCGTGAACCAGGGGGACTACCTCGCCGTGATGGGCGCCTCCGGCTCCGGCAAGAGCACGGCGATGAACATCCTCGGCTGCCTCGACCGGCCCAGTGGCGGCAGCTACCGCCTCAACGGGGTGCCGGTGGAGACCCTCAGCGACGATGAGCTGGCCGATCTGCGCAACCGCGAGCTCGGGTTCGTGTTCCAGCAGTTCCACCTGCTGCCCCAGCTCACGGCCCTGGAGAACGTGATGCTGCCGATGGTCTATGCCGGGGTGCCCGCCGGAGAGCGCCACCGGCGGGCCCAGCGGGCCCTGGAGCGGGTGGGCCTGGGCCAGCGTCTGCACAACAAACCGAACCAGCTCTCCGGCGGCCAGCAGCAACGGGTGGCGATCGCCCGGGCGATCATCAACGAACCGGCTCTGCTGCTGGCCGACGAACCCACAGGCGCCCTGGACTCACGCACCACCGATGAGGTGCTGGGGATCTTCGACGAACTGCACCGCAGCGGCATCACCGTGGTGATAGTGACCCACGAGGACGATGTGGCGGCACGGGCTGAACAGGTGGTGCACTTCCGCGACGGGCGCATCACCGGCTGACGCCCATCGGGCCGTCGGCTCAGCCCCCCACCGACGACGCCTCGCCGCCGGGCAGACCAGGCCGCTCCAGCCGCTGCAGCAGCTGGCCCATCAGCTGGGCGATCACATCGCTGCCCAGGGGATTGAGGGGATTGGAGCCCTGGTCGAAGGGGCCGGGGTCGACGGCCACCCAGCCGCCATCGCCGGGCAGGCGCAGCTCGAAGTGCAGGTGCGGGCCAGTGCTCAGCCCGGTGCTGCCGACGCGGCCGATCACCTCGCCCTGGCGCACGCGGTCACCCGGTTTCACATAGAGCTCACTGAGGTGGGCGTAGAGGGTGCGCCGGCGCGGGTTGTCGTGTTCGAGCTCGATCGCCAGGCCATAGCCGCCGGCATTGCCGCTGCTCACGACCCGGCCGGTGAGGGCCGCCACCACCGGCGTGCCCGTGGGCGCCGCCAGATCGATTCCGGCATGCATCAGCCAGCTGCCCAGGATCGGATGCAGGCGGAAGCCGAAGCCGCTGGTGTTCAGCGCCGAGCCGATCACCGGTAACAGCAGGCTGCGGTTGCCGTTGCCGGCCACGGGCGCGGGGCGGGGAGTGACCGCGAACACCTCGGCGAGACGGAGGCTGCTGCCATCGCCGATCAGCAGGGAACTCACCGGCACCGTGAGGGGTGTCGTGCTGAGCGGGTCGCCCATGACCCCGCTCCAGCCGCTGCTGCCGGCGGCCAGGCCCTGCTGGGCCGCCTCGCGGGCCGCGGGGTCGGAGGGATCCAGGGGCCAGGCCTGATTCTCGTTGCGCCCCCGCCAGCGCACCACCACACCGGTGCTGCACTCCTGCTCGGAGAGCGCGCCACTGCGACAGGCCTGGCGGTGGGCGGGAGCCGTGACGGGCGAGGTCATGGCTCCCGTGCGGATGCGGTTGCGCTCGCTCTGGGTCACGACGCCGTCACGCACCAGCTCATCGAGGGAGCGGTCGAAGCGGCGGGGTTCAGGAGCGGCCAGGGTGCCGGGCTCCAGGCGCAGGGGGGCTGGGGCGGGACGGGCCGCCGGCGGGGAGACGTCTGCCGGCGAGGCCGCTGAAGGTCTGGGCTGGGCCCTGAGGGGCTCTGCGGCAGCAGGGGGGATGTCGGGCTGTCGGGCCGCCGGGGGCAAGGGCGCAGGCTGGGGGATCGGCTCAGCGGCGGGGGCAGCGGCCGGGCGCGGGCTGGAGACCGGGGCGGTGAGCGGTGGCTCTGCCGACGCGCGCTGGGCAAGGCCCAGACACGCCACCCCGAGGCTGGAAATGCTGAGCAGCGCAACACCCACGCGCAGGGGCGCCAACCGCCGGAGAACAGGGGGCACGGACAGGCGCGGAGAAGAGCTGACGGGCGGATTGTAAACAAACCCCCTGACATCGGAACCGCGGCCTATCGGAACGGGCCGCCTATCCGAACGACCGCCCGGGACGTCAGAACCGCCGCTGCAGGCGCGTGCTGAGGGGGCCCCGGCGCAGGCGCAGGCCGCCATCCACGGCCAGACCCTCCACCTGCCAGACGGCCCCGTGATGGAGCAGCCCCTCGGGGCTGGGCAGCAGACGGGCCTCCGCCAGCCGGCGCACGCTCTCTCCGCAGGAGGCGTGCCGGCAGGCCCAGTCGAGGGCCCGCAGCAGGCGCCGCTCGAGCGGGCGCGGCCGGGCCTGGGGGTGGAAACGCCCCGCGCCCCCCAGGGCCTCCGCCAGGGCGATGGCACCGGCAGGGGCGCGATTGACGCCGTTGATGCCGATTCCCACCTGGGCCCAGCGCACCGCACCCCCTCGCAGCCGCAGCCGCGGCAGCACTCCGGCCAGCTTGCGGCCCTCCAGCAGCAGATCGTTGGGCCACTTGATCCGCGGTTCCACGCCGAGAGCCTCCAGTTCCAGCGCCAGGCCCACCACCACCGCCAGGCCGAGGGCGGCTGAGGGCCGATCCGGCCAGGGCATGGCCGCGCTCAGCCACACGCCGCCGGCTGGCGAGTGCCAGTGGCGTCCCAGCTGGCCGCGGCCATGGCGTTGCCGCCTGGCCACCACCGCCAGGGGGGGCTCGCCGGCGCTGGGACCGCCGCCGCGCCGGCCCAGCCACCGCTCCAGCTCGATCTCGGTGCTGGCGCACACCGGCAGACGACGCAGCCGCCAGGGACCAGGACCAGAACCAGGGAGCCGAGCTGGCGCCGTCAACGGCGGGCCAGCCAGCGGCCGATGCGCTCGGCTCCGGCTTCGAGGTCGGCCTGCGGGTGCACCAGCGCCAGCCGCACCCAGCCCTCGCCCCCGGGCCCGAAGCCGTTGCCGGGGGTGAGCGCCACTCCCGTACCCTCCAGCAGGGCGCCGCAGAAGTCCTCCGACGCCAGGTCTCTGGCCTGGGGGGGCAACGACAGCCAGAGGTAGAGGGCCATGGAGGGATGCCGCACCGGCCAGCCGGCCGCCTCCAGGGCGGTTGCCATGGCGTCGCGGCGCCGGCGGTATTCCGCTCGCAGCCGCTCCGGCCACTCGGGGGCCCGCTCCAGGGCGGCGATGGCACCGGCCTGAAGCGCCAGGGACTGGTTGAAATCCACCACCCCCTTGAGCTGGCGCAGGGCGGTGATCAGCCACTCGGCGCCGATCGCGAAGGCCAGCCGGTACCCGCCCAGGCACCAGCTCTTGGAGAGGGAGAAGAACTCGATGCCGCATTCCCGCCAGGCCGGGTTGCGCAGCAGGGCCGGCGCCTCCCCCTCCAGGGCCAGGTCCACATAGGGATTGTCGTGGGCCAGCACGATGCCGTGGGCGAGGGCCTTCTCCACCGCCGCATCCAGCCAGGCCTGCTCGCCGGTGGTGGCGGTGGGGTTGTGGGGGAAGCCGAGCACCATCAGCTTCAGGCTGTCCCACTGGACGGCCGGCAGGCGCTCGAAGTCGGGCCGCCAGCCGCTGGCCGCATCGAGGGGGAGCAGCACCGGCCGGGCCGAAGCCAGGTGCAGGCCCCCCATGTGGGAGGGGTAGTAGGGGTCGAGCAGCAGGGCCGCGTCGCCGGGATTGAGCACCGCCAGGGGCAGGTGGGCCGTGCCCTCCTGCGACCCCACCAGCAGCAGCACCTCGCGATCGGCGTCCACCTCCACCCCGAAGCGGCGCCGGGCCCAGCCCGCCACCGCCCTGCGGAAAGGCGCGGTGGCGGCATGGAGGCAGTAGGCGGCACTCTCCGGCCTGGCCAGATGGGCGGAGATGGCCTCGATCGCCACGGCCGGAGGCTGCAGGTCGGTGGAGCCGAGGGAGAGGTCGAGCAGGGGCGGCAGAGCGGCGCCCGGATCGGCGGCCCGGCGGCCATAGGCCGCCTTGCGCTGGTCGTTGCGGGCGAAGACGCCGCTGCCAAGCCGGCTGAGGCGCTCAGAGATGGGCATCCAGGAAGGCCTTGAGCTGGGCCTGGGCCATGGCGCCCTCATGGCGGGCCACCTCCTCGCCACCCCTGTAGAGCACCAGGGTGGGCAGTCCCTGCACCTTCATGCGGTCACGGCTGACGGGATTGGGATCGGCCTCCAGCTTGCCCACCGTGAGACGGCCGGCGTATTCGGCGGCCGCCCAGTCCATCAGCGGAGCCATCAGCCGGCAGGGACCGCACCACTGGGCCCAGACATCCACGAGATAGGGCGTGGACGACTGCAGCACCTCGGTCTCGAAACTGGCGTCGGTGAGCTGGGCGGCGGGCACAGGGCGGACAACGGCGAAGCTGGATTGTATGGAGCCCGGCCGCCGCCGCCGGACACCCCCACGTCACCGGGACCTCAGAGCTGGTCGATGGAGCGCTTGAGCTCCTGGAGTTCCGCGTCCACCTCGGCCACCTGGGCCGGCTCGAGCCGGGGCACCGGGGCATCCTCGGCGGGCAGGGCGATCGGCTCTTCCGGAACCCCCGCCAGGCGGTTCTTGAGGGCGGCCAGCTCGTCGTCCACGTCGCTGCCCTGCAGGGCGGCGAACTGGCTCTCCAGATCGGCGCCGGCCAGTTCCGCGGCCGCCTGGCTGCGGGCCTCGAGGATCTGCACCTTCTCCTCCATGCGCTCGAAGGCGGCCATGGCGTTGTCGGTGCCCAGGCCGTTCACGGCGCTCTGGAGCTGCTCCTGGGCCTTGGCCGCCTGGGCCCGGGCCTTGAGCATGTCCTTCTTGGTCTTGGCCTCGGCGATCTTGGCCTCCAGCGCCACCAGGCTCTTCTTCAGCCCCTCCACCTGGGCCGACTGGCTCTGGAGCTGGGTGTTCAGGGCCGTGGCGGTGTCCTGGTAGGTCTTGCGCCGGGAGAGGGCTTCGCGGGCCAGATCCTCCTCGTTCTTCTTCAAGGCCAGTTCGGCCCGTTCGTACCAGGTTCTGCTCTGGGCCTCGGCCTGCTCGGCCTGGTTCTGGATGCGCTTCTGGCTGGCGATCGCGGTGGCCACGGCCTGGCGCAGCTTCACCAGATCCCGCTGCATGTCCTCCACCGACTGGTCGAGGATCTTCGCGGGGTCCTCCATGTTGCTGATCACCGCGTTGGCGTTGGCGCGAAACAGGCGGCTGAGGCGGTCGAAGAAGCCCATGAAGGGGAACGGGGCGATGCTTGAGGCTAACCACATCCGCCGCGGCGCACCGCCGGGCCGCCCATGGGAGAACCGAACACCCCTGAGCGCCGCCGCCGCCGCAGCGGACCGGCCGGTGGCAGCAGCCCGGAGGCCGTCACGCGCCGTGTGGGCACGCTGTCGCTGCTGATGCCACCCCCCCGGCCGGGGGCCACCGGCCTCGACCGCTGCCTGGAGTCGCTGCAGCGGGACTGGCAGCAGCAGGGCCATCTGGCCGCCATCTGGCAGCGCTGGCCCCAGCTGGCGGGTCCCCAGCTCGCCCCCCACTGCCGGCCGCTGCGGCTGCAGGGCTCCAGGCTCACGGTGGGGGCCGCCCCGGGCCCCTGGCTGCAGGCCCTGCAGTACCACCGCCATCAGCTGCTCGGGGCCCTGCGCGCGGCCGGCTTCGCGCTGCGGGATCTGCGCATCGAACAGCATCACCCCACCCCGCCGGCCACCCCCGGCGCCGAGGAGGAGGCCCTGGTGTGGGCCCGCCATCCCAGCCGGGTGGATGTGCACGGCATGGCCAGTTGCCCGGGCTGCGGCTGTCCTGCACCGGCCGGCGAGATGGCGCGCTGGGGGCACTGCAGCTTCTGCCGGCGTCGGCAGCTGGCGGCGGCGGCCGAATCCTCCGTCCCTCAGTAGCGCTCCGGCCGCGGATCGCGCCAGTCGGCCCGCACCCCGGCCCGGCGGAGCTGGGCGGCCCGCTGCTCCAGCCGGCGGCGGTCGAGGCGCCAGAGGCGATAGATGCCCGCCTGCTCGAGCAGCTCGGGCTCCAGGCCGCGCCAGTGCTCGCGGGACGCGGTGTCGGCGTCGATCACCAGCAGCACCTGGGGCCGCTGCGCGGCGCTGCTGGGCTCCTGGCCCTGGCGGCGCTCCCCGGCCAGCCGTTCGGCCAGGTTCACCAGCCCCGCCGGTTCGGCCCCCTCGTAGATCACCACCCGGCGGCCATAGAAGTGCAGGGAGGGCTTGAGCATGCCCACCATCGCCAGGGGGTCGCCACCTTCGGCAGCCGGCGTGCGCTCCCCCACCAGCGCGGCCAGGCGCCGCACCGGCTCGCCGCGCAGCTGGTCGCCCAGGTGCCAGAGCGGCAGCAGCGCCAGGGGCACGAACAGCACCAGCGGCAACTGCAGCGCCAGCAACGCCGCCGCCGAGCCGCGCCGCCAGCCGATGAACCCCAGCGCCGCGGCCAGCAGGAAGCAGACCGCGGCCACCGTCAGCCGGCCGCCGGCCAGCAGCAGAGCCGGAAGCCCGGGCATCTCGGGCGTGACGATCAGGGGCACCCACAGCGGCGCGGCGGCCAGGGCGGCGGCCAGCAGCAGAGCCAGCAGCAGGCTCAGCCGCCAGGGCAGCCGGGGGCGGCGCTGGGCGGCGAGGGCGATCAGCACCCCCGCCGCCGGGGTGGCCGGCAGCCAGTAGCTGGGCAGCTTGGTGGCGGCCAGGCTGAAGAACAGCAGCACCGCCAGCAGCCAGCAGGCGGCGAAGCGCTGCAGCGAGAGGGCCGGCGGCGGGGCGGGTGAGCGCAGGGCCCGCACCAGACCCTGCATCAGCAGCGGCGTGAGCGGCAGGCTGGCCAGCACCAGCATCAGGCCGAAGAACCACCAGGGGGCCTGATGGTCGTTCACCACCGCGGTGAAGCGCTGCAGGTTGTGGTATCCGAAGAAGCTGCGCCAGAAGGGCTCGCCCTCCACCACCAGGGCCGCCCCGTACCAGGGCACGGCCACCAGGACAGTGAGCAGCAGGCCCCGCAACGGCCGCAGGCACCGCCACAGGCCGCGCCAGTCGGCCTGCAGCCAGGCGAACAGCACCAGGGTGAGGCCCAGCAGCACCACCGCCACCGGCCCCTTGGTGAGCACGGCCAGACCCAGCACCAGCCAGGAGGCCCACCAGCGGCGTCCGCCGCTGGCGTAGCTGCGCCAGGCCAGCAGCAGGCTCACCGCCAGCGTGCCGGTGAGCAGGGCATCGCTGACGGCGATCCGTCCCCACAGCAGCACCAAGGGGGAGAGCGCGAAGGCCAGGCCTGCGGCCAGGGCGGCGCTGGCCCGCTGGCGCCGGGCCTGGGGCCACAGCAGCAGGGTGTGCACCAGCACCTGCATCGCCACCACCGTGGCCAGGGCCGAGGGCAGGCGGGCCGCCCAGGTGCCCAGCGGATCCCACTGGTTCTGGCCGGGCAGGGCGTAGAGCAGCCCCATCGCCCAGTACACCAGCGGCGGCTTGTCGTAGCGGGGCAGGCCATTCACCCGCGGGATCAGCCAGTCGCCCGTCTCGGCCATGGCCCGGGCCGACGCCGCGAACAGCGGCGGGGTCTCATCCACCAGGCCCGTGGATCCCAGCTGCCACACGAACAGCAGCAGCCCCAGCCCCAGGCTCAGCAGCAGCACCCCCCGGGCCGGGCCGGCGGCCACCGGCTCGGGTCGGGGCCCGGTGGCGGCCCGGGCCGCGTCCTCAGACCCACGGGCAGGCGCAGGAAAGCCGTCGGAGCGTGACACGCGAGGCGATGGCAGGAGCCGGCCCCGACCCTATCGGTGCCCCTCGACGAGGGCCGACAGCCAGTCCTCGATGCGGGCGGCGAACGCCTGCTGGGAGCAGTGGGCCTCCACCCAGGCCCGGCAGCGGCGCCGGTCCAGGCCCCGGGCCCGCCGCACCGCCGCCACCAGAGCGTCCACGTCATCGGGCTCCGCCAGAACCCCCGTCACCCCGTCCTGCACCAGCTCCGCCGGCCCGCCCCGGGCGTAGGCCGCCACGGGCACGCCGCAGGCCAGGGCCTCCACCACCACGTTGCCGAAGGCCTCATTCCACTTGGGCGTGTTGAGCAGCACCGCGCAGCGCCCCAGCTCCGCCTGCAGCCGCTCGGTGGGCAGGAACCCCCGCCAGTGGATGGTGCCCGGCGGCACCAAAGCCTCCACCCGGCGCGCGTAGGCGGCGTCCTCCTCGAGGCCCCACACCACCAGGGGCAGACCCAGCCGGGCTGCGGCCGCCGCCGCGTCCTCGAGCCCCTTCTCCGGCGCGATGCGCCCAGCCCAGCCCAGCAGGGGCTCGGGCTCGGCCTGAAACTGATAGCGGCTGAGGTCGAAGCCGTTCCCCACCAGACGCGGCGGCTGGGGAAGATCGAAGTCGGCCGCCTGGGCGGCGGTGTGGAAGGCCAGATGGCGGGGGTGGCTGCGGGCGATCTCGGCGATCACCGCATCCATCACCGCAGCCACCGAGCCCATGCTCACCAGGTGGGCCAGCGGCGTGGCGGTGTGGGGCGTGAGCCAGAGCGGCAGCCAGTCGTAGGCCAGGTTGAGGATCACGTCGAACCCGGCCTGGTGGGTCAGGGCCCGGCGCCAGAGCCGGCCCAGCAGGGCATCGGCTGGCAGCTCCACCGGGGCGTTGCGGGGCCTGTGCTGCCAGCTGGGCTGATCCGTGCCCCGCTCGCCCCAGATCACGGCCCCCGAGCAGGACTCCGGCAGCCGCGAGCCCTCAGCCGCCAGCACGGTGAGCCGGTGGCCGCGGTCCAGCAGGCCGGCCACCAGCGCCAGGGCCGTGATCTCCACCCCGCCGCCGCGGCCGCTGCCCAGGGCCCCCACCGGGGTGCTCACCACCAGGATGCGCATCAGAGGCTCCGCCAGAGCACCTGGCGGCGGTTGATCAGCAGCACCGACCCCAGCGCCAGCAGGGCGCCCAGCCACTGCAGGGGCTGCAGCTGCTCCTCCAGCCAGAGCACGCCGCAGAGCAGGGCGAACACCGGGGTGAGGAAGGTGAGGGCCGTGAACCCGGTGAGGTCGCCCTGGCTGGCGAACCAGAAGAACAGGCCGTAGGCCAGGGCGCTGCCCAGCAGGGCGGCATAGGCCATCAGCCCCCATTGCCCCGGCGACCACTGAGGCAGCCAGGGGGCGCCGGAACGCACCGGCAGCTCGGCCAGCACCAGCAGCGGCAGCCCCCCCAGCAGCAGATGCCAGCCGGTGACGGCCACCGGATCGCTGTGGCGGGTGGCGAAGCGGCAGAGCACCGTGCCCACCGCCATCGCCGCGGCGGCCCCCAGCATCCACAGCTCCCCATGGCTCCAGGGCTTCACTCCGGATGCGATCGGCCCCTGCAGCCACCAGTGGCCCAGCACCGGTGCCGGCAGCCCGAGGCAGAGGATCCCCAGCAGTCCCAGCAGCAGGCCAAGCCAGCCCACCGGATTGATCGCCTCACCGAAGAGGCTGCGGGCCAGCAGGGCCACCAGCAGGGGCTGGGAGTCGATCAGCACCGATCCCAGGCCCGCGCCGGTCTCGCCCAGACCACGGGCCAGCAGCCCCTGGAACAGGCTGGCATCGACGACGCTGAAGGCGAGCAGCCAGGGCCAGTCGCGGCGGTCGACGGCGAGGGGCCGGCGCAGGGCCAGCGCCGCCAGCAGCACCACCACCCCGGCGGGCAGCAGCCGCAGGCTGGCCACCTGCAGCGGCGTGCCGCCCTCCAGCAGCGGCCGCATCGCCGCCATCGCCGTGCCCCAGAGGGCGAACGGCAGCAGCATGGCCAGGAGACGCAACGGGGGAGGCAACGGACGGGCGGGCAGCGGGAAACCGGGTGACCGGTTTTTAAGATCCAGCCACGTCCCAATCACAGCGCATGCCCTGGCCCTGGCGCCGCAAGACCCGCCGCACCCTGGCCCGGATCGCCATCGAGGGACCGATCGCCGGCGGCACCCGCAAGCGCGTGCTCAAGGCCATCCAGCAGGTGGAGCAGCGCGAATGTCCGGCCCTGCTGCTGCGCATCGACAGCCCCGGCGGCACCGTGGGCGACAGCCAGGAGATCCACGCCGCCCTGCTGCGCCTGCGCCAGAAGGGCTGTCGGGTGGTGGCGAGCTTCGGCAACATCTCCGCCTCGGGCGGGGTGTACATCGGCGTGGCCGCCGAGAAGGTGGTGGCCAACCCGGGCACGATCACCGGCTCGATCGGGGTGATCCTGCGCGGCAACAACATCTCCAAGCTGCTCAAGCGTCTCGGGGTGAGCTTCGAGACCGTCAAGAGCGGCCTGTACAAGGACATCCTCTCGCCGGATCGGGGCCTCACCGAGGACGAGCGGGAGCTGCTGCAGAACCTGATCGACTCCAGCTACGGCCAGTTCGTGGCGGCGGTGGCCGAGGGGCGGGGGCTGCCGGAGAAGAGGGTGCGCGCCTTCGCCGACGGCCGCGTGTTCAGCGGTGCCCAGGCCCTGGAGCTCGGCCTGGTGGACGAACTGGGTGACGAGGAGCGGGCCCGAAGACTGGCGGCGGAGCTGGCGGGTCTGAATCCCGACCGCACCCGGCCCACTGAGTTCGGCGCGCCGCCGAAGCGGTTCGCCGGCCTGATCCCGGGCCGTTCCAGGCTGCGGGCCCTGGTCCAGGGCCTCAGCCTCGAGCTGGGCTGGAGCGGCCAGCCGCTCTGGCTCTGGCGCCCATGAACGCTCCCCTGCAGCTGCGCGCCCTGCGCGGCGCCACCACCGCCACGGCCAACACCAGCGAGGCGATCGGCGAGGCCGTGGCCGAGCTGATGGACGTGCTGGTGGAGCGCAACGGCCTCCACGGCGAGCGGGTGGTGTCGGTGACCTTTTCGGTCACGGCCGACCTGGATGCCTGCTTCCCGGCCGCCATCGCCCGCCGCCGGGAGGGATGGGAGCAGGTGGCGCTGCTGGACTGCCAGCAGATGGCCGTGGCCGGTGACCTGCCCCGCTGCATCCGCCTGCTGGCCCACGCCTGGCTGGACGCCGACCGCCCGGTCTGTCACCCCTACCTGCGCGAAGCGAGCCGACTGCGGCCGGACCGCGCCAGCTAGCGGGCCGGCCACCGTGGGCACCATGGCCCCGGGGTGCTGCAGACAATTGCTGTTCAGCCCTCCCGCCCGCAGCCTCTCCGATGGGTTTTCTGCCTCCGCCCCGGACCCAGCTGAAGCCTGGTGCCGATGGGCACCCCACCAGTGGACGCCCGCGCCGCCGCCTGCCCCGGCTGACCGCCGTCGCCGGCCTTGGGGTGACAGGCATCGCCCTGGCTGCCCTGGCAACCCCGGGGCAGCCGCTCGGACGCCTGGCCGGCGGCCTGGTCGCCCAGCCGGCCCTGGCCCAGGGAACCCCGAGTCTGCTGGAGTTCCGCTGGGAGAACAACCGCGACTACCGCAGGCTGTACTACTACCTGAGCAACACCCAGCGCCTGCGGCGGGCGGACTATTTCCTGATGCTGCGCCCCCGGGATCGCAACAACGCCATCCTCAAGCTCACGGTCACGATCCCCGAGAACTTCGACTCCACGATCGACACCAGCCGGGTCCGGCTGTGCAGGATGCGCGAGGGCGGCATGCTGGCCCGCACCCGCTGCGAGGCCACCATCCCGGCCACGATCGAGCTGAGCGCGAATGGCCGGGCCCTGGAGATCTTCCCCGATGTGCCGGTGCCGGACACCGAGACCATCGGGGTGCACATGCGCCTGTTCAACCCCTTCAACGTGGGCATGTTCCAGTTCAACGCCCTGGCCCAGGCCCCGGGCGACGTGCCGGTGTCCGGCTATCTGGGCAGCTGGCTGATCCAGATCGACCCCAGCGGCGGCTGAGCGCCGCCTGATAGGTTGGCCCTTGCGAAATTTTCAGACGGGCAGAGGGGGGCAACCACAGAGCCATGACCAAGCGCACACTCGAGGGAACCAGCCGTAAGCGCAAGCGGGTGTCCGGCTTCCGCGTGCGCATGCGCACCCACACCGGCCGCCGCGTGATCCGCGCCCGCCGTCGCCGCGGCCGTGCCCGCCTGGCGGTCTGAGCCGCCGATCCTGAGCGTCAGCGCCGATGGCCCTGCCCCAGCGGCACCGGCTGCGCGGCCAGCGGGTCTTCAGCTGCCTGTACCGCAAGGGTCGTGCCTGCCACGGCCCTTTTTTGGTGCTGCGCTGGCTGCCGGCCCGTGCCGACCTGCTCCCCCCCAGCCAGCGCCGCCACCCACCCAGCGCCTGGCGCGCCGGCGTGGTGGTGAGCAGCAAGGTGCACAAGCGGGCGGTGCGGCGCAACCGCCTGCGCCGCCAGCTGCATCAGCAGCTGCTCAGCCAGCCGATCGCGACGGCCGAGGGACCGGTGTGGCTGCTGATCAGCCTCAGGCCCGGCAGCGCCGAACGCGACCGTGACGCCCTGCTGGGAGAATGCCGGGACCTTCTGCAACGGGCAGGTCTGACGCCATGAGCCAGCCGAGCAGTGCCGCAAGCCAGCCGACGATCCAGGAAACCGTGTTCTACGAGGGCGGACCGGCCCGCGGCGATCTGATCCTCAACCTGCTGTTCGGCCTCACCGTGATCGGCCTCCCCTTCGCAGTGGGGGCGATCGTGCGGGCGCTGTGGCTGCGGTTCCGCATCACCAGCCGGCGCATCGAGGTGAACGGCGGTTGGATGGGCCGCGACCGCACCCAGGTGGTGTACAGCCAGATCCGCGAGGTGCGCAGCGTGCCCCGGGGTTTCGGGGCCTGGGGCGACATGGTGCTGGTGCTCAAGGATGGCGCCAAGCTCGAGATGCGCTCGGTGCCGCGTTTCCGCGAGGTCGAGGCCTACATCGACGAGCGCCGCCAGGCCGGCAGCGCCGCCGCCCGACCGAAGGGCATGGCCGCCTGAACTCCCACCGCCCCCCCCCCCCCCCGCGACCCACACCCGCAGCGCTCAGGCACACTGAGCCACGCTGACCTCCTGCTCCCCAGCTCGCCCCGCCGTGATCGGCTACATCTCCGACAACCTGCTGATCCCGATCCTCGATTTCTTCTACGGATTGGTGCCCAGCTACGGCCTGGCGATCATCGCCCTCACCGTGGTGATCCGCCTGGCCCTGTTCCCGCTGAGCGCCGGCTCGATCCGCAACGCCCGCCGCATGCGCATCGCCCAGCCGGTGATGCAGCAGCGCCAGG
Source organism: Cyanobium sp. CH-040 (assembly GCF_024346135.1). Taxonomy (GTDB): domain Bacteria; phylum Cyanobacteriota; class Cyanobacteriia; order PCC-6307; family Cyanobiaceae; genus NIES-981. The sequence goes on along the minus strand of NZ_JAGQCJ010000001.1, from coordinate 177,207 downwards.
CCGAAATCAAGAGCCGCTACGCCAACAACCCCCAGAAGCAGCAGGAGGAGCTGGGCAAGCTGATGAAGGAGTTCGGCAGCCCGCTGGCGGGCTGCCTGCCCCTGCTGGTGCAGATGCCGATCCTGTTCGCCCTGTTCGCCACCCTGCGCGGCTCACCGTTCGCCGACGTGCCCTACACCTTCAACCTCAAGGTGCTGCCGGCCGATCAGATCGCCGCGGTGGAGACCAAGCCCTTCAACACCGCCAGCCACTCCATCTTCCTCTCCGCCACCAACCACCTGCCCGTGATCGGCAGCCTCGAGGGCGGCACCAAGCTGGGTGTGGGTGACCGGCAGACGGTGAGCCTGCACACCAAGAGCGGCGAGAGTTTCAGCTCCGTGCTCGGCGGCGTCGACCAGGGCGCCGCTTTCCAGCCCACCTGGAAGGTCACCAAGGGCGAGGGCGTGGTGAGTGTGGACGCCAATGGCACCATCACCGCCCTGGCGCCGGGCGATGCCACTGTGGAGGGCACGATTCCCGGCCTGGCCGCCCGCAGCGGCTTCCTGTTCATCCAGGCCCTGGGCCGGGTGGGCTTCATGGGCGATGGCGGGGTCAACTGGGACATCGCCATCCTCGTGGCGGCCTTCGGCGCCACGCTCTTCCTCTCCCAGATCCTCTCGGGCATGGGGATGCCCCCCAACCCCCAGCAGGCCACCGCCAACAAGATCACGCCGGTGATGATCACGGCGATGTTCCTGTTCTTCCCGCTGCCGGCCGGGGTCCTGCTCTACATGGTCGTGGCCAACATCTTCCAGGCTCTGCAGACCTTCCTGCTCACCCGTGAGGCCCTGCCTGAGAACCTGCAGAAGATTCTCGATCAGCAGCTGGCGCAGCAGGCGGTCACCGTTGGCGCCAGTGCCACGGGCGGCGCCCCCAGCGACCGTCTGCCGTTCGAGCCCAAGAGCCGCAAGTAGCCGCCATGCCCGGCCGCCCCGCAGGCTCCTCGGCGATTCCCCCGCTCCGCCCGGTGCCCGTCCAGGACCTCCGGGCTCTGGCCGAAGGGCGCACCTGGCAACTGGAGCACCGGCTGCCGGAGCTGGCCAGCCTCACCCCCGTGCGCGGCTGGCTGCGGGCCGTGCACCGCGGCAGCGTGCTGGAGGTGGAGGGCGAGGCGGACACGATCGTCACCCTCAGCTGTGATCGCTGCCTGCAGCAGTACAACCACCCCCTCCGCTTCCGCACCCGCGAGCTGCTCTGGCTCCGCCAGGCTGACGGGGAGCCGGAGGTCGAGCCCGAGCCTGAGGCCCATGACCTCCCCCTCGACCTGGAGCCCGATGCCGGCGACGAGACCATCGACCCACGCGGCAGCTTCGATCCGGCCCACTGGACCTTCGAGCAGCTCAGCCTCCAGCTGCCCCTGGTGAACCGCTGCGGCGCGGACTGCCCCGGCCCGGCGGCCTGGGGCAGCAGCGAGGCTGGGACTGATCCGCGGTGGGCGGGCCTGGCGGCCCTGCGGCTGCCTTCCGAGCAGCCGCCGGCGGATCCATGAGCGCCCCCGGCTGGTGTGATCAGCTGGACCTGCTGATCCGTTCCCGCACCCCGATTCTCTGGATCCGCAGCCTGGAGGAGGAGCGTGTGGAGGCGCTGCTGCAGCAGGCGGCGGTGCGCCTGGGCAACCGCACCCTGCTGCGCTGGGATTTCATCGACGGCCTCCAGGGCGCCCCCAACCGCCAGGGGGAGGCGGCCCGCAATCCGATGGCGGCCCTGGCCTGCCTCGATGCCCTGCCCCCCGACCAGGGCGCGATCCTGCTGCTGCGCGACTTCCACCGCTACTGCGAGGACGCGGGCATCTGCCGCCGCCTGCGCAACCTGGCCGGGCAGCTGCGGCAGGCGCCCCGCACGCTGGTGATCACGGCGCCGGAATGGCAGCTGCCCCAGGAGCTGGACGACAGCGTCACGGTGCTGGAGCTGCCGCTTCCCGATGCCGCCGAGATCGGCCGCCTGCTGGGGTCGATCGCCGCGGCCTGCGGTCAGCCCCTGGCCTCCGGCGTGCTGACCCAGCTCAGCTCCGCCTGCCATGGCCTCAGCGAGCAGCGGGTGCGCCAGCTGGCGGCCCGGGCCCTGGCCCGCCGCGGCCGCCTCAGCGAGGAGGATCTGGCCGAGGTGCTGGAGGAGAAGCGCCAGGCCATCGCCAAGAGCGAGCTGCTGGAGTACTGCCCCAGCGAGGCCACCCCCGCCGACATCGGCGGACTCAAGGCGCTCAAGCACTGGCTGGAGCAGCGCCGCATGGCCTTCAGCGACGAGGCCCAGCGCTATGGCCTGCCCCTGCCGCGGGGCGTGCTGCTGGTGGGCCCCCAGGGCACCGGCAAGTCGCTCACCGCCAAGGCCATCGCCCACAGCTGGGGCATGCCTCTGCTGCGCCTGGATGTGGGCCGCCTGTTCGCCGGGCTGGTGGGCGCCAGCGAGGCCCGCACCCGCGAGATGATCCAGCGGGCCGAGGCCATGGCCCCCTGCGTGCTCTGGATCGACGAGATCGACAAGGGCTTCGGGGGCGACTCCCGCAGCGACGGCGGCACCAGCCAGCGGGTGCTGGGCACCGTGCTCACCTGGATGGCGGAGAAGACCAGCGCCGTGTTCGTGGTGGCCACCGCCAATGCCGTGGAGCGGCTGCCCGGCGAACTGCTGCGCAAGGGGCGGTTCGACGAGATCTTCCTGCTGGATCTGCCCAGCCCCGAGGAGCGCCGCGCCATCCTCGATCTGCAGCTGCGCCGTCGCCGGCCCGATCACCGCATTCCACTGGAGGTGCTGGTGGACCGCACCGCCGGCTTCTCCGGTGCCGAGCTGGAGCAGACCGTGATCGAGGCCATGCACCTGGCCTTCGCCGAGGGTCGCGAATTCACCGAGGCCGACCTGGTGGCGGCGGCCACCCAGGTGGTGCCGCTCTCCCGCACCGCCCGCGAACAACTGGAACACCTGCAGGAGTGGGCCCGCGGCGGCCGGGCCCGGCCGGCGTCGAGATTACGCGGTATGACGAACTCCGACGCGGCGTAACAAGGCCACGCCTGGTCTGGGTGCAGCACGGGCAGCGCCCCTACGGTCGATTCAACCGCCCGCTGTCCGTGACCCCCAGCCCCACTCCCCGCGACCGCAGTGAGCTGTTCACCCAGCTGGCCGTGGCCAGTCTCGGTGCCGGTGTGGTCACCAGCGTGGCCGTGGCACAGGGGCAGAACCCTCTCACGGCCCTGGGCATCACGCTGTTCTCGGCGGTGGCGGCCGTGATGGCCGGCCAGCTGCTCTGAGCCCAGCCCTCGACAACGGGGGTCGGGACAGCTGTTCTCAACGCGGCCAGCTGTTCAAAATGGACAATCGATCAGCTGGGTGGCGCGATTTAGCGGCACCAGCAGCGAGGCTGCAAGCTGAAGTGATCCCGCCCCGCCCTCCAGGAGCTCCGCCGATGGCATCACCGCGCAATCCCGGAAGCTGCTTGTCAGCAGCGCTGATGGCGGCCCTGGTGGCCAGCGCCGGTCAGCTGCCGGCTCTTGCCGCCCTGCCTTCGGCCGTACAGTCCGGTCAATCTCACCGAGCCGAGTCGCGTCTGAATCCTGCCGGCAGCCCGATGCTGCTTGCCGAGAAGAAAGATGATGACGACGACAAGAAGAAAAAGAAGAAGAAGTCAACAGACAACCAGAGATCTCCTCAAAAACAACAGGATCGGCAGCAGCACCAGCAGCAGAAGCCGAAGTCTCAGCAGAAAAAGTCCTCCGATCAAGACCGTCAGAATCGCCAGAAGCAAGGATCCGGCCAACCGGCAAACAACCGGCTGAACGAGAAGCAGCGCGAGCGGATCTACGAACAGGGCCGCCAGGAGGGTCTTCAGAAAGGCAGGCAGAAAGGATTCGAGAAGGGGCGGGACAGAGGGTTCGAGGAGGGATTCGACAAAGGCAAGCAGAAAGGTTTCCGCAAGGGATATGACCTCGGCCATGACCGCGGCAGAAAGCGCCAGCAGTGGAGCTCCTGGGACCGCAATCAATGGCGCCGCTACAACACCACGCGCCGCAACATCTGGGTCACTCCAGTGACCTACAGGCCGGCTTACGCCGGCTATCCGGCATGGGCGCGCAATTCCAACTGGGGCTACTCCCGTCCCTGGGGCGGTGGCTGGTACCAGTCGTCGAGCAACCCCTACTGGAGCTGGTGGGCAGGCCAGGCGCTCGGCTGGGGCGTGAACGCTCTGACGACAGCGCTGATCGTGAACAACGCCATGAACAACGCCATCCGCCAGTCGCGACCCACGCTGGCGGTGCCGAACAGCAACTGGCAGCTGTACTACGGCACGGTGCAGCCAGTGGATGACACGCTGGTGACCTTTGTGGTCAACAACGGCACGAATCATTTCCAGATGCAGGCCGACTGCGATGACGGCCTGCTCAACGGCGAGGTGCCCACCACCTATGCCGAGGCGGAACTGATCAACACCGCCTGTCAGATCACCTACGGCAGCATCTGAGGCAGCTCCCGGGGATGGCTGGGCCCGATGGGCTCATCCAGCCCCCCAGAGCTCGAGCAGCGCGGCGCGATCGGTGCTGGTGAAACCCGACACCGGTGAACCGGAATAGATGTAGGACATCACGGTGTCACTGCTGTCAAACCGACGCGAAAACGGCTTGCCGTAGGGATGGTCCAGGCCGAGGGCATGGCCGATCTCATGAACGATCGTCCAGCGCTCACTGCCGCTGAGGCGATCGCCAGCCCTGTTCTCCCAGCGGATGTCGAACCAGCCACGGTTGCGGGTGATCTCACCCAGCAGGTCGGGCTCGGTGAAGCTCTTCACGCGATAGAAGTCGATCGCGGTGCTGGCGCGGCCGGCCGTCTCCACGAAGCGCAGGCCGGTGAGCCGGTCCACTTCCGCCAGGGTGGAGCGGATGAACCGCGCTTCCGGCCTGGAGATCGGCTCCAGCCGGGTGCCGTCCGCCAGCTTCCGGGGCCGGCCGTTGATCCAGTAGCGCACCTTGGTGCCACCGGCGAAACGTCGCAGACTGCGGGCCCAGCGACGATCGATGATGGCACCGACCGGCAACGTCACGGGCGAATCCAGTGGTGGACCCAACCCTACCGGCGTCCCGGCCGGAAGGAAGGGAGAGGCCCTGCGGGCACTGATGCCCGCACTGGCGAACAAGACCTACTTCAACTACGGCGGCCAGGGCCCCCTGCCAACCCCCAGCCTGGAGGCCATCACCAGCACCTGGCAGCGGATCCAGGAGCTGGGACCGTTCACCACGGAGGTATGGCCCCTCGTTGAGGCGACCATGGCCGCGCTGCGCCAGCGCCTCGCCGGCTGGCTGGGGGTGCCCGCCGATCAGCTGGCCTTCACCGAGAACGTCACCAGCGGCTGCGTGCTGCCCCTCTGGGGTCTGCCCTGGCGCCCTGGCGATCAGCTGCTGGTGAGTGACTGCGAGCACCCGGGGGTGGTGGCGGCCTGCCGGGAGCTGGCCCGGAGGCAGGGACTGGAGCTGCACACCCTGGTGGTGAGGGATCTGCTGGAGGGGCCGGAGGCAACGGCTGCGGCCCTGATGGCGCGGCTGGAGGCGGCGCTCACCCCAGCCAGCCGCCTGGTGGTGCTCTCCCATCTGCTCTGGAACACCGGCCAGGTGATGCCCATCGACCGGGTGGCCGCACGGCTCGGGGCTCATCCCCGCCGGCCCTGGCTGCTGGTGGATGCGGCCCAGTCGCTGGGGTCGATCCCGGTGGCGACGGCCGCCGCCGCCGCGGACATCTATGCCTGCACCGGCCACAAATGGTGCTGCGGGCCGGAGGGACTGGGGGTGGTGGCGCTGTCGCGGCGGCTGCTGGCCGAAGCCCAGCCCACGCTGATCGGCTGGCGCAGCCTTGGCCAGGAGGGTTCGGCGGAGAGCGACTTTCATGCCGATGCCCGCCGCTTCGAGGTGGCCACCTCCTGCCTGCCCCTGTTCGCCGGGCTGAACCGCTCCCTGGAACTGCTGGAGGCCGAGGGCAATGCGGAACAGCGGCTCCAGAGGAGCCGCTCCCTGGCGGCTGAGCTCTGGCAACGGCTTGGGGACATGCCGGGGGTCGTGCCGCTGCTGAAGGTGCCACCCCCGGCAGGGCTGGTGAGCTTCACCGTGGCGGGCCAGGCACCTGAGGCGGTGGTGGGCGGTCTGGGGCAGCGGCGGATCTGGCTGCGCAGCCTCGACGATCCCCACTGCCTGCGGGCCTGCACCCACGTCACGAGCACCGCAGACGACCTGGATCTGCTCATGGCCGCGCTCGCCGAACAGCTGGCCGTGACCTGATCGGCCTGATGGGGAGCTGAGCCCTGCACGAACGTGAGGCCAAACATCAGGAACCCTGGCCGGGAATCCAGCCAGGGCTCTGAATCAACTGCCTGTCGATCAGTTCGAAATCAATTCGAACTGTTACCGGCCATCGCCACAGGGATTCTGGGCACGGGGAATCCATTGCTGCCCAGCACATCAACGATCATGCGGTTGGTGTCGAAATAGACCTGCCAGTAGTTATCGGTGTGGGTGTAAGGACGGACGGCAAGCTTTGGACCCCGCTCCGTGAACTCGAGCACCTCCACGTCGCCCTCCTTACCCTCGAACTGATTGGGGACGCGCTTGAGACCTTCCTTGAGCAGGCTGATGGCCCGGCCCACATCTGCAGAATTATCAAGCTGAGCCACAAGCTCGACACGACGATAATCGTGAACCGAAAAGTTCTGAATGTTATCCGAGAAGAGCTTGCTGTTCGGGATGATGTTGCGGACGTTATCCGGGGCCAGGACGGAGGTTACGAACATCCCGATCTCCTCCACGGTTCCTGTCACCCCGGCAGCCGTGATGAAGTCACCCACGCTGAAGGGCCTGAAGATCTGCAGAAACACACCGGCGGCGAAGTTGCCGAGCATGCCGCTCCAGGCGGCACCGATCGCCACACCCGCACCAGCCAGGAGAGCGGCAAAGCTGGCCGTCTGGATCCCGAAGAAGCCAAGGATGGCCACCACCAGAATCACCCGCAGCGCAGCAGCGGCGATGTTCAGCAGGTAGGTGATGACCGTGGCATCGAGGGCGCCATTGCGCAGGCTGCGGCGCAGAATCCGCATCCCAAACTGAATCAGCCAATTACCGGCGATCCAGAGAGCAACGGCCCCGAGGACCTTGAACAGGAAAGGGACAAGCGTGGAGGCTACGAGGCTTGGCAGGTCGGGCACGGGAATTCGAAACCAGTTGGCGCACGCTCAAGATTAGAGCTGTCGTGCGAATCGGCGAGCAATTTTTCGATTCCGGCAACAAAGAATGAGTTCCCAGAAACCCTGCCCGTGCCGTGGGCAGCCTCACCACTGCTGGAGTGGTGGCAACCTGCCGGAACCAGGTCGACGTCAGCGGCCCGAGCTGCATTCCCTGCTGGTTGGTGTCTGGTTCGGGGCCGGGAGGTCACCGGCTCCTGTCCGTCCCCGGTCGCCGTCATCAACCGGTGCCTGGGAGTCCTGGACCTTGAGCATGAATGCTGCGCTTGGGAAGCAAGGCTGCTGGAGCAGGTCACCGGAGGATCGATCCTGCTGCCAGGGACGCGTGGTCTGGCCAGAGTGTGAGCGTCACCGGAAGTGCCGCCATGTCTCCCTCGCGTTCCCCAGGCCAGGGCCTGCTCCTCACCGCCTGCGCCGCCGGAGTGAGCTGTCTTGCCCTGCTTGCGGCGCCACTGCCACCCGTGGCCGCGCAGAGCGCCGGGGGACCGACGCCAGCGGCTGCAAACGAAAAGAACTCTCCCTACGCAGCAAGCCAGGACGAAACGACCAAGCCGGACCAGGACGGCGCCGCCGGCGTGCCCGAGCAGATGCAAGGCAGCGAGGCGAAGGACAGCTCCAAGAATTCACCGTTTGCTGGGGCGAAGGAGAGCAACACGGAGGTCTACCAGGAACTGCGGGTGGATCGCAGACGCGGCTGGCTGCTGCTGGTGCCTGTGGGCCTGGCGGCCCTGAGCTATGCGGGTCTGAAGAGCCAGGAGCGGAGGCACGGCTGACCAGGACGCCGGCAGGGGCTGGTTCACTACCGGGTCCCCCATCCCAGATCTCCGCCCTTCCGGCACCGCCAGCCCCTGGGGAGTTCGTCGATCAGTCGGCGGCGCTGCCGCCTTCCAGCAGGTGACGTTGCACCCATCCGGCCAGAAGGGCGCCGGCGATCGGCGCCACCCAGAACAGCCACAGCTGGGCCGTGGCGCTGCCCCCGACCCAGAGGGCCACGCCGGTGCTGCGGGCAGGGTTCACCGAGGTGTTGGTGACCGGAATGCTGATCAGGTGAATGAGGGTGAGGGACAGCCCGATGGGCACGCCAGCCATGCTTGCAATCGCGTCCCGATGGGTGCAGCCCAGGATCACCAGCAGGAAGATGAAGGTGAGCACCACCTCGATCACGAGCGCCGACATCAACCCGTAGCCACCCGGCGAGTGGGCACCGAAGCCATTGGTCGCAAGCGGGTTTGAGCCGGAGAGTTCGAAGCCGGGGCGACCGCTGGCGACCACATAGATCAGGCCACCGGCGATCGTGGCACCCAGCACCTGGGCCACGATGTAGGGAAGCAGGTGGGAACCGGGCATGCGGCCACTGGCCCAGAGGCCGAAGCTCACCGCCGGATTGATGTGGCAGCCCGAGATGTGACCGATGGCATAGGCCATCGTGAGCACCGTGAGGCCGAAGGCGAGGGCCACACCGAGGAAACCGAGGCCGAGAGGGTTGGCATCGGACTGTGCGTAGGGGAAGACGGCGGCCAGCACCGCGCTGCCGCAACCGCCGAGCACCAGCCAGAAGGTGCCGATCAGTTCCGCCAGGAACCGCCTGGACATGGGTGGTGCAGAAGCCATTGCGGGCGCTCAAATCGGCAGCATGGTACCGATCGGCTCTCGCCTCCCCGGCCAAGGTGCGCGATTCCTGTCCGGCCCGGGCTCAGGCGCCGATGCGGAGGCGCAGCGCCCTCTCGGCCTCCTCCCGGTCGTCGAAATGCACCTTGGTGGTGCCGAGGATCTGGTAGTCCTCGTGCCCCTTGCCGGCGATCAGCACCAGATCGTCCGCGGCGGCAGCGGCGATGGCGGAGGCGATGGCCGACGCCCGGTCGGCATCGACCTGGAGGTCGGTGCCCGCCGGGATGCCCGCCAGCACGTCCTCGAGGATCCGCTGGGGATCCTCGGTGCGCGGATTGTCGGAGGTCACGACCACCCGGTCGGCCAGGCGGGCGGCGATGGCGCCCATCTGGGGCCGCTTGCTGCGGTCGCGGTCGCCGCCGCAGCCGAACACGCAGATCAGCCGCCCGCCGCTGAAGGGCCGGCAGGCCAGCAGGGCGTTCTCCAGACCGTCGGGAGTGTGGGCGTAGTCCACCAGCACCGCGGGCCGTCCTTCGGCGGCGCCGGCGCTCACCCGCTCCATCCGCCCGGGCACCCCCCGGAACCCGGCGACGCCCTCCAGCAGCCGGGCCAGGGGGAGGCCCTGCTGCTGGAGGGCCCCCACGGCCTGGAGCAGGTTCATCAGGTTGAAACGGCCCACCAGTGGGGAGCGGAAGCGGCCCTCCCCCAGGGGTGTGCGCAGCCGGCCGCTCACCCCCTCGCTGTCCATCTCCAGGCAATCGATGAACAGCTCCGCCTGCGGATCCTCCAGGGAACTGCGCCAGCAGGCCGGACCGAGCCCCTGCGCCAGCCGGGCCCCCCAGGGGTCGTCGCTGTTCACCACGGCCCTGGGCCGCCCGTCGGCGGGGAGCAGGGGCTCGGCGAAGAGCAGCGCCTTCGCCTCGAAATAGGCCTCCATCGAGGGGTGGTAGTCCAGATGGTCCTGGGTGAGGTTGGTGAACACCGCCCCGGCGAAACGGCAGCCCGCCACCCGCTGCTGGTCGAGGGCGTGGGAGCTCACCTCCATCGCCCCGATGCCTGCCCCCGCCTCGACGGCCTGGCTCAGCTGGGCCTGCAGAAGATCGGCGAAGCCGGTGGTGTGCTGGGCGGTGACGCAGTGGCCGGGCCAGCGGTTCACCAGGGTGCCGAACAGGGCTGAGGGGTGGCCGGCGGCATCGGCCAGATGCTCGATCAGATGGGTGGTGGTGGTCTTGCCGTTGGTGCCGGTCACGCCGATCAGCGCCAGCCGCTGGCTGGGCTGGCCCCAGAAGGCCGCCGCCAGCTGTCCGGCCCAGCGCGTCACCGGCTCCTCCACCACCAGCACGGGGTCCTCGGCGGCGGGTGGATCCGCATCCGCCGCCGCCGGACCGACCACGGCGGCGGCGGCGCCGGCGGCAAGCGCCTGACGCCAGTACCGTCCCCCATCGACACGGGTGCCGGGAAGCCCCACGAACAGGGTGCCGGGGCCGAGGCGGCGTGAATCGCAGCTGATGCTCTCGACCTGTGCATCCGCGAGGGCGGCCGGCACCTCCAGACCCACCTGGCGAAGAAGGGAATGAAGGGAGAAGGCCATGACCCACCGGGTGCGGATGCGCCTTTCTAGTGCCCCAGCCCTCCCTGCGCCCGGCCCCTCACCGCCCGGCCCCTCAGCCGGAGCAGTGGCGGTCCAGCCAGCTGCGCAGGGGCTGGCCCTGGAGCCGGGGCGGCACCCGCGGGAGCTGCACGGGTTGCGCCCCATCCCGGCAGTGCAGCAGCACCGGCACCTCGAGTCCGTAGCGGGCCTGGAGGGCGGGGTCCCGGTCCACGTCCACCACGGTCAGCTCCGGCGCAGGCTCGAGGGCCAGCAGCTTCACTTCGAGCCCCTCGCACAGGCAGCAGCCGGCGCGGCTGTAGAGCAGCAGCGACAGGGAGCGGCTCACGCGTCCGGCACCGGGTCGCAGCCGCAGGGGCTGAAGGGATGGCAGCGCAGCAGCCGGCGCAGGGTGAGCCAGCCGCCCCGCCAGGGACCGTGGCGGCTGATCGCCTCCAGGCCGTAGGCGCTGCAGCTGGGGATGAAGCGGCAGCGGGGGCCGAGCAGGGGCGAGATCCAGCGGCGGTAGAAGCCGATCAGGGCGAGCAGCAGCAGCGCCACCAGCCGGGTGGCCGGGCCGCTGTCGGCGCCGGCCACTGCAGCCAGCCCGGGGCTGGGGGTCAGGCCGAGCCCCCGGGGGCCGACGGATAGGATCGAACGTTGGCGCTGCAACGCAAGGCCAGCGGGAGACCATCCCAGCATGGCCCGGGCAGGGCGGCGCCAGCGACCTGTCCTTCGAACCGTCTTCATGTCTCGCTACCGCGGCCCTCGCCTGAGGATCACGCGGCGCTTGGGAGACCTTCCCGGTCTCACCCGTAAGTCCGCCAAGCGGTCTTATCCCCCCGGTCAGCACGGCCAAGCCCGTCGCAAGCGCTCCGAATACGCCATCCGCCTGGAAGAGAAGCAGAAGCTTCGCTTCAACTACGGCATCTCCGAGCGGCAGCTCGTCCGCTACGTCAAGAAAGCCCGTGCCCAGGGCGGTTCCACCGGAACCAACCTGCTCAAGCTGCTCGAGAACCGTCTCGACAACATCTGTTTCCGCCTCGGCTTCGGTCCCACCGTGCCCGGCGCCCGTCAGCTCGTGAACCACGGCCACGTGACCGTGAACGGCCGCGTCGTGGACATCGCCAGCTACCAGTGCAAGCCCGGCGACGTGGTGGCCATCCGCGAGCGCAAGCAGAGCAAGAAACTGGCCGAGGGCAACCTGGAGTTCCCAGGTCTGGCCAACATCCCGCCCCACCTCGAGTTCGACAAGGCCAAACTCAGCGCCAAGGTGAACGGCAGGTGCGAGCGCGAGTGGGTCGCCCTCGAGATCAACGAACTGCTGGTGGTGGAGTACTACTCCCGCAAGGTCTGAACCAGCCCGCGTTCCGCATCAGCGTCCCGCACGGGTTGCGGGGCGCTTTTTCATGCCCGCCGGCGCTCAGGTGTGGGGCAGGGCACGACGCGCCTCCCCCAGCAGGCCCCGGCCGATGCGGCGCAGGGCCCGACGGCCCAGCCCCCGGAAGGGGATCTCGCCGCCGAGCAGGCGCACCGCCACCGCGGTGGAGGCGGGCCGGCTGATGCCATAGCGGTAGGTGAGGCCGGGCAATCCGTAGAAGATCCGTGCCAGGCGCCGGGCCGCCTCGAAATCGGAGGCCAGCTCGTCATGCACCCGGGCGGTGTGGCTGCAGGGGTCCCCCGCCAGCAACGCCTCAGCAGCCAGCCGGCCGCTGCGGATGGCGTGGAACAGGCCATCGCCGAACAGGGGGTTGATCAGCCCGGCCGCATCCCCCACCAGCAGCACCCGCCCGTCGGGGCTGTGCAGCGGCTCGGGGCCATCCCAGAAAGGCAGCGGATGGGCATGGGCCCGCAGCCCGGCCAGCCGGGACGGGTCCACCCCAAGGGCGGCGGCGTAGGCCTCGATCGCGGCCCGGATCCGCTGCCGCGCCCCCGGATCCCGGCGCACGTCGCGGTGGCGGGCATGGAACACACCGGCGCCGATGTTGAGGTGGTCGGCCTTGGGGAACACCCAGGCATAGCCCCGGCGCAGCACGCCGTAGTCGAGGTGGAGACGATCCGGCCGCAGCAGTGGATCGGCCGGATCCCAGCGGTGGGGCACCTCCAGCTCGATCGCCAGCGCCACCCGGGGCGAACTGCGCAGACCCACGCTGGCGGCGACGCCGCCGGCTGCCCCGTCGGCGCCGATCACATGGCGCGCCCGCAGGGTGGCGGGGGCCGCGCCCCGGTCCGCCGCCATCCCCCTGTCCACCCGCAGCTCCACCCCGGCGGCCGTGGGCTGCAGAGCCTTGAAGGCATGACTCTCCAGCAGCGTGGCCCCGGCCGCCACGGCACGCTGCACCAGGGCCTGATCGAAGCGCGGGCGCTGCACCATCCACAGCGCGCGCGACCGTGCGGCCGGAGTGCCGGGCGGATCGATGGGGGCCTCGACGGCCTCCCGGAAACACCAGCTGTGCCGCATGCAGCGCACGCGGGTGTCGATCACCGCCTCCGGCACCAGACCCAGGAGCTCGCGCTGCACGGGCACGGGCATGCCGCCACCGCAGGGCTTGTGGCGCGGCAGCCGGCGCTTCTCCAGCAAGGCCACTCGCAGGCCGCCGCGGGCGGCGGTGGCGGCCGCCACGGCGCCGGCCGGACCGGCGCCCACCACCACCAGGTCGTAGTCCGCCACGGGCCGCAGTCAGGCCAGCAGAGGCTCGAGCCGCTGGATCAGGGGCAGCCGCTGAGCCGGATCGCCCACCAGCTGGATCTCACCGGAGGCGGGCCACCAGTTCAGCTTCAGGTTGCTCACCCCGTCATCGATCACCGCCATCTCGAAGGCGCCCTTGTGTTCCCAGTGGCAGGCGATGCCGAGGCCGCGGAGGATGGCATCCAGCTCGTCCCTTGAGCCCTGGAACTGCACCATGCGCCTGCGGGTTGCTCCACCTTAGGGCCGGCGCACCGGCAGCCGGACCACGCTCAGCCCTCGATCAGCTGCTGCAGCGCGGCGGCCACATCGCTCTGGCGCATCAGCGCCTCACCCACCAGCACGGCGTCGGCGCCGGCGTCGAGGGCACGGTCCAGGTCTTCGCGGCTGAACAGCCCCGACTCGCTCACCAGCAGGCAGCCCCTGGAGCGCAGCGCCGCGCCGAAGCGCTCCATCAGCCCCTCGGTGGTGGCCAGATCGGTGTGGAAGGTGGTGAGATCGCGGTTGTTGATGCCGATCAGCTGCACCCCGTCGAGGGCCAGCACCCGCTCCATCTCGGCGGCGTCGTGCACCTCCACCAGGGGGGTGAGGCCGAGGCCGCGGGCCGCCTTGAGCAGATAGGCCAGGTCGGCGTCGCTGAGGATGGCGGCAATCAGCAGGGCCGCGTCAGCCCCGGCCGCCCGCGCCTGGTAGAGCTGATAGGGCGTGAGGATGAAGTCCTTGCAGAGCAGGGGCAGATCCACCACCTGGCGCACCTGCACCAGCACCTCGAAGCCCCCCTGGAAGAAGGCCTTGTCGGTGAGCACCGACAGGCAGCTGGCGCCGCCGGCGGCGTAGTCCCGGGCAATGGCCTCGGGGTCGAAATCGGCGCGGATCACCCCCTTGCTGGGGCTGGCCTTCTTCACCTCCGCGATCACCGCGGGCTTGCGGCAGCTGGCGCGCAGGGCGGCGATGAAGTCGCGGGTGGGCGGCAGCTCGGCCACCTGGCTGCGCAGCTGCTCGAGGCTCACCCGCTCGCGGGCGCTGGCCACCTCGCGGTCCTTCTCCCAGACGATCTTCTCGAGGATGGAGCGGGGTTCCGCCTCCGCGTGGGGGATCGCATATTCGAGGTGGGCCACCTTCACCGAGGGATTGGGGGGCCGGCGGCGGATCTCCAACGGTGCAGGGCAGGGGGACCCGATCGTAGGCGCGGCGGGCCACAGCCACTTGCGCTAGGCAACAGCCTGTGCACTAGGCAACAGCCATGGCCGCCTGCTTGTAGGCCACTTCCACCACCTCGCTGAGGGTGGGGTGGGTGTGCACCTCGCTGGCCAGCTGCACAACGCTCTGGCGGCGGGCCACGGCGTTGGCGATCTCCTGGATCAGGTCGGCGGCGTGCAGGCCGTAGATGTGGGCGCCGAGCACCTCGCCGCTGGCCTTGTTGAACAGCAGCTTCATCAGGCCGTCGCTCTCCAACTCGGCCAGAGCCTTGGAGTTGGCCTTGAAGTAGCTGCGCACAGCGCCCAGCTCAAAGCCTTCCTTCTCCGCCAGGGCCTTGGCATCGGCCTCACTCAGGCCCACCGAGCTGATCTCGGGGTGGGTGAAGGTGGCCGCGGGAATCGAGCGGTAGTCGATGCGGCGGGCGTGACCCAGGATGTTGTCGATCGCCACCGTGCCCTGGGCGGCGGCGGTGTGGGCCAGCATCATCTTGCCGGTCACATCGCCCACGGCCCAGAGGTGGGGCACGGGCTCACCGCCCACCAGCACCCGCATGTGGTCGTCCACGGGGATGAAGCCCCGCTCGGTCTCCACACCCAGGGCCGCCAGGTTGAGCTCGGCGCTGCTCGGCACCCGGCCGGTGGCCACCAGCACCGCATCCACCTCCAGGGTCTCCACCAGCTCCTTGGTCTGCATGTCGGCCAGCTCGATCGTCACCGGGCAGCCGGGGGTCACCTTGCGGGCCAGCAGGCCGGCACGGGCATCGATGTCGCGGCCGTCGATCAGGTTGCGGGCGGCGATCTTGGCGATGTCGGGATCGAAGGTGGGCATCACCCGATCGAGGGCCTCGATCATGGTCACCTCACAGCCCAGGGCGGTGTACACATCGGCGAATTCCAGGCCGATGTAGCCGCTGCCGATGATCGCCAGCCAGCGGGGCAGCCACTCCAGGCTCACCGCCTCGTCGCTGGTGAACACGGTGCGGCCGTCGGTCTCGATGCCGCGCGGCACGAACGGCTCCGAGCCCGTGGCGAGGATCACGTCGCGGGCCGAATAGGTGCGCTCCACGCCGCTGCCGCTCTCGCGCACCGTCACCTGCTGGTGGCCTGCCAGGCGCCCCTTGCCGCGCAGGATCGTGGCGCCGGCCCGCTCCAGGGTCTTGGTGAGGTTGGTGCGGATCGTGGCCACCAGCTGGTTGGCGTGGTCGGCGATCTTCTGGCGCTCGAAGCGCACCGGCGCGGCGTGGATGCCGAAGCCGGCCAGGTGCTCGGCGTCAGCCAGCTCCCGCACCCGGCCACTGGCGGCCAGCAGGGCCTTCGACGGCACGCAGCCGCGATTCACGCAGGTGCCGCCCATGTCGCGCGATTCCACGATCGCCACGCTGAGCCCGTGCTCCGCCGCGTGCTTGGCCGCATCGAAGCCGCCGTAGCCGGCCCCGATCACGATCACGTCGAAATCAAAGGCGCCTGGAGAACCGGAAGAGATGGAGGGGGCTGCGCTCACCGGGGCCACTGTTCAGCTGGCCGGCATTCTCTCCCCTGCGGGGTTGGGCGTCAGCCGCCGGCCTGCTGACGCAGGCGCTCCAGCAGCAGGGGCGCCGCCGCCACGGCCACGTTGAGCGACTCCACCGCGGCGTCATGGGGGATGGTCACCAGGTGCGTGGCCAGCGCCAGCAGCTCCGGGGCCAGCCCTGCCCCCTCGCTGCCGAGCAGCAGCACCGTGGGACAGCACCAGTCCAGGCTCCAGTAGGGCGGAGCGCCGCTGTGGGGGGGCTGGGCGGCCACGAGCTGCACCCCGCCGGCGGTGGTCAGCGAGCGCAGATGGGCGGTCAGCGCCGGGCGACTGACCCGTTGCAGACGCAGAGCCAGAGCGGCGCCGGCCGATGCACGCAGCACCTTCGGCTGGAGAGGATCGGCCCCGTCGGCCAGCCACAGGGCCTCCACCCCGGCGGCCAGGGCGGTGCGCATCAGCGTGCCGAGGTTGCCGGGATCCTGCACCGTGTCGAGCGCAAGCACCAGGCCCGATGGCAGCCCCAGGCCTGAGTCCGGCTGAGCGGGCTGCGGCGCCGCCAGGGTGAGCACCACCCCGTCGGGATGGCGGGTGGTGGCCAGGGCTTCGAGCACCTCCCGCGTCACCGGCTGGGGCCGGCAGTCCGCAGGCAACCGCCGCAGCAGCTCGGCATGGCCCGCCATCCAGTCCTCGCTGGCCAGCAGGTGGAGGGGCGTGAGCCCCAGGCGCAGCACCTCCTGCAGCAGGTGGGTGCCCTCCAGCAGCAGCAGTCCCTGCTCCCGGCGGCCCCTGGCCTCGCGCAGCTCCCGCAACCGCCGCACCAGCGGATTGCGGCGGCTGGTGATCTGCTCCGCCCTGGCGGTCATCGCTCGATCAGGCTCCGGGCCGGGGCCGATAGACCCCGCTGGATGTCGTGGACGAGGGGGGACGGTTATGCACTTAGTGGCAAAGCTATGCCGTGCCTGGCAAGACTATGGATTGAAATGAGCCGTCCTGGGACAGAAGTGCGGATGGGGAGACTTGAACTCCCACGACATTGCTGCCACTAGTACCTGAAACTAGCGCGTCTACCAATTCCGCCACATCCGCGTGGCTGTCGCCTCAGGCGACCTGCAAAGGGTAGGACATCGCCGGCCCGCCCTCCGCTGACCGCCTGCAGGCTGCGGCGCCCCGGCCAGTTCCCCCGGCGGCCGTCTAGACGGATTGGACGTTTGTTGGCATCATGCGGCGACATTGCGACGTGGGGCAGTCCATACCGTGAGCCAGAGCGCCGTCCCCACCGTTGTGCCCCCATCCACCCAGCCTGTCGCCGCCCAGCCTGCCGACGTCCTCACCAGCGCCCAGTCCGCAGCCGCTGCGGGCGACTCTCCTGTGACCAACGATCGCCCCTTTCTGCGCATCTCAGGCGGTCACAGCCTGAGCGGCGAACTGCGCGTGAGCGGCGCCAAGAATTCGGCCCTCGTGCTGATGGCCGCCTGCCTGCTCACCCGCGACCCGATCCGTCTGCGCAACGTGCCGGCCCTCACCGACATCGCCGGCATGGGTGAGATGCTGTTCAGCCTGGGCGGGCGCGTGGAGCGCAAGGGCGATGCGCTCGAACTCGACGGCTCCGGCATCCACTCCTCCGCCGCCCCCTACGAACTGGTCAACAGCCTCAGGGCCAGCTTCTTCTGCATCGGCCCCCTGCTGGCGCGCATGGGCACGGCGCGGGTGCCGATGCCCGGCGGCTGCAAGATCGGCAGCCGCCCGGTCGAGGAGCATGTGAAGGGGCTGAAGGCCCTCGGCGCCCATGTGAGCATCGAGCACGGTGTGGTCACGGCCTCGATCCCCGGTCCCACCCGGCGCCTCCAGGGTGCACGGATCGTGCTCGACTGCCCGAGCGTAGGTGCCACCGAGACCCTGATGATGGCCGCGGCCCTCGCCGACGGCGAGACCGTGATCGAGAACGCCGCCCTTGAACCTGAGGTGGTGGATCTGGCCGATCTGCTCACCGCCATGGGTGCCCGGGTCCGCGGGGCCGGCACCCCGACGATCTTCATCGACGGCGTCGATCGCCTGCACGGTGCCGACTACGCCGTGATTCCCGACCGCATCGAGGCCGGCACCTTCCTGCTCGCCGCCGCCATCACCCGCTCCAGGCTGCGGGTCGCTCCGGTGATTCCCACCCATCTCTGCGCCGTGCTCAGCAAGCTCGAGCAGGCCGGCTGCCGGATCGAGACCGACGGCGACGGCATCATCCTCTCCGCCGAGCACCTCACCGCCGTCGACCTGCGCACCCAGCCGTTCCCCGGTTTCCCCACCGATCTGCAGGCGCCGTTCATGAGTCTGCTGGCCACCGCCGAGGGCACCAGCATGGTCACCGAGTCGATCTTCGAGAACCGCCTGCAGCATGTGGCCGAGCTGCAGCGCATGGGCGCCTCGATCCGCAGCCAGGGCAACACCGCCGTCATCGAGGGCGTCGCCCGCCTGAGCGGAGCGCCGGTGCAGGGCACCGACCTGCGCGCCTCGGCCGCGATGGTGCTGGCCGGCCTGGCGGCCCAGGGGATCACCGAGGTGTTCGGGCTTGAGTATCTCGATCGCGGTTACGCCGACTTCGAAGCCAAGCTGAACGCCGTGGGTGCATCGATCACCCGCCTGCCGGCTAGTGCCAGGTCCGGCCACGGCGTCCTGCCCACCTAAGCTCCCAGCACTGGGAGCGTGCCGGAATTGGTAGACGGACTCGACTCAAAATCGAGCGCCTTCGGGCATGTGGGTTCAAGTCCCACCGCTCCTATCGCCACCACGGCCCCAGGCCCCCCGGAGTCCGGCGAAGAGCCTTGCCAACCCGTCCATCCGGTGATGGACACCTACGCCCGCTTCCCGGTGGCACTCACCCGGGGCAAGGGGGTGTGGGTGTGGGACACGAACGGTGACCGCTACCTCGACTGCGTCGCCGGGATCGCCGTGTGCACCCTCGGACACAGCGACCGGCGCCTGCGCAAGGTCCTCAGCCGCCAGCTGGGGCGCCTGCAGCACGTCTCCAACCTCTACCGGATTCCCGAGCAGGAGCAGCTGGCGGCGGCGATCACCGCGCACAGCTGCTTCGACCGGGTGTTCTTCTGCAATTCCGGCGCCGAGGCCAACGAGGCCGCCATCAAGCTGGCCCGCAAGCACGCCGGCCTCGTGCGGGGCATCAGCGGCGCCGATGGCCGGCCGCCCCTGATCCTCACGGCCCAGGCCAGCTTCCACGGCCGCACCCTGGCGGCGGTCACCGCCACCGGTCAGCCCCGCTACCACCAGGGTTTCGAGCCGATGGTGCAGGGCTTCCGCTACTTCCCCTACAACGACACCGCCGCCTTCGAGGCGCTGCTGGCCGAATGCGAGGCCGAGGGGCCCCGGGTTGCGGCCGTGCTGGTGGAACCGCTGCAGGGCGAGGGCGGCGTGAACCCCGGGGACCGGGGCTTCTTCCAGCGCCTGCGTGAGCTCTGCGATCAGCACCGCATCCTGCTGATCTTCGATGAGGTGCAGATCGGCGTGGGCCGCAGCGGCCGCCTCTGGGGCTACGAGCAGCTGGGGGTGGAGCCCGACGCCTTCACCCTGGCCAAGGGCCTGGGCGGAGGCATCCCCATCGGCGCCCTGGCCGTGAAACAGGCCGTGGACCATTTCCGCCCCGGCGACCACGCCAGCACCTTCGGCGGCAACCCCTTCGCCTGCCGGGCCGGGCTCACGGTGCTGGCGGAGATCGAGAGACGCGATCTGCTCGTCCACGTGCAGCGGATGGGCGAGGAGCTCGAGGCACTCCTCGCTGGCCTGGTGACCCGTCACCCCCTGCTGCTGGCCGGCCAGCGGGGCTGGGGCCTGCTGCGGGGACTGGTGCTGAGTGCGGAGGCCCCCAGCGCCCCGGAGGTGGTGAAGGCCGCCCTGGCCGAGCGGCTGCTGCTGGTGCCGGCCGGCGCCAGCGTGGTGCGCTTCGTGCCGCCGCTCACCATCAAGCCCAAGCACCTGCGTCTGGCGGTGGAGCGCCTGGAGCGGGCCCTGCTCAGCCTTGCCTGAGGGAGCCCACCTGGGGCCCGCCGATCCCTTCGCGGACCTGATCGAGCCCTTCAGCCATCGCGGCGTGGATCTGGGATTGGAGCGGCTGCGGGCCGCCCTGGCGGAACTGGGCCATCCGGAGCGGCGCTTCGCGGCCGTGCAGGTGGCGGGCACCAACGGCAAGGGCTCGATCTGCACCCTGGTGCACGAGGCCCTGCTGGCCGCCGGCATCCGGGCCGGGCTCTACACCTCGCCCCATCTGGTGAGCTGGACCGAGCGCATCCGGCTGGGGCGCGACCCGATCGCCGCCGCCGAGCTGCGGCGGCACCTGCTGACCGCCGGGCCAGCGGCCCGCCGTCACCGACTGACGCCCTTCGAGCTGGTGACGGCGGCGGCCTTCCTGGCCTTCGCCGACAGCGGCCAGGAGCTGGTGGTGCTGGAGGTGGGGCTGGGCGGACGGTTGGATGCCACCAGCTGCCATCCCGGCCGGGAGGTGGTGGGCTTCGGGGCGATCGACCTGGATCACGCCGAGGTGCTGGGGCCGGACGTGGCCGCGATCGCGACCGAGAAGGCGGGCATCCTGCAGACCGGAGCCGTGGCCATCAGCGCGGCCCAGCAGCCCCAGGCGGAAGCCGTGCTGCGCGCCCGGGCCGCAGCCGTGGGGGCCGACCTGCGCTGGCAGCCGCCGCTGGACCGCCGGCGCTGGCCCCTCGGGCTGCACGGGGCGGTGCAGGCCCACAACGGCGCCGTGGCCCTGGGCATGCTGCGGGCCCTGGCCGAACGGGGCTGGTCGATCAGCGACGCCGCCATCGCCCGCGGCTTCGCCGCCGCCCGCTGGCCCGGCCGGCTGGAGCGACGGCGCTGGCGGGGGATTCCCCTGCTCCTCGACGGCGCCCACAACCCCGCCTCGGCCCGTGCCCTGCGCCGAGAGCTGGATGCCGACCCCGCGCGCCACGGGCTGCCGCCGGGGCCGCGGCGGTGGGTGCTGGGGATGCTGGCCAGCAAGGAGGGGCCGCAGATTCTGGAGGCCCTGCTGGGCCCCGGCGACCGGGCCTGGATCGTGCCGGTGCCGGGGCACGCCAGCTGGACGCTGGCGCAGCTGAACGAAACCCTGCGCGCCGGGCCTGCAGCCCCCCTGGCCGAGCAGCTGCAGGCGGCACCGGATGCCGCCGGCGCCATCCACGCGGCCGCCGGCGAGGGGGCCATGGCCGGACCCACCCATGGTCCGGTGATCGTTGCCGGCTCGCTCTACCTGATCGGCCAGCTGCTGGCCACCGCGGAGCCGGGGGGGTCAGAGTGAGAACAGCCCCCCGGACGCCTGGCGATGGACCGATCCAGCCCTCCCGCTGCCCCATCCCCGGTCCCGCCGGCAGCCGCCGCCTGGCGCTGGGCGGCCGCCTGGCTGCAGCGGAGACTGCTGCCCATGCTGGTGATGCTGGGGCTGCTGCTGGCGCCCGCCCCGGCACAGGCCGAGTTCTCCGGGGTGGATTACACCCTCACCAACCAGAACGAGGCTGATTTTCACGGCCAGAACCTGGCCAACACCTCCTTCGCCGGGGCCTCCGGACGCCACGCGAACTTCGCCGGCGCCAACCTGCACGGGGCGATCCTCACCCAGGCCGCCTTCCCCGAGGCCGACTTCAGCGGCGCCGACCTCAGCGACGTGCTGATGGACAAGGTGGACTTCTCCGGCGCCGACTTCTCCGGCGCGGTGCTCACCGGCGTGATCGCCTCGGGCAGCAACTTCAGCGGCGCCACGGTGGCCGGCGCCGACTTCAGCGAGGCGCTGATCGACCGGGCCGATCAGCTGCAGCTCTGCCGGGAGGCCGAGGGCACCAACCCCCACACCGGCGCCGACACCCGCCTCAGCCTGGGCTGCCGCTGAACCGGGCGCCGCCTTCAGATGGTGTCCGGATCAGCGGCAGCCCAGCCGCGCAGCTTGCCGGGGTTGAGAAGGCCGGCGGGGTCGTAGGCCGCCTTGGCGGCCACCTGATCGGCATCCACCACCCCCAGCCCGCCATCCTCCACGGTGAGCACGTGGGGGTTGAACAGCACCGCCCCCAGAGACCGGGCCTGGTCCATCAGCTCCTGCAGGCGCTCCTCCCCCTGCCAGCGCAGCAGCGGCAGGGCCGCCAGCCGGGGCGCTCCCTGCTGGCGCACCGCTTCCAGGTGCCAGAGCAGATCGTCGCCCCAGCGCCGGCGCAGGGCCGCCAGGCAGGGGTCCGGGGGATCGGGCAGCAGCAGCTGCAGGTAGGTCCAGCCGCTCACCTGGGCCCGCCAGTGCAGGGTGGTGTGGTTCCAGCACAGCTCCCGCAGCGGCAGGCCGCGGCTGGCGCCCTGGGGGGCCTGCCACACCAGCGCGCCGCCGCGCGCCGCCAGCCAGCCGGGCAGGGGCTCGAGGGCGTCAGGGGCCGCCAGCAGCAGCAGGCGGTGCTCCCCGTCGGCCGCCGCCGGGCAGCCGGCCGGCCAGGGGGAGCGCGCCGCGATCGCAGCCTCCAGCAGCGTGAGGCCATTGAGCAGGAAGGCCGTGGCCGGCAGGGCGCGGGCCGCCTCCAGGGCCTGCTCCCAGCGCGCGAAGCCCACCACCAGCTGCTCCCACGCCACCGCCTCGGTGGTGGGCAGCCGCAGGGCGGTGAGGATGCCGTTGGTGCCGTACGCATGGTTGAGCGGGGCGCTGGCGGCCGCATCCAGGCGCAGCAGCCGCGGCTCCGGTTCCACCGTCACCACCTCCAGCCCCAGCAGGTTGCCGGGATCGCGCAGGAAGCCCCAGCGCAGCGAGCCGATGCCACCCGAGCCGCCGGCGATGAAGCCGCCGATGGTGGCGCTGCGCCAGGTGCTGGGCAGCAGCCGCAGGGCACGGCCATGGGGGGCCAGCTGCTGGTCGATGGCGGCCATCACGGCGCCGGCCTCCACCTCGATCACGCCGCTGGCGGGCTCCAGATGACGCAGCCGGTTGAGGCCGGTGACATCCAGCACCACCCCGCCGGCCAGGGGCACGCACTGGCCGTAGTTGCCGGTGCCGGCACCGCGCACGGTGAGGGGAACAGCGTGGCGGGCACAGGCCCCGGCCACCAGACGCACCTGCTCCACGCCGGTGGCCAGCACCGCCAGCTGGGCCCGCTTGCCGGCGAAGCGCTGCACCAGCACCGGCGAGTAGTCGTGGTAATCACGCGAGAGGCGCTCCAGCTCGCCGGCCTCGGCCGCCGTCACCAGCTGCAGCGCAGGGTCCTGCCGCCGCAGATCCTGCGCCAGCGCGTCGATCAGGGCATCGCTGGCAGCGGGTTCCATGGCGGCGGTGGAGGTTCAGCCCATGCTGGCGGCCGGCAGCAGAGCCGCGGGCTGCTGCAGGGCCGGGGGGGGCAGAGCGCGACCGGCGCGCAGCACCAGGCGCTGGGGGGTGCGGGCCAGCAGCTCGGGCCAGCTGCCCGCGTCCAGCAGCACCAGATCGGCAGGGCCGCCCTCACGCACCACCCCATCCCACTCCAGCCCCAGCAGCCGCGCCGGAGCGGTGCTGAACGGCGTCAGGCCCTGGCGCGTGGCCGGCCAGAGGTGGCTGGTGAGCGGGGAGAGCCGCAGCAGCTCGATCGGGTCGAAGTCGCCGCCCGGATACCAGGGATCCTGCACGTTGTCACCGCCCACCGCCACCAGCACCCCGGCCCGCTGCAGGCTGCGGATCGGCGCCTGCAGCCGCAGCCAGGGCGTGCGCTCCGGCCGTCGGCCCAGCAGCCAGAGGTTGGTGAGCGGCAGGGCCACCACGGCGATGCCGGCCGCCGCCAGGCGCTCCGCCAGCCGCTCCTGCCGCCGCGGCCCCAGCAGGGCGAGGCTGGCGGCATGGCTGCAGGTGATCGGCACGCCGCTGCGCAGGTCGCTGGCCACCGCGCTCACCAGATCCACCCCCCGGCCGGGCTGGTCCTCAGCCTCATCGACGTGCAGATCCACTCCGGTGCCCAGCCGCTCGGCGAGCCCCAGCAGCGTGGCCAGGGCATCGCGGTCGGAGCGCAGGTGCCCGTAGGGCGGGCCCAGCACGCCCCCGAGCCAGCCGCCGTGATCGGCCACCCAGCGGGCCAGAGCCTCCCCCTCGGGGCTGCTCCAGTGGGCCAGGGGCACCAGCGCCACCAGCTGCAGGTGCACCCGGTCGGCCCAGCGCCGGCGCAGCTCCAGCAGCGCCTCCCAGCTGGGACGGGCCGCCGCGCCACCGCTGTCGATGTGGCTGCGGATGGCGCGCACACCATGGCGCCAGGCCCGATCCAGGGCCCGCTCGCCCCGCGCCAGCACCTGCTCGTAGGTGCGCTGCCCGTCCTCACAGCGGTTGGCCGCCAGGGCGCCGGCGATGGTGCCCTCCGGGTTGGGGAAGGCGGCGGCGGTGAAGCACTTGTCCAGGTGGGCGTGGGGCTCCACCAGGGGAGTGAGGGCCAGGGGCAGCGCCGGCGCGTCCCCGGTCCGGGAGCCAGCCTCCAGGGGCCTCAGGGCCGTGATCCGGCCCTGGCGCTGTTCCAGCTCCAGCGCCACCAGACCATCGCCGTGGCCCACGGGCAGGCCCGTGAGCCGAGGATCCACCAGGGCCCTGGGCAGACGCAGGCGCAGCCGGGCGGGAGCGGCGGTCATGCCCCCTCGTCGTCGACACTGGCGTGAAGCACCAGGAAGCGGCCCGCCACCCCGAGCACCGTGGCGCGGAAACGGGGCACCTGCCACACCAGCACCTGCTGACCGCCCACATCGGTGCGGTACAGACTGCACACACCGAGGTTCCAGCGGCGGGTCTGGCGGCTCACCAGGGCGCCGATGGCCACGTTCTGGGCCTGCACCAGCTCGGCGCAGTTGGGCAGCGCCAGCCGCACCAGCGGCGGCAGCACATCGCCCTCGCACACCTCGCGCTCGATCACATCCACCAGATGGGCGGCGGCGAAGCGCTCGAACGCCGCCTGCTTCGGATTGCTGAGGGCCAGCCCGGCCGCCGCCACGGCCGTGAGCACCAGTCCCCCCAGCCAGGACCCTCGGACCGCGGAACGCAAGCGGAAGCGACTGCCGGACGCATTGGTACATTGGCACCGACCACGGCGGGCGTCGCCAAGTGGTTAAGGCAGCGGCTTGTGGCGCCGCCATTCGGGGGTTCGAATCCCCTCGCTCGCCCTTGAAGCCCCCCCGGCCGCAAAGCCAGGGGTGGCATCTGTCTTCCAGCACCAGCCCTGAAGTCAGAACAGGCCCTCAGGATTCGTGACTCCTCGGATTCGTGGCTCCTCCTGCTGCGCTCCCAGCAGCTGGAACTGCTGAACCGGAGTGGATCAGGCTCGGCTCAGGCCAGACAAAGTTCAGACGTGCCTGACAGAGACAGGCAACCGCAATCGCGGCCAGCCATGGCAGCAAGCAGCCTGTCAGCGTCCCGGCTGGGCGTCGCAGAGGGCTTGAGACCCAAGTTCGCGGACCCCACCCCAAGACGCCTGAAACGCTTTGTGTCGCCGTTGAGACGGGTCCGGGCTTTCGACTGGGCGGAGGATCCAACATCGATACGGTTATTGAGCCCATCGTCCTTGACGAACTTGTCATAGCCCCCAATACCCAGATCCTCGTCAATCTTCAGCAGATAACCCCTCGAAGATCCCTTTTGGATATTGCCACTGACAATATTGTCATCAGCAAAGTCTCCATTATCAATACTACTGCCAAACGGGAAACCGTCATCCTCGCCGCAGAAGGATGGAGGCCTTGACTCACGCGAGCCAAGCCAGATCGCATAGCGATACTCAAATTGACGGCCATTGATCGGATTTCCTTCCCAAAAGCTACGCAGACTATCGAGATTAAAGGTATTCGATCTGATGCGGTTCTCCGTGGGCTTTTGATGCCTGACCATGCCTCTCTCGCCGCAATTGCGATACACATAAACTCCACCCCAGGGAAGACGGGAAAATGTGTTACCAGAAATCACATTCCGGCGCGAGCCATCAACCGCGATCACCTCCCGATCAAGGTCCAGCCTGAAGCGGTTACCGGTGATCCTGTTGTTAGCACTTTCGGCATCGAGATAAACGCCAACGCTTCGACTGCTGCCTCTCAGCGTTGAATTGCGAACGGTGACTCCTGTTGCTCCTGGTCCAACGATCACTGGGATCTTGCGGTTGGCATTGAGGGTCAGCCCGGAAAAGGTGATATTGGTTGGAGCCGCCTCCTGCATCCTCTCGGTGTGGCCAAGGCTGAAGGAAGATTCCTTCACCGGAGCGGAGGAACTGCTGCCTGCACCAAGGACGCGGATCGAGCCATTCAGCTTCCAGTTCTTGAACACGAAATTCTGAGGTCGCTTCCATTCACCGTTTCGGAACTGCGACTGGATCACCAGCTGAGTTGGGCGACCTTCGTTGAACCAGCCGCCCTTGCCGTCCAGCACAGTGTTCGTGGCCGTTTTCCAGTTAAGAACAACAACTTGCTGTTTCTCAGCCATGCCTGATCCTTGGCGGCGCCGTTGAATCCTAGAGAAGGGGAACAGGCCTGACTGCTCAGGCGCTCGAGAGCCTGTTGCTGTTGCTGCTGCTGCTGCTGCTGAGCGTTCAGCCTGTTGTGATCCAGGTAGCCAACCGTTGCTTCAGCGACGCAGCGCATCGAGAAGCGTGCAAGCGCCACCACGCACCGCATCGACACAGAACAGACCTGTTTCCGCCGTTACCGCGGTGCAGGCCTGATCCGCAGCCCCGGCATCGAGGTGGGCGGTGTTCAGCGCCACGGCCCGCACCTTCGGCCGCAGACCATCCGGACGGCCGAGGGCCGCCAGGGCCTCCGCCGCGGCGATCAGCTCTGCCAGGGGTGGGATCGGCAGCTGCGGCAGCCCCTTGAGGTGCCGCTGACCGGCCCGGTGCACCAGCAGCAGGTCGGTGGGCTGGCTGCCGCGCAGCAGCGGCAGGGTGGCGCTGGAGCCGGGATGGGCCAGGGATCCCTGCCCCTCCACCAGCAGCAGGCCGCCGGAACCGAGATCCGCGCCGGCCTCGAGCACCGCCGCCTCCACCGCACCGGCCGCGTAGTCGACCCGCACGGCATCGAGCGCCACACCGGCGCCGCTGATCAGGATGCCGGCCTGGCCGGTGCCCACGAAGCGGGCCGGCAGCCCCTGCCGGCGGGCAGCCGCCTCCAGCTCCAGACAGGCGCTCATCTTGCCCACGGCCATGTCGCTGCCCAGCGCCAGCAGCCGCCGGCAGGGCAGCTCCGCCGCCCGGCCACTGGCCACCGCCAGCCCGGGCGGCTCCCGGCGCAGATCCCAGATCCAGGCCGGATCGCGCCGCAGCGGCGCCAGCTCGGGGTCGTCGCCGATGCGGCTGTGCAGGCCACTGGCCACGCTCAGGCCGGCCGCCAGCGCAGCCGCCAGATCGGCCCGCACCTCCGGCGCCAGCCGGCCGCCCGAGGGGGCCAGGCCCACCACCGCCACCTCGGGCTCGAAGGGCAGAGCCGCCGCCAGCGAGCCCACCACCGGCACCGGCCGGTCGATGCCGCTCACCTCCAGCAACGGCCGGCCGGCGTGGGCCGGATCCACCACGGCCACGATCGGACCGGAGCGGTAGCGCAGCATCGCCAGGCCGGTCTTGCCGGAGAGGTCGGCCAGGCCGCCGTGCTGCAGCAGCACCACCCGCTGATCGGCCCTCAGCATGGCTCCCCCAGGCGCTCCCGCAGCGCCATCCCCAGCCCGGGAGCACTCGCTGGCATCACGATGTCGCCACGCAGCTCCAGACCGACGAAGGGATCGTCCACCAGGTTGAGGTGGCTGTCCAGATCGGGCCAGCGCACCAGCGGCAGCAGCTGGGCGGCGGCGCCGTTGAGCAGGCTGGCGTCCGAGTAGCAGCCCAGCATCACCCCGAGCCCCAGCCGCCGGGCCGTGCGGGCCATCAGCAGCGCCTCCGCCAGCCCGCCGCTCTTGAGCAGCTTGATGTTGACCCCATCCACATGGGGGGCCAGGCGCAGCAGGTCGGGCAGATCCCAGCAGCTCTCATCGGCCACCAGCGGCATGGGGCAGTGGGGCCTGAGGGCGGCGAAGCCGGCGGCATCGCGCTCGGGCTCGGCCAGGGGGGGCAGCGGCTGCTCCAGCAGCACCACCCCGGCCCGCTGCAGGGGCTCCAGCATGAACCGGGCGGCCGGCAGATCCCAGCCGCCGTTGGCATCCACCTGCAGCTCGCAGGGGCCGCCCGTGGCCTGGCGGCGCCGTTCGATGGCCCCGGCCACGACCTCCAGCAGCCGGCGGTCGTGGTCGAGGCCGTCGGGGCTGCCCAGCTTGAGCTTGATGCGGCTGGCGGGCAGCTGGGCCCACCAGCGCTCCAGCCGCGCCAGGACAGCCGCGGGCGGCGCCAGCCCCAGGGTGACGCTGGTGGCGGCGCAGGCGCCTGGATCCAGGCTCCAGAGCCGGTGCAGCGGCTGCCCCAGCCGCCGGCCCCACCAGTCGTGCAGGGCCAGATCGAGGCCGCAGCGCGCCGGTGGCGAGAGCTCCGCCAGCAGGGGGTCCAGCACCTGCAGCGGTTCGGGAGACAGACCCTCCAGCCGCGGGGCGATCGCCTCCAGCTCCACCGCGATCGCCTCGGTGTCATGGCGGCGGTGGCCGGTGTCGAACCCCCCGGTCTCCCCCAGGCCGGTGACGCCGTCGTGCTCCAGTTCCACCAGCAGGTGCTCCACCGCCGTGGTGGTGCCGCGGCTGATCGCCAGGGGCACGGCCTTGGTGAGCGGGAAACGGTGCAGACGGCAGCGCATCGGCTGAGGCAGCTGGGGTGGCGGCTGGGGTGGCGGCTGGGGTGGCGGCTGGGGTGGCGGCTGGGGTGGCGGCTGGGGTGGCGGCTGGGGTGGCGGCTGGGGTGGCGGCTGGGGCCCAAACCTGGCACGGCGGACGCTGCAGCCCGGCCCGGTGTAGCGATTGCCACAGAAGATACGCCGGTCCGGGGAGTGTGATCCTGGGGTATAGAGCGCGCTGCGATGCCAGACCCCGGGAGAACCGCTGATGCGATTCAGAGGATTCTGGATGATCTGCACGCCAAGTACCGCGACTTCGACGACGGCAAGCCCGCTGATTACATCCCCGAGCTGAGCAAGGCCAACCCGAAGGATTTCGGCATCGTCATCGCCACCACCGACGGTCGCATCTACGAGATCGGAGAGACCAGAAAGGAATTCACCATCCAGTCGATCTCCAAGCCCTTCACCTACGCCCTGGCGCTCAAGCTCCACTCCGACGCCTACATGGAGGCGAAAGTGGGTGTGGAGCCCTCCGGCGATGCCTTCAACGCCATCAGCCTGCATCCGCAGACCGGCATT
This sequence comes from Cyanobium sp. CH-040, assembly GCF_024346135.1. GTDB lineage: Bacteria > Cyanobacteriota > Cyanobacteriia > PCC-6307 > Cyanobiaceae > NIES-981. The sequence continues at coordinate 148,089 of NZ_JAGQCJ010000001.1, read as the reverse complement.
CCCCGCAACCCGATGATCAACGCCGGGGCAATCGCCACCACCGCCCAGGTGATGGCCTTCGATCCGGAGCGCGCGGAAACACTGCTGCTGGATTTCTATTCCGACATGGCGGGCCGCCGGCTCGACGTCAACGAGTCGGTGTTCCGCTCCGAACGGGATACGGGCCACCGCAACCGGGCCATCGGCCATCTGCTGCGCAACTTCGACATCATCAACACCAACCCCGAACCGGGCCTGCAGCTCTACTTCCGCCAGTGCGCCGTGTCGGTCACCTGCCAGGACCTGGGGGTGATGGCCGCCACCCTGGCCTGCCAGGGGCGCAATCCCGTCACCGGCACCGAGGTGCTCGATCCCGACATCACCACCAACGTGCTGGCGGTGATGGGCAGCTGCGGCATGTACGACTACACCGGTCAGTGGCTCTACAACGTCGGCATGCCCGCCAAGAGCGGGGTGGGCGGTGGGGTGATGGCGGTGGTGCCCGGCCGTCTGGGGCTGGCGGTGTACTCCCCGCCCCTTGACAGCTACGGCAACTCCAGCCGTGGCATCGCCGTGTGCGAGGAGATCTCCGAGCGTCTGCAGCTGCATCTGTTCAACCAGCCCTCCCGCGCCGGCACCACGATCCGCTCGGCCACCACCGCCCAGCGGCGCCGCTCAAGACGCTGGCGCAGCGAGCAGGAGAGCCAGCAGCTGGATCGCCATGGCGACCGCATCCATGTGCTCCAGGCCCAGGGGGTGCTCGATTTCGCCGCCGCGGAGGAACTGCTGGCGGAGATGCAGAGCAAGGCGAGTGCGGGCGCGATCCTGGTGATCGATCTGCAGCAGGTGCTGGCCCTGCCCCGGGTGGACGCCGAACTGCTGCGGGAGGAGATCGACGACCTCGCCAAGCTGGACGTGCCCTGCCTGCTCTGCCGCGGTGAACACCTGCGGGAGTTCTGGCCCCAGGGCGAGGGCCAGCTGGCCAAGGAGGGCCAGTACTTCGGAAGCCTGGACCGGGGCCTGGAGGCGGCCGAGGACATGCTCCTGGAGGCCCTGCTGCGGGAGGCGGGCGAGCAGCCGCCCCAGACCTGCACCGTGGGTCTGCTCGAACTGCTGCCACCGCAGACGCGCAGCCAGCTGGAGCCGCTGCTGGAGCGGCGCAGCTTCGCGCAGGGAGAACTGGTGTGCCGGCAGGGCGATGCCGGAGACGAGGTGTTCCTGATCGAATCGGGGCTGTTCAGCGCCGTGCTCGGCCCGCCGGTGGCGGAGAAGCCCCTGCGCTTCGCCACCTTCAGTCCCAGCGTGTCCTTCGGCGAGATGGCCTTTCTCACCCGTTCCCCGCGCACGGCCGATGTGGTTGCCGACGAGCCGGGCAGCTGTCTGGTGCTCACCCGCAGCACCTTCGACCGGCTGGAGCGGGAGCAGCCCCAGGTGGTGATCGACCTGCTGCTGGCGCTGCACCAGGATCTGGCCCGCAAGCTGGGGCGCACCAATCAGCAGCTGCTGCTGCTCGAGCAGGGCTGAACGGCAGCTGCGGGTGGCGATCCACCACACTGGACGTCCATGACCGCCACCCTCTCCTCAGCACCGGGCGCAGCTCCGGTTCCGGCTCCTGAGCCCCAGGCCCGCCCCTCCCAGGCGGGCGTGGGCCGCGGCAGCTACTGGATCACCACCTTCGGCTGCCAGATGAACAAGGCGGATTCCGAGCGCATGGCCGGGATCCTCGAAGCGATGGGCTATCGGGCCGGCACCGACGAACACAGCGCCGATCTGGTGCTCTACAACACCTGCACGATCCGCGACAACGCCGAGCAGAAGGTGTACAGCTATCTGGGCCGCCAGGCCCGGCGCAAGCGCGCGAACCCCCACCTCACCCTGGTGGTGGCCGGCTGCGTGGCCCAGCAGGAGGGCGAATCGCTGCTGCGCCGGGTGCCCGAGCTGGATCTGGTGATGGGGCCCCAGCACGCCAACCGGCTCGACACCCTGCTGGCCCAGGTGGAGCAGGGCCAGCAGGTGGTGGCCACAGGCGAGCACCACATCCTCGAAGACATCACCACCGCCCGCCGCGACAGCCAGGTGTGCGCCTGGGTGAACGTGATCTACGGCTGCAACGAGCGCTGCACCTACTGCGTGGTGCCTTCGGTGCGCGGCAGGGAGCAGTCGCGCCTGCCCGAGGCGATCAAGCTCGAAATGGAGGGGCTGGCCGCCCGGGGCTTCAGGGAGATCACCCTGCTGGGCCAGAACATCGACGCCTACGGCCGCGACCTGCCCGGCATCACGCCCGAAGGCCGCCGCCAGCACACCCTCACCGACCTGCTGCACCATGTGCACGACGTGGAAGGCATCGAGCGGATCCGCTTCGCCACCAGCCACCCCCGCTATTTCACCGAGCGGCTGATCGATGCCTGCGCCGATCTGCCCAAGGTGTGCGAGCACTTCCACATCCCCTTCCAGAGCGGCGACGACGCCGTGCTCAAGGCGATGGCCCGCGGCTACACGGTGGATCGCTACCGCCGCATCATCGAGCGCATCCGCGAGCGCATACCCGATGCCGCGATCAGCGCCGATGTGATCGTGGCCTTCCCCGGCGAAAGCGACGCCCAGTACCGCCGCACCCTCGATCTGATCGAGGAGATCGGCTTCGATCAGGTGAACACCGCCGCCTACTCGCCGCGGCCCAACACCCCCGCCGCCACCTGGCCGGACCAGCTCAGCGAGGAGGTGAAGGTGGAGCGCCTGCGGGAGCTCAACGCCCTGGTGGAGAAGAAAGCCAGGGAGCGCAGCGCCCGCTACGCCGGCCGGGTGGAGCAGATCCTGGTGGAGGGAACCAATCCCAAGGATCCCAACCAGGTGATGGGCCGCACCCGCACCAACCGGCTCACCTTCTTCCCCGGCCAGCGGCCCGATGGCACCGCCATCCAGCCCGGCGAGCTGATGAACGTGCGGATCGAGGAGGTGCGCGCCTTCTCCCTGAGCGGCACACTGGCCTGAGTTCAGCCCGGCGCGGCGGCGGCAAGCCTCCGCCACCCCCGTGGCTGCGTCCCTCAGTCCGCCGATGCCTGCAGCCGCCAGTTCCGCTCCAGCCGATCCCGCCCCACCCCGGCTGCAGCCGGTGTGCGTCGGCCTGATCTTCGGGGGGGCATCCGGCGAGCACCCGGTCTCGATCCGCTCGGCCGCCACCGTGCGCCGCGCCCTCAGCAGCGGCGCCAACCTGGAGCGCTACACGCTGCGCTGCTTCTACATCGATCCGGCGGGCCGCTGGTGGGGAGCGGATCTGGCCGAGGCGGTGCTGCAGCAGGGCACGCCGGCCTCCGCCGAGCAGCTGGCGGCGGCCGCCGCCCGGGCCGGCTCCTCCCTCGGCGCGGGCGGCTTCCGCGGCTTCCCCGACGGCGCCGGGACCGTCGACGTGTGGTTCCCGGTGCTGCACGGTCCCAACGGCGAGGACGGCACCATCCAGGGCCTGTTCACGCTGATGCAGGTGCCGTTCGTGGGCTCGGGGGTGCTGGGCTCGGCGGTGGGCATGGACAAGCAGGCCATGAAGGCCGCCTTCGCCGCCGCCGGTCTGCCCCAGGTGCCCTACGCCTGCGTCCAGGCCAGCGAGCTGGACGCCGAACAGGGTTCTGAGCCGGCCGGGCTGCTCGACCGCCTGGAGCGGCAGCTCGGCTTTCCCTGCTTCATCAAGCCCGCAAACCTGGGCTCCTCGGTGGGGATCAGCAAGGCCACCGACCGTGCCGGGCTGCTGGCGGGACTGCGCGCCGCCGCCGCCCTCGATCCCCGCATCGTCGTGGAGCAGGGGGTGACGGCCCGGGAGCTGGAGTGCGCAGTCAAGGGCGGCGGCCGTGCCCCGCTGCAGGCCTCGGTGCTGGGCGAGATCCGCTTCGACGCCGACTGGTACGACTACGACACCAAGTACAGCGAGGGCAGGAGCCACACCGTGATCCCCGCCGTGGTGCCGGAGGCGGTGGCCGAGCGGGCCCGGGCCATGGCCATCCAGGCCTGCGAGGCGGTGAACGCCCAGGGGCTGGCCCGGGTGGATTTCTTCTACGACGAGGCCGGCGGCCAGCTCTGGCTGAACGAGATCAACACCCTGCCGGGCTTCACCAGCCAGAGCATGTATCCGATGCTCTGGCAGGCCAGTGGTGTTGCACTCGATGCGCTCGTGCACGAACTGGTGCGGGCGGCGGGAGAATGCCGCCACACCCTGCTCGCGGGAGATCTGGGGCGATGAGTCGCGGACTGCTGTGGCTGCCGCTGCTGCTGGTGTTCGTGCTGCTCACGGCCCTGGGCTGGCTGGAGCGCCGACGGCAGCAGCTGTTCCGGGAGTGGGCGGAAGGCTCCGAGCTGGCGAAGCTGGACGGCTGCGGAGCCGCGCGCCTGGTGGACGGGGTGCTGAGCTGGAGCCGCTTCGAGGCCGGCCGGCTGCAGCTGGAGGACAGCTTCGTGATCAAGCAGCTGGAGCTGGTGGAACTGCTCGCCCTGCGCTCGGGCGAGGCGCCCCTCACCGAGGAGGCGCAGGGCGCCTGCCGTCTGCGGCTGGTGGGCGGGGGTGAGCAGAAGGATCTGCCCTTCGCCGACGCCGAGCGCGCCCGGCGCTGGATGGGGGAGCTGATGGCCCGCTCCCGTTGCGAGCTGTGAGCCAGGCCCGCCCCCTGCCACCGGGCGTGGAGCGACGGCGCCAGCTGCGCCTGCAGCGGCGCAACGAGCGTCTGCGCAATGGCTGGCGGATGCTGGTGCTGCTGGGCCTGAGCGCCGGCCTGGGCACCCTGCTGCTGCGTTATGGCTGGAGCCTCACCAGTGCCGAGCAGGTGGAGGTGGTGGGCAGCAGCCATGTGGGGCGGGAGCAGGTGATCAGCGCCGCCGAGCTGCGTTTTCCCCAGCCCCTGCTCAGCCTCGAACCCCAGCAGCTAGCCGCCGCCCTGAAGCAGGAGCTGCCGGTGGAAGACGTGCGGGTGAGCCGCTGGATCGCCCCTCCCAGGCTGCGGGTGACCCTGGTGGATCGCCAGCCCGTGGCCCGGGCGCAGCGGCGGGGGCCGCAGGGCATGGAGCGGGGTTACGTGGACCGCCACGGGCACTGGATGAGCGCCCGGCAGGGGCAGACCCTGGCCAACCCCGCCAGCTCCCAGCTGGAGGTGCTGGGCTGGCAGGAGCGCCACCGGAGCGCTCTGCGGATGGTGATGGAGCACAGCGACGCCCTCAGGGCCGATCTGCGCCAGATCCGCTTCGAGCCCGACGGCAGCCTGTGGGTGCAGAGCACCCGACTGGGCAACGTGCGCCTCGGCCCCCGTGATGAGCGGCTGGAGCGCCGCCTCACGGTGCTGGAGCACCTCACGGCTTCGCTGCCCGCCCAGCTGCAGGGGCGCCGGCTCCAGGCCATCGACCTCAGTGAACCGGAACAGCCGGAGCTGACCGTGGCGGCCCCGGCACCGACCCAGGCGGCAACAGCCAGCGCCCGGCCCTGAGCCCCATCGGGCCCGCACGTGTGCGCAAACGAGCAGCGGGGACCCAGAAGCCGGGGGATTGTGTGAAACTTCCCTGATTCAGCCGCCTCGGTCGTCGAGAGGATGCACGCCCAGCCTCACAGGCGCGAGGATCTCAGCGAGACCAGTCGCGATCCCGAAACCGTTGTGGAACGGCTTCGTTCCAACGGCACTGATCCAGCTTCCGTGAACGGAGCCTCCCCTCATCCCGCCGACATGACCTCCAGTCTTCCCAAGGCCCCAGGCATCATCCCCAGCCAGACGGCTCGGATCGAGGTGATCGGGGTTGGCGGCGGCGGCAGCAACGCGGTCAACCGGATGATCGCCTCCGACCTGCAGGGGGTGGGCTACCGGGTGCTCAACACCGATGCCCAGGCCCTGCTGCAGTCGGCGGCCCAGCACCGCACCCAGCTGGGCCAGATGCTCACCCGGGGCCTGGGCGCGGGCGGCAATCCTGTGATCGGCCAGAAGGCGGCCGAGGAGTCCCGCGGCGAGCTGCAGGAATCCCTGCAGGGGGCTGATCTGGTGTTCATCGCCGCCGGCATGGGCGGTGGCACGGGCACCGGCGCGGCGCCGATCCTGGCGGAGGTGGCCAAGGAGGTGGGGGCCCTCACGGTGGGCATCGTCACCAAACCGTTCAGCTTCGAGGGGCGCAAGCGTCAGCGCCAGGCCGAGGAGGGCATCGCCCGCCTGGCCGAGCACGTGGACACCCTGATCGTGATCCCCAACGACCGGCTGCGGGACGCGATCGCCGGAGCCCCGCTCAACGAAGCCTTCCGCGCCGCCGACGACGTGCTGCGCATGGGCGTCAAGGGGATCAGCGACATCATCGTGCGCCCCGGCCTGGTGAACGTGGACTTCGCCGACGTGCGTTCGGTGATGTCCGACGCCGGTACGGCCCTGCTGGGCATCGGTGTGGGTTCGGGCCGCAGCCGCGCCAGCGAGGCGGCCCAGGCCGCCATGACCAGCCCGCTGCTGGAGTCGGCCCGCATCGATGGCTCCAAGGGAGTGGTGATCAACATCAGCGGCGGCAAGGACATGACCCTCGAGGACATGACCACCGCCTCGGAGGTGATCTATGACGTGGTCGACCCTGACGCCAACATCATCGTCGGGGCGGTGGTGGACGAGAGGCTCGAGGGTGAGATCCACGTGACCGTGATCGCCACCGGCTTCGACAGCGGCGCTCCCTACCGGCACGAGCGGCCGGCGATGAGCTTCACCGATGCCACGCTGCTTCAGGGCGCCATCCCACCACCCCCGCCCGAACGCGAAGAGCGCGGCGCGATGATCCCGCCGTTCCTGCTCAAGCGCCAGTCCCGTCAGTCGGGAGAGTCCTGAGGGCCGCTGGCTCCCGATCGTCCCGTCCCACGGTCAGCCAGCGGCTGAAACCTGCGGCTGAAAAGCTGCGGCTGAAAAGGGTGACCCGGAGTCCACGCCTGCTCTGAGCATCCCGTGTGGCTGCTCCCTTCCGGTCCTGACCAGGTTTGGGCGTCAGGGCCGCGTGGGTCCGAGTCAAGTGGATGCTAGCAATGCCCTTTCACCGCCCCTTCTCTCCGTGCCCCTGCGCCCCGCGGATCTGGTGCGACGCAAGCAGGCCGGCCTGCCGGTCACGGTGCTCACCGCCTGGGACGCGCTGTCGGCGGCGCTGGTGGCCGAGGCCGGCGCCGATGCGGTGCTGGTGGGCGATTCCCTGGCGATGGTGGTGCTGGGTCACCCCACCACCCTGCCGGTGACCCTCGAGGAGATGCTGCACCACTGCCGCGCCGCGGCCCGGGGCCTGGCCGGCGTCTGCGCCGCGGGCCAGGAGCCCCTGCTGATCTGTGATCTGCCCTTCCTCAGCTACCAGTGCGGTGCCGATGAGGCCATGGCGGCCGACGGACGGGTGCGGAAGGAGACCCCGGCGGCGGCGGTGAAGCTGGAGGGGGCCGAACCGGAGACCCTGGCGGTGATCGACCGGATGGTGCGCAGCGGCATCCCGGTGATGGGCCATATCGGCCTCACGCCCCAGTCGGTGCACCGCCTCGGCTACCGACGCCAGGGCGGCGACGCGGCCGGGCGGCATCGGCTGAGCCGCGATGCCGAGGCCCTGGAGGCGGCCGGGTGCTTCGCGCTGGTGCTGGAGCACGTGCCGGATGAGCTGGCCGCCGACCTGAGCGGACGGCTGCGGATTCCCGTGATCGGCATCGGCGCCGGTGACGCCTGCGACGGCCAGGTGCGGGTGACGGCCGATCTGCTCGGACTCACGGCGCGCCAGCCGCCCTTCAGCCCGCCGCTGCTGCCGGGACGGGCGCAGGCGGTGGAGGCACTGCGCCACTGGATCGCCGCCCAGGGGCGGTCCGCTCATCCCACCAGCCGATCAGCTCCCGCAGCACCCCGTTGCTGAGGGCCAGGCCGGCCGGATCGGCCAGCCGCCAGCGCGGCCCCTCCTCCAGCAGCAGCCGGTCCGCCAGCCAGGGCTCCAGCCGCCGGCGCAGCTCGGCCAGGGCCTGCCTCCGCTCCGCGGGCGCGAAACCGGCAGCCGTGAGCAGCGCCGGCAATCGCACCCCCTCGCGGCGGCGCAGCCCCACCAGCAGCCGTTCATCGAGGGGCATGCCAGCGGTCGGCGCAGGGGCAGCGCCGCCCTGGCCCTGGCCGCTCTCCAGCCAGGCGGCATAGGCCGCGCGGGTGCGCGGCCGGGCCTGGCGCTCGCCCCAGGGGGCGGCGGTGGCCCCCATGCCGAAGCCCCACCAGCCGGCACCGCTCCAGTACACCCGGTTGTGGCGGGAGGCATGGCCGGGAAAGGCGTAGTTGGAGATCTCGTAGCGGCCGTAGCCCGCCGCCGTGAGCTCCGCCCAGGTGAGGTCCATCCGATCGGCGGCCGCATCCGCCTCGGGCAGCTCCAGCTGGCCCCGCTCCAGCCGGCGGGCGAAGGCCGTGCCGGGCTCGATGGTGAGGTCGTACACCGACAGATGCGGCGCACCGGTGGCGACCGCCCGACGCAGCTGCTGCCGCCATCCGGCCAGGCTCTCCCCCGGGGCCGCCTGGATCAGGTCCAGGCTCCAGCTGGCCAGGGCACCGCGGTGGCGGGCCCGCTCCAGCCACCCGGCCGCCTCGGCCAGGTCGGCGCCGCGGTGGCGCCTGCCCAGGGCCGCCAGCACGGCGTCGTCGAAGCTCTGGCCCCCCAGGCTCACCCGGGTGATGCCGGCGGCCAGGTAGCCGGCCAGGCGCCGCTCATCGAAGCTGGCCGGATCCAGCTCCAGACTGATCTCCGCCGCCGGCGCCAGGCCGAAACGCCGCCGCAGAGCCTCCAGCAGCTCCCCCACCTGGGCGGGGGTGAGCAGGGAGGGCGTGCCGCCGCCCAGATACACCGTGCTCAGCGGAGGTCCTGCGGGGGCGGCGGCGATCTCCCGGTGCAGCAGCTGCAGATAGGCGGCGATCGAGGCCGCCCCCGGCGCACCGGGCTGGCCGGTGGCCCGGTCGCCCAGGGGCACCACCGGGAAGTCGCAGTAGAAGCAGCGCCGGTGGCAGAAGGGGATGTGCAGGTAGGCGCTGCGCGGCGGCGGGGACACGTTCAGGTGCGGTTACCCCCGCCGGCCAGAGGCCCCGGTTTCAGGCATGCTGCCTGCCTGAGCGGACGGCACACCACGGTCGGCGGGAATGGTGGACTCCCTCATCCTGATCCTGTTTCTGATCTCCGGGGCCGCGGCGGGCTGGCTGGGGGTGGATCTGCTCCCGGAAGCCCTGCTGGTGCAGGTGAACAACCCGGAGGGGCTGCGCACGGTGCTGGCCGGCTTCGGGGCGTTCTTCGGGCTGCTGGCCGGGTTCTTCTTCGGCCAGCTGCGCAAGCGCCTGATGGCCCAGGTGCGCTCCATGCCCACCGACCTGCTGGTGAGCCGCGCCGTGGGCCTGATCCTCGGCCTGCTGGTGGCCAACCTGCTGCTGGCGCCGATCCTGCTGCTGCCGCTGCCCTGGGAGGTGATCTTCATCAAGCCCCTGGCGGCGGTGCTCAGCAACGTGTTCTTCGGCGTGTCGGGCTACAACCTGGCGGAGGTGCACGGCCGCACCCTGCTGCGCCTGTTCAGCCCCGGCAACGCCGAGGCCCTGCTGGTGGCGGAGGGGGTGCTGCGGCCGGCCAGCGCCAAGATCCTCGACACCAGCGTGATCATCGACGGCCGCATCCGCGGCCTGCTGGATTCCGGGCTGCTGGAAGGCCAGGTGATCGTGGCCCAGTGCGTGATCGACGAACTCCAGGCCCTGGCCGATTCCGGCAACGCCGACAAGCGCGCCCGCGGCCGCCGCGGTCTGAAGCTGCTCAGCCAGCTGCGCGAGACCTACGGCCGCCGGCTGGTGGTGAACAGCACCCGCTACGAGGGCAAGGGGGTGGACGACAAGCTGCAGGCCCTCACCGCCGACACCGGCGGCACCCTGCTGACGGCCGACTACAACCTGGCCAAGGTGGCCGAGGTGAAGGAACTGAAGGTGCTCAACCTGAGCGAACTGGTGATCGCCCTGCGGCCCGAGGTGCAGCCGGGCGACGAGCTTCAGCTCAAGATCGTGCGCGAGGGCAAGGAGGCCCAGCAGGGGGTGGGCTACCTGGACGACGGCACCATGGTGGTGGTGGAAGGGGCCAGCGACCGCCTCGGCGAGCGCCTGCCGGTGGTGGTCACCGGGGCCCTGCAGAACCCCACCGGCCGCATCGTCTTCGCCCAGCTGGAGCAGGGCCGCCCCCGGGCGGAGCGGGCCCCGGGCAAGCCCCGCTAGGCTCCTTCCCAGTGCCCGAGCAAGGTCTGCGGATGTCGGTGTCAGCCCCCTACTACGGCGATTCCGCCGTGCTGCGCACCCCGCCGCCGGATCTGCCCTCCCTGCTGCTCAAGGAGCGGATCGTCTACCTGGGCCTGCCGCTGTTCAGCGACGACGACGCCAAGCGCCAGATGGGCGTGGACGTGACCGAGCTGATCATCGCCCAGCTGCTCTACCTGGAGTTCGACAACCCGGAGAAGCCGATCTTCTTCTACATCAACTCCACCGGCACCTCCTGGTTCACCGGCGACGCCATCGGCTTCGAGACCGAGGCCTTCGCCATCGCCGACACGATCCGCTACGTGAAGCCGCCGGTGCACACGATCTGCATCGGCCAGGCCATGGGCACCGCCGCCATGATCCTCAGCGCCGGCACCAAGGGGCACCGGGCGGCCCTGCCCCACGCCTCGATCGTGCTGCACCAGCCCCGCAGCGGCGCCCGCGGCCAGGCCAGCGACATCCAGATCCGCGCCAAGGAGGTGCTGCACAACAAGCACACGATGCTGGAGATGCTGGCCGAGAACACCGGCAAGAGTGTGGAGCAGCTGGCCAGGGATTCCGACCGCATGACCTACCTCACCGCCGAGGAGGCCCGGGAGTACGGCCTGATCGACCGGGTTCTCACCAGCCAGAAGGACCTGCCCACGGCGGTGCCCGCCGCGGCCGGCATCGGCTGAGGCCCGCGAGGCCCAGGCCGGCGGCCCCACCCCGCTCTCTCCTTTTCCCCTCCTCTCCACCACTTCCCGCAGCCATGCCCATCGGCACCCCCAGCGTTCCCTACCGCCTGCCCGGCAGCCAGTACGAGCGCTGGGTCGACATCTACACCCGTCTGGGGGTGGAGCGCATCCTCTTCCTGGGCTCGGAGGTGAACGACGCCGTGGCCAACGCCCTGGTGGCCCAGATGCTCTATCTCGACTCGGAGGACAACTCCAAGCCGATCTACCTCTACATCAACTCCCCGGGTGGATCGGTCACCGCCGGCCTGGCCATCTACGACACCATGCAGTACGTGAAGAGCGATGTGGTGACGATCTGCGTGGGACTGGCGGCAAGCATGGGCGCCTTCCTGCTGGCGGCCGGCACCAAGGGCAAGCGCCTGGCCCTGCCCCACAGCCGGATCATGATCCACCAGCCCCTGGGCGGCACCAGCCAGCGCCAGGCCAGCGACATCGAGATCGAGGCCCGCGAGATCCTGCGCATCAAGGACATGCTCAACCACGCGATGGCGGACATGACCGGCCAGCCCTTCGAGAAGGTCGAGAAGGACACCGACCGCGACTACTTCCTCAGCGCCGCCGAAGCCAAGGATTACGGCCTGATCGACCGGGTGATCGCCCACCCCAGCGAGGCCTGAACCGACGGCATGCATGGCCTGGACAGCAAGGCACTCCTGAACCGTTTCGCAGCCGAAAACAACCTCGACATCGGCATCCTTGAGGGTACAAAAAGTTTTGCCGTTGGCCCAAACAACCACGATCGAACAGATCCATACCACTTCGATCTAGGAGGTCGCTGGCCAACGCCAGAACCTGGGTCTTGCAGCGACTTTTCTGCGACCACATCAATCACCGCCTTGCGCATCACCTACGGCAAGCGCTTCGCCAACAGCGTGATGCAGCTGAGCAATGCCATACAGATGGCAGGTTCACTGGGGGTTTCGCGCATCCACTTACCCAACCTCTGGTACGTCAAGCCTGGCAGCCATCTGATTGATGGGGAGATAGAGCTGATCAACAACGAACAACCTGACCTATCCCGCGACCAGCTCGTACTGTCTGGCAACTATTTCCGCACCGTAGCTCTCAAACCGTTGCTGCGACAACGGCTCAGGCATCGCCGGCTTCTGCGTGATGTCCGCAACCTGCTGACGCTTGACATCGACAGCCAAGGCTACGGCAACAATGATCTCGTCATCTACATCCGCTCAGGAGATGTCTTCAGCGGTTCCTCGCCACATCCAAGTTACGGCCAGCCACCCTTTGCCTTTTATCGCAAGGTTGTTCTGTTCCGCAAGCGCAAGTGGCAAACCGTGCGCGTTGTGTTTCAGGACCTTGGCAATCCGGTGATCGAACCGCTGCTGCAGTGGCTTCCCGACCACTGCCGTCAGATGATTCCAGTGAGCGGAGAACTCCGCGATGACTTGAGCGTGCTATTGAACGCTCGCAACCTCATCAGCGGCAAAGGAACGTTTTGCAGTGCAGTATCAGCGTTGTCCCGCCATCTCAGAACTGTTTACTGTTTCGATCGTGAATTCAAAAGCTGGGGCAACAAAAAGGTCAAGGCGTTGAGCTTCGCAGACCGAGCTGAAAATTACATTCGCCAGATCTACGCTGGCAACTGGCGCAATTCGCCCGAACAAAGGCGCCTGATGGTGAACTACCCTGACCACGCCATTCATGTAAGGGGACGAACCTGACCCCCATACAGGCCAAGACCGATGCGGGCCTACAGTGACCGTTTGCACCAAGACCAGTCTCGGATGGCCCAGCTCTTCTACGACGCCGACGCCGATCTCTCGCTGCTGAGCGGCAAGAGGGTGGCGATCATCGGCTACGGCTCCCAGGGCCACGCCCATGCCCTCAACCTCAAGGACAGCGGCATCGACGTGGTGGTGGGGCTGTATGAGGGGAGCCGTTCCGCCGAAAAGGCCCGCGCCGACGGCCTGGAGGTGCTGAGCGTCGGCGACGCCTGCGCCAAGGCCGACTGGATCATGGTGCTGCTGCCCGATGAGGCCCAGAAGGCGGTGTACGCGGCCGAGATCGCTCCCCACCTGAGCGCCGGCAAGGTGCTGAGCTTCGCCCACGGCTTCAACATCCGCTTCGGCCTGATCCAGCCGCCGGCCGATGTGGACGTGGTGATGATCGCCCCCAAGGGCCCCGGCCATACCGTGCGCTGGGAATACCAGAACGGCCAGGGGGTTCCCTGCCTGTTCGCCGTGCACCAGGACGCCAGCGGCAAGGCCCGCGACCTGGCCATGGCCTACGCCAAGGCGATCGGCGGCACCCGCGCCGGCATCCTCGAGACCAACTTCAAGGAGGAGACGGAAACCGACCTGTTCGGTGAGCAGGCCGTGCTCTGCGGCGGCCTCTCGGAGCTGGTGAAGGCGGGCTTCGAAACCCTGGTGGAGGCGGGTTACCAGCCCGAGCTGGCCTACTTCGAGTGCCTGCACGAGGTGAAGCTGATCGTGGATCTGATGGTGAAGGGCGGCCTCACCGCCATGCGCGATTCGATCTCCAACACCGCCGAGTACGGCGACTACGTGAGCGGTCCGCGCCTGATCACCGACGCCACCAAGGCCGAGATGAAGCGCATCCTGGCCGACATCCAGGACGGCACCTTCGCCCGCAACTTCGTGGCCGAGTGCGAGTCCGGCAAGCCGGAGATGGCGAGGATCCGCGAGCGCGACAGCCAGCACCCGATCGAGCAGGTGGGCAAGGGTCTGCGCTCGATGTTCAGCTGGCTGAAGAGCGCCTGAGCCGAGCGGGTCAAGCCAGCCATGGCTGAGGCGCTGGAGCCTTTCGGGGTGGGTTCCCTACCGGGAGCCCACCCTTTTTTGCTGCCCCTGGCCCTGGTGGCGCTGGCCTGTGCTCTTGACCGGCTGGTAGGCGATCCCCGCTGGTGCCCCCACCCGGTGGTGGTGATGGGCTGGGCGATCGGCCGGCTGAGGCGGCCGGCGGAGGCCTGGGCCGGGGATCGCCCCTGGGCCCTGCGCCTGGCCGGCGGGCTGATCACCGTGGCGCTGCTGGGGGCCAGCGGCCTGGCGGGCTGGGGTCTGGAGCGCCTCGCCCTATACAGCTGGCGCGGGCTGGCAGGTGGAGCAAGCCGCTGGCTGGGCGCGGGCCTGCTGGTGGTGGGCCTCGCCAGCAGCCTGGCCGGCCGCAGCCTGGAGCAGGCCGTGACCGCCGTGCTGGAGGCACTGGAACCTGCGGCCCGGCCCGCGGCCGCCCCCGATCTCGGTGAGGCGCGGCGGCGCCTGGCCTGGATCGTGGGCCGCGACAGCGGGGCCCTCGATGCCGCCGGCATCCTGCGTGCCCTGGCGGAAACCGCCAGCGAGAACGGGGTCGACGGCCTGTTCGCGCCCCTGTTCTGGATGCTGGTGGGAGCCGGGCTCTGGGCCGCCGGCGGCTGGGGCCTGCCGGGTCCGCTGGCGCTGGCCTGGGGCTTCAAGGCCGCCAGCACCCTCGATTCGATGCTGGGCTACCGCCGCGGCCGGCTCACCTGGCTGGGCACCGCCGGCGCCCGGCTCGACGATCTGCTGGTGTGGCTGCCCTGCCGCCTCACCGCCCTCAGCCTGCCGCTGGCGGTTGGACGTCCCTGGCTGGGGCCGGCACTGCTGCACGCCGCCTGCCGCGACGGCCGTGCCGATCCCTCCCCCAACGCCGGCGTGTCGCAGGCGGCCTACGCCCACCTGGTGGGCGTGCAGCTGGGGGGCGTCAACCACTACGGCGGCATCCAGCGCATCAAGCCGCTGCTGGCCGCCGGCCAGCCTCAGCCCGACCGGGAAGCGGTGCAGCGGATGCTGGCCCTGAACCGGCGGCTGGTGCTGCTGTGGCTGCTCGGCACATGGCTGCTGCTCGGCACGGCGGCATTCATCACGAAAGCTCTCAGCTGATTGCCCGCCCGCGCGCCTCTGCCGAAGCTGCTCTCGGGTGTTGGGTCTGATGCCGATTCGCGAACTTCTGGAAGAAGCCCTGAGCGAGCCAGAGATCGGAACGACCGAACGGTTTCGCTGGCATGCCACCCCGGTGGGCATCGCTGCCCTCTGGAGCGCCGGTGCGGCGCCGTCCTCCCCTCCCTTCGAGGATGCGCTCAAGGAAGGGTTGCAGGTGGGGCTGGACCTCAGCCGGGAGGAGCGGGAATTCCACCAGCTCAACTCCGGCCTCGTGCTGCTCTTCCACTCCTGAGGCGCCGGTGCTCCGGCACTCAGAGGCTGCCGTGCACCAGGCTCCACTCGTGCAGGCTCCAGCGCACGCAGCCGGCCTGGATCAGGGGATCGCTGCGCACCAGGCGATCGGCCTGGGCCCAGTCGTCCGCCCGGAACAGCAGCATGCCGCCGGCCCCATCGCCCGTGCATCCCTTGCGGTCAGCCCAGTAGCCGCTGCGCGGATGGTGCCCCTCCCGCCCGAGTTCGGCCAGCCAGGCCAGGTGGGCCGGCACCACCGCATCGAAGCGGTCCTTGGAAACGATCCCCTCCTCGAGCTTCACGTACCAGGGCATCGGCGCGGTGGCAGCGGCGGTGTGCGGTAAGTCTGGATGCCTGGCCGGAGGCCCGCCACGGGCATGGGATCAGCTGCACGCCGCACGGGGCTGGTGCTCACAGCCGCCATGACCGGCGCCATCGCCCTGGCCTCCGGGGTCTGCAGGCCGGTCCGGGCCGGCACCGGGCCTGTGGCACCGCCGGCCCAGCTGCGCCTGAGCCTGCCGGCGGTGTGCGAGCCCGACGACCCGGCGGCGCGCCGGGACGGCCTGGGCACGGTGCTGCGGGGGGTGCTGGAGGTGATGGGGGCTTGGCAGTGCGGCTGGGCCATCGACCCGCCGCGCTGGAGCGACTGGACCCTGACGCTCTGGGGAGGCGCGATGACCCAGGGCAACATGGAGGAGAGCCTGCGCCTGCGCAACGGATTCCGCTCCGAATACCTGGGCGGCGTGGGCGTGCAGCGCACCCTCTGGCGCAGGCGACGCCTGGGGCTGATTGTCGACGCCAACCTGATGGCGCACGATGCCGTGCAGGGAGCCACCACCCCCGGCCAGAGCTTCGGGGAAGGGACGATCGGGATGGGCCTCAAGGCCTACCCCAGCCGTTGGCTGTCTGTTGCCGTGGTGGAGGGGCTGTCGCTGTACACCAGCCGCAGCCGCCTGCAGCTGGACCGTGGCGGGAACGGCCGGCAGCTGGTGAACTACCTGGCCTTCGAGGTGGATGCCGAGATCAACCGGCAGTGGTCTCTGGTGGGGCGGCTGCACCACCGCTCGGGGATTTTCGGCACGCTCGACTGCATCAAGGCCTGCGACAACAACGCCTACCTGGTGGGGGTGCGCTATCGCTTCGGCCATCAGGAGGCCGACGCGGCAGGCCCCCCTGCCGACGAGTCCGTTGGAGGCTCCACTGGGGAGGAGAACAGCGCTGAGGAGCGGCAGGGGCTGCCGGAAACAGAGATGGCGCCACGCCCGGGCGTCGACGAGCCGCAACCCGTGCGAACACCGGGTGATGACAACCCGTGAAGTCTGTAGTGATCCCTACAGAGAGAGGCATCGGCAACGCCCTTGTGTGGACCCAAGACTTCATCGCTCTCCCGGCCTGCTCCGATGTTGATCCCCCAGCCCGCCAGTTCGAGCCCAGCCGTCGAGGACTCTCCGCCACCGGCGGCCCGCCCAGGCACTCCGGCCCCGGTCCAGCCGCCGGCCATGATCCCCCTGATCTGCCTGCGTGACTGCGAGGCTCCCTACCGCGGCCGGTGGGTGGTCTACAACAACGGCACCAGCAATGGCAGCCACCACTACTGCGCCATTCACCACCTCAAGAGCGCCAGGAAGGCAACCCCTGAGATGCTTGAAGAGCGCAGCCTTTCCGGCGAGGATGAAACCGCTCGCTTCGTGCGCCACCTGATCCTGCACGGCTGGTCGATCTACGAGATCACGGACGCAATCGCGGCATCCAAGGTGATCTGAAGCAGGAACTGCAGACGGCAGTCATCACATGACTGCCCATGCATCACGATGCATCATCACAGCTGACCACTGGGAAGCGAAGACTCACAATCCAAAGCTGTCGAAACCGGCGGCATTGGCAATCTGGGTCACGGCGTTGCTGGCGAGACGGCCGTTGGTGCGGGAATCAGGATGGATGGAGTCGACGAAGCCGGGAGATCTCACGGATTTCCAGGCTTCGATCCCGTCGACGGCAAAGATCCCATTGCGGGTGCTTGAGTTGTACTTGCGATCCAGTCTCCGGTTCACCGAAGCACTGATCTGATTCACGAAGCTTCTGAACTCACTGCGCAGAGATCCGCCGAGCAGTGGCACCTTGTCTTTGAAATCATTGGACAGAGATCGAATGATGGGAATATCACTGAGTGGAGCCGGGCCGAAGACAACCGCTTCATCGTAAAGCCCAGTGATTGAATCAAGGGCAGCATCAATGTTGCCAACGATCCTGGAGGCAACCTTGTTGGCGAGGCGTCGATTGTCGCTGCCACCCGGTGTGACCAGCACCCGTGTGATCGGATCGCGGTTGGATTCGAGGAAGTCGAAGATGTCGTTGCTGCCGGCGCTGATGATCACGTCCAGATCGCTGCCGCGCGGCAGGAACCGGGCGGCGCTGGCCAGGGTGGAGGCCTGTCGGCGCAGTCCGATGTCGAAGTTCCGCAGTCCGGCGAGATCGGATCCGCGGCGGCCCGAGGTGGCCCCGGCGTAGGCAAAGTTGAACACCTGGGCATTGGGATCCTTGCCGCGCAACCCCTGCCGCAGCGGCTGATCGGAGAGGTTGATCAGCTCGGCGGAGCGCAACCGGGCCGGCGAGCTCCGGCTGCCGGCCCCGAGCTGGCGGACGATCTGCTCGCCGAGCACGAAGCCATCGGAAGCCTTCACCTTGCCGCCGCCGGCATAGCGCTTCTGGCGGAATGGAGCGGGCTCACCCAGAAACGCGGCGGCCTCGCTGAGGTTGCCGAAATCCAGGGTGCTGTCTCCCAGGAAGGCGAAGGCTGTGGTCACGGCACTCGGGAACGCCGATTCATCGTGCAGCCCGCCCGGATCGCGCACAAGGAGGCCGGGCCTGAATCTGGACATCGCCGCAGGGGCAGGCGGGGATGCGGCGTCGGCAGCAACGGAGAGGGTGTCCGTCAATATGGGTTCAAGAGTGCTGATACCGCAAGACTTCTCAATGGCACTAGGGCGGTGCGTGACCGTTCCAACAACACTTCCATCAACACCCAAGGAAACCTCAGGGGACGCCAGGGGACGAAGAGGGAAGAGCGAGTGTGGCGCCAGGACAGTTAGACAGGTGTCACAGCACGGGCATCATCCCTTAATAATAGAAAGATGACAGGAACGCAGATACCCTTGAGGAGGCAATCCACCAACACCTCCAACAACACATATTTGAGACAACAGGGGACAACCTGGGACGAGACAACAAAGCATTGCAGTCAAAGAAAAAGACAGTCCCCGGCGAAACTGCTCCCAAGCAAAAACTCACGACGCTGGCAATTCTGACCGAGCAGTACTACTTCTATATTAATAATCAAGAATTCAGGTTAATCGGTAGAACAAGAGGAGGAAAGTCACCCTCCGGCAGCAAAGTCCGTGAAGAAAAGACTTACTTCACGATCCAGAGTGGTTTACTATGCGACTAATCAATCAGAATGTCCTGATGAACAATCCTCTCTGGATGCTGCTTCCCTGGACAATCTTTGCGATTGCCGCAGGGATGAAGTTCTGGCGTCTCACTGCCTTGTTCCGAAAGCACCTGGGCAACGCCACAACCGGCACTGATCGCTTCCGGCAGTCGCTGGAACGGATCTGGCAGAAAGATGAGCAGAGGGCGTGATGGAGCACCTGAACTGGGGATACATTCAACTGGGTCTGGTTGCCCTTGCCTTCGCTGCTTTGCAGATCTGGTGGATCGGCAGCGTGTTCCTTCGCAGGCGAAATCTGGCAAGACCCATGAGTGGTAATGAGTTTCGGAAGACCCTAGAAAAAATGTGGTCAAAGAAGTCCTAAGTTCCAAGTCACTACTTGCTAAACACCTTCCAGATCCACCAAGCAACCACTGCCACCAGCACCCAAGGAATCAGCGATCTGAAGACCAGCAAGACCACCAGAATGACCAGTCCGGAAACGGCAGTGCGTTTTGTGAGTGCTTTTGCGTCATCGGTCATATAGCGCCAACGAGGAATCAGAGGCATGAGCGGATACCACCTAGAAATCGTGCACGGCAAGACTAGGAACACCTGAGAGACCGAGTGCCTCTTCGCATTCACCCACCAGATCCGAGAGATCCTTCAGCAGTTCCAGCACCTGGGCGACCTGCTCGGATCTGCTTTGTGCGCTCAGGGTCAAAACCGTAAGGCGGGTGCTCAGATCGTCCTGAGCAAGCAGGACGGCAGTAGCAAGGTCTGGAACGGGAGCAGCAGCAGCAAAGGGCATGGGTTGAATGCGACTGCTCTCAGTGTTGACACATCTGATCCGGAACGATTTGACAGAAGACCTCAATATAAAGACAAGAGCAGACCTGTGATTACAGAGCAGCATTATACACAGCACTGTTGTTGATATGTGCTTATAGCAGTGACTGAAGCACGGAATAGTTCTGAATATATCAGACAGTATATTAACTCATAGAAGTACACGGTCTAAGCAAGCATCAAGTACGGCAGCATTGCTGTCCGGCACTGGGTTTAGCGGTAATGGTCAGGAGGGTGTTGAGCACATACAGGGTTGCGCTGTCTCACAGAGTCGGTTGCTCAAAGGGTGTGAGGAGACTACACTTGCCCTAAGAGAACCGTTCTCAGCGGATTGAATAGGGGAAGACACGCATAAAGAGACAGTTGCAGAAGTGGCACATTGGCGGTTGCCGGCACACGAGGTTTGTGATATAGTTTGGAGACCAAAAGGGGCAATTTGCCTCAAGTGGGCGGAAGATAATACCGTTTAGAGAGAATCTAAAGAATATTTTCCCTTGATCCGGGGTTACAGGGCAAATTATCCTATATTTCATAAAGACTATGGTTTTAAAAAATTTATGTGCATACACAACGGTCAAGATTCCGACCGTAGTTGATGGAAGAATCCAGAATAAAGAGTTTAAGAAAAGACTCTATCTATGGAATCTAAGCATTCCCGAAGAAATCTGCGTCTCAGAAGCAGATATTTGCAAGTATCTGAACAATCAGGAAATCAAGGGGGAGAACGGAATTCATGTTGATCGTGTATCAATTATGAATAATGTTATCCCGGATTTTGTTCTAGATTATAAGAAAGAATGTACGCGAGGAGGCAAGACTAAAGACTTCAAATGGTTCGACCTTAGAGAAGCGGCAAAATATAACGATCATGCTGCCACATTGCTTGAGGGTCTAAAGAGTTACAACGAGCAGCATTGCTTGCCTGCTGCTCGTAACGGGCACTGTCGCAATTCGTCAGCGTATGCTGATACTGCTATTCCGTTACAGGAATTGGAGTGGGAACTACAGATATCAATAGTTTTCATAATATGTGGTTTGTGTAATGGACATGTTTCAGGATTAGGGATTGACATTGAATCCTCTAGATGTACACAGATTTCTGGGTATAGTGGTTATCTAAGATACTTAGCGAGAATAGTGCTCGCAAATGCAGATTGGTAAGTTGTGGAAGATTGGATGCTAGTGCCGAACTCGTAGGCGTGATGGACACCCATAATTATAAGCACTAGTCAGATAGAAAGTAAATATTGGGTCCATCATCTAGTCATATTGTCCTTTGCAAGTATGCCTATGAATTAAATAAAGGTTTTGCCTATCATGGATTTGACCCTGTACGTTAACCGCGCCCTTGTCCTTACGGATGAGGGCGCCTTTTATTGGAAGAACAGAAGTCAAGAATGCAGAAATACGACAAAAAGGATCAGGCAGTTGGAAAGTGCATCGGATGACGCCTATCCGCTGCACAATCAGGTGAGGTTGGGCAAACTGGTAAGACGATCCAGATCCCCAGTGACCGACTCAGCGACCTTTACGACCGTCCAGGACAAGGACGAGGACCTGGGGGAGTGTGGTGACCGAGATCTTGACGTCTCTAGCATACATTGGGGACAGATATGGACCTCAGAAATGGTTGGGGAGCAGTGCAGAAGAAGGGAGACCATGAGAATGGGAGCATTGGGCAGTCGTTACGTATCAGAGTCCAGGCAGAGATTGCATCATAACATTTCCAGCGCATATTGAATGGAGGATGACAATGCAAGAACTTAACAGGTATCTGCGGAGGATTGAAGAGAAGCGGAAGATTGGGGGAAAAGAGTTAAGTTACAGAAGTGAACTTGAAAGTTTGATAGAGTTACTTGGCGGCAAAGGTATAAGGGCGGTAAACGATCCCGCCCACATTGAATGCGGTGCACCAGATATTCATGTATACAGAGAAGGCGTGATTATTGGATATATAGAATGCAAGGATATAGGGCATAACCTAACCTCATCGCTAGAGTCAGAGCAATTGAAAAGATATCGAGAAGCGTTACCGAATCTAGTCTTCACTAACTATTTAGATTTTATATTAATAAGGAATGGGACCGTAGTTCTTCACGCAAACATAAAGCAAGATGAATCGGAGTGGGAGACTCTCATAAACACTTTTCTGTCGTATTCAGGCAAAGGGATATCAAGTGCCAAAACGCTGGCAGTTAATCTTGCTGGTAAAGCACGCCTACTAAAAAGCAGTATTAAAATAGCATTCGAACGAGAAAACGGAGCAGGCAGACTATCAACGTTATATCAGACATATAAAGAGACGCTAGTATCTAATCTTGATGCTAATCGTTTCTGTGATATGCAGGCGCAAACTGCTGTCTACGGTCTGTTTGCTGCCGCTATTAATGCAAGCAAGGATGGAAAGTTAGTGACTAGACAGAATGCGTTATTTGAAGCAATGAATCCATTCTTGCGTGAATTACTAGCGCAGGTAGCAGGATACAATGCTGACAAGAATACTGTGTGGATATTAGATGATATTGTCTCAACGCTAAATGCCTCAGATCTGCGTCGCATAACAGAAGGATTTAGCACCGGAGATCCACATAGCGAGACAATACTACACTTTTACGAAACCTTCTTGAGTGAGTATGATCCGGACCTCAGAGAGAAGACAGGCAGTTATTATACTCCAAAACCAATTGTGAGATTTATATGCAGAAATATTAATCTTATACTTAAAGACGTGTTTAGATTTAAAAATGGTCTTGCAGGCGACTTTGGATCAGGAATTCTCCAGCAACCAATAATTCTTGATCCTGCTGCAGGGACAGGTACATTCCTGCTTGAAATAATCAGATTAATCTCAGGGGAGGTTAAGAATGAAGGAATGGAAGGAATTTGGGATAGTTATATTCGTGAAAACATGGTCAAACGTCTCTTTGGTTTTGAACTTGAGTGTGCACCATATACTATTGCACACTTATTGGTAAGCGCACAACTGGGTCTTGACGTACATCCAGATGAGGATGCCAGAATTGGCATATATTTAACTAATAGTCTCATAGCGCCAGAAGAGTCAACCCATGGTTCGATCTTTGCACATGAAATTGCGCAGGAGACTATAGGAGCAGAAAGGGTAAAGTCAAAGGAGGATGTGATGGTAGTAATAGGTAATCCTCCATACCAAGGGCATTCTCAGACAAATACGGCGTGGATCAGAGGACTCGTAGACGATTACAAAAAGGGATATAGTGAATTATCAAAACCAGGTCAAGCAAAGTGGTTAAATAACGACTACGTAAAGTTTATTCGTTTTGCCCAGTGGAGAATTGAAAGAACGGGCAAGGGAATAGTTGCCTTTATCACGGATAATTCATATTTAGATAATCCAACGTTTCTTGGGATGAGAAAGAGTCTGTTGTTGACATATGATAGTATCTATATAATCGATCTTCATGGGAATCAAAAGAAGAAAGATAAGACAAGTGAAGGTATGCGCGATGAGAACGTATTCGTGGGTGTCGGACAAGGGGTTGCCATTACGCTCTTTATCAAGAAATCGGATGAATCAGATGGAGGTTCTGAGAACCATGATGCAAAAGTCTATTATGCATCTATTAAAGGAAAAAGGGAAAGAAAATACAATGATCTTATGGAATCATCCCTCGACGACTTTGATTGGAAGATATTGAGTCCTTCTCAGGAGAATCGATGGTTATTTGTACCAATCAATGAAAGTAGTTCACAGGACTACATGGGATTCCCATCGTTGCCATTTATATTTAGTGGTGCCGGCAGTCCAGCGCCAGGACTAGTTTCGACTCACGATGAATTCGCGTTTGCATTAACGCAGGATGAACTAGTCGAGAAGATCGAGTGGTTTCTGGAGACAAAGACAGAAGAAGAAGCAAGGCGACGTTTTCGACTTTGCTCAACCAATCAGTGGAACTATGTTAATGCGAAGAATAGTTTATGCGCTAAAGACTGGAAAAGCATGATTGTCAGGGTGTTGTATAGACCGTTTAATTTCCGCTACACGGTCTTTGATAGCAGTGTAGCAGTTCACCGACGAGAACGTGTTAATAGTCATCTGTTGTGTCCAGGAAATCTTGCTCTTGTTACAACAAGGCAAACAAAGGATAACTGGGGGTGCGCTATAAGTGATTGCGTTGTCGCCCATAAAGCATTTGCCAATTATGATATTAACTATGTTTTCCCTCTATATAGCAATAAGTCGGGTTTAGGAGTAAGTCAATCAGTAAGTTCTAGTATTCAAAGGAGTAACCACTATGATAAGAGGTTCATAGAAGAGATCCAGAAACTGTATGGCGTTAGTTTTGACTGCACGCCACTAGATTGGGGTTTAGAGCGTCCCATGCATAGGGAGGTAATCCACCCAGAAGATATCTTGTTCTATATATTTGGGTTGTCCCAGTCTCATCTGTTTAGGGAGAAGTATGATGATCTGTTAAAAAGAGACTTTATGCATGTATTTCTCGTGGACTCATATGAGGTTTTTGGCAGGATAGTAGCGGTAGGTCACGAATTAGCATGTTATCACTTAAGGAAGAAAGACTGGGGCAACCTGCCAAGTTTTGAAGGAAGCGGAAACAATACAATTGTTAACTATAAATCAGAAGGTCAAAGAATATATATCAATAAAACACAGTATCTAGACTGCGTTAGCGAGGAACTCTTAAGCGCAAGGTTTGGAGGGTACTATCCTGTGAAGAAGTGGATACTGGATAGAAAAGGTAGAACACTATCATTTTCAGATGTACTGGAGATGCGGAGTATTATTGGATGCCTGGACGCATCAAGGGTTGCCTCGCTATCCGTAGACAACATCTTGTCGGAATACACTAGTGAGTTCTAGCGTCATATTCTAAGTTAACTAGGAGAAGGTGGCAGAACTCTCCTTGCTCATTGCTTCTCAGAGAGTGGCAATCCCATCAAGAAGATCTGATATCATTGAATGGTCAAAGAAACCCAAAGAGGTTCAGACCATGCCTTCCGACACTTCCACGATTGATCTGACCACGCTCAGAGTGGTTCAGGACTCCTTGGTTACAGCAGTTCGGGAACGATCCTCTCGGTGGCAGACAGAATCCACCACTGCTGCTGCCGAAGGCAAACTCATTCACGCCCTGGTGCTGGAGCACTGGGCGGATGCTGCTGCGGTCATTGCAGGCATCATCAGCAGCGAGTGTTCGTCTCTGTGCTCCGAGACATTGACCGCGCGATTCGGAGCGATAGAACCCGTGCTGCTGGAGGGTCTGGTGATCCAGGAGGAACGGGCATCCCCAGAGAAAGTGTCCACTGTTCTTCCCGTGACCTGAACGATCAATCTATAATTTGGATTCCGAGGGGCAAGAGATTCAAAGAAATCCGCCCCTCAAACTCTTTTACTCAGAAACCCACTCAGAGGTTCAATCATGATGCATTCGCACCCTGCTGAATCTGCCAGTCGTTTCATGCAGACTGAAGACACTTAGAGAATCAGCAATGGCAAAAGAACATCCTGATGCACCGAAGCAGTTTGGCATTCGCCTCTCATCAGAGGTGATGGAACTGGTATCGGTGATTCAGGAGCAGCGACGCCATGATCAACAATCATTCACTCTTGCTTCCATCGTAGAGGATGCCATCACGGCGTACTACGACCTTCTGGTGGAGCGAGGAGAAATCAATGACAAGGCATGACACCGATCAATCCACAAGACCTTCGGAAGGTCCTGGAAGCGCTTCCAAAGGAACGTGAGGATCCATTCCCTCACCTTGCCTTTCTCACGCCTGAAGGACTGCTACAGAGGCGTGTGGAGGTCTCAGAGCAACTCAAGGTGCTGGAGCAGGAGCGTCAGGCGATTGACGAGGAACTCTCCACCACCTACTCACCCGCTGAACTTCGTCGTGGGATTCGTGTCCCTGGTGGATGCATCCTGCGCCAACGAACCCGAACCAGTTGGCAGTATGCCCCTGAGATCCGAAATGTCATTCGTGCCATTCAGAAGGATGCTCAGGAATCCGGAGAAGCGACCGAACTGAGAACGACCTATCTGGTCCTTACGCAAGAAGACTTCTGATTTTTCTGGTATAATTCTTCCTAGAAACCCATAGAGGTTCAATGACCACACTTACGACTCGCAACGGATCTTCCGCACCCGTCAGGTTCACACAGAAGTCCACCGAAGAGACTCTTGCGGAACTGAATCGTCCGATTGATCCAAGGCACTTCAGAACTCGCAAGCAAGGCGCGATCACACTGACCTATGTCCCCTGGGCGATTCTTGCCAAGCACCTTCATCATCGTGCTCCTGGGTGGTGCTTTGAGATTCAGGCGGTTCAACAGATCGCTGATTCAGTTGTAGTCACTGGGAGGTTGAGCATTCCAACTACGGATGGATTGCTTCATTTCAGTGCGGTTGCCTCTGAACCCCTGAACGGAAAATCAATGGCACCGAAAGTTGAAACCGCTGCATCTTCCTGTTTACGCCGCGCATCTGCACTTTCTGGACTTGGACTTGACCTTTGGTGTGAGAGTTGAAAATGGAAAACGAGAGCGAAGAAGAACTCTGTTATGCCTGGGAGATTGAACTCTTTGATGAAGATGGAGATCTATGGATTGCAACCATGCTGAACATGATGCTTGCGCCTATATGGGAGCAGATGGAGGCGATGCCAATTCTTATGGAGTTGCCATTGGAGGTGATTCTTGATGAGACTTAAATGGCGAGAAGAGGAATCAGACTGATTCCCCCCTTTCAACCTTGACGCTATTGCAACTGAGAGCGGTTTGCATTATGCATTGAGTTCATCAGAGTGATGACGCTTGCCGGTAAGAATGCTACGGTAAGGAAAGAGTAGAGGTTGCAGGAGGAGATTTGTCTCGTGTCCAAGGGGCATGAGGTTGAATTGATAACCTGCATCAAATTCAATGACGATTACCAGGACAGACAGCGCCCTTGCATCCATTCTCCCAGCATGGCACGACATGCTTACTGAGTGGTCTGTCAATGGATCGCTGAGCGCAGCAGCACAAGAAGCACTGCTGCTGGACGATGAACCCCAGGAACTGACGAATCTGATCGGGCAGTGGTCAGCAGGAGATTTCAGTGCCCTACCCGAAATCGTCCTGCTCTCCAATGAGGACATTAGTGGTGCTCTGGGTGCCTATGCACTTAGCACCGGCAAGATCTATCTCAATCGGGACTGGTTGGCAACTGCATCACAAGATCAGGTGATTTCGGTTCTCACCGAAGAACTTGGACACCATCTGGATGGTTTGTTCAATGAGGTGGATACTGCAGGTGACGAAGGAGAAGTATTTGCACGACTTTTGCATCATAGAAAGTACACCCGACATGAATCCGATAGCAGTCTATACGCAGATGATATGGTCTTGTTGAGAAGCGACAATGGAGATACGCTTATTGCCGAGGCATCGTCAACTCCAATTATTTCAAATGGCATCTTTAACACTCTTGACGGTTGGACTTCTTACGTAAGTACGCCATACACTGAGGTGTCTCGGTTAGACCTTGGCACCCCAGAGTGGGTCTCAAATACATTTAGCGTCCAACCAACATGGGTTGGGGACGGACAAGAACCTATTTGGGGAGGGGATGGTTCGGCACTACGTCTAAGTATTAGACGAACACAAGGAAACTATGGGATAATTGGATTTAGGACAACGTTTGAAGTTGTAGAGAGCGGGAATTATGTTGTTGATGCATACACGGGTAAGTATATGTCATCTCAACCTTCGTCATCATTTGAGGACGACGGAGACACACGACTTCTTGTAAACAATGTTTTACTTGATACATGGTCTACAGGAAACCTTAATTGGAACACTTACGTCCACGGCAACCTAGAGGGTTCAATTTATCTTGAGGCGGGAGTCCATACTCTTAGTCTAGAACTAGGAGGCAATATCACGTCTGATGAGGAGGGTATTTATGCATATTTTGATAATGTTGCAATTGCTCCTTTGGTTCAGGATGATGGTCAAGGGGTTGCAAGTCAGATAACCTCATCAACTCCAGGCATATATGAAGAAGGAGTCACACTCTTTGCGCCAGAAGTGACAGGTGATCCCGATGGTGATTCTGCAACCCCTAACTATCAGTACCAATGGTTCCTGGGCGATGCGGAACTCCCTGGTGAAACTGGAGCATCTCTTGTTATACCCAATGATGGATCTGGCACCTACAAGGTGGCAGTTACCTATACAGATGCCGAAGGAAATATTGCTACTGTAGATTCTGCCCCACAGGATGTGCTACAGGTTGACAATGGTCAAGGAACTGCGGGTGTAATTATATCGCATCCGCCTAACTATGGTATCTTTGAGGAAGGTGTCACACTAGTTGCACCACCTGTGTTTACTGACCCAGACGGTGATTCCGCCACCCCGAACTATCAGTATAAATGGTTCCTGGATGACTCAGAGATCGTCGGTGAAACGGGGTCATCATATGCAGTACCCAATGATGGTGCTGGCACCTACAAGGTTGCACTAACCTACACGGATGCAGAAGGAAATATTGCAACCGTTGAAACTCCTGCTCGTGATATCCTAGAGGTTGATAATGGTCAAGGCACAATAGGTGTAATCACCTCATCAGATCCGGGTGTGTTTGAAGAGGGAGTCACCCTTAGTGCTCCAGCAGTTACGGGAGATCCTGATGGTGACTCTGCAACGCCGAACTACCAGTATCAATGGTTCCTTGATGGCGTTGAAATTGCTGATGCAATCAATCAGACTTATCTAGTTCCTGGCAATGGAGCAGGGACTTACAAGGTTCAGTTACAATATACTGATGCACAAGGATACACAAGAGTCCTTGAGACAGCAGAACAGATTGTAAGTTCTGTCTTTGACATTGCAAGCGCATCCAGAAATGATCCCAACATTCTGATATCAGGACTCTCACAACGCCTTGGAACTGGTAACACCGCGAAGATTGAGAGTGTCACTACAGAGAGGGTGAATGTTAATCCCGACAAAGGAAAACCAATTTGGGAAGAGCAAAAGACCTATACACTGATTGACTCATTCACAGATGTAGATGGCATCACCTTCACTGGAGGAGACGCTGCCAACAACATCAGTGGAGCAGGTGATCTAAATAGCACCGATGGATTAAGTCGTCCCGCCTTTGATGGTCAACTGATCATTAAGGGTGAATTGGGAACCGATTCCATCACAGGTGGAACCTATCGGAATCTTCTTCAGGGTGGTGGAATCGTCGCCCCAGGTGGTGATGCCACAGGATTGGTTGATTCTCTGACTGGCACCACTGGTGCTATTGATGTGTTTGATCTGAGAACCAGTAACTATCTAGACGATGCTTATGCTGCTGCAAATTCTGGATCTGCCCGCATCAGCAACTTTACGGTAGGTGAGGATTACGTTCTTATGGCAAATGATGGATTCTCTACCACTCGTATTGAGACAACTTCAGGCAAGGGGAAAAAGAAGGTTACAACCTACACCTTTGAAATTCGCTCAGGTGATGAACTGGTTGCAACCATTGCCTCTCCAGACTTTACAAGTGCCTCAACGGCATCAGATTTGAGATTGACTGTATCCCCGAATGATCCAACTGCGGTTCTGTTCGGGACTCAGCAAGAGCAATTATTCTTCTAAACCACCCAAAGCAGCAAGGTTCATTAGATTCTTGAGGGGCATTCATTGCCCCTTTTTTGCGTCCTGCCCAGTCTCAACATCCCACTTCGCAACCTGCGCCCCATTCGGCACCCCAGATTTGCGGATTGTACGGTTGTCCGACTTGACAAGATTATCAATTTTCTATATAGTATTATGGGAAGTGTACGCGAAATTCCGGAGGACAAAACTTAATACAATCAAATCGGAAGATCATAAGGCAGAGGTTTTGTGTTTGAAAGAGGCGTAAATACTATAGATTTGCTGGGAAGGGTCTGATCCGCAGAGGACTAAGAAGTATCTTCCACTAAGGAATTCAAATTCTTCATAAGTCTTTCAATCACAAGAACATCAGAATTAAGGAAGAATCAGAATTAAAGTATTCAAGAAGAATCATTCTAGATTCCTTTCTGATTCAATAATCAATCTCTTGGATTTCTTTTTATATCATCTTCAAGTTTAATCTATACAAGAATCTCAATCATTTATATTCTGGCGGGTGAGTGAAATCTGCTTCCAGCACTGACCTCACAGCAGATGAGAAGTCACTCCTGGATTGCATTCAGTCTCTGCCATTGAACTCAATCTCAGTTATAACATCCTTTTAACTTTATTCATAAGGAGCATATCATATGTCAAATCACAAAGAGGGTTGCGAACGAAGTGAGCAACATTCACGAGCAAAGCGAGTGAATTCATTAAGGAATCATAGACACCTTTGGAATTCACAAAAGGGTCTTGATCCCATCAGTTACTCTAAGATCACCAGAGAACTGATCAACTATCAATTCTCTAGAGTCTTTAAACCTCATTGGTTCGGTACGATTCAATGGCAACCTTTTATCCTAAATTACTCAGAGGCAGAAGCAGAAGCAAGACACTTTAGAAATAAACTTCTATGTGCCCTTCTTAATGTAAAACCCACTAAGATTCCTGATCCTGCAGAAAGACCAAGAATAATCTGGTTTCATGAAAAGAAATTAGTCAATATCAATCCTTCAAATTCCAAGAATCCTCGTTTCAAGACTGTTTACCGTACTCCTCGTTTCAAGACTGTTTACCATACACACTTTCATCTTGGCAAGTGCCCCGATCAGTATAATAGTTTTGAATCCCTATACTTACTCATCGGCGAAAAGGTCATTAAAGGTTTTCAAAGAGTTTCCAAAAGCAAATCAGAAGGCAATAAGGGTTTCGTTCTGAAACCATGGATTGAAATAAGACACCAGAACTACAATCTAAAAGACTATTACCGCTATCAGTTCTCTCAAGATGCTGACCTTGTTCTGGACTATGAGAACTCTGATCTATTGTTTCCGCCAAACTAAATAGTAGTGAACCTGAGGCATCAGAACAATATGCAACATCTTCATTCATCAGACTCCAGGGTGATTAGTTTATTCTTCAATACCAGGCACCTTCAAACCCTTGAGCAGTTTGAGTTCTTGGGTAAGTCTCTCGGTTTCTCAAGAACCCAAACCTTGGACTACCTTTTGAACTTTCATAATCGTCATCACTCCAACAAGATGTGTATTCTGGGCGATTCTATGAAGTCATATAGTCGCCCGACCATTGGAAATCTATCATAACCCAACCAGCAAGTAGAACATGAACATTCAAGATCAATACGAGTATCAGAAGGAACCGTCACCACTACAGTATCATCTCTATTCTGATGTCTTTAATCATATCTGTAGTATTCCTCATGAGAGTCTTCCGGACCTTGGATTCTCGTCTACAGATGCCGCTCTTGATTGGATTGAAACAATATTCTTGATTGCCGAGTAGAAATCACTTCAAAAATCTCCGCTCATAAGAGACTTCCTTTTCTCTCCTGTACCTCAGGATGCATACACTCCTGAATGAATAGTCACATCTCTAGAATCTGAAATGTATAAATAGATATGCAGATGAATGGTCAGCATTGATTTGAGTCTAGAAAGTTCTACCACAGGATGCCTCTTTCTGATTTCTCATCTGCCCTTTTTGTCCACTTTTGATTTATGACCTATCCATTTCCATATAAACCACTCCGAGATTCAATTTCCTACAAGCAGAATGAATATCATATTCGCACTTCTCGTGATCGCCTATGTTCTTATTATCGTTTAAACAAGAGCGATCTGATCAAGTTCCTGATTCAGAAGGAAGAATCTCTTCTGGTGAAGTCTGGTGCCCTTCATTCCTCAGAAACATGAAGGAGCAATTTTTGTTAGATGATGTTGAGTTGGCAATGTTGGCGCATATCGCCAAAAAGAAGCATAAGAAACCACAAGAATACTTAAAGTCCATTATCCGAGAACTATATGCCAAATCCAAGTAATGAAGACTCCAATCAAGAGATCATTGATATGCTTGAGTCCCGCATAGAAAATACTGATCCATGTCTGACCGAAACCATAGGATACTACATTCGTGAACTAGACAAATATAAGCGCCAAAAGGCAGAACAAGATTTAAAGAAGTTTCTTGCCAAACTAGAAGAGGACTCTTAACTCATTTCTATGACCCTTTTTGCCTCAGAGACCTTCCTGAGGCAATTTTTTGGGGCAGAAATTTGTTTCGCACTCGCTCCAGGTGTTATAGATTGGACATTCGCCTTTATCCTATACTGTAATCACGATGAGCAAAGTTCCCATTCATGATTGTGACTCGTGCTCACGCGGAACAAACGCACAATGCTTCTCCACTATTTGTTGTATTCTTGATTTATGTCGTGATTCTGGTGGGAGCGATGGAGGTTTGTTTGCCCAACGCACTCGCACTAGCACTCTTAGATCACTAGACACTGAGTACAAATACCCAGTAGTGATAAACTTCATTTACCTACAAAACCTAATGCCTATAGATAAGCATCCACCCAAATTGAGATTTCTACTTTACTTCTAAGTTCTTAAAGGCACAAGAAGAGTAATAGAAAGGAAACAATTAGAATCGCAATCATGCTGCATGACCGATGGTATGCCCATCTCCAAAGCAAGAGTCGCGCCAAGTTTTTAATCACTTTATTTTCATTCTTTGTACATCAAGATGATCACCAGTTTGCACGGTAATCATCCTATTATACATGCTTTAGGTTTAGTTTCTACTATTGATTTTTTGGTTACACCAGTTATCTACCTCATCGTAAACCCATGCAACGGATCGTCCACCCAAGGATACTTGAGAGGGAAACTCGTTTGTGGAGACTAAACGATAGATCTCAGACTTTGACAGTGTTGTTTTTTCAATTACTTGTTTAAGACGGATAAACTTTGCCATAATTTGTTGCCTCTATAAATATTTGATGTATTTGGTGGTTGGACATAATAGATAATTTGTGCAGATTTGTATCTGCTTTTGTTCTTAGAAATGAAAAAGCAAGTCATAAGACTTGCTTTTTCATTTCATTCCAAGATTTTGCTAGTTACAAGAGGTAGTCTAAGTAAATCCCTAGCAAGTTCTTGAAAGAGAATTTTCCAGATACTTTTAAAGTCACTAAATGCTTTTTATGTATCAGAGTCTAAGACCTTGTTCTAATAGTGCCTCAGACCATCTCTCCATAAACTGTCTTCGCTCTGGTAACAACTCTGATCTATCATACGCTTGGCGAACCTTGTCGCCAATTACATGTGCCATTTGACGCTGAATTACCTGTGCAGGGAATCCAAGAACTTCTTGTCCTGCAGTTAGCGGAATGGATCTTACTCCATGTGCACGAAGTACTGATTTATATCCCATACGGATTAGATGCTGATTTATAGAATAGGGATTCATATGCCCCTTCTCGCCGGATCTTGGTGATGCAAACACAAACTCTTCTTCTCCGTTAAATTTCCTTAGCGTGTTCAGGAGTTCATTGAATGGATTAGTCAGCGGTACAATATGATCTCTACCATTTTTCATTCGCTTTCCAGGTATAACCCATATGTTATTTTCCAAATCTAGTTCATCCCATCGCATGGGGACAAGTGAACCGACACGCAGAAATGTTAAGAACAATGCTTTGACAGCGCAGATTGTCACGCACGATGCTTTTGGTTTGTTTTCCTCTAACTCGTTAAAGAATGCTGGTAGTTGATCCCATGAGAGTGTTGGGTGGTGTGTTACTTCATGCATGTTATCTGCTATCTTAACCTTTAGTGCAGAATTCTGGTCTCGCTCCATCCATCCTTGATCAATTGCATAATCAAAAACTGCTCGCAATACCATAAGAATTTTCTTCGCTTGTACTGGTGCACGGACGCTTACTTTTTTGTAAAGAGCAAGCACGGTCTCTCTACCAGTTTTTCCTGAACTATGCTTATAGTCCCAGGCAAAGCAGTTTATTGGTGTCTCTGCTCCGAACTCAGGAATGATCTGGTTCCATAACATATTCTGATAGTCTTTTCTAGTAGAATCTTTAATCTTAGACTCAGATAAGTATGACTTTGCTACTTCTTCAAGCGTCTGGTTGACTCTTGTTTCTCCTGATGGTTGATCTCTTTTTTTGAAGTCTCTTGGATCTCTACCAGTTTCCTTTGACCAATTCTTGATACGACTCCACTCATCTCTTGCCTCCTTAAGTGTCCATTTACCAGTACCCTTTCCATAGCAACCAATTCTCACCGATACCTGTGTTCCACCACGACCTGGTGGAAATCGCGTTCTACCTTCAAAGGACTTTCCTCCACCAACCTTCACTGGTTCAATAATCAGATAAAGCGAGTCGCCCATACCTACGCTTTGTCGTTTTGACCCTGCTTTAAGTGCTTTCACTTGAGAGTCAGTAGGAATAACTTTTAATTTCATAGATTTCACCTAAATAATAATGTTTAAATAAATGCCCTGCTTCCCTTTTGAGAAGCAGGGCAGTAGCGCAGACTTAAGACCTGAATTTATTGCC
Organism: Cyanobium sp. CH-040; assembly: GCF_024346135.1. GTDB lineage: Bacteria > Cyanobacteriota > Cyanobacteriia > PCC-6307 > Cyanobiaceae > NIES-981. The sequence goes on along the minus strand of NZ_JAGQCJ010000001.1, from coordinate 114,153 downwards.
TTACTCTTGCTGCTGGTTAGTTGGCATTTTTGCGCCCATCTCTCCATTACCTTTAATTTATCTTAATTCTCCGCTGATTAGGGATTTACTGTGCCAGTTGTATAAGTGGCACCCACTGCGCTGCAGTGCTTCTGCCCACTCCTGCTCATTTCAACAAATCCAGATCCGTGTTGCCCATGGTCCACTTTAGAACTCAGTCTCATGGAAATCCTTACTATCAGTTGTCTGGATATGAAGCGTTATGCCAGTGAAGGCATGACTTCTCCCTCTGCCTGAACTTGGCACACGAATGCAAATTTTCTGTGGGCAATCTCGGCAGCAGACCCTCTTGATCCAGGTATCCACCAACACGCCGCCATTCCACCAACACATCGTCCACATCCCACAACACATCCCACAACACCTTGCCGGGGTACCACCGGACTTACTGGGATTGATAGGGACCATAAAAGCCCTCTAACCCCTTGCATTGCAGGGGTTTTGGGACTTTCTAAGACTCCGAGGGGCAAATTATAAACGGAGAGGGTGGGATTCGAACCCACGGACGGTTGCCCGTCAAACGATTTCGAGTCGTTCGCTTTCGACCACTCAGCCACCTCTCCCGGTGGACCGTGTCGGCGCTTGCGTCACCGGCACCGCAGCACTGTAGGGACCGGTCAACCCAGGCCCTGCTGCAGCGAGCCGCTGCGGCCGCTCGCACGCCAGCCCGGAGGGCCCTGCGCCAGCGGATCCCCGCTCAGCCACACCCGCGGTGGCCCATGGGCCGCCAGCCAGCGGCGCTCACGGGGACCGGGGCGGAAGCCGAGCCAGAGACCGTCAAACGGAGCACTGGGGCTGCCCCGCGCCAGGGCCCCGGCGCCCACCGGTTGCGCCTCCCTCCAGGCCCAGAGGTCCTGCACATCCGGCAGCAGCAGCCAGCGGCGCCGCCCCACCTCCAGCTGCACCCCGCGGCTGAAGCTGGCGATGGCCTCGGCGCTGAGACCCGCACTCCTGAGGCGCTGACCAGGCTGCAGCGGCGGGCTGCCATCGGCGCTGGCCAGCACCAGACCGGCCTGGTCGTGCCAGCAGGCGGTGGGCTCAGGCGGCAATGGATCGAGCAGCAGGGCCCAGTCGAAACGGTCGATGCCCAGGCCCCGGGCCAGCTGGCCGGCCTGGTGGCAGCTGAAGCCGTCGGCCTGCAGGGCCACCAGCGCCGCACGGCCCCGGTGGCGGGCCAGCAGCAGATCACGGTGGCCCTGGTGCACCAGCAGCAGCTGATCGGCCCGCAGCAGGGCCAGGTGCGCCGCCACCGCCACGGCGATCAGGGCCAGGGCCAGCCGTCGCCAGCGCCGCGCCAGGCCGGGGATCGCCAGCCCCAGCACCCCCAGGCACAGCAGCAGCACCAGCCCTGGCACAGGACGACCCAGCTGCCACTGGGCCATCGGCAGGCGGGCGACCCCACGGGCGATCGCCAGCAGCAGCTCCGCCAGGCCAGCCAGGGGAACCAGGGCAGGACCCACCAGCGGCGGTGCCATCAGACCCAGCACGGCCAGCAGCATCGCCCCCAGGGTGAGGGGGGTGAGCAGCGGCGCCGCCAGCAGATTCGCCGGCAGGGAGAAGAGCGGCACGACGCCGAAGTGATGCAACTGCAGGGGCAGGGTCCAGAGAGAGGCGGCCAGGGGCACCGCCGCGGCCGCCGCCAGCCCGCCGCACCAGCCCGGCAGGCGGCGCCTCAGGGCTCGCTCCATCGGACCTGAACTCACCACCAGCGCCGCCGTGGCCACCACGCTGAGCTGGAAGCCCACGTCCGCCAGCCACCGGGGCACCACCAGGAGCAGCAGCAGGGCGCTGGCCAGCAGAATCGCCAGCGGCCGGCCGCGCCGCCCGCACTCCAGCGCCAGCAGCGCCATCGCCGCCATCAGCACCGCCCGCAGCACCGAGGGCTGGGGGCCGGCCAGCAGCACGAACAGCCCCATGGCCCCGCCGGCCAGCAGCACACGGGGGAGGCGCGGCAACCTTCGGGCCAGGGGCAGCACCGCCCCCAGCAGCACGCTGAGGTGAAAGCCCGAGGCGGCCAGGGCATGCGAGAGGCCCGCGGCGCGGAACGCCTCCCGCACCTCGGCCGGCAGCGGCACCACGGCGCTGCCCAGCACCAGAGCCGCCAGCACGCCGCCACGCTCGGGCCCGGCACGCTCCATCAGAGTCCCCGCCAGGTGGCGGCGCAGGTCGGCCACCGGCGTGGCGGGGCGCGCCAGCACCTCGAACCGCTCCACCTGCAGCTGGCTGGCGGCCTGGTGGCGGGCCAGCCGTTCGGCCGGACCGGCGAGCAGCGGATGGGGCGCCGGCCGGGGCCGCCGCAGCCGGCCCTCCACCGCCAGCCGCCAACCCTGCTGCAGCGCCGGACTGGGGCAGGGGCTGAACTGCAACTCGCTGCGGCCCACAGGCAACTGCAGCAGAGCGCTGCAGCGCCCACCCCCTTCCCCCCCGTCGCCGCCACGGCCCCCCGGGCTTCTGGGATCGGCCATCATGGTGCCCACCAGGCGCACCGCCTGCGGCCCGCCGCGCTCATCCAGCCGCAGGGCGGGATCCCCCGGGGCCGGAGCGAGCGGCTCCAGGCACACGAGCACGGCGCGCAGCAGCACCAGGCCCAGCAGCACCCCCCAGATCAGTCCCTTGAGCCCGCGTCCGCCCATGGCCGCCGTTCCCGCTGCATCCGGAACTCAGGGTTGCCACCAACACCGGGGCGATGGAAGGTGGAGATCGGAGGTGGAGACCGGTGGCGGAGATCGGTGGCGGAGACCAGGGGATTTCAGAGACGTGGGATCCGCAGCAGCAGGTCGCAGAGCTGGGCGCTGGGCAGCTCCTGACCGAGCAGCGGCGCCACCAGGGAGGCCACCGGCCGCAGCCGGCAGGGCCAGTAGGCCCGCTCGCTGAGGCGGCCCAGCTGGAACGAGCCGAGCAGCACAACCGCCAGCAGCACGGTCCGCCGGTTCATGGCCACGTGCTGAAGATCAGGGGATGGCGCCTGGCCTGTAGCCGAGGCGCCGGAAATCCGCCTGGTACAGCCGAGCCAGACGGTTGAGGCTGTGGCGATCCAGCTGCTCGATCCGGTAGTGCTTCTGCGACCGGTTCAGGTGGGGGAGGGTGGGCTGCAGGCGCTGACTGGCATCCAGCAGCGTCAGCAGCGTGTTGACATCATCGTGAAAGCGCTCGAAGCGACCGATGAACTGGGGCTGAATGATCTTCAGACGCTTCATCTGTGGAGCGAACCCGGAGATCTTTCTATAAGCGCCGTTCGACCGCAGCCGGTCCACCACGTCGCCAAGACTGGGAGCGTCATCCAGCAGCCAAAGCCGCAGACGGACCATTGGCGAGGGATCCTCGATCTGCCTGTAGCGCCGCTCATGCCGCTGCGCCATGTCGACGTAGTAGTTGCAGGCACTGACGAAGCGGTCCACCGGATGGCGCACGAAGGTGAACCGGAACCACTGCTGCCAGTCGACGGGCAGTCCGCGCTTGGAATGGTGGCTGTGCCGGTGCGGGTACCCCAGCAGGCTCTCGATCGTCTGACCACCGGTCTTTGGGATGTGCAGGAACAGGGCCCTGCGCTCGGGAATCAGCAACATGGGTGGGGAGGCTCGGGGCGGCTTCAGGACGCCAGCAGCGGGAAGCCCAGGGCCTCGCGCTCGGCGAGCCAGGCTTCGGCCACCTGGCGGGCCAGGGTGCGGATCCGGCCGATGGTGGCGGTGCGCTCCGTCACCGAGATCACGCCGCGGGCCTCCAGCAGGTTGAAGGTGTGGCTGCACTTGAGCACGAAATCCAGGGCGGGAGCCGGCAGGCCCCGGGCCACCAGATCCCCCGCCTCGGCCTCGTAGAGGGCGAACAGCTGTTGGAGGCGCTCGGGGTTGGCGGCCTCGAAGTTGTAGGTGCACTGGCCCTTCTCGAAGGGCAGCCAGATCTCGCCGTAGCTGCGCTCGCCGTTCCAGCTGAGATCCCAGATGCTCTCCACGTCCTGGAGGTACATGGCCAGGCGCTCGAGGCCGTAGGTGATCTCGATCGACACGGGCCGGCAGTCGAGGCCGCCGCACTGCTGGAAATAGGTGAACTGGGTCACCTCCATGCCGTCGAGCCACACCTCCCAGCCCACGCCCCAGGCGCCGAGGGTGGGCGACTCCCAGTTGTCCTCCACGAAGCGGATGTCGTGGTCGGCGGCGCGGATGCCGAGGGCCTCCAGGGAGGCCAGGTAGGTCTCCTGGATGCCGTCGGGCGACGGCTTGATCAGCACCTGGTACTGGAAATAGTGCTGGGCCCGGTTGGGGTTGTCGCCGTAGCGGCCGTCGGTGGGGCGGCGACAGGGCTCCGGGTAGGCCACGGCCCAGGGCTCCGGGCCGATCGCCCGCAGCACCGTGTGGGGACTCATCGTGCCCGCGCCCTTCTCGGTGTCGTAGGGCTGGAGGATCAGGCAGCCCTGCTCGGCCCAGAAGCGGTTCAGGGTGGCGATGATGTCCTGGAAGTGCACGGAGGCCGGCCTGCTGGCGGTCATTGTGTCGTCCTGGGGGCCTGCAGCTGCAGCAGGCCCATGAGCCCGCCGGCCAGGGGGCGGTGGCGGGCGAGGGCAAAGCCGGCCCGGCGGGCCAGCGCTTCCTGCCCGGCGGCGGTGGGGAAGCGCTCCAGGCTGCGCTCCAGGTAGGCGTAGTGCTCCTCCAGCCCCACCGTGGCGGCCACCGGCACCACCAGGCGGCGCAGCAGCTGGCGCTGCAGGGCGGCGGTGCGGCGACCGCCGGCGCTGGCGGTGTCCGGTCGGTTGAAATCCAGCACCACGGCCCGGCCGCCGGGGCGCAGCAGGCGGCGCAGCTCCGCCAGGCCGGCGGCCGGATCGGCCAGGTTGCGCAGGCCGTAGGCCATCACCGCGCCGTCCACGCAGCCGTCGGCAAGGCCCGTGGCCAGGGCATCGGCCTGGCGCCAGTCGAGCGGCAGCCAGGGCTGGCGGGCCGCACGCTGACGGGCCAGCCGCAGCGGGGCGGCGGCGCGGTCCAGGCCCAGCACCCCGCCGCCGGGCCGCACCCGGGCGGCCATCAGCAGGGCCAGATCACCGGTGCCGCAGCAGAGATCGAGCAGCCGCTGGCCGGGGACCGGGGCCAGCCAGGCGATCGCCTGGCGTTTCCAGAGCCGGTGCAGGCCGAGGCTGAGCAGGTCGTTGAGGCGGTCGTAGCGGGGAGCGATCTGCTCGAACAGGTCGTCGACCGCCTCGGGATCACCGGGCCGGAAGGTCGGCATCGAGGCTCACCCAGCCGCCGTCAGGCCAGGTCAGGGTATCCGGCAGCAGCACCGCATCGAGGGTCACCCCGGCGTCGAGCGGCGGCGCGCCGGCCAGCAGCGGCCGCGGTCCGGTGAGGGTGATCACCATCACCGTGGCCAGCCCCACGGCGGAGCAGCACACCATGCAGCCGGCCAGCATCAGCGAGAACTCCTGACGGTCGGTGGCGGCCTGCATCAGCTGCAATGCCCAGGCCACCAGGGCGATCACGGCCGCCACCAGCAGCAGGGCGATGGTGGTGATCAGGGGCTGGTGCAGGGCGGCCACAAGAAAGGAGATGGCTGGTGAAACGGCTGATACCCAATGTAACGGCTGGTAACGGCAGCGGGGCAAAGATGAGAGCACTGCAGGGTGCCGCAACAGCCCGGGCCGGGGCGCCCCTGGAGCTCACCGCGCCATCGGCTCCGGCGGCTGCACCTGCTCCGGCTCGGGCGGGCGGACCGGCAGACCGCGGCCGAGCAGGTCGGTCTTGATCGCCTCCACCGTGAGCACCCCATCGTGCAGGAGCGAGGCCAGCAGCGCCGCCGAGGCATGGCCGCCCTCGGGCCCGGCGTCGAGGGCGGCGGCGATGTGGTCGATGCAGCCCGCTCCTCCCGAGGCGATCACGGGCACCTCCACCGCGTCGGCCACCGCCCGGGTGAGGGCCAGGTCGTAGCCGGCCTGGGTGCCGTCGCCATCCATGGAGGTGAGCAGGATCTCGCCGGCCCCCAGCGCCACCACCCGCCGGGCCCAGGCCACGGCATCGAGGCCGGTGTTCTCGCGGCCTCCCTTGACGTACACGTCCCAGCCACCGGTCTGGCGGCGGCGGGCGTCGATCGCCACCACGATGCACTGGCAGCCGAAGCGCTCGGCGCCGCGGGCCACCAGCTCGGGATCACGCACGGCGGCGGAATTGAGGCTCACCTTGTCGGCGCCGGCGCGCAGCAGCGCGGTGATCCCCTCCACGCCGCTGATGCCGCCGCCCACCGTGAAGGGGATGGTCACGGCCTCGGCGGTGCGGCGCACCAGGTCCACGAGCGTGGCGCGCTCCTGGTGGCTGGCGGCGATGTCCAGGAACACCAGCTCATCGGCTCCGGAGGCGCTGTAGCGGCAGGCCAGCTCCACCGGATCGCCGGCATCGCGCAGGCCCACGAAGTTCACGCCCTTCACCACCCGGCCCTCGGCCACGTCGAGACAGGGGATGATCCGCTTGGCAACCATTGGGCGAGCCTAGGGACTTGGTCAGCTGAAGCCAGGGCCGCCCGGGGGCGTCAGCCAGAAGTGGGGCGCCAGCCAGAGGAGGGGCTCCAGCAGGCGGCAGCCGAGCGCCCGGGGAGCGGGCGAAACCGCTGTGCCGGTCTGGGGCCCTGATACTGATAAGGTTGCGCCACTTTTGCACCGCGCCGAGAGCCCATGGCCCAGGCTGCCACGATCAACATCGGCTCCCGGGTGCGCGTCGCCCGCGTGCGCGACCGCATCCCCGCCGATCTGGTCGAGGCCCTGCGCAGTGATCCCAGCGGCACCGTGAAGGGCTTCCGCACCGTGGACGGCCAGGGCATCGGTGTGGTGGTCGAACTGTCCGGCGGCCAGACCGCCTGGTTCTTCGACGACGAGATCACCCCCGCCTGAGTCCCCAGCGCCAACGGCCTTGACCAGCAGCCCCAACCCCGAAGCCAGCAGCGGTTCAGCAGCGCGACAACTGCTGGGCATGAAGGGTGCCGCAGGCAGCGACAACATCTGGCGGATCCGGCTGCAGCTGATGAAGCCGGTCACCTGGATCCCCCTGATCTGGGGCGTGGTGTGCGGCGCCGCCGCCTCCGGCAACTTCCACTGGACCCTGCCGGAGGTGGGAGCCTCGATCGCCTGCATGCTGATGAGCGGGCCACTGCTGGCCGGCTACACGCAGACGATCAACGACTACTACGACCGCGAGATCGACGCCATCAACGAGCCCTACCGGCCGATCCCCTCGGGGGCGATCCCGCTGGGGCAGGTCAAGGCCCAGATCTGGATCCTGCTCCTGGCCGGCCTGGGCGTGGCCTACGGCCTCGACGTCTGGGCCGGTCACGACACGCCGGTGCTGCTGCTGCTGGCCCTGGGCGGCTCGCTGGTGAGCTTCATCTACTCGGCGCCGCCGCTGAAGCTCAAGCAGAACGGCTGGCTCGGCAACTACGCCCTCGGCGCCAGCTACATCGCCCTGCCCTGGTGGGCCGGCCAGGCCCTCTTCGGTGAGCTCACCTGGGCCACGGCGATCCTCACCCTCGCCTACTCGCTGGCGGGGCTCGGCATCGCCGTGGTGAACGACTTCAAGAGCGTCGAGGGCGACCGGGCCCTGGGACTGCAGAGCCTGCCGGTGGTGTTCGGCGTGCAACGGGCCAGCTGGATCAGCGCCGGCATGATCGACATCTTCCAGCTGGCAATGGTTGCCGTACTGATCGCCATCGGGCAGCATTTCGCTGCCGTTCTGCTGGTGCTGCTGATCATCCCGCAGATCACCTTCCAGGACATCTGGCTTCTGCGGGATCCGGTGGCCTTCGATGTGAAGTATCAGGCGAGCGCCCAGCCGTTTCTGGTGCTGGGCATGCTGGTGACGGCCCTGGCGATCGGCCACAGCCCCCTGGTGACCTGAGGTGACCCGCACCATCCCGGCCACTGCCACCGTCCCCGCCAGCCGTCAGCGCGGGGATGGCCGCAGGCTGGTGGTTGCCGGCGTGGCGGCCGCCGTGCTCGGTGGCGGCGTGGCGGTGGTGCAGTCGAGCGTGGTGGGCGGATTCGACGCCCTGCTGCCCGACGCCAGCGGCATCAGCCACTTCAACCGCCCCGGCACCCTCACCATCCTCTCGGCCGACGGCCAGGTGGTGCAGAAGCTGGGGCCGGTGTCGCGCGAGAAGCTGAGCAGTGGAGCGGTGCCGCCCCTGGTGGAGCAGGCGTTCATCGCCGCCGAGGACCGCCGCTTCTACCGCCACGACGGCGTGGACCTGCAGGGCATCGCCCGGGCCCTGGTGCGCAACATCTCGCGGGGCTCCGTGGAGGAGGGGGCCAGCACCATCACCCAGCAGCTGGCCCGGATCGTGTTCCTCAGCCAGGACCGCACCATCATCCGCAAGGTGAAGGAAGCGGCCCTGGCCGGAAAGCTGGAGCGGCAGCTCAGCAAGCGCCAGATCCTCACCGAGTATCTCAATCTGGTGTATCTGGGCTCCAGCGCCTACGGCGTCGCCGACGCCGCCTGGATCTACTTCTCCAAGACCCCCGAGCAGCTCACCCTGCCGGAGGCGGCGATGATCGCCGGCCTGCCACCGGCACCATCGGTGTATTCGCCGCTGGTGAACCCGGAGCTGGCCCTGCAGCGGCGCCGGATCGTGCTGCGGCGCATGCAGGAGGCGGGCTTCATCAGCGCCAGCCAGCAGGCCGAGGCGGAGGGAGCGCCGCTGGGGCTCAGACCGGCCGATCCCAAGTTCTGGGAGAGCCGCGCCCCCTTCTTCGGCAGCTGGGTGCAGCAGGAACTGGCCACCGTGCTCAGCAAGGAGCAACTCGAGGTGGGCGGCCTCACCGTGCGCAGCAGCATCAACCTGGCCTGGCAGGAGGAAGCCGACAAAACCATCCGCACCTACGCCACCGGCGGCATGGAGGGGGCCCTGGTGGCGATGGAGCCCGGCACCGGTCTGGTGCGGGCGATGGTGGGCGGCAAGGACTTCAACAAGAGCCAGTTCAACCGGGCCACCCTGGCGATGCGCTCGCCGGGGTCCACCTTCAAGCTGTTCACCTACACCGCCGCCATCGACGCCGGCCTGAGGCCCGAGGACACGGTGGACAACAAGGAGCGCTGCATCCTCGACGGCTGGCCCCCCAAGCGCTTCTGCATCAAGGGCGCGGCAGGGAGAAGCAGCATCTCCATCACCAACGCCATCGCCCGCTCTCTGAACGCCGCCTCGGTGGACCTGGCGGAGAAGGTGGGCTACCCGAAGGTGATCGAGACCGCCAAGACGCTGGGCATGGTGGGCAAGATCGGCGAGTACCCGTCGATGGTGCTGGGCGCCAACGAGCAGTACATGGTGGACATGGCCGCGGCCTACGCCGCGATCAACAACCGCGGCGTGTTCGTGAAAGCCACCCCGTTCGAGGAGATCTACGGGCCTGACGGGGAACTGCTCTGGAGCCGCCGGGTGGACGGCGACAAGGGGCGCCGGGCGGTGCGCAGCGAGGTGGCCGACGCGGTGCAGTGGATGCTGCAGCAGGCGGTGAAGGGCGGCACGGGTTCCGGTGCGGCGCTGCCGGACCGGCCCGTGGCCGGCAAGACCGGCACCTCGGAGGGCGCCCGCGACCTCTGGTTCGTGGGCTCGATCCCGCAGCTCACCACCGCGGTGTGGCTGGGCTATGACACCAACCGCAAGACCGGCAGCAGCAGCGCCCTGGCCACCTACGCCTGGCGCCGCTTCATGGAGTCGATCACCAAGGGCATGCCGGTGGAGCAGTTCCCGCCCAAGCCCGTGCTCACCGGCACCTTCAAGAAGCCCGCGGCGAAGCCCAAGCCCGCTCCCAAGCCCCGGGAGCAGGGCTACGGCGAACCCGAAGCCGAGCGCTGGCGCCGGCCCGAGGCCGACACCAGCGATCCCGCGCCGATCCCCGAACCCGACTGGCAGCCGGAGCCGGAACCCGAACCCTCCTTCCGCTCCACACCTGCACCGGCGCCCGCCCCGGCGCCACGCCCCGCGCCGGCCCCGGCGCCTGCTCCGGCACCAGCCCCGGCTCCGGCTCCCGAGCCCGCCCCGGCGGCACCACCACCGCCGCCCCCGGCCGCCGCGGCACCGCCACCGCCGCCGCCACCGCCCGAGCCCTGAACTCAGGCCCTGGCTGACGGCCCAGCCGCGCCCGGGGCCAGCAGCCGGGCCGCGAAGAACCCGTCACCCTCGCCGTCACCGGGCCACCACTGCTGCCGCAGCTCCTGCCGCCAGCCGGGGTGATCGGCGAGAAAGGCATCGATCAGCTCGCCGTTCTCGGCCGGGTGCACGGTGCAGGTGGCGTAGAGCAGCACCCCGCCCGGCCGCAGCAGCGGCAGCACCCCCTCCAGCAGCCGGCGCTGCAGGACTGCCAGCTCGGCGACCGCCGCCGGCTCGATGCGCCAGCGGGCGTCGGCATGGCGGGCCAGGGTGCCCAGCCCCGAGCAGGGCACATCCAACAGCACACGGTCGAAGCGTCCGTGCCAGTCGGGTCTGAGGGCCGCCAGCTCGGCCGCATCGGCCGCCAGGCTCTGGATGCAGCGCAGCCCCAGCCGCGCCGCGTTGCGCTCCAGGCGCTGCAGCCGTCCCGCAGAGCGGTCCACCGCCCACACCTCCCCCTGATCCTCCATCAGCTCGGCGAGGTGGGTGCTCTTGCCGCCGGGGGCGGCGCAGGCGTCCAGCAGCCGCTCCCCCGGGCGCGGATCGAGCAGGGGGGCGATGCGCTGGGCGCTGCGGTCCTGCACGCACCAGCGGCCCTCGGCATAGCCGGGCAGCTGGCGGGGATCGCCCACCCGGCCGCGCAGGGTGATGGCCTGCTCCAGCCCCTCACCCATGGGCGGCTCGGCCGCCACGGCCGCCGCGGCCAGGTGGCCCAGCAGGGCCTCACGGCTGCCGCGCAGCCGGTTCACGCGCAGATCCAGATGCGGCGGCTGGTTGCAGGCCCGCCCGAAGGCCTCGGCCCGCTCGGAAGGCAGCCACTGCAGCAGCAGCTCCGCCAGCCAGGGCGGCAGGGAATGGCGCAGGGCCAGGCTGGCCGCGGCGTTCTCAGGCAGCGGCAGGCCGCGCCAGGGCTCGACCCCGGGCTCGGGCGCAGGCACCAGCTCCTGGCGGCGTCGCAGCAGCTGGCGCAGCATCCCGTTCACCACCGGCGCCAGCCGGGCCAGACCGGTGCGCTTGGCCAGCTCCACGCTGGTGCTCACCGCCGCCGCGGCCGGCACCCCCCGGCTGAACAGCAGCTGGTAGGCGCCCAGGTGCAGGAGCCAGCGCAGCTTCGGGGGCTGGCGGGCCGCCGGCACCCGGCCCAGGGCGTCGAGCCAGGCGTCCAGCAGCCGCCGCTGGCGGATGGCGCCGTAGGCCAGCTCGGTGGCCAGGGCCCGGTCGGCGGGGGGCAGGTCGCAGCGCTGCAGCTCCCGCTCCAGGGCCAGATCGGCGTAGGCGCCGCCGGCCACGGCCAGCAGCACCTGCCAGGCCAGCCGACGGGGCTCCAGGCCGATGGCGGCGCGGTCAGCCGGGAGGTGGGGCGGCAGGGGGGCGGACAGGGGACGGCGGCACGTCGGGCGGCACCCACAGATAGCGCCTCAGCGGCAGCCGGCCCGCCTCGTCCACCGCGATCCCCTCCTCCAGCAGCAGCTGACGCTGGATCCAGTCGCTGCCCTCGCGGCTGGGGGTGAAGCTGATGCGGCCTTGGGCGTTCACCACCCGGTGCCAGGGCACGGGCGAGGGCAGCGCCAGGCGCCGCAGCGCCCAGCCCACCTGGCGCGCGCAGCCGTAGGCGCCGATCAGCTCGGCGATCTGGCCGTAGGTGGCGAGCCGGCCGCGAGGCACCAGCGCCACCGCCGCGTACACGCGCTGATCGAAGCTGGCCTGGGCACGGGGCGAGGCGCCGGACATCGCGCAGACCGCCGGCGCAGCGGCGGGAGTGGTCTCGGCAGCTGTCCTACTGCCGCATCTGCAGACTGCGAAGACCCAAGCCACACCCTGCCGCGACCGTCCCATGCCGCTGCTGCCACGCCGCTTCGAGCGCCTCCGGGCCGTGCTGGACCGGCGCATGGGCGATCTCACGGTGCTGCTGGAGCAGGTGGAGAAGCCCCACAACCTCTCGGCGATCCTGCGCAGCTGCGACGCGGTCGGGGTGCTGGAGGCCCACGCGGTGTGTCTGGAGGGGCGCCTGCCCACGTTCAACAGCACCGCCCAGGGCAGCCAGAAATGGGTGCCGCTGCACCTGCACGCCGGCAGCGCCGCGGCGCTGGCGGCGCTCAAGGGCCAGGGCTTCCGGCTCTACGGCACGCACCTGAGCGCCGAGGCCGTGGACTACCGCCAGTGCGACTTCACCGGGCCCACGGCCTTCGTGCTGGGGGCGGAGAAGTGGGGTCTGAGCGCGGAGGCCGCGGCCCTGGTGGACCAGCCCGTGATCATCCCGATGCGGGGCATGGTGCAGTCCCTGAACGTGAGCGTGGCCGCCGCCACGCTGCTGTTCGAAGCGCTGCGGCAGCGCCAGGCGGCGGGGCTGGTGCCGGAGGCCGGCGAGGGGGTGGGGCCGGAGCGCTACCGGCGCCAACTGTTCGAGTGGGCCTACCCGGAGGTAGCCGCCTGGTGCCGCGCTCAGGGCCGCGACTACCCGGCCCTCGACGCCGAAGGGGCCATCGCGGAGGATCTGCCGCGCACGCTGCGGCTGCGCTGCTGAGGGGCAGGCGGAAGCTGCAGGCTTCCGCGGCTCCAGAGGTGCGGACAGGTGCTGCTCGGCAACCAGAGGGCGAAGCCGAGGGCCATCAGCTCAAGTGGCACCTGCCGGCCGCTCAGCAGCACCACCGCCACGGCGACGGCGCCGATCAGCATCTGCAGCAGCCGCCACACGTCGTCGGGCTCGCGGCGACTGTTCCAGAGCAGGGCGATTCCGCTCACCAGCAGCACCAGGTCGAGCCACCAGGGCATGGTGTCCTCCACCGCCGCAGCAACACCCCGATTCTGGCGCAGGCCGGCGGGCGGGATTCAGGGCAGGCAGCCGCGCAGCCGCTCCTCGAGCTGGGCGGACAGCCCCTCCACCTGCCGGCGGGTGGGGCCGTCCGCCGCCGGGTTGGCGGGCAGCGGCTCGTCCACGCGGATGGGCTCGGCCACCACCAGGCGGGCATGGCGGCGGCCGAGACGCGGACGGGCGGGCAGGGCGCCGCCGCTCAGCCGGGCCAGACCGTCGTGGAGCAGCAGGGCGATGTCGGCGCAGCGCTCGAACTCAGGCGGGCCGCCCCCCGCGGAGCCGTCGCCGGGCCGGCCCAGGTAGCCGCCGGAGACGGCCACGAAGGTTTCCACCAGCCGCATGTGCTGCAGCGCCAGGGAGGCCTCGGCGGCGGCCCGGTCGGCGAGGAAGCGCTGCAGAGGGGCCAGGCGGCGGCGGGGGGGCAGGTCTTCGCGGTGGATCCAGCGCCAGGCCACCTCCTCGAGGCGGCGGCAACGGTCTGGGGCGGTGCCGGCCGCGCGCACCGCCAGCCGCGCTTCCGCCAGCCGCAGCACGCGGTCCTGCAACCCAGCGATGCGGCCGTCGCAGTGGTCCGCCTGGTCCGCCCGCCGCGGCCGGCCATCGCCTTCGCCAGTGCGCTCGCCTTCGCCGCTGCGCTCGCCCTCGCCCTCGCCGAAGCGGCCGTAGAAGCCCTCCAGGGCGCTGAGCAGGTGCTCGCCCAGCCGCAGCAGCCGCTGCCGGCAGCGCTCCGGCAGCGGGTCAGCGCCGGGAAAGCCGCTGGCGCCGGCCGCTGCAGATGACGGTGGCCGTGGCAGCGGTGGCAGTGGGAGCGGTGGCAGGCCCATCTGCCGCTCCAGCCGCCCCAGCAGACGCTCGAGGCGCGGCCAGGGGGCATCGGGATAGCGGTACTGGATGCCGATCGGCACGATCCACACCGTCTCGGCGCGGCCGGCGCGGCGCAGGTCGTCGCGGCACCAGAGGGCCAGCCGGGCGCTGCCGGGCTCCAGGGGGCCGAGCCCGTGGCCCAGGCCGTTGGTGGCCCCCTCCGGCGCCACCGCGAACGGGAAGGGGCCATCGCGCATCAGCGCCCGGGCCTGGCGCAGGGCGCTCCAGTCGGGGTGACGGCCGCGCCGCAGCGACACCCCGCCCAGCCGGGAGAGCAGCCAGCCCAGGGGACGGCCGGCCCACAGGGGCATGCCGCGGTCGTAGAGGAAGTGCACCGGCTGGGGCCGCAGGGCCGGCGGCAACCCGCGCGAGAACAGCCACAGGCCGCAGAGGGGATCGTCCACGGCGCTGTGGCGGAAGGCCAGCAGCAGGCGGCAGCGCCCCTGCCGGAACTGCTCCAGCAGGTGGAACAGCGGCGCGCCGTTCACGAGCTCCAGGCGGGTGATGCCCGCCGGCAGCCAGCCCACCAGCCGCCAGCGCAGCAGCAGCGGCAGCAGGGCATACACCAGCCGCAGCACCTCGGGCCGGTAGGCCGGCGGGATCGGCGCCAGCGGCGGTTGCACCCGGGCGGTGCGCTGCGCAGCCATGGCGGAAACGGGACGGGGAAGGGGCAGCGGGTGGAATCAGCGGGCGGCACGGGCGGCCTGGCCGGAGCCGCTCAGCCAGCTCTCCAGACCCTCGCCCAGGAACGACAGCCCCAGCACCAGCACGAACATCGCCAGGCCGGGATAGAGGGCGGTCCACCAGATGCCGGTGGGCAGGGCGGTGAGAGCCTGCTGCAGGTCACCGCCCCACTCGGGGATGGTTTCGGGCAGGCCGAGGCCGAGGAAACCGAGGCCGCCGAGCACCAGCACGGCGTCGGCGGCGTTGAGGGTGAGCAGCACCGGCACCGAGGTGATCACGTTGCGGAACAGGTAGCGGCGCAGGATCCACAGCGGCCCGGCGCCCAGGGAGCGGGCGGCCTCCACGTAGAGCTCGGCCTTCACCTGGGCGCTCTGGTTGCGCACCACGCGGAAGTACTGGGGGATGTACACCACGCACAGGGCAGCGGCGGCGTTGGGCAGGCCGCGGCCGAGCAGGAAAGCCAGCACCACCGAGAGCAGCAGCACCGGCAGGGTGTAGAGGGTGTCCATCAGCAGCACCAGCAGGCGGTCGACCCAGCCGCCCAGGTAGCCGCTCACCATCCCCAGCGGCACGCCGATCACCAGCGCCGTCACCAGGGCCAGCAGCACCACCTGCAGCGCCACGCCGCTGGCCGAGAGGGTGCGCACGCACACGTCGCGGCCGAGGCGGTCGGTGCCGCACCAGTGGGCCGGCGAGGGCGTGGCGTAGATGAGGTTGTCGAGGCCGGCGTTGGGATCGGGCAGCAGCCCGGCCGACACCAGCAGCGGCGTCAGCAGCGCCACCAGCACGTAGACCGCCACGATGATCACCCCCCAGCGGGCCATGCGGCCCGAGAGGCTGGCGGGGCGGGCGCGCCACCAGGGGGGGGCGGGCGCTGCAGCAGGCGCTGTTGGACCCGGCGGCGGTGAATCGGACATCAGGCCTCGCGCCGGCAGGGTGACGGGCCGATCCTGCCAAGCGGGGCGGGGCGGGGCAACGTCGAGGCCAGCCTGCGTGCCTCAGCCGGGGAGCCGCTGGATCGGGCAGCGGGGTCCCGGCGCTGCGGCCAGCCGCCGGTCAGCGGTGAGCAGGGCACAGCCCAGCGCTTCGGCAAGGGCCACATAGGTGGCGTCGTACGCGCTGAGGTTTGGGCGCAGTTGCCACACCCGCCCCAGGAGTGGGGCATGGGGGAAGCGACGGATGCCAAGGCGGCGGTACACGGCCAGGGGATCCACCGGCAGGTCGCCAGGCAGGACTCTGCGCAGGTCGAGGCGCCGCAGCACCGAGGCCACCTCCACATCGAGGAGGTGCGGGGCGACCAGCGTCTCCTCCCGCAGGAGTCTGCGTGCCGGGCCGGCGTGCAGCAGGGCGTCCACCACCGCCGAGGCGTCCACCACGATCACCGTTCGGCCCGCTCCGCGGCGAGGGCCTGCACGATCGCGTCGGTGGGCACGCTGGTATGCGCGAGTCCATCGAGGAGGGCGGCGTTGTCAGCCCGGCGGGAGGCCTCCTCCAACTCCCGCACCGCGAAGGCGGTGAGGGAGAGGCCGGCCCGGGCCGCCAGCCACTCCAGCCGCTCGACCACCTCGAGCGGCACGTTGCGGAGGTAGAGGGTTTTCCCGGGCGTCGCGGCGTTTGCTGGCATGAAGCAAGCTCAGTGCAAGCATCCTAGCGATCTGCCCCCGCTCACACCCCGTTCCAGATCAGCTCCAGCCAGCGGTCGCCCCTGAACATCCCCTGGCCCCAGGTGGCCTCCAGGTCGGCCAGGGGGCGGGCCTCGATCGCCTGGGGCAGGGTGAAGCCCTGGGCCTTGAGGGCGACCAGGCGCTGCTGCACGGTGGCCAGCATGCGGCGGTAGTCGACGAGCTCGGCGCGGCTGCCCACCGCGGGGCCGTGGCCGGGGATGAGGCGGGTGTCCTCGCCGGCCAGCAGCAGCAGGCGGTCCACCCCGGCGATGGCGCCGGCGAGGGTGCCGCCGTGGCGGGTGTCGATGAAGGGGTACATGCCGTTGAACCACACGTCGCCGGTGTGGATCACATCGGCGTTGCGGAAGCGCACGATCACGTCGCCGTCGGTGTGGGCGGCCGGTAGGTGCAGCAGGTCGATGATCTCGCCGTTGAGCCGCAGGCGCAGGTCGCGCTCGAAGGTGACGGGCGGCAGGGCGGTGGCGGCGGCGGGCGGGGTCACGAGCCCGAAGGCCTCGAGCATGGTGCCTTCAGCCAGGCGCCGGTGGGTGTTCTCGTGGGCCACGATCACGGCGCCGGTGGCGGCGAACCCGGCGTTGCCGTCGGTGTGGTCGGCGTGGAAGTGGGTGTTCACCAGCAGCCGGGGTGAGGGCGCCGGCTGGGGGGTGGCGGCCTTGGGGGCCGGCGGCGGGGGCGCGGCTGTTGCGGGCGCGGTTGCGGGCGCCGGCTTGGTGGCGGCGGGTTTGGGGGGTGAGGGCGGAGCGGGGGGCACGCTGGGCGCAGCCGGCGGACTGGCCAGGGCGGCGATGGCGGTGCGGATCGCCTCGGCCTGGCGGGCGTAGCCGCCATCCACCAGCAGCACGCCGCCGGGCCCGCTGAGCACGCCGATGTTGGCGCCATCACTGGTGATCACCCCCACGGCCCCGCGCACCACCGCCGAGGTCACCGGCTTGGGGTTGGCTGCGGGGGCAGGCGCCGCTGTGGCAGGAGCGGCGGGAGTGGCGGCTGCCGGAGCGGGAGCGGGTGCCGGTGCCGGTGCAGCTGGCTGAGCGGCGGGTGCGGCGGGAGCTGGGGTGGCCGGTGCGGGCGTGGCGGGTGCAGGAGCCTGGGTCTGCGCCAAACCCGGCCGCCAGCCCGGCATCCCCAGCAGCAGGGCCACCAGCACGGTCAGGGCGGTGAGCAGAGGAAGGCGACGCATGGCGGCTGCAGGCGGCTGGGCGGCGGTTTCAGGATGCCGCCCCGCTGGCGCCGCCGTGCCTCCCAGTGGTCAGACGCCGCTTCAGCCCCCCAGCACCCGCAGCACGCCCACCAGGGCCATCACCCACAGGACCAGACCCGCCAGGAAGCTGATGCCGAAGCCCGGCCCGCGCTTCTCGGGGGCCTGCAGGTAGCCGGCGGCGTAGGCCACCCGGGCGCCCACCCAGATGAAGCCCAGCAGGCTGGCCCAGCGGGCGCTGGCCAGCAGGGCCGCCAGCCACAGCGAGGGCAGGAAGAACACCAGCTGCTCGAGGGTGTTCTGCTGCACGCGCAGGGCGCGCTGGAAGGGCTCGGGGCCGTCGCTGGACGGCGGCTTGACGCCATGGCGGAAGCGGGCCCGCCCCACCAGCAGGCCGGTGGCCTGATACAGCAGCAGGGCCAGCAGGGTGACGAGGGCCGGCAGGACCGGCACCTGGGCGGGCAGCACGGGCAGGGGGAGCGGCATGACGGGCGGGCGACCAACCCAGCATGCCCGCCGCTCGCGGGGCTGCGGCAAGCCAGCAAAAGATGCGCATTAAGATGCGCATCACGCGCGCACCAGGGAGCCAGCGATCGCGATGCGCACCACCCTCGATCTGCCGGATCCCCTGTTCGCCAGGCTCAAGGCACGGGCGGCCCACGAACGCCTCTCGCTCAAGCAGTTGCTCCGCCTCTTCGTGGAACGGGGCCTCGATCAACCGTCATCCGCAAGCGCCGGTCGCCGTTCCGCAGCCACATTGCCCAGGGTGGAAGGGCCACTGACGACCCCTGCCGGTCAGCTCAGCAACGCCGGGCTGGCGGCCCTTCTGGAGGAATGAGCCCCGGCACCACCGACGCCCCAGCCACCGATCTCCCCGACCTGAACGTGTGGCTGGCCCTCACCTGCACGGGCCACGTCCATCACCAGACAGCGGTGCGCTACTGGGAGGAGCTGGCCGCAGGTGAGGTGCGGTTCTGCACGGTCACAGCCCTCGGCCTGGTGCGTCTGCTGTGTCAGCCCAGGGTGATGGGAGAGCTGGTTCACACGCCAGCGCAGGCCTCGGCGGTGCTGAAGGAGCTGGCAGCCCAGCCCGGGGTGTCCTTCAGCGAAGCGGAAGGGCGCGCCTGGGATGTGTTTCATGCCCTGGTGCGAGAGCCAGGCCTGAGTCATCGGCAGTGCACCGATGCCCATCTGGCCTCTCTGGCCATCAGCGAGGGTCTGCGGCTGGTGACCTTCGACCAGGGATTCAACCGGTTTGCGGGGCTCACCTGGCTGCGGCTGGATTGAACGGATCCGATTTCCATCCAGATCCGCAGCCAAAGACATGCGTTTTGCATGCGCTATGGTCAGAGGGTGGCGGTGCATGAACTCCATGGCATCTCTGCAGATCCGCGATGTGCCTGAGCCCCTGCGCCAGTTACTCATGCAACGGGCCCGCACGCAGAAACGCAGTCTCAGCCAGCAGGCCCTTGTGGATCTGGAAGCACTGGTGGGCGGCGACCCCCGGGCGCGCCGGCGTCAGGTTCTGCAACGCATTCAGGAGCGCTGGCAGCGGATTCCTCCCATGCACTGGGATGAACCGCCAGAGGAACTGATCCGCGCAGACCGCGAGCGCTGATGACGTCGGTGCTGGTGCTCGACGCCTCGGTTGCGGTGAGGCTGGTGACCAACACCTGCGGCCAGGACGACTGGGGTGATCAGATCGAACAAGCGGCCCTGGTGCTGGCTCCAGAGCTGATGCTCACCGAAGTGGCCAATGTCCTCTGGAAACTGCAGCGATCGAACGCCCTCCAGCACGTCGATCCTCAGGTGCTGCTGGCGGATGCGCGGGAGCTGGTGGATGCCATCGAACCCGACCGAAGCCTCCAGGTGGAGGCCCTGGCCCTGGCCTGCCATCTGAACCACCCCGTGTACGACTGCCTCTATCTCGCCCTGGCCCGACGCCAGGCCGCCCGCCTGCTGACGGCTGACCGACGACTCCAGCTCCTGGCGAGCCAGGTGCTGCCCTGACGGGCCACGATCGCCATGGCCGGCTGAAAGCCTCAGCGGGGCAATAGCGTTGGGTCATGGCCACCGCCACCCTGCCCTGGACGCGTCCCCAGCCCTTGCCGGCCCGAGTGGACCTGGGCCCGGGGCTGGAGCCTGAGGCGCTCACGGCCGGCGTGCGGGCGCTTGTGGCGTTCGGATCCCGCGCCCGGGGCGACGCCCACTCGGAATCCGACCTCGACCTCGCGGTGATCTGCGCCGAGCGGTTGGCGGGGTCGCGGTGGCACGTGATGGGAGATGTGGCGCGCGAGGGGCGGGTGCTGTATGTCACCGGCTGAGGACGCCGCCCTGCACCTCGATCCGGCCCTGCGGGAGCTGCAGACCTACGCGGTGGAGGCTCGCTACGAGGAGGGGCCATTCCCCCTTCCAGCCCCGCGGCAGGAGCTGCTGAAAGCAATCGAACAGTTGCTGGCCGACTGCCAGGCTGTGGTGGAGGCCGCGGGCACTGGCAGGTAGGCACCTGTGGCGCAGGAGGTCGAAACGCCGCCCGTCGTCTTCCAGTTCAGCGCGGCCATCGCCATCTCAGCTGCGTGATCCCGAAGACACCTGGTTGGTTTCGATTCACCGCAGCGGGCATCGCTTGATTGGAGCAGCGTGTTCCGTTTATGGAAACCATGTTTGTGATCGAAGCGCTGCATCCGGATGGATGGCGGCCGCAAGGCAGGGCCAAGCTGGAGTACTGGGCCTATCAGGAAGCGCAGATGCGCTGCTGCTCCGATGGCCGCAATTACCGGATCCTCAAGGAAGACGCCAACGAGATCGTCGCGCTGATCAACACCAGCAGCTGCAGGCGGAGCGGACACCCCACTGCTGTGCACGAGCGCAGCCATGCAGGTGGTGCGTAGTACTCAACGGCGGTGGGGATGTCCTGAACGTTGAAAGCCTGAACGGCTTCCTCAAGCACGGTTGCATCGCCACCTGTCACCAGCTTGCCGGTAAGCAAACTTGTGGAGCACAACCGCGACGCCCGTGAGCCCGCCGCCGCCCAACCTGCTGATCGTCGACGACGACCCGGAGCTGCGCCGCTTCCTGCGCGGCGAGCTCGAGGCCGAGGGGCACGGGGTGGAGACGGCGCGCACGGGCCAGGAGGCGCTCACGCGCATCCGTGAGGGCGGGCTGGAGCTGGTGCTGCTCGACTGGACCCTGCCGGACTTCTCCGGCCTGGAGGTGTGCCGGCGCATGCGCTCCGGCGGCATCACCACGCCGGTGCTGATGCTCACGGCCCGCGACGCGGTGAGCGAGCGGGTGGAGGCCCTCGATGCCGGTGCCGACGACTACCTCACCAAGCCGTTCTCGATCGAGGAACTGCTGGCGCGGGTGCGGGCGCGGCTGCGGCGCAACGGCAGCGGCGACTCTGCCGGCGAGGTGCTGCGCTTCGCCGATCTGGAGGTGAACACCGCCGGGCGGGAGGTAAGCCGGGGCGGTCGCCCGATCCATCTCACCGTGCGCGAATACGACCTGCTGCTGCAGCTGCTGCGCCAGCCCAACCGGGTGCAGGAGCGGCTGGACCTGCTGGAGGCGGTGTGGGGGAGCCCCTTCATCGGCGACGACAACCTGCTGGATGTGTACATCCGCTACCTGCGCCGCAAGATCGAGCTGCCCGGCGAGGCCAAGCTGATTCACACCGTGCGCGGCGTGGGCTTCATGCTCAAGGCTCAAGAACCTGGGGCTTGAGGGAGAGATCAGCGGCCTGACGGACCAGGGAGCGGTCGAAACTGATCAGAGCCTCGCAACCCTCGCTGCGGGCCAGGTGGAGGGCATCGGCGAAGTCCACCCCCTGCCGGTGCCACTCCAGGACGCGGCGCACCAGTTCCTCCTGCTCCAGGTGCACCTGGCGGATCGCCATCAGCCCCTCGAAGGCACGAATCACCGCCTCGCGCGGCAGCTTGTAGGCGCCGCGCAACACCCACTCCAGCTCCAGCACCACGGTGATCGGCACGAAGCAACCGGCGCTGGCATCGATCAGATCCGCCACTGTCGCGGCCTGCTGAGGATCGTCATTGGTGAGGAACCTCACCAGCAGATTGGTGTCGAGAGCGACGGGAAGGCTCATCAGAGCTGGGGACGTTCCGCATAGAGGGCAGGATCCATCCGCTCCAGGGGCACGGGAGGCCCTGCATAGCCTGAGCAGCCGATCAGCTCACGGGCCGTGGAGGTTTTGCCCATCGTCTGGGGGGTGAGGCGGAGCCCATCAGGCTCGATGCTCAGGGCGAGGCGGTCACCAGGCTGCAGCCCGAGCAGCTTGCGCAGACGAGCCGGGATCACCAGCTGGCCCTTGGAGGAGAGGGTGAGCAAGGCATCCATGAGCAGAACCCCCAGGACTGGCTTACAAGCGTAAGGCAAAGACCTCAGAGGGAAGCAGCCACTGCTTCACACCGTGCACAGCGCCGGCAGCAGCAGCTGAAAGTCGGCGCCACCGCCGGGGGCGTCGGCCACCTGGGCCGTGCCGCCCATGCGCTCCATCAGCAGCCGCACCATCGCCAGGCCGATGCCGCTGCCGCTCAAGGAGGCCAGTGGTGCGGCCGTGCCGCGCCGGAACAGCTCGAAGATCCCCTCCCGCTCTCCAGGAGCCACGCCGGGGCCGTGGTCGCGCACGTGCAGCACCACGCTGTCGTGGCGGCGCTCCACGGCCAGCTCCACCGGCGTGGGGGCGGGGGCGTACTTGAGGGCGTTCTCCACCAGGTTGGTGAGGCACTGGCCCAGGCGTTCCGGATCGGCCCGCACCCGCAGATCGGCATCGGCGTCAGGCGCCTGCAGCCGCAGCCGGCCGACGGCCAGGGTTTCCAGGCGCTCGTAGGCCGCCAGCAGGGCATCCCCGGCATCGAACGGCAGGGACCGCAGTTCCAGGCGGTCGCCGTCGCGGCGGGCCAGATCGAGCAGATCGCGCACCAGCCGCGTGATGCGGTCGGCCTCGGCATGGATAGCCCGGCCGGCCTGGAGCAGTGGCGGCAGTGGCGCCCCGTTGGCCTCGGGCGTGGTGCCAGCCAGCAGGCGCTCCAGCCGCTGGGCGTTGCCGCTGATCAGGGTGAGCGGCGTGCGCAGCTCATGGGCCACGCCATCGATGAAGGTGCGCTGCTCCTCGCGGCCGGCCGCCAGGCGGCGCTGCAGGGCGTTGAAGGCATTGGCGATCGGCCGCAGCTCGGTCGGCTGATCAGCCACCGCGATCAGCTCCTGCCGGGCGGCGGCGTCCGGCTCGGCGCTGGCCAGGGCCTGGCTGAGCACCTCCAGGGGGCCCGACAGGCCATCGCGCAGCACCGGCCGCAGCAGGGCACTGGTGATCAGGCTGGAGAAGCCCGCCACGGCCACCAGCAGCCACTGCCCGCGGCGTTCGGCCTCCAGCACGGCGGACACGTTCTGGCGCACCTCGAGCCCCGAACCGGCGCTCACCAGCCAGCGCTCGCCAGCCACCCGCTCAATCCGTGGCGGTTGCACGGCAGAGGGGCCCACCCGCCGCAGTTCATCGCCCCCGGGCAAGGGCAGCACTCCCGCGGCAGGCAGCTCCAGCCTGCCGGCGTCCAGCTCCTGCCACACCGCCGCCACCAGCTGGGCATGGGCGGACCGCCGCTGCAGCACCTGGAGTCCATTGTTGAGCAGCAGCAGCACCCCGTAGCCGGCCAGCACCGCCAGGAAGGTGGTGGTCTGCAGGCGCTCACGCAGGGAACGGGGGCGGCTCATGGGCGCAGGTTATGGCTGAAGCGGCGCTGGACCAGCTTCTCAGCCACTTCTCAGCGAGTCCTTGCAACACCAGCAGGTTCAACCCATCCCTGCAGGATTAGAAAGCAAAGAGTTGCACCACACAGGCAATGATCAGACTTCATGCTTCGAGCCGCAAGCAGCTGTTGCTGCATCTGCTCAACAAGCGCAACCGGCTCCAGGCCGCCACCAGCAACGGCTTCACCCTGATCGAACTGCTGGTTGTGATTGTGATCCTCGGCGTACTGGGAGCCGTAGGATATCAGGCTTATATCAATCAAATCGGCCGGGCCAATGAAGCAGTAGCACAAACAGCGGCAACAGCCCTTGCCAAAGCTTGTGCAGCCAATCTAGTAGTGCCAGAAGCAGATTTTTCCATAGACGACATTGTCGACGGGGACAGAGTAGCACTTACTGACGGGGCTAATTCAACATGCGTAGCTGCTGCCGACGGCACTGTTACGCCTGCCACCTTTACAGTCGTCGCTGGATCAGGGGGATCTCAACCAGCAACAAGGTCAGCGACAGTCCAGGCAAACGGCGCAGTCGTCATCGGGGATGGGACCTGATTGGCATTGTAGTCAATCAACAAGCATACTAAAAGCAGCCTACGGGCTGCTTTTTGCTGATCGAGCAGAAGCGCCCTTTCCCGCCCCACTGGCTAAATTCAATCTCCTCTCACGCCACCATCGCCAACCCCGCTGGCTCGAGCTCCTGCGGCTTGACCCACGCTCCCTGCAACTCCTGCGCATCGTCCTCGGTCTGATCACCATGGTGGGCGCCACCGGCGGCTTACCGTTGTGGAGTTGCTGCACTCCTCTTAAGTAGTGCGCCCCCGCACTAACCCGGCCCTGCATCCAGGCTGGCCCTGGTCGCGTCACTTCACCTGCGATAATACGGGCTTCCAGATCCTTTTGCTCGTCACCCATGGATTACTGGGGTTAATCAGTAGCCTGGGCTGGCGTACAAGGCCCGTACTTGTGCTGTTGTTCGTCGTCACCATCTCCCTTCATCACAGGAATCTACTGGTGAACAACACCGGCGATCAGCAGCCCGGCATCGATATACGCTCGACCTGTCTGCCGCCAGTGGCCAGTTGTTGATTTGTTGATTTAATGCTCTATTCAGGCTCCAGCCCTAAGCCCCTGCCTGAACGCCAGCGCGCCAGCAGGATCAACATCGCTGAAACGGGTTACATCATCTAGATTGTCCCTATCTATTGGGTGGCGGTCAGCCACAAGACATTAACGGTTGGTCACTAACTGGCCATGTCGTGTGGTACGCCTTCAACATTTACTGGTTTGACCATCCGTTCGCCATCCGTCTTTATACAAGCGCCGGCAGTACTGCAGCTGTTCCCCCACTCGGCCTTTCTGAGCCAATGGATCGCGCCCGTGCTGACCCTGTTGCCGACGCGCTCCGAGACGCCACGGTTGCTGGGCACCTTTAGTCAGATGGCACCCCATTCCAGCCCCCTCACCACCTCCGCTCTCGTCTCCCGGGCTCCGTGATCCCTCTCCAAAACTGAGAGCTGGATGCGCTGAATGTGCTGGAGGTCGACGTGGATCCGACGCTGATGGAGCCCCTGCGGCCCCACCTCGACCGCTATCGGCACGACCCGGAGTTCAACGTTCAGTGTCCGTCCTGGAACAGCGACATCGAGTGGATCTCGCCCAACAGCCTGGCGATGTTCCGCGTCTACAGGCAGGTGTTCGACGCCCTGGATCCGGCGCGGGCGGTGCGGCCGCTGCTCGACCTCAAGCACGCACCCCGCCTCTATTCCGGGTTCCTGGTGCGCCGCAGCCACTACATCGCCCCCAACTTCCACGAGGACTGGTTCGACACCCAGCACCAGGCCTTCACCCTGATCACACCCCTGCAGATGGGCGACAAGCCCGCAGCCCTGATCTACAAGAAAACCGATGGCAGCATCGGCCGCTATGCCTACCGGACGGGCAAGGCGATCCTGTTCGGCGACAAGTTCGTGCATTCCACCGCACCCGGCAGCTCCGATCCGCCGCTGGTGCTGCTCTCCTTCACCTTCGGCACCGATCGGATGCGCTACTGGAGCGCGATCGCCCGCACCGGCGCCAATCAGGGCAATCTGGTGTGGCGTCCCGACGGCTCCTTCCTCTGCCATGACATCGACGACTGACGCGCCACCCACCCCATGACCCCCACCTGGAGCCACGGCTACTTCACGCAGGACGTGTACACCGCCGGGTTCTTCCGCGAAACCGCCCCCAGCTGGCTGGATTTCGCGGCGCTGATGCAGGGCGCCGCGCCGCCGCGGCAGCGGGAGGGCGAACCCTTCCGCTACCTCGATCTGGGCTGCGGCATGGGCTTCCACATCGCCCTGATGGCGGCGCTCTATCCGGAAGGGGAGTTCATCGGGGTGGACTTCCATCCCCAGCACATCGCCCACGGCCGCGGCCTGGCCCAGCGGCTCGGCCTCGCAAACCTGCAGCTGCACGAGGCCGACCTGCTCGAGCTGCAGCGCGATCCCGCCGCCCGCCGCGAGCTCCTGGGCAGTGAGCCCTTCGCCTATGTGGTGAGCCACGGCGTGGCCACCTGGGTGGTGGAGCTGGTGCAGCAGGCCCTGCTGGCGGTGGCGTCCGCCTCACTGGGGCCCGATGGGCTCTTCTACTGCTCCTACAACACCCACCCCGGCTGGCTGAGCCGCAGCGCCCTGCATCAGCTGATCCGCCTGCAGCGCCAGCGCTGCGATCCGGCCGATCCCCAGGCGCCGATCCGCTGGGCGATCGCCACCCAGCGCGCCCTGCTCGGTGATCCCAACGCGCCGAACACGCCCTTCGGGCGCTCCTTTCCCGGCATGGCCGGCCTGCTGGCGCAGCACGAGCGGGAAGACCCGCGCTACGTGAGCCAGGAATACGCCAACGACGGCTGGCAGCCGCTCTATGTGGCCGAGATGCACGAGCGCTGCGCCGCCCACAAGCTCAGCCCGCTCACCACCGCCACCCTCACCGAACTGTTCCCGGGCCTGCTGCCGGCCGAGCTGCGCCAACTGCTGGAGGGCGAACCCAACCCCACCGTGCGCGCCACCCTGATCGACATCGCCGTGAACCAGTCGTTCCGGCGCGACGTGTTCTGCCGCGGCAGCCAGCGGCTCACCCCCGCCGAGCGGCTGGGCCGGCTCGGCGCCCTGCGCTTCCGCCTGCAGCTGCCCCGGCCGCTGGAGAGCTACGAATTCAGCACCAGCTACGGCACCGTGCGCGGCGACACGGACGTGTACCGCCGCGCCGAAGCAGCCCTGGCCGAAGCCGACGGCCCCCTGGAGCTGGGCGCCTGGGCGGTGGCCGCCGGCATCGAGCCGGCGGAACTGGCCCAGCTGGCGGCCTTCCTGCTCACCTGGAACCGCATCGGCCTCGACCGCGGCGAGGCCGGCGAGGCGGCCCTGGCCGGCGTGCAGGCCGCCAACCAGCGCATCGGCGAACTGCGCGAAGCCGGCGCCCCCTACACCTGGGTGGGCTCACCACGCATCGGCAACGGCGTGTGGATCAGCCTCAGCGAGCAGCTGCTGGCCCAGGGCCTGGCCGCCGGCCTGAGCGGCGACCTGCTCGCCACCCTGGTGCGCGGCGCCCTGCTCGGCGCCGGCGCCGTGATCCCCGGCAGGAAGGGCGAACCGCTCACCCAGGAGTCGGCCCAGCTCAAGGCCCTCCGGCAGCAGGCCACCCAGCTCGAGAAGCAGGGCCTGGCCTGGCTGCAGAGCCTGGGGGTGGTGGGGGGCTGATCAGCCTGGCTGCAGGAGCTCAACCCCCCACCACACCGATGCTCAGGCCCGGTCGAGCTCAGCCTGCAGGCTCTCCCAGGTGTCGGGCAGGTCGCCGCGGCTCACCATGCGTGTGAATGCCGCGTAGCAGTCGCTGCGGTCGCCTTCCTTGCGTGGGAAGCCGAGCCAGAGGATGAGGAGCACGCGCCGCTCCTCCCGCTCGAACGGCCTGAAAAACAGGCGGTAGCAATCGGGAAGGCCCAAGCCCTTCAGGCGCCCGTAACGCCGCAACGGACCACGCAGAGCAAAGCGGCTGGAATAAGGATCGGCGGCGATGTGCTCCGTTATCCCTTCCATCACCGCTGCCAGCAAGTTCACCTTGGGGTGTTGCCTGAAGCTGTGGGGATCGAGCTGACGCTTGAGGCGGATCGCGTCAACCTTGAGCTCGGTGTACTGACGCGCGAACAGCTGAGGGTGGAAGGCGATGTCCCAGCCATGGCGCACCAGGTTCCGGCTCATTCCGTCTCGGTGTGAACGCCGGCGAGCAGTTCCTCGTCTTCAGTGGCCATGGCTTCGGTGTAGAAGACGGGCCCAGATTCGGCAGCGAGCGCTTCACGGCTGAGAAAGTCGAGAAACAGCCGCAGCATCAGACTTTCCTCCTCGTTGTCCTGCTGGTCCTGGGAGGGTTCAAGCCGAAGCAGAAGCGTGGTGTCGCTGAGCACTTCCACCTGCCCTGAGGCTCCCGCGAACTGGGGGTGATCGCGGTAGAAGGCCGCCGGCAGGCGCAGCCCGGAGGAGTTGCCGATCCGGGCCGGCGTGACGCGGTAGGGAGACGTGGGCATGGAACCAGGCCGAAAAGGCGGACTTACAAGGCGTTAGTCCAACTCTACGGCTGCTCGCTGGGCGTGGGCTCCAGCGGCTCCGGCAGGGCCGGCGCCACCTGCTCCTGGCGGATCGTCTGGCCATCGGCCAGCTGGCGCGTGAGTTCCAGGCTCAGCACCCCCGGCGCCGTGCCCACCACCCGGAAGCCATCCCGGGGCGGCAGGGCATCGATCAGCACCCGCGACACGGCCGTGCCGTCGCTCCACTCGCCGTCGAGCCCGTAGGCGGGGCCGCAACGCATCAGCACGTCCCCGCGCCAGATCGCGGAGGGCGCCGCGCCGCGGCTGTAGAGCACCGCCACGCTCTGGCCGCTGCGGTTGCGGCCCTGGAGCTGCAGCACGAAATCGCGACCCGCCAGGCTGCAGCCGACCGGCAGCGGCACCACGGCGGCCTGAAGCGTCACCGCCTCGGCCCGCTGCAGCTCGCCGCGCATCAGCTCCAGGGCCCGCTCGCCCGCCTGCCGCTCCCGCAGCCAGCGGCCCAGCCGGCCCACGTGGCGCAGGTCGCCCACCAGCAGCTGCAGCAGCGCGGCGCTCACCAGGCCACCGAGCAGCAGCGTCACCAGCAGCTCCACCAGGGTGAAGCCGCCCGGGCGGCGATCCCGGCCAGCGAACGCGAGAGAGTGCGCCATCACGCCGCCTCATCGCGCACGCAGCTGGCGGCGCTGACGCCGCCGCCGGCCGCAGCCTGCTCGCGACCCAGACGCAGCACCCCCACTGGCAAGGCCATCACCAGGCAGCGGCGCAGGTCCGTGCCGGCGGTGGCCACCACCACCGTGCCGCCGTCGAGAAGCAGCCCGTTGGCGCTGAAGCGCAGCTGCCGCGGCAGGTTGTGGCGCAGCTCCACCCGGCCGCCCGCCACCTGGGCCGCGTCCAGCAGTCCGCCCGGCCCGTCCACCGACAGGCTGCGCGGCCGGCCCTGGCGCAGGGCCAGATCGCGCTCGCGCTCGATCGCCATCGCCAGCTCCCGCGCCGCCACCTCCACCCGCTGGCGGGCCACGAACCCCTGGCCCGTGTACAACCCCACCGCCAGCAGCAGTCCCAGCACCAGCACCGCCACCAGCAGCTCCGGCAGGGTGTACCCCTGAGCACAGCTGCGGCGCCCCATGGCCCGCTTCATGACGTCCCTCCCGCGGGGGCGCAGAGCCCATACACCGCCAGATCGAAGCGGCGTGTGCGCGGCTGTCCCTCCCCGGCCTGCACCGTGGCCGTGACGATCCGGCCGGAGCCATCGGCCACGAGGGCGAGCTCTGGATCGGCGCCGGCAGCGGCGGCGTCGCGGGGCGACGGCGCGGGCAGCAGCTCAGCGGGTTGCGGACAGGTGGCCGGCGCGGGGCCGCCGGCGGCAGGTTGCCGGGCCGCCAGGGCCTGCAGCCGCGCCTGCACCGCCAGCAGGGCGGCGTCGGCTTCGCGCTGCTGGCGCAGCAGCTGGTCAGCGTCGAGGCTGGAGTGGGCGCTGCGCGCCCAGATCCCCAGCGATCCGGTGGCCGAACCCAGCACCAGGCTGCCGGCCACCAGCACTTCCACCAGGTTCATGGCGTCACCTCCCCGCCCGCCTCGCCGGCCGAGGCGCGCAGGCCCCGCTCCTCGATGCCCACCAGCTGCGGCGGGCCGGCGGGGGTGTCGTCGCCAGGCAGCTCCCGCCGCCAGTGCAGCGCGAAGGCACCCCGCGGCGCGGTGTCGGTGCCGGTGCCGGTGCCGGTGCCGGTGAGTTCCAGCACCAGATCGCCGGTGCCCTGATCGGGGCCGCCGGCCTCTCCAGCCACAGGGCCCGGCACATAACTCACCAGCCGGTAGCCCTCACCGGCCTCCAGGGCGGCGCAGCCCGCCTGGCCGCTCCAGGGTTGCCGGTGCCAGTCGCCGGCGGCCAGCGCCAGCGCCTGCGGGCAGCCGCGCTGCACACGACCGGCCCACAGCTGGGCGACGTTCATCAGCTGGTCTTCCGCCAGACGGCGCTGGCGCTGCACCGCCGCCTGCAAGCGGCTTTGCAGCGCCAGGGTGAGGAGCAGCAGGCTGCTGAGCATCAGCAGCAGCGCCACATTCATCGCCAGCGGCAACAACAATCCCGCCTCTGTGGGCGGGTGATGGCAGCGGCCTCGACGGACCCGCCACTGGGAAAAACAGCCTGGCATTCACACACCTCGGCGACGACCGCATCAGCGTTGCCACCGGACACGTGCCGCCCGCAAAGATCCGCAACATGGCCGCCGTCAACGGCCAGCGCCAGGCCCTAGTATATCCATGTACATCCAGCTTGTCGTGGCCAAGACGCGTCTGTTCCGCAACGGCCACTCCCAGGCCGTGCGCATTCCTGCGGAGCTCGCCTATGAGCACAACAACCTCGAACTCGAGATCGAGCGCATTGGCGATGAGATCCGCATCCGTCCAGCCGCCCGGCCGATCACTGGGGCGCTGGCCGCTCTGGCCAGCTTCTCGCCCACCTTCCTGGCGGGCGGCCGGGAGCAAGACCAGAAGGAGCGGCCCTCCCTGTGAGCCCAGAGCCTCGTTACCTGCTCGACACCAACATCTGCATCTACCTGATGAAGCATCAGCCCCCTGAGGTGGCCGAGCGCTTCGCACGGTGCCGCGTGGGGGAGGTGCTGATCTCAGCCATCACCGCCGCGGAGCTGGAGTTCGGCGTGGTGGCCTCCGGTCCCGACGAGCAACGCAATCGACAGGCCCTGGACCGTTTCCTGCAGGAGGTTCCGGTGGCTGCCTTCGACGCAGCGTCCGCCCGCGCCTATGGCCTAGTGCGCTGGGCGACCCGTGAACGGCGGCGGGATGCGCTGGACAAGCTGATCGCGGCCCATGCCCTTGCCCTGGGGGTCACGCTGGTGACCAACAACCCCGCAGACTTCTCCGCCTACCCCGGTCTGGCCATCGAGAACTGGGTGGCGTAGGTTCTGGCCCGCCCTACAGCAGCGGGGCAGACGGTGTCATCCCCCGCAGAAAGCACTCCAGCGGCAGACAGTCGATGCCGTCGACGCGCAGCGGTTCGGGGCCGAGGTGGAGGAGAGCCGTCTCACTCTCGGGATAATCCTCCCGGAACGCCTTGAGGCCCGCCAGATCACGGGGCTGCACGCTGCGGCTGCGCTTCACCTCCAGGGCCACGAACGTGCCGGGGCCGTACACCACGAAATCCACCTCGCGGCCTGCGCGGGTGCGCCAGTAGTGCAACGTTTCGGTGCCGCCGCGGTAGGCGATCCAGGCGCGCAGGTGCTGGGCCACCAGGCCCTCGAGGCCCATGCCCTCGATCTCGGCGGGCGCATCGAGCGGGCCGGCAGGCCGCAGCGAGCGGTACACGCCGGCGTCGAAGTAAAAAAACTTGGGATGAGCCACCAGCTGACGCTGCGCCCGGCGCTGAAACGCCGGCACCCGAAAGGCCAGCAGCAGATCCTCCAGGATCTCGAGGTAGCCCTCCACGGTCTTGCGGCTCACGCCACACTCACGCGCCACGGCCGCCAGGTTGAGCGGGGAGCCGTGGGAGAAGCTGATGGCCTCCAGGAAGCGCGCAAAGGCGCCCACATCACGCACCAACGCCTCGGCCCGCACCTCCTCCTGCAGGTAGAGCGAGGCATAGGCCGCCAGGGTGCGGGCTGGATCGGCCGCCTGCACCACCAGCGGCACCAGCCCCACAGCAAGGGCCCGCTGCAGGTCAAACTCCTCGCCCAGTTCGGCGGCCATGAACGGATGCAGGGAGGCCTCCAGGAGCCGACCGGCCAGCAGGTTCCAGCTGCCGCGGCGCAGCTTGCGGGCGCTGGAGCCGGTGAGCACGAAGCGCAGCTCCGGCCGTCGCTCCACCAGGGCGTGCACCACATCGAGCAGGGCCGGTGCCTTCTGTACCTCGTCGATCACGACGGTGCGGGCTGAGGGTTCGGCGGCGATCCGCTCACTCAGGCGCTCGGGCCGGGCCTGGTAGAGGCGCTGGAGCTCCGGATCCAGCAGATCAAGCCAGAGAGCATCGGCCAGCCGCCGCCGCAGCCAGGTGGACTTCCCCGTGCCCCGGGGGCCGAACAGGAAGAAGCTCCCCGCTGGCGCCTGAAACAATCGCCCGAAAACCGCCAAAAACGCTGCTGATCCGGCGACACTGCCGCCATTTTTGCATGGTCACGCCTAGCGCTCTCTGTTCAACAGCCCCGCTCCGTCATTTCACGTAGGGAACCAGAACGGTGGCCAGCATCGGGAAGTGGCGCCGGTTGAGTGTCACCAGCGAGCCGCCTGCGCCCTCCGCCGTGGCGGCAATCAGGGCATCAGCCAGCCCTGTGCCATGGCTGCGGCCATACTGCCGCCGCCACGGCCCAGCCTGCACCGCCGCCGCAGGTCCGACGTCCAGGAGCTCAAACGTCGAAACGAAGGCATCCAGGCGCAGCCGCTCATCACCGTCGCGCACACCCGCGTAGAGCTCGGCGATGGTGATCACACACGCCGCCAGTTGCCGCTCGCTGCCTTCCAGGAACGCAACGGCCTGGGGCTGATCACGCAGATAGTCGATCAGCACGTCGGTGTCGATCACCAGCAGGCCATCGCTCACGGGCGGAGTCGATCCAGTTCCTGGCGAAGCTCTCGCCAGTCGGGCAGATCGTCGCGATGGGCCCAGAGACCTCGGGCCTCACGGAGGCGGGCCAGACGGCCCTGGGGCTGGTGCTGCTCCAGAAAGGCATCGATGGCGTCCCGGATCAGGGCGCTCTGGCTGCGGCCGCTGCGCTGAGCCAGTGCCAGCAACCCCTGCCGCTCAGCTTCAGACAGATAGATCTGCGTGCGGCGCATCGGTCGGCAGGTGATGTATGCAACATACATCGGGCATGCCAGCCAGAGTCGATGCTCCCTCTGGCCGGCCGAGCAGTTGAGCGGGATCCCGGAACGCTCCCGCCTGCTGCGGGAGGCCCTTCAGGCCCTAGTGGCCCGCGAAAGCGCCCGGCGGCTGGCACGGCTGGGCGGCAGTGAACTGCAGCTGGAGGTGCCGCCGCGCTGCTATCGCGAGAGCACCTGGACGGTGGCGCCATAGCGCCTGAGTTGCTTGTCCACACTCAGCAGCAGCATCGGTTCCACACGGCTCTGGCACACCAGCAGGCGATCGAATGGATCACGATGCTGGCCATCGTTCTCGAGCTCGGCAATCGCCAGAAGATGCGAATTGCGGATCGGCAGCCAACGGAATCCCAGACTCGGCAGCGTTCGCTCCAGCTCCGGCAGATCCACCCGTAAACGCCCCAGCGAACACTTGATCGCCATCTCCCAAAGGGAGGCCTGGCTCACATACACCTCGGCGTCCGGATCCTGCACCCGCTGCACCACCGGATCGGGGAGCCGGGGATCGCCTGCGAGCCACCAGATCAGCAGATGGGTATCGAGCAGCAGCCGTGTCATTGCAGGGCATCAAAGAGCGCATCCAGCGGCTCGTCGAAATCATCGGCTGTGTCGATCTGGCCGCGCATCGCACCAGGGGCTGCGACCGTGCGCGGTGGAGGACTCCACGCCACCAGACGCGCGATGGGGGTGCCGGCACGGGCGATCACCACCTCCTCGCCATGCTCCACGTCCTGCAGCAGCTGAGACAGGGTTGTCTTGGCCTGGTGCACATTCACGAGCTTCGCCTTTGCGTCCTCCACGATCCTTCTCGATTGACTAAGCCCTAGTTTAGTCATTCCCGACGGCCTGAGCCCACGGCTGGGCCCGGGAACGGCCCCCGCTCACACGTCCCAGATCGGGCCGAGATCCAGCACGAGGCCGCTGAACAGCTCACCTCCGTCGAGCGTTTTGGCGTTGTCGAGCCGCTCCGGGTTGGCGGCGGCACCGGCCCGCCAGATCTCCACCGCCCGCTCCTCGGGCAGCAACAACCAGCCCAGCTGGGCGCCATTGGCCAGGTAGGCGTCCATCTTGCGGCGCAGGGCGGTGAGGCCACGGGGACCGTCGTCGCTCGGGCTGGCCAGTTCCACCACCAGATCCGGGCAGAGGGGCGCAAACCCTTGGCGCTGCCCAGGGCTGAGGGCCTGCCAGCGCTCCAGCCGGACCAGGGAGGCATCGGGGCTGAGCACAGAGCCGTCAGGGAGGCGGAAGCCGGCGGAACTGTCGAACACCCTCGAGCAACCCGATGACTTGGCAAAGGTGGTGAGCTGAAACAGCAACTCGCTGTTGCGAGCGCCGGTTTCACTGCCGGTGGGCGTCATGGCGATCAGCTGGCCATCGGCCGACAGTTCCAGCACAGCATCGGGATTGGCCTGGCACACCCTCTCGAACTGATCGGCGTTGAGCCGCAGGTCCCACGGCAGCTGGAGGGGCTGCACGCCTGGTGCTGAGCTTGGCGGTGCCAGCGTCATGGACCTTCCCCCAGTCTTCTTCAGGCTAGAGGTGTGGGTTTTGCCCAACAAGGCGGCGATAGCGTGAGAGCAGGCGTGTCAGCTCAGAGCCTCATTGGTTCCGCGCATGGAGCCAGCGCAAATCCCGCCCGAGCACGTCGGCCAGCTTCGGGTTCCACTGGGGCAGGGTGTCCCACTCGGCGCGGCTGTACACGAGCAGGTCGGTGGCCAGGGGCAGGGGGCTGGTATCCCAGCGGCGCAGACGCTCCCACACCGGCAGGTCGCACTGGCTGAGGATCAGCAGCAGGTCGAGGTCGCTGCCCACGCCGGCATCGCCGCGGCCGTAGGAGCCGAACACGCCCACCGCCTCCAGATCCGGATTGGCCTCGGCCTGCCGCTGGGCCCAGATGCGGGCCTGCTCAAGCACCGCCTCGGAGCTCGGCCAGCGCAGCACCACCATGGCTACTGATTCAGCTTCAGCACCGCCATGAAGGCCTCCTGGGGCACCTCCACGCGGCCCATGGCCTTCATGCGTTTCTTGCCCTTGGCCTGCTTCTGCAGGAGTTTCTTCTTGCGCGAGATGTCGCCGCCGTAGCACTTGGCGAGCACGTCCTTGCGCATGGCGCTGATGCTCTCGGAGGCGATCACGCGGCTGCCGATGGCGGCCTGGATGGGGATCTTGAACTGCTGGCGGGGGATCAGCTCCTTGAGCTTCTCCACCAGGGATTTGCCCACGTTGTAGGCCTTGTCGCGGTGCACAATTGTGGTGAGCGGATCGGCCTTCTCGCTGTTGATCAGCACGTCGAGGCGCACCAGATCGTTCTTGCGGTAGCCGATCAGGGAGTATTCCATCGAGGCGTAGCCCTTGGTGCGGCTCTTCATCTGATCGAAGAAGTCGGTCACCACCTCGGCCAGGGGCAGCTCGTAGTGAAGCGTGACGCGATCGGTGGTGATGTATTTCATGTCGATGAACTCGCCGCGCCGCTCCTGGCAGAGCTCCATGAGCGTGCCGTTGTAGGTGTTGGGCGTGTAGATCTCCAGCTTCACGTAGGGCTCCTCGATCGACTCGCGCTTCTGCGGATCGGGCAGGGTGGCGGGGTTGTCGATCATCACGGTGCTGCCATCGAGCAGGTTCACCTTGTAGATCACCGACGGGGCGGTGACGATCAGATCGAGGTTGTATTCGCGCTCCAGCCGCTCCTGCACGATCTCCATGTGCAGCAGGCCGAGGAAGCCGCAGCGGAAGCCGAAGCCCATGGCGCTGCTGGTTTCGGGCTCGTACTTGAGGGCGGCGTCGGAGAGCTGCAGCTTGTCCAGCGCCTCGCGCAGGTCGGGGTACTGGTCGGCGTCGGTGGGGAAGAGGCCGCAGAACACCATCGGCTTGGCCTCGGTGTAACCGGGCAGCGGCGCCGGGGCGGGGTTGGCCGCCAGGGTGATGGTGTCGCCCACGCGGGCATCGGCCACGGCCTTGATCGAGGCGGCCAGGTAGCCCACCTCGCCGGCGTGGAGGCTGTCCACGGGCCGCTGATCGGGCGCCATCACGCCGATCTCATCGAGGTCGTAGGTTTTGCCGCTGGCCATCAGCAGCACCTTGTCGCGCCGCTGCAGCTGGCCGCTGATCACCCGGAAATACACGATCACGCCCCGGTAGGGGTCGTAATAGGAGTCGAAGATCAGCGCCTGCAGCGGCTCGGCCACCCGGTCGGCCGGCGGGGGGATGCGTTCCACAACCGCCTCGAGGATCTCGGGCACGCCGAGGCCGGTCTTGGCGGAGCAGGGGATGGCTTTGGAGCAGTCGAGCCCGATGATCGCCTCGATCTCCTCCTTGATGCGCTCGGGATCGGCGCCGGGCAGATCGATCTTGTTGAGCACCGGGATGATCTCGAGATCGTTCTCCAGGGCCAGATACACATTGGCCAGGGTCTGCGCCTCCACCCCCTGGCTGGCATCCACCACCAGCAGGGCACCTTCGCAGGCCTGGAGCGAACGGCTCACCTCGTAGCTGAAATCCACATGGCCGGGGGTGTCGATGAGGTTGAGCACATAGCTCTCGCCATCGGCGGCCGTGTACTGCATGCGCGCGGCCTGGAGCTTGATGGTGATGCCGCGCTCGCGCTCCAGCTCCATGTTGTCGAGGAATTGCTCCTGCATGTCGCGGGCGGCCACGGTGCCGGTGTCCTGGAGGAGACGATCGGCGAGGGTGGATTTGCCGTGGTCGATATGGGCGATGATGCAGAAATTGCGGATGCGGGAGACGGGAACGTCGGTCATGCGCTCGGGATCGGGCGGTGGATGCCGCTTCCGCGCGGGGAGACCAGAGGCGGAGGCTCAGATGATCCTAAGGATGTGTTAGCCCAAAACCTGAGGCGCTGCGTAGGGTTGAACAACCGGCTGCGGAGCGATCCCGGCATGGACCAGCCACTTGAGCACCCAGTCGACCACCGCCTGCTCAGCCGGGAGGAAGGTCAGCGGCTGCTCTATCGCGCGGCGATCGATGTGGCGCGGAGGAAGGGGGCGTTGAAGGAGGGGCAGACGCCGGACCAGACGGCATCGCGGATGACCACCGCCAGCTACACGCTGGTGGACGGCGACGGCAAGGTGCTGGCCCGTGTGCCGCTGGAGGAGGCTCGGCGGCGGCTTAAGCAACGGGTGCGCATCGCCCGGCGGGTGCTGAAGGGGCCGCTGGCGAAGCTGCCGGCGGTGGCGCGCACGGTGCGGGGCTTCTCGGTGAACCAGCTGCGGCTGCTGGACGAGGGACCGCGGGCGCTGGCCTGGGCGATCGGCAGCGCCGAACCGTTTCCGGATGCAGGCTCGCGGCTGGAGCACCAGCTGATCGCAGTGGGACTGCTGTGCCTGTGTGTGCTGCCGGGGCTGTGGTACGTGAGCTATCGCCACAAGCGCTGGAGGGAGTACGAGCAGGAGGTGCGTTCGCTGGTGGCGCGCTGGCGAAGCAAGGGGCGGCCGGACCCGCCGGACAGCTTCTTCCTGATGTACGAGAGCTGAGCCAGCCACGGGGCGCGGTTCCTATGATCAGGCTCAGCTGCCGCAACACGAGCCATGAGCACCGAAGCCGCCACCACCGACCCGCGCGCACTCACGATCGAGAACGTGGAGCGCACGCTGGATGAACTGCGCCCTTACCTGATGGCCGATGGCGGGAATGTGGAAGTGGTGGAGATCGAGGGGCCGATCGTGAAGGTGCGACTACAGGGCGCCTGCGGCAGCTGCCCCAGCAGCACGATGACGCTCAAGATGGGCATCGAGCGCAAACTGCGCGAGGCGATT
Source organism: Cyanobium sp. CH-040 (assembly GCF_024346135.1). Taxonomy (GTDB): domain Bacteria; phylum Cyanobacteriota; class Cyanobacteriia; order PCC-6307; family Cyanobiaceae; genus NIES-981. Next base: position 76,830 of record NZ_JAGQCJ010000001.1, on the reverse strand, counting down.
CCCGAGATTGACGAGGTGGTGCAGGTGCTCTAAGTGCCAAAAAATGGAGGGGGGGGCGGGGGCGCAAGCCGACTACTGGCAATCACCGATTCCCCCCCCGGATCCGATGGAAGGATTGCAGACGAAAATGCTCTTCGCATGAAGGGTGACCGGCTCCAAAGCGCCCGCAATGCCTAGATTTCCATTAACAAAATCCACTTGGTAAGATATTTGCTTTGCTGGTTGCAGAGGCGGATTCAGAACCGTGATTGATGCGTTTGGAACAACCAAACCCGAAACGACTCCATCTGCCCCGACGGAAACCGAGCCGTCACTACCAACAAGGAGAGGAGGATGGTCCAAGGTTCCATTGCGGAATACACGTGGACCGCATCGCACAATGCCTCCAGACGAGTTAACATACTGGACTCCAGACCTGTTAATTGAGGGCCCGTATACATCATCTGGCCTAGGAATCCATAATGTAAAGCCCCCTGGAATTGTGCAGCCCGGAGGGGATGCTCCAACTTCAATTTGCTCTGCCTCAGAAGCCTCAATCTGCAACAGGTAGTTAAGCCTGCTGAAATCTTCACGGTTGCGCTGAGCAGCTTCTAACCTTCCCTCCTCCCTCAGCTGACTGATCATCACTTGCGCCGTAATCACCGCAATAAGCGCAGCAATCAGACTAGCCACCAACAACTCAGGAAGAGTGAAAGCATCGGCAGGTCGCAACCGAGGGCGATTAGACCGGGCGATCAGTCGAAGAATTAGTTTCATAGACCCTGCCAAATAGTGCATGTATCAGAAGCAGAGTTGGGAGGCCTTCCTATTTCAACTGCCCCCAAAGCAGGAGACAACCTAATGCAGCGAACTGGGAGATCGCCGTTGAGGCTTATAGTCAACTGAAAATTAGTGCCTGGAACATTTGCACTGTCAACCCAAAGGCCGCGAGGGGTAAACGTGACAGGGCTTCCTACAGGTTCAAGGTTAACGAAGTCCTGCTGTACGCTGAGTGGAACCCGTAAGATTGCTTCTGGAAATGTGCAGTCCTGATCAACTGTTGCAATCTGGCCACCCGCAAAGCGATCTCCATTGTCAAATGCTACCCTGCAACCCCCTGCCACTCGATTAGCCGTCACTTCATCCGCAGCAGCGTTGCGAACCTGCTCAAGCCATCCAGCCACTTCAAGGGCTACAGACTGAACTCGCGCACGGCGAACCAGGAAAAAGAATCCACTAATACCAACGGCGGCGATAACACCTATGATTACAACGATCACCAGCAACTCGGGCAAAGTGAACCCAGGGTATTGCGGAAGTCGAGAAAACAGAGAAAGGTTTCGCAGGCGTTTCATCTTAAGGACACCATGAGGAAACAATGGGAGCAATACGCACAGTTCTCAAAGGCCTCTCTAGCTCATCTTCCCATATCACCTCAACAAGATGATTAGAAGCATCAGATGGATTAACTCGCTCTGCGGCACGGCGAGAGACACCACCATCAAGGGTATCGGCACCAGGAGGAATCCCATCAATAGCAGAAACAAACCCGGCCGTAATGTGTCCGCTTTCTGCAGAGGATCTGCATGCCGAGAAAAAACGAGCAACAAATGAGGTGTTAGCCGGGTCAGGAAAATAATAAAAAGAATTTCCCACTTGAACGTCAGTTGTACTTCCCGCGCAAGGTAGTGTCGGCAGGTTGCTCGGAACGGCGCCTTCAGGAGTACCGCAAGAAGTGTATATTTCAGAGAGTCTATTTATTTCCGCAATCTGCTCATCAATCCTTCTGCTCTGATCAGCTCGCGATCCGGTTCCCCGAACTGATTGTGTAATAAGATTGAAAGCAACAATTGCACCAACAGTAGCAACGAGGAGAATAACCGCAGAAGCCAATACCTCTACCAGGGTAAATCCTGCATTCTTTTTGCCTCTTAGCAAGCGCTCTGGGGCCTGAGAAAAGGAGATGTTGGCGATGGCCATGAGCTTCATATGGATGGCAACCTACAGACCAAATCCAGACGCTTGAGTAAAGCTTCTGGCGACAAAGTCATAATAGTCAATCGTGTTGAATATAGTGCTACCAGGAGGCAAGAAAGATGGCGCTGAGGCGGGAATGCGAATCGCAAGGCTGTTCCCTCCACCACTGAATGTCAAACTGTTTACCCAAAGGCGCCCCATGAAGTTAGGCTCGGCATTACCACCTCCTCTTAAGATGATGCTTGCCCTGGGAGCATACAGATTAAATCCGACAATTGCACTCTGTCCTCTCAGGTCAAAGGTTCCGCTGCCATTAGCATAAATGTTGAGCAGTTCTGATATGTCGTAATAGTCCAACTTGTTCGGAGTTCCAGAGGAGTCAACTAATCCGCAGGGGGAAGCTCCAGTGCTATCACACAGCGCCTGAAAATCACGGCCTTGAGAGGCATCAACCCAGGGCACTTCGTAGGTGCAGGGGAAGGCGGGGGTACTACCCCATGAGCAATGCACCCTCCTAAAGTCTGAGTTTCCAGTCACATTCATGTATGTCCCGGTAAATCCTGGATTATCAAAGAAAAAATTAATCCTTGCATTGGATGTATCTATTATTACATCGTTGCCGCCTAGGTTAAAGCTTTGCAGCCTGCAATTGACCTCAGCATAAGGCCGACGAGGAGATGTAGTTGGAGTCGGAATATCTAGTCTCTCATAGCAAACATCTCTTCCGTTTCCATCAACAGCCAATGGCCCACAATTGCTTGTGCCATTAGAGTCGCACATTCTAAGCTGCCTAAGAGTCGTATCAAAGTAAATATAGCGATCTCCACCTATGGAAAGGTCAACCCAGCCAATGGCTGGCGAAAGACTGGCTTGATTGATCTCCTTAGCCACGAGCGGGGTGGCCAGTGGATCGATGAAATTTTGAGTCGCCAAATAGTCGTCTGGAATTGACTTTGCATATCGAGGAAAAGTGATATTAAACTCTTCACCTACAAATTGAACGCCTGTTCCTCCTCCGGCAACTCGCCCTAATCTCAATGACTCGCTAGTACATGGAGTTGTATTCACGGAACCACTCAGGTCGCCTGCACTTCCACCAGTACCTCCAAAACATAGAGCTTGGGTAATCAACCCTCGCTCGTCTCGAATGTCAAAGCCACCTCCCCCTGTCCCCGGGTTAATACCACCCCCGTTTAGACCAATAATGAATCCGCGACCTCCATCAAACGCCTCGAGAGAACAGGGAGTGCGATCTCTTCCCCAGTTCGTAGCAGCTTGGCCACCAAACGAGCGTTTACAACACTTCGGAGTAATTTCAAACTCACGCGCAACTCGAGCCGTGCTTGTCCGATTATTTTGAGTGACCGTGCCAACAACTGTAATCCTGATCAATGAGCGATCATTTCCGGCTTTAAGTTGTTCTTGCCTGTAGACCCAGTCAGATGCCGGATTGGTGTCTCCTGGAGTACCTGCTGTGAATTGAGCTCTAGTCTCTCGTAAGAATTGGACGCTTTCAACGACAAATGTTCTATTATCGTCTGAATTGCTCCGGTCCAGCGGTTGATCACCATTGTTCGGCCTGAAGCGATCGATGTCAGCCTGTATAGGAGAGCTGTAGTCCAACGGGACAGCGTCTCGTTTACTGCCAATTAGCTGACCAGCAAGATCGTAGACTGTGCAAACATTGCGATTGTCAAGCTGGGCGGCGGTTGTGCCAGTTCCCCAATTAGCGGTATTTCCAGCAATGAGAAGATATCGATTTTCTTCTCTATTCATCGTGGTGGCGAACTCCGCGATCGCCGCTTCCGCGACATCCCGAGCCTGGCGGTTCTGCACCTGAAACGCCTGGCCGATGAAGCCCAGCTGGCCCCGTGACGCCAGCGCCGCCACCCCCAGCAGCAGCACGAAGGCGGCGATCAGGGCCACCGCCAGTGAGTAGCCCCGTTCCGCCAGGCTGCCGCCGCCCCGCTGGCGGGCCCGCAGCATCGACAGCCTCAGCAGCAGGTTCAGGGCGCCCCGGCCGTTGCGTGGTTGGTCCATGGCGTATCAGGTCGTCCACTCCTGGTTTCAAGCTACCCCCGCGGGGCCGTTGGCGCACGGGGGGCAACGGTTCATCACCAACCTTTCAGCCAGGCCACCGCAGGGCCCGGCTCCTACGCTGCGTACCGCCGTTTCCGCCCCCCGTGCTCGATCAGCGCCTGCTGCGCGACAACCCTGAGCGGATCGTGAGCCAGCTGGCCCGCCGCGGTCTGCAGGTCGACCTCACCGGTCTGCAGCTGATCGCCCGCCAGGAGCGCGATCTCGAACAGCGCCGCAGCGAGCTCCAGGCCGAAGGCAACCGGATCGGCCGTCAGGTGGGCGAGCTCATGCGCGGCGGAGCCGCGCCGGCTGGCCCTGAGGTGGCCGCGCTGCGCGAGCAGGGCAACCGCATCAAGCAGCAGGTGGCGGTGCTGGAGGAAGAGGAGAAAGGCCTGGAGGCCCGGCTGCGCGAGCAGCTGCTCACCTTCCCCAACCTGCCCGATACCGCCGTGCCCGACGGCGCCGGCGAGGCCGAGAACGTGGAGGTGAAGCGCTGGGGCCGTCCACGCACCGAAGCCGGCCTGCAGGAGCACTGGCAGATCGGCGAGCGTCTCGGCCTCTGGGAAACCGAACGGTCGGTGCGCATCGCCCAGAGCCGCTTCATCACCCTGCTCGGCGCCGGTGCCCGCCTCGAGCGCGCCCTGATCAGCTTCATGCTGGATCAGCACACATCTCGCGGCTACACCGAGGTGCTGCCGCCGGTGCTGGTGAACACCGCCAGCCTCACCGGCTCCGGCCAGCTGCCCAAGTTCGCCGAGGAGAGCTTCCGCTGCGCCGACGACGACCTGTGGCTCACCCCCACCGCCGAGGTGCCGCTCACGTCCCTGCACCGCGACGAGGTGGTCGCCGCCGAGCAGCTGCCCCTGCGCTACTGCGCCTACACCCCCTGCTTCCGCCGCGAGGCCGGCTCCTACGGCCGCGACACCCGCGGCCTGATCCGCCTGCACCAGTTCAACAAGGTGGAGCTCTACTGGTTCACCCGCCCCGAGGAGTCGGCCGACGCCCACGAGCAGCTCACCCGCCACGCCGAAGCCATCCTCGAAACCCTCGAGCTCCCCTACCGCCGCATCGAGCTCTGCACCGGCGACCTAGGCTTCTCCGCCGCCCGCACCTACGACCTGGAGGTGTGGCTCCCCGGCGCCGGCGCCTACCGCGAGATCTCCAGCTGCTCGGTGTGCGGCGACTTCCAGGCCCGCCGCGCCTCGATCCGCTTCAAGGACCCCGACAGCAAGGGCACCCAGCTCGTGCACACCCTCAACGGCTCCGGCCTCGCCGTGGGCCGCACCATGGCCGCCCTGCTGGAAAACGGCCAGCAACCCGACGGCTCCGTGCAGCTCCCCGCCGCGCTGGTGCCCTACTTCGGGGGGGAGCGACTCGGCTGAAGGGTGGGCGGGGCGGTAGCACGGCCATTCGGGAATGGCACGGCAGAATGCCGCTACTGGATTCCCTCGCCAGCCGCCGAGCATGACAAGCCAGCCCAGCACCCTGATCACCTGCACCCCAGGGGTACGCAGCGGCAAGCCATGCGTAGCCGGAACGCGCATCACGGTTTCGGATGTTCTGGAGTACCTCGCCAGTGGCATGAGCCCTGACGAACTTCTCGCTGATTTCCCCGATCTGCAAGCGAAACACATCCAGGCCGTTCTGCGCTACGCGGCAGATCGCGAGAAGCGCCTCAGCGCACTCACCGTGGCCTGAGCCCCGCAGCTTCCTGATCTGGTGATGGCAGGGCGGTTGCTTTTCGATGAAAATCTCAGCCCAAGGCTCGCGGCAGCACTATCCGATGCATTCCCTGGCAGCGCTCATGTCCGAGACTTAGGGCTGAAGGGGGCTTCCGATCAGAAGATCTGGGTACTCGCCGGTAAGACAGGATTCACAGTTGTCACCAAGGATGACGATTTCAAAGGCTTGAGCCTCCTTCATGGTTCGCCACCCAAGGTGGTCTGGCTCCTGGTCGGCAACACGAGCACGGCCAAGATCCTGCAGTGCCTTCTCAGGGATTGCTCCACCATCGAATCCTTCATTGCAGAACCGACCACCTCCCTGCTGATCCTGCGCAAGACATGAGCAACCGATGCATCAATCCCAACAGCTGAGCACCCAGCTGGAAGGCATGGAGCGGCTGCTGGATGCCGACACCGGAGCGATCCTGTTTCGCCACCCCACCCTCAGGGACATCCGCAACCCGGCGGGGCTGGCCAGGCTGCTGGCCGAGCCGTTCAAGGCCCAGCTCCCCGTGGCGGTGTAGGCAGCGATCAACATCCACTCAGGCTTGATGGCAAGGGTGATCCAACCTGTACAGGCTGTACAGATCGCGATTGGCCCCGATCAGCACTCCGCAGCAGCCCCCTTGCACTGGCACCAACGCATGAAGGCATGAACGATGGCTGTGGTGAAGCAGGTGGGCGCCAGTGGTCAGATCTCCCTGGGCAAGGAGTGGGCTGGCCGCACCATGCTCGTGGAATCACCTGAGCCTGGGGTGTGGCTGATCAAAACCGCCATCACCATTCCCGATGCGGAGCTCTGGCTCCACGAACCCAAGCAGCGGCAGCGCCTGGATCGCGCCCTGGCCCATGCGGCCGCAACCCCATCCCGCACCCCATGAGAAGCAAACCCGCCACCACCTGGTATCAACGCCAGCAGCGCCGCCGGTGCTCGCCCTTCTTTCGCTATCTCGACCGCTCCTTCCGCTTCCGGGTGCTGATCGCCGCGGCCTGCTCCTTCGCCCTGCTCTCGGCGGTGAACCGCTTCCAGAACTGCCACGACTCCCAGCTCGCGCAGGACTGCCTCACCAGCAACTATCTCGACATCATCGACATCGGCAACGTCGAGTCGTTCAGCATCGTGGCCGCCGCCTTCGTGTACATCTTCGAAGCCGGCAAGCGCAAGGAGCGGGAGCATCACGAGATGTTCGATCTGCTGCTCGCCCAGCGCGAGGGTGGCGCCACCAACAGCCTCGGCCGCATCCGCGCCATCGAGGATCTCTCCGCCGATGGGATCTGGCAGGACGGTTTCGATCTGCAGCGCGCCAACCTCGAGGGCCTGCGCATTCCCTTCAGCCGCTGGCGCGGCGCCAACTTCTCCGGCACGGTGCTGCGCCATGCCGACCTGCACGGCGTGGATCTGCAGGGGGCCGATTTCAGCGACGCCGACCTCACTGGCGCCGATCTCTCCGCGGCCGATCTCAGCGGCGCCCGCTTCGCCCGGGCCCGCCTCAGCCAGGCCGATCTGCGCGGCGCCCGCCTCGAGGGCGCCGACTTCCAGGAGGCCGACCTCAGCGGCACCCTCGCCGACAGGCCACTGCCGTTCAGCGGTGCAGCCGCCAGCGGCCCCACAATGGACGTCCGACGCGACGCGACCTGAATGGGTGTTCTGGCGGCTCTGGCGATCCTCGCCGGCCTGATCGTGGTGCATGAGGCCGGCCACTTCCTCGCCGCCACCTGGCAGGGCATCCGCGTCAGCGGCTTCTCGATCGGCTTCGGGCCGGTGCTGCTGCAGCGCCGCCGCCGCGGCGTGCAGTTCGCCCTGCGGGCCATTCCCCTGGGCGGCTTCGTGTCGTTCCCCGACGACGACGCCGGCACCGCTATCCCCAAGGACGACCCCGACCTGCTCACCAACCGCCCCCTGCCCCAGCGGGCCCTGGTGATCGCCGCCGGTGTGCTCGCCAACCTGCTGCTGGCCTGGCTGGTGCTGGTGGCCCAGAGCACCTTCGTGGGCATCCCCGCCGGCTTCAGCGCCACCCCCGGCGTGCTGGTGAGCGGCGTGCAGGCCGGCCAGCCCGCCGCCCTCGCCGGCCTCCAGGCCGGCGACCGCATCGTGAGCCTCGCCGGCACCCCCCTCGCCGGCGGCTCGCAGGCGGTGGCCGAGCTCGTGCAGCGCATCCAGGCCTCCCCCGGCCAGTCGCTGGAGCTGGTGGCCGAGCGCAGCGGCGCTCCGGTGCAGCTGCGGCTCACCCCCGCCGATCAGGGCGGCACCGGCCGCGTGGGCGCCCAGCTGCAGCCCTTCGGCAGCGAGGCCTACCGGCCCGCCCGCGGGCCCCTGGAGCCGATCCGCCAGGCCAACCACGACTTCACCACTCTGCTGGGCCGCACCGCCGGCGGCTTCCTCACCCTGCTCACCCACTTCGGCGAGACCGCCGGCCAGGTGAGCGGGCCGGTGAAGATCGTGGAGATGGGCGCCTCCCTGGCCCAGCAGGGCGGCGGCAGCCTGTTCCTGTTCACCGCCCTGATCTCGATCAACCTGGCGGTGCTCAACGCCCTGCCCCTGCCCCTGCTCGACGGCGGCCAGTTCGTGCTGCTGCTGCTCGAGGGCCTGCGCGGCCGGCCCCTGCCCGAGCGCTTCCAGATGGCCTTCATGCAGTCGGGCTTCGTGTTCCTGGTGGGCCTCAGCCTGGTGCTGATCGTCAAGGACACCTCCCAGCTGCCCGCAGTGCAGCAGCTCCTGGCCCGCTGAGATGCCGCGCTTCCCCAGCGCCCGCAGCCGCGCCCCGCAGATCCTCGAGCGGCTGGGCGCGCTCTACCCCCACGCCACCTGCTCGCTCGACTGGCGCACCCCCTACGAGCTGCTGATCGCCACCATGCTCTCGGCCCAGTGCACCGACGAGCGGGTGAACCGGATCACGCCGGCCCTGTTCGCGCGCTTCCCTGATGCAGCCGCCGCCGCCGCCGCCGAGCCCGGCGAGGTGGAGCCCTACGTGAAATCCGCCGGCTTCTTCCGCAACAAGGCGAAGAACATCGTGGGCGCCTCGCGGCTGCTGATCGATCGCCACGGCGGTGTGGTGCCGCAGACGATGGAGGAGCTGCTGGAGCTGCCCGGCGTGGCCCGCAAGACCGCCTCGGTGGTGCTGGCCTGGGCCTACGGCATCAACGCCGGCGTCACCGTGGACACCCACGTGAGCCGCCTGGCCCAGCGCCTGCGCCTGTCGCGCCACAGCGAACCGGGCCGGATCGAGCCCGATCTGATGAAGCTGGTGCCCCGGCCCGAGTGGCAGAACCTCTCGATCCGCCTGATCTTCCACGGCCGCGCCGTGTGCACCGCCCGCAAACCGCAGTGCCCCGCCTGCCCCATCGCTCACCTCTGCCCCAGCCACCCCTAGCGGTATGGTGGATGGCTCCGCACACCCAGGTTCCGCAGCCCGCATGGCGAAGAAGTCGATGATCGCGCGCGACGAGAAGCGCAAGAAGCTCGTGCAGCGCTTCGCCGCCAAGCGCGCCGCCCTCCAGGCCGCCTTCGCCGCGGCCGCCGATCCCATGGAGCGGCTGGAGATCCACCGCAAGATCCAGAACCTGCCCCGCAACAGCGCCCCCAGCCGCATCCGCAACCGCTGCTGGGCCACCGGCAAGCCCCGCGGCGTGTACCGCGACTTCGGCCTCTGCCGCAACCAGCTGCGCGAGCGGGCCCACAAGGGCGAGCTGCCAGGGGTTGTCAAGTCGTCCTGGTGACCCCGGGTGCGAGAATCTCTCGCGACAAAGAGAGATAACGCCCAGTGCAAGGACAGACTCAGTCGATCTCCTTCGATGGTCGGGAGATCCGGCTGACCACAGGCCGCTTCGCGCCCCAGGCCGGCGGTTCGGTGATGATCGAATGCGGGGACACGGCTGTGCTGGTCACGGCCACCCGCTCCGGCGGCCGTGAAGGCATCGACTTCCTGCCCCTGATCTGCGACTACGAGGAGCGGCTGTACGCCGCCGGTCGCATCCCCGGCAGCTTCATCCGCCGCGAATCCCGCCCCCCCGAGCGCGCCACCCTCACCGCCCGGCTGATCGACCGCCCCATGCGGCCCCTGTTCCCGGGCTGGATGCGCGACGACCTGCAGATCGTGGCCACCTGCCTGTCGCTCGATGAGCGGGTGCCGCCCGATGTGCTCGCCGTCACCGGCGCCTCCCTGGCCACCCTGCTGGCCAGGATCCCCTTCCACGGGCCCATGGCCGCCGTGCGCGTGGGGCTGCTGGGCGACGACTTCATCCTCAACCCCAGCTTCCGTGAGATCGAGCGCTCCGAGCTCGATCTGGTGGTGGCCGGCACGCCCGAGGGCGTGATCATGGTGGAGGCGGGCGCCAACCAGCTGCCCGAGCAGGACGTGATCGAGGCCATCGACTTCGGCTACGAGGCGGTGTGCGAGCTGATCAAGGCCCAGCAGGCCCTGCTCAAGGACCTGGGCATCGAGCAGGTGATCCCCGAGCCCCAGCCCGTGGACACCACCCTGCCCGCCTACCTGGAGCAGGAGTGCTCCGCCGCCATCGGTGAGGTGCTCAAGCACTTCGAGCTCAGCAAGGAGGAGCGCGACAGCCGCCTCGATGCCATCAAGGCCGAGGTGGCCGGTAAGATCGCCGGCCTGGCCGAGGACGAGCCGGTGCGTGTGGCCGCCGCCGGCAAGGCCCTGGGCAATTCCTTCAAGGCCCTCACCAAGCAGCTGATGCGCGGTCAGATCCTCAACGAGGGCAAGCGCGTGGACGGCCGCGCCCTCGACGAGGTGCGCCCGATCAGCGCCGCCGCCGGCGTGCTGCCGAAGCGCGTGCACGGCTCGGCCCTGTTCCAGCGCGGCCTCACCCAGGTGCTCTCCTGCGCCACCCTCGGCACCCCCTCCGACGCCCAGGAACTGGACGACCTCAACCCGTCCACCGAGAAGACCTACCTGCACCACTACAACTTCCCGCCCTACTCCACCGGCGAGACCAAGCCGATGCGCAGCCCTGGCCGGCGCGAGATCGGCCACGGCGCCCTCGCCGAGCGCGCCCTGGTGCCGGTGCTGCCGCCCAAGGAATCCTTCCCCTACGTGCTGCGCGTGGTGTCGGAGTGCCTCAGCTCCAACGGCTCCACCTCCATGGGCTCGGTGTGCGGCAGCACCCTGGCGCTGATGGATGCCGGCGTGCCCCTCAAGGCGCCCGTGAGCGGGGCCGCCATGGGCCTGATCAAGGAGGGCGACGAGGTGCGCATCCTCACCGACATCCAGGGCATCGAGGACTTCCTCGGTGACATGGACTTCAAGGTGGCCGGCACCGACAAGGGCATCACCGCCCTTCAGATGGACATGAAAATCACCGGCCTGGCCGTGAAGACCGTGGCCGAGGCGGTGAACCAGGCCCGTCCCGCCCGCCTGCACATCCTCGAGAAGATGCTGGCGGCGATCGACAAGCCCCGCGACACCCTCAGCCCCCACGCCCCGCGCCTGCTCAGCTTCCGCATCGATCCGGAGCTGATCGGCACCGTGATCGGCCCCGGCGGCCGCACGATCAAGGGCATCACCGAGCGCACCAACACCAAGATCGACATCGAGGACGGCGGCGTGGTGACCATCGCCAGCCACGACGGTGCCGCGGCCGAGGAGGCCCAGCGGATCATCGAGGGCCTCACCCGCCGGGTTTCGGAGGGCGAGGTGTTCACCGGCGGCGTCACCCGCGTGATCCCCATCGGCGCCTTCGTGGAGATCCTCCCCGGCAAGGAGGGCATGATCCACATCTCCCAGCTGAGCGAGGAGCGGGTGGAGAAGGTGGAGGACGTGGTCAACGTGGGCGACCAGGTGACCGTGCGCGTGCGCGAGATCGACAACCGCGGCCGCATCAACCTCACCCTCCGCGGCGTCCCCCAGCCCGACGCGCCGCTGCCGGTCTAGAAGAACAGCAGGCACTCGGCCCCGCGTTGCTGCACCAGCGGCGAGGGGCCGATCTGCACCCCCTCCGGCAGCACGAACGACACCACCACCAGCAGCACCCCCAGCAGGGTGAGGAAGCGGTAGGTCACCGCCGGAAACGCCAGCCGCTTCAGCCACCCCGGCTGGAGCGGCTGGCTCGTTTGTGGCGGAGGCTCCGGCACGCCGGCCAGCAGCCCCGGCAGCACCACCAGCAGCACCGCCAGCGCGAAGGGCCGCAGCCAGATGTCGTCCACTAGCTGATACACGAACAAGGCCGCCAGCAGCGGTGCCGCCCGGGACAGGCGGGCCAGCTGGCTCCAGCGCCGCGGCACGAAGGCGCCCGCCAGCAGCAGGGCGCAGCCCGTGCCCAAAAGGCCCGTCCAGTGCAGCAGCCCCACCCAGAGATTGTGGGGGGTGCACAGCGTGCGCTCCGGCGGCAGGGCCTGGATGCCGCCGCCCCACAGCGGCGACCCGAGCGCCGCCCGCAGGTGCTGCCGCCACACACCCAGGCGCATGCCCTCGCGCTCCAGACCTTCGCTGAGCTCGCTCACGTTGCGCTCCACCAGCCCGCCCACGAAGAAGCGGCTGCCGTCCAGCAGCCAGTCGCCGAACCCGGCCACCAGGACGGCGGCCAGCATCGCCACCGTGGCGCTCCACCACAGGCGGCGCTGCGCTCCGTCACCGCGCCAGCCCAGCAGGGCCATCAGCGCCGTGGCCGCCGCCGCCGCCAGGAAGGCGCCATCGCCGTTGCTGAACAGGATCTGGGCCATTCCCAGCAGCGGAATCGCAGCACACACCGGCCACCAGAACCAGCGCAGCCGCCGGATCTCGCCCTGCTGCAGCTGCTGCAGGAGCGGCACGAAGCTCCAGATCAGCAGCACCGGCAGCTGATTGGCCCAGCGCACATTCAGATGCAGGTAGGGCACATGGTCGAGGGAGCTCTGTGGCGTGAGCCAGTAGGTGTAGGCGTAGGGGGTCTGGCCCTGGATGGTCACAGCCAGCCAGATGCCCACGTCGATCCCCAGCACCGCCAGGGCGAACAGCGCCAGCACGCGCAGCGTGTCGGGCCCGTGCCGCTGCCAGGCCGGCCGCAGCAGCGGCAGAAGGCCGAACTGCAGCAGCGCCAGCCCCAGGAAGGCCAGTGAGATCCATGGGATCGGCCCCAGGAAGCCCCCCACCAGAGCCGTGAGGGCAAAACCCACCAGTCCCAGTCCATACCAGCCGCTGATCACCGGCTCACGGAAGAAGGCCGGCGGCTGGGGCCGGAAACACCACGCCAGCAGCCCCAGCGCCGGCAGCAGCTGCACCAGCCGGCTGTAGTGGAACTTCAGCACCTGATCGCCCACCAGCAGGTTGAGCACCATCCCCAGCAGCACCGCCGCCAGATACCAGCGCAAGGGGTTGCCGAGGTTCCTGCGATCGATCACGGCCCACACCCGGCTGAGCGGACCCTACCCAGCCGGCATCCGGCTGCCCAGGGCCGCCACCGCGCTCACACCAAGAACCCCGGGTCGATCGTGGCCATCGCCGCCGCCGCCCGCGCGCACAGCTCGGCGTGGGCGGGGCCGTGGCTGGCGATCAGGCAGCCCGCCTGGCGCACGTCGCCGGTGTTGTAGGTGAGAGGCCGGCCGTCGGCGTGGGTGAAGGCGCCGCCGGCGGCCTCCAGCACCGCGTGGGGGGCGGCCATGTCCCAGTCCTTCGGTGCGCTCTTGCCCGAGAGCGACACATACAGATCCGTCTCGCCGCGCAGGATCGTGGCCACCTTGCCGCCCACGCTGCCGATCGCCTTGGTGTCGCCCAGCTCCAACGCCGCCACCAGCCGCTCCAGCCGGTCGTCGCGGTGGTTGCGGCTGGCCACCAGCACCAGCTCGCCCGGCTGCCGCCGGCTGCTGAAGCGCACCGGTGTGCGCTCGCCGGTGCGGTTCTCGCACCAGGCCTGCCCAGGCTCGCCGGCCAGGGCCTCGGTGATCCCCAGCCACAGCTGCTCCATCTCCGGCAGCAGCACCACCCCCAGCACCGGCACGCCGCGGTGGGCCAGGGCCAGGTGCACGGCGTACTCGCCGGTGCCCTGCAGGAAGTCCTTGGTGCCGTCGAGCGGATCGAGGATCCACAGCCACTCCGCCGCCAGCGGTTCACCGGCGGTGAGCTGCTCCCGGGCGGTCTCCTCGCTCAGCAGCGTCCAGTCAGCGCCGGGAAACGCCTGGCCCAGGCCATCGAGCAGCCAGCGGTTCACCGCCAGATCGGCCGCGCTCACCGGCCCCTCGCCACCCTCTTCCACGCTCAGGGCGCGCGGGAAGCCGTAGGGCGGCTGCTCGCCACGGCCGTAGGCGCGCAGGATGTCGGCGGCGCCCCAGCTCAGCCGACGCAGCTCCGCCAGCAGCGCGTCAAGGCTGATGCCGGAGGGCAGGGCCAGGGCGGCGGGCGACGACGCTGAGGAAGGGGTGGCCATCGGCAGCAGACTGGGCCCTGCATTGTGCAGGAGCCCCGCTCGACGTGCCCGACCGATCCGATGGAGCCCCGCCATCGGCGGCCGGAAGCGAACCCGCACCAGGGGTGCTCTATCTGGTGGGCACACCGATCGGCAACCTGGGCGACCTCAGCCCCCGCGCCCGTCGTGTGCTCGCGGGCGTCGACCGGCTCGCCTGCGAGGACACCCGCCGCAGCGGTCTGCTGCTGCACCAGCTCGGCCTGCGCGACCGGGAGCAGGGCCGCGGCCCGCGGCTGCTGAGCTTCCACCAGCACAACCAGGCCAGCCGCATCCCCGAACTGCTCGATGCCCTGCGGGGCGGTGAAGCGGTGGCGATGATCAGCGACGCCGGCCTGCCGGGCATCTCCGATCCCGGCGAGGCGCTGGTGGCCGCCGCCCGCGAGGCCGGTCTGCCGGTGATCTGCGTGCCCGGCCCCAGCGCCGTCACCACCGCCCTGGTGAGCAGCGGCCTGCCCAGCGGCCGCTTCTGCTTCGAGGGGTTCCTGCCCGCCAAGGCCGGCCAGCGGCGGGCCCGGCTGCGGGAGCTGGCGGCGGAGGAGCGCACGCTGGTGCTGTTCGAGGCGCCGCACCGGCTGCTGGAACTGCTCGAGGATCTGCTGGCGCTGCTGGGCGACCGGCCCCTGCGGGTGGCGCGGGAACTCACCAAGCGCCACGAGCAGCAGGTTGGCCCCACGGTGCGCGCCGCGCTGGAGCACTTCCGCCGCACGCCGCCCCAGGGGGAGTGCACCCTGGTGCTGGGCGGCGCCCCGCCGGCCCCGCCGCCGGCCTGGGACGAGGCGGCCCTGCGCGCCGAGCTGGGCCAGCTGATGGCCGGCGGGCTCAGCGGCCGCGACGCCGCCCGCCAGCTGGCGGAGCGCAGCGGCCACAGCCGCCGGGAGCTCTACGGCCTGCTGCACGACGGCCGGGAGCAGGCGGCTGAACCCTGAGGCGGCAGACTCGACCTGCTTCCGCACTCCCCGTCCGGGCCATGCTGCTTCGCCTTCGACTGCTGCTGGCCAGCCTGGGCGGTGGGCTGCTGCTGCTGCTGATCCTCTGCCTCGGCGCCCAGAACCTGGAGGAGCGGCCCCGTCTCTGGCTCGGGGCCGGCAGCACCGCGCCGTTGCCCTCGGGCTTCCTGGTGGGGGTGGCGCTGGTGGTGGGGGTGGTGAGCGGCGGCTGCAGCGTGGCCCTGCTGGCGGGCCGCCCGGATCAGCTGCCAGGCAGGGAGTAGACGCCGCCCTCGATCACCACCCGGCTGATGCCCTGGGCCAGCAGGTAGGGAGCGGTGCGCTCCAGCAGGCTCACATCGGGCAGCTTGATCACCCGCTGGCTGCGGCCGCAGTGGCGCTTGGCCTGGCGCGGATTCACGAACAGCATCAGCGCCCGGCGCTCGGCCTCCTGCTCCGGCAGCGGGCCCAGCTCCGGGCATTCGCTGAGGGCCAGCGGCTGCAGCTCCACGGTGCGGTCCACCAGCAGGTAGGCCGAGGCCGGCAGACGCGCCTCGCTGAACGCACGGCACTGCACCAGCTCCTCCACCGCCGCGCCCAGATGCACCGGCACGGTCACGAACGTGTCGTCGCCCTCCTCGCCGTCGTCGCCCTCGTCGTCCAGCACCGCATCACCGTCGTCCTCACCGTCCACGCCGAAGTCGTCGGCGTCGTCGATCGCCAGCACGCCAGGCCCGTCCTCGTCGTCGTCCTCGTCGTCGTCCTCCTCCTCCTCGAGGTCGTCCGTTGCGTCGGCGACCACGGCATCAGGGGTAACGGTGTCGGGAGCTAGGGGGACGGATGCAACGGTGTCAGGGGAGTCGCTGACTGCGGCGGGGGCGGGGGCGGCGGCGGCGGGCTCCTCGGCAGCGGGGCCCGGCCGCAGACCCCGGCTGCGCTGCCGCTTGAGCTGCTCGTACTCGAGCGGATCGAGGGCCGCCTTCACCAGCCGGGTCACCGTGTTGGCGCTGCAGTCGTAGGCCGCCGCCAGCTCAGTGCTGCTCTGGCCCTCGCGGTACCGCGCCACAACCTCCTGTTTCTGGGCTTCGCTGAGCCGGGTGACCGCCATCGGCGTTGCGTTCGCGCAGCCTGGCACTCTAGGGGTGCCGCCCCGTCTGGCCCGTGGCCGGCGACCGGGCCCTTGCCACAATGGCCCGCTGAAGCTCCCTTAGCTCAGCTGGATAGAGCAGCCGCCTTCTAAGCGGCCGGTCGTTGGTTCGAGTCCAACAGGGGGCGTTGCTGGATGGGCCTGCTGGGAGGACGGATTCCGGTGGGCGCACTCCGGCGGGGGTATTCCGCCGTGGCTCGCCCTCGCCGGTATGGCTAGAGAGAGGTTGAAGGGATCAGGAAATCACCATGACCCAGATGTTCTCCAGCCGCGGCCCCACCCACCAGCCCCGCCATGACGGTGTGAACACGGCCGCCCACCGCGGCGACCCCTACCGCGACGCCGCCAAGCTGTCCGGGCCTGCCGTTTGCCCGGACTGTCAGGCCTCGTACCACCAGGGGCGCTGGACCTGGGACCCCGCCGGCGCCGGGGCCACGCCTCACCGCTGTCCGGCCTGCGAGCGCAGCCGCGACGGCCTGCCCGCCGGCGTGCTCACCCTCAGCGGCGTCTTCCTCGCCGGTCACTGCGAGGAGATCATGCGCCTGGTGAACAACACCGAGGCCCGCATCCGCGCCGAGCGCCCCCTGGAGCGCCTGATCGCCATCGACACCGGAGGATCCGGCGCCGGCGGAGCGGCCGACATGGCCGGCGGGCCGCTGGAGCTGAGCTTCACGGGCACCCACATCACCCGTGCCGTCGGCAAGGCCATCGAGGCCGCCTACGGCGGCAGCCTCGAGGCGCCCTACAGCGACGAGGGCACGGTGCTGCGCAGCCGCTGGCATCGCGACTGAATCGCGCCGTGCCCCGCCCCGCCCTCAGGGAGCCTGAAGCCGCTCGCTCACATCCGTCAGCGCGATCTGGGCGTTGCCCCAGTCCGCCCGGGTGAGCAGGTTGAGGGCTCCCTCGGCGGGGCGGGCCCGTTCACCGGCGGCGAAGGCACCGTCGGTCCAGGCCAGCATCAGGCTGCCGAGCACGCCCCCCTGGGGGCCGTCGCCGGGGCGCAGGTTGAAGTGGTCTCCGCCGCGGGCGAGCACCAGCCGGTGCCCGTGCCGCGTGGCGCCCAGCGATGCCGGCTGCACGGCCTCGGGATCAGGGGGCACCACCCAGTCCCGCGTGCCGCTCACCAGCAGCACGCGGGAGTGGAGCTGGCTGCCTGAACCGCGCGGGAAGAGCAGGGCCAGGGGCGGGCTCACCGCCACCGCGGCGATCACCCGGCGGTCGGAGATGCCGGCCAGGTCGGCCGCCTGCAGCCAGCTGCACTGCAGGGTCCAGCTGAGGTTGCGCTCCGGATCCTCCAGGTTGGCGCAGCGCTGGCGCAGCTCGATGTCACTGGGGGCCAGACCGGCCAGCTGCAGCGTGGTGGTGGCGCCCCAGGAGTGGCCGATCACCACCACCTGCCGCGTGTCCAGGCCACTCACCTGCAGCCGGCCGTCGGCGGCGGCGTCGATCACGGCGGAGAGATCCTTGGGCCGCAGCACCAGTTCCTCCGGTGACGGCGGCGGCAGCTTGCCGCTCAGCACCTGCTGCTGCTGTTCCTGGTCGCTGCCGGGATGGCGGGGCAGGGCCACCGTGTAGCCCGCCGCCGCCAGACGCCGCCCCCAGCCCTCGAAGGAGGCCGGCCTGTCCCACAACCCATGGGACACCAGCACCAGGCGGCCGTTGCCACCCTGGGAGGGCCGCAGCAGCAGCACGTCGAGCGGCTGCGGACGATGCGGCACGGTGAGACTGATCTCCTGCCGGATCGGTGCCGGCCCGGCCGACTGGTCGGCCGCGGGGGCCACCGGCGCCGGGGCCACGGCGGCGATCAGCTCCTCGCTGCGCCGGCGCTGGGCGAGCATCCGCTGGCTCACCTCCCGCAGCCGGCCGAGATCCAGCCGCACGCGGTCGCCGGGGATCGCCTTGATCAGCGACAGCAGGGTGGGTTCCCCGCCAGCCGACGCCTTCTCCAGGGCCTGCCGCAGCACCTCGCCGCTGAGATCCGGCGGACGCCCCTCCACCGTGCCGAGGCTGGAGAGCACCAGCATCGCCTGTTCGAACAACGGCGATCCCACCGAGCCCTCGGCGATTCGGGTCACCGCCACCGGAACGGGCTGGCTGAACACCTCCACGAGCCTGGGGCCAAGGATGCCGCCGCTGGCACGGTCCAGCTCGGCCAGGTCGCTGGTGCCCCGCCGGAGCAGGGCCGGATCTTCGAGTTCGGCCACCCGCAGGGTGACATCCAGCTCCAGCACCGGAAACTCGATCACCACCTCCTCGATGGCCCGGGCCGGTGGGGCCGTCAGCAGGCCTCCGCCCAGCAGCGCTGCCACCAGCAGCCTGCGGAGGGACGACTGGCGGTGAGGCGGAACTGATCTCGACAGGCGCATGCCGGTGTGGCGTCCTGCGGAAACGCTAACGAGGAACGCGGATTCGGCCCGCCACCGTTTCAACCGGCAGCCTTTCAACCAACGGCCGTTTCAACCAGCAGCCGTCTCAGCCCGGGCGGCGATCACCGCGAAGAAGGGATCACCCTTGGCGCCGATCCAGCCCAGGGGCCCGGGGGCCGGGGTGGCCTCGGCGATCAGCTCGGGCCGGGGCCAGCCCTGGGCCATCAGCACCCGCGCCACCGTGGCCAGATGGTCACGGTCGTCGCCATCGGTCCAGATGCGCGGCGCCTTCTGGAAGAACATGCGGTTGGAGAAGGCCACGATCACCTGGCCCTGGGGCCGCACCACCCGCAGCAGCTCGGCAGCGATGGCCTCGGGGTACTGCAGGTACTGCCAGCCGGCCACGATCAGCGCCGCATCCACGCTGGCGTCGGCCAGGGGCAGGCGCTGGTCGGCGTTGAGGTTCTGCAGCCAGTGGCGATCGAGGCGCGGATTGGCCGCCAGCTCCTGGGCGTTGAGGCCGTGGCCGATCACCTCCCGGTAGCGCACCTCCTCGGGCAGGTGGCTCACCCAGCTGCTCATCAGATCCAGCACCACCGCGCCGGGCGGGATGCGCTCGCGGTAGAGCGCCGTGAGCCGCGCCCGGAAGGCGGCATCGAGGTGCTGCACGAAGCGGGGATCGGCGTAGAAGTGCGCGTCGTCGCCGCCGTCGAGCTTGGCGCGCTCGGCCGGGCCGAGCACCTCCATCAGCGGCTGCACCGTCTGGGGCATCAGGCCACCACCTCGCGTGGGGCCATCCTGGGGCGCACCAGCAGGCCATCGCGGGGGCTGGGGCTGGGGATCACCTGCAGCTCCAGGTTCTGACCGCTCACCAGCTCCAGCTCCAGCCGCTGCAGCAGCCCCACCGCCAGCAGCCGGATCTCCAGCTCCGCCAGGGCCCTGCCCAGGCACACCCGCTCACCGCCGCCGAAGGGCAGCAGCGCCACCGGGCAACCGCCATCGAGGTGGCGCTGGGGCCGGAAGGTCTCGATGTCGGCCTCCCCGGGGGCATGGCGGTTGTGGGCGGCCAGGGCCACCTGCACAACCCGGCCGGCCGGCACCAGCACCCCGTCGAGCACCAGCGGCGCGGTGACGCGGCGAAAGAAGCCCCCCACCGGCGGCGTCAGCCGCATCACCTCCTGCACCAGCGCATCGAGCCACGGCGCCCGGGTGGGGTCATAGGCCGTGGTGGCCTGCTCTGCCGCCGGCGGCCAGGGCAGCCCCGCCAGCTCCTGGCGCAGCCACCCCTCCACCTCCGGATGCTGCAGCAGGGCCAGCATCAGGCAGCTGAGCGAGGAGGCGGTGGTCTCGTAGCCGGCGAACAGCAGCAACAGCAGCTGCTCCACCACGTCGTCGTCGGCCAGGGGCAGGCCGGCCTCATCCAGGCCTCCCGCGAGCAGATCCAGCCCGCCGGCGGCCAGGGGGTCCCCCGCCACCGCCTGGGCCCGCCGCAGCACCGCCCCGAGGCGCTCCAGCAGCCGACCGCGGGCCGCCAGGGCCCGGGCGAAGGGACTGCCCGGGATCGCCAGGGGAAAGGAGAAGAGGCCCTGGGTCCAGATCTCGAAATCAGCGAACAGGGCCTCGCGGTCGTCCCCCTCCAGGCCGAGCACCACCGTGGCGATCACCGTGAAGGCGAAGCGCCGCAGGCGATCGGCCAGGGGCACCGGCTCTGCGGAGGCCGCCAGCTCGGCCGCCAGCTCCTCCACCAGGGCCACGATCGCCGGGCTGTAGCGCCGCAGGGCGGCGGCGGCGAACAGCTGGCCCACCACCCGCCGCCGCGCCCGGTGGTCGGCGCCGTTGCGGTTGGCCAGCGAGCGGCTGCCCAGCAGGGTGCGCACGCTGGCGGGCCACCAGCCCTCGAGGCTCTCGGGATGGGCGAACAGATCCTCGATCGCCCGCCGGCCGCGGATGAACACCAGGGGCTGGCCCAGCAGCCTGGTTTCGAACACATCGCCGTGGCGCGCGAACCGCCGTCGCGCGAAGCCCGGATCGCGGAAGAAGGCCAGCGTCTCCAGCACGCCGCTGGCGGCGCCGGTGGAGGGCAGGGGGCGGGGGGCGGCGGCCGTCATGGCAGGCACGGCCCTCCCGGGCCAGCACTCAGCGGGCCAGCCTGGCGGAGCGCCGCTCCAGCCGTGACCGGTGACGCCCGCCGACGTGCCCCCGGTCACCTGCTCAGGTTCCTTTGCACCGCAAGGGATCGAGGGGGCCGAATCGGCAGCTCGTGGACTGCACAATCGGGCCCATCACCGCAGGTCGAGCCCACCTGGAGTCGCCGCGTTCCATCACCCTCTGCGCCCATCAGTCACTGCTGCTGGCCCAGGTCGCCCGGGACGCCGAATGTCTGCGGCTGACGGTGCATGGGGGCATCGGCCGGATCGCCGCCTCCTTCAGCCAGCCGGGCTGCCGCAACTGGAACGATGTGACTCTGGCCTTCGCCGCCCGCGAGGAACGTCCCTGGCTGCGGCTGCCGGCGAGCACCAGCTGTCTGCTGGAGGCCCTCACGCCCCTGCGCTGCGACATGCAGCCGCTGCCGCAGTGCCCGGCGAGCCACGACCTGATCAGCGACTGGCTGCTGGAACTGCATCTGGTGCGCCATCCGGTGGGAGCCGATCTGCGCCTGCGCGCCCTGCTGCAGTTGCTGGTGCAGCGCTTCGGGCGCCGCAGCGGCGCCGGCTACCACCTGCCCCTCGCCCTCGGCCATGCCCGCCTGGCCGAACTGATCGGCAGCACCCGCTCCACCGTGACCCGCCAGATCAGCGAACTGCGCCGGCAGAACCTGCTGCGGCCCGGGGCCGGCGGCGGCGCCCTGCTGCTGGCCCCGGAGCTGGTGGAGGGCCCCTGAGCCCCGAACGGCGGCCCCGGCCTGGCAACCTTGACCCTGCCGGGAACACGGTGGGAGGATCCCCGCGGCCCCGCGCTTGCCGGATTTGACAACGATTCTCACCCCTGAAGGCTGGTCAGGCGCCACCAGCGGCCGCTGGAGCCGGCGGGCCAACCGGGTGGTCGACGAGCGCCGCGGGGTGAGCACCGAGGGCCGCGATCTCATCAACGCTCGCGGCGGCGACGACGTGATCATCGGTCGCACCGGCAACGGCGACCCCGGCTACTTCAGCCAGGGCGGCAGGCTGCAGATGGGCGGAGGCAACGACCTGCTGATCGGCAGCAGCGCCGACGGGGTGGGCATCGTCAACCGAGGCTTCATCTTCATGGGGTCGGGAGACGACCGCATCGAAGCCTCTGGCGGAAAGCTGGGGATCCGCAATCGCCGCTTCATCTTCATGCAGGACGGCGACGATGTGATGGATGTGAGCGAAGGCGGCATCCGTGGCGGCGGCTTCGTCGACATGGGCGAGGGCAACAACACCTTCATCGGCTTCGGCGATCACCGGATCATCGCCAGCAGCGACGGCGAAGACACACTGCTGCTGCCCAGCGGCCGCTATGACGTGAGCCGCCGTGGCGGCGGCCGCAACGGCAGGGAAGTGCGGATCGAGCAGGGAGACGACAGGCTGCGCGTGTTCGAGTTCGATGTGGTGGGGGCGATCAACAGCCGGAGGGATGAACGCATCGACCTCAACTTCAATGGCACCCTGGTGGTGCGCAACAACGGCACGGTCGAGATCATCTGAACCCGGCGGGATCCCCAGGGGGGATCACCGCCGGAGGACCTCAGACCTGCTCGCGCAGGAGTTCCGTGCAGGTGGTGATGCACTCCCCGTCATCGAGGGAGCAGGTGGTGATGCACTCGAAGTAGGCCTCCACCGGATCGCCGAAACTCTCGGCGTGCACCTCCAGGGAGGCCACACCCAGCACCTCCGCCATGACGCCAGCCCCGTCACTGCTGAACTGTGCATCATCCAGCCGGTCGGAGAGGAGATCGGAGCCACGATCGGCGCGGTGTTCGCCGCGGTGATCGGAATCAAGCTGTGATTGCGCGGGCTGGACAGTCATGGCTCGATGGGGTTGCGGCTGGTGTTTTTCACCGTATGGCCAGGCTTCTGTGGGCACAAGCAGGTTGAGCAGGGATACTCAGAACGGCATCAAGCAATGTGAAGCAGGTCTCCTCCTTGCCCAGCGCGACCCCCAGTCCGGAGCGTCTTTCCCCGCCCGCAGGCCCGCCCGGCGATGGCACCTGGGTGCTGGAACTGGAGCGCCGGGCGCGCCGGCACGGCTCGGGGATCGGCCCGGCCCAGGTGAGCGGTCCCTGGGAGCTGCGCCACCTCTGGGGCCGCGAGCGGGCCACTGCCCAGGAGACTCCGGCGGCCCTGCTGCGGCTGCTGGGGGCCCGCCTCACGATCAGCCCGGCTGAGGGTGAGCGGCCCGGCACGCCGCTGCGGCTGGCCAACAGCGTGCGCATCGGCGCGCTGGAACTGCGCTTCCTCGGCTGGGGGCGCCTGGTGGGGCGGCGGCCGCTGCTGCAGTTCGGCTTCGAGGAGCTGGAGCTGCGGCTGGGCCCGAGGCGGCTGCTTCGCCGCCCCGTGCCCCCGGGCGATCCCCGCCGGCAGCCCTTCTTCGCCCTGATCGCCGCCGGCAGCGACGGCCAGGGCCGCTGGCTGCTGGCCCGCGGCCGGGGCGGCGGGCTGGCCTGCTGGCGCTGTCCGTCAGCAGATGCGGGGCAGCAGCTCCCCGCTGAGCGGTAGGAGCAGCCGCTCGGTGCCGAGGGCCGTGGCCAGCAGCACCCGCGGCCCGGCGCCGGCGGCCGGCGGCCGCACCGTGCCGATCCAGGCCGCCCCGGTGGGGTGGGGCAGGGCCGCCAGCACTGCCAGGGCCCGCTCCAGCTGAGCGGCGGGCAGCACCGCCAGGAAGCGGCCCTCATTGGCCAGGTGCAGCGGTTCGAAGCCCAGCAGCTCGCAGGTGCGCGCCACCGGCTCGAGCACCGGCAGGCGCTGCTCCTGCACCGCGAACTCCAGCCCCGAGGCCTCGGCCAGCTCCGCCAGGGCGCTGGCCAGGCCGCCGCGGGTGAGATCACGCAGGCAGTGGGGGGTGAGGCCAGCCTCCAGCAGGGCGGCCACCTGGGGCCAGAGCGGGGCACAGTCGCTGAGCACCGGTGGCTGCAGGTCGAGCCCGTGGCGGGCGGCCAGGATCGCCACCCCGTGGCGGCCCAGGTCACCGCTCACCAGCAGGGCGTCGCCGGGCCGGATCGCCCCTGGCCCGATCGGCTCGGCCGCCTCGATCACGCCGATGCCGCTGGTGCTGATGAACAGGCGGTCGGCCTTGCCTCGCTCCACCACCTTGGTGTCGCCGGTCACGATGTTCACCCCGCAGGCGCCCGCCGCCGCCCGCATCGAGACCACCATGCGGCGCAGCAGCGCCAGCGGCAGACCCTCCTCCAGGATGAGGGCCACGCTCAGGTGAGCCGGCCGGGCCCCGGCCATGGCCAGGTCGTTGGCGGTGCCCGTCACCGCCAGGCGGCCGATGTCGCCGCCGGGAAACTCCAGCGGCTGCACCACGTAGGAGTCGGCGGTGAAGGCCAGCCGCCCGCCCGGCAGCGCCAGGCTGGCGGCATCGTGCAGCACCGGGGCGGGCTCGCCGTAGAGCGGCAGCAGCTCGCGGCGGATCAGCTCCTGCATCAGGCTGCCGCCGCCGCCGTGGGCCAGCTGGATCCGCTCGGTCATCGGCAGGGGTGGGGCGGCGGACCGGTGCGCTGGGCGGAGAATGGCAGATCCGCCGCGCGATCCGCCGCCCGATGGCCATGGCCACACCCTCCCGAGCGCTGCGCACCGCCCTGGCCCCCCTGGCCCTGCTCAGCGGCGCCAAGTCGTTCCGCGACAACCCGGTGATCGGCAGCCGGCGGCTCAACCGGCTCGGCCTGCACGTGGGCCGCATCCGCCTGGCCGACGCCGTCACCGCCCAGCGCCGCTGGCGCCTGGGCCGGCGCATCGATCCGGCCGACCGGCGGCAGTACGCCGAGCAGGGCTACGTGATCCGCGAGAACCTGCTGCCCCCCGAGGCGTTCGAGGCCCTCAGGCGGGAGATCTACGGCAGCGCCTGGCCGCGGCTGGAGATGCGCCAGGGCAACGCCGTCACCCGCCGCGTCGCCCTCGACCGCGCCCGCCTGCGCGGCAGCCATCCCCAGCTGGAGGCGCTGCTGGCCAGCCGCGAGATCGTCAACCTGATCCGCTACGTGGCCGGCACCGGCGCCGAGCCGATCTTCTCGCTGCAGGCGATCCTGGCCGGGCTGCCGAGCAAGCGGCCCGATCCCCAGGCCACCCTCCACGCCGACACCTTCCACTCGATCGCCAAGGCCTGGTTCTTCCTGCACGACGTGGCCGAGAGCGAGGGCCCCTTCGCCTACGTTCCCGGCTCCCACCGGATGACCCCGGAGCGGCTGGCCTGGGAACGTCGCCAGAGCCTGGAGGCCGCCGATCACCCGATGGCCTACCACGCCCGCGGCTCCTTCCGGGTGGGGCCGGACGACCTGGCGGCCATGGGTCTGCCGGCAGCGCGCCGCTTCGCCGTGAAGGCCAACACCCTGGTGGTCGCCGACACCCGCGGCTTCCACGGCCGCACCGCCAGCGACCACCCCACCTGCCGGGTGGAGATCTACGCCTCCCTGCGCCGCAACCCCTACCTGCCCTGGAACGGCCTCGATCCCCTGGCCCTGCCCTGGCTGCGCGACCGCGTCGGCAGCCTGCAGCTCTCCGCGCTGGAGCGGCTGCAGGGGCTGGGGCTGGCGAAGATGCCCTGGAAACCGGCCGGTCAGGGGCCGATCGACGCCGGTTTGGCTGCTGCGGCAGCGGCTGGGGCTGGCCGGTAGCGGTGGTAGGCGGCACAGGCCCCCTCGCTCGACACCATCGGCGCCCCCAGCGGGTGCAGCGGCGTGCAGGCGCTGCCGAAGGCGGGACAGTCGGGCGGGGTGGCCTGGCCGCGCAGGATCGCACCGGCGATGCAGGGCGATGGGTCGGCGCCGGGCTCCGCTGGCTGCTGCTGCAGGGGGCGATCCACCGCGAAGCGCGCGCGGGCATCGAGGCGGCGGTACTCCCCGCGCAGGGCCAGCCCGCCGCCGGCCAGCACGCCCAGGCCGCGCCAGGGCTGGTCCACCACCGCGAACACGCTCTCCATGAGTGCCTGGGCGGCGGCGTTGCCCTGGGGCCGCACCACCCGCCCGTAGGCGTTCACCACCTCAGGCCGGCCCGCCTCCAGCCGCTGCACGCAGGCCAGCAGACCGGCCATCACGTCGGCGGGCTCGAAGCCCGTCATCACCACCGGCAGCCGGTGCCGCTCCACCAGCGCCCGCAGCTCCGCCAGGCCCATCACCGAGCCCACGTGGCCGGCCGCCAGGAAACCCTGCACCCGGTTGCCGGGGTCGGCCAGGATCGTGGCCATGGCCGGCACCACGCGCACGTGGGCCACCAGCAGCGACAGGTTGGCCAGCTCCAGGGCCAGGGCCTGGCGGGCCAGCAGCGCCGTGGCCGGGGCGGTGGTCTCGAAACCGACGGCCAGGAACACCACCTGGCGCTCGGGGTGGCCGGCGGCCAGCTCCAGGGCCTGCAGCGGCGAGGTGAGCAGGCGCACGTCGCCGCCGCCGGCGCGCACGACCAGCAGGTCGTCCCCGGGGTCGCTGCCCGGCACCCGCAGCATGTCCCCGTAGGAGCAGAGGATCACCTCCGGCCGGCGCGCCAGCTCCAGGGCCGCGTCAATGGTGGCGGCCGGCGTCACGCACACCGGGCAGCCCGGTCCGTGGATCAGCTCCACCCCCGGCGGCAGCAGCTGGTCGAGACCCCAGCGCACAATCGCGTGGGTCTGGCCGCCGCACACCTCCATCAGGGTCCAGGGCCGGGTGGTGATGGCGGCCAGTTCGGCGGCGAGCTCGGCCACCCGGGCGGCAGGGGAACTCAACGCCGGCGTCTCGGTCACGGTCTCGGTCTCGGTCTCGGTCTCGGCCTCGGTCACGGTCACGGGCGGTAGCTCTGCAGCACGCGCATGTACTGGGCGCGCTCGTATTCCCCCGGCTCGGCGCAGCGCTGCTGGCTCATGCAGCCGATCAGCTCCTGCAGCGAGCCGTAGTCGTGCTCCAGCAGCCAGGTGATCAGCTCCTCCTCGATGCCGCGCAGGCGCTCCGGCCCGTGCCGCAGCAGCGCCGCCACCAGCTGGGTGGCGCAGGCGCCGGCCATCAGCAGCCGCACCACGTCGGTGCCGCGCGCCACGCCGCCGCTGGCGATCAGATCCACCGGCTCGCGGCCGTGCAGCAGGGCGATCCAGCGCAGCGGCAGGCGCAGGTCGTGGGGCCCCGAGAGCAGCAGGTTGGGACGCACCTCCAGCTCCTCGATGTCGATGTCGGGCTGGTAGAAGCGGTTGAACAGCACCAGCCCGTCAGCGCCGGCCTGGCCCAGCCGCCGGGCCATGGCCCGCAGGTTGGTGAAGAACGGGCTCAGCTTCACCGCCAGGGGCAGCCGCACCTCGGCGCGCACCTCGCGCACGATCTCCTCCACCTGGTTCTCGATCGCGGCGCTGCTCAGCTCCGGATCGGTGGGCAGGTCGTAGATGTTCAGCTCCAGGGCGTGGGCGCCGGCCGCCTCGATGCGCCGCGCCGTCTCCACCCAGCGGCCGGGCTGGCTGCCGTTGAGGCTGGCGATCACCGGGATCTGCAGCCCGCGGCGGGCCTGCTCGATCAGGCGCAGGTAGAGGTCCTGCCCCTCGTGCAGCACGGCGGTGTCGGGCAGGTAGCTGAGGGCCTCGCCGTAGCTCTCGGCCCCATGGCTGGCATGCCAGTGCAGGTCGAGCTGCTCCTGCTCGATCTGCTCCTCGAACAGCGAGTGCAGCACGATCGCCGCGGCCCCCTGGCGCTCCAGCTCCTGCAGCTGCTCGAGGTGCTCACTGAGGGGCCAGGCGGCGCCCACCACCAGGGGGGTGCGCAGAGGCAGGCCGAGATAGGTGGTGCTCAGGTCCACGGCGGTGCCCACGTTCATGACGCGTCTCCCTGGGACTGGCCCGGAGCGCCGGCCAGGGCCCGGTAGGCGGCCCAGCGGCGGTCGAGCTCGGCCTGGGCGGCACGGCCCAGCTCCCGGGCCCGCTCCGGCTGGCTATAGCGCAGCATGCGGAAGCGGTTCTCCGCCGCCATCCCCTCCTCCAGCCTGCGCCGCGGCGGCGGACTGTCGAGCTGCAGCGGGTTCTCGCCCCGTTCGGCGCGGCGCGGGTCGTAGCGGTAGAGCAGCCAGCGGCCGGTGTCCACCGCCAGCTTCTGGTGGGCCATCCCCTTGGCCATGTCGATGCCGTGGGCGATGCAGTGGGAGTAGGCCAGGATCAGCGACGGCCCCGGATAGCTCTCGGCCTCCAGGAAGGCGCGGATGGTGTGCTCGTCGCGGGCGCCCATGGCCACGCTGGCCACGTAGATGTGGCCGTAGGTCATCGCCATCAGGCCGAGATCCTTCTTGCCGGCGGGCTTGCCGGAGGCGGCGAACTTGGCCACCGCCCCCAGCGGCGTGGCCTTCGAGGCCTGGCCGCCGGTGTTGGAGTACACCTCGGTGTCGAGCACCAGGGCGTTCACATCGCGGCCGGCGGCGAGCACGTGGTCGAGGCCGCCGAAGCCGATGTCGTAGGCCCAGCCGTCGCCGCCCACCAGCCACACGCTCTTCTTCACCAGGGCATCAGCCAGCTCCAGCAGCTGACGGGCCTCCGGCCCCTCCACGCCCTCCAGCCGCCGCTTCAGCTCGGCCACCCGCTGGCGCTGCTCGGCGATGCCGGCCTCATCGCCCTGGTCGGCGTCGCGCAGCCCGTCCACCAGGGCCGGGGGCAGCTGATCACCCGCCAGCGCGCCCGCCAGGCGCTGCAGCAGATCGAGGGCCATGCGGCGCTGCTGATCCAGCGCCACGCGCATCCCGTAGCCGAACTCGGCGTTGTCCTCGAACAGCGAATTGCTCCAGGCGGGGCCGCGCCCCTCGGCGTTGGCGCTCCAGGGGGTGGTGGGCAGGTTGCCGCCGTAGATCGAACTGCAGCCGGTGGCGTTGGCGATCAGCATGCGGTCGCCGAACAGCTGGCTGGCGAGCTTGAGGTAGGGCGTCTCGCCGCAGCCCGCGCAGGCCCCGGAGAACTCGAACAGGGGCTGCTGCAGCTGCTGCTGGCCGATCTTGTGCAGGTTGAGCCCACCCCGCGGCGCCTCGGGGAGCTGCAGGAAGAAGTCCCAGTTGGCCCGGGCCTGCTCGCGCAGGGGCCGCTGCGGGGCCATGTTCAGCGCCTTGCGCTTCGGCTCGCTGCGGTCCCGCGCCGGGCACACCTCCACGCAGAGGTTGCAGCCGGTGCAGTCCTCGGCCGCCACCTGGATCGTGAACGTCTGGCCGCTGAAGGCGTGGTCGCGGGCCGGGGCGGTGCGAAAGCCCTCCGGCGCAGCACTGAAGGCCTGGGGTTCGGCCACCTTGGCGCGGATCACGGCGTGGGGACACACCAGCACGCACTTGCCGCACTGCACGCACAGATCGCTCTCCCACACCGGCACCTCGGCGGCGATGTTGCGCTTCTCCCAGCGGGAGGTGCCCACCGGCCAGGTGCCGTCGCAGGGCAGGGCGCTCACCGGCAACGCGTCGCCGCGGCGCTCGAGCATCGGCGCGATCACCTCGCGCACGAAGGCCGGCGCCTGCTCCAGCCGCCCGGCCATGGAGGGGTCGGCGGTGTCTGCGGCAGCGGCGGCAGCGGCGGCCTGGCCCGGCGCCGGGGCGGCGGCATCGAGCTGCGGCCAGTCGAGGGCATGGAGGTGATCGAGGCTGGCGTCGAGGGCGGCCAGGTTCATCGCCACCACCGCCTCCCCCTTGCGGCCGTAGGTCTTGCGGATCGAGGTGCGGATGCGCTCGATCGCCTCCTCCCTCGGCAGCACGCCGCTCACCGCGAAGAAGCCGGCCTGCATCACCGTGTTGATGCGCGAACCCATGCCCGCCTCGCGCGCCACGCGGCTGGCATCGATCACCCACACCCGCAGCTGCTTCTCGCGGATCTGCTGGCGCAGGCTCTCCGGCAGCCGGCTCCAGCTCTCGGCGGGCTCGTAGGGACTGTTGAGCAGGAACACCCCGCCGGGCTCGATGCCGGCGAGCAGATCGAAGCGGCCCAGAAAGTCCCACTGGTGGCAGGCCACGAAGGTGGGGCGCTGGATCAGGTAGGTGGAGCGGATCGGCCGCGGCCCGAAGCGCAGGTGCGACACCGTCACCGAGCCGGATTTCTTCGAGTCGTAGACGAAGTAGCCCTGGGCGAACAGATCGGTGCCCTCGCCGATGATCTTGATCGCCGCCTTGTTGGCGCCCACGGTGCCGTCGGAGCCGAGCCCGTAGAACACGGCCCGCACCTCGCCACCTGCCCCACCCTCACCTGCGCTGCCCGCACCACCGCCCGCCCCGGCCAGGGGCCGTTCGGTGACGAAGTCCTCCTGCAGCGGCAGCGAGAGATGGGTGAGATCGTCGTCGATGCCCACCGTGAAGTGGTTGAGCACGGGGCCGCCCACCAGCGCGCCCTTGAGGTGATCGAACGCGGCCTTCACCATCGCCGGGGTGAACTCCTTGGAGGAGAGGCCGTAGCGGCCGCCCAGCACCTTCGGCAGCGCCGCCGCCCCGGCCGTCCCGTGCACGGCGGTCCACTGCTCGGCGACGGCGGTGAGAACGTCGAGGTAGAGGGGTTCGCCGCTGGCGCCCGGGTCCTTGCAGCGGTCCAGCACGGCGATCGCCCGGGTGCCGGCCGGCAGGGCCTCCACCAGCAGGCGGGCGGAGAACGGCCGCAGCAGGCGCACCTTGAGCAGCCCCACCCGCTCGCCGGCGGCCTGCAGCACCTCCAGGGTCTCCTCGGCGGTCTCGCAGCCCGAGCCCATCAGCACCAGCACCCGTTCGGCGTCGGCCGGCCCCACGTAGTCGAAGGGGCGGTAGTGGCGGCCGGTGAGCGCGCCGAAGCGCTCCATCGCCTCCAGCACATGCCCGGGGGCTTCGTCGTAGAAGCGGTTCACCGATTCCCGCGCCTGGAAGTACACGTCGGGGTTCTGGGCGGTGCCGCGGATCACCGGATGGTCGGGGCTGAGGGCGCGGGCCCGGTGGGCGCTGATCTCGGCCTCGGGGATCAGCTGTCGCAGCGTGTGTTCGGGCAGGGGATGGATCTTCTGGATCTCGTGGGAGGTGCGGAAGCCGTCGAACACATGCAGGAACGGCAGGCGGCTGCGCAGGCTGGCGCGGGTGGCGATCGCAGCGAAGTCGCCCGCCTCCTGCACCGAGGCGGAGCAGAGGATGGCGCAGCCCGTGCCGCGGGTGGCCATCACGTCGCTGTGGTCGCCGAAGATCGACAGCCCCTGGGCCGCCAGGGAGCGGGCGGCCACGTGCAGCACCGCCGGTGTGAGCTCCCCCGCCAGCTTGTAGAGATTGGGGATCATCAGCAGCAGCCCCTGGCTGGCCGTGAAGGTGGTGGTGAGGGCGCCGGCCTGCAGGGCGCCGTGCACGGTGCCGGCGGCCCCGGCCTCGCTCTGCAGCTCCACCACCGACGGCACCGAGCCCCAGAGGTTGGGCCGGCCCTCGGCCGCCCAGGCGTCGGCCCACTCGCCCATCGGCGAGGCGGGGGTGATCGGGTAGATGGCGATCACCTCGTTGAGGCGATAGGCCACCAGGGCCACGGCCTCGTTGCCGTCCACCGTGATCGTGGCGGTGGCGGTGGTGGCGTCAGGGCCGGGGCTGGTCTGGGTGGCGGTCATGGGAGCGGGAGGCGGAGGGCTGGCTCGTCGTCGTCGTGCACCAGGCTCAGGGCCACGCCCACATGCACCAGCACCCGATCCCCCACCACCGCCTCCGGCAGGCAGGCCAGGCTCACCTGCTGGCGCACGCCGCCGAAATCCACCTCGGCACAGCGCCAGAGCGGATCGGCCGTCGCTGCAGCCCCGGCAGCTGGATCAGCCGCGCAGGTGCCGGCCACGGGATGGCCGTCGCTGATCGCCAGGATCACTCCGGGCGTGGCCAGGCACATGGGGCGGACGTGCGGGGTGCGGAGGCGCCCGGCGTTCAGGAGGGGGCGCCCGATTTCGTTATAGGCCGGTGCTTCAGGGCTGCCCACAGCTGGCCCAGGGCCAGCCCGCCGTCGTTACACGGCAGTTGCAAAGGCCACCAGGGCTCCAGGCCGGCGGCCCGCAGGCCGTCGATGCAGCCCTGCAGCAGCAGGGCGTTCTGGAAGCAGCCGCCGCTCAGGGCCACCCGCCGGCAGCCCGTGGTCTCGGCTGCCCGCTGCGCCGCCGCCACCAGCGACGCCACCAGCGCCCCATGGAAGCCGGCGGCCAGGGATGCTGCATCCTCCCCTGCCGCCCGGGCCGCCAGCAGCCGGCGCAGCGGCGGCTCCCAGTCCAGCCAGCCCAGGGGCAGCGCCGGAGCCGCACCCGCCGGCGCGGGCGCCAGGGGGGCAGGCACCAGAGGCGCGAGCACCAAAGGCAGAGTCGCGCGCTCCGCCTCCGCTTTCGCCTCCGGCTCCAGCCCAGCCCCCGCCCGCTCGCGCCAGCGGTGCGCCAGCCCCTCCAGCAGCAGACCGCTCTCCCCCTCGAAGCTCTGCTCCTGCACCACCCCCAGCAGGGAGGCAACGGCGTCGAACAGCCGTCCCAGGGCCGAGGTGAGGGGGGCGTTGCAGCCGCTGGCCACCGCGTCCGCCAGCAACCGCCGCTCCGGCTCGGCAAAGGCGTCCCGGCAGGCGCGGGCGCCGGGGTGATCGAGCAGGGCCGGATCGGCCGCCAGCAGCAGCCCCAGGGCCGCCCGCCTCGACTCGCGCATGGCCCGCTCCCCGCCCGGCAGCGGCCAGGGCCGCAGGCAGGCCAGCCGCTCCGCCTCGCCGCCGCCATCGAGCAGCAGCAGCTCCCCGCCCCAGAGCGAGGGCCCGGGGCCGGGGCCGTAGCCCAGCCCGTCGGCGGCCCACACCAGCAGCGGCCCCTCGAGGCCGTGCTCGGCCGCCACCGCCAGACCGTGGGCCCGGTGGTGCTGCACCAGCTGCAGGGGCAGGCCCCGGCGCTCCGCGAGGCGCTCCGCCAGGGCCCGGCTCACGTAGCCGGGGTGGGCATCCGCCACCAGCTCCGGTGGGGCCTGGTCCCGCAGCAGCTCCTCCAGCCCCGCCGCCACCGCCCGCTGCTGGCGGGCCCCGGCCAGGTCGCCCTGGTAGGGCGCCACCCAGATGCGCCCGCCGCGGGCCAGGACCGGGGCCGCCTTGAGGTCGCCGCCCAGGGCCAGCACGGTGCGATCGGCGGGCGGTGGCACCGGCAGCTCCAGGGCGGCCGGGGCGTAGCCGCGGGCCCGGCGCAGCAGCAGCGGCCGGGCGTCGATCAGCTGCACGAGCGAGTCGTCGAGGGGGCGGGCGATGGGACGGTCGTGCACCAGGAAGGCATCGGCGATGGCCCCCAGCCGCTGCCGCGCCTCCTCCGGATCGACGCAGAGCGGCTCGCCACTGGGATTGCCGCTCGTGGCCACCAGCGGGCGGCCCACGGCCGCCCCCAGCAGCTGGTGCAGCGGCGAGGCGGGCAGCATCACCCCCAGGGCCGGGCTGCCCGGCGCCACCGCTTCGGCCACCACCGCCGCCGCAGCCGGGTCGTGGCGGCGGCGCAGCAGCACGATCGGCGCTGCCGGCGAGCCCAGCAGGCGCTCCTCCGCCTCTCCGATACGCACCTCCGCCGCCACCCAGCCCGGCTCGCCCACCAGCAGGGCGAAGGGCCTGGCGGGACGCCGCTTGCGCCGCCGCAGCCGCGCCACGGCCGCCGGCTGGGTGGCATCCACCAGCAGCTGAAAGCCGCCCACCCCCTGCAGCGCCAGGATCCCGCCGACGCGCAGCAGCGCGGCCGCCGCGGCGATCGGCTCACCGGGCAGCGCGCCGCCGTCCGCCGCCAGCAGCCGCAGCCGCGGCCCGCAGGCCGGGCAGCCGATGGTCTCGGCGTGGAAGCGGCGGTCGGCGGGATCCTCGAACTCCCGCCGGCAGGCCTCGCACAGCGGGAAGGCGGCCAGGGTGGTGTGGGCGCGGGCGAAGGGCTCGGCGGTGGCGATCGAGTAGCGCGGCCCGCAGGCGCTGCAGCTGATGAACGGGTAGCGGTGACGGCGGCTGGCGGGGTCGGCCAGCTCGGCGCGGCAGGCGGGGCAGGGGGCCAGGTCGGCGGCGAGGGCCGGGGCGATCAGGCCGGGGCCCAGGGGTTGGGCGGCAGCGGCGGCGATGCGCAGGCCTCGGGGCGCCGGCAGGCGGGGCGGGAGCCAGTCAGGCTCCAGTGGCTCCAGAGCGCCGGGGGGCTGCAACGCCGCGGGCAGCCGCCGAACCAGTTGCTCCAGCGCCCAGCGCTCCCCCTGCAACTCCAGCCGCACGGCGCCGGCGACGTTCTCCAGCTCCCCCACCAGCGCCAGTTCCCTGGCCAGGCGGTGCACCAGTGGCCGGAAGCCCACCCCCTGCACCACCCCGCGGCAGAGGAGGCGCAGCCGGGCCTCGGCGCTCATGGCACCAGGGCGGGAACGGCGGCAGGGGCAGGGGCGGGAGCGGGGGCCAGGCCGAGCAGGGCGATCAGGACATCGAGGCCCTCGCCGCTGCGCGCGGAGGTTTCCAGCACCCGGGCCTGGGGGGCGACGCGGGCGATGGCGGCGTGGGCGGCGGCGCGGTCGAAGCCCACCACGTCGGCCAGGTCGATCTTGGTGATCAGCACCAGATCGGCACCGTGGAAGATCGGCGCGTACTTGAGCGGCTTGTCCTCACCCTCGGTGGTGGACACCAGCACCACCCGCAGGCTCTCGCCCAGGTCGTAGGCACCGGGACACACCAGGTTGCCCACGTTCTCGATCACCAGCAGCTCCAGCTGCTCCAGCGCCACCCCCTGGTGGTGCAGGCGGTGCAGCCCCTCGGCCACCATCGCCGCCTCCAGGTGGCAGGCCTGGCCGGTGGTGATCGCCGCGGCGGCCAGGCCGGCGGCCTGGAGGCGGCGGGCGTCGTTGTCGGTGGCCAGATCGCCCACGATCACCGCCAGCCGATCAGGGTCGCCCCCTCCCTCCGCCAGGCGCCGGGCCAGGGCCTCCAGCAGGGCGGTCTTGCCCGAGCCGGGGGAGGAGAGCAGGTTCACCGCCCGCACGCCGGCGGCCGCGAAGCGCTGGCGCAGGGCGGCGGCGCCGGCATCGTTGTGCTGCAGCAGGGCGGTGTGCAGCGGCAGGGTGCGGATGGTGCCGGCAGGTTCGGAGGCGGGCTGTCCGCAGGCGCAGTCGCGGCACATGGCGGCACGGGGCTGGGGCCGCTTTCAAGCTAGGGACGCCAGGCCCGGCGGGCAGCCGGATCCGCGAACCGCAACGGGGAACGCCCCTACGACGCCGACATCAGATCACGGCATCAGGCGCACCATCGTGGATCTGCCGGAGGCGGAGCGGAGTCAGCTCGACGCCCTCTGCCGCCAGCGGGGCTTCTCCCGGGCCCAGGCGCTGCGGGACGCCCTGAGCCGGTGGCTGGAGCAGCAGCCGCAGCATGAAGCCACAGATGAAAAGGTGTTCGGCCTGTGGCGCGACCGACCCGAACGTTCGCTCGACCTGCAGGAGGCCCTGCGTCAGGACTGGGCCGGCCGCTGATGCTGCTGCTCGACACCAACCTGTGGATCGACGTGCTGCGCGGCGAGACCGTCGCCCTGCGCTGGCCGGCTGATCAACTGCGCCCCAGCATCAGCGTGATCCCCTGGATCGAGGTGCTCGTGGGCTGCCGGCCGGGGGAACAGAACCGGGTGGAACCATGGCTGGACGCCTTCCCTCGACTGAACCTGGATCAGACCATCGCCCGGGAGGCTGTGCGGCTTCGGCAGCGCCACGGCCTGAGGGTGCCGGACGCGATCATCCTGGCCACGGCCCGCTGCGCCGAGCTCACCCTGGCCATCCGCAACGTGCGCGATTTCCCACTCGAGCTCGGGGGCGTGACGCACCCCTACAGCCTCACTCCACCTCCAGGGAGAGCAGGCGGAGGTCGCGGCCGCGCAACAGCCGGCGGCTGATGGTGCCGCAGCGGGGGCAGTCGCAGCAGCCGTGCGGGGCTGGGAAGGGAGCGTCGCAGACGGCGCAGTGGCATTCGGCCGGCTCCAGCTCGACGGCCAGCTCGGCGGCGGCCGCGATCGTGCCCGCCATCACCACCGGGAAGGCGAAGCGCAGCGCCTCCACCTCCACCCCCGCCAGCTCCCCCACCCGCAGGCGGATCACCGCGATCCGCCGCGCCCCCTCGGCCCGGGCCGCCGCCAGGGCCTGATCCCGCAGGGCCTCCATCAGGCTGAGTTCATGCATGGCGCTCCAGCCACCCCTGCAGCAACGCCCGGGCAGCAGGCAACACGGCCTGCAGCTCAGCGGAGAGCGCCGTGCCGTGCTCGAAGGCATGGGCCGGCACCAGCAGCAGCTGGGCGGCGGGGGCGCGGCCATAGAGGGCCTGGCTCACCGCCAGCAGAGCGGCCGGCTCCAGGCGGTGGCTGTCGCCGCCGATGCCAGCCGGGCTCAACCGCTGCAGCTGGGGCACCGCACCAGCCGGCACCTGCCAGGCATCGATGAACAGCACCGCCTCCAGCTGCGAGAGCTCCTCGGCCAGTTCGGGCGTGAGCTGCTGCACGCTGCGGCCACCCACCTGCTCAGCCAGCAACGCCCCCACGCCGTCGTCGCCGCGCAGGGGATTGCCGATGCCGATCACCGGGCGGCTGGTGTAAGGGCGCCGCTGCATGGGCCGCTGAGGTGCCGACACTCCAGTGTGGCCATGGGTTGCGGCCGGTGCAGAGGCGGGTGAGGCAGGCGCGGCCAGGGCAAGCCATGGGCTTCCTGGAGGGGTGTGAGCAGGCACTGGCCATCTCGGTGATCAGCGTCGCCGAGCTGATTGCCGGTGCGCGTGTCTGAGCTGAACGTCGAATCTGAACGCCAGCAGCTTGATGGCTTCGTTGATGGATTTTCGTTGACGCCTTTGCAGTCTTGTCGTTGCCCTGATCGCTGCCAGCGTGGATGCCGTGAAGGCAAGGCTGGCCACACTTGCGTGAAGCTCAGTCCAGAGGATCGCCAACAGACGCCAGCTTTGAGGTTCAAACGGCAGAAACGCTGCCCCTGAGTGGCTGGCAAGGAGCCTCGGGCGGTGCAAAAGAGAAATGCTGGCGCCTGTCCACCCAGGGGAGCCTTGATTGACCCTGGACCTATCCAAGTTTATCCCATGCCCGAATTACGAACATCACAGGCAAGAAACATAATAATCCAAATACCAGCGGAGGAGCAACAACTCCAAAGCTCCCCATCATTGCTGCCACAATCAGGACGAGTCCAACAAATGCACACATCACAGCAAAGGGGCCTGCGGTGATTCTCCTTTTGATGAAAGCTGCGCCTCCTCCCACAAGAACGGGCGCGAGCCTAACAGGCCATAATTCGCTGACGTCGAAGCCCGTACCTTTCGTGTTAAGAATAACAAAGACCAGGAACACTCCTCCTAGAACCGCGCCACTCGCGCAGAGCGTGATAAGCATTTCAGCCTGTTTCTTTTGACCCTGATGCTTTGGATTGGACATTGGATGATCGATAGCTTAACCACAGATCGAACAAAGATCACCAGAGGGGGCTCAGGTGTATGGCATTGTTAGCCGATTTCCCGCCGTCATCACAGATCACCTGGCTCGAGGCCGGTGTGCTTGGTGATTCGCGCCAACATCCTGGGGCCAATCTCCTCGCCATCATGGGACGCAAAGACATAGTCCGAATAGTCTTCATGTTCAAGTGTCTTATGAGATCCTGACTGACGCTTGACACTCCATCCAATGGACTGCAAGGCTGCTAACAGTCTCTAGGCTTTGGCTGAAGGCCAGTTACTCATGCAGAGAGTGGAAGCGAAAACTGGATGCTGACTGGCTCGGATTCGCCATTTTCAAGCCGATCAGCGATAACACGAAGGGCTAGTACTTCCGCCTTTGACATTGCATCAGCAGAAGAGCTCCCGTATGCATGGACTCCGGGCAGCTCCGGCACCTCGGCAATCCAACGACCGTCTACTTCTTGTTCGCACTCCAAAGTGAAATTCATGTTTAGATCCCACCTCAAACCACTGTAGCAATATCCCACATGCTAGAGCGCATCCTGTTCCTCCGCTCACCCCGCCGCCCTGCACAGAGATTTGGCTAACGCCCAAGACCAGAAGCGGGCCACGAGCTTGGCACAGAAAATACCAGCTAATCCCGGCTTCTAAATATGGATGTTAGCAGCAATGTTACTGAAACTCGCCCAATACTTTGCCAATGTCAATCTCTTTGGTCAGTGGAAGAGGCGCGATCGCCACATCGGCATGGTCGCCAAAGTGCACTTCTGCAGCGCGCCTTGCTGTTCCATTGATGGCATGATACTTTCCATTCTGGTATTCCCATAGATGAATCCTGGATCGACCGCTCATTGATTTGCCGTAGCAGCCAATGA
Source organism: Cyanobium sp. CH-040 (assembly GCF_024346135.1). Taxonomy (GTDB): domain Bacteria; phylum Cyanobacteriota; class Cyanobacteriia; order PCC-6307; family Cyanobiaceae; genus NIES-981. Next base: position 38,853 of record NZ_JAGQCJ010000001.1, on the reverse strand, counting down.
ACTCCCGGTTGGACACTCGCCGCAGTTCGCAAGCAATGGCCGAGCCGGGATAAATCTTGGCATGTAAGTAATGCAAGGTGATGTTGCCAGCCTTGATGTCCGGCTTGCCACATCCAGCAATTGTGACAACTAGAAAGGCTACGGCAGGACTAGAGTTCTTCATCTCAGGCTGCCAATGATCAAAAGATACGGCTAACGCTAATTGGGCGGACCCCCTCTAAGATCTCCCACCCAGCCCTTTCAGCAGTATAAAAACCCCCAACCCTGAGTACGGCACCACGTAAAGCAAGCCACTGCAGGGGCTTTCGAACTCTCGTCGCCAAGGTCCCGGATCTTATGCAGATCCGTAGAAGACCGTTCAATTGGCTACAAGAGCCTCACCCCTCCCCGCTCAATCCCGCACCCGCTCCGCCAGCAGCCGCCCGCCTGCATCCACCAGCTCAATGTGCAGCGGCATCTGGCCGGCGGCGTGGGTGCTGCAGGAGAGGCAGGGATCGAAGCAGCGGATGCCGGCCTCCACGCGGTTGAGCAGGGGCTCGGGGATCTCGGCACCCTCGGCCACCGGTTCGCTGATGAATTCGCGGGCGATCTGGGCCACGGTGCGGTTCATGGCCAGGTTGTTCTGGCCGGTGGCGATGATCAGGTTCACCCGCGTGATCAGGCCGTCGTCATCCACGCGGTAGTGGTGAAACAGGGTGCCGCGCGGCGCCTCGCTCACGCCCACCGCCTCGTTGGCGTTGAGGTCGGCGCGGGCGCGGATGCGATCGGTCATCAGACTGTCGTCGGCCACCAGCTGCTCGATGCCCTCCAGGCAGGCCACGATCTCCACCAGCCGGGCGTGGTGGAAGGCAAACGAGGAGGTGACGATGCGGCCATTGCTCTCGGCGGTGCCGCTGCGCTGGCGGAACTCGGCCAGCTCGGCGTCGGCCCAGGGGGTGCCGATCCGATCGCACACATTCAGCCGCGCCAGGGGCCCCACCCGGTAGATCCCCTCGGGATACCCCAGCGGTTTGTAGTAGGGGAACTTGAGGTAGCTCCAGCTCTCCACCGCCTCACCCAGATAGCTGGCGTAGTCGTCCTCCGAGAGGCCATCGGCCACGATCCGCCCCTGGCTGTCGATGAAGCGGATCGCCCCCTCGATGCACTCCCAGCCGCCATCGGCCGCCACCAGGCCCATGAACAGCGAGGGGAAGTCGCCGAAGGTGCTCTGCTCCCGCTGCAGCGGGCCGTCGAGGAGCTTCTTGTAGAGCTCCAGGGCCGTGGTCACCGTGGCCTTCGCCTCCGGCAGCCGCTCCAGGATCCACGCCCTGGCCTCGGCGCTGAGGGGCGTGCGCACCCCGCCCGGCACCGCCCAGGCGGAGTGGATCTTGCGGCCGCCCAGCAGCTCCAGCACCTGCTGGCCGAACTGGCGCAGGCGGATGCCTGCGCGGGCCAGATCCGGGTCGGCCGCCATCAGCCCGAACACATTGCGCCGCGCCGGATCGCTCTCCCAGCCCAGCAGGAAATCAGGGCTGCTGAGATGAAAGAACGAGAGCGCGTGGCTCTGGCAGAGCTGGGCCAGGTTGAGCATGCGCCGCAACTTGCGGGCAGCGGGCGGCGGCTGGACCGCCAGCAGTTTGTCGCCCGTCTTCGCCGCCGCCAGCAGGTGGCTCACCGGACAGATGCCGCAGATGCGCGCCGTGATGCCCGCCATCTCGGTGAACGGCCGCCCCTCGCAGAAGGTCTCGAAGCCGCGGTACTCCACCACGTGGAAGCGGGCATCGGCCAGCCGCCCGGCCTCATCGAGGTGCAGCGTGATCTTGGCGTGACCCTCGATGCGGGTCACCGGGTCGATCGTGATCGTGCGGGTCATGGGGGCCTCAACGGGGAGGGGGAATCGATCGACGGCTCAGCCGAACTTCAACATCGCCGTGCCTTCCATCGCCGGCGTCTCCCCGCGCAGCAGCGGCTCGATGGCGTCGCGGATGCGCTCCGCCGGCGGCGGGCAGCCAGGCAGGTAGAGGTCCACCGGGATCACCTCGTGCAGCGGCAGCACCCGCTCCAGCAGCTCCGGCACGATGCCGGGAGCGTGGGGGTGCTGGGCGCCGGTGTCGGCCAGCTCCAGATAACCGCGATCGAGCACGCTCTGGCGCGAGCCGCCATCCACGTGGGCCCAGAGGTTGCGCAGACCGGGCACGTTGGCCGTCACGGCGCAGTCGCCGAACGACACCACCAGCCGGCTGCGCTCGCGCAGCTGCAGCGCCAGCTCCAGGTTGTCGGCGTTGGCCACCGCCCCCTCCACCAGGCACACGTCCACCCCCTCGGGGAACTCCTTGACGTCGCTGGCCACCGGCGAGAACACCACATCCACGTGCTTGGCCAACTCGAACAGCCACTCGTCGAGATCCAGGAACGACATGTGGCAGCCGCTGCAGCCGGCCAGCCACACCGTGGCGAAGCGCAGCCGCGGCGGGCTGCCGGCAGGAGACGAGGAGGTGGATGAGGTCATGGGATGGCCGGGGTCACGGGTGCGGTCACTGGTTCAGCCACTGGTGCTGGTCGCGGGCGGCGCGCAGCAGCTGGGGCCGCTCCCGGTGCGCTTCCTTCTCGGCGGTGGTGTCGTCCTTGCGGAAGATGGCGCCGGTGGGGCACACGTCCACGCACTTGCCGCAGGAGGTGCAGGCCGCCACCTCGCCCCAGGGCTGATCGAGCCCGGCGATGATCGAGCACTCCGCCCCGCGATTGGCCACGTCCCAGACGTGGGCCCCCTCGATCTCGTCGCACACCCGCACGCAGCGGGTGCAGAGGATGCAGCGGTGATGGTCGATCGCGAACTGCGGGTGGGAGGCGTCCACCCGGCGGTTGGGGTACTGGTAGGGGAAGCGGGAGTGGTCCATGCCCACCGCCACCGCCACGTCCTGCAGCTCGCAGTTGCCGTTGGCCACGCAGAAGGCGCACACGTGGTTGCCCTCGGCGAAGAACAGCTCCACCGCCATGCGCCGCCACTCCTGCAGCTGGGGCGTCTGGGTGAGCACCGCCATGCCCTCCGCCGCGGCGGTGGCGCAGGCGGGCTGCAGCCTGCCGCTGCCCTCCAGCTCCACCAGGCAGAGCCGGCAGGCGCCCACCGGGGTGAGGCCGTCGAGGTGACAGAGGGTGGGCAGATCGGCACCGGCGGCCCGCACCGCGTCCAGCAGGCTGGCACCGGCGGGCACGGCCACCTCCACCCCATCCACCGTGAGGGTGTGCACGCTCATGGGGTCACCTCCTGCAGCAGGCAGGCATCGAGGGGTTCGCACTGGCCCGGATCCCGGCAGGCCGCCTGGTATTCCTGGCGGAAGTAGTGCAGGGTGCTGAGCACCGGGTTGGGGGCCGCCTGGCCCAGGCCGCAGAGGCTGGTGGCGCCCACCATCCGGCAGAGCGCCTCCAGCCGCTCCAGATCGGCGATCGACGCCTGCCGCTCCACGAAGCGGTCCAGCAGCTGCAGCAGCTGCACGGTGCCGGCGCGGCAGGGCACGCACTTGCCGCAGCTCTCGTTGACGCTGAAGCGCATGAAGTGGCGCGCCACCTCCGGCATCGAGGTGGTCTCGCCCATCACCACCAGACCGCCGGAGCCCATCATCGAACCCAGATCCCGCAGGCTCTCGTAGTCCACCGGGGTGTCGAGCAGGTGGGCGGGGATGCAGCCGCCGGAGGGGCCGCCGGTCTGCACCGCCTTGACGCCGCCGTTGGGGCCGTCGGCCCCCGGCACGCCGCCGCCGATGGTCTGCACAACCGTGCGCAGGCTGGTGCCCATCGGCACCTCCACCAGGCCGGTGTTGGCCACCGCACCGGAGAGGGCAAACACCTTGGTGCCCTTGCTGCCCTCGGTGCCGATCGACGCATACCAATCACCGCCCTCGCGCAGGATCACCGGAATCGAGGCCAGGGTCTCCACGTTGTTGATCAGGGTGGGGGCGCCCCACAGGCCCACCTGGGCGGGGAACGGCGGCCGCGGCCTGGGGGTGCCGCGCTGCCCCTGGATCGAGGCCAGCAGCGCCGTTTCCTCGCCGCACACGTAGGCGCCGGCGCCCACCCGCACCTCCAGGCGCAGGTTGAAGCTGCTGCCGGCGATGCCGGCCCCCAGCAGCCCCTTGGCGCGGGCCTGCTTGAGGGCCAGCCGCAGGCGCTCGATCGCCAGCGGATACTCGGCCCGCACATACACGTAGCCCTGGTCGGCGCCGACGGCGTAGGCGGCGATCGCCATCCCCTCGATCAGCCGGTGGGGATCGCTCTCCAGCACGCTGCGGTCCATGAAGGCGCCGGGATCGCCCTCGTCGGCGTTGCACACCACGGTGCGCGCGCCGGGGGGCTGCAGGGCCACCGTGTCCCACTTCAGGCCCGTGGGGTAGCCGGCGCCGCCGCGGCCGCGCAGGCCGCTGCGCTTCACCTGGTCGCGCACCTGCTCGGGGGTGCACTCCAGCAGCACCCGCTTGAGCTGGGCGTAGCTGCCATGGGCCAGGGCGTCGTCGATCGATTCCGGGTTCACCAGGCCGCAGCCCTCCAGCACCACCGCCTGCTGGAGAGCGAAGAAGGGATCGGCCGGATCGATGCGCCGGCCGGCCAGCGCGTCGCCCTGCCCGTCGCCCAGACCGGTGGCCGCCGCCAGCAGGGCGGGCGCCTGGTCGGGCGTGAGCTCGGCATAGAGCTCGCTGCCATCGCTGCGGTCGAGGGCCACCAGCGGGCCGCGGCCACACAGCCGCAGGCAGCCCACCGGCTTGATCGTCACCGCCTCGGCGGCGCCGCCGAGCTGATCCCGGGCGGCGAGCAGGGCCGCCTGCAGGGCCTCGGAGCCGGCCGAGCGGCAGCCGCTGGCGGCGCAGCAGCGCAGTTGCAGCGGGGTGGGGCCGGCCATCACGACGCTCCCCCGCACGCCGCCCCGGCGCCGTCCGCAAGGCCGAGAGCCTCCAGGCGGGCGTCCAGGGCAGCGGGATCGTCCATCGGCAGGCGCGGCTCCAGCTGGCCGTCCACCACCAGCACCGGCGCCTGGCCGCAGGCCCCCAGGCAGCTCACGTGCTCCAGGGCCCAGGTGCCGTTGCCGGCGGGATCGTCGAGCCGCAGCCCCAGGCGCCGCTCGATCCGGGCCGCCAGCTCACCGCCGCCCTTCACGAAGCAGGCCGTGCCCAGGCACACGGCGCAGCGGTGGGCCGTGGGGGCCTCCAGCCGGAACAGGTGGTAGAAGCTGGCCACCCCGTGCACCCGGGAGAGGGGCAGCTTCAGCTCCCGGGCCACCTGGGCCAGGGCCCCGGCCGGCAGGTAGCCGTAGAGCTCCTGCACCTGGTGCAGCACCTCGATCAGGGCGTCGGCGCGGCCGCGGTGCTGGCGGATCAGCCGCGTGGTGCGCTCCACCGCCTGGGGGGGCAGGTCCGCCTGGGGCGAGGACGGCGCCAAGGGGGGGGACTGCGCTGAGGGGGGCGCGATCATGGCTGGGGACGGGACTGACGCGGCGTGCCCGCCGCTCCTGTCTTCTGCCTAGCCAGCGCCGGCGGGGCTGTCAGCGATTGTGGTGGAAGCGTGGCCTGGAGGCGGAGGGCGATGGCTGCCACCGGACTGGTGATCGATCCGGCCTTCCGCCTGCACGAGACGGGGCTGGGCCATCCCGAGAGTCCGCGGCGGCTGGAGGCGATCGAGCGCGCGCTGGAGCAGCGCGGGCTGCTGCAGCGCTGCCGGCTGATCCCGGCCCGCCCGGCGGTGGACCGGGAGCTGCGCCGCTGCCACAGCGCCCGCTACCTGGAGATCGTGCGCCATGAGGTGGCCTACGGTGCCCGGGAGCTCTCCACCGGCGACACCGCCATCGGCGAGCACTCCGAGGACGCGGCCCGGCTGGCGGCCGGCGGCACCATGGCGGCGGTGGATGCGGTGCTGGCGGGCCGCGTCGCGAACGCCTTCGCCCTGGTGCGGCCCCCCGGGCACCACGCCGAGGCCGGCCGGGGCATGGGCTTCTGCGTCTTCAACAACGTGGCCCTGGCCGCCCGCCACGCCCAGGCGGTGCACGGCCTGGAGCGGGTGCTGATCGTCGACTGGGACCTGCACCACGGCAACGGCACCCAGGCGATCTTCTGGAGCGACCCCTCGGTGCTCTACGTGAGCGTGCACGAGTGGGGCAACTACCCCGGCAGCGGCGCGAGCGGGGAACGGGGCGAGGGGGCGGGGCTGGGCTTCACGATCAACTGCCCGCTGCCGGCCCACAGCGACGGAGCGGCCGTGCTCGGGGCCCTGGAGGCGGCGCTGCTGCCCGCCGCCGCCCGCTTCCGCCCCCAGCTGATGCTGGTATCGGCCGGCTTCGACGGCCACCGCGGCGATCCCCTCGGCCACTTCCTGCTCGAGGACGACGACTACGCCGCCCTCACCCGGCTCTGCCTGGCCGTCGCCAGCGAGCACTGCCAGGGTCGCCTGGTGTCGGTGCTGGAGGGCGGGTACGGCCTCAAGGGCCTGGCCGGCGGCGCCGCCGCTCACGTGGAGGCGCTGCTGGAGAGCGGGTCGGCGGCGGGCTGATCGGCGGGGGCTGCGGGTGCGGCCAGATCGATCCAGGCCTCCACCACCTCATCGCCGGCCCGGAGGCTGAAGCCGAGCTTGCGGCACACCCGCTGCATGGCGCCATTGCCCGGCAGGATCTCCGCCAGCACGTGGTCGATGCCCTCGTCGCGGCCGACGCGCAGCAGCTGGCCGAGCAGGACGGTGCCCAGGCCCTGGTCCTGAAAGCCGTCGCCGATCAGCATCGAGAACTCGGCGTCGTTGCGCTCGTGCAGGCGGCTGAGCCGCCCCACCGCCAGGATCCGGTGCTCACCGCTGGCCGGATCGCGCCGGTCCACCACCAGGGCCAGCTCCCGCTCGTAGTCGCTGTAACAGATGCGCACCAGCCGCTCGTGGGCGATGCGGTGGTCGAGGGACGTGAGGTGGAAGTAGCGGGAATACACGCTCTCCTCCGAGAGACTGCGGTGGAAGGCCACCAGCAGCGGTTCGTCCTCGGGACGGATCGGGCGGATCGTCACCGCCGTGCCATCGCGCAGGCGCCAGGGACGCACGTACTGGCTGGGATAGGGACGGATGGCCGGCCGCGGCAGATGGCAGGCGGCGCCCGTCAGCGGCTGCAGCAGGATGCGGGCGGCGAGGGCCACCAGGGGCCGATCGCCGTCGGCGGGGTTCACCAGCAGCGGATTGATGGCGACCTCGCGGATGGCGGGCTGCTCCAGCACCAGCTGGCTGAGCCGCACCAGCAGTCGCTCCAGCTCCGCCAGATCGGCCGCAGGGGCACCGCCCATGCCCTGCAGGGCCCGGTAGACTCGGGTGCGCTCCATCAGCCGCCTGGCCAGGGTGGTGTTCAGGGGCGGCAGGCCCACGGCGCTGTCGCCGTTCACCTCCGCCAGGGTGCCGCCGCTGCCGAAGTGGAGCACCGGCCCGAACTGGGGATCGAGACTGCTGCCTGCGATCAGCTCGATGCCCTGCTCACGCCGCAGCATCGGCTGCACCGTCACCCCCTCGAAGGCCTGCGGGCCGAAGCGCTCGCCGATGGCCGCGGCCATGGTGCTGAAGGCCCGCTCCACCGCCTCGGCGGAGGCCAGATCCAGCCCCACCCCGCCCACGTCGCTCCTGGGGCTGAGCGCTGGGCTCTGCAACTTCACCGCCACCGGGTAGCCGATCGCCTCGGCGGCCTCGCAGGCGGCGGCGGCCGTGCGGGCCAGCCGGGTCTCCAGCACGGGAATGCCGTAGCTGGCCAGCACCTGCCGGGTCTCCAGTGCGCTGAGAAGCTCCCGGCCCTCGGCCAGGGCCTGCTCCAGCACCGGAGTCGCGGCGGCATGCCCGACCACCTGCGCGCCGGCAGCGCTCTCCTCGCTCTCCGGCAGCAGGGCGGGGGTCTCGTACAGCCCGCGCAGGTTGTCGCTGTACCGCCAGAGGGCGTTGAACAGCCGGGCCGCCGCGTCGGGGTAGGGGTTGGTGGCGATGCCGGCGGCGTTGAGGATCGCCATGCCCTCGGCCACCTCGTCGCCCCCCATCCAGCTGGCCAGCAGGGGCTTGCCGCTGCGTTCGGCCAGCTCCCGCAGGCGCTGGGCGGTGGTGGTGGGATCGGTCATCGCCTGGGGCGTGAGGATCACCAGCACGCCGTCGCTGCCGGGATCGGCCAGGGCGATCTCCACGGCACGGGCGTAGCGCTGGGGATCGGCGTCGCCGCGGATGTCGATGGGGTTGGCACGGCTGCAGCGGGGCGGCAGCACGGCATCGAGGGCGGCCAGGCTGTCCGTCCCCAGCTCCGCCAGCCGGCCGCCGCCGAGCACCAGCGCGTCCGTGGCCAGCACGCCGGGGCCGCCGGCGTTGGTCACGATCGCCAGCCGCGGTCCGGCAGGCCGGCGGGACTGCTTGGCCAGCACATCGGCCAGGTCGAACAGGTCGGAGAGGCGCTCCACCCGCAGCACCCCGCAGCGGCGCAGGGCCGCCTCCAGCACGGCGTCGCTGCCGGCCAGGGCGCCGGTGTGGGCCGCCGCCGCCCGCGCCGCCTCCGCGCTGCGGCCGCCCTTGATCAGCACGATCGGCTTGGTGAGGGCCACCTCCCGCGCCGCCGAGACGAAGGCGCGGGCATCGCCGATCGCCTCCATGTAGATGACGATGCTGTGGGTGGCGGGGTCATCCCCCAGAACGGTGATCAGATCGCCCCAGCCCACATCCAGCATCGAGCCGATCGAGACGACGGCGCTGAAGCCCCCCCCCTGCCGGCGGCTCCAGTCCAGCACCGCCGTGCACACGGCTCCCGACTGGCTGAGGAAGCCCACGTGCCCCGGCGCCGCCAGGGCGGACGCGAAGGTGGCGTTGAGCCCCAGGCGGGGATTCATCAGCCCCAGGCAGTTGGGGCCCAGCAGGCGCATGCCGGAGCCGCGCAGGATGGCGCGCAGCTGGGTCTCCAGCGCCAGGCCCTCAGGGCCCACCTCCCGGAAGCCGGCGGAGAGCACGATGGCGGCCTTCACACCGGCCGCGGCGCACGCGGCCAGCTGCTGGGGAACGGCGGCGGCTGGCGTCGCCACCACGGCCAGGTCCACCGGCTCGGGCACCTCCGCCACGCTGGCGCAGCAGCGCACCCCGAGCACGCTGTGGCGCCGGGGGTTCACCGGATACACCGTGCCGCCGAAGGGCGAGCGGATCAGGTTCCACAACAGGGTGCGGCCCACGCTGCCCGGCCGCTCGCTGGCCCCGATCACCGCGACGCAGCCGGGGCGGAAGAGGGCCCGCAGTGGCTGGCGCTCGCTGCGCAGGATGTCGTGGGTGGGGTCGGTGCTGCGGGCCTGGCCGCGGTGGGCGCCGTCGTCGGTCATCGCAGAGGCTGGCGGCGAACGTGACTGCGCCTATCACAGCCGACGTGGCGGTGGCGTGCCGGGCTGACCGCCCGCCTGGGATGATGGCCCCCGACCGGATTCCGCCGCCATGTACACCGACTGGACCGCCGTGATCCTGCTGCTGCTCACCGCCGTGCCGCTGCTGGCGGTGGTGGCCACCGCCACGTTCTTCATCTGGCAGCAGAAGAAGAAGCAGGCACGCTGAAGGGGAGGCTGGCCTCCCGCAGGGCCGCGGTGGTGGTGGCGGGCTCCAGCCGAGTGAGCCGGCCCTGGCCCAGACAGTGGATGCAGGTGCGCAGGCGCTGGCCATCCAGGCGCAGCACGCCACTGCCTCCGCAGCGGGGACAGACCTCATCCCCCTGCTCCCAGGTGTGGAGATCAGGGGTGCGGGTGGGGATCATGGGTGGAGGCTCTCGCGGGAGCCGAGTGGATGGGAATCACTGTGGACCGGATTCGGCCCCGCGATCCCGAAGCCTTTGTTAAGCCTGCGGGGAGGGGGCTGCGGCGGCCTTCAGGCAGTCCGCGAACCGCTGCGGCGTCAGCTCCTGAAGCAGCTCAGCGGCGCTGAGCCGCGACCCCGGCGGCACCAGGCCGGCACTGGCGGCCAGCGCACCGATCACCCCGGCGGCATCCAGCCCGCGCTGGCGCAGCCCGGCCAAACCCTCGCCCGCCTCGCGCTTGCTCAGGCGCCGGCCGGCGGCATCCCGCCACAGGGGCAGATGGCCGTAGCGGGGCGGCGGCATCCCCAGTGCCGCCATCACGGCCACCTGGGCACCGGTGGACCACCAGAGGTCCTCCCCCCGCAGCACATCGGTGATCCCCAGGCTGAGCTCGTCCACCGCCGTGACCAGGTGATAGGCCAGAAAACCATCGGCGCGGCGGAGCACCACATCCCCCACCTCCTCGGGGCCATCCAGAACTCCCGGGGCAGCGAGGCGTTCCTGCCAGCGCAGCGGCCCCTCCGGCAGGCGCAGCCGCCAGCTGGGCAGGCGTCCCGCCTCGGGTCCCCAGCCCACCCTGCGCCGGCGACAGAAGCCCGGATACACGGGCATGCCGCCGTGGGGAGCCGATACATCAGCCAGCATCCTGCGGCTGCAGCGGCAGGGGTAGAGCGCTCCGGCGCGGCGCAGGGCGGAGAGCACCGAGGCGTAGAGGCCTCGCCTCGTGCTCTGGCGCAGCACGGGGCCGTCCCAGTCCAGCCCGAGCCAGCGCAGATCGGCCTGGATCGCCAGCTCGGCCCCGGGGCGGTTGCGGGGCGTGTCCAGGTCGTCGATCCTCAGCAGCAGCTCGCCCCCGGCCAGGCGTGCGTCCAGCCAGGCCAGCAGCGCGGTGCGCAGGTTGCCGCGGTGCAGCGCACCGGTGGGGGAAGGCGCGAAACGACCCCGGTAGCCCCGCGGCCGTCGCTCGACGGCCTGCTGCAGGGCGGCCCGGAGGCGGACCGGCAGCAGAACGGCCTCAGGCGCCCTGCACCTTGTCCTTGAACATCTTGCCGGCGGTGAAGGCGGGCACACGCTTGGCCTCGATCTTGATCTTCTCGCCGGTCTTGGGGTTGAGTCCCTGGCGGGCGGAACGGTCGCGGGGCTCGAAGGACCCGAAGCCGAGGATCGACACCTTCTTGCCGTCGACCACTGAATCCATGATCGTGTCGATCAGGGCATCGACCACCTGGGCAACGTCGGTCTTGGTGAGCTCGGTGCGGGCAGCCACCACGTTGACGAGATCTGCTTTGTTCATGGATGGGGAGCCTGAGAGGGGCTGTCGGGGGAATGGGGCGAGTCGGAAACCCCGACCAGCCTTGGGGTTGGCGCGCCAATGGTATGGGCTGTGCCCCGACACCGCAACCCAGAAGTCCCTTGCCGCAATGGGTCTGAGCGGCAGCGCTCAGACCGCAGGGCTCCAGGCCGAGCCCCCCACCAGCTTCTCGCCGCGCAGGGCACCGAGCCCGCCGCCACAGGCGATCCAGCGGGGCGAGCCGGCGGGCAGCCAGGCGCGCAGACGCTCCAGGCTGCGCAGCTGCCGAGGCCAGTGAAACGTGCGGGCCGTGGCCAGGGGGCCCACCCGGCCAGGCCCGAGCGGCTGCAGCAACCTGCCGCAGAAGAGACCGTCACTGCCGCCCGCGGCCAGGTGCAGCACGCAGGAGCCGGGCGTGGGTCCCGGCGTCCAGAGCAGGCGCACGCCCGGCGCCAGCTCGTGTTCGCCGGCGAAGCGGGTGAGCCGCTGCATCCCTGGCAGCAGGTAGGCCTCCTGCTCCTGCACCAGCACATCCCAGCCGAGGGCCTCCTGAAAGCGGCGGCAGCGGCCGTGGCCCTCCCGGCTGGTGAGCACGATCGTGCCGCGGCCGCCGCGCCGGCGCAGCCAGTCCAGGTTGGCCTCGGTCCAGCCCGGACAGTCGATGAGCAGATCCCCCGCCGGCGCGTCAGCCAGCCCCACCGCCGCGGCCTCCACCAGCCAGCTGCTGCCCCCGCGGCTGTCGCGGCTGGGGGCGAACAGCCACAGGCCCGGACGCACCGCTTGAGGCGGCCGTCCGGGTTCGGAGCTGACGGCTTGTAACACCTGCGGTGCGCTGGCAATCGGATCACTAGTTTGTGGCTATAGCGAACCCTGATTTGGCCGCCCGCCCCACCGCTGACACCGGCGCTGACACCAGGCACGCGGCCAGTGGCAACGCCAGGCCCGCGGCCGGTGGCAACGGAGCCCCGGCGCATCCGGGCCAGCCCTGGCCCCTGGGGGCCAGCCTCACCCGCCGGGGCGTGAACTTCTCGGTGGTGGCCCCCCAGGCCACCCGGGTGGAACTGCTGCTGTTCGCCCATGGCGAGGCCAGCGAGCCGCAGCGCGTGGTGGAGCTCGACCAGCGCCACCGCTCCGGTGACCACTGGCATGTGGAGGTGGAGGGCGCGGGCCTGGGCAGCTGCTACGGCTACCGGGTGTACGGACCGCTCCAGAGCGGCGGCCACAGCTTCAACCCCTCCAAGGTGCTGCTCGACCCCTGCGCCCGCGCCATCGCCGGCTGGAAGGGCTACCGGCGCGAGGCGGCGGTGGGACCGGTGCCGAACACCGGCACCTGCCTCAAGGGGGTGGTCACCGAACGCGACAGCTTCGATTTCGACGCCGCTCCCAGGCCCCGGCACAGCTGGCAGCGCAGCGTCATCTACGAACTGCATGTGGGCGGCTTCACCCAGGGCGCCGGCTGCCCGGTGCCGAGCGAGCGCCAGGGCACCCTGCTGGGCCTGATCGACACCCTGCCCTACCTGCAGGAGCTCGGTGTCACCGCCATCGAGCTCCTGCCGGTGATGGCCTTCGACCCCGCCGATGCCCCGCCCGGCCGCCAGAACCACTGGGGCTACAGCCCGATCAGCTGGATGGCGCCCCACCAGGGCTACCTGGTGGGCGACGACCCGCTCACCGCCCGCGACCAGGTGCGCCAGCTGGTGAGCGCCTGCCACCGGGCCGGCATCGAGGTGATTCTCGATGTGGTGTACAACCACACCAGTGAGGGCAACCAGCAGGGGCCCACCCTGAGCTGGCGGGGCTTCTGCGACCAGCTCTACTACCAGCAGGGCCACCAGGGCGAGTACCTCGATGTGAGCGGCTGCGGCAACACCATCGCCGCCAACCGCCCCCTGGTGCGACGCCTGATCCTGGAATCGCTGCGCTGCTGGGCGGTGGAGCTGGGGGTGGATGGCTTCCGCTTCGATCTGGGCATCGCCCTCAGCCGCGGCGACCACCTGATGCCGCTGGAGGCCCCGCCGCTGTTCGAGGCGATGGAGGCCGATCCCCAGCTGGCCGACCTGAAGCTGATCAGCGAACCCTGGGACTGCGGCGGGCTCTACAAGCTCGCCGACTTCCCCGCCCTGCGGGTGGCCACCTGGAACGGCCGCTTCCGCGACGACGTGCGCCGGTTCTGGAAGGGCGATCAGGGCACGGCCTGGGCCACGGGGCTGAGGCTGAGCGGCAGTCCGGATCTCTACGAGCCCCGGCCGCCGCACCCGGGGCAGTGCATCACCTTCCTCACCGCCCACGACGGCTTCACCCTGGCCGATCTGGTCAGTTACAACCAGAAGCACAACCTCGCCAACGGCGAGGACAACCGCGACGGCGACAACCACAACAACAGCTGGAACCACGGCGTGGAGGGGCCCAGCAGCGATCACGCCGTCACCGCCCTGCGCGAGCGCCAGCTGCGCAACCTGCTGGCCACCCTGCTTCTCGCGCCCGGCGTGCCGATGCTGCTGATGGGCGATGAGGTGCGCCGCAGCCAGGGGGGCAACAACAACACCTGGTGCCAGAACAACCCCCTCGGTTGGATGCACTGGCAGCCCGACGCGGACGACGACGCCCTGCGCACCTATCTGCGGCGGCTGCTGAAGCTGCGCACGCAGCTCCGGCAGCTGCTCAACCCTGAAGTCCCCCTGCCGGTGCGTCCGCAGCGCCGCAGCGACGACGAACACGTGCTCTGGCGCCAGTGGCACGGGGTGGAGGTCAACACCCCCAACTGGGCGGACTGGTCGCACACCCTGGCCTGGAGCGTTCACGAGAGGGTGGATGGTCCGCTGCTCTGGTGCGGGATGAATGCCTACAGCCGGGCGATCCACTTCGAGCTGCCCGTCTGCCCGTCGGGCTGGGTGCGGGTGATCGACACCGCCCTGCCGCCCGGGGAGGATCTGCCCCGCCGTCCCCAGCCCTGGAAACCCACCGGCGCTCCGCTGGAGAGCCGCAGCCTGATGCTGCTGGTGGCAGGGCGTCTGCTGGAGGGCGTGGAGCTCTGAGGGCCCCCTGCAGCTCGGCCGCGCAGGGAGCCTGGCCGTCAGCGCCGGCCCCCGGAGCGCTGGGAGGTGGAGGCCTCGAGGCGCTCGAACAGGCCCATCCCCAGCAGCAGGAAGGCGACGAACACGAGCACCTTGCCGTGGCCGGTGAGCAGCACAGTGAGGGCCGGGCCGGGGCAGAAGCCGGCCAGCCCCCAGCCGACGCCGAACACCAGGCTGCCGACCACCAGGCGGCGATCGAGACTGCGCCTCTCCGGCAGCTGCATGGGCGCTCCCAGCAGCGAGCGGTCCCGCCGGCGGGCCAGCTGAAACGCCGGCAGGGCCGTGGCGATGGCGCCCACCATCACCAGGGCCAGGGATGGATCCCAGGGCCCGGCCAGATCCAGGAAGGCGAGCACCTTGGCCGGGTTGGCCATGCCGCTGAGCAGCAGACCGAAGCCGAACAGCAGTCCGGCGAGGAAGGCCAGCAGCCGGTTCATCGGATCACCTCCGGCAGCAGGTGCCGCACCACGAACACCGTCAGGAAGCCGGTGGCCATGAAGCAGACGGTGGCCAGCAGCGACCGGGGCGAGAGGCGCGCCAGTCCACAGACCCCATGGCCGCTGGTGCAGCCCGCGCCGTAGCGGCTGCCGAACCCCACCAGCAGTCCGGCCAGGGCGAGCAGCGGCCAGGGCGTGGTGATCTCGATCGCCGGCGGGCTCGCCCACAGGCTCCACACCAGCGGCGACAGCACCAGGCCGAGCACGAACAGCGCCTTCTCCCCCACCCACTGGCGCACTGGCCTGAGCAGGCTGCCGAGCAGGCCGCTGATGCCGGCGATGCGGCCGTCGGCCAGCACGAACAGCCCGGAAGCCAGGCCGATCAGCACGCCGCCAGCCAGGGCCGAAGCGGGCGTGAACGCAGACCAGTCCACGGTCATGGGGAGTCACCGCCAGCTCTGGCCTTCACCCTATGCGCCCCGCCAGCGCCAAGCCGCAGGCTCCGGACCGGCGATGCGATTCAGCCGGGAGAGCAACCTGGCTCGGACCCGGCAGGCCGTGGCGACGGTGAGGATCCGGCCATCGAGGCGAGCGGAGCACCCCCCCGCGAACAGGGGTTTTCCCCAGCATTCGGGCTTTTCCCACAGAACACGGCCTGTTTTCCACAGGCGGGATCGCGGAGATCCACCTTGGCGCAGGCACCCGGCGGCTCGTCGGTGGAAAACAGCCCATGGGCCCAGGGCATCTGTCCACGATGGGCAGGTGCAGACAGATCGGTGTGCACGGAGCACGGGAACAGCCCATGGGCGGGCTGGGCACTCCCGGCCCAGCTGGGTGCCGCGGGGTGAGACAAGGAAGCGGGCGGCGGGAATCGAACCCGCATCATCAGCTTGGAAGGCTGAGGTTTTACCACTAAACTACGCCCGCATTCATTCACACAATTCAGCAAGGCTGGATCTGCACAAAGCTGGATCCGCCAAAAGCTGGAGTTGCTGTGAACAACGCTCTGCTGCGCAGGCACCACTGGGCCTGGCAGGCTTTCCAGCCGGGGGGCGGGAGAGCCGAGCCCCGCCATTATGACCGCTGCCCCGCCGGCCCCCTCCCGCATGCCCAGCCAGGCTCACGCCGTCCGCGACGCCGCCGAGCTGCGTGGAGCCGCCCGCCAGCGCCTGCTCTGGTCGTACGGCATCGGTGACGCCGGCACGGGCATGACCGCCTCGCTGATCGGCTTCTACCTGTTCGTCTTCTACACCTCCGCCGCCGGCCTGCCGGCCTGGCTGGCCGGGGCGGTGCTGATGGTGGGCCGGCTCTGGGACGGCATCAACGACCCGCTGATCGGCTGGCTCAGCGACAAGACCCACACCCGCTGGGGACCGCGCCTGCCCTGGATCTTCGCCAGCGCCGTGCCCCTCGGCATCACCATGGCGGCGATGTGGTGGGTGCCCCCGGGCAACCAGTGGGTGAAGTTCATCGTCTTCATCCTGATCTCGGCCGTGGCCCAGAGCTTCTACACGGCCGTGAACCTGCCCTACACGGCCCTGGCCGCCGAACTCACCGGCAACGTGGCCCTGCGCACGCGGCTGAACACGGCCCGGTTCACCGGTTCGATCATCGCCACCCTGGTGGGCGTGGTGCTGGGGGGCCTGCTGCTTCAGGACCACAGCAAAGCCGGCCGTTTCCTGCAGGTGGGGATCCTGGCCGGCGGCATCGTCACGGTGTCCACCCTGCTGTGCGGCTGGGGGCTGGCGCCCGTGGCCCTGCACTGCCAGCGGCCCCAGCGCCAGAAGGGCACCACCCGGCGGCTGCTGGGACGGGTGTGGAGCAACGGCCGCTTCCTGCGGGTGATCGGGCTCTACCTGCTGCTCTGGTGCGGCCTGCAGATCATGCAGACGGCGGCCCTGATCTACCTGCCGGTGGTGCTGCGCCTGCCCCAGAGCTGGAGCAACTGGATCCTGCTGCCCTTCATCGTCAGCACCCTGGCGGGCCTCTGGATCTGGAACGGCGTCAGCCGCTACTCCGGCCGCGTGCGGGCCCTGCAACTCGGCTCCTGGCTGTGGATCGGTGCCTGTGCGCTGGCGATGGTGCTCCCCCCCCTGAATCCGGATGTCGCTCCCATCGGCTCACCCGGCAACAGCCTCCGCCTGGGACTGCTGATCCTCACGATCGTGCTGGCGGGGCTGGGCGCCTCCACCGCCTACCTGATCCCCTGGTCGCTGCTGCCCGACGCCATCGACGCCGACCCCGAGAAACCGGCGGGCCAGTACAGCGCCTGGATGGTGCTCGGCCAGAAGCTCTGCATCAGCGTGGCCCTCTTCCTCTTCGGCAACCTGCTCAGCCTGAGCGGCTACCAGGCGGCTCTGCTCGGCGACCAGCCCCTGAGCGCCGTGGTGGCGATCCGGTTGAGCATGGGGGTGATTCCCGCCACCCTGGTCGTGCTGGGGCTCGTGGTGATGCGACGCTGGCCCCATCGCCCACCCCAGCCGTGACCGCACCTCAGCCGTGATGCCCCGCCGGTCCCGGTTCCAGCTCCCAGGCCGGCTGCCGCGGCTGCCGCGCTGGGCCCACCGTCTCGGCGCCAGCGCCATGATCGGCGGCCAGGCCATCAGCGCCATCGCCCGGGGCCGGATCAGCTTCAACGACCTCATGCAGGAGCTGATGGAGGCCGGTCCGGCCAGCTTCCTGATCGTGCTGATCACCGCCCTGGCGGCCGGCACCGTGTTCAACATCCAGGTGGTGGCGGAGCTCTCCAAGCAGGGCGCCAACGCCGCCGTGGGCGGCCTGCTGGCCCTGGGACTGTCCCGGGAGATCGCCCCCCTGCTCACCGCCACCCTGCTCACCGGCAAGGTGGCCACGGCCTACGCCGCCGAGCTGGGCACCATGAAGGTGACCGAGCAGATCGACGCCATCACCATGCTGCGCACCGATCCGGTGGAATACCTGGTGGTGCCGCGGGTGCTGGCCATGGTGATCATGGCGCCGGTGCAGTGCCTGCTCTTCTTCTGGGTGGGCATCTGGTCGGGACAGACCAGCAGCACCCTGCTGTACAACATCCCCCCCAGTGTGTTCTGGACCTCGGTGCGCACCTGGATGCAGCCCGACGACCTGCCCTCGATGCTGGTGAAGGCGGTCGTCTTCGGCCTGCAGATCTCGGTGCTGGCCTGCGGATGGGGGCTCACCACCCGCGGCGGTCCCAAGGAGGTGGGCACCAGCACCACCGGCGCGGTGGTGATGATTCTGGTGACTGTGGCGCTGATGGACGCCCTGCTCACCAAACTGCTCTTCGGCTGACGATCCATGGCCCTCTCCCCGCCCTCCGACCCGGTGGTTCTCTCCCCCAGCTACGGCGTCTCCCTGGGCGTGGTGGGCCTGGGGGTGGCCTGCCTGGCGCTGCTGCCGCTGGGGTCCTGGGCACTCTGGGTGGCACTGGCCGTGAGCCTGTTCGGCCTGTTCCTGGTGCTGCAGACCGCCCTGCTGCGGCTGCAGTTCGACGGCCAGGCCCTGGTGGTGCGCCGGGGTGGCGAGGAACTGCGCCGTTTCCCCTATGACGACTGGCTGGCATGGCGGCTCTTCTGGCCAGGGCTGCCGGTGCTGTTCTATTTCAGGGAGCGGCGCAGCATTCACCTGCTGCCGGTGCTGTTCGACGCCTCCGGCCTGCGCGAGCAGCTCCAGCAGCGGCTGCCCCGTCTGAGCGCCACCCCCTCCCTGGCCAGCGCCAGCTCCCAAGACCACGCCTGAACGGTCCATGCCCGACGAACCCACCACCCCGGATCCCGCGGCGGACAGCGCGGCCACCGACCCGGCCGCATCAGCCGACAGCCAGGCCGCGTCGGCCGGGATGCCGGCACCGGACCCCGCCATCCCGCCGGGGGGCAGCTGGCAGGACCTGGCCCTGCAGGAGCTGGTGCAGCGCCGCGCCGAGGTGGAACGGGAGATCGCCCAGCTCGAGAGCCGGCGTGAGGCGATCGCCCGGGAGATCGCCAGCAGCTACGCCGGCCAGGCCGACGCGGTGGCCCGGCGGCTCAAGGGCTTCCAGGACTATCTGGTGGGAGCGCTGCAGGATCTGGCGGTGGCGGCCGAACAGATCGAGCTGGTGCCCCAGCCGGTGCTGGTGCAGCCCTCGCCGATCGATGCCGCCGCCCGCTCCCAGGAGGGCCCGCCTGCGGTGGCGGGGGCCGCTGCGGGGGGCGCCGGGGGAGGGCCGTTCGGCGGCGACGCCGAACTGATCCGCACCCGCCTGGCGGAGTTTCAGGGCCAGCCCGACTTCTATGCGGATCCCTGGAAACTGCGGCGCACCCTCGACGCCGCCGGCGCCGCCGCGCTCGAGGGCTGGTTTCTCGATCAGGCCGGCCGCGGCGCCCAGCCCAGCAGCGGCAGCCGCAGCCGCAACGGCCTGGTGACCGCCGCGGCCATCGCCATCCTCGGGGAGCTCTACGGCGAGCGCTTCCAGACCCTGGTGCTGGCCAGCCAGCCGGAACGGCTGGGCGAGTGGCGGCGCAGTCTGCAGGACTGCCTCGGCCTGGGCCGCGAGGACTTCGGCCCCAGCAGCGGCATCGTGCTGTTCGAGCGCCCCGAGGCCCTGATCGAGCGGGCCGACCGGCTGGAGGAACGCGGCGAGCTGCCCTTCATCGTGATCGACGCGGCCGAGCCCGGCGTGGAGATCCCGATCCTGCAGTTTCCGCTCTGGCTGGCCTTCGCTCCCGGCCCCGGTGAGCTGATGCGCGAGGAGGAGTACTACTGAGGGGCGCTCAGCCCTTCCGCCGATGCTTCCGCCCCTCGCCCTGCCGCTGCTGCTCGCCGGCTACCTGCTCGGTTCGATCCCCAGCGGCTACCTGGCCGGCCGCTGGCTGAAGGGCATCGACATCCGCCGGGAGGGCTCCGGCTCCACCGGCGCCACCAACGTGCTGCGGGTGGTGGGCAAGGCCCCGGCCCTGGCGGTGCTGCTGGTGGACGTGTTCAAGGGCACCGCGGCGGTGCTGCTGGCCCGCACCCTGCTCGATCCCTCGCAGACGGGCACCGATGGCTGGGTGGTGGCTGCCGGCCTGGCGGCCCTGGCGGGCCACATCTGGCCGGTGTGGCTGGGCTGGCGCGGCGGCAAGGCGGTGGCCACGGCGCTGGGCATGCTGCTGGGGCTGTCGTGGCCGGTTGGCCTGGCCTGCCTCGGGGTGTTTCTCACGGTGCTGACCGCCAGCCGCATCGTGTCGCTCTCCAGCGTGGCGGCGGCGGTGGCGCTGCCTCTGCTGATGCTGGCCTGGTTCCGGCAACAGGGCATGGACCTGCGCTGGCCCTACCTGCTGCTGGCCCTGGTCACCAGCGTTCTGGTGATCTGGCGCCACCGCAGCAACCTCGCCCGGCTGCTGGCGGGCAGCGAACCCCGGCTGGGCGAGGCGCGCACCGGGGAGTGAGGGGCCGGCTCAGGCCAGCTGGCGGCTGCGCTCGGCGGCGGCCAGCACGGCCTCCAGCAGGGCCGAGCGCAGGCCGCCCCGTTCCAGCACCCGCAGCCCGGCGATGGTGGTGCCGGCCGGCGAGCTCACCATGTCCTTGAGCTCACCGGGATGCAGGTTGCGCTGCTCCAGCAGGGCGGCCGTGCCCGCCAGGGTGCGCTGCGCCAGGTCGCGGGCCCGCGCACGCGGCAGTCCCGCCGCCACGGCGCCATCGGCCATGGCCTCGGCCACCAGGGCCACGAAGGCCGGCCCGGACGAGGTGAGGGCCAGGAAGGCATCCAGCTGACTCTGGGGCAGCTCGACCACGTCCCCCACCTGGGCGAACAGACGCAGCACCCACTGGCGCTGCTCGTCGCTCACGCCGGTTCCCCAGGCCAGGCCGGTGAGTCCATGGCGCACCAGCGCCGGGGTGTTGGGCACGGCCCGCACACAGCGCCACTGCGGAAACACCCGCTCCAGCCGCTCCACGGTGACCCCCGCGAGCACGGAGATCAGCAGGCCGGAGGCGCCCGGTGGCACGGCGGCGGCCACGGCCTCCAGCTGCTGGGGCTTCACCGCCAGCAGCACCACCGGAGCCAGCCAGGCCGGTCCCGGGTCGGTGCTCACGGCCAGGCCCAGAGCGGCGCTGAGCCGTTCCGCTGAAGCGGAGCTGCCCACCACGGCCCGCACCTCGGCCGCCGGCACCAGCCGGGCTTCGAGCAACGGCAGCAGCAGGGCCTGGGCCATCTGGCCCAGGCCCACCACACCCAGGGCCGGCCGACGCTCCTGGCCGGTGGCAGCCGGAGCCGGCGGGCTCAGAGGACGCTGCTCTCCCGGCCCCAGGCCGGGCTCGGGGCGGCATCCTGCTCCGGCACCGGGCTGCGGCTCACCACCGTGGAGGCAGCGGCATCCTCACCGCCGGAGGTGGTGACGGTGACACAGCTGGGCGCGAACAGGAAGATGCTTTCGCCCACCCGCTCCTGGTGGCCATCGATGGCGAAGGTGCCGCCGGCCACGAAGTCCACCGCGCGCTGAGCCTGATCCGGCTCCATCATCGTGAGGTTGAGGATCACAGTCTTGCGTTCGCGCAGGGCCTGGATCGCCCGGGGCATCTCATCGAAGCTGCGGGGCTCCATCAGGGTGACCTCAGCCGCGGCGGTGGAGATGCCCGGCATGCCGATCACGTTGGTGCCGGCGAAGGGGTCCTCGGCGCTGAAGTCGCTGCTCAGCGCCAGGGCGCTGGTGCGGCTCACGCTCGCGGGAGGAGGGGTGTCGGGGTACTCGCCGCCGTCGTAGTCGAGCTCATCGTCGTAGTCGCCGTCGAGGTAGTCGTCGCCGGAGACGACGGCACGCAGGCGGGAGAACAACGACACGGAGCAAACCTCGCGGGAAGCTTTGAACCTGAATAGCGTCTCACGGAGGAGATCGCAAGCCGCGAAAGCGATGTCCGGCATGCGCGGCGGGCTCAGTCCGGGCCGGTGGGACCACCCGGGCGGGCCCCGAACAGCGCCGTGCCCAGCCGCACCCAGGTGCTGCCCGCCTGGGCGGCCTCCCGCCAGTCGCCGCTCATGCCCATCGAGAGCTCGGTCAGACCCAGCTCCGCGGCCAGGGCGGCGCACTCCCGGAACAGCTCCAGGCGCGCGGCGGCATCCAGCCCCAGGGGTGCGATCGTCATCAGCCCCACGCCGCGCAGGGGCTCCAGGCTTGCCAGCTCTGGCCAGCACGCCCGCAGCTCCTCGGCTGCGAACCCGGTCTTGGCGGGATCGGGGCGCAGCTTCACCTGGTAGAGCACCGCGGGGCTGAGGCCCTCCTCGGCGGCGATGCGCGCCAGCCGCCGGGCCAGCGCCAGGCTGTCCAGGGAGTGGATCGTGCCGAAGTGCCGCAGCACCCCCCGGGCCTTGTTGGCCTGCAGGCGGCCGATGAAATGCCAGTCCAGCGGCTCCAGATCGGCCAGCTCGGCCTGCTTGGCCGCGGCTTCCTGCAGGCGGCTCTCGCCGAAGCTGCGCTGGCCCGCAGCCACCGCCTCCCGCACCAGGGCTGCGGACTGGCCCTTGCTCACCGCCAGCAGACGGGTGCGCCCGGGGAGCTGGCGGTGCAGGGCGGCCAGCCGCAGCGCCAGGGAGGCGCCGGAAGCCAGCTCCGGATCCGGAACCGGCGGGTCAGATGAAGGTCTGGTCAAACAACTGCCGCCAGTAGGTGTGGGCAGCGGAGCCCTCGCGGCGGGCGCGGGCCAGATTCTGCTCGGCGAAGTGGCGCGCATCCATCAGCGGCACCACCTCGAAGCTGGCGCCACGGGGCTGGAGGGTGACCACGAAGAAGATCCGCTGGGCGTAGAGGGTGGCGTAGAGATCACGCCCATCGGCCACCGGAGCCACGCGATAGAGCATCCCGAAGGTGGGGTGGTTGAGATAGCGCTCAGAGGTCACGCCGCCATCGGGCAAGGGCAGTGCCGGTATTTAAGTTCACCGCGTACCACCAACACTCCAGCGCAGCCCAACCAGGGCGATCAGGCCCAGGAGAGCCGCCAGGTTGAGCCAGGGCCGTGGTGGCGAGGGACGGTGCAGCTGCTCAGGGGGCAGCCACAGCCCTCCCCGGGCGAGCAGGGCCTCGGCCCCCTGCTCCGCCCGGAGCAGCAGGTTGGCCAGCAGCCGCTCCCCCACCGCCAGCACCAGGCCCAGGGATGGCTTCCAGCCCAGACGGCGCAGATTCACCGCCCTGGTGGCCAGGGAGCGCAGCAGGTTCTGCAGCTCTTCCTGCACCAGGGGGAGGAAGCGCAGCGACAGCAGCAGGGTGAAGCCGAGCCGCTGCACCGGCCAGCCCAGACGGCCCAGGGGCGCCAGCAGCCAGCTGATCGCCCACACCAGCTCCTCGGGTCGGGTGGTGAGCAGCATCAGGTTGGCGCTGTGCACCAGGGTGACCAGGAGCGTGGAGCCATTGAGGGCCAGCTGGGCCGAGCGCCGGGTGACGACCAGGGGCCCCAGGCTGAGCGGCCCCAGCTGCGCGGGCCCCAGACGCAGCAGTTCCCAGGCTCTGCCGCTGCGCTCCGGCGGAGGCTCCAGCGGTGAGCCGGACGCCAGACGCACCTCCGCCGGCGGGCGCTGCAGCGGTGCGGGCGGCACACCGCCGGTGGGCAGGAACAGGGCCAGGCCACCCACCAGCAGCGCCAGGGCCAGGAGCAGCGGCAGGCTGCGCCGCCACACCCTCCAGGGGAGACCGCTGCAGGCGGTGATCAGCAGCAGCAGACCCACCAGGGCCAGACGCCAGGGCACCCCGGCCAGGATGGGGGTCACCAGGAAGGCCACGGTCCAGGCCAGCTTGAGGCGGGCATCGAGGCGGCGCAGCCAGCTGCCGCTCCGCCGGCCCGCCGCCGGCCCGGGCTCCTCCGCCACGAACTGGCCGATCGGCAGCTGACGCAGGAAGTCCACTCAGGACAAGCTCCTCAGCGCTTGACGCGGGCCAGGTCGCGCTCGGCGTCACGCTGCTGCTTGCCCCGCCAGAACAGCCGGATCGGCGTGCCCTCGAAGCCCAGTCCCTCACGGATCTGACGCTCGATGTAGCGGCGGTAGGTGTCGCCGAACAGCTTGGGGTCGTTGACGAACAGCGTGAAGCTGGGCGGCCGGGTGGCCACCTGGGTGCCGTAGTAGAGGCGGCCCTGGCGGCCGCCGCGGCTGGTGGGCGGCGTGCGCCAGCTGAGCGCCTCGGTGAGCACCTCATTCACCACGGAGGTGCTCACCCGGCGGCGGTGCTGCTCCACCGCCAGCAGGGCCAGGGCGAAGATGCTCTGCACCCGCTGGCCGGTGAGGGCCGAGGTGAACAGCATCGGCGCCCAGTCGAGGAAATAGAGCTTGGCGCGGAGTTCTTTTTCCATCGCCGGCATGGTGTGGGAGTCCTTTTCGATCGCGTCCCACTTGTTCACCACCACCACGCAGGCGCGGCCGTCCTCCTCGATGCGGCCCGCCAGGCGCTGATCCTGTTCGGTGACGCCATCGAGGGCATCGATCACCAGCACGCACACATCCGAGCGCTCGATCGCCTTGAAGCTGCGGTTGATGCCGAAGAACTCCGGCCCGTAGTTCACCGAGCGCTTGCGGCGGATGCCGGCGGTGTCGAGAATCTTCCAGGTGTGGTTCTCGCGCTCCACCGTGGTGTCGATCGTGTCGCGGGTGGTGCCGCGGATCGGGCTCACGATCGCCCGCTGCTCCCCGCAGATGGCATTGAGCAGGCTGGATTTGCCCACGTTGGGGCGGCCGATGATCGCCATCTGGATCGGCTCCTCGGCCCCTTCCTCACTGGTGGGGGGCAGAAAGCTGATCACCTGATCCAGGAGATCGCCGGTGCCGGCGCCGTGGATCGCCGAGATCGGATGGGGTTCGCCCAGGCCCAGCCCCCAGAACTCGGCCGCCATGGCCAGGCCGGCCTCGGGCGACTCGCACTTGTTCACCGCCAGCAGCACGGGCACGTCGTGGCCGCGCAGCCAGGTGGCGATCGCCTCATCGGCCGCCGTGCAGCCCTGCTGGCCATCCACGATCACCAGGGCCACCGCGGCCTCCGCCAGGGCCAGGTTGGCCTGCTCGCGGATCTCCGGCAGGAATTCGCTGTCGTCGTCGAACACCAGGCCGCCGGTGTCCACCACCTTGAAGGTGCGATCGCCCCAGAAACCCTCCTGGTAGGTGCGGTCACGGGTCACGCCCGGTTCGTCGTGCACGATCGCCTCGCGGCTGCGGCAGAGACGATTCACCAGGGTGGATTTGCCCACGTTGGGGCGGCCGATGATGGCAACGACCGGCAGGGTCAAAACGGCTTATCTCAACAACTGTCCTGAATCGACCCTACAGACCCGCCCCCCCTGCGGTGCGCTCACCAAACCCGCCACAACTGGTGCCCCATCGATAAGCCTGTTCCCCCTCCCGTCAGCGCACCGGCAGATCGCCGGGATGGCCGGCCACCGGATCGACCGGCGCCGGCAGCAGCTCCGGCAGCGGGCCCGTGTCCGGCAGCGGCTCGCCGCGCTCGGCCAGGTGGGCCAGCAGCCAGTTCACGGCGGTGGCGCGGCGGGTGCGGCGCGGGTAGAGCTCGCCGATCCGGTAGCCCGTGAAGCCCAGTTGCTCCTTCAGCAGCTTCTTGTGCTCCCTGGCAATCGAGCGGGTGAGCGCCACCGCGGGGGGCCGCTCGGCGATGAACTGGGGTTCGACCGGGAACGGCTCCCGCCAGGCGTCGCTTGTCGCCGGGCCCGCGCACCAGGTGCCGGAGCCATCGGGCGCATAGTCCAGGCGCGGCCAGATCAGTTCACACACGAAGCGATCGCTGGTGCGGTCGGCCAGCACCGCCTCCAGCAGTGCCCGGCTCAGGGGGTAGGCAGCCGGGGTGGTGGCGGCCTGATCGGGAGCCATCGGCCTGGAGCATCACAATCGGATCACCATGATCACCGCTCCGCACCACTCCCTGGCGCCGCTCCAGCTGGCCGGCCGCGGCACCCCGCGGGCACTGCGCTGCCGGGTGCTGCAGTCGCCGCTGGCGGGGGTGAGTGACCGCATCTTCCGGGAGCTGGTGCGGCGCTGGGCGCCCGATGCGCTGCTGTTCACCGAGATGGTGAACGCCACCAGCCTGGAGCTGGGTCACGGCCGCCGCAAGGTGGAGGAGCTGGCCGAGGAGGCCGGCCCGATCGGCGTGCAGCTGTTTGATCACCGGCCCGCCGCCATGGCCGAGGCGGCCCGCCGCGCCGAGGCCGCCGGTGCCTTCCTGATCGACATCAACATGGGCTGTCCGGTGAAGAAGATCGCCAAGAAAGGCGGCGGCAGTGGCCTGATCCGCGAGCCCGGTCTGGCCGCCCGGATCGTGGACACCGTGGCCGCGGCCGTGGCCATCCCGGTCACGGTGAAAACCCGCCTGGGCTGGTGCGGCAGCGACGCCGAGCCGATCCCTTGGTGCCGTCAGCTGGAGGCCGCCGGCGCCCAGCTGCTCACCCTGCACGGCCGCACCCGCGAGCAGGGCTTCAAGGGCCGCGCCGACTGGGGTGCCATCGCCGCCGTGAAGCAGGCCCTGGCGATTCCCGTGATCGCCAACGGCGACATCAACAGCCCCGAAGACGCCCTGCGCTGCCTGGCCGAGACCGGCGCCGATGGGGTGATGGTGGGCCGCGGCACCATGGGCGCCCCCTGGCTGGTGGGCCAGCTCGATGCCGCCCTCAGCGGCCGACCGATCCCGCCCACCCCCGGCGCCGCCGAAAAGCTGGCCCTGGCGGCCGAGCAGCTGCGGGCCCTGGTGGCCGCCAGGGGCGACCACGGCCTGCTGATCGCCCGCAAACACCTCAGCTGGACCTGCAATGGCTTCCCAGGCGCCCCCCAGCTGCGTCACGCCCTGATGCGCGCCCCCACCCCCGCCGAGGCGCTGGCGCTGCTGGCCAGGGCGGAAGCCGCTCAGGGCAGCACCGCCGGCCAGCCCTGACGGATCAGCAGCAGGGAGAAGTAGGGCCGCACCTCCGCCGGCACCGCCGACGCCGGGGCCAGCAGCTGGTCGGGCCAGCCCACCCGCTGGGCCAGCAGAGCGCCGTCCAGCAGTCCCCGGCGTTCCAGCAGCTCCCGCACCCACGGCCAGCGCCGGCCGAGCTTGAGCAGGGCCACGGTCGTGGCCGTGGCGGCGGCCTGGTCCAGGAGGTCCGCCAGTCCGGAGGCGCTCTCCGGCGTGGGGCGGATCAGCAGGCCCTCGCTCTGCAGCGCCAGCGGCCAGGGGATGCCGGCGGCGGCGGCCATCGCCGCGGCCGCGCACACGGCCGGCACCCCCGGCACGAGCCGCACCGGACAGTGGGGATGGCGTTGACGCAGGGCCAGCTGCACATAGCCGCTGCTGGCGAAGAGCGACACGTCACCTTCGCAGAGCAGCACCACCGGCCAGCCGGCGGCGACCTCCGCCGCCAGGGCATCGGCGGCGGCATGCCAGGCGGCGATGCGCGGGGCGGCTTCGGCCACCATCGGAAAGAGCAGCGGCAGGCGGCGCTGCCCGGGGAGCAGCCAGGGCGCGGCGATGGCGGCGGCCATGCCCTCGCCGCCGGTCCGGGCCACCGGATAGGCCACCACCGCGGCCGCGCGGATCGCCCGCAGTGCCGCCACGCTGAGCAGCTCCGGATCGCCGGGGCCCACCCCCACCAGCGTCACGCCGGCGGCAGCCGCCCCTACGCTGATCTGCAGCGGCGCTGGGCCACCCATGAGTTTGCTCACCATCTACCGGCACCCTGCCAGCCCGGCCAGCGCACCGCAGGATCCGGATGCTGAAACCGGCGCCCATCAGCCGCGGCCGGAACTGGTGAGCAGCGACGCTGAGGAGATCCAGCGGCAGCTGGCCGCGCGGGGCATCCGCTTCGAGCGCTGGCCGGCCCGGGCCACCCTGCCGCCCGGCGCTTCCCCGGAGCAGATTCTCGACGCCTACGCCGACGAGATCGCCCGGATGCGGGAGGTGGGTGGCTACCCCACCGTGGATGCGATCCGCCTCACCCCCGATCACCCCGGCCGGCAGGAGCTGCGCCGCAAATTCCTGGCCGAACACACCCACAGCGAGGACGAGGTGCGTTTCTTCGTGGAGGGCCGGGGGCTGTTCTGCCTGCATCTGGCGGATGAGGTGCTGCAGCTGATCTGCGAGGCCGACGACTGGATCGCCGTGCCCGCAGGCACCCGCCACTGGTTCGACATGGGGCCTGAACCCCGCTTCTGTGCCCTGCGCTTCTTCCACAACCCCGACGGCTGGGTGGCGAGCTTCACGGGCGATCCGATCGCCGCTGCCTACCCGCTGCTCGATCAGCTGCTGGCAGCGGCCGGCTGATGGACGCCGAGCTGGCCCTCTTCCGCATCGGCGCCACCGTGGCCTGGGCCGATGGCGAGCTGAGCGAGGAGGAGCGTCAGCGTCTGTCCCAGGCCATCGCCCGGGCCGGCAGGCACGATGCCGACCACCAGCGCCAGCTCGATCAGACCCTGTCCACCGCCAACCCGGCCAGCCTCCCCGTGGAGGGGCTGGACGCGCTGGTGGCAGCCTTGACCACACCTGAGCAGCGGCAGCGGGCACTGCAGCTGGCCTATGGGGTGATCCGCTCCAGCCGCCGAAGCGGCGACCACGGAAGCATCAATGTCCGCGAACGGCTGGCCTACGGCCGCCTGCTGCGGCTGCTGCAGCTGGACCCCGACCTGGTGGCCAGCCTCGAGGGGGATGTGGAGGTGGAGCTGGCGCGCAGCGCCGGTACGCCGGTGGGACTGCTGGCCGGTCAATTCGCCGGCCTGATCGGCTGGGGCTGACGCCGCCGGCGGCAGCTCACCGGGGGGGCAGCTCGACACCGGGGGAATGCATGCGCACCCCCTCCCCCGCGGCGGGGAGGGCCGCCAGGCACCGGCTCTCCAGCGCGGCCAGCTCCTCGAGGCGCTCCATCACCACCGGCCTGGGCCAGCGCTGCTCGCACAGCAGCCAGTAGAGGCCGAAGTGGCGGGCCTCGCTGGCCAGCAGGTCGCCGTAGAGCTGGCGCAGCTCCGCCTCGGGGGAGTGCTCGGCCAGCAGGCCCATGCGCTCGTGGCTGCGGGCTTCGATCAGCCCCGCCACCAGAAACGCATCCAGCATGCGCCCGGGCTCCTGACGCCGCACCGCCCGGCTGAGTTCACTCCCATAGGACGGCGCCGCCAGGGGCCGCAGGGCGACACCGCGGCACCGAAGCAGGGCCAGCACGCGCTCGAAATGGTCCAGCTCCTCCCGCGCCAGGGGACTGAGCACCGCCGCCAGCTGCTCGTCGCCGGGATAGCGGAACATCAGCTGCAGGGCCGCTCCCGCCGCCTTGCGCTCGCAGTGGGCGTGATCGATCAGCACCAGATCGGGCTGGGCCAGGGCCTGCTCCAGCCAGGCGCCGGAACTGGGGGCGGCGAGCCAGCGGATCCGGGCGGCGACGGGCTGGGGCGGGGCAACGGTCACGGCTGGGCGCGCAGATGGGCCACCAGACCCTCCAGCGCCAGACCGTAGCTGCCGGCCCCGAAGCCGCAGATGACCCCCACCGCCCTGTCGGCCAGGAAGGAGTGATGCCGGAAGGGCTCGCGGGTATGGACGTTGCTCAGGTGCAGCTCCACGTAGGGGATGGCCACCGCCAGCAGGGCGTCGCGGATGGCGATCGAGGTGTGGGTGTAGGCCCCCGCATTGATCAGGATCCCGTCCACCTGCCCGCGCGCGTCGTGGATGCGGTCCACCAGGGCCCCCTCATGGTTGCTCTGGAAGCAGTCGACCTCCACCCCCAGCGAGCCGGCGCGGCAGCGCAGGTCGTCGTTGATCTGCTCGAGGCTGGCGCTGCCGTACAGCCCCGGCTCCCGGCTGCCCAGCAGGTTGAGGTTGGGGCCGTGGATGGCGAGCAGCTGCATGGGCGTGGGCAGGGAGGCTGGCTGGTAAGTTCTTGGGGTGTGGTTCGGGTCGGTGCCCGAGTGGTTAATGGGGGCGGACTGTAAATCCGCTGGCTCTGCCTACGTTGGTTCAAATCCAACCCGGCCCACCTTCCACATGCCCTTGTAGCTCAGCGGTAGAGCACTCCCTTGGTAAGGGAGAGGTCACGAGTTCAAGTCTCGTCAAGGGCTTCTCTTAGCCCTCACCCCCCACCCAGCCGCCCCGGCCGGCTTACACAGGGCTGAGCAGCTTTCGCCCCTGAGCCGTCCTGCCCCTGAGCCGTCCTGGGGGCCGCGCCGGGTGCGTCACACCGCCCACCGGCGTTTGCCAGGGTGACATGCCGACCTCAGGCCTGCGGCATGCCCACCACCAGTTCGATGCTGGCGACCCCGATGCTGTCGACCCCGATCGAGGCCATGCGCGAACCGGTGAGCCGCGGTCTCACCCGGCCGCTTGCCTGGCGGCTGGAGCAGCTCGATCGCCTCTCCGCCCTGCTGCATCGCCACCACGCAGCGGTGCTCGAGGCCCTGGCCGCCGACCTGGGCAAACCGGCCCTGGAGGCCAGCTTCGAGCTGGTGGCTGTGCAGCAGGAACTGAAACTCACCCGCCGGCGCCTGCGCCGCTGGATGGCGCCCCGGCCCGTGCCGGCCGATCTGCCCCTCAAGCCCGGCCGCGCCTTCGAGCTGGCGGAGCCCCTGGGCTGCGTGCTGATCATCGGCCCCTGGAACTACCCCTTCCAGCTCTGCCTGCACCCCCTGGTGAGCGCCCTGGCCGCCGGCAACAGCGTGGTGCTGAAGCCCTCCGAACACGCACCCGCCACGGCGGCCCTGATCGCCGAGGTGATCGCCGAGGCGTTCCCGCCCGAGATCGTGCAGGTGGTGTGCGGCGACGGCAGCGTGGCCGCCGGGCTGCTGGAGGAGCGCTTCGATCACATCTTCTTCACCGGCGGCGGCCGGGTGGGTCGACTGGTGATGGCCGCAGCGGCGCGCCACCTCACCCCGGTGACCCTGGAGCTGGGCGGCAAGAGCCCCGCCATCGTGCTCGCCGATGCCGACCTGGCCGTGACGGCGCGGCGGCTGGCCTGGGGCAAGAGCATCAACGCCGGCCAGACCTGCGTCGCCCCCGACCACGTGCTGGTGGAGGCCCCGCTGCGCGACCGCCTGGTGGAGGCCCTGGCAGCGGAGCTGGAGCGCTTCCACGGCTCCGATCCCCTGCAGAGCGAGGATCTCGGCGCGATCGTCAACCAGGCGCAGTACGACAGGCTGGCGGCCCTGCTCTCGGGCGCACGGGAACGGGGCCAGGTGCTGCATGGTGGGCGCTGCGATCCGGCCCGGCGGCGCATCGAACCCACCCTGCTGAGCGTGGACTCCGCCGACGACCCGCTGATGCAGGAGGAACTGTTCGGCCCCCTGCTGCCGATCGTCAGCGTGGCCCACCTGGAGGAAGCGCTCGAGCAGGTGCGCGGGCGGCCGAAACCCCTGGCGCTCTATCTGTTCAGCCACGACCGCCAGGCCCAGGAACGCACCCTGGAGAGCACCAGCTCCGGCGGCGTGTGCTTCAACGATGTGGTGATGCAGGCCGGGGCCAGCCAGCTGGGGTTCGGCGGTGTGGGCGAGAGCGGCATGGGCCGCTACCACGGCGAGGCCGGCTTCCTCACCTTCTCCCATCTGCGCAGCGTGCTCAGGCGGCCCTTCTGGCTGGATCTGCCGCTGCGCTACCCCCCCTACGCCGGCAAGCTCGGCCTGGTGCGGCGCCTGCTCGGCTGACCCCGCGCCCCCCCGCGGATTCGCTCCGGAGCCACTGGATCGACCGCAAAGTGCCCCTTAAGGTTCGACCAGTGATCCCCGGAGCCCATGCGCCGCACCCTTGCTGCCCTGGCCCTGGCCCTGGCCCTGCCCGGGCCCACGCTCCTCCCCACACCGGCCAGGGCTCAGGCGGTGGTGGTGGTCAGGGAAGGCGACACGCTCTCGGACATCGCTGCGCGCCATGGCATCAGCGTGTCGCGCCTGATGCAGGCCAATGGCATCAGCGACCCCGACCTGGTGGTGGTGGGACAGCGCCTCACCATCCCCGGTGGCGGAAGCCGTGGCGGCGGCGGCTCTGCCGGCAGCGGGGGGAGCGTGACGGTACAGGCCGGCGACACCCTCTCGGACATCGCTGCCCGCCATGGCATCAGCGTGTCGCGCCTGATGCAGGCCAACGGCATCAGCGATCCCGACCTGGTGGTGGCCGGCCAGCGTCTCATCATTCCCGGCAGTGGTGGGCGCGGGCCTGCCCCGGCGGCCCGCAGCACCCAGCCCACCGCGCCCTACACCGTCAAGAGCGGCGAGACCCTCTCGGACATCGCGACGCGGTTCAACACCAGCACGGACCGCCTGATCCAGCTGAACGGGCTCCGGAACCCCGATCTGGTGATGAGCGGCACCCGGCTGCAGGTGCCCGTGTCGCCCAGACCCCAGACCTCCAGACCGGCCGGCGCCACCGCGCCACCCGCCGCGCCGGACCGCAATGCGCGCCAGCACGTGGTGCAGAGCGGGGAGAGCCTCTCTGTGATCGCCGAGCGGTACGGGACCACGGTGGAGCGGCTCGTGGCCCTGAACCGCATCGAGGATCCCGATCGACTGCTGTCGGGCACGCGTCTGCAGCTGCGCGGCACCCCCCCCGCCGCAGCACCCCGCCCGGCGCCATCTCCGCAGGCCGCCAAACCCCAGGCCTCCGCCCAGCCCGCTCCCCAGCAGGTCGCCCAGCCTGCGCCGCGCCCGGCTCCCGCGCCCGCTCAGCAACCGCAGGCTCAACCCCAACCCCAGGTCCAGGCGCAAGTCCAGGCCCAGAGCAGGAGCGAATCCACTCCGGCTGCCGGCAGCCGGCCAGCGGCAGCCGCGCCCACGCCTCAGTCGGCGCCAACCGCCGGCCGAACAGAGCCCGCTCCGGCGAGCACCACCACGACGAGCCCGGTCAGAGCAGGCGCCACGGCCGCTACAGCCGGCACACCCAGTCGATCCAACACAGCCAGCACAGCCACGGCAGCGAAGGCCACGGTCGCTGCACCGGCGGCTTCAGCCGGCTCCACAGCCGCCGCCCCGACCGCCAGCCCCGAGGCCCGCACCCGGCCCCAGGCCCAGGCGCGCCTGCAGCCGGCGGCAGTGCAGACCACCAGTGTGCGCAGCCCAGCCGGGTCGGCCAGCCGGATAGCCGCCGCCACCGGCGGGCTGACACCCACTCAGCCAGGAGCGGTGCCCTCTGCCACGAGCTCCGCCGCGACCCCCCGGGGCAGCACCCCGGCGAAGAGCCCGGCCCAGGCTGCTGCGGCAGGACCAGCCGCCATTGCCGCCCGCTCCACCACCCGCGCCCCATCGAGCGGCGGCGACTGGCGCAGCTACGGCCCGCTGCAGATCGACTGGGCCAACTGGCAGTCGATGGGAGGGAGCTACGTCGCCCCCAGCCTGAACAGCGATGGCAAGGCCCGTTACCTGGCGGTGAACTGCACGGCCCGCAAACTCAACACCACGACGCCGGCGGGCCAGTGGAACAGCTGGGAAACTCCGGGCCAGGACTTCGAGAAGAAGCTGGTGCAGGACATCTGCAAGGAGAAGGGCAGCTGAGACAGGGCTGCTGAAACAGAACAGCTGGGACAGCGCTGCCGACCCTGGCCGCTCGGCTCAGGCCGCCCAGCGCAGCGGCCAGGGCTCGCGCAGATACTGCCGGCCCGTCGGTTTCAGGTAGAGGCGCTGGGCGCCGTCATCGCTCTCGCTGATCAGCTCCTCCTCCACCAGCCGGCGCGCCAGCCAGGCCCAGCGGTCCTCGTCCCGGCCCCCACGGTCCGCCAGCTCCTCCACCAGGCTGCGCAGGGCCCTGCCCCGCTGCTCCCCCAGCAGCGCCAGCAGCTGGGCCGCCTGCTGGGACCAGTCCCGTTGCCGCAGGGAGCCGCTGCGGCGCTCCTCGCAGCGATCACAGCGACCGCAGGGCGGCACCAGCTCGCCCACCGTCAGCAGCAGGGCCTGCTCGCGGCAGCCCTCGCCCTCCGCCACCGCCTCGATGCGCCGCAGCTGCCGCTGAGCCAGCTCCAGCCGCTGCCGTTCGCCATCGGGCCCAGCCTCAGCGCCGTCCCCTCCGGCGGCACGGATCGCCCAGCCCAGGCTGGTGCGGTCAGCCGGATCGAACAGCACCAGGCAACGGGCGGGGCCACCATCGCGGCCGGCCCGGCCCGACTCCTGCAGATAGCCCTCGGCGGTGGCCGGCAGGTCAAGGTGCAGCACCAGACCCACATCGGGGCGGTCGACCCCCATGCCGAAGGCCACAGTGGCCACCAGCACCGGCCGGGGCTGCTCCTGAAAGTGAGCCAGGGCCTGCCGCCGCCGGCCGGGATCCAGGCCGGCGTGGTACGGCAGCGCGTCCACACCGGCGGCCTGCAGCCGGGCGGCCCACTGCTCCACCGAACGGCGGGCACGGGCATAGACCAGCACCGCTCCCCGGGCCCCGGAGATGGCCTCCAGCACCTGCGGCAGGGGATCGGCAGGACGCCGGCGCATGGCGTAGTGCAGGTTGCTGCGGCGGGCGGAACGCACCTGGATCAGGGGGCGGCGCAGCTCGAGCAGACGGATGATGTCGGCCCGCACCCGTGGCGCGGCCGTGGCGCTCAGGGCCACCAGCGGCACTCCCGGGCAGAGGCGCCGCAGCTGGCCCAGCCGGCGGTAGTCCGGGCGGAAGTCGTGGCCCCAGGCGCTGATGCAGTGGGCCTCATCCACCGCCAGGGCCACCAGGCCTCCCTCCGCCAGCAGGTCGTCGAGCAGCTGGCGGGTCGACTCCACCTGCAGCCGCTCCGGAGCCAGATAGAGCAGCCTCAACCGGCGCTCACGGATGCGCCGCAACAGCTGCAGCCGCTCCCCGTTCTCCAGCCCGCCGTGCAGGCATGCCGCCGCGATGCCACGGCGCTGCAGCTGCTCCACCTGGTCCTGCATGAGCGCCACCAGGGGGGAGACCACCAGCACCAGCCCCTCGCGCACCAGGGCCGGCAGCTGGAAGCACAGGGATTTGCCGGCGCCGGTGGGCAGCACCGCCAGGCAGTCGCGCCCCTCCAGGAGGGCTTCCACCACCGGACGCTGGCCTGGCCGGAATCCGTCCCACCCGAAATGGCGCCGCAGGGCCTGCTCGAGAAGATCAGGCAACGCCACCTGCAGGAACCGCCGGAAGGATACCGATGCCGGCGACAGGTGCCAGCGCGATCAGGGCAGAACCGGTGGTTCGAGCTGATCCGGCGACTCCTCCACCAGCTGCAGCCGCACCCGCTTGCCGCCCGCCAGCTCCCCCAGCGACACCCGCAGGGTGCTGCCGCTCAGGGATTGCAGGGCCGTGAGCAGCTCGCGCAGATGGGGCGTACTGCTACCGCTCTCCACCCAGAGCCGTTCCTGCAGGCCGTTCAGGCGCCGCCAGCTGGTGTGCAGCTTGAGCACGGCGGCCTCCAGGGCCTGGGCCTGGCCCACGGCATCGGCCAGCAGCCCCAGGGAATCAAGCCGCTGGGCCTCCTGCAGGGCCTTCTCGAAATCCAGCTCCCCCTGCTGAAACGCCCGCACCGCCAGCGCGGCCTCGGCCGCCTTGCTCAGCCAGCGGGCCGTGCTGGTCACCTCCCGCACCCGCACGAGTTCCGGCTCCTCGCGCAGCACCCGTCGCAGATCGTCCTGCTGCTCCTCGGGCAGCTTGGCCAGCTCCTTCACCAGCGGCGCCACCGCCCGCGGCGGCAGGAGGTTCTCCGCCGTGCGCTGGCGCACCTCCTCAGGCAGCAGCGGACTGGTGGCCGCCGTGAACTCGTCCGCCAGGCGCCGCACCTGCTTGCGGGTGATCTGCTGGCCGTCGTTGGCGGCCTCGGAGATCATCAGCTGCACTTCGGGATCGGCCTCGGCGGTCTCCAGAAAGGCCCGCTTGGAGAACTGGTTGACGCTTGCCTCCTCCAGCACCCCCTCGGCCAGCATCCGGTCGGCCGACTCGGCCAGCTGGATCAGGGTGTAGGCGCGGGTCTTGCTGATCTCACGCTCGCGCAGCCACTGCAGAAACCCGGTGCCGCGTCCCTCGCCGCCGCGCTTCTCGCGGTCGCGCACGGCCCGCAGGATCCGTCCCCGCCAGATCTCGGTGTGCAGGTCGAAGCGGTCGCACACGGCCCAGGCCTGCTCCAGCCGGGCCAGGAACTCCATCGTGCTGATGGCGTCACTGTCGGGGTCAGGCAGGTCGAGGCTGAAAACCGGAGCCTCGGGCGCGTCCAGAGCCATGGAGGATGCGGGCACAGGGGCGAGGCACAGGGGCCGATGCTCCCACGCGGGCCGCGGGCTGCGATGACGGCTTGGACGACGAAACGTGACGTCGGTCCCGGCGCCCCCGGCGAGCGCGGGTATCTTCCCTCTGGCAGCCTCCACCCTCACCGCAGCGATGGCCATTTCCCGCGGCGACAAGGTGCGCATCAAGCGCCCCGAGTCCTACTGGTTCAACGAAGTCGGCACCGTGGCGTCGGTGGACACCTCCGGCATCCGCTACCCCGTGGTGGTTCGCTTCGAGAAGGTGAACTACAGCGGCTACAGCGGCTCCGAAGGCGGCATCAACACCAACAACTTCGCCGAGAGCGAGCTGGAGAAGGCCTGAGCCGATCTCTGGCCCTTCCCTTACCCCGGCCGCAGATCTGGGCCTCCAGCCCGAAGCAGCCCCGGCCGGCGTCCCGAGTGCGCCGGCCGGGGCTGTGACACGCTGAGCGGCTGCATCGCTGCCGCGACGCCGTGCCGGAGCTCCCCGAGGTCGAAACCGTGCGTCGCGGTCTGGAGCAGCACACCCATGGCTTCCAGGTGGCGCGCGTCGAGGTGCTGCGGGAGCGGGCCATCGCCAGTCCGTCGGAGCCTGGCGCCTTTGCAGCCGCTCTGCAGGGCTCCTGCGTCACCGGCTGGCAACGGCGGGGGAAGTACCTGCTGGGTGATCTCCAGCAGGATGGTGATACTGCCGGGATCTGGGGCGTGCACCTGCGCATGACCGGCCAGTTCCTCTGGCTGCGCGAGCAACGACCTCCGTGCGGTCACACCCGGGTGCGGATCTGGAGCCAGCGCGACGAGGAACTGCGTTTCGTGGACACCCGCAGCTTCGGTCAGATGTGGTGGGTGCCGCCGCAGATCCCCGCTGAAGCGGTGATCACCGGGCTGCAGCGCCTCGGTCCTGAACCGTTCGGCGCGGCGTTCACAGCCGGCTATCTGCAGCAGCGGCTGAGCGGCTCAAGGCGGCCGATCAAGGCTGCGCTCCTGGATCAGTCCCTGGTGGCCGGGGTGGGCAACATCTATGCCGATGAGGCGCTGTTCAGCGCCGGCATCCGCCCGCACACACCCAGCGGCCGGCTGAGCCTGGCGCGGCTCGAGACCCTGCACGAGGCCCTCGTGCGCGTTCTGGAGATCAGCATCGGTGCCGGAGGCACCACCTTCAGCGACTTCCGCGATCTCACCGGCACCAACGGCAACTACGGCGGGGTGGCCCTGGTGTACCGGCGTGGCGGTCAGCCCTGCCGCACCTGCGGCACAGCCATCCGCCGCGAGAAGCTGGGGGGACGCAGCAGCCACTGGTGCCCCCGCTGCCAGCACTGATGTCAGCCCCTCCGATCCCCCGCGAACTCCAGCAGCAGCTGGCCGTAGAGCTGAGCGCCACGATGGCCGCCATCCACCACCGCGGCTGGTGTGACGGCACGGGCGGCAACTTCAGCTGCGTGCTGGAGAAGTCGCCCCTGCAGCTGCTGATGGCCCCCAGCGGCGTGGACAAGGGTCGCGTCCTCCCGGGCGAGCTGATCGTGGTGGATGGACAGGGCAGCGTGGTGCACGGGCAGGGGCGGGCCAGCGCGGAGACCCTGCTGCATCTGGCGATCGTCACGGAAACGGGCGCCGGTGCCGTGCTCCACACCCACTCCCAGGCCGGCACGTTGCTGTCGCACCACCATCGCCCCGCATCGGACTCCGGCGGTCTGGGACTCCTGCGCCTGGAGGACCTGGAGATGCTCAAGGGCCTGGAGGGAATCACCAGCCACGCCACGACGGTGGAGGTTCCGGTGCTGGTGAACGACCAGGATCTCCGACGCCTCAGCGACGCGGCCAGGCCGCACCTGGCCCGGGCACCCCATGGCCTGCTGATCGCCGGTCACGGTCTGTACGTGTGGGGCAAGGACCTGGCCATGGCCCGCCGTCATCTGGAGATTCATGAGTTCCTTCTGGAGCAGCACTGGCGACGGCTGCTCCTGGCTGCCCTGAAGCGCTGAATCCCCATGTCCTGCGATCCTGCCCGCCTGCAACGCACCCAAGCCGGTGTCATGGTCAGCGGTATCCGTCAGGTGCTGCTCGACATCGAAGGCACCACCTGTCCGGTGAGTTTCGTGGCCGGCACCCTCTTTCCGTATGCCTCGCGGGCCATGGGCGAGTTTCTGGCACGGGAGGCACCGGCGCGTGAGGAGGTGCGCCGGTTGCTGGAGGCGGTGCACGAGGCCTGGCGGCAGGATCCGGATCCGGAGGCCAAGGCTTTGCTGGAGCGGAACCCGCTCGACTCGGCCGCCTACCTGCGCTGGCTGATCGAGCAGGACCGCAAGCTGCCCCCTCTCAAGGAACTGCAGGGTCTGGTGTGGCGGGCGGGCTACGACTCAGGCGAGCTGGTGGCACCGCTGTTTGACGATGTGGCCGAAAATCTCAGGGGTTGGCGACAACAAGGCCTTGGGCTGTCCGTGTATTCCTCTGGCTCGGTGACAGCACAGCAGCTGCTCTATCAACACAGCAGGGCAGGCGACTTGCGCGGTCTGTTCCAGCACTGGTTCGATACGCGCACAGGCCCAAAACAGAGCAGCAGCAGCTACAGCACGATTGCCAGCGCACTGAAAGCAGAACCTCGGGAGGTGCTCTTCGTCAGCGACTCCGCAGCTGAATGCCGGGCAGCCCAAGCCGCTGGGATGGCTGTCCTGTTCAGCGATCGGGAGGGCAATCCACAACGCGATCCTCAGGAATTCACAGCCATCACAAGTTTTGATGAGGTGTCGTTCTCATCCTCAGAGACTTGGGGCTGAGACGATTGAACCCGGATCTTCAAGCCTTAGCCACCGACCCGCCACTGCCTCAGGAATCGCACAACGGCCCGCAGCGTTCAAGGTTGCCCAAGGCGACATGAACAGGCCTCCTCAGGTCTCAAGACTGCTTGCAGCGCCCCGGCAACCGGCAACATCCCGTGCCGCCCACGGCTTCCACAGCTGCGCGCAGGGTCACAAGCTTCCCGTAGGGACTGGTGCGCTGGCCTCTCAAGATCAGCTGCTCTCACACCGCATGAACGCACTGCCGCGCCGCCTGTGCTGCGGCAGCGCTCAGCGCGTCCTTGCTGGATGGAGTGGCAATGATGTGGAGGTTTATCCTGGCATCGTCCTATTTTCTCAGGGGGCTTCCCCCCCAATATCGTCGGCGCTGCAGCGTTT